>CAOJEH010000001.1 GCA_948434005.1 uncultured Mycoplasmatota bacterium
CATATCGCTTTATTATATTTTAACTTTTTAGTGCCACATCATTGACAACTACACATTATTAATTAACTAATAAGTGCAACTATAGATAAGATTATTCCAAGAAGTATCATAGCAATAGGTAGTATTAAGAAACTAACAAATGCAGCTTCAGGTTTATCAATAGGTGAATATAGTTTTTTAGTTTCTTTATCTGCCATAGCTTTACCAATAGCAGTAGATTTTGACTTTTGAAATGATGATACTTTACTATTAGAAGTTCCAACATCTTCTTGTAATTTCTTTATATCCCGTTTAGTTTTCTCATCAATATACTCATGATAATATACATTAGCATTTCTAACAATTATACCTTCATAGTATGGATAATCTTGTTCTGGTATACAAAATTTAAACTCTTCAAAATTTTCTTTTAAAAAACTTGGCTTTAAATTATCTAACATATCAGAGTATAATCCTATTTGCATAAATGCTAAATTATAAATATCTTCTCGTTTTTTATCTTCAAGTTCTTTTGGCTTAGGCTTAATTACAGTATTATATTGAATAGGGCTTAGTGTTTCTGGATTTAAAATTTCTATTTCTTTAGGATTAAATGTTTTTATACAATAACCTTTACTATGAACATATCTCATAGTCTTTGACATATTATAATTTAATTTTCTCATTTTATCTTCATTATGGTTATAGCTAACCCATTCTTTTAACTTAACTCCCATAGCCTATTCACCTATTATTATTTTATAACAATTATTAAAAAAAAACAATTACTTAAAAATTTTTATACACATTCTAAATAGTTTTTTAGTTTTTCTTTACAATAGTGAACAGAATTATCAACAATACTTATAGATATATCTAAAAGTTTAGCTATCTCTCTATATTTAAATCCATTATATCTTAATTCAAATATCAGACTATTTCTAAAACTAAGACTATGTTTAAAGTCAATTAACTTTTTATTCAAATAATTATTATCAAGAGATAATATTGGATTATTTATAACTGATTTATCTTCTATAATATTTCCTAGCATCATATCATCTATTTCCATATCTAATGAATATGAGTTATAGAAATTTTGATTTTTTAAAGTTCTATAACTTCTATAATATGACTTAATTTGTCTTTCTATACAAACAACTGAAAAAGTATAAAATAAAACACCTTCCTTCTCATTAAACGAATCAATTGCTCTATTTAGACCAATATATCCTTCTTGTATTAAATCATCTAAATCAAATCTATTATTAGTATATTTATGATACTTTTTAGCTATTGATATTATTATAGGTTTATATTTATTAAATATATTCTCTTTGGCATCATCGTCATTTTCACTAACAAGATATAATTGTTCATAGTCATTTATATTTTTATACATAATACTCCTACTTTCTATTTCGGACTACCTCATATATCATTATGCCACTAGCAACAGAAGCATTTAGGCTATTTATATCACCATACATTGGTATCTTAGCAATAAAATCACATTCTTCTGTTACCAATCTAGACATACCTTTCCCTTCATTACCAATAATAAGTGCTATCTTGGAAGAATAATCTATTTGACGATAATCAACACTATTGTCTAAAGCCGTACCAACTGTCCAAAAACCTGAATTCTTTAATTCTTTTATGGCACTTACTAAATTAGTAACACTAACAATATTCATATTTGTTAATGCACCTGCACTGGTTTTCATTACTGTAGAGTTTATACCTACTTGTCTATCTTTAGGTATTATTATTGCATCTACTCCTGCAGCTTCACTTGTTCTAATAATTGCTCCTAAATTATGTGGATCTTCTAGATGATCTAGAATAACTATAAAATTAGGATCAGATTTTAAAACAGTATCTAATTTGGCATATTTGTAGTCCTCAATGTCTAAGATTATACCTTGATGAGTTCCTTTTGCCAAATCATCCATTTGTTGTTTTGACTTGTATTCTATAGGAATTTTTATATTTTCTAGTAATGAATTTATTAATTTATCATTAAAATTATTCTGTAAATAAACTTTTTTAATATAGTAATTATTTTTTATTAATTCCTCTGCAACATTTCTTCCATATACTATCATATAGCACCTCCTAAAATATAAGTCATAATTTCATCTATTCTTTCCTTTTTATTATCTAATTCTAAATATCCTATTAGTGATTCAAGACCAGTTGCATATTTATAAGTAACAATATCACAATTTTTAGGATGAGAAGTAGTCTTATAATTACGTGCTCTTTTTATAATAGTTACTTCTTCATCAGTAAAGAAGTTATTATCTATCATTTCCATAACATATTTTGCTTGATTCTTAGCACTGACATAATTAACTGCCTGTTTTTGAAGATCATTCACATTATTAATACCGCTATTAATAAGATATTTTCTTATATAATCTTCATAAATAGTGTCTCCTAAATATGCTAATACTAATACATTTATTTCTTTTATATTCATAAAATCTCCTATTAAAAAAGACATAAAGTCTTATTTAGATTTAGATGTTTCTATAGAAGTAGCTACTACACCTGAAATTTTTGCTACCGAATCGCAAGTATCTACAAAATCATCTGAGCCTTTCATAGATCTAATATTTTCTTCACTATAACCTTGTAGACTACCAATAGCACTAACTAAATCATAAACATCTCCACTAAGAGAGGTATTAGACCCATTAGATTGATTTACAGCAATCCAATCAGAGGAAGATGAATCTGAAACAATATTATAATCTTCAGCTTTTCCACCCCATTCATTAGCACACCACTTTTTAGCAATATCCAATGCAGAATTCTCAAAATTTGTTTTATTTTCTAAGAGTACTTTTAATGCATCAGTTTTTATCATCATCCCATCATTATCTTGATAGTTTTCTATAGATTCTCGCATTTCCTCCATAGAGTTAAGATTATCTTCAAGACTATTATCCAAATCAATATTCATCATAGTCTCAATTTGTTCTGAATATGAATCATAATTAGAATCATAACTATACTGTTTTCTAGTGAAATACTCATCAATATTAGTAACAACAATATGACCAAAAGCTAATGCAACAGTTAAAGTAGCTACACCTGCTATAACATTAAATGATTTTAGTCTACCAGATTTTGATTCCCTAGTTACTTCATATTTTTTAGTATCTACATTATCATCCATTATTATATACCTCTTATATATCTAATTTTAGTATATCCCAATCTAAAATAAAAAGAAAGAAAATCATTGTTTTCTTTACACTTTATTAACAATCTCATAAGTTGTACCATCTCTACTATCAATTAATTTTATTCCTTTTTCTAAAAGTTCATCTCTAATAGAATCTGCTAGATGATAATTTTTCTCTTTCTTTGCCTTATTTCTTTTTTCTATTTGTTCTAATATTTCTGGATCTAATGATATATTATTACTTTTTAAGAAATCTAGCGACAATACTTTATCAAAAGATTCAATAAGTTTTATTTTTGTATTACCAGTAAGATTACTCTTTAAAATATCATAAATTAGAGTTATTGCATTAGCAGTATTTAAATCATCTCCTATATATTCTTTAAACCTATTATTATAATTATTAAAATCATCTAAAGAAAAATCTCCTGTTGATTCTATAGATAAAATTTTATTTTTTAATTTTAAATAGGCATTTTCTGCATTATCTAATGCTTCATAAGTAAACACTAATACCTTACGATAAGAGGCATTTAAACACATAAATCTATACGAAAGAGGGTTATAACCTTTATTTATTAATAAATCTATAGTTAGAAAATCTCCCTTAGATTTACTCATCTTACCAGTTGAATCATTCAAATGTTCTCCATGAACCCAATAGTTACACCATTTATGTCCTAAGTAGGCTTCACTTTGAGCAATTTCATTTGTATGATGTGGAAATATATTATCCACTCCACCACAATGAATATCTAAATATTCTCCTAAATATTTCATACTTATACAAGAACATTCAATATGCCATCCAGGATACCCTACTCCCCAAGGGGATTCCCATTTTAATTCTTGATCATCAAATTTAGATTTAGTAAACCATAATACAAAGTCAGCTTGATTTTTCTTACAACTATCTTCTTCTACTCCTTCTCTTACACCAACAACCATTTCATCAATCTTATGATTAGTAAGAGCATAATAATCATCTAACTTAGATGTATCAAAATATACATTACCACCACTTTGATAAGCATAGCCATCTGCTAAAAGCTTTTTTATTATTTTTATATACTCATCAATATTATCAGTTGCTTTTGATACAATATCAGGCCATTTAATATTTAACTCATCTAAATCTTTCTTAAATTTTTCTGTATAAAACTCTGCAATATCCATAACCGATTTATGCTCTCTCTTTGCGCCTTTTAACATTTTATCTTCACCTGAATCTGAATCACTTGTTAAGTGACCAACATCAGTAATATTCATACATCTTTTAACATTATAGCCCAAATAGTTTAAACTTTTTTCTAACACATCTTCAAAAATATAAGCTCTCAAATTACCAATATGTGCATAATGATACACAGTAGGTCCACATGTATACATTTTAACTTCATTTTTATTATTAGGAATAAATTCTTCAACACTTCTTGTTAATGTATTATAAATTTTCATAATATCACCTGCTTGTAGTATATCATATTAAAATAAAAAGAAAAAGAGACTATGTCTCAAGAACACTAATCCTATCTTTACCTTTTAGTATTTCATTAATAATATAATTATTTACTTTTTTATCAATGATTTTATCTATTTTTCTCGCACCATACTTTTTATAATTAGATTCTCTACATATTTTATCAACAATTTTTGTGGAAAAAGTTATTTTTATATTTTTAGAAAGATAATCATTTTTTAATATCTTTAATTTATTCCTTATTAATAATTTAATAGAGTCTTCACTAAGTTCATTTAAAACTAAAATATCATCAATTCTATTAATAAATTCTATACTAAAATATTCATTAAGTTTTTCTTGTAGATAACTATTTTTATTTTTAGTAAATCCTATATTATCATTATTTGAACCTAAATTAGATGTCATAAAGATTACAACGTTATTAAAATATACTGTATTTCCTTTAGAATCTTTAATTTTACCTTCATCTAAAACCTGAAGAAATAATTTAACTACATCCATACTTGCTTTCTCTATCTCATCAAGTAATAATACTGCATATGGATTATTTCTTATTTTTTCTAAAAGATAATTATCTTCATCATATCCAACATAACCTGGTGGTGATCCTATTATCTTACTAATTGTATGGGACTCTTTATATTCAGTCATATCTAATCTAATAAAACTATCCCTACCATATACTAAAGATGCATATTCTTTAACTAATAGAGTTTTACCTATACCTGTTTTACCTACTAACATAAATGAATGAACTTTATTATTAGAAAAACCTAACTGACATCTTTTTGTATAATCACTAATTACTTTTATAGCCTCATCTTGTCCTATAACCTTTTTTCTTAAATCTGTTTCCAAAGAAAGAACTTTTTTATTAGAAAGTTGTTGCTCATAAATTGGAATAGATGTTTTATTTGAAATAATTTCCATTATCATTTCTTTTGTTATTATTTTAGGTTTTACTGTATCATTATGTTTAAGTCTAATTTTATTAATTTTTGATTCTATTTTGTTTTGTTCTACTTTTAATTCAGTAGCCCTATCAAAATCTTCTTTTACTATAGCTTCTTTTTTCTCTTTTATTATTAATTTTAATTGCTGCTCCAAAGAAGTAATTTTTCTTTCATTTCCATCTTTTAATAAAACTGTTTTTGCACAAGCTTCATCTAATATATCTATTGCTTTATCTGGAAAATTTCTATTATGTATATACTTATCAGATACTGAAATAATATAGTTAATTATTTCGTCACTTATCTTAGTATTATGAAATGATTCATATAATGGCTTTAATTTAAGTAAAATATTTTTTGCATCTTCTACGCTAGGTTCTTTAATCATAATTTTTTGAAATCTTCTATCCAATGCTTTATCTTTTTCTATAAACTTAGTATATTCTTCTTTAGTAGTAGCCCCTATAATTTTTATTTTTCCTCTAGCAAGTGAAGGTTTTAATATATTAGATGCATCAATTGCACCCTCTGCACCACCTGCTCCTACTAAGGTATGTATCTCATCTATAAATAATATAATTTCACTATTTTCTTCTACTTCTTTAAGTAGTTTATTAATTCTTTCTTCAAACTCGCCACGATACTTTGTTCCTGCAACTAAAGAAGACATTGATACCGATAGAATTCTTTTATTCTTTAAATTAGCAGGCACCGTTCCCATAACAATCTTATTAGCTAATTCTTCTACTATCGCAGTTTTTCCTACACCTGCAGAACCAATTAATAATGGATTATTTTTACATCTTCTGGATAGAACACCTATAATATTATCTATTTCTTCACTTCTTCCTATTACAGGATCAACTTCTCCATCCATACATTTTTTATTTAAATCTACAGAATACTCTTCAATCAATAACTTATGTTTATTTTTAGACTTTTTAACAGTAAGACTAGAAGAAAACTCTTCATATAGTAAATCTACATCAATATTCATCCCCATAAGTAATCTAATTGCAACACCATCACCTTCTTCTAAAAGTGATAAGAAAAGATTATTTACACCTACTTCTTTTTCTTTGTTATCTTTAGAATCAATTGAAGCATCTTCAATAATTCTTTTTAATAAAGGAGTATATAAAAACCAAGTATTTGTAATCTTACCTTTACCAATTACTCTAATAACCTCATCCCTAAATTTATTATAATTAATACCATAATCATTTAATTTAACTGTTATATCCAAAGCTTCATTAGAAAGTATTGATAAAAGTAAATGTTCACTACCAACATATGGATGTTTCAACATAGTCATTTCTTTTTTTGCATTTAATAATACTTTTTGTGCTTCTTCACTAAATTTTGAAAACATAGCTATCCCTCCTAAACATATTTTATGTTTATTATGTATTTATTTGCAAGAATTTATGTCCCCAAAAAATTGACAAGAAATTCATAAAAAAAAGAAGTATAATTATGAGATTTAATTATCTTCATCGATATTGTTTTCTGTTATATCCTCACCATATTTAAATTCATTATTTATTTTAATATAAACTAATTCTTTATTATCGTTTAACTTTATTTCTATTTCTTTATAATTTTCATCCGTTAATCTTAAGCTCTCACAGGTTGTAGAACTTGAAATATTTGATTTTATATTATCTATACCAAAAATTTCATTTATTTTATTATATGTTTTGTCAGAATAACAATTTATTATTTTATTTTTCAAAGCTTCTTTTTCTTGGCTATCACTTATAATTCCAATTATAAAAAATAAGACCCACATAATAGCAATAAAAATAATTTTTTTAGTTTTATCTAATTTGTTAGACTTTGCTATAAAATAAGTAGCAGTAAATGGAAATAGGAAAATCCATGCTAGAACAAGCCATGGTGTTTTATTGTTCTTACTTTTGGATTGTGTATATAAAATTGTAGAATTACTATCAGTTTTATTTTCTTGTTGTGCCCTTATTCTACCCTTTTCAAATTCATAGCCACTTTGTTCCATATTATCATATTTTATATGTTGAATCTCATCATCTAGTTTAAAGGATGTTTGACAATATTTACAAGTAACATCATTAGTATCTGAATTAACCTTTAATGTTGCGCCACAATTTTTACATTTTAATTCAATTAATTTCATAAAACCTCCATATATTTTCGAATATATTATATCATATTTTGAATTAATACAAAAACTTCTATTTTATAACAAAAAGCTACACCTAGCAGGGCAACTGAAATCAAAACAAAAAAAGAAGTATGTGATATACTCCTTTTCTAATCTTTAATAATACTATGATTTTGATAATGATGAAATTACCATTAGTACTACTACTGCTACTGCAAGTATAGCTGCTACTACTTTTAATGCAATAGCCATTGATGAGAATATTAAGAATAAGATTAATATTACTATTAAAAATTGTAATAATACTTTCCAAATATTCTTAAACCAATCTTTATATGATATACCCATATATGACAATACTACCATAAGTACTACACTTGTTGGTGCAACTAACATAGTCAATCCATAAACTGCTGGATATAAAGCTGCTATAGCTTCATAAGAGTCTTGAGATACTATACTAGCTAAATATGGTACTACTGCTTGGAAAGCATATAATGGTTCTGCATTAAATACACTTGCAAATATACCAGTTACTGCTGTAGTAAAGATATTAAATCCTTTAGTTAAACCAAATATTGATTTATAAATAACTAATTGGAATGGATGATATGTAGTAATAACTAAACAAGTATATATTAATATTGTTATTATAGCAGGCATTAAAGCTTTTTTCATACCTTCAAAGAATGCATCTAATGCATCATTTAATTTAACCTTATAAATTAATGTTAATACTATAATAGCAACTATCATTACTGCACATAAATCTGTTATTGTCCAACTACCAAATGCATTTACATTACCAAGTAGTTTTCCAAACAAAGCAAATTTAAATACCTTAAATCCTGTTACTCCAGATGTAGCAGTTTCAAATGCTTTATTATTGAATCCTCCTGCCCATGGTATAAATGATAGTACCATAATAACAAATATAATACTAAATACAACTATCATTGGTACTATACTAGATTTAGTTTTTGCCTCGGCTGGTATTAAACTTTCTGTTTCTTCCTTTGTTTCATTTTTTGTATCTTTTTTAGCTGCTTTTTTAGTTGCTTTCTTAGTTGTCTTATTATTTTTTACTATATAAATTACAGTATTTCCTATTAATAGTGCTAACCCTAATACTAATACTAATACTTTTATTAACATACTAGCTGTAATTTTAACTCCTAATAATGTTGTAAGAACATTAGTATTTGAATAAGCAAATGTTGTACCTGCAATACCTATCATTGTAGATCCTACTACAGTAAGTGCTGCAACTATTTTATCATATCCCATTAATAATATTACTGAAATAATAAATGGGAAAAACATTATTAAGCCAAGTTGTAAACCACAAATAGATGTCATAGCTGCAAGTAAAACCATCATGATTGAAATTGTAAGTATTCCGTTTTTCTTTAGTGTTGTAGCTAGAGAGTCTAACATTTTTCTATAAGCACCAATTTTATTTAAAACTCCGTAGAATCCTCCTACAACTAAAATAAATACGGCTACATATCCAAAATAAGATATAGCTGTTGCTGGATAATTGAATAAATCAAACAATCCCATTTGAACACGTCCTTGTTCTACATAACTAGTTTGGAAATAAGCAGCTGGTAAAATCCAAGATAGTAATAAAAATACTAATATCGTTACTAGAACAATTTTAACTACATTATGTCTTTTTTCCATAATTAACCTCCCATATTAATTATACTACATTGTACCAATAATACAAGCATTTAAGAACTTTTTTAACTAAATTATAACAAAAAAGAATAGTAAAGTTACTATTCTAAATTTAATTTATAAAGTTATTTTAATAGTTTTTATCTAGTAAATCTCCATTGTTTAAAATAGGTACATTTTCCATCTTCGTTTAAAGATATTTGAAAAATACCATCTATTTCTTGTTTTATGTTAGTTGAAGTCATTGTTCTTGTCATTTGCCAATTAATTATACAAAGATCTTCATTAAAAGCAATTATTTTAAATTTATAACTGATATCCTTCTGGTTATCAGCAACAATATTCCATAGATTTGTTACTTGATCAAAATTATCACATGGTTTATCTATTGGATTTTCATAGTATTCAACATTTTTATCTAATGTTTCCAATGTTCTTTTCCAATCTAATTCTTTCCATGATTCCATAAACTCTTTTGTCCAATTTCTATATTTTTCCAACATTTTTAATCCTCCATATCATCTTTACAATACTTATTAATCATCATTAAGCGGTTTCATAAGCGGAAACATTATAACGTCTTTTATATTTTCACTATTTGTTAGTAGTTGAATCATTCTATCTATTCCCATACCCCAACCTGAAATAGGTGGCATTCCATATTCCATAGCAGAGATATAATCATAATCCATATCCATTGCTTCATCATCACCTTGTTCTTTTAACTTAGCTTGTTCAAGTAATCTTCTTTCTTGTTCCATTGGATTGACTAGTTCTGAATAACCATTAACGATTTCTGCACCATTAACAACTAATTGGAATCTATCAGTTATTTCATTATTGTTATCATTGTTTCTAGCAAGCGGTGATAATTCTACAGGATGCTCCGTTAAATAAACTGGTCCAATCATAGAAGGACGAGCCACTTTCTTATATAATACATCAACTAAATTTCCATAACCTAAATCTTCAATAGGAGTTTCACTTTCCAATTCTATTTTATCTTCTTTTATTTTAGATAATAGTTTTTCTTTAGTATTATATATATTTATATCTATATTAGAATGCTTTAGTAATAATTCTCTAAACGAAACAGTAGGCCACTCTCCACTAAAATTTATCTCTTTATCACCAATTGTTATATTAAGAGTTCCAAATACATTTTTAATTATAGTTTGTAACATATTTTGAATAAGTTTCATATTATCTTTATAATTATAATAAGCTTGATATGCTTCTATCATAGTAAAATCTTGTAAGTGAGTTTGATCTATTCCCTCATTTCTAAAGCATCTTCCTATTTCATATACTTTAGAAATTCCTGCTACTACAGCTCTTTTCATATAAGTTTCAGGAGCTATACGTAAATATATATCCATATCTAATGCATTATGATGTGACTTAAATGGCTTAGCCGTTGCACCACTAGCTTTGTTATTTAGAATCGGAGTTTCTATTTCCATATAACCTAAATTATCTAAATAATTTCTAAGTTCTCTAATAAATTTAATTCTTACAAGAAATCTATCTCTAGTTTCCTGATTCATTATTAAATCAACATATCTTTGACGATAGCAAGCTTCTTGATCTGTTAGTCCATGGAATTTTTCTGGAAGTGGTTTTAGGGCTTTACCTAAGAATTCAAAACTACTAACTCTTAAAGTTTTTTCACCAGTATGTGTTGTAAATATTTCTCCTGTTGCACCTATAAAATCCCCGATATCTATATTTTCTTTAAAGAATTTATACTTATCTTCTCCCACCATATCTACTTTTATTGATAATTGAATTTTTTCTTCTATATCACGAATAGTTAAGAAACTCATCTTACCCATTTTTCTCATAAATACAATTCTTCCAGCTACACTAACATCTGTTGTTTCATCTTCTAAATTTTTAGCATCTTTAATTTCATGAGTTATTTCATATCTTTCTGGATATGGATTACAAAATTCACTTATTTTCTCAATTTTATCTCTTCTTACTTGTTCTTGTTCTGTAAATTCTCTCATACTCTTGCACCTTCTACTTCCTCAATAACTATATTTTCTTTTATTACTTCTGTATGTGTAATAATATCATGAAGTCCTCTTTTATCTTTTCTTGATAATATCATAATAGCACTAATGAAAAGTACTATCCATTGTATAACTTCAAATATCATAACTGTATAAAAATATGCGTTCTTATTAACGAATAACATTATACATAAGGCTATACTATTATATAATATAAAATCTACGATTAAAGCTCTAAACATAATATCATTAATTGTAAGCTCAGTAGAATCACTTTTTACTATTCTTATTTTTAATAATTTTTTACCAATAGTTTGTCCATCTTTTTTATATTGATATACTATAAAGTATAAAGCAAATACAATTACACTAATTACTGAAGATAGACCTGTCTGTCTTGCTATATCATAATTAATATCGGCAGCTCTATTTATATATGTATTTGGTTTTATATCTCCATTTTGATATTTTTCTATAAGTTCAGTAGCTTCTTCATTTAATTTTCTATAATTTGAATTATTAACAAAAGGATAAGTTATAAATGAAACAACTATACTAATAATCATAAAATCAATTAGAAAAGCACCTAATCTTTCAATAAATGCCGCATTCTTTTTACTATTTATGGACTCCTTCTTAGTTATAATAGTCGCATCTTTAACAACTTCTTTTTTCTCTTTTTCTATAGTTTTTTTTGATACACTACTTTTTTTCTTTACATCTTTTTTTTCCTTTTCATTTTTCTTTGCCATTTTTTATTTCCTCCTTATATGTAATCAATACTTGCATTATATCATGAATAGTTAAACATTGATATACTTTATTTTTAATTTCATTAGAGAAAGGTAATCCCTTAAAGTACCAGCCTATATGATTTCTAATTTCTAATCTAGCAACTTTTTCTGGTTTTATTTCTTCTAAATAATTTAAATGTTTTATACACATATTTATTCTATCTTCTATAGTAGGCTTATCTATAATTTTATTATCATCAATTAAACTTATCGTTTCTTTTATCAACCAAGGATTGCCTAAAACACCTCTACCTATCATTACTGCATCACAATTAGTTTCTTCAAGCATTCTTTTAGCATCTTCTGCAGTTTTTATATCTCCATTACCAATTACTGGAATATTAACAGCCTCTTTTACTTTCTTTATAATTTCCCAATCTGCTTTACCACTATATCCCTGACTTCTAGTTCTAGGATGAATGCAGATAGCACTTGCACCTGCTGAGGCAATCACTTTAGCTACTTCTACAGCATTAATACTATTATTATCCCAACCACTTCTTATTTTAACTGTAACAGGTATATCTACAGCATTAACTACAGCTTTCACAATATCATATATTTTGTCAGGAGACTTTAATAATGCTGCTCCTGCTTGAGCTCTTACTGCTACTTTAGGAACCGGGCATCCCATATTAATATCTATTATATCTGGATGCATATTTTCATATATATACTTAGCTGCAATAACAAAACTTTCTATATCAGTACCAAATATCTGCTGAACAATAGGCCTTTCTTCATCACACATATAAAGCATATCTATTGTCTTCTGATTTTCATACATTATTGCCTTATCACTAACCATCTCTGCATATATAAGACCACAACCCATTTCTTTAGCAATTCTTCTAAATGATGAATTTGAAATACCCGCCATAGGCGCTAACACTATTTGGTTTTTTATTTTTATATTCCCAATTTTCCATTCCATCCTATCACATTCCCTTATAATTACCCTTATATTTATTAAAAGTTGATTCTATATTACAGGCATTAGAAAACATTTGTCTAATAATAATTGGAGTAAAAGGATGGTTTATTCTACTTACTAAATCATGACAAGAATATGTTACTTTATATATTTCATTAAGAAGTTCATCCTTTTCTTCTTCTGATTCACTTATAGAACCTATCATAATTCCCATACTTTTAGAATTTATATAATTAACTAAAGTTAAATCATCTACATAACTATCATCAAATAATTTATTTTGATAATAATCAAAACCATTAACAACATCATATAAAAAAGAAAGGTTTCCTTTAAAATTTTTATATTCACCTGGACCTGTCAAAAATATAGATAAATATGATATATAAGTTTTTGATAAAAGTTCATAATCAACGCTTTCTTCTCTATTACCATCTATCATATAAAGTTTTTCATATTCTTCTTTTTTTGCCATTATATCACCCAAAACAAAACATATTATATAATAAAAATATAATATTAACAATTAAAATTTTCTTTTATTTTCTATTTGATTTCAATAAATCCCTAATTTCTTCTAATAAAATAACTTCATCACTCTTCTTAGGTTTTACTTCTTTTTCTTGTTTTTTAAACTTTTCAAATATTTTTACCATCATAAATATACATAAAGAGATTATTATAAAATCAATAATTGTCTGTATAAAAACTCCATATTTAATAGTAGCTTCATTTACTTTAATAACAAGATTGCTAAAGTCTAGACCTCCTAAAATAACTCCTATTACAGGCATTATTATATCATTAACTAAACTACTAACTATTTTACCAAAAGCACCACCTACTATAACACCAACAGCCATATCTACTACATTACCTCTAGATATAAATTTTTTAAAATCATTAGCGCCTTTCTTTAACTTTTTTAATTCATTAGTCTTTTTATTTGACATATAATCACTCCTCATCAGATTTATTATATAAAAAGGAAAACTATTTTTCAAGCTTTCCTAATTCTTCTAATAATTCAGCTTTACTCATCTTTGAGTAATTTTTTATACCTTTTTCTTTTGCTAGTTCTTTTAATTTGGTTATAGACATTTTTTCTAGAACTTGATCATCCGTCTCTTCTGGCATTTTTCCGTTTTCTACTAAATAGTCTATTTGTTCTTTTGTTAAAGTCTCATATTCTAATAATGTCTCTGCAATCAGTTTTAATAAACTTTTGTTTTTATTAATAATATTATGTGCATCTTTATGACAAGTATCAATAATTTTTCTCATTTCCATATCTATTTCATTAGCAACTTCATTTGAGAAATGTTGACTCTTATTATAATCCCTTCCTAAAAATACACTTCCATCTTGTTGTTCAAATTGTAAAGGTCCTAAATCACTCATACCATATTCAGTAACCATGGCTCTAGCAATTTTAGTTGCCTTTTCAAAGTCATTGTGTGCTCCTGTTGTTATTTCTCCAAAGATTATTTCTTCTGCAGTACGTCCACCAAGTAACCCTGTTATTTCTTCTAATAAATCAGTTTTTGTTGAGCATAATTTTTCTTCACTAGGAACCATCATATTATATCCACCAGCTGATCCACGAGGAATAATTGTTACTTTTTGAACATCATTTGCATTATCAAGCTTTAATCCAATAACTGCATGACCAGCTTCATGATATGCAACTAATTTACGATCATTTTCACTATATTTACGAGATGTTTTAGCAGGGCCCATAAGTACTCTATCTGTTGCTTCATCTACTTCACTCATAGTAATAGCTTCTTTATTTCTTCTAACAGCAAGTAGTGCTGCTTCATTAAGTAGATTCTCTAAATCTGCTCCGCTAAAACCTGGAGTTCTTTTCGCCAAATTCTTTAAAGTTATTCCTTCACCTAATTTTTTATTTTTAGCATGTACTGATAATATTTCTTCTCTACCTTTAACATCTGGTAAGTTAACAGTTACTTGTCTATCAAATCTTCCTGGACGAAGTAGAGCTGGATCTAATACATCAGGTCTATTAGTTGCTGCTATTATAATTATTCCTTCATTTTCTCCAAATCCATCCATTTCAGTAAGTAATTGATTTAGCGTTTGTTCACGCTCGTCATGACCTCCACCTAAACCAGTACCTCTTTGACGACCTACTGCATCTATTTCATCTATAAATATTAAACAAGGAGCATTTCTTTTTGCTTGTTGAAACATATCTCTAACACGACTTGCACCAACACCAACAAATAATTCTACAAAGTCAGATCCACTTATAAAGTAGAATGGAACATTAGCCTCTCCCGCTACTGCACGAGCAAGTAATGTTTTACCAGTTCCCGGAGGACCAAATAGTAATACTCCTTTTGGAATTCTAGCACCCATTTTTTGGAATTTTTTTGGACTTTTTAAAAAATCTATTAATTCTTCAACTTCTTCTTTCTCTTCTTTTAGACCAGCTACATCTTTAAATGTAACTTTATTATTTTCATTGCTTAATTTTGCTTTACTCTTTCCAAAATCTAACGAACTTTTATTTCCTGCCATTTGACGATTAAAGAAGAAGAAGGCAAATCCTATTAATAATACAAATGGAAGTACATTTACCAATACAACTAAGAATGTTGAACTTTCTGGATCAGGTTCAACTTCTAACTTGAAGTTTTGAGTTTCACTAACTTCAATAATCTTTTTAACAACCTCATCACTCTTTGGTAATCTCGCAAAGAATGTTTCATTTTTCTTATACCCTTTTAATTTACCTGTAACCTCATATGTACCTGCACTTGATTTTGTTGTAATAGTTGAATTTTTTATAGTACCTTCATTCAATTCTGTCATGAATTCATTATATGTAAGTTTATTAACTTTAGTATTCATAACGTTTACTACATAAAATATTCCTAACATAATTAGAAACATAAATAAATATGGTACTAAACCTCTTTTAACACTTTTATTATTGATTGTATTTTTATTCATAATTTCCTCCTCTAGCGATATTTCAATATTATATCACAATTTTTTCCTTTTGGAATATCAAATTTAGATTTTTTTACACCTGGTATCCATAATATATTACCTACTGCATCGATAACTATAGGCCAAGTATCTCTTTCTTCTAAACTAATCTTATTATCTATAAATATTTCTTTTACTTTTTTCTTACCATTTAGACCCTTAACACTTATCTTATCTCCGAATTTTCTAGTTCTAATAGTTATTGGTAATTTTATATCATGCGAAGATAATCTACATATATTATTAGAATTATCTTCCGTATCATCTATTAATTCGATTGAATGATTATTAGGTAATTCTGCATATTTATTAAACTCTATCTCATATGAATCTATTTCCCCAGTTTCTCTTTTTAAATAAAATTCATTATAACTTTTAATAGCCAAAATCTCGTTTGGAAGATTAACTATCATATTAGATTTATTACTATTAATTAAATACATAAGTAGTTCTATATGTTTATCATTAACTAAAATTAAATCATCCTGATAAAAATCTTCCATTACATAATATAATATTTCTTTTTGTATATACTTATCTATCTTTAAAAACTCATCTATTAAAATTCTATTTGTTTTCTTATTAATTATTCTATTTATAGCCTTATCTCTTTCTTTATCAATATATTTAGAAGCTTCCTCTAAGTTTTCACTAAACTTTAAAAATTTTTTATGTACATTGGAATCTTCCTCTTTTAAAAAAGGAAGTACATTCTTTCTATATCTATTTCTGGTATATTTCATAGAAAGATTAGAATCATCTGTAAAATATTTAACATTATTTTTTAAATCATAATCTTCCAATTCCTTCTTTGTAAAATAAATAAGTGGTCTAACTAATTTATAACCTTCCATATCAACTATTTTATGAATTCCACTATAACCATCTAAATTAGAACCCCTAGTGATTCTCATAAGAATAGTCTCTATTAAGTCATCACCATGATGTGCAGTCATTAAATAATTAGCATTATATTTTCTAACAATCTTATCAAAAAAATTATACCTTATATTCCTAGCTTCATTATGGAAGTTATCATCACCATATTTTTCAATAGACATAACTTCTACTAATATATTTTTACAATTACAATATTCTTTTATAAACTCTTCTTCTATTTCACTTTGTTTTCTTATTTTATGGTTTACATGAGCACAAATTATTTGAAGATTATACTTTTCTCTTAATTTGATTAACATATCTAAAAGTGCCATAGAGTCAGGCCCTGTTGAACAACCAATTACTATAGTATCTCCATTATTAAAATTAAAACTATCTTCTAATGAAATCATTTTATACCACCACTACTATTCTATACGAAATAATATATTTTAGCAAGGTAAAACAAAATTAAAAAATTCTAAGGAATTCGAAGAATTATTTCTCCATCCTTAGAATAAGAATATTTTTCTCTTGCATATCTCGCAATATAATCAGGATCTTGTAATTTGTTAGCGTCAACTTGTAATGCAGCTTCTTTTTCTTTCAAATTAGAAAGTTTAGTTTTAAGTTCCTTTTTTTCTTGATATTTATCATATATTTCAACCCAGTATTTTCCTATTGTATATGTAGTACCAACAATAACAGCAATAGAAGTCAGTCCCAATAGAAAAAGACGTTTTACAGACTTTTTAGATTTTTTCCTTTTTGCCATATTATCATCTACCTTATCAACTATAGTATATCACTAAAGAAAATTAATACAATAAGCTAGATTATTTTTTTTTAAATTTGACACTTTTTAAACACATTTTTAATTTATTAACATACTTAGTAAATTTAAGTAGACCTACTATAAAACCTATCGCTATAAATAATAGAAAGTATAAATGAACGATTCCATTATTTATTTTCTTTATAATTATAAAATATAATAATGTAGCATCTAAGATATATATAAATGTAAAAAATATTTTATAAATTTTATTTTTAGAAAATAAATACCTATAATTAATATTAGTTAATAAAGAAAAAACTATTCCAAAAACAAAAGAAAAAAGAATTGATATTATCTGTACTTTTATATTCATTATTTAAATAACCTATTAAAAATTCCACTTTCTTTATTTTTTTTTACCCCTTCTTCTAAATAAGTAAAACTATTCACTAATCCTCTTATTGAAACAGTTCCCTGAATAGTATCTAATTTTATTAATTCTAACTCTTCACCTTTTACTAAAATAAAACCCATACTAGTTTCTAATAAAAATTGTTCAGTATCAAAATTATCTATTTTCTTTACTCCTGTTACTAATAAATTTTTTCTTTCTGCTAAACTTACTCCATGTGTATAACTACCCATTGCTTCTTGCTTTTCCATATTTTTTCCTCCTAGAAAATTATATGTACAAGCTTATTATTTATGCAAAAAAAAGATAGAGATTATTCTCCATCTTCATTTACTTCACTATTTACATCCTCTGCATTATTGTAAGCTTCAATAATAGCTTCTTCAAACATTGCTCTAACTTCAGGATTAATTGGATGTGCTATATCTCTATATCCACCTGCTGAAGTTTTACGACTTGGCATTGCTATAAATAAACCATTATCTCCTTCAATAACACGAATGTCATGAACTGCAAAACTATCATCTAATAATACTGATGCAATTCCTTTCATACGAGATTCTTCTTTTTCAATTTTACGTACATTAACTGATGTAATCTTCATCTCTTGTTCCTCCTCTTAAAGTATATAACTTTATATATTCATTTTATAATACTTTTAAGATAAATGCAATATTTATTTTTTTAGAACTATTTCTTTTATTTCTAGGCTATTTGTAAGTATATCATTATAACTATAAGATTTTGTTCTATTAGTATAATCATTTACTTTGACTGTAAATATTGATTTATAAACCCCTGTTATTTTTCCTATAAATTCTTCAGTTTGGTTTCTGGCACCTTTAAACTTAAATAAAAATAAATTACCTTTGTTACTTGTTATAAAACTTCTTATCTTATTTATATTCATCTAGGATACCCCACATACATAGTACCATTTGTAATAATACCGCCTATACCATCGGCCCCGTATTTAGTTTTTTCTATTAGTGGAATTAAATCTATACTTTTATTCTTAGCAGAAAGCGCTATTGTAGATGCAATTATAGCAGGATCTAGAGCATGTATATTAATTCTTTTAGGGCTAGATGCAAAATTTGATCCAGCCTTTATTAATTCTTCATAATTTGATTGACATGCTCCTGAAATAACTATTAATTTGTTTTCATCCTTTTCATATTTTCTAGCAACTTTAACTGCATTAATAAAATTCTTTGTATTTTGATAATTATCTATATTATTAGGATCTTTTTTCTTTTTATAAAATGCATCATGACCAGTCACTACTAATATATCGGGATTATACTTACTAAGGTATTCATCTAAATATTTAGAAATATCTTCTTCTTTTAATGAAATGCCATAGGCTTTAACATTTAAATCCTTATAAAAACTCATACATCTATTTAAATATTCCTCATCTCCATCTATATGAAGAATTTTTCCAGGTAAATAAAAATATTCATCTCTATTTAAATCTAAGTCTTTAATATTATCATTTATTATTTTTCTATCTGATTTACTTACATTATATACATCTTCTTCTTTTCGTAAATCATCAATTACACTATCAGCATATAACCTCAAATCTACTCCCTTTAATAATATAATATCATCATTGATATCAATTACTTTAAATAATATATCATTATTATATGAATTTCTTGTTACTAAATCGCCCACTTTTAAATTCATTTAATCATCTCCATCTAATTATATGAGATAATCTTTTATTTATGAAAAATACTACTAAAGATTTAGTAGTATTTAATATTATTTTTTTATTTTTCTTTTTATAATTATTGTACCTATCGATAATATTATAATAATTGAAGAGATAATTATATATTCCTTTTTTAGTATTTTATTTGATTTATGTAATTTATCTTCTTTTTCTATAGAAGGATTTTTAATAGCTGAAGATTTATTTACACGTAATATATATTTTCGTTGATTACCATTTGGTGCTTTCACATTAATAGTTATTATATTCTTTGCAGACTTTAACGATGTATCTGAAACAGTTACTTTACTATTTGGGTTCTCAGTTTTATAATCAATAAGTAGATTATCTATATTTTTACTAACCACTAAGTCATACTCTAATATATCCTTATCAAAACTTATTTTATAATCTGATACTTTTAATAATTTTAAATAATTATTTGAAGATGACTTTTTAATATTATCCTCATACGAACTTAAAGTTTTACTCTCTGATACACTATCATCCATTATAACGTTATTTGGTACTTTCCCATCTTTACTTTTTCTATTGATAGTAATCATATATACTTTTTTACTATTATTCTCTGCCAAAACTGTAATAGCAAAAACATTTTTACCTACTTTTAAATCTTTTTTTCCTATACCATTTACTATAGATTTAGATGATGATGCTTTAGCATTTATATTTACTGACGTAATATCATTATTAACTGTAGCTTCATAATTAGTTTTTGTAGAACTAAATTTTATAGGGATTTTACTTATTTGTAACATTTTTAAACTATTATCTGAATCTCTATTATCTTTTCTATATACCACTATTTTATAATCTTTAGTAGCTCCAGATTCTGATATTGATGTAATAGTAAAAGTATTTGAACCATACTTCAATGTTTTTTTACCTGTACCCACTACATTACCATTTGTTGAAGCAGTAGCATAAATAGAAACTTCTGATTGATTTGTTGTTATATTATAAGTTGTTATTTCAGAATTAAATTTAGGAGATAAATTACCTATATTAACAGATAAATTAGTCAAATTACTATTTGTAGATACTACTTTTAAATCAATAAATTTAGATTCATAGTTATCCTCTTGATAATTCTCATTACCTATCTTTATATTATTTATTGATATTTTCCCACCATTTACATTTTTAACTCTTACCTTAAAGTTACCTATATTTATTTTACCTGATAATAATGATGCAGTAGATAATATATATTTACCATTAACTGAACTTGAAAAGTCTTTTGAAAATTCATTTGAGAATTCTGAAGATACTAATTCTAAATTATTACTAAGCTCTAGTTGGGCCTGAAAAGAAGTTAGGCTTCCTTTATCTATATTAGCATCTATATTACAAGATATAGTATCACCTAGTATTGCATTTTTTTTATCACATTTTAAAGTAATAGGATTATCATTAGATGTAGATGTAATATCTGTTAATAGTTTATTTTTATCAAAAATAGAAACAATCAATAATATAATACATAAACCCGCTATTACAAATAGCGCTATTTTATTTTTCATATTACACCTCCTATAATTTACTTATATTTTTCATAATATATGCAAAAAGTTTAGATAAATCTGTTATTGTCACTCTATTATCATCATTAACGTCACTAGACTTTATATTTGGTAAATCAATACTATAATTATCATCTACTATATACCTAAATAGCCTTGATATATCTGTTATACTAATTAATCCATCATTATTAATATCTCCTCTAACAGAAAGATAAATCTTATAGTTTTCACCATTATTATCTATCATTTGAATATAACTACCTGTTGTTATAATATCAGTATCTTCAATTAAATTATTCTTAGAATTATATAAAGAATAGTGATAATTGCTATTAAAAGAGGTATTTTTAATAAATTCTTTTACTGTAGTTTGTACTCCTATATTATAAATTAAGTTATTTTCTATATCATACCCATAAACTTCTGTTTTAATTAATCCATCTATTGACCATACTGCATATAAATCTATAGTTTCATCTTCATTTATTAAGTTGATAATCTCTTGCTGTTCACTATAAGTTTTTCCAGTACCATCCGGTTTTGTATTCCACCCAGAAAATTTATAATAACCATTTTTAAATGTATTTTCTAATAACTTATCACTAGCGTTAAAAGTAACACTTTGAGTAATTATATTATCTTCATCTGTATTAGAATGATAATTTATATTATATTTAGAAACCTTTACAGATACAGGGAGAATCTTTTTTGTTCCATTTGATATACTAACTATAATAATATTAGCACTACCTACAGCTTTTGCAGTTATATTTCCATTTTTATCTACTTCTAATATATCGTTATTATCTGAATAGTATACAACGCCCTTATTGAAAATATTTCCTTCTACAGTAGATTCAATAACATAATTGTCACTATGCGATAAGTTTATAGTTAATTCAGAAATATTTGGTATTATATTTGAAACTTTATTAACTACCTTTTTATTATTTATAGTTGGAAATGAATTATCAATTATCCAATTATTTTCAAAATTAGGCCAATTAAAGTTATTTTCTATATCATAAGCATCAATATAATCTATCTTTTTTACATTTTCTTTAACCAATACATTTTGTGCGATAGTACCTTTAAAATAATTTATATTTTCAATATTAATGTTCTCATCAGTTAAAGGTGCTATAGATGAATCCCTACATACTAACTCATCACTACAATGAGAAGTATATTTTTCACCTGTTGATGATACTAATTCTTCTTTTCCTTCACAAGATAAACATCCTATATTTCCTGTATTATAACCACTATTAACAAATAGATTACCTGTTATATTTACATTACCAGAAGAATCAAATGTCATATTATTTAACTGTCCTACGCCTCCTGCTGCAAATATCTCTGCAGTAACATCTCCATAGTTAATAAAACTAGTAATATTAGCAGAATTAGTCTTTCCAATTAATCCCCCCACTATATCTTGACTATCTACTTTAGCTGTATTTATAACTTTATCTAAAGTAGCCAATGTAGTTTCTCCACCAATTCCTCCTGCTATATTATTACCATTTACTATACCTTCATTGGCGCTATTTATTACACTAGCAATTTTTAAACTACCATAAATTCCACCTGATATTTTAGAGTAAATTTCTGAATTATTATAACAATTAGTAAAGCTTATAGGAACAAATGAATTAGAATTAGCTACTAGTCCCGCTGCTTTTCCTTCAGAAGAAATATTACTAGAAGTAATAGATACATTATCAATAATTATATTTGATACATTACTATCTGCTTCTAAAGTTCCAACTAGTGCAGCCACGTTATTATTAGAAGAATTAACTATATTAAAATTTTGTAATGTAAGATTGCTAAAAATAGAATTATTATCATTCACTTTACTAACAGTAACTGAGTCAAATAAACCGTTACGTGTACTATATAATCCTGTTATCTTATGATTATCACCATCAAATGTACCTTTAAAGTTTGTAATAGATTGCCAACCAGTACCACTATTATAAAATATTCCATTTTCATTTTGAGTATCATATGTAAGATCAATATCATTAGAAAGTTTATAAGAACTAGAGGTAGATGTTCTAATCAAATCTAAATCAGAAGGACTTTTTATAAGATATGGATTATCTATAGTTCCCTCTCCTTCTAAGGATATATATGGAGCTTCTATAATTAAAGAAGTTTCATCAAGATATTCTCCATTATGATATACCTCTATAATATACTCACCAGGTATTAACTTATTTGATACACTCATAGATGCAATAACAAAGTCTCCTGATACAGCATTATCACTATAAGAATTAATATATTGAGATATATCTTTTCCATTTAAATCATATATCTTGTAATCTAATGTTTCTCCCTCTGGTATACCATATACCTGAGATTCTATAGTAAAATCATAGCTAGGTACAATAACTTCTGTACTATAATCAACTGGTGAAGTAGTAACACTTGCTACACCATCACTATTTAAAAATAATTTAGGAGTTGATATATTTATAGGAGTAAGATAATCTGGATCTTCTATATGGAAAACACATTTATCTGAGCGCTCTAAATTTTTATCATATAAGTCTACTGTATACCATCCTTTTAAATCAATACCTACAGTATCTATTAATTTCCTGCCATTAGATGTCTTATAGTATACTTTTACATTTCTATCAGTTGAATTAGAAAAAAATTTAAGTTTTGACATTCTTGAATCGATTGGTGCATTAAAAACTATCTTTTTTTGCTCTTTGCCCGATACAGTAACATTTTCTAGTTTTGTATAATCAAGTTGATAATCCCATGTTCTATCTGCCATAGAAACCATTTTAGTCACTACAGCAGGCTCTACTGCTAAGCTATAGGGTAAATACAAGTATTTTTTTGCACTAGTATCTCCCCAAGAATTTTTTATAATCCACGACCCCTCTGTATTTTCGTGTATTACTGAGGCAGGACAATCTTCAATAGACCTATTCCATTCACAATACTTATATTTATAATTATCATCCCAACCTATAATTTGCATAGCATGATCAGTACCTAGTCCATATAAAACATAATTATTATCATAAATATTACGACCAGTATTAGTATTTGGACTAATTGTCATTACATACATACCACCATAGTTTTTTACCATATGTTTTATCATATTATAATCAGATTCTGAACTAAGATGAAAAGGCATATGTTTAGCCTCATCTACTTCATATAATGAACTACTATAATTATAAATTTCACTTTTTTTCTTCATTGTCGTATCATAATAATTACCACTTTTTAATATCTTCTTATCCCAACTTGCATCTTTTGTTGCATAACCAGATGTCGCTACATGCATAACATAATAAAAGTTTCCACCTCGACCTAAACTTCTATTTGCATAAGCAAATTTAAAGTCAAAAATACCATCATTTGATGTGGCATAATCAAGTTGCCTTTCTGAAAAAATTTGACTACTAGAAGAAACTGGTTGATTGTTAGTTATCGCTAGATATGTCTCCATTTGAGCATTTGTTGCAAAAGACCAGCACAAACCTAATGAACCCTGATTTTTAATTGGTGTCATATAATTTTTGCCATCAATATCTCTAAGATCAAATTTTGAAGGTAAGTTTTCATCTATTTGTTCTATAGCTTCTGGAGTAGAATCTACAATTAAATCCGTTGGTATTACTTCCCTTTTTTCTTGTTCATAAGAGCTCATTGTCAAATAATCAACAAAATCCGGGTTTAAATATGCCTCATTTGGTTGTTTATTTTTTTCTGTCAAAATTATATTATCAGTTTCGGCATAATAAGCTTTAATGTAATTTTTAGCTTCTTTAGGTAAATAACTATAACTAGAAGTTTCCATCAGATAATTTATATCATCACTTTTTTGACCTGAAGAAAAGTTATAAATAGGTGTCTAATTTTGAAAAGTTATTTATTATTTTTGAAATATAGATTTCGCTTTTTTATAACATTTAAAACAGTTTTTATATAAATTATATTTTCCTGGAGATATAACTAAATCAAACTCACCAATCAATTCATGTACACAAGCATTAAAACCTCTTTTAAAATCAAACAACCCATAATTCTTTGATTTTTTAGAGAAGTTTCCATCTATACCATAGAAATTAAAAGCTTCATAACCATTTTTTATAGCATAATCTATCATCTCATATTGTAATAAGTATTGAGAATTATACTTCATAAATTTTTTATAACTAGCACCAAAGAGATAAACTATTTCTCTACCATAAAGCATATACCAACCACCAGCAATGATTTTTTTATCACCATATTCTTTTATTGTATCTTCTAATAATCTTATTTTATTTTTAATATTTTCTTGTTCCGCTGATAGTTCTTTTATTTGTCCTTTATTTCTAGGTATATCACTTAGTTTTTCTAACTTTTCCTTATTTTTCTTTAAATCTTCTTCTGTTTTATCCTTAAGTTTCTTAAAATTAATCTCTGCTAATAAAACTTTTACTAAATTATCTTTTTTTAATACCCTATACATATTCTCATAATATGATAATGGTCTATCAATAAAATCTCTTCTTTCAGCAGTATGTTTCATTAGATTCTTAAATTCATATAAGTTAGTTTCATCTGCTTCTATTATAGTTAAACAATTTTTTTTACTATTATTAATACCCCAACGTGTACCACTACGCATATTTTTAAATAATCCATCTATAGTTTTATCTTTTATATCTAATATAGATATCCATCTAGGTTCTAAATCACTTTTTTTATCCTGATCGATATAAAAACCGTTATGTTTATAGCCAAGTCTTTTAAAATTATTCATTAATTCATCATTTACAGTACCTTCTACTATATTTCCATCTACATCTCTTTGTTGATAATCTATATATGGATTTATTTTTAAAAATAAAGCTGACTCATTTTTTAAATATTCTTTTATTCCTTTAGTAAATTCTTCTAATAATTGATAATCAGAATAGTCTAATAAAAATCCTCTAGGCGCATAAAACATTTTACCAAAAAAACTAATATTTTTACTTAATAAAAGTGTTGCTGCCACGATTTTTTTACCTTCTACTAATCCTACATAATGACTATTCCATCCATTACTCTTCTTTATTTTGCCCCAATAAGGATTTTGAAAAAAAGATGTTTGAATACTTGTTTTAGAAAACTCCAAAAATTCTTTTTCTTTTAATGTTATAAATTGCATATTATCACTCTCTCTATATTATTATACCCATTTTACAATACATTACTAATATCTACAAATGCTTCAACTGGAATTTGTTCTGCTCTAGCAGTTAAATCTAGCTCATATTTTTTTAATACAGCCTCAATAGACTTCAAATCATAACCATTTAAATTATTTTTAATATTTTTTCTTTTAAACTTAAAACTATCTTTTACTAACTTAAAAAAAGTTTTTTCATTATTTAATTTTAATAAATTGTTTTTTCTAGAAAAAGATATAACTTCACTATCAACATTAGGAATGGGAGTAAAACTTTTTCTATTTACCTTAAATTCTTTTTTTATTTCAAAATAGTAATTCAAAAATACGGTTATAGATCCATAGCTTCTACTATTAACTTTAGCAGAAAATCGTTCTCCTACTTCTTCCTGTACCATCATAACTATTTTATTAAAATTAAGATCAGATTCTATTAACTTCATTAATATTGGTGTTGTTATATAGTATGGAACATTACTTACAAAATACAAGTTGTCATAGCTATATTCTTCTATATCATTTTTAATATCTCTATTTAAAAAATCATTAAAAATGAAATCTACATTACTATTCTTAAACTCAGATTCTAATATATCTTTTAATTCTAAGTCTATTTCATAACATAACACATTATCTGCTTGTAAAGATAATTCTTTAGTAAGTATTCCCTTGCCTGGTCCAACTTCTAAAACTAAAGATTTTTTTGATATTTCTGCTATAGATGCAATCTTTTTAACTATTGTATTATCATTTAAAAAATTTTGACCATATTTCTTTTTAAAGTTAAAATGCTCCATAAAATCACCTAATGAAATTATATAATAAAAAAAAATAGAAGTCTATAAAACCTCTATATTATTTTTAGCTTGTCTCCTCTTTTTATTTATACATACCATAAATAAAATATTACTAATACATAAGCCATAAACCAATATTTTCATAAAAGCTATATAATCACTAAAATAAATGAAATTTATATTATAACCCATAACCCTATTTAAAATCATATTAGTATCACAAATTGCTCTAATTCCAACTACTATAGTAGTAGAAAATACTAAGCAACAAGTTAAATTATAAAATAGATTACTATTAACACTTTTTTGACGAAATATAATATTTATAAAAAATATTATCAATAATATAGCATATGGTAAAAAGATATTTATAGATTCTATCATATCTTTACTTAACCTTTTATACATAGATAAAACTATATAAAAAGAAATAGCAAAAGCTCCTAAGAATAAAATATATCTTAAACCTAATAATATAACATTAATTATCTTTTTCATATATTTCCTCCTGCCATATTTTTATATAAAACTGATGTATCATACATAAAATCAACTACGTTAACATAATCATACAAGATAGAATAATAACTATCTTTAAGTTGATCATAAATATTATCCTTTGTACTACGACTAGTGAAATTATAACTACTATTATTCTTAATTATTTTTTCTATATAATCAGTTGAACCCTTTAGTCCATTTATATTATCTTCCATAAACGGTATAGTTGATTTATAAACTGGCATACTACCAAATATAGAATTATCTTCTGTAGTCAAACCATATAATTGTTTAACTAAACATTCATTAGCAATATCTATTTTATAAAATTGTTGCATCTCATATACATCACTTATAGAAACAGTTTCTTTTTGTAAAATATTATCTAATTTAGAGTTACTTATTTTATCCATACAAATATTAAGTTTAGTTTGAAAAACAGAAAGATTAGTATAGTTCTGATTTGTAATATTTAAATTTACTGAATTAATATTTTCATTTATTTTATTTATTTTTTCTTTTATTTCAGTATTTATTTGATAATCACTATCTTGTTTATTGTATAAATCATTTACATCTTTATAATGATAAAGATTTAAAAACAATAGAAAAAAGGCAAAGCCAAAGACTAAACCAGATATTGTATAGGCCATTATATTTGAATATTCTACTAGTATCTTTTTCATATTTACCCTCTATTCTTTTATTGGTTCTACAGTTATATTATAACTATAATATTTATTCATCCAATCTGTTTCCTTAGATTTTTCATTTAACCATATTTTTAATGAATAACTATTAGTAGAATTTGTACTCATAGTTCTAGTATCCAATATATTATTCTTAATATTAGACATAGTCCCTTTCTTAATAACCACACCATTTAGTTTTAGTTCATAATTTAAATAACTTCTTGATAAGGTATTCTCTCCTTTTTCTTTATCAATTATATCTTCTATAAGTAAATCATAAGTAGCGTTCTCCTCCTTAGTATTACTAATAGAAAATTCATAAGGTACTATAATATCTATATTATTATCACTTATTGGTCCCAAATCTTTAAAATCATCTTTTGATACATCACTATCTGCTGATATTTCAAAATTATTGGCTATAAAATCATCTTTCTTTATTATTTTTGAAAATATAAATATTAATACTAAAAGTATTAGAATAATTATTACACCAATTAAAATATATAGTCCTTTCTTTCTTTTCATGTATATCACTCCTATTCCTATAATATTTCTATATCATCTTCAGTATCCTTACTATTTATAGAAGAGTTTTTTTCTTTATAGGCATTTATTTTATCTCTTAATTCTTCTTCTACATCTTCAGTATTATCTTCTTTTTTTGGAATATCTGAATCGCTTATAATTTCTATATTATCAGTATCTTCAGAATCTAAATTAGAATTAGAAACCTTCTCTTTGTTTGTAGGTAACCTTCTAGGATTAATTGCTTTAAACATTTTAATAATATCATAAATAACAACTCCCAAACAAGGTATTACAATTAAAACAACCCAACCAACAGCATTTGTAAGTGCCTGTTGTATATAACCAATTTTTGGAATTTTAAGCATAACTTTTCCATAAATATTACTAGCCCTTACTAAGGAAGAATCTTCGGTATTATTATTATCTCCTTTTGTTCTAAAGTAAATTTCGCCAGTTTTAGATTTTTCAATTCCAACTATACGATGTGTAATAACAAGTCCAGAATATCTAGAATCGGTAGATAAAAAAGTTATTACATCATCAACTTCTAATTCTTCTGGTTCTGCCCTTTTTATAACAATAGCATCATATACATTTATTGTTGGTACCATACTAGGACTAATTATTATATAAGCTCCAAAAAGAGGTTGTTTATCAATTCCTTTTTTTGCATTTATTTGCTCATCAATAAAGTATAGTATAAATGCTATAGCAACTAAAATAAGTATCATTAATATAGAATATAAGAATATTTTGGCAGCAAAGTGATATATTTTATATGCAAGTTGAAGTTTAGTCATACGTGGTTTTTTTTGTTTTTCTTGGTTACTTATCTGTTCTAATACTGCATCCACTTTTGCCACCTCCCATTATTCTATGCTACTTATATAATAGCATGAAAATAAGAAAATTGCACTAAAAAAGAAACAAGTTTGTTTCTTATTTTTTACTAAGCTCTGAATATACATCAACTTTTAATTTATAAGTCATAACTCTATCATATGAACAAGCATTTTCTTTTATCCATATTCTTAACCTATATTTATCTGTTATTGTAGCATTTTTTTCACTATTAACAGTACTTTTATATAATAACATACTATCTTTATTTACATAAGTATTTTCAAGATCTGTATCTTTTGGTATAAAGGTTTTAGGTTCTAATACTGATTTATATTTGCCTGCCATTTCTTTTTCTAAATATATATTTACACAATTATTAGGAAGTCTATTATTATTTTTATAATCTGTTCTTCTAGCTCTTATTTCATAATCAATTGCGGCTTTACCATTGATGTTAGCCGATACGGTAAAATCAAAATATTCTTTCTGTAATTTTCCTGCGGAATCTGACATTGGAACTGCATTATCAATTGCTATAACATTATCACTTTCAGTATATGTCATTGATATATTACCAGTTGAAATTGTATTTTTTTTCATACCCTTACCAGTAAACATAAATATTGCATAGGAAATTCCAATTACTGCAACAAAAAGAATTGCAATACCTATTATTGATAATAATATATTTCTTGAATCTGTATTTTGCATATAACCTCCTCTATAAAAGAGTAAAATCACTCTGTTTTTCCATAAACATTTATTTTTACTGTATATGTTTTATTACCACCCACTGATGCATCTTCTCCTAGCCACATCCTAAGTCTATAATTATCTATTGTTTTAGTTACCTTTTCCTTTTTTATTTCTTTTTTTCCACGTTTTCTTACAACTCTCTTCAATACCATAGCGCCTTTTGGAGTTCCAATTTTTGTTTCTTTTGGAGATGGAATAAAGTTATTTGGTTTCATTACTTTAGTATAAGTTCCACTTTTTTCTTGTTCTAAATACAATCTAATTTCATTATCAGGTATAGTAGATGCTTCATCTTTAATAGCTGCTATCTCATAAATTGCTTTCATATTACCAACTAATTTTGTATTAACAATAAAGTCAAAATATTCATTTTCACCTAATTGAACCATACCTTTCTCATCACTAGTAGGTAATGCATTTTCTATTGAAATACCATTTGTTTTTTCTAGATAATTCATTGTTATTTCTCCTGAATGAATAGTATTACTAATTCCACCCTCTGTTTTTATAAAAGCAGCAAACGAAAAACTTATTACTACTACTACTAATAGTGTTACTAGTAATAATGATATAAATATCTTTTTAGAATAATTCTTATCTAATTGTTCTGTTTCTTTCATAAATTCAACTCCTATCTTAATAAGATAGTCAATATACTATAGTTAAATATTATCATTTTTATCTATTGAAGTCAAACAAATCATTACAGTTTATCGTAGTTATTTTAGCTACTTCTTCTACGGTTGTATTTTTTATTATAGATATTTTTTCTGCAATTATTGGTATATACTTAGATGAATTTATTTTTCCTCTATATGGGTCAGGTGTTAAATACGGACTATCTGTTTCTAATACAATATTATCTAATGAAATATTTTTTATAACATCTGGTAGTTTACTATTTTTAAAAGTTACTACACCACCTATACCTAATTTATATCCCATTTTTATATAAATATTTGCTGTCTCTAAACTCCCTGAAAAACAGTGTATAATTCCTTTAACTTTATATTTATTTAATATATCGATTGTATCTTTTGATGCATCTCTACTATGAATAATTACAGGTAAATCTAATTTTTCCGCAAGTTTTAATTGAATTTCAAATAGTTTTTTCTGTTTTTCTTTATCAATACCATCATAATGATAATCCAACCCTATCTCACCTATTCCTAATATTTTTTCATTAGATTTCAATAAATTCTCTAAATTATTAATATCTTTATCAACTATTATACTAGCTTGATCAGGATGATAACCAATAGTTGCATAAACTATATCGTATTTTTTAGTCATTTCTATAGCTTCATCTACACTATCTATTTCACATCCTGATATAATCATTTTATTTATAGAAACCTTAATATTTTCTTTTATAACCAAATCTATATCATTATAATCCTTTTTTGATAAATGACAATGTGTATCTATAAACATACAATCACCTCTAAAAATAAATTAAATAAAAAAATACCACTTGTCAATGGTATTCTATATTATTTTTCTTTGATGCAATTTTATTCTTATATAATAAATTGTCAAAAATAAAAAATATACTATATCTAAACAATTTCTACTTCTAATTATTGAATTAATCTCTACAAAAGAAAAGATTATGTAGAAACTATCTAAATTAACCCACTTCTTTATTTGATTTTGCATAAAGGCTTATGTATCTCCTTTCAAATATTTTTACTACCTTTACAACCATTATAATATAACATAAAAAAAACAAAAAAATGTACAATAAATGTTAATTTTACATTTATTGTACATTTGTTTACAAATTATTTATTATCGATTCGCATAAATAATGGAGTTGGTTCATTTAATGAGTAACTATTATCAGTAATATAATTTAAACTATCATTATCATTATTGATTTGTTTTAATATTTCATCACTAGTATCAGGTAGATATGGCTTTAACAAAAGAGCACAAACCCTTATTGATTCTAATAAATTATATATTACTGTTTCTAACTTATCCTGCATTGAAGGATTCTTTGCTAAAACCCATGGCGTTGTTTCATCTATATATTTATTACTAATTCTTAATACATCAAATATTTCATCTATAGATGAACTTATTTCTAGTTTATCCATTTTTGCCTCTATTGCAGAATCTAAATTATTTACTGCATTAATAAGATTTTTATCATATTCTGTTTGTTCATTTTTATTAGAAATATTACCATTAAAATATTTATTTCCCATAGATATAGTTCTTTGAACCAAATTTCCTAATACATTAGCTAAATCTCCATTTATTCTTTCTATTAATAATTCACGAGTTATATTACCATCACTAGAGAATGGGATTTCATGTAATAAATAATATCTAACAGCATCAACACCAAATTCTTTTACTAATTCATCAGCATAAATAACATTTCCCTTACTCTTACTCATTTTATCATTATTCATTAATAACCATGGATGGCCAAATACTTTTTTTGGAAGGTCTAATCCTAATGAAAATAAGAAACATGGCCAATATATAGTATGAAACCTAATAATGTCTTTTCCTATTAATTGAACATCTGCAGGCCAATACTTTTTAAATGTATCTGTAACATTATCAACATCATAACCAATATTAGTAATATAATTAGTAAGTGCATCTAGCCAAACATATACGATATGCTTATCATCAAAATCGACTGGTACTCCCCAATCAAATGATGTACGAGAAACACATAAATCTTGAAGACCTGGTTTAATAAAATTATTTAACATTTCATTTTTACGTGCAACAGGTTGAATAAAGTCTGGATGACTTTCTATATATTCTTCTAATTGTTTTTGATATTTTGATAACCTAAAGAAATATGCTTCTTCTTTTCTCTCTTCTACTTCTCTACCACAATCGGGACAAGTGCCTTCTACTAATTGAGATTCAGTCCAAAAGGATTCGCAAGGAACACAATAAAGTCCCCTATATTCTCCTTTATAAATATCTCCTTTATCATACATTGTCTTAAAAATATGTTGCACTATTTTTTCATGATTAGTATCTGTTGTTCTAACAAAATTATCATAACTAGTATTCATAATATCCCAAATATCTTTTATTTCTAAAGATAATTTGTCTACATATTCTTTTGGACTAACGTTATTTTCTTTTGCCTTTTTCTCTATTTTCTCTCCATGCTCATCTGTACCTGTTTGAAAATATACATCATATCCTTTCAATCTTTTATATCTTGCAATTGAATCGGCTAAAACAATTTCGTAAGTGTTACCTATATGAGGTTTACCTGAGGTATATGCAATTGCAGTAAATATAGAAAAACTTTTTGCCATAATTTCATCTCCTTTTTATTGAGGTTAATATTAACTATAGTATATTATGAAAATAAAAAAATATTATAACATAAGGACGAATTACTCCGCGGTTCCACCTTATTTTATAATATCAATTATACTCTCAAATAGTTAACGCCTATATACGATCATACCTACATATCGATATGATGGTTCAAAAGCCATATTTTATAAATTATCTATATCTACTTTCACCAACATAGACTCTCTTTAATAGATACTATTTATAAAACTCTTTCTCACAACCTCTAATTGAAGCTATAATATCATATATTTTTTTATTCTTCAATATGTTTACCTAAAAAACTTGAAATTATTGAAGCCAATTTTACATCACTATCAGTTATACCTTCTTTATCAGAAAATATAACAACATTTCCCACTACATCACCATTCATAATAATAGGACTAATTACAAAAGCTAAACTCTCATTAACTCCATCTACAATCTCAACATCATGTAAATCTTTTTCTACTACCATTTCCCTACTATTAAGTTTCTGCTCTAAATATTTTGAAATATTTTTATCCAAATATTGCATTTTTATATTACTAGATGCTGATATAACTTTATCTCTATCAGTAATAATAACATTTTTAAGTATAGTTTGATTAATCGTATTAACTAAATTATTAGAAATTTCCTTTATATCAGACATAGAAGAATACTTTTTTAGAGTAATCATCTCATTTTCTACAAATATTTCTAACGATTCACCATCTCGTATTCTTAATGTTCTTCTTAATTCTTTTGGAATAACAATTCTTCCTAAATCATCTATTCTTCTTACTACGCCAGTTGTTTTCACAATTATTCCTCACTTTCTTCTATAAATATTATTTCTAATATTTTTAATTTTATACTCAAATATCTTCATATATTTATATTATAATATCTATAGAGTAAAATTAACTTGGTAAATATTTCCAATAAATATAAATAAAAAAAGCGCAATTTTATGCGCTTAAACTTTTTTCTTTAAATATATGTGAATTTGTTTTTGTAAATAAGTATCTTTCTTTTTGCTCATTAATCCCATTTATTAATGTTCTATCTTTTACCATTTGTTTAATATCAATACTATCTAGTAATTGTTTTTGATAAGTAGTTTTCATATACTTTAGAAATAATTCTGATATTTTTTCTGTTTTTTCTCTATCTTCAGAATCTTTATATATTGTATCAAGACCTTCTACCAAAATATCATCATTACACTCTAATATAGATTTTTTAACTCTACTTTTTATTTTTTTATCTATAACTTTTAAATCTTCTACTTCTAAATCTATAGTTTCAGTTTCTCTTTCTGGAATAAATTCTACTATTCTATCTATAAGAGGTTTATTTCTAACATCTTTTAATTCAGCTATCTTTTCTAACAAAACCATTCTATAATTAGATAATAACTTTTTTAATTTTTCATCATTTAATACTAGATTTTCTTTTTTTGCAAGGGATAAAAGCTTTTGTTTTATAGCATCCATCGAATCAAGAGGTGGTTCTTTTATTAAAGAAGCAATATCTTCATCAATTAAAGATTTTGTATTATTCTCTACTATAAGAATAACAGCATTTTTATAATTGGTATCTAACTGTTCTAATATTTTTTGGTCTTCTGCTTCCATCTTAATCCTCCTAGTATCTACTATATACAAGAATAGCAAGCCTTTTTTTGTTAGTCAATACCTTTTATATATTTAGTTTCTATATAATCCAATAGCTCTGTCAAATATAGTAGTGGATGTTTTTCTAAACGAATAGTATCCAAAATAATTAATAGATTACTACCTTTACTTTTAAACCTAAACATTGTAGATATCTTATAAGACTTAACAAATAAATCTTCTGTATCTATCTTTTTTACTACACTCTCTGGAAATACCAACTCTATATAATTTTTTGTTTCATTTACATTTTTTAATCCAATTAATTCAATTTGTTTTTCAAACCATTCTTCATACATATAAGTTATCATATTTTCATTAAGCTTACCAAATCTATCTTCTAACTCATTTTTAATAATTTCTAGTTTCTCTTTACTATCTATTTCATTTATTTTTCTATGGATTTCTATTTTTAAAGATTCGTCTTCTACATAATTATCCTCTATATGAGTATTAACATTTAAAACTGGTTGAGAAGACTCTTCATCTTCTAAATCTACTTCCTCTCCTTTTCTAATAGAGATTTCTTGATCTAACATTTTTAAATATAAATCTATTCCGACTGTATCAATAAAACCAGCCTGCTCACTACCTAAAATATCTCCTGCTCCTCTTATTGATAAATCCCTTGTTGCAATTGAAAAACCACTACCAAGTTCAGTAAATTCTTTTATAACATTAAGACGTTTAGTAGCAGATTCTGTAAGAACTTTTGAAGGTTGATACATTAAATATGCATAAGCAAATTTATTACTTCTACCAACACGCCCTCTAATCTGATATAACTGACTTAATCCAAATCTATCTGCATCTAAAATAATCAATGTATTAGCATTAGGAATATCTATCCCTGTCTCTATAATAGTAGTACATACTAAAACATCAAATTCTTTATTTATAAAACTAATCATTTTATTTTCTAATTCTTTTTTAGTCATTCTACCATGAGCATAAGATATTCTAGCATCAGGAACTAAAGTGCGTATTTCATTTACTTTATTTTCTATCTTTTCTACACTATTAAACAATACAAAAGTTTGTCCATTCCTAGATAACTCTTTATAAATAGCATCTTTAATTAATCCTTTATTTTCTTCAACAACATATGTCTGAATTGGATATCTATCAACTGGAGGAGTCTCTATTAATGATAAACTTCTAATACCTACCATAGACATTTGTAAAGTTCTAGGTATAGGAGTTGCCGTAAGTGTTAGAACATCCACATTTGTCTTATATGATTTAATTTTCTCTTTATGTAAAACACCAAATCGTTGTTCTTCATCTATTACTAACAATCCTAAATCTTTTGGTTTTATATCATCACTTAGTAATCTATGAGTTCCAAAAACAATATCTATAGTACCAGTTGATAAACCTTCTCTAATTCTTTTTACTTCTTTTGGACTAGTAAATCTATTTAATATAGCTATATTGACAGGAAAGTTTTCAAATCTTTTTATAGCGTTTTCGTAATGTTGATTAGATAAAATTGTTGTTGGACATAAAAATAAGACTTGTTTAGAATCTATTACAGCTTTAGCAATTGCCCTGAAAGCAACTTCTGTTTTTCCAAATCCAACATCTCCACACAATAATCTATCCATAGGTAACGGTTTTTGCATATCTTCTTTTATTTGTTTTACTGCTACACTCTGATCTGTTGTTAAATCAAAAGAACAATCATTTTCAAATTCAATTTGTAAAGAAGAATCTTCACTAAAAGCAAATCCTTTTCTACTTTCACGTTCTGCATATAATTTAAGCAATTTATCTGCCATATCAGCAACACGTTTTCTAACCCTAGCCTTTGTTTTTTTCCAATCTAGGCTATCCATCTTATTTATTTTTGGTACAACACCTTCTTTACCAACGTATTTATATAATAAATCAATTTTTTCTACAGGTATATATAACTTATCTTTTCCTTTATATAAAACTTCTATATAATCTCTCTTAATACCATTTGATGTTAAAACCTTTATTCCATTATATACCCCAATACCATGAGCATTATGAACAACATAATCTCCTATTTTTAAAGAGTTAATATCATTTATTTTTGAAGAATATTTGAACTTTGTCTTATATTTTTTCTTTTCATTCTTTTTTATAAATAACTCATTTTCAGTTAAAATTACAAAGTCTTCATAAATAAATCCTTCAGATAGTGGTTTAGCAATTATATTTATTTGATTTAGTTTTATATCTTGTTCTGTTGTTTCATATATCTTACAGTTTATTTTTCTTATAATCTTTTTAATTCTACTTTTGTCTAGACAAATAATAACAGTTCTATTATTCCTCATTTGGTTATTTAAAAAGCTTGTTATAGCATCTTCTTTTTCCATAAAGTTATTTATTGTAAAAACTTCATATAAAGTAACATCCTTAACTTCTTTTTTACTTGATACATTATTAATACTCATATAGTAAATATAATCTTTATTATAAATATCTGATAAGTCAAACATATACTTATTATTAAAGTCATTATCCTTTGTTTCAATATAAGTTAAAACTTCATTCATAATACTAGAAAAACCAACTTCTAATTGAGAATAATCTTTAAATACAACAATAGAATCGTCCATATAATTAGATATGTTAACTACATTTTTAGAATACATTGGTAAATATTTTTGCTTATCATAATGATTTATATCTACTTCTTTATCACAAATAAACTCTGTAAAAGGTTTAATAAGTATACTATCTACTTTATCTATCGACTTTTGATTATCTGGAGAAAAATGCCTAATAGATTCTATTTCATCACCAAAGAATTCTATTCTAATTGGATTATCCTCTCCTAAAGGATATATATCTATTAAAAAGCCTCTTACACCTACTTCACCAGTTTTAGTAACAATAGATTCTTTTACATAACCATAATTAATAAGTTTTTCAATTAATGTTTTTGGTTTTAATTCCATACCAACAGTAAGAGATAAACAAGCAGATTTATAAGTTTCTTTTTCAGGAAGAAATCTTAAATATCCCATTAAATTTGTAATTACAATACATTTTTTATTATCATTTAAAGCACTCATTGTCTCTAGTCTAGTAATTTTTAAATCTGGACTAATTGCAATAGCTTCACTTGTTAAAAAATCATCCATAGGAAATAAATAACAACTATCTGTATAATTTTGTAGTGAAGAATATATTTTATTAGCTTCATATAATGAATTAACTACTACTAATATATTTTTATTTTCCTGCTTTAATAAATTATATAAGTAAACACAAAAAAACTCAGATGTATTACTAGACACACCCATACCTTTTTTATAATTTATCTTAATTAGATTATCAAATATATTCATAAAATCACCTATTTTTCTGATTATATTTATTCATTAAATCTGGAAACGGTAATTTAAAATAATTATCTATTACATCATTTATTAAAGGAACCATATCTGAAAATATCTTTTTATCATCACTATTTATTCTACTTAGTACATAATCTTTAGTATCAATATTTTTATTATTAGATATTCCTATTTTTAATCTTTTATATTGATTACTACTTAAATGAAGTTCTATATTTTTTAAACCATTATGACCTCCACTACTACCAGAAGGTTTTAATTTAAAGTTTCCCATATTTAAATCTAAATCATCACTTATAACTAAAATATCATCAATATCTATTTTATAAAAATCTATGTACTTTCTTACAACTTCTCCTGATAAGTTTATAAACGATTGAGGTTTTAACAATATAACATCAGTATCAAATAATTTTGTTTTAATAAATAAACCATTATCTTTTAATTTATAATCACCCAAATTATTAGCACTAACATAATTATCTAGAAAATAAAAACCAATATTATGTCTAGTATTTTCATATTCTTTTCCAGGATTTCCTAATCCTACAATTAATTTCATCTACATCACCTTATTTCAACTCTTTTTGATAGTAAACTGAATATTCTAAAAAATTATATTTATGATAAAAACTAATAGCCGCAGTATTTTTAGGGAAAGCATTTAATTTTATAAATTTTGCTCCTTGTAATTTCATTTCTTCAGTAAATTCATTTAATAGTTTAGTGCCGATACCACATCTTCTATACTCTTTATCAACACATAAGTGAGATAAAAATCCAACCTTTTCTTTATAATACCAAGCATCTAATATTTTACCATCAATGAAACCAACTATTTCATTATCTATTACAGCAACTAAATAAGTATTCTTTTTATTTTTTATACTTTTTTTCAAATCTTGAATTCCCTTTTCTTTTAATATACAATCCTCTATTAAGTTAGAGTCAAAAGGTAATTCAGCCTCTTCTATCTGCAAATTAAGTTTTTGAATAGAATCAAAATCACAAATAGTAGCTTTTTTAATCAAAATATTCATTTAAATCAGCTCCTGTATATAATCAATTATAATATAAAATTACCTACATAATAAATTTATTACATATTTTTTTCTATAATACCATATACCATAGATATATTAGTAGGTACAATATATTTTACATTTAATTTTTTAGCAACTACTAATACAAAGGCACACATTGCTCTAGTAGCAAACCACCAATCTGGATTAGATACTTTTTTCTTTATATCATCTAAAGAAATTTCTTTATAATATCTTTTAGTCTCTTTAATTCTTGTTTCTATATCCATCATAATAGATGAATTATCATCACTATATAAAGTATTATTTTCATACTTTATTCCGGAATTTCTAGCAAAGTATTCATGTCCTCCTCCAGCAAGAATTAAAATATCTACTTTTTCATTAGGTACATCTAGACGTTGTTCAATATAATCTATTACTTCCTCAAGTGAGGTACCAGCAGTATCATTATCTAAATCAGGAAACTCTTTCATAATATCCATAACACCTATTTTTGTATTTTTACTTTCAACAATTTGTTTATCAAAAATAGATATTTCTGTAGAGCCGCCGCCGCCTACAAAAACACATACTTTTTCTTCTACACCTCTTGTTGCACCAATAACTGTAAGTTCATTTTCCTCTTGTTGAGATATAATATTAAAGTTTATGCCTGTTTGATTTAAAAAGTTATTAAGAAAAGCATCTTTTTTATTTTGCTCTAAATCTCTAAAAATACTTGTACCACATACATAAATATCATCATAATCTTTTTTTAATTCTAAAACTTTACCAACTAATAAATTCATGTCATTAGAATCTATTTCCTGATTCTTTTGATAATTACTCTTAAATAGAATTGTAACTTCATCTAGTCTTTTAATTGTTTTACCATCATAGATATCTATTTTAGTATTAGTTGAACCTACTTCAATAATAATTTTATTCATATTAACACTCCTATTTTTTAGTTAAATCTAAATCAGTATAATAAATAATTTCTTTATTTAATTTTTTTGCATATTCTATTTCACTTTTTGTACTACCTCCTATATAATTATCAACATTAACAACCAAAATTGCATCTGATAATTTTATTTTTTCTTTATGCATCTTATCTAAAATATCCACTTCTTCATCAGTATAAGCATCTTTGTCAGGATTAGTAGGATAAATTGGTGCAAGTACACAATTTTCTTGTAATTCCAACATTTCTGCCACTTCTATCATCTCATTTTTAAATCTTAAACTTCCACATATTGTTATAACTTTCATTTACTCCTCCTATTATATTTGCTCTAATTCAGCTAATGATTTAGATTTTTTTATGGTCTTATCTGATACTTTAATCAACTTATTATTTACTGCAACATAATGAATTATTTCTAGATTATTACAATTCATAGCTTTTCTTATCTCACTTTCAATATAATGAAGTTGAATACAATGGGAGGACTTATCCACAGTAGCAAAAATAATTTTTTTAATATCTACCTTACAAATCATACCAATTATTTTTGTTACTACCATATTAAAATGTGTGCTTTCTAAACATACTTCATATATATTTTTAGACATTTTTGTAAGTGCTTGATAAGCATTTGGTTGCATATTTTTTAAACAACTACCTACTATAACCATATCAGTATCAACATCATAACAATTTGTTTTCATTAAACCTTTCATCATTACCTCCATATTTATCGTTAATTTATTAAAGATAATTTCTACTTTTTAAATACTTAAAAAGTATTGGTACCATTTTTTCTATATCTAACTTTGTATTATTAATAGCATACTTCAAAATATCAATTAAGGAAGTAGAATCATTTATATAACATAACTCTATATTTTCCTTAGAAATAATATGATTAGATAAACAATGAAGATTCCATCTATCCATATCATTATTTTCTAAAGAAGAGTATTTTTTATCATAACCCATTAACTCTAAATGCCTTTTTTTATATTTTCTTGACTTTATTTCATCTATATCATCATAATTAAAATCAATTTTTTCTTTTAAATCTAATTTTAATAAAATAGATTCATCAAGAAGTTTATCAAAAACTTTAAAAGCTCTTTTTTCATGTACTTTTGTTTTCTTTAAGACACCAAAATAGCAATCTGCAATGATTTGTGGAAACCATCTTTGTCTTAGAAAATTTGCACCTATTGTATAAATAAAAGGTATTCTTGGCATATAATAATATACATTTATCCAGCAATCAAATAATATTAAAAGATTGTCTAAACCTTCAACAAAAAAGACTTTTTTTGTTTTTTCAATGTATTTAGCATGTTTTACGATTTTAGGAATTAGTCCTTTTTTTTCAATAGACTCTAAATTATAATTAGCTGTAAAATGGAAATAATTTGAAGTTATATCACTAGTAGTTAATTTATATTTTTTCATATAACACCTCTATAATTCTTACTAAAATTATAACATAATTTACTTTTTATTGGTATGATACTCGTTATATATAATAGATTTAGCAACTCCTCTTTCTTTAGCTACTAATTTAATGGCTTCTTTTTCAGACATACCATCTTCTAAATAAAGATTAATATGTTCTAAAATAGTCATATGTGAATAATCTATTTTTTCTGTATTTCCCTCAACTAATAGAACTAACTCCCCTTTTATATTATCTATTTCTAATAATACATCTTCTATTGTTCCACGGTATATCTCTTCATATAATTTAGATATTTCACGGGTTAAACATATTCTCCTGTTTCCAAAAACTTCTTTCATATTATTTAATGTATCTACTATTCTATGGGGAGCTTCATAAAAAATGATTGTATAAGAAATATCTTTTAAAGAATTTAGTTCCTCTTTTTGTTTGCTCTTTTTCGTATTTAAAAAACCATAAAATAAAAACTTAGAAGGAGGAAGTCCAGATGAAATTAATGCAGGAACAAATGCTGTTGCACCAGGTAGACCAATGACATGAAAATCATTTTTGATTACTTCCTCCACTACTTTAAATCCAGGATCACTAATAATCGGTGTTCCTTGATCGGTTACAAGTCCAACTTTTTTTCCTTCACTTAATAATTTTATAACATCTATTTTTACTTTATCTTCATTATATTCATAACAACTAACTAATTTATTTTTAATATCATATTTTTTTAATAAACTACCAGTTACTCTAGTGTCTTCACATAATAAAACATCAACTTCATTTAATAGTTTTAAAGCCCTTACCGTAATATCATCTAAATTACCAATAGGTGTAGGAATTAAATATAAACCTACTTCACTTTTATAACTTTTCTGGCTCATCTTTATCACCATCCATCAATACTACTTACCTTAGTTAATTTTTTCTTCATTCATTATTGTTGGAGCATCTATCTTCATACCTGGATTACCATTTTTATGGCATTCAATCAAAAACATACTTGCCTCATAACTTTTATCTTGATGAACAAAACTAATTCGTTTAGGAATTAAATTATTCTTTTGTAGTTCACTTATTAATTCAAGAAATCTATTACTATTATAAACTAGATATAATTTCCCATTATCTTTTAGTATTTTTTTACTAACTTTTAATATACTTTTTAAATCTATACAAACTTCATGTCTTGCAATTAGTTTTTCTTTCGAAATATTTTTCTTTAATTCATTATAATATGGTGGATTTGATATAACAATATCATAATAATTGTTTATATCTTTAGAATAATTTAAAATATCGTCAACAATTAAGTTTATTTGATTTTCTAATTTATTATATTTAATTGTTTTTCTAAATAAATTAGCTACATTTTCTTGGATTTCAATAGCATCTATTTTTTTATCTGTCTTAGTTGATAATATTAGCGGTATAGCTCCTGTACCTGTTCCTATATCTATAATTTTTTTAGTAGTTTTTTGAATATTTACAAATTCTGCTAATAAAACACTATCCAAAGTAAAAGAAAACCAATCTGTATTTTGGTATATTTTTCTATTACTATATCCTACTAAATCATTCAATACTTCCATATTATTTTACATACTCTTCTACTATATTGTTTTTATCAATCTCTACTTTATAACTTTTATTAAGTACATTTATTGATATAACTTTTCCAGTTCCACTTTCTGTTTTAACAGTTGAACCAACTTTTGGTAAATCCTTCTTTAATTCTGTATAAACTTCATCTTCATAATTAAGACAACATAAAAGTCTTCCACAAACTCCATTTATTTTAGTAGGATTAAGTGCTAAAAGTTGATTTTTAGCCATATTTATAGAAACACTATTAAAATCTGTTAAAAAACTATTACAACATAGAAATAATCCACAAGGACCTAAACCACCAATAGTTTTTGCTTTATCTCTTACTCCTATTTGTCTTAATTCTATTCTGGTCTTATATCTTTGAGCTAATTTTCTAGTTAATTCTCTAAAATCAACTCTCTCATCTGCTGTAAATGTAAAATATAATTGATTTTTATCGTATGTAAAACTAGCAGATACAAAATTCATATTTAAATCTAATTCTTTAACACATTTTTTAGCATATTTTATAGCTTTTTCTGCTTCTTTTTTATTTTCATCTATTATTTTTAAATCTTTATTAGTAACTTTTCTTAATATCTTTCTTAAAGGAAAAACAATATTATCTTTTGACTCTTTTTTTATTTCTGTAACACAAATTCCATAATCTAAACTATTCTCAGAATCTACTATTACTTTATCTCCTTTCTTTAAAGAAAGATTATTAGTACTAAAATAATATATATTAGTAGAAGATTCAAAATTTACACCTATTATGTCATACATACTACTCTACCTCCATCAAAGCCGCAATTAAGTTAGTTAACCATAACTTCATATTAATATTATAATCTAATTTACTTTTTTCTTTGTCTATAATTAATATATAATCAACTATTTTAGATTCTTTAACTTTTAACATATCCTCTATTTCTTTTGGAATACTATATTCATTTACATAATTATAAAGGATCTGTTCTATAATTTCTAATGATTCTACTGCTTTTTTTCTATCAACAAATAAACTATTTAAATATAAATCATAATTAATTATTAGTTTTTTTGTTATAAATAAATCTTTTACAAATAGATTTATTTCATCAATTATATCTAATTGTATTTCATTATTACTTAAGGCAATTATTTGGCACCTAGATAAGATTGTTTCTAATACTTTATATCTATTATTAGTAACTAAAATTGCAATTATATCTTCCTCTGGTTCTTCTAAAAATTTTAAAATTGTATTAGCAGAAGAATCATTTAACTTTTCTGCTCCATCTATTACATAGATTAATTTATTATCTAGTAATGATTTTTTTGAAAATTCTTGTTCTAATGATAATATTTGTTCTTTTTTAATATAGTTACCATCTGGATAAATATATTTTAAATCAGGATAACTATCATTTTCTACTAATGTATCTATTTTTTTTATATAACTATCATCTTCTATATCAGAACATAAAATAGATTTAACCATATGTTTAATAAAAATTTTATAATCATTATATCCATTTGTTTCTATTAAATAAGCGTGTGATATTTTCTTATTTTTATTTATTATTTTATCAAGAAAAGAATAAGCTTTTTCCTGATCCTTTATACAGTTCAAAATATCACCACCTAATATATTATAAGGCTATAACTTTTAATAATAGCAATGCTATTAACGATGGAACACCTAATATTGCTACTACACCGACTGTTATAATATTTATAGGTATTACCATATTAAAGTTTGCTGCTATAAGATTATATCCATATAAAATAACAAAACTTAAAACGACTCTTTTTAGTAAATCTAATATTTTTTTCATACTTGTCCATCTCCTTAATAAAAAGTATGAAAAAAAATATTTTTTATTCTATTTCTTTTCTATCTGCCATTGCTCTTTCTAAAGTTAACTCATCAACATATTCCATATCTGCTCCCATAGGAACACCACTAGCCAGTCTAGTTACTTTAATTTTACTACCATCTAAGACTTTTTTAATATATAGAGATGTTGTTTCACCCTCAATACTTGGTTTAAATGCAAATAAAATTTCTTTAAACTTTTCTTTTTTTATTCTCTCTAGAAGTTTATTGATACCTATATCTTCTGGATTAATACCATCTAAAGGAGATATAAGACCATCCAAAACATGATATTTTCCCTTAAAAATCCCCATTTTTTCAAATAAAAATACATTTTTACTATCATCTAAAACACATAGTATTTCATTATTTCTATTTTGGTCATTACAAACAAAACATTCTTCTTCATCTGTTAAAGTATTACAGATTTTACAATGTTTTATCTTCTTTTTAACATTAACCAAACTATCAGAAAAGAACTCTACATTGTTAATATCCATATCAATTATAGAAAAAGCTAAACGTTCTGCAGTCTTAGTACCTATTCCAGGCAATAATTTAAAAGATTCTATCAAATCATTTATACTATTTGGTATCATAATTAAAATAATCCTGGCATAGAATTGCCATATTTTCCTAATTTATCTTCTGTCATCTTATCTATTTTTGCAGTTGCTTCATTTGTTGCTACTAAAATCATATCTTGCAACATTTCTATATCATCTTTATCTAAAGAATCTTCGGAATTTATTTCCACCTTGATTACTTCTCTAGTTCCTTTCATTGTAATTTTCACTAGTGAATTTTCACCTACAAACAAAGTATTATCTATCTCTTCCTTTGCAGATAACATATCCTTTTGTAATTTTTGTGCTTGTTTCATTAAAGCTTGCATATTCATAATATATTCCTCCTATTTTATTTCTACTATATCTTTAAATAAACCTAACGGACTATCCTCTATATCTATGCTTTCTTCTTTTAGTGTATTTATAATTAAGTCAGGCTCTTTTATAATATCATACTTTTTACCATTTTTAGTATTATTAATGTATTCTTTTTTCAACTTATTCCAGTTATCTTTACTCACTATTGCAATTTTTTTATCTGATTTAGTTAAATTATTATATATATCATTAAGTTTTTGCAAATTATTTATATTAGTATCCACTACTGATTCATATTCATAGCTTATTATCATTCCTAAAGTACTAGAAGCTTCTATTGTAGCATTAAGAAGTTCTGAAACTATATAACCAATCTTTTGATCAAATACATAATCATTTAAAGAATTCATCAATTGCAAATCGTTTGTCTTTTCTGTTTTATCAGCTGTTGCTAAAACATTATTTACTCTAATCTTATTTATTTCAAGTATATTGGAAGATTCTACCAATTTACTTTCAGTAAATTCAGTATTGCTATCTTTTTCTTGTTGCTCCACTATCTGTTCCTCTTCTATTTTAGAATTTTCTTCAATATCAACTTTACTTGGTTCTGGTACTTCTATTTTTTCTTCTTTAGGTTGTTTTTCTTCATTTACTATCTTTTTTTCCACAGTTTTATCATCTTTTGGGAAATAATTTATTTCCTGGGGAATATTTTTATGTTCATTAACAAAATTCAAAAACATTATTTCTATGTATATTTTTGGATTTCCATTCTTTTTTATATCGAACATTTTTTCGTTTATTAAATTTGCTAAATGTTGATAAATTTCAATAGATTCTATTTCATCATTACCATTTATATAATAATTTACAATACTATTTCTTAATAATACCAACAATTGAACTATTATTTCTACTAGATTCTTTCCACCATCACTATAAGATTTAATTTTACTTATAATTTCATTATTATTAAAAGATAAAATACTATTTTTAAAGTCCTCTAATTCCTTTTCAGTTATCATATCATTTATTTCATAATAATCTTCTATTGTTATTTTATCACTCTTATAAGACGATAATTTATCAAGTACACCTAAAGAATCTCTTAATCCACCATCTGAGAATTCTGCAATTAATTCCAAAACTTTTTTATCTATTTCTATTTTTTCTTTTTTACATACTTCTTCTAGTTTTAATACTATGTTATCAGTACTTATTCTTTTAAAAGAATAGCACTGGCACCTTGATATAATTGTATCAGATACCTTTTGTGGATCAGTAGTTGCTAAAATAAATATAACATGCTTAGGTGGTTCTTCTAAAGTCTTTAATAATGCATTAAATGCACCTGATGTAAGCATATGAACTTCATCTATTATATATACTTTATATTTCAACTCACTTGGTACTATATTTACCTTACTTTTTATTTCTCGAATTTCGTCTACACCATTATTAGAAGCCGCATCAATTTCGATTATATCCACACTATTTACAGATTTTTCACAGTTTTCGCACTTTTCACAAGGATTTCCATCATTTGGATTTAAACAATTAACAGTTCGAGATAATATTTTTGCAATTGTTGTTTTACCTATACCTCTAGGTCCAAAAAACATATAAGCATGACTTATTTTATCGTTCTTTATTGAATTTTTTAAAGTTTTTATAACAAAATCTTGTCCAACTACATCATCAAAACATTTTGGTCTATATTTTCTATATAACGCTTGATACACAACATCACCACATTTCTATATATATTATACCATATTTTTGCCTATTTTCTTTTATTTTTAAAGAAATCTACAATTATTTTTTTACATTCCTTCTCACATATTTTTTCTTCTATATTAACATTTGAATTTATATCTTTTTCCACAAGTATTTTATTACTTATTTCATTATTTTTATTATCCACACCATAATATATTTTAGAAATTCTAGCTTGTTTTATAGCACTAGAACACATAGGGCATGGTTGAAGAGTTACATATAGTTCACAGCCATTTAGTCTCCAATTTTTTAATTTTTTTGACGCTTTTCTTATAGCTAATAATTCGGCATGATACAAAACACTCTTATATTTTTCCTTTAAATTATGTGTTTTGGCAATAATTTTATCATTTTTAACTATTACACAACCTACAGGAACCTCATTTTTATCAAAGGATTTTTTAGCTTCATTTAAAGCTATTTTCATATATTCTTCTTTCATTACTTTCACTCCAAAAATAAAAGTGCACATAAGTGTTGATTGTTAAAGCTGCTATCTTCCGATCCTGACTTGTTTCCAATACACTTATTGCACCAATAACATTGTATTACATTACCTAATAAAATACAAGTATATTTTATGTTTCACGTGAAACATACTAAAACTATATAAAATTTTTATAAAAAAATACAATGTTTCACGTGAAACATCACATTTTAAATACTATTTTATTTCCCGGGAAATATTTTTTATATGAAATATCTACTGAGTTACCTCTGCTTCTTGTTCTTCTATAGCAGTTTCTTCTTCAATTTCTTTTTCCACAAGTGCTACGGTAGAGACTTTTTGATTATCTTTTAGATTTATTAATCTAACACCTTGTGTAGCTCTTTTTAATACTGAAATTTGCGATAATGGCATTCTCATAATAATTCCACTATCTGTAATTATCATTATATCATTATCTTCTATAGCATCTTTATCAACACATTTTAATGCAACCATCATACCATTTTTATCTGTTATATTTAAAGCTTTAACACCTTTACTACCTCTATGTGTTAACCTATATTCCTCTATAGGAGATTGTTTACCATAACCATTTTCAGTTACAATCAATACTAATTGCTCTGGTTTTATAACTTCACTACCAACAACAAAATGTTCTCCCAAGTCCATACCTTTGACACCTGAGGTATTTCTTCCCATAGCTCTTATTTCAGTTTCTATAAATCTTACCATTCGACCGTTATTAGCACCTATTACTATTTCGTCTTCTCCACTTGTCTTTTTAACAGCAATTAATTCGTCATCTTCTTTTAATAAGATAGATATTTTTCCACCTTTTCTAATATTATCGAATTCGCTAATAGCAGTTCTCTTAACTAATCCCTTCTTCGTTGTAAACATTAAGTATTTACTAGATTCTTCTGTTCCATCCACAGAAATTATAGAACGTATGTTTTCGTCTTTATCAAGTGATAACAAGTTAATTATTGGTAAACCTTTGGATTGTCTTCCAAATTCTGGAATTTCATATCCTTTTAATCTATATACTCTACCTTTATTAGAGAAGAATAAAATATAATCATGTGTTTTTGTTGATAATAAGTGTTCTACTATATCTTCTTCATTAGTAGACATTCCTTTTATACCAACTCCTCCTCTATTTTGAACTCTATAAGTATCAGATTTCAAACGCTTAATATATCCTTTATTTGTTAGCGTTACTATAATATCTTCAACTGGAATTAAAGATTCATCTTCAATGTATTCTATTGCTGTCATATCAATATTAGTACGTCTTTCATCAGCAAATTTTGCTTTTATTTCAAGCATTTCTTCTTTTATTATATCTAATACTTTAGCTTCACTTGCCAAAATTCCTTTTAGTCTTTCAATCTCTTCTAAAAGTTCCTTTAATTCATTTTCAATTTTATCTCTTTCTAAGCCAGTTAATCTCCTTAATTTCATTTCAAGAATTGCTTGAGCTTGTTTTTCTGTTAGTTCAAATTTAGTCATCAAGCCATTCATTGCAATTTCATCACTTTTAGAACCTCTTATTAGTTTTATAATTTCATCTATATGATCTAGAGCTATCTTCAATCCTTCTAATATATGCGCTCTAGCTTCATCTTTATTTAAATCAAATTTAGTACGTCTTATAACTATTTCTTTTTGATAATCAACATACTTTGATATTATATCTTTTAATCCTAATGTCTTTGGTACTCCCTGATCAAGCATTAAGAAAATGATTCCATATGTTGTTTGAAATGATGTATGTTTATATAAGTTATTTAATACAACTTGAGGATTAGCATCTTTCTTTAATGTAATTGTTATCTTAATACCATCTTTCAAATCAGTATGATAATCAGATATACCATCAATTACTTTATTGTGTACTAAATCTGCTACTTTATTTTTTAATTCTAAAGTATTAACACCATAAGGAACTTCATCGACAATAATGTAATGTTTACCCTTTTCTTCCTCAATTCTTGCTTTACTTCTTATAGTAATACTACCTCTACCCGTTTCATAAGCCTTTTTAATACCACTATTACCTAAAATTGTAGCACCAGTTGGAAAATCAGGACCTTTTATATATTGCATTAATCCATCTAAATCAATCTCCGGATTATCTATATAAGCTATACAACCATCAATTACTTCACCTAAATTATGAGGTGGAATATTTGTTGCCATTCCTACTGCAATACCCATAGTTCCATTTACTAGTATATTAGGAAATCTAGAAGGTAATATTACAGGTTCTTTTTCACTTTCATCAAAGTTTGGTGCAAAATCTACAGTATCTTTATTTATATCTCTAAGTAATTGTAAAGATATTTTTGAAAGACGGGATTCTGTATAACGCATTGCTGCTGCCCCATATCCTTCAATATTACCAAAGTTACCATGTCCATCCACTAACATATTTCGATATGAGAAATCTTGTGCCATTCTAACCATTGCTTCATAAATACTTGAATCACCATGAGGATGATATTTACCCATAACATCTCCGACAATTCTTGCACTCTTTTTATGTGGTTTGTCAGGAGTATAACCGGATTCATACATAGAATATAAGATACGTCTATGTACTGGTTTTAATCCATCACGTAAATCTGGTAAAGCACGTGCTACAATTACACTCATAGAATATTCTAAAAAAGAATCTTTTACTTCATTAACTATATTATTTTGTTCTAATCTATCCATATCCTTTACCTCCTAAACATCCAAGTTTTCTACATAAACAGCATTTTCTTCTATAAATGTTCTTCTAGGTTCTACTTCCTCACCCATAAGTTTTGAAAATACATCATCTGCTGCTACAACATCTTCTACTGTTATCTGTCTTAATACTCTTTTTTCGATATCCATAGTTGTCTCATTTAACTCTTCTGCATCCATTTCACCAAGACCTTTCATACGCATAATATCATATTTAGTATTTGGTGATAATGTAGCTAAATATTCATCTCGTTCTTGTTCATTTAATACATATTTAATATTCTTTCCATGCTTTATAACAAATAAAGGTGGCTGTGCAGCATAAACATGCCCTGCTTCTACAATTGGCTTAAAGAATCTATAAAATAATGTTAATAATAATACTCTAATATGTGAACCGTCAACATCTGCATCTGTCATTATTATAATCTTATCATAACGTAATTTTGATAAATCAAAATCTTCACCTATTCCTGTACCAAATGCTGTAATTATAGTTTTAATTTCCTCATTTGATAAAGCTCTATCAAGTCTTGCTTTTTCTACATTTAATATTTTTCCTCTTAATGGAAGTATTGCTTGAGTCATACTATCTCTACCCTTTATTGCAGAACCACCAGCAGAATCTCCCTCGACTAAGAATATTTCACATTCTGAAGGATCCTTACTCTTACAATCAGAAAGTTTTCCATAAAAGTTAGTAATATCTAAATCACCCTTACGACGAGTTAATTCACGAGCTCTTTTTGCTGCAACTCTAGCACGTGATGCTGTCATACTCTTTTCAACTATAACTTTTGCTTGATCAGGATTTTCCATTAAAAATCTTTCAAAAGCTTGAGAGAAAATCTTATCGGCTATAGCTCTTACTTCGCTATTTCCTAATTTAGTTTTAGTTTGACCTTCAAATTGAGGATTTGGATGTTTTATAGATATAATCATTGTTATACCCTCTTTAACATCATCCCCGGTTAAACTAGAATCTTTTTCCTTTAGCATACCATTATTAGTAGCATATTTATTTAAAATTCTTGTTAATGCCCTTTTAACACCATCTTCATGAGTTCCACCTTCAGGTGTATTTATATTATTAACAAATGAATAAATGCTAGAATTATATGTTTCATTATATTGAAGTGCAACCTCTAAAGATATATCTTTATCAATTCCATTACAATCTATTATTGTTTCATGTATTGGAGTTTTATTTTCATTTATCATCTTAACATATTCATTAATACCGCCTTCATAGCAAAAAGAATCTTTTTTATCATCTTCTCTTTCATCATATAAAGATATTTTTAAACCTCTATTTAAAAATGCTAACTCACGAATGCGTACTTTTAATATTTCATAATCATAAACTATAGTATCAGTAAAGATTTCTGGATCAGGTTTAAAAGTAACTGTAGTACCCGTTCTGTCTTTTGAACATGAATCTATAATTTTTAATTCACCAACTGGATGGCCACCATTTTCATATCTTTGATAATAAACATTACCATTTTTATATACTTTTACTTCTAACCAACTACTCAAAGCATTAACAACACTTGCACCAACACCATGAAGTCCACCAGAAACCTTATAGCCCCCGCCACCAAATTTACCACCTGCATGTAGGACTGTATATACTGTTTCTACTGTACTTTTTCCAGTTTTTGGATGTTTATCAACAGGAATACCACGACCATCATCTTTTACAGTTATAGTATTTTCTGTTCCAACACTTACTTCTATATGAGTACAATATCCTGCTAATGCCTCATCTATAGCATTATCAACTATTTCCCAAACTAAATGATGTAATCCTCTTGATGAAGTAGTTCCTATATACATTCCAGGACGTTTTCTAACTGCTTCTAACCCCTCCAATACTTGGATTGATGATGAATCATATTCTTTTTCTATCTTTTCTTCTGTCATATTTTATTGCCTTCTTTCTATAATTCCATTCTTTATTTCATATATAAAAGCATCACTAGTATACTTAGATTTTATACTTTTTAAATCTGTCGTAGTAATAATACTTTGAATATCAACATTTATATATTCTAATAGCCTATTTCTTTTTACTATATCTAATTCACTAAAAATATCATCTAATAACAATACAGGCTTTGTATTTCTATATTCTTCAAATATATCTATTTCTGATAATTTAAATGCTAAAACTGCTACTTTTTGTTGACCTTGAGAACCAAAAAATTTTAAATTTTTATCCTGTAATGAAAATATAAAATCATCCCTATGAGGACCATATAATGTCATTCCATAGTTTAATTCTTTTTTATATTCACTACTAAATTTTTCTTTTAGAATACTATAAATATTATCTGAAGAAAAATTATCTATTTCAATATTTGGTTCATATATAATTTTTAATGAGTCCTCTCCTGTTATATCTTTATAGATTTTATCTATTTTTTGGTTAATAAAATCTAAATATTTTTTTCTCTCCTCGTATATTATTATAGCTTTTTCTATCAATTTTTCTGTAATAACATCTAAATATTTTTTATCAGCTATAGATGACGTTAATAATAGTTTTAAATATTCATTTCTTATTTTTAAAATCTTATTATATTCATTGTATGTATTTAAATATTTATTAGATATTTGAGATAATTCCATATTTATTAGATTTCTTCTAACACTTGGTGATCCTTTAATTATTTCTAAATCTTCAGGTGTAAAAACAATAATATTTAAATTAGAAATATACTCACTTATTTTTTTTATATCTTTCTTATTAATCTTAAGAGTTTTACTACCTTCTGATATTGATACCTCTAAATCATTAATTAACTTATTATTCCTAACTTTTCCTTTGATTAAAGCCTTTTTCTTATTAAAGGAAATTAAGTTAGGCTCTATTCCATTTCTATAAGTTTTTGTTAAAGCAAGTACACATATACTTTCCAATATATTTGTTTTTCCTTGTGCATTTTGTCCTATAAAAATATTCATTTTAGTATTTAAAGGTATATCTAGTTGAGAATAATTTCTAAAATTTTTCAATTTTATATTCTTAAGTATCATCTTTGATATAATAACTCTCCATATTATCACCAAAACCCTATCAAAGTATTCCTATACATACAAGACTATTATATCATAAATGACGTGTTTTTGCACTAAAAAAAGTCATAAGTGACTTTTTCTTTATCTATCTCTCATTATTAAATCTAATCTAGAAGCTCTTAATATTTGATTTTCTATAGTTCTTCTAGATACAGGTATTAATATTGATATATCATTATTGAATATTATATTAGTTGAATTATAATCTGCAGCTTCTATTTTTTTAATATTTTTTAAAGATATCCAACAACAATCCTCTGCAGATGGTGAATTAGTTGGAAAGAATATTATATTTTTACTATTTTCAACTATAATTGGAACTTTATAATTTATATCAAGTATTGCTTTAGTTCCCTCTTTTCTTCCTTCGTATGATGACCCAAAATATTTACAACTATAATCCATTATTTCATATGGTGTATTATTTATAACATATTCTTTGCTATCTTCTAATACCTTACTCTTCTCTTCTTTAGGTAATATTGCTAAAGTACCTTCATTAATTTCATAATTCATAAATTTTCCCCCTTTGAAAACAGATTATCCCGTTTTCAGGAGGTATAATAACACACTATATAGTCGTTTTTTGTGGAATTTTGTCATACATCACTTATTTTAATATGTTCTTATAGGAAGAACTAATTGTGTTAATGTTTCATCCTCACTAGATTTCACAAGAATAGGTTTTACTTCCCCTACAAAATGTAACTCTACATTTTCTGTATTAAAAGATTTTAAAGCTTCCATCATATATTTAGCACTAAATGATATTTTTATATTTTCTTCATTATTCTTTTCTATATTCATTTTTTCTTCTACTCTACCTATTTCTTGTGAAGAAGATTTTAATGTTAATAAATTACCATCTGTTTCTAAAGTAACTATATTTTTTTCCTTATCACTAGTAAGAATACTAGCCCTATCTATAACACCGTAAATATCACTTAATTTTGTATTTATTATAAGAAATTCATCTTTTGGCATTAAATTAGATGTATTTGGATAAGTACCATTTATTAATCTAGATTGAAATTTAAAATTTTTATACATAAACAATATTTTATTATTAGAAATATGCAATTCAATATTTGCCTTTTCATCATCATCTAATATTCTTACAAATTCTAAGATATTATGACTAGGTATAACTATATTATAGTTATCTTCTCCTTTTATATCTAAAGTTACAACTTTTCTAGCTAAACGATATGAATCAGTAGAATTACATTCTAATACATTTCCAACAATATTAAAATTAATTCCAGTTAATACAGGTTTAGTTTCCTCGTTAGATGATGCAAAAGCTGTTTGATTAACAATATCTTTAAATACTTTATTATTTATAATTATTTTTTTCTTTGATTCTTCTAAATTAATATTAGGATATTCTTCTTCATCTATTCCATTTAAATTAAATTCACTATTTTCTGTATAAATAAGAACTTTTAATTCATCTATAACTTCTATATTAATATATTTATCTGGTAGTTTCCTTACAATATCTAGTATATATTTTCCTTGAACAATAATACTACCTTCTTTTTCAACTTTAAAATCCTCATCTTTTAAAGAATGAATTACAGTTTGAATTGTAATATCATTATCACTAGCAGTTAGTGTAAGTTTATTCTTATTTAATTCAAATTTTATACCTGATAATACAGGAATTAAATTTTTAGTTGAAATAGCCTTCGATACCTTATTTATTCCTTCTAATAAAATGTCTTTTTTTATTGTTAATTTCATATATATTCCTTCTTTCTTATTATTTAATTTATATTTTTTTATATTATTGCTGTGGATTTTGTTAATAACTCGATTTTTTAGTTAAAATTAATAGATTTATAATAAATTTAGTTGTGGAAAAATCATAGTTTAAATTTTATTTATTAACAACACCCTCTCCTATGTCTTTTTTTAATTTATCAATTATTTTTGCTAAATCTGGGTTGATTTTTATTTCTTGATCTATTTTTTCAACTGAATGCATCACTGTAGAATGATCTTTTCCGCCAAATTCAGTCCCTATTTTAGGAAATGATTCACTGGTCATATTTCTACATAAATACATTGCAATTTGTCTAGGAAATGAAATATTAGAACTTCTCTTTTTACTTCTAATATCTTCTACTGTTATTTGAAAATATTCAGAAACAATCTTTTGAATTCTATGAACATCATTTTTTTCAGATATTCCTTTACTTATAAAATCTTTTAAAGCTTCTATCGCTAAATCAAGATTTATATCTACTCCACCCATTATGGTAGAATAAGCAATTAATCTAGTAATAGAACCTTCTAGCTGTCTAACATCTGTACCAATATTAGAAGCAATATATTCTATTACATCTTCAGGTATTTCTTTTTCAAAATTACCTGCTGCTATTTTCTTTCTTATTATTTCTGTTCTAAGAGAAAAATCAGGTGGAAAAACATTAACTGTTAATCCCCAACAAAACCTGGTTCTTAAACGATCTTCTAATAATTTTAAATCATCAGGAGATCTATCAGATGAAATAATAATTTGCTTACTATCATTATATAATGTATTAAAGGTGTGAAAAAATTCTTGTTGAGTTTGTGTTGCTCCTCCTAAAAACTGAATATCATCAATTATTAAAACATCAACATTTCTATATTTATTTTTAAAGAAATCAACATAATTAAAGTTTGTTCCTTTAGCATCTCTTTTATTTATACCAATAAAGTCTTGAATAAATTGATCGCTTGTTACATATAAAACTTTTCTATTACTATTAGCCATAATATAATTACCAATAGCATGCATTAAATGGGTTTTACCAAGTCCACTATTTCCATATATAAATAATGGATTATACATATTGCCAGGATTCTCAGCGACTGATAAAGCTGCAGCATGAGCAAATTTATTACTATTTCCAACAATAAAATTATCAAAAGAATATTTATTCTTCAAATTAGACTGAAATGAATTAGGAGGGACACCAGAATTATTATCCTCAATCATATCATTATCTATTAAAACTCTTTCTACTGTTTCTTTTTTTATTTCACTTTCTAATATAAATTCTAATTCAAAATTAGTACCCGTAATATTATTTAATTTTTCTATAATTAGGGAAGAATATTTATCAGCTAAATGTTTTTTATGTATTTGCATAGGAACAACAATAAATGCTTTGCCATCTTTTAATTCATGTAGTTTTGTATCATTAAACCATGTATCAAAAGCTAGTGCAGATAAATCATCCTTTATTTGTGATAAAAAGTTGTTCCATAATACATCCACATTCATACAACCATCTCCCCACAAGAAAAGTAATTAAGTTTATTCTACATTAAATTGTGTAAAAAATAAATAGAAAAACAAAATTTTCTTTTTTCCACAAAAAAATAACAAAATTATCAACAATCAAAATCAAGTGAAAGGGTCTTTTAAAAAGTTTTCCACATTTTCCACAAATTTTATTAATCAACTGTTATTTTTATTTTCCACATACTTGTGGATTTTGTGAAAACAAAAAAAACTAAAAATATAGTATATTTATTTGACAAAACATCATATTTACTATTATAATAATGTAGATTTATGTCTGGAGGTGGAATAAATGAAAAGAACATATCAACCAAACAATCGTAAAAGAGCAAAAAAGCATGGATTCTTTGCTCGTAAAATAACAAATATATTAAATAATCGTCGTCGTAAAGGACGTAAAAAATTATGTAACTAATCCACAAGTTTTATACTGTGGTTTTTTACATTTATAGATAGGTGATATATATGAAAAAAAAGTATATAGTTAAAAAACAACAGGATTTCAATACTTTGATTAAAACTGGAAAAAAAATATATAGTAAATACTTTGTCATATATTATAAAGATAATAATATGAATCACAGTAGATATGGAATATCAGTAGGAACTAAACTAGGTAATGCTGTATTTAGAAATAATCATAAAAGAAAAATCAGAATGATAATAGACAAAAATGATGATATAAAAATAAAGAAAAATGATTTTATAGTATTACTTAGAAAAAAAGGTTCGAATTTAAAATATTGTGAATTACAACAAGATTTTAATATATTAGTAAGTAAAATAAAGGAGAAATAAATGAAAAAAAGAAAAAAGAAAATACTTCTAATATTAGTAGTTGCAGTACTTTTATTAACAACAGGGTGTACAAAAACTTTAACAGATAAGAAAAATAATCCTGTTAAAAATGAAATAACAGGACAAAATCTAACTAAAAATATTATTTGTAAGCCTACTAGTAAAGAGACAATTAAACTATATAAAAAAAATGGTGTTAAGGTTAATAAATTACCTGATTGCAAAAAATTTAAAGTAACCAGCGGAAAATATGAGGGACTATGGACTAGTTTATTTATAAAGCCCTTAGCTTTTATACTTATATTATTAGGAAATAAAATAGGTAATTATGCAGTATCATTAATAATAATAAGCTTAATAATAAGATTAATAGCATTCCCATTTACTAAAAAGACCGCAATGCAGTCAGAATTAATAAAAGAAGCTCAACCAGAACTAAATAGAATTCAAAATAAGTATAAAGATAAACAAGACCAAGCTTCATTAACTAAACAAAGCCAAGAAATGATGGCCGTATATAAGAAATATAATATAAGTCCAATGTCAGGTTGTTTATTTTCAATGATTCAATTACCATTATTTATAGCCTTTTTTGAAGCAGTTCAAAGAACCCCAGCAATTTTTGAAGATAAATTTTTAGGCTTACAATTAGGTACAACTCCAGTAGTGGGATTTGGAACTAGTGCCATAGTAGCATATATAATTTTAATGCTTTTAATTGCAGTATCTACATTAGGATCATTTAAATTAAATATGTCAGGAAATTCATTAGATCCTAGTATGAAAATGATGCCAGTAATGATGAGTATAATGATAATAATAATGGGACTCTTTATGCCATCAGCATTAGGTATATATTGGATAACAACTAACTTATTTACAATATTTCAAAATTTATTAGTTAAAAGGAGTAAGAATAATTATGGAAAAAAAGACTTACATAGGAAAAACCAAAGAAGAAGCAATAAGTAATGCAACAATTGATTTACAAGAAATAGAAGAAAATTTAATAATAAATGAGAAAGAGATAAAACAGGGTTTATTTAAAACAAAAAAAATTGAAATAGAAGTAATTGAAAAAAGAGAAGTTGTTAAGTATATAAAGGATTATACTAATTCACTATTAAAAGATTTAGGCTTTAATGCTAATATAGAAATAAGAAAGAATCAAGAAGTTCCAACTTATATAATCTACTCAGATAATGACTCATTATTAATAGGTAAGAATGGAAAAAACTTACAAGCTTTATCTAAAATAATATCACAAGTAGTAAAAAAAGAAATAGGAACATCGTTCAAGTTTATGTTAGATGTTAATGATTATAAAGAAAAGAATGAAAAAAGACTAGAAAGGTTAGCAAAACAAATTGCAAGAGAAGTAAAAACAACAAAAGTAGAAGCAAAGCTCGATTCAATGAATTCTTATGAAAGAAGAATTATACATAATACTTTAACTAATAATAAATATGTATATACAGAAAGTGAAGGAGAAGAGCCAAATAGATATATAGTTATTAAACCAAAAGAGGATTAAGCCTCTTTTTTCTTGTAACAATTTAGTAAATATGATATAATACAACTCAAAAAAGGAGATGTAAAAATGTATGGTGCAACTTTATATGCGATAAAACAACAATTTGAAGAAAGACAAAAAATAAGGGAAGCAATGAAAGGTGAAAAAGAAGAAAAAGAAAAAATAGAATTAGCAAAACAAATATTAACAGTTATTAAGAATAATTTAGAAAATTGTGCACAAGAAGGTAAAAATTTAATAACAAAGATTTCTTATGAAGATGAGGAAACTAGAGAAAAAATAAATAAATGCTTTAATAAATTAATAGAATTAGGTTGGGAAGAAGGAATAAGCATTTATATGAGTTATGATAAATTAAAACCAGAATATTATGCAACGATAGAAAATATATTTTTTGATTATGATATGTATAGATTTATTAGTAATAATAGAAAACAATTCCTTGATGCCAATGAAAAAAATTATATAGATTTAGAAAAAAAATACTTTGAACAATTATCAGAAGGAACAGATATTTCAACTTTATTATGTTCTATAGAACAAGTAGATTCTATCGATTCAATAGAAAAAATAGATGAAAAAAATCAAATTTATACTAAAGCTTTAGCTAATGCGGCATATAGAATAGGTATGGAAAATGATCCTGATTTAATAGAACTTGGTTTTTCTATAGAACCAACATATTATGATATATTCGGTTTTAGAATAGATAGTAATAAATATGAAAATTATATTCAAATAATGCACAGATACTATAAAGAAAAAACACCAAAAGAAAGTCAAAGCTTGCAACAAAAGGTAAAGAATCAAAAAGAAGGTTAAAAAAATAGCGCAATTGCTATTTTTTCTTTCCTATACCATAAGTTACGCCTGCTTTGTAATCTTCAGTAGCTTCTTTAATTATATCATCAATAAATTCATTTTCTAGATTATTAGAACTATCGCTAGAACTATTTTTTTGAAAAGAAGATAAACCATAATTCCCCATATCTTCCATAGACTCTCTAATAACATCATCAACAAATGATTTATGAATTTGAGATTTCTCAGGTAGAATAGGATTAATACTAGATTTATGAATTTGAGTATTATTCATAAATGATCTTCTTCTTAAAATAGTATTTTTAGTATTATCTGTCATTATTGATATATTTGTAATACTTTTTATTCCCATAAAACATTCCCCCTCCAAAGTGTTTACAATTATATCATAAAAATATGAAAAAGTAAATATTTATATGACATAATAGTAAAAAATAACAAAAAAACAAAGCAAATATTAAGATTAAGTATGATATAATAATGAAAGAAAAAGGAGAATAATTATGGAAGATAATATTGTTGCTGTCTCATCAGCCTTAGGAATAGGTGCCATTTCAATAATTAGATTAAGTGGAAAAGAAGTAATATCTATTGTAAATTCTATCTTTAAAGGTAAAGATTTAAATAAAGTAAAATCCCATACTATAAATTATGGCTATATTATAGATGAAAAAAAAGAAATAGTTGATGAAGTATTAGTATCTATTATGAAAGCCCCTAAAACTTATACAAAAGAAGATGTTGTAGAAATTAATTGTCATGGAGGAATTGCTACAACAAATAAAATTTTAGAAATTATATTAACGAAAGATATACGTCTAGCTGAACCAGGTGAGTTTACAAAAAGAGCGTTTTTAAATGGAAGAATTGATTTAACAGAATCAGAAGCAGTAATGGATTTATTAGAAAGTAAAACAGAAAAAGCAAGAAAGCTAGCACTCAATAGCTTACAAGGAAAGACCTTTAATATGATAGAAGGATTTAGATATAAAATAAAAGATTTGCTTTCAAGAATAGAAGTAAATATAGATTATCCTGAATACTATGATATAGAAATAGTAACAATAGATAAAATAAAAGAAGAAGTATCTAAAATGATGGAAGAATTACAAAATATTATTAAAGAATCAAAGAATACAAGAATTATAAAAGAAGGAATAGATACTTTAATCATTGGAAAACCAAATGTAGGAAAAAGTAGCATATTAAATAGATTATTAGATGAAGAAAAAGCTATTGTAACTGATATTCCAGGTACAACAAGAGATATCATAGAAGGCCAAGTAACATTAAATGGAATTTCCCTAAATATTATAGATACTGCGGGAATTAGAAAAACAAAAGATCAAGTAGAAAAAATTGGAGTAGAAAAAAGTCTTTATCTCATTGATAAAGCAGACTTAGTAATTGTTGTTTTAAATGGAAATGATAAGTTAACTCGAGAAGATCAAGAAATATTAGAAAAAACAAAGAATAAAACAACTATTGTTGTTATCAATAAAAATGATATAGAAGAAAAAATAGAAAAAGAAAAATTAAAAAATTATACATTAGTAAGTACAAATACAAATAGTGATGCAGGAATAAAAGAACTAAAAGAAAAAATTATTGAACTATTTAATTTAGAACAAATAGAGACTAAAGATCATTATTATTTAACCAATGTAAGACAAATATCTAAAGCAAAAGAAGCATATCAAAAATTAATTGAAGTAGAAGAAGGAATTAAAAATAATTTACCTATTGATATGGTAGAAATAGATTTAAAGAATTGTTTTGATCTTTTAGGAGAAATAATAGGGAAGACTTATAGTGATGAGATAATAGATCACTTATTTGAAAATTTTTGTGTAGGAAAGTAGGAGAAGAATATGGACTTAAAAAATTTTAATTTAGCCCCTTTATACAAATTAGATCAAGAATGGGCATTATTAACAGCAGGAACAAAAGAAAAATTTAATACAATGACAATTAGTTGGGGAGGATTTGGAACTATTTGGAATAAACCTGTAGTAACAGTTTATGTAAGACCAAATCGTTATACTTATGAGTTTATGGAAAACAATGAGTATTTTACTATTAGTTTTTATGATGAAGAGTATAAAAAAGATCTAGGAATATTAGGAACTAAATCAGGTAAAGATATGGATAAAATAGCCTTAACAAAACTAACACCAAATTTTTTAAGTAAAGGAATTTCATTTAAAGAAGCAGAATTAACAATTATATGTAAAAAAATTTATTTTCAAGATTTAGATATTAATAATATTAACAATCAAAGCATTGTACAGAGTGAATTAGATAGATTTTATAAAGAAGAACCTATGCACAGAATGTATATAGGAGAAGTAATAGAAATTATAGATAGAAGATAAGTAAAAAGGAGTAGTGTATGAAAATAGCAATTATAGAACGTATAGAAAATGATGATAAGGACAAAACATTTAGTAAAAATTTTTATATGAATAATTATTTTCAAGAAATATTTGAAAAATTAAATATTTTATGGATACCTATAGTATCAGAACAATTTTCAGAAGAAATATGTGAAATGTGTGATGGATTAGTAGTTACAGGAAGTTGTAATGATGTTCATCCAAAGTATTATAACGAACAACCAATTGAAGGGAAAGATTATATATATGATGAATTTCCTACAGTAAAAAAGGCGGTAGAACTTTTTTCTAAAAATAATAAACCAATATTAGGTATATGTGCAGGAATACAAGAGATTAATGTAGTCTTTGGTGGAACTCTAAATCAATTAATCAAAAATCATAACTTAAAAGATAAATCTAAACACAATGTAGAAATAAAAAAAGACACACTATTATGTAGCATATACAAAAAAGAATATATGGAGGTAAATTCTTATCATAAACAATCTATTAAAGATATAGCCCCAGGATTTAAAGTAGGAGCAATTAGCAGTGATGGTGTAATAGAAGCTATAGAAAAAGATAATATTATAGCAGTACAGTGGCATCCGGAAGCTTTATATGATATGAAACTATTTGAAAAGTTTATCGACATGTGTAAAAGAAAGTAGTGATAAAAGTGAAATACGAAATAATAGTAGTAGGTGGAGGACATGCTGGCTGTGAGGCCGCTTTAGCCACATCAAGAAAAAATCATAAAACATTATTAATTACAGGAAATATAAATAATATTGCAGATATGCCTTGTAATCCTTCAATTGGTGGTCCTGCTAAGGGAATTGTTGTACGAGAAATAGATGCTTTAGGTGGAGAAATGGGAAAATGCGCTGATAAAGGTGCAATTCAGGTAAAAATGTTAAATACAAAAAAAGGACCTGCTGTACAAGCATTACGTGCACAAGAAGATAAACATATATATCCAAAGGAGATGCTAAAAACACTAAAACAAGAAAAAAACTTAGATATAAAAGAATCATTAGTAGAACATTTAATAGTAAAAGATAAAAAAATAAAAGGTATTGTATTAGAAACTGGCGAAGAAATAAAAGCTGATGCTGTAATATTAACAACAGGAACATATTTAAAAGGTATGATATTAGTTGGATCAAATAAAACACCAGGAGGACCTCACGGAGAAAGAGATTCAAAGTTTTTATCAGAAGACCTAAAACAACTAGGTTTTAATATTCTAAGATTAAAAACAGGCACACCACCAAGAATAGATAAAAGTAGTATAGATTATGAAGAAACAAAACTTGAGCCAGGTGATTTAAAAGAATTAACTTTTTCATATGATAATAAATCATATTATGACTATAAGAACCAAACTCCATGTCATTTAATATATACAAATAATGAAACTCATAAAATAATAAATGAACATTTAAATGAATCTTCTATGTATGGAGGCTATGTAGAAGGTGTAGGTCCAAGATACTGTCCATCAATAGAAGATAAGGTAGTAAGATTTAAAGATAAAGAAAGACATCAATTATTTTTAGAACCAGAAAGTAATATAAAAGAAGATAAAGAGTATGGAAATACAATTTATATTCAAGGGTTTTCTACAAGTATGCCAGAATATGTTCAAGAAAAAATGATTTATAGCCTACCAGGTCTAAAAAATGCAAAAATACTTAAATATGCGTATGCCATAGAATATGATGCTATAGACTCTAAACAATTAAAGCAAAGTTTAGAAACAAAACTTATAGAAGGTTTATATACAGCCGGTCAAATTAATGGGACAAGTGGATACGAAGAAGCAGCAGGACAAGGTTTAATTGCAGGAATTAATGCAGCATTAAAACTAGAAGGAAAATCTCCATTAATATTGAAAAGAAACGAATCCTATATTGGTGTTTTAATAGATGATTTAGTAACTAAAGGAGTAAAAGACCCATATAGATTATTAACATCACGTGCAGAATATAGATTATTATTAAGACATGATAATGCAGATATAAGATTAAGAGAGTATGGTTATCAAGTAGGTCTTATAAAAGAAGATAAATATAAAGAATTTCTAAAAAAGAAACAAGATATAGAAGAAGTATATAAATTATTGAAAGAGGCAAGAATAACACCAAAAGAAGATATAAATAATTATTTAAAAGAAATAAGAAGTAGTGAATTAAAAGACGGTATAAGTTTATATGATTTATTAAAAAGACCTGAAATTTCTATAGATAATCTAAAACACTTTATAGAACTTAATTATAATAATGAAGTTTTAGAACAAGTAGAAATTAATGTTAGATATGAAGGATATATAAAGAAAGCTAATAAAGAAGCAGAAAAAATGTTAAGTTTAGAGAAAAAATTAATACCAGATGATATAGACTATGATAATATTCCAAATATTGCAAGTGAAGCAAAACAAAAACTATCTGAAATAAGACCTACTTCAATTGGACAAGCTTCTCGTATAAGTGGAGTAAATCCTGCGGATATAGGAGTTTTAATGGTTTATTTAAAAAGGAAGTATAATAATGAGTAAAGAAGAACTATATGAGGAATTAGAAAAATTAGGTATATCTTTAACTGAGGAACAAAAAGAACAATTAGAAAAATTTTATAATATTTTAATAGAAGAAAATACAAAAATAAATTTAACTAGAATAATAGAAAAAGAAGATGTTTATTTAAAGCATTTTTATGATAGTTTAACTATAGCAAAAGAAATAAATTTAAATAAAGTAAATACTTTATGTGACATAGGAAGTGGTGCAGGATTTCCTGGAATAGTATTAAAAATTGTGTTTCCTCACTTAAAAATAGTATTAATAGATTCATTATTAAAAAGAGTAAATTACTTAAATGAAACCATAAATAAACTAAAACTAAAAAATATAGAAGCAGTTCATACAAGAAGTGAAGATTATAAAGGCGAATTTGATATAGTAACATCTCGAGCAGTGGCTAATTTAAAAAAACTAATTCCTTGGTGCATACATCTTGTAAAACCAAATGGAGTTATGATAGCAATGAAAGGAAATATAGAAGAAGAATTAAAAGATATTGATAAAGTTTTAAAGAAAAATCATTGTAAAATAGATAAAGTAATAAAGTTTATATTACCGAAAGAAAATAGCAATAGAACATTGATCACTCTTTCAAAGAAATTATAAGTAAAAGGGATGTTAAAAATATTAATCTCTTTTTTTATTTCAACTCTTTTCAAAATAAAAAAATAATGATATACTATATAATAGAATAAAAGAATAAAAGAATAAAAAGAGAGGTATTAGGTATGCAGCAAGGAGAAGAAGTAGTATATCTATATTTGGATGATATTATTCCTAATAGGTTTCAACCTAGAGAAGTATTTGATGAAAGACCTTTAAAAGAATTAGCTGTTTCTATAAAAGAACATGGAGTAATACAACCAATTATAGTAAGAAAAGTAAATGATAAATATGAAATAATAGCTGGTGAACGTAGATATAAAGCTTCTGCTTTAGCTGGATTAACTAAGATACCTGCAATTATTAGAGATTTAGATGATAAAGAAACTTCTAAAGTAGCATTGTTAGAAAATTTACAAAGAAAAAATTTGAATCCATTAGAAGAAGCTAAAACATATCAAAAAATATTAGAAATAGATGAAATGACCCAAGAAGAGTTAGCAAAAACAATGGGAAAAAGTCAATCAGCAGTATCAAATAAGATAAGACTTCTATCATTATCTGAAGAGGTTCAACAAGCGTTATTAAAAGAAGAAATATCAGAAAGACATGCAAGAGCATTATTAAATATAGATGATAAAGAAGAACAAAACAAATTATTAAAAGAAATTATAGATAATAAGATGACAGTAAGACAATTAGAAGCAAAAATTAAAGGAGAAACTGTTTCAAATCAATCAATAAACGAAGTATCATCTGAAATTACACCAAATATAGCTATTCCAGAAAATAGCGAAGATATAGGTTCTCAAACCAACTTCTTATCAAGTAGCCCATTAGTACCAAATTTTGGAGAAAATGAATCAGTAAATCAAAATAATCCAATGGCTTCAATTTTTAATAATATAGAGCAAAAAGAAGAACCATTAATAGTGAATACTAATACTGAACCAAATTCTATGATGAATCAGTCAGAAGAAGATAAGGAGCCTTTAATAACAATGCCTAATGAAAATAATATAAATCAATCTGATGATTCACAATCTAGTGAACCATTAATAATGATGTCAACAAATTCTAATGAATCATCAAATAATAGCAACGATAATAGTAATACTGAGAATAATAAATTTATAAATTTCGGAGAAATAGATGATGATGAAGATGATGAACCTGCAGATGAAAAGTTTTACGAAGATACTATTAATGATAGTCCTAGCATTTCATTTGGAGCAGGGCCAATATCAGCTAATAATGCAATTGACTTAGATGATTTAAAACAAAATACCAAAGATATTAATATCAAAGATGAGAACGCACCAGGCGCAGATTTAGATAGTCTATTAAGAATTAATAATAATGATTTATCAATTAATAATTCTAATACAGAAGAAAACGATAGTTTTAAGTTTTTTTCTCCAGCTGCAGAAGCAATAAAAGAAAGTGAAAATAATGAAAAACCAAAAAATAGCGAAGACTACTTTAAAGCTCCAGACTTGATGGGGATAGATTTACCAGGTGAAGTTCCTACATATAATACAAATAATGTTCCATTAGCAAGTAATATAGATACTAAATCTATAGAAACAGAATCAAAACAAAATAGCTTAGAAAATGCTATAAATATTATAAATAATTCTATAAAGGAAATAGAACAATCAGGCATTAAAGTAGAAAAGGATGAAATGAATTTAAATAATTCTTATCAAGTAATAATCAAATTAGAAAAAGACAACTAAAAGGTAGATAAAATCTACTTTTTTTACTAAAAACATTTCAAAATATGCCTATATTTGATACAATAAAATATGTACAAAAGGAACAGGTGATAGTATGGGAAAGATAATTTCTTTAGTAAATCAAAAAGGTGGAGTAGGAAAAACAACTACAAGTATTAATCTTTCTGCGTCCCTTGCAGCACTAAATCAGAAAGTATTATTAATAGATTTAGATCCACAGGGAAACACTACAACAGGTGTAGGTATAAATAAAGGTGATATAGAAACAAGTATTTATGACGTTTTAACTGGAAAGTGTACTATAGAACAAGCAATAGTACAAACAAAATATAAAAATCTATATGTAATACCTGCAACTATAAATTTAGCTGGATTAGATATCGAACTATTAGAAAAAAGTCAAACTGAACCAGGTTTTTCTAAAGGGACTCAATTAAAAAGTCACATAGAAAAAATAAATCTTAATTATGATTTTATTATAATAGATTGTCCTCCATCATTAGGTTTAATTACAACAAATGCCTTAACAGCATCTAATTCAGTAATAATTCCAGTACAATGTGAATTCTTTGCATTAGAAGGAATTATGCAATTATTAAATACTATAATGTTAGCCCAAAAAACATTAAATCCTAATTTAGATATAGAAGGAGTCCTTTTAACAATGTTAGATTCCAGAACTAATTTAGGCTTCGAAGTAGTAGAGGATATAAGAAAGTTCTTTAAAGAGAGAGTTTATAATACAATTATACCAAGATTAATTAGATTAACAGAAGCTCCTTCACATGGAGAACCAATTATTGCATATGATCCAAAAAGTAGAGGATCAGAAGCATATATGAATTTAGCTAAGGAAGTGATTGAAAGAAATGGAAAACAATAATTTAAAAAGAAGAGCATTGGGGAGAGGGTTGGAAGAATTATTTAATAATGAACCTATAGATTATAATAAAATGGAAGAGAAGATAATTACAGAAACACCAAAAGAACAAATTATAAAAATATCTTTAGATGATTTAAGAAGTAATCCATATCAACCAAGACAAGTCTTTGATCAAAACGCCTTAGATGAGTTAGCTGCCTCTATAAAGGAACATGGAGTTTTTCAACCTATAATTGTTAAAAAAAGCATAAAAGGTTATGAAATAATAGCAGGAGAGCGTAGAGTTAAAGCTTCAAAAATAGCAGGATTAAAAGAAATACCAGCAATAGTTAGAGAATTTTCTGATAATGAGATGATGGAAATAGCATTATTAGAAAATTTACAAAGGGAAAATTTAAACTCAATAGAAGAAGCTATGGCATATAAACAATTACTAATTAATTTAAAATTAACACAAGAACAATTAGCAGAAAGATTAGGTAAGAGTAGAAGCCACATTACAAATATGATAGGTTTATTAAATTTACCAAAACAAACACAAGATCTAATAAGTAGTAAAAAAATAACTATGGGTCACGCTAGAGTATTAAGTAAATTAGAAGATGAAGAAAAAATAAACTCTTTAGCAAGCCAAATAATTTTAGATGGACTAAGCGTTAGACAATTAGAAGATATAACATCTAGTAAGGATGAATTTGAAAGAAAGAATAAAATTACTAGAGTAAAACAAGTAAAAAATCATGATTATGATTATTTAGAAGAAGAATTATCAGAAAAACTAGGAACAAAAGTAAAAGTAAAAAATACAAAATTGGAAATTACTTTTGCTAATAGTAATGATTTAAATAGAATATTAGAAATAATGAATCTAAATAAATAAGTGGGTGATAATAGTGATACTATTTGGTAAATATGAAATAAGTATCCAACAACTTATAAATCCAATAGTTTATATAGTTATTGGTTTTATAATATATGAAATAGTTCAAAAAATAATAGTAAATACAGAGAAAAAAAATTTTAAAAATAGGCACCATAAAAAAAGAGTAAAAACTATTAATAGTTTAATTATTAATATTGTTAGATATATAACAATTATATTTATAATTATAGCAATACTCGCTAACTTTGGAGTAAACGTTAAATCAATAGTTGCTGGCTTAGGTATAACGGCGGCAATTTTAGGATTAGCTTTTCAAGACATAGCAAAAGATTTTCTAGCAGGAATATCAATAATAATGGAAGATCAATATGAGATTGGTGATACAGTAGAGATAAATGAATTTATGGGAGAAGTTATCTCATTAGGACTTAGAACAACAAGAATAAAAAATTATAAAGGTCAAACTCTTATAATAGCTAATCATACTATAAGCCAAGTTATAAATTATAATTTATCTAATTCTCTTGCAATAGTAGATGTATCTGTTGATTATAGCTATGATTCTGATAAGGTTGAAAATGTATTAAATAAAATGGCAGAAGAAATATCAGGTAAAATTCCAAAAACTAAAGGAAAAGTAATTGTTCAAGGTATAAATGATTTAGAGGCTTCTGGTGTAATATATAGAGTAGTCGTAGAAACCTCATCTGCGGAACATCTTGGAGTTCAAAGAGAATTAAGAAAAGAAATAAAGAAAGCATTAGATAAAGCAAATATAAAAATACCATATCAACAAATAGAGGTACATAATGGAAAATAAAAAAATAAATTATCAATTAGGAACAAGAGTAATAATGAAAAAGCCGCATCCTTGTGGTGCCAACGAATGGGAAATTATAAGATTAGGTGCAGATATAAAAATAAAATGCCTAAATTGTAATAGAACACTATTTATGCCAAGAATAGAATTCAATAAGAAATTAAAAAAGATCATTACTGAGGAAGGTAACTAATATGAGAAAAAATAAAAAACTAAAACTTAAAAAGTTTTATTTTCATCCAATAACAGTATTTATAGCATTAAGCTTTATTATTATTTTATTGAGTGGGATTTTATCAAAATTTGAAATGCAAGCAACATATAATACAGTTAATAAAAATACAAAAGAACTTGAAGCTACAATAGTCGCAGTAGAAAATTTACTTTCTTTTGATGGAATGCAATTTATTATAAGTAATGCATCTAAAAACTTTATGAGTTTTGCCCCTTTAGGTATGTTGCTTATTTCGTTAATAGGACTTTGTGTAGCAGAGGCAACTGGGTTTATTGAAGCCTTTTCTAGAAAATATATTAGAAAATTATCAAATGTCCAATTGACTTTTATAGTAATATTTTTATCAGTAATCTCATCATTAATAAATGAAATAGGCTATGCAATAATAATTCCATTAGTTGCAATGGTATATTCTGCTAACGGAAGAAATCCACTAACAGGTATAGTAACAGCATTTTGTGGAGTTGCATTTGGTACAGGAGTATCAATATTTGTTGGCTCAACAGAAGTCGCACTAATGGATTATACATCTATAGCAGCATCAATAATAGACAGTAATACTCATATTAGTTTAACTTGTAATTTAATATTTATTATTGTATCTTCAATAATAATTTCAATAGTAGGAACAATTATAGTAGAGAAAATAATAAGTCCAAGACTTGGTAAGTACAAAGTAAGAGAAGATTTATCAAAAACAGAAGAATTAAGAATTATAGATTTAGAGGAAGAAGAACAACATAAAATAGAGAGAGAAAAAAGACAAAAAAGAGGTCTTAAATATGCTTTTATTACGGCAATAGTAGTAATTATAGTATTTATTTATATGTTAATACCAAATCTACCTAACTCAGGAATACTTTTAGATATGAAAGAAAATACTTATTTAGGACAAGTATTCGGAGATAATTCATATTTTCAAGATGGATTTACTTATATGATGTCACTATTATTCTTATTTATAGGTCTAGCTTATGGTATAGGTGCTAAATCCATAAAAAACGATAGAGAGCTTATTGAAAAAACAGGAGAGTATTTTTCAAAAATAGGTACTATATTAGTATTAATATTTGTAGTATCTCAGTTTATCGCTATATTTAAAAAAGCAAATATTGGTTTAGTAATAACTGCATGGTTAGCTAATTTGATAGAGTATTTAAAATTTAGTGGTATACCATTAATAATATTAACTTTAGTTGCTATAGCAATAGCAAATTTATTTTTAACAACACCGGGAGCAAAATGGGCAATCTTTTCACCAGTAATAGTTCCTATGTTTATGCAATCAAATATATCAGCACAATTTGCACAAGTTGTTATGAGAGTTGGAGATTCAATGACAAATGGAATAACTCCTTTATTAGCATGTTTTGTAATATATATGGGATATTTGAATATATATAATTTTGATAAGGATAAACCTATAACAATAAGAAGAGCAATAAAATTAGTAATACCATATTTTGTATTTACCTGCTTAACTTGGATATTATTAGTCCTTGGTTGGTATATATTAGGTATTCCAATTGGTCCAGGTGTATACCCAACAATATAAAGAAAAGAAATCGCTTTTCTTTTTCATTTTATAGTAATCTAACTTGCCATATTAAATATTATACTTTATAATAAAAAAACCAAGGGGATAATTATATGGAAATTTACAAAAAGCAAAAGATTTTAATAAGAACAATAGAAGAAAAGGATAAAAATAATTATTTAAAGCTATTTGATGAAGAAAACTTTGGATGTATTGGAATAAATGAAGATCAAAAACCTTCACTATCTGAAACTAAAAGATTCTTACAACTTGTTATAGATAAGGAGATAATTGATGAAGAAATCCTAGTTTTAGAATCCACAGACGAATTTATTGGTTATGTAACAGTATCTAGACCACATAAAAATCAATACCATATAGGCTCAATTGCGGTGAGGAAAGAAAAAAGGAAACAAGGATATGGCACTTTATTATTAGATATAGTAAAAGAGTTAGCACGTAAAGATAACTGTTATATAAAACTAGAATGTATAAATGAATCCTTTAGTTATTTTAAGAACCAAGGTTTTAAAAATGATGGCAGGTTTTTTATATATGAAAAAAACGAAAAACAATTCCAAAATTCAAGTATGGGAAATAAACTAATAAAACCAATATTCGCAGATTATTCTATAATAGAAGAAGAGCGTAAAAAAAGATATGAAGAAGAAACTATCAAAGAGAGAGAACGTTTTCAAAAATTTTTAAAATCACCATTCTTTGATTATTTTAAAAGATTATAAAAGAAAAGAGGTAATAATATGAGTTTAACAGCTGGAATAGTAGGTCTTCCAAATGTTGGTAAATCTACATTATTTAATGCTATAACAAATCAAAAGATACTTGCAGAAAACTATCCCTTTGCAACAATAGAGCCAAATGTAGGTGTGGTAACGGTACCAGATGAGAGGATGGATAAATTAAAGAGTATGTATGAGCCAAATAAATTCATCCCCACTGCATATGAATTTACAGATATCGCAGGTTTAGTTAAGGGGGCTTCAAAAGGAGAAGGTTTAGGTAACAAATTTTTATCTCATATAAGAGAAGTAGATGCTATTGTAGAAGTTGTAAGATGCTTTGATAATGGAAAAATAATTCATGTAGATGGTAATGTAGATCCAATAAGAGATATAGAGACTATAAACTTAGAACTTATAATATCTGATTTAGATATAATAAATAATAGATTAGAAAAAGTATCTAAAAAAGCTAGAACAACTAAAGACAAAGATAGCTTAATAGAGGTAGAAGCTTTAGAAAAGGCAAAAGAATCATTAGAAAAAAATATACCTTTAAGAAGTATAGAATTTAGTGAAGAAGAAGAAAAAGTATTAAAATCATATAGTTTTTTAACTATAAAACCAATTATTTATTTAGCAAATATAGATGAAGATGAATTAGGAAAAGAAGATAATGATTATGTAAAGACGGTAAAAGAATATGCAAAAGCAGAAAACTCTAAAGTAGTTAGTTTATGTGCAAAAGTAGAAGAAGATTTATCAGAATTAGAAAAAGATGATAAAAAGGAAATGCTAGAAGCTTTAGGAATAGAAAATTCTGGATTAGATAAACTTATTACTGCAACTTATGATATTTTAGGACTTGCTACTTATTTTACTGTAGGAAAAGATGAAGTAAGAGCTTGGACTTTTAAAAAGGGAATGAATGCAAAAAAATGTGCAGGAATTATTCATACTGATTTTGAAAAAGGATTTATAAGAGCAGAAGTAATATCTTATAATGATTTAATAGAGTATGGGAGCGAACTACAAGTAAAAGAAGCTGGAAAAGCAAGATTAGAAGGAAAAGATTACTTAATGCAAGATGGAGATATCTGTCATTTTAGGTTTAATGTATAGGATAGTTGATCAAATTGTCCAAAAATGGAAAGTTGCTTATTCTAGTGAAAAATACAAGATGGAAAATAAAATGGCAAAACAATTTACAAAAATACAATAATTTGTTATAATACATACGAGTATTTAAAATACTCCTTACTCATAAAATTATTATATGAGTCGTATGTCCAAAAGGAGGTGGAATAATGAATAAGTATGAAATTACTTTTATCGTTAGACCTGATATGGAGGAAGCAGAAATTAAAAAAACTGCTGATACTATGAAGAAGGTGTTAACTGATAAATCTGCAAAAGTAGAAGAAGAAAAAGCTTTGGGACAAAAAGATCTAGCATATGAAGTAAAAAAATATAAAACTGGATATTATTATTTCTTAGTTGTTAGTGCAGAACCACAAGCAATAGAAGAATTTAATCGTGTAGTAAAAATTAATGAAAGCGTAATTCGTCACTTAGTTGTAAGAGTAGAGGATTAAAGAAGAGGTATTTATATGAATAAAGTATTTTTAATAGGAAGACTAACAAGAGATCCAGAATTAAGATATACTGGTAGCAATGTTCCAGTAGCGTCATTTTCACTAGCAGTTAATAGAACATATACAAATCAATCAGGAGAAAGAGAAGCAGATTTTATTAACATAGTTGTTTGGAGAAAACAAGCGGAAAATGTAAAAAATTATTTACAACAAGGAAGCCAAGTTGCTATAGATGGTCGTATTCAGACTAGAACATATGATGATAAGGATGGAAATAAGAGATATGTTACAGAAGTAATTGCAGATAATGTAGAGTTTTTAGGATCAAAATCATCAAATGCAGCTAGTGGTTCAGGAAATAATGATCAAGGTCCCACACCATATGACTTTGATAAAGCCCCTGATACAAAAGGAACTGATGTAGACAATAATCCTTTCGCAGATTTTGGATCAAGTATTGAAATAAGCGATGATGAATTACCATTTTAAGGAAGGGAGATAAACTATGGGTTTTTATGGAAAGAAAAGAAAAGTATGTGCAATGTGTACTGGTAAAACAGTAAATTATAAGGACACAGAAACATTAAAAAGATATATAAATGAAAAAGGTAAAATCTTACCACGTAGAGTAACAGGAAACTGTGCTCGTCATCAAAGATTTATTGCAAGAGAAATAAAGAGAGCTCGTGCAATTGGATATTTACCATATACAAAATAATTAAGCAGGACAATTCCTGTTTTTTTGTTTCTATAATAAGTTTAATTTATATATACTAGTATCGACAAAAACTTAAAAATATTATATAATCATTATGGGGGAAAGTATCTAGGAGGATAGTATGGTAATTATAGATAAAAAAAAGAAATTAACAAGAAAAATTAAAAAAGCAAAAAATATCTTTATTATGGCTCATAAAGATCTAGATTTAGATGCACTAGGTAGTTCCATAGGAATGTATGTAATATTACAGAAGAAAAAGAAAAAATGCTATTTAGTAATAGATGATACTAAACATGAGTTAGGTGTTGAAAAAATCTTAAAAGAATTAGAAGGATGCTTAACTATCATTAAAAGTAGTGAAGTAGAAAGTAAGTTGCATAGAAGACAAGAAAAAAATTTACTTTTAATACTAGATACAAATAAAAAAGAATTAGTTCAAAATGAAGATACATTAAAAAAGATAAAAAATAAAGTTGTAATAGATCATCATAATTTAGGGAAAACAAGTATAAAAGATGCATTTATGATAATGGATGATGAAGCCTCAAGTACTTGCGAGATGGTAACTAATTTACTAGAAGGATATGATATAGAAATAGATTCTTATTATGCAACTGTCCTACTATCAGGAATAGTTCTAGATACTAATAACTTTATGTTAAAAACAACATCTAATACATACTATACTGCTTATTACTTATCATCTTTAGGAGCATCAGCTAAAAAAGTTCAATATTTATTAAAACAAGATTTATTAGAATATACTGAAAGAGAAAAACTATTAAGTAGAATAGAGATAATAAATGATAAGATTGCTTTTACAAAAGCTACACCTTATACAATATATAGAAGAGAAGATTTAGCTAAAATAGCAGATACACTTTTATTCTTTAATGACATAGAAGCTTCATTTGTAGTAGGTAAAATTGGAAAAAATACTGTAGGTGTAAGTGGTAGAAGTCTAGGAAATTATAACATTGAAGATATTTTAACTAATATCGGTGGCGGTGGAGATGAATATAATGGTGCTGCTAAATTTGAAAAGAAAAGTATAAGTAAAGTTGAGGAGTTATTAAAAAAAGAAATAAAGAAACAAGAAGGTGAATAAAATGCAAGTCATTTTTGTTAAAGATTTAAGAAAACAGGGTAAAAAAGGCGAAATAAAAACAGTAGCAGACGGATATGCAAAAAACTTTTTAATAAAGAATGGTTATGCCATACCAGTTAATGAAAGAAATATGAATAACCTTCAGCATGAAAGATTAAAAGAAGAAAAACTAGATCAAGAAAAGAAAAAAGATGCTACAAAAGAAAAAAAGAAACTAGAAGCAGAAAAAATAGAATTTCAAGTAAAAACAGGAAAAGACGATAAAGTCTTTGGTAGTATAAGTCCAAAACAAATAAAAGAAGACTTAGATAAAAGAGGATATAAAATAGATAAGAAACAAATAGAATTAGAAAATAGTATTACATCATTAGGCTATCACGATGTAAAAATAAATTTATATAGTGATATCTATGCAACTATTAAAATTCATGTAGTAAAATAGAGGTGATATAATGGCATTAAAATCATTACCAAATAATTTAGAAGCTGAAGAGTCAGTATTAGGAGCTTGCTTTTTATCAAAGTATGCCCTACAAAAAGCTTGTGAAAATTTATCAGAAGAATCTTTTTATAGTGATAAAAATGCCAAAATCTTTGCAACTTTAGCGTCTCTTATGGATAAAAAAATTCCCATAGATCTAACTACAGTAACAAGTGATTTAAAAAATAAACAAATATTAAATGAAGTAGGAGGAGTAGAATATTTAACAGAAGTCTTAAATTTTGTTCCAACTGCAACTAATATAGATTACTATATCAAGACTGTAGAAGATACTGCAATACTTAGAAGATTAATAGAGACAGCAACATCTATAGCAACAGATGGATATAATAGTAATGAAAATGTAAATGAAACATTAGATGAAGCAGAAAAGAAAATTTTAAGTATAGTAAAAAATAGAAAATCAAGTGAATTTAAAACTATAAAAGAAGTTCTTGCAAAAACAGAAAAAGATTTAGAGAAATTAGCTGAAGCAAAGGGAGAAATAACAGGTATAGCAACTGGATGGTATGATTTTGATAAAATAACAGCTGGACTTCATGAAAACGAATTCATAATAATTGCTGCACGTCCTGCTATGGGTAAAACTGCTTTTGCACTTAATATGGCTACACATATAGCTATGAACACTTCAAAATCAGTTGCACTTTTTAACTTAGAAATGGGAGCAGAACAATTAGCATTAAGAATACTATCATCTTTAGGACAAATAGACGGTTATAAATTAAGGACAGGCAATTTATTAAATACAGATTGGAAAAGATTAAATGAAGCTACTGCTCAATTATCAAATACTAATCTTTTTATCGATGATACGCCAGGTATAACAATAGGAGAAATAAGAGCCAAATGTCGCCGTCTTGCAAGTAGTGATCAAGGACTAAGTATAGTTATAATCGATTATTTACAATTGATATCAGGCGGAAGAAATTATGGTTCAAATAGACAACAAGAAGTTTCAGATATATCAAGAAGTCTAAAGACACTAGCTATGGAATTACATGTCCCAGTTATAGCTTTAGCGCAACTTTCTCGTGGAGTAGAATCAAGAGAAGATAAAAGACCAATAATGAGTGATTTACGTGAATCAGGTTCAATAGAACAGGATGCAGATATTGTATCTTTCTTATATAGAGATGATTATTATAATAAAGAATCAAGAAGAGAAGATGATGCAAGTATAAGTGAATTAATAATAGGAAAACATCGTAATGGACCTACTGCTACTATAGAACTATTATTTAAAAAGAATACATCTACATTTTTAAGTTTAAGAAAAGGTGATAAGGGAGCTGAGCCAAGTGAACATTAGAACATTCATTTATATAATTATTGCAGGTTTACTAAGTTTCTTACTAATAAATATAGAGGAAGTAAGAACATATAATGAACCTCAAGAAGTATATAGAGTATATATAAAAGGAAAATCTTTAGGACTAATAAGATCAAAAAAGGAATTAGAAAATTATATAGATAAAAAACAATCAAAAGTAAAAAGTAAATATAATGTTGATAAGGTATATGCACCAGACGAGTTAGATATAACAAAAGAAGTAACATTTAATGAGAAAATAACTTCTGTAGCCAAGATTTATAAAAAAATAGAAAACATTTCTCCATTTACAATTGACGGATATACAATAACTATAAAAGGTTTAGAGAAAACAAATAAAGAAGGAAAAAAAGAAAAAGCCAAAGATACCAATATATATGTATTAGACAAAAAAGTATTTAAAGATGCTGTAACAAAAACTGTTCAGTCATTTATAACAAAAGAGAAATATGATGACTATAAAAATGATAGTCAAAGTGAGATAAAAGAGACAGGAACAATTCTAGAAAACTTATATATAAAAAATAAGATAAGTATAAAAGATAAAAAGATACCAGTAGATAAAGAAATCTATCAAACAGAAGAAGATGTAAGTAAAATCTTACTATTTGGAACAACAGAAGAACAACAAAAATATACTGTAAAATCAGGAGATACTATAGAAGATGTCGCATTTAATAATAAAATTTCGCCAGAAGAATTTTTAATTGCTAATACAGACTTTAAAGATAAGAATAGTTTACTGTTTGAGGGTCAACAAGTAACAATAGGTATCCTTCATCCACAATTTGACTTAGTTGAGGAAAACCATACAGTTAGTGACCAAGATGTTAATTTTGAAACTGAAACTAAGTATGATAATAGTAAACCTAAAAGTTATAGTGCCGTAGAAAGAGCAGGAGTAAAAGGAAAGAATAGAGTAACACAAAAAATTCAAAAGGTAAATGGAGAGACTACGAATGTAGTTACAATCTCAACAGAAGAATTATCAGCTCCTGTAAAAGAGATAATTGTAAAAGGTGGTAGAGATCCATTAACAATTGGTGGACCAAACGTTTCAGGTTATGGAGAAGTTGTCGCAACAAGAGGAGAATGGGGATGGCCAGCAACATGCTCAACTATATCATCACCATTTGGATATCGTTGGGGAGGACTTCATGATGCTGTAGATATTGCAGGTTGTGGATATGGTTCAAATATTTTTGCAGCACAAGCAGGAACAGTAGTTAAAGTTGCCTTTAAATATGATAATGGTAAGTATATAATTATAGATCATCATAATGGATATTATAGTTTTTATGGACATTTATCAGGTCAAGCTGTTAGAGAAGGTCAAAATGTTCAAAAAGGTCAAGTAATAGGAGCTATGGGAAAGACAGGATTTGCAACAGGAGTTCATGTACACTTTGCATTATGGAGAGGTTATCCATATTATGGAGGAAGACCTCTAAATCCAATGAGTTTCTATTAATATGAAGTTAAAAGTTTTAGCAAGTGGCTCAAAAGGAAATAGTTCACTAATCATATGCGATGATACAAAAATACTTATAGATATTGGTTTAAGTTATTCTAGAATAAAGAGCCATTTAGAAATAAATAATATAAAAATAGAAGAAATAACTGCACTACTTATAACACATAGCCATAGTGACCATATAAAAGGATTAAAAACATTTTTAAAAGAAACAAGTATTAAAGTTTATATACCAGAAGAAATGTATGATGAGTTAAAAGAAGTATTACCTAAAGAAAGATGTATCTTTATCAATGATTGTTTTAATATTAATAATGTTAATATTGAATTAATCCATACTTCTCATGATACAGATTTTTCAGTAGGATATATCTTTGAATATAAAAATAGAACTCTAGTACATGTAACTGATACAGGTTATATAAATAGAAAATATTTAAAGAAAATGGAAGATAAGAATGTTTACTTAATAGAAAGTAATCATGATGAAACAATGTTAATGGATGGTCCATATCCAAGATTTTTAAAAGAAAGAGTCATAAGTGATAGAGGCCACCTTTCAAATAAAACTACTGCAGGATATTTGAAAAAAATTACTACAGAAAATACAAATTGTGTAATTTTAGCACATATAAGTGAAAAAAATAATACAAAAGATTTAGCATATCAAGAATCAAAAGAAGTTCTAAAGGATAAAAATATTAGACTATTAGTTGCAGAACAAGATAATGAATCAGAACTTATAGAGGTATAATATGATAAAAATAATAACAGTAGGTAAATTAAAAGAAAAATATTTAATAGATGCTATAGAAGAATATAAAAAAAGATTAAGTAAATATATAAAATTAGAAATAATAGAAGTTCTAGATGAATCTAATTATGAACAAGAAAAAATACGTGAAAAAGAATCAGAGAAAATAGAAAAATATTTAAATGATAAAGACTATATAATAACTCTGGAAATAGATGGAGAGGAATTATCTTCAATAGAGTTTGCTAAAAAAATAGAAAAAATATTTAATATAAATAGTAATATTACTTTTGTTATTGGCGGTAGTTATGGTCTAGCTGACTCTATAAAAAATAAAGCTAATTATAAACTATCTTTTTCTAAAATGACTTTTCCTCATCAACTATTTAGAGTAATATTGTTAGAACAAATATATAGATCATTTAAAATAAATAATAACGAGAGTTATCATAAATAAGGAGTGATTTTATGATAGGGAATGATTGGGATTTATATCTAAAAGAAGAATATAATAAAGATTATTTTAAAAACTTAATAAATTTTATTGATAATGAATATAGTAAGAAGACAATATATCCAAAGAAGAGTGAAATATTTAGTGCCTTTAGAACAACAAGTTATAAAGATACAAAAGTTGTTATTTTAGGTCAAGATCCATATCATGGAGAAAATCAAGCAGAAGGTTTATCATTTTCAGTAAAAAACTGTGTAAGAAAACCCCCATCACTTCAAAATATTTTTAAAGAGTTAGAAGATGATTTAAATATTCCATTTCCTACTAATAATTCATTACTACCTTGGGCTAAAGAAGGAGTATTATTACTAAATACTGTATTAACTGTAGAAGAAAAAAAACCTGCATCTCATAAAGATCAGGGTTGGGAAATATTTACAGATGAAGTCATAAAATTATTAAATAAAAAAGAATCTCCAATAGTATTTATATTATGGGGAAGCTTTGCTAGAAGTAAGAAATCATTAATTACAAATAATACACATTATATAATAGAAAGTGCTCATCCATCACCATTTTCTGCCTATAACGGTTTTTTTGGAAGTAAACCATTTTCCAAAACAAATGAATTTTTAAAATCACAAGGTTTAAAGGAAATCGATTGGAAAGTAGAATAAAAAAAATCCACAAATAAAGTGGATTTTTTAATTATTTGTTTTGCGCTTGAACAGCAGTGATAGCAACAACACCTACTATGTCATTAGCTGAACAACCTCTTGATAAATCATTTATAGGAGCAGCAATTCCCTGACAAATTGGTCCATATGCTTCTGCTTTAGCAAGTCTTTGTACAAGTTTATAACCAATATTTCCAGCATCTAAATCTGGAAATACTAATACATTTGCACATCCAGCAACTTTACTATTAGGAGCTTTAGATTTAGCAATTTCAGGAACAATAGCAGCATCCAATTGGAATTCTCCATCAATTTTATATTGTGGAAATCTTTCCTTAGCGATTTTTACTGCCTCTACAACTTTATCAACATCAGGATGTGATGCAGAACCAACTGTGGAATGTGAAAGCATTGCAACCATAGGTTCTTTATTAACTAATAATTTAAAACTTTCAGCACTGCTAGCAGCAATTGATGCTAATTTTTCAGAAGTAGGATTTTGCTCTAAACCAGAATCTGCAAAAACAAAAATACCATTTTCTCCAAAATTACAATCAGGAACTACCATTAAGAAGAATGCTGATACTAAGTCTGCATTTTCTTTAGTCTTAATTATTTGTAATGAAGGTCTTAATGTATTAGCAGTAGAGTGACATGCCCCACTAACTACTCCATCAGCTTTACCAACTTTTACAAGCATACAAGCATAATACATATAATCATTAAGCAAAGTATCTTTAGCCTTTTCATAAGTCATACCTTTAGCTTTTCTTATATCCACAAACTTATTAATTAATTCTTCTGTTATTGGAGAATCATTTGGATCAATTATAGTAGATTCACTAATATCATAATTTGGAAAATCACTTTTAATTTTATCTTCATTACCAATAATAATAATATTAGCAATACCCTCATTAAGTACTATAGAAGCGGCTTCAATAACTCTTTCATCCATAGATTCAGGCAAAACTATATTCATTTTTTTCTCTTTAGCACGTTTTTTAATATCCTCAATAAAACTCATAATTACTTATCTTTCTCCTCTTCTTTTAAAATTTCATACATTTGTCTTTTTTCATGACTATAAAACTCTTTTCTTTTATATCTAAATATTATTCTAATTATATTGGATGGAAAAGACACAATAAGTCTATTAAAATCAACAACTGTATCATTATAAAATCTTATAGACGCGACTAAATCGTCTTCATTATCATTAAACTCATCCATAATTCCAATAATTTTGTTACTCTTTAATAGTTTTTCATTTTCATCTAAAATCTTAAATAAATCATTGTCTATTTTAGATAACTTATCATTAAGCTCAAAGTGATTTAATGATTCTATACTATCATCTATCTCAGATAATAAAGTTTTCTTTTTTAACTCTTTTCTTATTATAGGAGCAACTCTTTTTATTAACTCATATTTTTTATTTAAGAAAATATCAGAGTTATTTTCAGCTTCTTCAATTTTTATAATAGAAAACTGAAACTTATTATAATAAATTACAATTATTAATAAAATAAAAGCTATAAAGGTAATACAACCTACAATAATATAAAACATATAATCATCTCCATATAATAAAATTATATCAAAATAAATAAATAACTACAATATAACAACATAAAAAAAGAGAATAATCTCTTTTTATGAAGCAACTGCATTACCTATTTTTTCATCAAATACTTGATCTGTATCTTTAGGTTCTGTTCCTTTTATAAAATACATTAATTTTTTCTTATTATCTGTATCGACAGCAGGCCTGCCCGTAATAGGATTAACTAATACTGTAGACATATTATCAGGAACTTTATACCATTTATCATCCTTATCTTTTAAGTAGTCTTCCATAGTATTCAACCATATATTTTGAGAATATTTATATTCATTAGTTTTTAATTCTTTATTATCATCATATCCAACCCATACAGCAGTTAAAACATCAGGTGTATATCCAATATTCCAATTATCTGTAGAAGTAGTACCACTTTTTAAAGCATAAGTATGCGTCATTTTAGGAGCAATACCAACAGCAGTAGGGTAATTATAATCAACATAATCTTTATCGTAAGTAGCAGTTAACATATTATTAAGAATAAAACATAAATCACTATTTAAAACTGCTTTTTTTTGTTCTTTATATTCATATAAAACATTACCATCTTTATCTTCAACTTTAGTAATTAAGTGGGGAACAACTTTGTATCCTAGATTAGCAAAAGCGGAGTATCCTGCAGCCATTTCAGTTATACTTATCTCATTAGTACCTAGAGGAAGAGAAGGTATTTTTTCTAATTTTGAATTAATGCCTACACGCTTAGCTACATTAATTAGGGCATCTTCTCCAAGAAATAAATGTGTTTTAACTGCATATATATTTTCAGAATATGCAATTGCAGTAGCCATAGAAATAGGTTTATTACCATAAGTTTCATTATTATTTTTTGGAGTATATTTAACATTGTTTTCAAAAGAAAAAGTAGTTTTTTCACTAGTAAATGTAGTAGAAGAAGTAAAACCATTTTCTAAAGCTGCATAATATAGATATGGTTTCATTGTAGAACCAACTTGTCTTTTAGAATCGGTTACTCTATTGTAAGAAGATTCACTATAATTTTTTCCTCCAACAAGTGCAATTATTGCCCCATTTTTTGGATTCATCATAACAGATGAAACTTGAGCTTTAGAATCTTCAGGAATAGATTTATTAATATTTTTTTCTAAACTAGCTTGTGCACTTTCTGAAAATGTAGTATATATTTTTAATCCCTTAGTGTCATTTAACGATTTAGGGATACTATCAATTGTTTCCAACTCCTTTAAGACTGCATCATGATAATACATTGCAGTAGATAAGTTTCCATCTACTTTTTTACCTACAATATTTAATTTCTCATTATAGGCTTCATTTTTTTGACCTTCAGTAATTATTCCATTATCAACAAGTGACTCTAATACTAATAATTGTCTTTTTTTAGCGGTATCAAAATCTACTAAAGGAGAATAATTAGAAGGAGACTTTGGTATTCCTGTAATCATACTAGCTTCTGCAAGATTAAGCTTTTTAGCACTTTTTCCAAAATAGAATTGACTAGCATTTTCAACTCCATACATACCATGTCCATAATTTATTGTATTTAAGTATCCCTCTAAAATCTCGTCTTTAGTGTAATCCTCTTCTATTCTTATTGTATACCACATTTCATCCCATTTACGCTTCCAAGTTTTATCAAAATCTAAAAATAAGTTTTTAGCATATTGTTGAGTAATAGTAGAAGCTCCTTGACTTGTATCTCCACTAGTTATATTAATAATAGAAGCTTTTAATATTCTTAAATAGTCAAATCCTGCATGTTCATAAAAATGTTTATCTTCAGTATATATAGTTGAATTAATAATATGTTTAGAAATTTTATTAAGAGGAGTCCACTCCTTAGATTTATTTCCCTCAAAATATAAATTATTATCTTTATCATATAATAATATATTATTAGCAGTACCTATTTCTAATCTATCAGTACTCTTTAAATATAAAATAGTACTAAGTTTTATTAAAGCGAAGAAAACTATAATTATTACGATTAATTTAGATAAAGTTTTAAAAAATTTCATATAATCTTCTCCTTCTAAAATTAGTATGAAATTATTAAAACTAAAATATGTATATAATTTTAAAATAATTGTGATATAATTACAAAAAAAGTAGGTGATACAAATGGCATTTTTAATAGGTGTAATAATTTTAATAATATTTATAATAATTGTGTATATAATAGCTAAAAGAAAAGTAAATAATTTTATTATGAAATATTTTGGTACAACAAATATAAATAATATTATAGAACAAGAAAAAATCATGGATGAAGAATTACCCAAATCTTTATCAAATATGGATTCTATATATTTAGATAAAATAAAAAAGGATTTTCCAGAACTAAATATAAATGAATTAAAAAGTGAAGCAGAAAAAGTAATTTTAGAATGTTTTAATGCTTTTGAAAAGAAAGATATAAAATATTTAAATATTAAAAATAAAAAGATAAAAGAGTATGTTATTAATAAAATAGATGATATAAAACAAAATAATGCATCCTATAAAAATATAAAAATACATAAAACTGTTATAAGTAAATATGAAAAATCTAATAGTATTTCTACTATATATTTTCAAACAGCCCTACAATATAGTTATAAAGAAAATAATAATAATTATAGATTAAAACAAGATCGTATAACAACTGAATATATTTATGTTATAAATGAAGAAAAATTAGAGAAAAATATAAAAGCAATAGGCTTAAATTGTCCAAATTGTGGCGCACCTATTAAAACACTAAATAATAAGGTTTGTACTTATTGTGGTAGTGGTGTATTAGATATAGTAAAAAAATCATTTACAATAAATAATATTGAAAATAAATAGAAGTTGCAGGATAACATCTCTTATGTTATAATTTGAAATGTATTTTTGAGGAGTACCAAATGAATAAAAAAGCTAAAATAAGTCTAATAACAAAAAATGATAAAATAATTTACAATGTAGATATAGAGATTAAAAATGATAAAATAAGTTATAAAGAAAATAATGATAAGTTGACTAATGTTTTATATGATATAAAAAGTAATATATTAATAAGAGAAGATAAAGATATTTATATGGAATATAATTTTAATATAAATAAAGCTAGTGTTTATATTAAAGAGTTAAAAAAAGAAATAGGTTTAGTATTAAAAACAAAAAATATAGTAAATAACAATAAAAAAATAACTATAGAATATTTATTAGATAATGAATTATATAGCTATGTAATAGATATGGAGTGATACTATGAGTATTATAAAAGAATTAGAAAATGATATTAAAAGGATTATAGATGATTTAGGATATCAACTAGATAGTTTTACTTTAGAAGTATCTAAAAGAAAAGATTTAGGGGATTATCAAATAAATGATTGTATGAATCTTGCCAAAAAATATAGTAAAAATCCTAGAGTTATTGCAGAAGAGATAAAAGAAGAATTAGAAAAAGATAATAGACTAAAAGATATTAATATCGCAGGTCCTGGTTTTATAAATATAAGTCTTTCTGATAATTTTTTATTAAAAACAATTAACTCTATTAATAGTGATATAGATAAGAATATAGATCAGAAAGAATATAAAAAAATAATTATAGATTATGGTGGAGCGAATGTTTCAAAAGCATTACACGTTGGTCATTTAAGAAGCGCAAATCTTGGAGAATCTTTGAAAAGGCTTGCAAAAAGACTAGGTTATGAAGTTATTAGTGATGCCCATTTAGGAGATTATGGTAGACCTTTAGGATTAGTGATTTTAGAAATAAAAAAAATGTATCCAACCTTACCTTATTTTGATGAAGCATATACTGGTGATTATAGTGAAATAGCTTTGCCTATTACAAATTCAGATTTAGAGAAGATATATCCAGTAGCTAGTACAAAAGCTAAAGAAGATGAAAAATATTTAGAAGAAGCTAGAATAATTACTACAAAACTACAAAATCATGAAAGAGGAATTTATGATTTATGGAAAAGAATAATGGATATATCAAAAAAAGAAATAAAAGAAGTATATGATAGCTTAAATGTATATTATGATTTATGGGAAGGAGAAAGTGATGCTTCAGATTACATCCCTGAATTATTAGAGATAATAAAAGAAAAAAATGTTGCCAAGCAAAGTGAAGGTGCAACAATTATAGAAGTAAAAGAAGAAGATGAGACTTCTCCGATGCCACCATTATTATTAGTTAAATCTAATGGAAGTGTATCTTATGAAACTACAGATCTAGCTACAATCTTAGAAAGAAAAAAGAAGTTTAATCCAGATGAAATATGGTATTGTGCTGACGGAAGACAACAACTTCATTTTGAACAAGTATTTCGTGCAACAAGAAAAGCTAATTTAATAGATGATGATGTAAAATTAGAATATATTGGTTTTGGAACAATGAATAGTCCAGATGGCAAACCTTTTAAAACAAGAGACGGTGGAGTAATGCCATTAAATAGTTTAATAGAATTAGTAAAAGAAGAAACAAGAAAAAGAATAAATTATGATATTGTAAAAGAAGATAAAGTAGAAGAAACTATAAATGATATTGCCGTTGCAACAATTAAATATGCTGACTTTATACCATATAGAACAACAGATTATATATTTAATCCAGAAAAGTTTTCTGATGTTGAAGGAAAAACTGGTCCATATCTTTTATATTCAACCATTAGAATGAAATCTCTACTAGAAAAAGGAAAAGAATATAAACAAGATAATTACATAAAAATAAATAATGATACTGATAGAGATATAGTTTTAGAATTGTTAGAATTACCTAATATACTTACTAAATCTTTAGAATCAAAATCATTAAATGAAGTTGCAGACTATATATATAGTTTAACAAATAAATATAATAAATTTTATGCGGAGAATAAAGTATTATTAGAAAATGATAAAGATTTACAAGAATCTTGGTTAGTTTTAACCAATACAGTTTATAATACAAATCTTTTATTACTAGATATTTTAGGACTAAAGGTTCCAGAAAAAATGTAAAAACTATTGTAATTAGAAATAATATATGTTATAAGTTTTAATGTATTATTTATATCAACATTATAATTACTCGCATATAATTTAGTTGATTAAGGAGGATTATTATGGATATCAAAAAAATGCCAAAAGAGGAATTAGAATTATTATCAAATAAAGATATAACTTTTTACTTATTAGAAGGAAGTAAGAAGTCTATAAATACAAAGGATTTATTTAGTGAAATAATATCTCTATTAGGATTACCGAAAAAAACTTTTGATGAAAAAATAGGAGATTATTATACTGCACTAGCAACAGATAAAAGATTTATATTATTATCTGATGGAACTTGGGATTTAAGAAGTCGTCATACATCAGATAAGTTAGTAAAAGTAGTAGATAGTGAAGAAGAAGACGATGATGATGACGAGGAAGAAATAAAAGATAAAGAAGAAATACAAGAAGAAATAGAAGAAGATAACTATGATGACACAGATAGCGATGATTATGATAGTGCAGAAGAAGATTTAAAAGATTTAGTGGTTATAGATGAGGATGAACTAGAATTAGAAGAATAATTCTAGTTTTTATATATAAAGTATGCTATAATATGAATAATTAATTAGAAAGGGAGATAACTATGATTGAAAGATTAGAAGCGACTCTAGCCAGATATGAAACAATTGAAGCTGAGTTAGCTAAGCCGGAAGTATTAAGTGATATAAAGAAAACTACAGAACTTTCTAAAGAATTGAGAGATTTGGAAGAAATAGTAACTTGCTATAAGAAGTATAAAAAAGTATTAGAAAATATAAAAGATAGTGAGGAAATGATTAAAGATCCCGAATTAGGAGAAATAGCTAAAGAAGACTTAGTAGCCTATAAGAAGGAACAAGAAAATTTAGATAAAGAATTAGAAATATTATTAATTCCTAAAGATCCTAATGATAGTAAGAACGTAGTTATAGAAATCAGAGGAGCTGCAGGTGGGGATGAAGCTAATATCTTCGCAGGTGATTTATTTAGAATGTATACTAGATATGCTGAAAGTAATGGTTTTAGTTATAAAGTATATAACTCTGTAGAAGGAACTGCTGGAGGATATAGTCAAATTGAGTTTATCATAAAAGGAGAAGGAGCTTATTCTAAATTGAAATATGAAAGTGGTTCACACAGAGTACAAAGAGTTCCTGTAACAGAATCTAATGGTAGACTTCAAACATCAACCGCAACAGTATTAGTAATGCCAGAAGTAGATGATGATGTAGAAGTAGATATAAATCCAAATGATTTAAGAATAGATATTTATAGATCAAGTGGCTGTGGGGGACAAGGAGTAAATACTACAGATTCAGCAGTAAGGATAACCCATCTACCAACTAATACTGTAGTAACATGTCAAAATGAAAGAAGTCAAATTCAAAATAAAGAGCAAGCTATGAAAGTTTTAAAAGCTAGACTTTATGAACAACAATTACAAAAACAAGAAGAAGAACAAGGAGAAATGAGAAGAAGTAAAATTGGTACAGGTGATCGAGCAGAAAAGATTAGAACATATAACTATCCACAAAATAGAGTAACAGACCATAGAATTGGATTTACTACAAAACAACTAGATAGAGTTATGGATGGAGATATGGGAGATATAATAAATGCATTAATTGCAGAAGACCAAAAAAGGAAGTTAGAAGGAAATGAATAGAAAAAATAAAACTTGGAGAAAAGAAATAAAAGGGAGAATGCCAGAAAATACTAAGAAAGATACTGCTGAAGAACTACAAAAAATTGTAGCTAAATCAAAAGGAACACAATCTGTAGATTCACAAAATAGTAATAATAAAGATCAACAAAATGTTGAAAATAAAACAAAAACTGGATCTAAAAAAAGAAGAAGACGAAAAAGAGGTAATAAATTATCACAACCTATGGATACTAAAAATAATAGTGATACAAGATCACAACTACCTAAAGAGTATTCATATATTCAGAAAGTATATACAAAAAATGATAAAAATGAAGCAACAGTATTAAATCAATTTATATGTTTGGAATGTTATAATGTTAATTTAGCAGAAGAATTAAAGAGTAGAGAAACAAAACTATATAGTGATAAAGATATTCCTTGTAGTTGTTGTAAGAAAAAAACTACTCAAATATGTGTAAAAGATAAAGAACTTAAAAAGGCTCAAATAGAGATGACTTCAGATAAGACTCCTGAAGAAGCAAGAGCATACCAAATTATGACAACTAGGAAAAAACAGAACAAAAGTTATCAAAAAGAAAAAAGAATATCAAATATGCAAAGAAGAGGTAACAAGTGAGAGTTGAAGACCTTTTAATATATGGGAAAGGATATTGTCATTCTGACCATGTAAAATTTTTACTAGCAGATTTATTAAACTTAAATCCCTTAGAACTTCTAAATCATTTAGGAGACTATGTAGAAGAAAAAAAAGTAGAACTATTTAAAATGGAAATAGATTCTCTAAGAAACGGTAAGCCTCTTCAATATGTACTAGGTAATGTAAATTTTTATGGAAATAAATTTATGGTAGATCAAAATGTTTTGATTCCTAGATTTGAAACAGAAGAACTTGTAGAAAATACTATAAAGTATATAAAAAACAATTTTAATAAAAACATAAAAATATTAGATATAGGTTGTGGCAGTGGTGTAATAGGTCTAACTTTAAAAAAAGAATTTCCAAGTGCAGAAGTGGATTTATTAGATATTAGTAAGGATGCCTTATATGTTTCCAAAAAAAATGCTCTAGAGCTTAATTTAGAAGTTAATTTTATAGAGAGTGATTTATTTGAAAATGTAAATAAGAAATATGATGTTATAATAAGTAACCCTCCATATATAAAAGATAATGAAGAAATAGAAGAAATTGTAAAAAATAATGAACCACATATAGCTTTATATGCAGGACTAGATGGTCTAGATATATATAAAAGAATTTTAAAAGATATTAATAAATATTTGAATGATAAATATTTAATAGCTTTTGAAATAGGTTATACTCAAAAAGAAGATATAAAAAAGTTAGCAATAGATAATCTAAAAAATATAAAAATAGAATGCAGGAAGGATTTGTCTGAAAAAGATAGAATGATATTTATTACAAAAAATGAATAAAAAATAAATAATAGGACCACTATTCATATGAAAGGTGGTTTTTCTATGAGAAAACTAATTACAATTATATTAATATTAACAATACTATTTATTATATCAAATAACAGTAGTAAAGAAGTTATGATTCCTAAAGAATCAATAAGATTTAGAGTAGTTGCAAATAGTAATAGTAATAAAGATCAAAAAAATAAAAAACTTATTGCTAATAATTTAAAAAATGATGTTACTGATATTTTGGCTAGTAGTAATAATATAAATGAATCAAGAATAGCCTTAAAGTCAAATATAGATAAATTTAAATTAAATATAGATAAGACTATAAAGGAAAATAATATAAATGAAAGTTATACTATAAACTACGGTAATAATTATTTTCCAGAAAAAAAATATAAGAATGTTAATTATCCAGAAGGAGAATATGAATCATTAGTAGTGACATTAGGTGATGGAGCAGGTGAAAACTTCTGGTGTGTATTATTCCCACCACTCTGTTTATTAGAAGGAGAGGAAACAAAAAAAGATAACATTGAGTATTCTTCATTCATAAAAGAAGTGATTGATAAGTATTTTTAAAGAGTTTTAATAATAGAATATAAAAGGTGATACTATGTCTTTAATATTCTATTATTTTTTAATGGCTATAGGATTAAGTATGGATGCATTTTCCCTGGCAATTATATATGGTACCAATGGTATAGATAGAAAAAAAATAATACTATTATCATTAGTAGTAGGTATATTTCATTTTATAATGCCTAACTTAGGAGGATATCTTAGTCATATTTTATTAACAAATTTTACAACATATAGTAATTTAATATCAGGTATAGTATTTATAATTTTAGGAGTAGAAATGATTTTATCATTTAAAGAAGAAGATGTTAAAAACGAATTAGGAGGAATACTAGATATAATCTTATTTGCAATAGCAGTAAGTATAGATAGTTTTTCAGTAGGAATAGTATTATCCCTAGAGAATAAAAATTTAATAACAGCAGGTATTATTTTTTCTATAATAAGTGCTACATTTACTTTTTTAGGACTTATCTTAGGAAAGTTTTTAAGTGATAAAGTAGGTAAAATATCAAAGGTAATAGGTATAATAATACTATTTTTATTAGCTTTAAAATCTCTTTTAATTTGGTGTATGTTTCGATAAATAACATATAACTAAAAGTTATAAAAGTATAAGAAATAAGTATTATACAGAATAATATAGTAATGATATAATATATATACATTTTAATGGAAAGAGGTAATTAAATATGGATGATATGCGTTTTATGAAACTTTTAGCAGAACATAGTACTTGGCCTACTGCGCAGGAATATATGTGCTATGAAAAAATTGCAAGGAGTATTAATGAATATATACATTATAATTTTGATAAAACACCAACAATTAGTAAAGAAGAAGTAAAAAATAAAATAGATGATGTTAGAGAAATAGTTGATACATTATTTGATCAAGTTACTTTTATACCACAATATGCAATTGCTTGTGAAAGTACTCTTGTAAAATTAGGATTAGAAACAGGACATTTAGTTACAGAAAATCCTATGGATAATTGGTATGAAAATGAAGAAGGTAAACCAACCCTTATTTATTTATACTATACTGCTCCAGAAGGTTTAGCTTATCTTTTACCAGATTATTTAAAAGAAAAAAGAATTGATAAATTAAAATCAACAAATAAAAAAGAGTTTGTAAAAAACACTAGTAACTAATAAATATACAATTAAAACACCTTATTACAAATGTAATTTGGTGTTTTTAAAATGATTTACTATATTTTTGTAATTATATATTCTTTAACCATATTATTCTTATCTAATTTCATGTTTGCTTCAAACATTTCATCACTAAAAATTAAATCATTAAATTTAGAATTCATATCAAATTGCTTTAAATTGCTAATTTTCTCATTTTTAATCCAAAATAATTTACCTTCTATACTTTCTTTAATAGTACCACTATATTCAGATGCTGTATAAATAAATATAACTCCATATTCTTCATCAATGAAATTCCAATATGAATAACCCTTAAGTTTAGGATTTTTAAGAGTTAATCCAGTTTCCTCTTCGTATTCTCTAATAATACACTCTAAGGGGCTTTCCCCATATTCCATTTTTCCACCTGGGGGAGAATATACTTGTCCCCACTTTTTATTAAATTGTAAAAATAGGGTTTCATTATTTTTAGAAAGATAACATACTGTCGATATAGCAAACTTTGGTCTTTTCATAATATTCATCTCCATATCCATATTATATCACATTTACTTTTTGGTAACTTTTGTCATAAGATTGACTAAACATCATAAATTATCTATAATGAATATTAGTTGATTAAAAGTGTAACTACTTTAAAAAATAGTAATAAAATATATAGAATAGATTTGAGGTATGAAAATGAAAGCTTTAGAAATAACAGGAGGACAAGAGTTATCTGGAACAATTAGAGTAAGTGGTGCTAAAAATGCATGTGTAGCTATACTTCCAGCGGCAATATTATCCGATGAAGAAGTAACAGTTTGTAATGTTCCAGAGCTTACTGATACAGATGCATTATGTGAAATTTTAAATTCACTAAATGTTTCTGTAAAAAGAGCTAGTGAGAGTGTTATAATAGATCCTTCTAAGATGATAAATGTAGAAATAACAGAAAATTATTCGAAGAAGTTAAGAGCATCATATTATTTTATGGGAGCATTACTTGGAAAATATAAAAAAGCAGTTATGTATTTTCCAGGAGGTTGTTCAATAGGTGCTAGACCAATAAATCTTCATTTAAAAGGATTTGAAGCTTTAGGTGCTAAAGTTACTAATGATAGAAATAAATATATTGTTGAAGCAGATGAACTAAAGGGCGCTAATATTTGCTTAGATTTTGCATCAGTAGGTGCAACTATTAACATCATGTTAGCGGCAACTAAAGCCAAAGGAACAACAATAATTGATAATGCAGCTAGAGAACCAGAGATAGTTAACATTGCTACATTTTTAAATAATATGGGTGCTAGAATAAGTGGTGCAGGAACTTCAACAATTAAAATCCAAGGTGTAGATAGCCTTCATAAATGTTTTCATGAAATAATTCCAGATAGAATAGAAGCAGGTACCTATACTATAATAGGTGCACTATGTGGAAAAAATTTAAAAATAGATAATATAATTCCAGAACACTTAGATTCTCTAATATCAAAATTAATAGAGATTGGTGTTGATATAGAAGTAGGTCAAGATTATTTAGTTGTATCTAAAAAAGATAATTACAAAGCAACTACTGTAAAAACTGCTGTGTATCCAGGATTTCCAACGGATTTGCAACAACCATTAACTGTCTTACTTACTCAATGTAGCGGAAAAAGTAAAGTAATAGAAACTATATGGGAAAATAGATTTATGCATATAGTATATTTAAATAATTTAGGTTCAGATATAACAATTAAAAATCAAACAGCTACTATAATAGGACCAACTGAACTTAAAGGAGTAAAAGTAGTCGCAACAGATTTGCGAGCAGGAGCTGCTATGATAGCAGCAGGTTTGATAGCAGAAGGTACTACAACCATAACAAACGTAGAACATATCTTAAGAGGATATGAACAGATAGTTGAAAAATTAACAAGTGTAGGTGCTAAAATAAGGAATAAAGAAATATAATATTATAGCTTTATTCTTTTTTTTGGAGGGAAAATGAAAATAATAAAAAAACACCTAAAATTAATAGTATTTGTAGTAACTTGTATTCTCATATATATAATTTATACTAATAATAGTAATATAAAAAATATTAATTATATATCGTTAGGAGATGGCTATGCTAAAGGTATTAATTCATATGGAGAAAACAGTTATGGATATAGTGATTACTTAAAAGACTATTATGATGAAAACAATAGACTAAATAACTATTATAACTATTCAGAAACCGATACTAAAATAAAAGATTTATATAATGAAATACTAATAAATAAACAATATAATAATGAAAGTATAAAAAAATCTCTACGAGAAGCAAATATATTAACAATCTCTATAGGTTTAAACGATTTAATATATAGAAATAGTATTCAAGGAAATATTGATAATAGAAAAGAAAAAATAATTCAAAATATAATTATAGATTTAGATCAGTTAATAGTAGAAATAAAAAAATACTATAAAAAAGATATTTACTTAATAGGATATTATAACTTTTATCCACAAAATTCTGTGGAAAAAAAATTATTAGACAACTTAAATTATAAATATAAAGAGTATTCTAAAAAAAATAATATTATCTATATAGATAATAGTAATATGAATAATAAATTAGATTTATATATAGATAATCCTAATAGTTATTATCCAAATATTAAAGGATATAAAAAAATATATATTAATATTAAAGATAATATTGATTATTAATTAAAAGTATAGTATAATATGCACTAATAAATGAGGTGTAAGTATGGGGAAAATCAAATCATTTATAGAAACTATAGGGGAATATGAAGAAATAAGTATATTACCTACAACTATTGCTACAGGAAAAGTATTAAAAATCCGTGTCAGTGGTAATATTGAAGAAACTAATTACGAATCGGGATACTTAGTTTTACCAAAAGGATCATCAATAAAAAACCATAAGCATATTAAAGATAGAGAAATTTATACTTTAATAATGGGCTCTTTATATATGAACGGAAGGCTAGTTGATGTAGACTTCTGTGAAATAAATGGAAGTCATCAAATAGATAAATGTAAAGAGTTAACTATAATAAGATATCAAAAAGAAAAAGTAATGGAAAAAGTGAAACCATCATACGAAAAATGTAAAAAAATGAAAAAAACTTGAAAAAATATAAAAAACTTGTTATACTAATAACGCATTTAATTACTATAACTTTTATAAGTTATGGCGGAAGGAGAGAAGAGTATGAAAGCAGGAATACATCCAGAATATATGGAATGCACAGTAACTTGTGCCTGTGGAGAAACTTTCAAAACTAAATCAAATAAGAAAGAAATCAGTGTAGAAGTTTGCTCAAAATGTCATCCTTTTTATACAGGAAAACAAAGAGGAGCATCACGTGCAGGTCGTGTAGATAAATTTAATAAAAAGTATGGATTTACTCAAGAAGAAACAGCTGCTTAATAATAGCAACTTTTTTTTTGAAAATTAAGTTATAAAAATATCTATATTTTGACATGGTTTAAAATAACTGTTATTATATACAATATAATTATATATAGGAGGATATTATGAAAATAGCTATAGCAAGTGACCATCGTGGAGTAGAATATAAACAAGAAATTATAAAATATTTAGAAAGTAAAAATAATATAGTAATAGATTGTAGCCCTAATAATACACCTACAGATGACTATCCAGACTTTGCTTTTTTAGTATGTAATAAAGTAGTAGAAAAAGAAGTAGATATAGGAATATTAGTGTGTAGAACCGGAATTGGAATGTCAATCGCAGCAAATAAAGTAAAAGGAATTAGATGTGCTAAAATAAATTCGAAAGAAGATGCAACCTTAAGTAGAAATGATAATGGTGCCAATGTAATGACATTTAATTACACAGATAATATGAATAATATAAAAGAATATATTGATGCATTTATGAGTGCAGAAGTTATAAATGATGAAAGACATCAAAGACGTGTTAATAAAATAATGGAATACGAGGAAAATCATGTCATCTAAATTTTTAGTATATCTTTTCTCAACAATTATAGTTATATGGTCAATGGATTCTGTTAATATAAATAAAATTTTTAAAAAAAATAAAATTGTACAAGCAAGAGTTTTTTACTTTTTATTAGGAATTTCACTAATATATTTAGTAGCAAATTTCTTTATGGATTTATTTATGTCTGTAAAAATTTTTTAAAAGAAGTATAAAACTTTTTTTTTGGTTCAAACTTTTAATGAGGTGATAATATGAAAAAAAGGTTAAGACCAAAAAGTTTTGTAATTCCAACATTATATGCAGTTTTATTTGTAACTGTAGTAACAGGAGCATATTTAATAAGCAATAGTATGAAAGGTGAGAAAGTAGAAGAAAATTATACATATGTATCTAACGTTATAATGGATAGTCAAATTCCAGTTATGAACCAAACAACTAAGATGATTAAACCATATACTAATGAAAAAGTAACAGTAGGTAAAACATATTATGATTATAAAGGAGAAAGTAAAAATCAAGAAAGCTCAATTACATATTATGATGGAAGCTATATTCAAAATTCAGGAGTTGATTATACATTAAACGAAACTTTTGATGTTGTATCAGTTCTTGATGGAACAGTTACAGATGTAAAACAAGATGAAGTGTTGGGAAATGTAGTAGAAATAAAACATGGTAATGATTATGTAACTACATATCAAAGCCTAAGCGAAGTATCAGTAAAAAAAGGTGATACAGTTACTCAAGGTCAAGTTATCGGAAAAAGTGGAACAAATAAACTAGATAAAGATATGGGAAATCATTTACACTTTGAACTATATACAAACGGTCAAGTAGTAGATCCAAATCTATATATAGATAAAGAATTAAAAAATGAGTAGCATTTAAATAAATGCTATTTTTTTCTCATAAAATCTAAAAAACTTACTATACTTTAATAGAAAGAGGTTTTTTAGTTGAAAAGAAATATAAAGGAAAGAGTACTTAAAGAAGCAAATTTACTAATAGAAAAAAAGTTAACTATTAGAGAGTTAGCTGATATAATAGGAGTAAGTAAAAGTACAGTACATAATGATATGAGAAATAGACTAAAACTTATAAATAAAGAGTTATATTCAGATATAAATAACCTATTTTTAGATCATATTAGGATAAGACATTATCTTGGAGGATTATCTACTCAAAAAAAATATAAAAAAAATACTATAAAATAGCAATTTTATGGTAAAATATATAATGATTACAAAAAAGGAGTGATTATATGCTATCAAAAGATATAGGAATAGATTTGGGAACAGCTAATGTATTGATATATATAAAAGGTCAAGGCATAGTTTTAAATGAACCAAGTATAGTAGCAATAGATACTGAAACAAAAAAGGTAATTGCCGTTGGTACTGAAGCAAATGAAATGTTAGGAAGAACACCAGGTAAAATAAAAGCAATAAGACCAATGAAAGATGGCGTAATTGCAGACTTTGAAATTACAGAGATAATGTTGAACTCATTTATAAAAAAAATAAAGGGTAAATCATTTATAACAAGACCAAGAATATTAATATGCTGCCCATCTAATATAACTCCTGTAGAAAAAAATGCAATTAAAGAAGCAGCAGAAAGAACAGGTGCTAGAAAAGTATTTATAGAAGAAGAACCAAAAGTAGCTGCTATAGGAGCAGGAATGGATATATCAAAACCAACTGCTAATATGGTAATAGATATTGGTGGAGGTACTACAGATATTGCAGTTTTATCATTAAATGATATAGTTACATCATCTTCTATTAGAGTAGCAGGTAATGTTTTTAATCAAGATATAGTAAAATATATAAGAGATAAATATAAACTATTAATAGGTGATAGAACTGCAGAAGAAATAAAAATAAATTTTGCTAGTTGCTATAAACCAGATAAAAAAGCAACTCTAGAAGTTAAAGGTAGAAATTTAATAACAGGACTTCCTCATATGATAACTATTACTCAAGAAGAAACTGAAATAGCTTTAAAAGATAGTGTTTATAAAATTGTAAAAGCAGCAACAGGAGTTTTAGAACAAACACCCCCAGAGTTATCAGCAGATATAGTTAATAAAGGCCTTGTCTTGACTGGTGGAGGGGCAATGTTAAAAGGACTAACAGACTTATTAAATAAAGAATTAGAAGTTCCTGTGTTAATTGCAGATTCACCACTAACATGTGTTGTAGAAGGAACTGGGGTTTTATTAGAAAGACCTAGTGAATTAGAAGAAGACTAAAATAGTCTTTTTTTGTTAAATAAATTTTGATATAATTAAATAGAAAAGAGGAAAAATATGAAAAGTAATATATTAGACGCTCTACAAATAGTAGCTGTAACATTTGTGTTTTCTGCAATTATGATGCCAATAATGAAAAGAGTAGCTAATCATATAGGTGCAGTAGATATTCCTAGAAAAGAAGAAGGACATAGACATATACATAAGAAAACTATTCCAAAACTAGGAGCTTTAGGAATTTATTTAAGTTTTCTATTTGGTTATATGTTATTTGGTCAACAAAGTATTCAGATGAATTCTATTTTAATAGGAAGTTTCATTATGATATTAACTGGAATAGTGGATGATATAAAACCTATTAGAGCTTACCAAAAACTATTGGGACAGCTAGCGGCAGCAGCAGTTATTGTATTTTATGGTGGTATTTTACTAAATAACGTAACAGCATTTGGGTTCTCAGTAAATTTTGGAATCTTTGCATATCCATTAACATTAATATTTATAGTTGGTTGTTGTAATATAATTAATTTAATAGATGGACTAGATGGATTAAGCGGAGGAGTTTGTACTATTTTCTATTTAACTATAGGTATAATTGGATTTTATCAAGCAAGAAGTGGAAGCTTAGTTATGATTTTAACATTTATAATGTTAGGTTCTACGTTAGGATTTTTATTGCATAACTTCTATCCTGCAAAAATATTTGCTGGAGATTGTGCAACTTTTGAAGGTTTTATAATTGCAATTATTACATTATTAGAATTTAAAGGAGCAGCCCTAACATCTTTATTTGTACCATTATTAATATTAGGAATTCCAATATTGGATACTGCTTTTGCTATAATAAGAAGAATGCTAAAAAAACAACCAATCTTTTCTGCTGATAAACAACACTTACATCATCAATTATTAGGAATGAACTTTTCACAAAGAACAACAGTTTTAATAATATATGGAATGAATATCTTATTCGCACTTGCTTCAATTCTTTATACTATAAAAGATCCAAAACTAGGAAAAATAGTTTATATAATTATTTTTATAATAGTGTTATGGTTTGTACTACATACAAGTATTATTTCTGATAAGAGTCCTAAATTAACTAAAAAGATAGAAAGAAAACTTATGATTAAACCAAAAAAGAAACAAAAGAAGAAATCTAAGAAAAAGTAACTTTAAAATGAAGTTGCTTTTTTGTTAATCTTATCCTATATTTGGAAAAATGTGGTAAAATTACTATGGTGGTGATATCATGATAAACTTTATTATATGTGAGGACGAAAAAGAAATAAGAAAAAATACTAAAAGTTGTATTTTAAGTTTTATGATGAACTATGATATAGATTATAAAATATATGAATTTGATGCTTATAATAAAAAGTTTGAAGATATAGTAAAAGAAGATAATGGTTTTAAAATATACTTTTTAGATATAAAAACTAATAATGGTTCAGGATTAGATGCCGCCAGAATGATTAGAGAAAAATATGATGATTGGGTTTCTGCTATAATCATCATGACTTCTTATGCAGAATATAAATACGAAGCATTAAGTAGTAGATTATATTTATTAGATTTTATAGTAAAATTTGATAATTGTGATAAAAAAATAAAAGAAGATTTATTAATTGCAATGAAATCATATGATAAAAGATATAAAATGCTAAGTTATGAATATAATCATACATACTATAAACTAGAATATAGACAAATAATTTATATTGAAAAAGAAACAGATAGTAAAAGATGTATCATAAAAACTAAGTATGGTGAACAAGCAATACCAGGAACTTTGAGTGAAGTATATAAGAAACTAGATGATAGATTTTTAAAAATCCATAAAAGTATGATAGTAAATGTAAATGAAATTTCGAAGTATGAAATAAGAAAAAATAAAATTACTTTTAAAAACGGAGACCATACACATTTAATATCAAGAAATAAAAAGAAGGAGTTGATAGAAAGTGTCTGCAGTAGTAACTAGTATAATATGTAGCTTGATATTAAATTTTAGTATAATATTTATAGTAAAAAAATTAATGGGAGATAATAGTAATATTTTTTCAGTAAAATTCTTCCTTTCTTTAATAATATTGTTAACATTACAAACAATTTTTTATAGTGGAAGTTATAATATTATATATATAATATCAAATTACTTAGCTATAATATTATTTCTAAAAATAAATTTTAATGGTTCAATGACAAAAACTCTTACATGTACAGCCATTACAATTTTAATACAAATGTTAGCAGATTTTCTTAATTCTGTAATTTTTCTAAATTTTGTTAATCTAAATGACATAAGAGGAATATGGTATTTAAGAATATTTAGTAATGTGATAGTCAGTTCTTTAAGCATTGCAATTTTTTTAATACCAATATGTAGAAAGAAATGTGAATACTTCACTTCAAAAACAGAGAATAAAAATATTTCAACTATAGTGCTACTTATAATACTTATAACTGTAATAGTAGTTGTAACTTATTCAATGCCAAGTGAATTTAAATTAGATTCTCAGTACTTTGCTAATATATTCATATTATTAACGTTAATAGTATTTTGCTATATATTTATTAACGAAAATAACCAATACAATAAGTTGAATGATGAATATGATAATTTATTTAAGTATATTCAAATATTTGAAGATTGGATAGAAAAAGAACAACTAAATAGACATGAATATAGAAATCAATTATCATCACTTAGGTGTATGACAAAAGAAAAGAAATTAAAAGATAAAATAGACAGTATATTACTAGATAATATTAATATAGCAAATGATACTGTTAATCAGTTAAAGCCTATTCCTAATGGTGGTTTAAAAGGATTGTTGTATTATAAAATATCAGTTGCCGAAAGTAAAAAGATACATGTTGAATTGGATATCAGTATAAAAAAATCAGACTTAATAAAGAAACTGTCTGAAGATAATATGAAAACAATATGCCGATTAATAGGTATATATTTGGATAATGCAATAGAAGGTGCTATAGAGACAAGAAAGAAGATTCTTTCCATAGAAATATATGATTTTGATAATGATATAAATATTGTAATAACTAATACCTTTAATAACAAAAATGATATTAGTAGAAGAAATGAAAATGGTTTTACAACTAAAGGAAAAGGTCATGGAAAGGGGTTATACTTTGCTGGAAAAATGCTTGCAAAGAATAATTGGTTAAAAGAAGAGCAAAGTATAATGGATAAGTATTATATTCAAAGGTTAGTTATAAAAAATAGAAGCAGAAATAATTAATACTGCTTCTTTATTTTTAATATTTTATTAGTCATTAAATGACTTTAATGCATTAGGCTCTTCAGTAAAGAAAAACATACATCCCATACTAGCAGCGCCAGTAACCATTAATGCAACAGCACTAACTATTGCAGCTAATCTCTTCTTCATATTTTTACTACTCCCTTCTTACTTCTATTTAAAAAAACATCATTTAGATATCTTTTTAGCATTTTTTGAATTATTATATGATTCATTCATAACCTTATAAGTTATAGGGTTAATTACAATAGCTTGAATCATTATTGCTAATAAAAATAATTTAGATAAAATTATATTATCTATAACAATACTGCATATTAGATAAATAATTCCAATTATTATAGTTAATATCTTTCTAATTAATTTTTTCCTTTTGTTATTAAAAGGTCTTTTTATTGTATCAGCAGGTGCAAAAGGTATGAATGTTAATATACTGATAAAAGATATTATATATAATATGTGATTACCATTAACTAATTTTATAAAAATATATGGTAACACTATAAATAGCAATATTGATGTAATTAAACATTCACTACTATTTTTAGCATGTACTCCAAATCCAAAATATCTAATAATATTAAATAGAATTAATAAACCAATAACTTCTTTAAATATATTTAATAACAAAGCCAAAACAATTATCACAACTAATTTAGTTATTGTTAAATATATCCCTTCTAAGCCATAATTTAGCTTTTCTATTTCTTCTTTAGAATAATTGTTATACTTACATAAGAAAGATAACATTCTATTCATAAAAAACGATTTCATACTACACACCTCGTCTACGATAAAAATAATAACATTCTTTTTTATAAATTTAATATCTTTCGTTTATTAATATTCTAGGCGCATAGTAAATAAAGAATATGTAACTATTTGTAGAAAAATTGACTTTAAAAAGAAATAAATTAGCAGTTAAAGGAAATTTTATGTAATAAAAGTTTAACTTGTTACACTAATGTAGCTCAACCAAAATTAGTTGAGTAGTATAAGTTAGGAAAAGAGGTGTGGTATGATAGGAAGAGTTAAGTGGTTCAATAATGAAAAAGGATATGGATTTATAGAATATAAAGAAAATGAAGATATATTTGTACATTATTCAACAATTGAATCTGACGGATATAAAACATTATCAGAAGGCCAGTATGTAGAATTTACTCTTGCCGATACTAGCAAAGGATATCAAGCATTACATGTTAAGTTAGTAAAAGAACCAGCTGTTACAAAATAGGTGGTTTTTTAATTATAAATTTTGAATATTTTTCTTTAAAGATATTTAATACATGTTATAATAATATTAGGAGGTGATTATATGGAATTAGTTATCCGTGGCTCTAAAATAAAAGTAACAGATGCAATGAAAAGTTATATCGAAGAAAAACTAGGTAAATTAGAAAAATACTTAGAAGATTCAAATAGTATTCGTGCAACTGTTGTTATTAAAGTTAAAGGCCATAATCAAATAGTAGAAATAACTATACCATTAAAATCATTTATTTTGAGATCGGAAGAATCTCAGGAAGATTTTTATGCAGCAGTAGATAAAACAGTAGATAAATTAGAAAGGCAAATAAGAAAAAACAAGACTAGACTGATGTCTAAGAATACTAAGACTTATGATTTTTCATTCTCCGAAATAGAAGATTATGAAGAAGATGCAGAAAATATAATTAAAAGAAAGAAAGTTGAAGTAAAACCTATGGATGAAGAAGAAGCTATAATCCAAATGGAACTTTTAAATCATCAATTCTATATGTACAAGGATAGTAATACAGGTTCTTACTCAGTTGTATATAAAAGAAAAGATGGAGGCTATGGTATTATAGAATCTGAATAGTCTATAATATAAAAAAATTTTAAAAATTGGAAACTATAATTACATAGTTTCTTTTTGTTTCTTGTTTAACTAAATAAGATTTGATATTATATTAATAGGTGAGAAGTATGAATAATAAAAAAGCCTTATTTATATTAAGAATTATCAAAAGTATAGTAGAAATTTTTGTTAATAGTTTTTTTGTTATGTATTTTTTATCAATATCTAATCAAAATATAATGAAGTTAGGAATTTACTATATTATTGTTTATTTAATAGTATATCTATTTATTCGTATTTTAGGAAACTATAGTAAAGGTAAAAAGAGAATTAATTTACTTAGAGTAGGGATTATTCTTAATTTAGTCTATTTTTTACTTATTTTATTTTTAAAAGAAGATATTATTAAATATGCTTATATAATGGCTATAATTTATGGTTTAGAAGAGGGTTTTTATTATTCTGTCTATAATAACTTTGAATCTCTAAGTATAAAAAATAGTGATAGGGCAAGCTTCGCTGGATTTTATACTATAATAAAATCTTTAATATCTATTATAATTCCTATATTGTTTGGATCAATTATTACAAAGAGTGGATTTATGGAATGTACAGTTATTATTGTTTTGTTAACTATTTTACAAATTATAGTGTCTTTTATTTTTAAAGATGAACAAATAAAGGATATACAAAATCTAAATTTAAAGAATTATAAAAATCTAATAACAAAATATAAAGTTATGAAAAAAATGCATCATATATCACTACTAAATGGAATTATTTTTTCAGGAGCTTTTCAAAGCTTAGTTACTTTATACATTATTAAAATATTAAATAGTAGTATTGAACTTGGTGCTTTTTCTTCTGTTTTTGCAATAGTAACATGTTTTTTGGGATACTTCTTTGCTAAAATATTGCCTAAAAAGTATTATAGAATTACTATATTAGTATCAGGAATACTTACAGTCTTAGGCATTGTTTTATTAATTTATAAAGTAACTTATTTGAATGTTGTTATATTTAATTTCTTACAAACTGTATCAGCAACATTATTATCATTAATTATAGATAATACGGAACTAGATATGGCTAATTATAATAAGGTAATAAAAGAATATAGAGTAGAATACTTTGTTACAATGGAAAAGTATATTTTTGTTGGTAGATTTATTGGTTATATTTTATATATTATTTTAGGTATATCAACAAGTAATTTCTTTAGTAATATAATTTTATTAATATTTGGTTTAATTATATTATTATTAAGTTTTTATACAATGAATTTAAAAGATTGGAATAAAAAAGAAACAGAATAGATAAAATTAGCTATAAGGCTTTTATTCTATCTTTTTTTTTGATACAATAAGTAATTAGGGAGATGGTATAATGGGATTTTTAAAAAAAATGTTTGACCATGAGTATAAAGAGTTAAAAAGGTTTACTAAAATAGCAGATAAAGTAATGGAATTAGACGAAGAAATGTCTAAACTTACTGATACAGATTTACAAAATAAGACTGCTGAATTTAAAGAAAGATTAAAAAAAGATGAAACATTAGAAGATATTTTAGTTGAAGCTTTTGCTGTAGCTAGAGAAGCTTCATTTAGGGTAATTGGAGAAAAACATTTCTATGTACAAATATTAGGTGCCCTAGCAATACATTATGGAAATATTGCAGAGATGAGAACAGGTGAAGGTAAAACTTTAACATCTGTATTACCAGCCTACTTAAATGCTTTAGAAGGAAATGGTGTTCATATAATCACAGTAAATGAATATCTTGCAAATCGTGATGCTGAATGGATGGGTGGTATTCATAGATTTTTAGGTTTAACTGTAGGTGTTAATACAAGAGATTTATCTGCGAAAGAAAAGCAAGAAGCATATAATTGTGATATTACATATTCAACAAATAATGAAATTGGATTTGATTATTTAAGAGATAATATGGTAGTACATAAAGAAGATAGAGTTCAAAGACCGATGAACTTTGCAATAGTTGATGAAGTTGACTCAGTTCTTATTGATGAGGCTAGAACACCACTTATTATTTCAGGTGGACAAATGAAAAGTGCTAATCTATATATAGATGCAGATAGGTTTGTAAAAGGATTGAAAAAAGATAAAGAATTTACTTATGATGAGAAAACAAAAAGTGTTAACTTAACAGAAGAAGGAACTGCTAAAGGTGAAAAGGCATTTAATATAAAAAATTTATATGATGCAGAAAATGCTACTTTAGTTCATTATATAAATCAAGCTTTAAGAGCAAATTATGCTATGAAATTAGATGTTGATTATGTTGTTCAAGAGGGAGAAATTGTAATAGTAGATCAATTTACTGGACGTTTAATGAAAGGTAGAGCTTATTCAGATGGCCTACATCAAGCTATAGAAGCTAAAGAAGGAGTAAATATAAATCAGGAGACAAAAACACTAGCAACAATAACTTTTCAGAATTTATTTAGAATGTATAAAAAATTATCAGGTATGACAGGTACTGCTAAAACAGAAGAAGAAGAATTTAGAAATATTTATAATATGTATGTTATTGAAATACCTACTAATATGCCTGTAATAAGACGTGATGAAGCAGATTTAGTATATGCAACTTGTGAAGCTAAATATAAAGCAATTATTCAATTTGTAAAAGAAAGATATGAAAAAGGACAACCTGTATTAATAGGTACCATTGCAATAGAAACTAGTGAATTAATATCTAAATTATTAAAACAAGCTCATATACCACATGAAGTATTAAATGCAAAAAATCATGCAAGAGAAGCAGAAATAATTTCCAAAATAGGTCAACATAAATCTGTAACTATCGCAACAAATATGGCGGGGCGTGGTACAGATATTAAACTATCAGATGATATAAAAGCAATTGGTGGATTATGTGTTGTAGGGACAGAACGTCATGAGTCACGTCGTATAGATAATCAGTTACGTGGTCGTTCTGGTCGTCAAGGTGATCCAGGATACACTCAATTCTTTGTTTCTATGAAAGATGATTTAATGGTAAGATTTGGTTCAGATAGAATAAGTACATTAATGGAAACAATGGGACTTGGAGATCAAGCAATAAAAAGTAAAGCATTTACTAAATCTATCGGAACTGCTCAAAAACGTGTCGAAGGAAATAACTTTGATATTCGTAAACAATTATTACAATACGATGATGTTATGAATAATCAAAGAGAAATAATGTATGACAGAAGAAATGAAATCCTAGATTCAGAATCTATTCATGAAACAGTCATTTCTACATTTAGACATCATATAGAAGATTTAGTAAAATCACATTTAGCACCAGAAGATTATATAACAGATAATGATTTAGATGATATTATAGAATTTGCTAATCAGAATTTATTAAAGAAAGATATTAAACCTGCATATTTAAAAGGACTAGATACAGATGAGATGATAGATAAGCTATCTAAAAAAGTAATTAGTGATTATGAAGAAAAATTAGTAGATATTCCAAAAGATGTAGTAGATGAATTTGAAAAAGCAATAACTTTACAAGTAATTGATAACTATTGGATGGAGCATATTAATACAATGTCACATTTAAGAGAAGGAATTCACTTAAGAGGTTATGCTCAAGAAGATCCACTTCGTGCTTATACAATGGAAGGTTTTGATTTATTTGATGATATGATTCAAAAAATAGATAAAGATGTATCTGTATTCCTGTTACGAGCAGAAATAAGACAGAATATAGAAAGAAAAGAAGTAAGTAAAACAAAATTAACTAATGAAGGTGGAAAAGAACCAGCTAAGAAAACACCAAAAAGAGTAAATAAAATAGGAAGAAATGATCCTTGTCCTTGTGGTTCGGGAAAGAAATATAAGCAATGTTGTGGAAAGTAAAGGAACTTATAATAAAAAATTATATGAACAAAATAAGATAGCGTTTATATTTATGCTATCTTTTTATTGGAGTTTTTCTAAATATGGGTTATAATAGACAATAAATGTGAGGAGTATTATGACTGAGATAAATAGAGATATTGAAATATTAATGAATATAATGGATTATGGTACTACTTATCATATATATCCTAGGGCAACAGAAAATATTTTAAAAATATTAGAACTAGTAGATGTTAAAAATATGGATGTCTATACAGTTTTATCCTCTTCAGATATTATTTTTTCTTTAATAGATAAAATGGCAAAAAGTATAGATACATTTGACATTAATCCTTTAACACTCAGGTATTATTATCTAAGAAAATGGATGCTTGAAGATGAAATAATAGATGGAGAAAATGTCTCATTTTCAGATATATATGATATTATTAATAGAAACCGCAAATACATTAATGAAGACGAAGAACAAAGCGTTAGGTTATGGAATACGTATATAAAAAGAATTAAAGAAGACTTTTTTAGTTTATATAATGCTACTTTATTTGAATATGTTAGCGATAGAATTCCCTGCTGTTATGATGCTAATTTAAAATATTTATTACAATATCTAAATAGTATCTCTTTAGTTTTTGATGAAGTTGATATAGGAAATTCTGATGAAATTTCAAATATGAAGAAATATGATTTAGTTTATTTATCAAACATTATGGATTTAAATGCTGGCTTTAAAGTTAAAAATATACGAAATAGGATATATGAGATGCTAAATCAAGGAGGACAAGCAATTTGTACTAATTTAGTTAATCATCCATATTTCAATTTTTTTAATGAACAAAAACAAATTTTTGAAGAAAAATTTGAGTATGGCGAGTTATTTAGAGAAAGAGTTGGGTCAAAAGATAATATATATTATAGATATATTAAAAAGTAGTTGATTATATAAGAATCTAAAAAATATTAATTAAAAATAATTTATTAATGAGCACTACAATTTAATCTTATTTTGTATATAAAGTTATGATATAATAAAATCATAAAACTTGCCAATATTTATTTTTTGGGGGTGAGTTATGAATATAGAACAGGAAATCTTTAAAAGAAGTAATATTAATCTTGATAAGTTAAAAGGCTATGGATTTAAAAAAGAAAATGGATTTTATATATATGAAAAAGAATTTATGAATTCCACTTTTAAAGCAGTTATAATAATTGATAAAGATAAAAATGTAACTGGTAAAGTAATTGATTTACTAACAGAAGAAGAGTATATAAACATAAATACAGAAATGTCTGGTGAATTTATAAATAGTGTTCGTGATGAATATAAAAATATTTTAAATGATATTAAGCAAAAATGTTTTGAAACAAACTATTTTATTAATAAACAAACAAATAGAATTACTAAGTTTATAAAGGACAAGTATAATACTATTCCAGAATTCATGTGGTCTAAATTTCCAACCTATGGTGTATTTAGAAATAAAATAAGTAATAAATGGTTTGGTATTATAATGAATATTGATAATAGTAAATTAGATAAGAATTCTAATGGAGAAGTTGAAGTATTAAATATAAAATTAGGCGAAGATACATCGAAATATTTAAAAAAGAAAGGTTTTTATGAGTCTTACCATATGAATAAAAAGAATTGGGTAAGTGTTATTTTAGATGATACTTTAGAAGATTCTGAATTAATAAACTTAATTGATATAAGTTATAAATACTCTAATGAGAAAAAAGAAAAGTTAGGAAATAGGTGAAGTAAATGAATAAAGATAATATAGAATTTTTTGATGTTGTAAATGAAAATGATGAGATTATTGGAAGAATAAATGAAGATATGCAAAATACTGTAAAACCGTCTCAATTAAGATTTATTAATATAATGATAATTAATGATGAAGAAAAAATATTAGTTCCCAAAATAAGTTCTAATAGAAGGATTTTTCCTAATTGCTATGACTTTTCAGTAGGGGGCATGTTAATTCAGGTGAAGAATATGAACAAGCGGCCTATAGAGAACTTGAAGAAGAGTTAGGAATAACAAATGTTAAATTACAAGAAGTAGCATACTTCTCTCCATATAGTAGTAACAGCAATACATTTCAAAAAGTATATCTATTAAATTACAATGACGAAATCACTAATTATGATAAAGATGGTATTGAAAAATTGTATTATATGAGTGAAGAAGAAATTAAAATATTGATGGATGATAAACCCAGGTTATTTAAACCGGATTATTTTGTTGTAATGGAGTACTTATTTAATAAAAAAAATACTAAAAATAAAATTTTGAAGAACAGAGGTAAATTATGAAAATGAAAATAGAAGATATTAAAAAAATGTCAGTAGAACAACAAAGAAATTTAACTTACGATGAAATTAAAAAAATTATTGAACCATTAACATCAGATGAAATAATAGAACTAAGTAATATTATTGGTTATCCGGTATTTACAAGATTATGTATGGGAGATATTAAACATAGATTTGTTTTATTACAAGATGGTGCTGCAGCTATCATTGTAAATAAAGAAGGACAAATCTTATTACAAAGTAGAGCTGACAATGATAAATGGGGTCTACCTGGTGGGTGCCAAGAATTAGGTGAAAGATTTCAAGATACTGTTATTAGAGAAATAAAAGAAGAAACAAACTTAGATGTATTAGAAAAAGATTTGGAGTTAATTGATATAGTATCTGGTTCATCTAGAAGAAATGATTATCCTAATGGAGACGTTGTAATAAATAATACTGCTCTTTACTGTATTAGAAATTATAGTGGAGAATTAAAATTCAATAGTGAATCTAAAAATATGAAATTTTTCGATATAGATAATTTACCAAAAAATCAAAATGATCCAGATTTGATTGAGTTATATCTTCAAGGTATAAATAAAGAAAATAGAGATGATGAGTTGGTAGGTAATTCAAGAGTAATGATAGACTTTTTAGGAAATAAATATTATTATGAATGTGCAGGTTGTGATATTGTAAATAAGAAAATGACTCCTCCAGGCGGAATCATATATGAAGATGAATCATTTATATTGGCCTGTGACCCAGATGTCCCTATAGAAGGATTTTTAGTAATTACAGCAAAAGATCATATCAAATCTATTACAGAGTTAAGTAGTGAAAAACAACAAGATTTAATGAATATTGTTAATAAGTCGATTAATTTACTTAAAGAATTAGATATTACTAAAGAAGTTACTATTTTACAAGAAGAAAGATCAAGACACTTTCATATGTGGCTTTTCCCTAATCAAGAATGGATGGTAAAAAAATTTGGTAAAGGCGCATCATATATTAGAGATATTTGTGAATATAGTAAGGAAAGTGCAACAGAAGAAGATATAGAGCAAATATTACAAACGAATAAGAAATTAATAGAAGCTTTCAATCAAAATGATGTCGATTAAAAAAATTAGAGGTCAGCATTAAAGGAGGTAACACAATGGAAGAAAACAAATTAGAACCAGCACATTTTTATCATATGTATCTGGATAAACGTAATGAAAGGGTATATAGAGATAATAAAAATAAATTAAGCGATGACGACGATATGGGAATATATGAATGCATAGATTTTCATTCAATAAATAAAAATGATTTAAAATCTATTATACTTGGTGCAATAAATGATACATGTATGGAATATCTTAATGAATCAGATTCAAATATTAGTGTTATACCTAATGATACATTTGAATTTATAGATTATATATTAGAAGAAGATATAGAAAGTATATATAAGGATAACTTTATTTTTTCCTTAAATTTTATTTATCAAGACTATTTGAATTTATTAAATAAAGGATATCCATATTTTGAATCATCTATTGATGATTCAGGAAAGTCCGAATATATAATGGTATTGAATTCTGAAAATGAAATTATTAAATTTGAATCAATAGGTTTAAAAGAAGAAGAACAAGCTAAAATTATAACGAGTATGTTTAGAATGGATTATAATAACCAACTTGGTCCATATCATCCAAAAGTTCATATGAAAAAAGTATCTTGGAGGTAAATATGAAAGAATATTTTGATATCTTAAATGAAAATGGAGAATTTATTAATGAAGTTGCCAGTAGAGAAGATTGTCATAAAAAGGGCTTATGGCATAAAGCAACTGTTGTATTTGTAGTTAGTACTGATAACAAAAAAATATTATTGCAACAAAGAAGTGCTACTAAAAAAAGTTGGCCTAATTTATGGGATATAACAGCAGGAGGACATGTGTTACAAAATGAATTAGGTTATCAGTCAGTAATAAGAGAAACTAAAGAAGAAATAGGTATAGATATAAAAAAAGAAGAATTAGAATTTATTGGTGCTACTAGATCAATTGATACTGCAGGAATAGGACCTAATAAACATTATAATGAATATTATATTGTTCATAAAGATATAAATATAGATGATATTAAATTACAAACAGAAGAAGTACAAGCTGTAAAGTGGTTTAATGTAGAAGATATAAAAAATAGAATTAATGATAACTTTAAAGATTTAACAGGTAAATATGGTTGCTGGGAATATTTAATAAAATATTTTGAATTTATAGAAAAATAGATTGAGAGGTTTGATTTATGGATGTTGGTAGAATGATAGCTATAGAAAAAGCCCGAAGAAGTAATAAGAGTAAAATTATTCCAAAAAGTGTAATGGATAATATTTCTCCTGATATTGAATGGCTTAAATGGTTATCTTATGAGTCAGAATTTGAAAAGAAAAGAATTGAATACTTTGATTCTAAAAAAGTATCAGAATTATCTTATGAAGAACTTGAAGAAGCTAGTAGATATAGTAGGAATAAAGTTTTTTCAAGATTATTTAAAATATATGGTACAGATGAATGCTCTGAAGAAGATCATATGAGAGTATATGATTATATGTGCAATGAATCTATTGAAGAACTAATGTTAAGTAAATTATCATCTGAAGAATTACAATATGCAAAACAAGAAATAACTAGTTTAAGCATTGCTCCAAAAGAACAATTAAGAGCTATGGTAAGTGATATGCAAAAGCCGGAAATATATGAACAACTATCAATGGTAAATTCTTATATATTACATATAATATCTGATATTAATTTTGTTAGAAATTTGTCTGATTTAGAAAGAAAAATTGAAGCACAAGTAGAACAAAATAAACAAACAGGAAAACAAAAATTATATTCTCCGGTAGCATCTACAAGAAAATAAATATATTAAAAAACTCTAGTAAAATAAAAGTGGAATATATATAATATAATAAATCAAACATAATATCTTATTGGTGTAGCATCTGAAATTACATAATCGTAGAATCAGATGCTTTTAAATTTTTATAAGATATAATAAGTAACAAATAAAATTAATCTAATAAAAACTTTTATAATTTAAATCAGTATGTTATTATTTATATAATAAAAAGATGTGAGTTTAGAACTTACCTCTAATTTAAATTGTATCCATAAAAATAGATAGAAAATAATAATAAAATAAAGGATGATTATAATGGAGAGAACTAAAAATATATATGTGACTAGAAATTATAAAAAACTGAAAGGGGGGGGGTATTTATATTTGTTTATTTTTATATTTTTCCTTCTTATTTGTTCTCTTAATCCTATATAAAATGACGACTGGGAAAACTTATTGGTTTTAGGTAAAAATCCAATTAAATATGAAATGTTTAAGTATATGGATTGGGAAGGAAGATTTATAAGTAGAATACTAATTGTTCTTTTGACATACAATAAATTGATTTGGAATATCATAAGTAGTGCAATTAATACGAGTATAATATACCTATCTATGAAAATAATTTCTCCAAAGAATAAGAAAGCAACATTTTCGTTACTATTTTTAGTTTTTTTATTAATGAGCTTTAAAGTATTTACTCAATCTATAATATGGGTTACGGGGAATATAACATATGTTTTTGTCATACCTTTAATGCTTGGTTATTTTTATCTAATTATGAATGATTTAATAAACAGTAATGAAAGGGTAATACTAGTTTCAATACTTAATATTATAATGACTATGTTTATAGAACAAATGGCAGTATTATTAGTAATAAGTAATATTATAATTTTAATTTATAGTAGTTATAAGAAAAAAAAGCTGGATAAAAGAGTATTATTGTTTCTAATATGTTCATTATTAGGTACTACTGTAATGTTAGCAAGCCCTGGCTCAGCTAATAGATATATAAATTATCATAAGTATTATAAAGATTTATCATTTTTTAATAAAATTATATATAATATACCAAACTTTATTCGTCTTACGTATATAATAAATTACTATTTATTAGCATTATTAATTATCGTAAATTTTTTATTGATAAAAAAGTACATTAATAGAATGATTTTTAGATTAATTTTATATGCATTTTTGCTAATTATGCCAGTATTTACTAGTCTTGGATTTTTAATAAATCATTTTACTGATAACCCTAACATTTTTATAGATTATAATAACAAAATAATATGTTTATATTACTTTATACATATGCTTATAACGTTTATTTTACTATTAAAGGAAAAAGATGAAAAGGCCATATTTTTCTACATAATAGGTATGATGTCAAATTTAATTATGTTGTTATCACCAACTTGCGGAAATAGAACAGCAATAGGAGCGTATATTTTTGTATGTATATCATTAATTATCATTATTGATAAAAATGTAACTTTTAATATTAGAAAAATAATGTGGCTAAAATTAATTATTATTATATTAGTCTTGATTTATGATACTTATTATATTAGTGCATATTTACTCCATAGAGAACATTTATCAAATATAAATAAAGTTATTTCTGAAAAAAGTGATACTTTATATTTGCAAAAATATCCAAAGTCATTGAGCTTTTTATTACCTATAGGAGAGGATGGTACAAAAGAAGTTTATTACAAAAAGATTTATAATATAAATAGTAATGTTAGGATAGTATACACTGAAAATAAATGGAAGTATTATATATTTTATCAAAATAGCTAATTTTCACTATTATTATTTTTATAATAAAAATTGTAATTTCACTATAAATATCTTTATTTATAGACTTATGTAAAAGTCCTTAATGCAATTTTACTACTAATTTACTACTTTTGAAAGTGGAGATATAAGAAATTATAAAAATATATGTGAATATATTCTAAAATTAAAACTGTCGTAAATTCTCATAAAATAAAGATATAACGACATTTAGGAACTTCTAAAGAATCATTTAAAATATATTATGCTTTTTTCAATAAAAAAAGGCACTCAGAATACTGCTGAGTACCAATCTATATACAGGGGATCTTCACATAGTTCGTGAACCTTCCCCACTAATATGTTATGTAGAATTAATTAAATTATTCGAAAAATTTAAAAAAATTTGTGATAAATAATTATTTGTGTATAATTATATTATAAGAAAAAGAAAGTTGGTAATAATATGAATAGTGAACTAAAAAGAAGTTTAGAAGAATATAAAAGAGAAATTCTAGATTTATGGAGGTCACTTTGAAGCAGACAGCAAAAAAAATGAAATATCTGAATTAGAAGCTGAAAGTAATAAAGAAGGTTTTTGGAATGACAAAGATAAAGCAAATGAAATAATTGATAAGATAAATAGTCTAAAGAAAATAGTAGAACCTATGGAAAAAATAAAAGAAGATATTGATACTGATTTAGATATGCTTTCTTTATTAGAAACTGAAAATGATGCTGATTTATTAAATAGTATTTCTAATAATATTAAAAATATTAGTGAAGAATTAGAATCTATTAGACTACTTTTATTATTAAATGGTAAATATGATAATGAAAATTGCATAGTAGAAATTCATCCAGGAGCAGGTGGAACTGAATCTTGTGATTGGGCTTTGATGTTATATAGAATGTATACTAGATGGTGTGATAGTAAAAACTATAAATTAGAATTACTTGATTATCAAGATGGTGATGAGGCAGGAATAAAAAGTGTTTCCATTCTAGTTAAGGGTACCAATGCATATGGATATTTAAAAAATGAAAGAGGAGTACATAGATTAGTAAGATTATCACCATTTGATTCTAATAATAGAAGACATACTTCTTTTGCATCTATAGAAGTAACACCAGATATTAAAAAAGATATTGACATTACGATAGATGAAAAAGATTTAAAAATAGATGTTTATCGCTCAACTGGAGCAGGTGGTCAAGGAGTAAATACCACAGATTCAGCAGTTAGGGTAACACATCTACCTTCAAAAATAGTTGTAACTTGTCAAAATGAAAGAAGTCAGATTCAAAATAAAGAACATGCTATTCAAGTACTTAAAACTAAATTATTATTATTAGAAGAAGAAAAACAAGAAAAAGAATTAAATAATATAAAAGGAGAACATCAAAATATAGATTTTGGCTCTCAAATAAGAAGTTATGTCATGCATCCATATTCTATGGTAAAAGATCATAGAACTAATATTGAAACAAGTAATGTCTCAAAGGTTTTAGATGGAGATATAGATATGTTTATAGAAGAAAATTTGAAAAGGGGAATTTAATATGAAATTTTTCGCTAACTTTGCTAATGCTAATAAGAAATTAGAAAATATTAGTAAAAAAATAGATGATAAAAATATAATAAAAAGATACATTCAATTTTGTTTTGGATGCTTTTTAGTTGCAGTAGCATTTAATCTTTTCTTATCACCTAATGAGTTAGTACCTGGAGGAGTTAGTGGATTTTCAATTATTTTAAATGAAGTTTTTGGTATTAATAAATCTATACTTATTTTAGGAATGGATTTATTGTTATTAATATTAAGCTATATATTTTTAGGTAAGATTAAAACTAGAGGTTCAATTTTAGGATCATTATTACTTCCGTTTCTTATAGAACTAACGTCCAATATTAGTAGTTATATCCAAATAGATACATCACAGTTATTGTTATCTACAATATTTGGAGGTGTATTATATGGTTTTGGAGCAGGAATAATTTTTAAAGCAGGTTTTACAACAGGAGGAACTGATATCCTAAATCAAATAATATCTAAATATGCAAAAGTTAGTATGGGGAAAAGTATGATAATATGTGATGGTTTAATAGTATTATTATCTGGAGTTGTATTTGGACCTACTAAACTAATGTATTCAGTACTTATTTTATATTTAATTAGCTATATGTCTGATAGGGTTATACTAGGTATTTCTGATAGTAAAGCATTCTATATAGTAACAGATGAAGAAAAGAAGATAAAAGAATATGTTATAAAGTATTTAAAACATAGTGTAACAGTATTTAATGCTAAAGGTGGATATAAAAAAGAAAGACAAACAGTATTATTATGTGTTTTACCGACTAAAGACTATTATAAGTTAAAAGAAGGAATTCATGAGATAGATCCAGATGCTTTTTTTGTAGTAACAGATGCTTATGAAGTATTTGGGGGTGAGTAGATGGATGATTTAGAAAAGCTAATCCCAGAATCTATGTTGAAAAGTGATTTAATTAAAAAGATAAAAAAGAAAAGATTAGTTTCTAGATATATTACTTTAGTATTTGCATTATTAATATTATCATTAGTATTTAATCTTTTTCTAGCTTCTACAAATATTGTTTCAGGCGGCATAAATGGTATAGCAATAATATTTAAAAATTTATATAAAATAGACCCATCAATAATTATGTTTGTAATATCAGCAATACTACTAATTATGAGTTTTATATTTTTAGGAGTAGAAAGAACTACAGGTTCAATTGTTGCAACATTTTTATATCCATTATTGATAAAATTAACATCTATAGTCGCAAATTATATAGTTTTAGATGTAAGTGATTTAATTATAATATCCATATTTGTAGGTGTAATAGGTGGATTTGCAAATGGTTTAATATATAGAACAGGATTTAGTAATGGTGGACTTCCTATTATTAGTCAAATTTTATATGATAAATTTAAAATTCCTCCATCAAAGAGTTCGCTATTTATAAATGGAATTATAGTATTTATTGGAGGCTTATTCTTTGGGTGGACTATGGTTATGTATGCTTTGATTATCATATACATAAATAGTTTCGTTTTAGAAAAAGTAATATTAGGTGTAAGTAATAAAAAAGCTTTTTATATAATAACTAATAAAGATGCAGAGGTTAAAAAGTACATTATAGAAAAATTAAAACATAGTGTAACAGTATTTTATGTAAAAGGAGGATTCTTAAAAAGAAGAGATAACGTTATTTTAACAGTTGTACCATCAAGAGAATATTTTCAAGCAACTGAGGGAATTAAAACTATAGATCCAGATGCTTTTTTCCTAGTATGTGATGCCTATCAAGTAGAAGGTGGGAGGTAAAAATAAATTTATTATTTATGACAAATATTTATCAATGCTATAATATATATAACATATTCAAAACAAAAAATAGATCACATCAATTTTATGTGATCTATTTTTTATATTACAATTTTAACTAAATAAATCTCAATTTTTTGTTGCTAGACATTTAGTCATTATACTCAAACCAAAACCTATTAAAATAATTCCCAAAATATATTTCAATATAGGAATGTTTTTAGTTGTGTCACCAACTACCACATTCTGTTTAATAATTTTATTATAATTACCTTTATTTTCATTTTTACTTAATAAAATATTATATTTTATATTATCAGTATTATTTATATTGATTAATAATATATCACCATTTGTAATTAAATCACTATTAGTAATTTCTCCCTTACTATTTAAGTGAGTAAATACACTTGAAGTGGAAAATATATCAATCTTATTTACTAAATCATTAAAACTATTACTAGATGTAGTAATGCTATTTTCATTTACTGAAAGTGATGAATCAAATTTTTTAATACCATAAATAGTAACCTTGCCACTTTCCTCTATATCATCAAAATCGGGAGATGATATTTTATAATTGATTATATATTCTCCAACTTCGCTGAATTCAGGTATTGATGTTAAATCATAAGCTAAGTTATTAATAGAATATTTTATATTGTAATCATTTGAATTCAATTTTAAATCAATTGTATGTTTCTTTCCATCATAAAATCCCTCATAATTATTTGAATAGTAATCAATGATTTTATCTTTAATTGATAATTTTCTTTCTTCGTATATTTCATTGTAATTATTATCATTTTCTATATATAGTTTATATTTTATGAGATAATCTCCTATTTCTTGGTAGGAAGGGCAATCATCAAGAATATAGGCCCCTTCATTATTCATATATTTTATTTTTACATTAGAAGGAGAATTTACAGTAATATTAATGTTATGCAATTGGGCATCATATTTTACCACAGATTTTGAGATATGATAATTAATTTGTGGGGTAGCTTTTTCTATGGTAAATGTTAAAGAAATATCGTCGTTAGTATTATCTTCCCAAATATAGTTTTTATCTTTTAGAGAAATTATAATATTTTGACTTCCGGCATTAGTTCTAGTATTTCCGGAAATATCCATGTAATCCTCTATATAATTATTTAGTATAGCTTTTTGCTCTTTTCCATTATATACATACAACTTATTACTTAAAGTGGGCTTTTTTAAATTTCTTGGTAAAATTTCTATATCCGTTTCAAATTCTTTTTCTTGACTTCCATCATCAAAGGAATAATTTAAAAACTTTTCATCAGTTAATTTTAAATGTATAATTGCTTTTGTTTTACCAATAGTTGTTTCCTTTGTATATAATTGTTCTATGATATATTCATTACTATTTAAGTTTGATATGGTTAAATCTTCAGGATTAATGTAAGTAGTTCCATCAAATATTTTATTATTAATAGAAATATCTGGTATAATCACCTGCTTATCACTTTCTATAAGAACTTCTAGTTCTATATTTTCAATAGTTTCATAATTATCTTTATCTACAGGAACATAATTTGCTAAATATTTTTTAATACCTGTACCAGTGACTATCTCATCTGGATTATTCCAATGAAAGCCATTTGGTAAATTTATTGTTGATAATTTATTTCCTATTTTAGCTTTTAAATCAGATGGTAAGGTATATTCAGGAATTGCCTTTTTTACTTCCACATTTACTCTTTCTTCGTAATGGTTTTTTGAATAATTTGTATCAAAAACTATAGTAAAATAGGTATCACCATATCTTAAGCTGTCTTTGCCATTTTCATATATAATTTTGTATTGTTTTGAAAAATTGTTGGATATAAAATCAAACGACCCAGCTGTTCCTTCATAACTAACATTTATTGAAGTTAATTCTTCGTTTATTTTATCAAAGGCTTTATATTTTTTATTTTCAGTGTTGATTTCTATTTTCTCTGTTTCAATAATATTATATTTAATATTATTCTCATGTAAAAAGTTATGAGCATAAGATTGATTATGTACAAAAATAACATAATATTCATCTTGTGGAAATACATTAGCTGATTCTATTTTAGTAAGTGAATTGGGTAATAAAACACCGCTTGCACAATTTAATAATGCAGCATCTTTTAACTCGGTAATACCTTCAGGTATTTTATATCCTGAGCTACTGGATATTGAATAAGGTCCTACCACTTTAACTTTTTCTGGTATAATTGATTCTTCTGATGCCATAATTAGTATATTGGTTTTCTTGTCCACAATGGTTCCAGAGTATTCTTCACTTTCATAAAATTCATTTGCATTATCTATAGTAATATTTTTTAGGGATATATCTTTTCCAAATGCATTTTCCTCAATTTTTGTTACTGTACTAGGTATATGAATTGTTTCTAAATTAGATGAATTATAAAAAGCTTCTCTAGAAATTTCTGAAACACCACTTTCAATATTAACAGTTTGTAAATTTGGTGTATTACTAAAAGTGCCTTCTTCTATTTTTTTAACACCACCGGGTATTGTAATAGATGAAATGCCACTCTCGTTAAAAGCATTTTCTCCTATTTCTTGTATACTTTCTGGTAAATCAATATTATATAATTTTGGAGTATAGTTGAATGCGTACATTTGTATAGAACGAATAGTTTTGGGAAGGATTACCGTTTCTAGATTTATACATGAAGAAAATGTAGAGCTCTCTATATATTCTATATCTGCTAGGATTTTTACTTGTTTTAATTTTTCCTTTTCATCAAATGTACTATACGAGAGGTTACCAATTTTATAATTTTTATATGTTTTAGGAACTTCAACATATTTTGGATAGTTATTTTCATCCTTAAATCCTTTTATATCAATGGAATTGTCAAAATCATTATATGCTTGATAAACCCATCCATCATCTAGATGATTCATTACTTTTTTAGTTAGAGTAAAGTCGTTATACTTTATGGTTACTGTTTGTTCTCCTTCAAGGTATGGGTCATAATTTTCAATTTCTAGATTTTCTAATTCACCTAAATATTTAGTAACATATTCATCTTTACTGTAATATATTTTAATTTGCATATCTAATAGATTAGTATTATTACCATAATTATATAATGATTCATATGTGTCTGTGCCTATATCTAGTTTTGTAATCATTTTATTACTTTCTGTTTTAAAAACATTATAGGAATCACAATCATTTCCATCACAAAATTTTGCATTAGAAAAATTAATAAAACCATAACCATATATTTGATCGAAGCCATCCTTTCCTAAATCAATGGTATTCTTTTTTAATAATTCTACTACATTATCTAACGATAAATCTTTATTAAAACTTTTTAGTAATGCTACTGCACAAACAGCATGTGGGGTAGCCATTGATGTTCCACCAATAATTTCGTGGTCATCATCATCATTATTTCCATTATTTTTTGATAGTTGTGTATAATTTCCCATCAGACTTTTAATAGCAGTACCTGGTGCTGTGAAAGTTATCTTTGATCCATAGTTTGAAAAATCTGATTTATTAAGACTGCTATCAACTGATGCTATAGATATAGTATTATCATAAGCGGCTGGAAAGGACGGAATTGATGTATTCTCATTACCTGCTGCCGCAACACAAATTATATTTTTTTGCCTAGCTCCTTCTATTGCTTGGTATAAACTTTGGCTTGAACCCCCTCCAAAACTCATATTTATAATATCGGCTTTTTCATTATAAACTATCCAATTTATTCCTGCGATAATCTGTATAGTCTCTATAGACATATAATCAGTGTGCTTAACAGGAAGTATTTTTACATTAGAAGGAGTTCCTTCTGCAATAGTTCCAGCGATATGTGTACCATGTCCATTATTATCATACATTACATCACTATTATAGTCATATACACTATAGGTTTCTTTTATTTTGTCTTTATAGTACTTATTAATTAAATCTACATCACAGCCAGAATCCAGTATTGCAACTGTTACATCTTTTACTCTGTTGGTATCTATAGAATTGATTGCACTATCAAGTCCCATTTTTTCTATACCCCAGGAATTATAACTCTTATTATTGCTATTATTAATTTCAGTTAATGAATACTGCCTATTTTCCTCAACACTTAGGATATTTTTATCTTTTTTTAAAGAAATCAGAGCTTTATCTTTTTTATTTTTATCACTATATTGTAAAATGTATTGATTATTAGGTGCTTCTATTACTTTTGTAGCGCCATGTGTATTTTTGATTTTTGTAGGAGAAATAACAATTAGTATATTAGAGGTATCGTTATTCTTACTAATTTTTCTAAGTTCATCTAGATAATTATTCATAAAACTATCTGATATTTTAGAAATATTAATTAACGATTTTATATTAGTCTTATTTTTAAATTGTACTTTTATATATACTAAAGTGCTTATTAGAATTATTACTAAAAAATTAAATACAAATACTTTTTTTTATAACTACGAACCATGATATACCACCTTTTACGACCTTTCTTACTATAATAAATTATACCAATATTATAAGGAAATAACAATAATAATAAGAATATAAAAAATATATTTACACTACTACTTTAACACTCTATTCATAGGAAAATATTGGAGATTACTAGAATCTCTTTTTTTATGTCGAAATTTGTGTTATACTGTATATACTAAGGTGGTTGATAATCGATGGATTTAATTAGATTAAAAAATGTAAATAAAAAGTATAAAAATGGTGTAACTGCTATATATGATATGGATTTATCTATCAAGAAAGGTTCTTTTGTATTTGTAATAGGTGGAAGTGGTTCAGGGAAATCTACACTTATCAAAATGTTATATCGTGAAGAAAAACCTACAAGTGGTCAAATAGTAGTTGGTGGAGTAAATGTCGCTAAACTAAGAAATCAAAAAGTTTATAAATTAAGAAGAAAACTAGGAATAGTTTTCCAAGATTATAGACTTTTACCAAAGTTGACTGTATTTGAAAATGTAGCTTTTGCTATGGAAGTATTAGGTGCTCATAAAGATGAAACAAGAGAAAAAACGTTAAAAGCTATAGAAATGGTAGGATTGAAGAATAAAGTTCATAATTATCCTGATGAATTATCAGGAGGAGAACAACAACGTGTTGCAATAGCTAGAGCTATAGTTAATAACCCAAAATTATTATTGTGTGATGAACCTACAGGTAATCTAGATCCAGAAATGAGTATGGAAATAATGAAAGTACTTGAAAATATCAATAAAAAAAGAGGAACTACAATTTTGATGGTTACACATGATAAAGACATAGTAAACGCTATGAAAAAACAAGTAATTACTTTAAAAGACGGAAGATTAATTAATAATAAAGAGAAAGGAACATATAATGATGAAGATATTTAGAATGTTAAGTAGAAGCATCAGAGATGCTTTCAAAAGTGTTTTTAGAAATTTTAGTTTATCTCTAGCATCTATATCATGTATTACCATAACTCTTGTCATAGTAGCAGTTTCAATAATCGCATCATTTAATGTAGAAAACTTTACTAAAGAAATAGAAAAAGATTTAACAATAGTAGCATTTTTAGAGCAGGATGCAACAAGCGATGATGTAGAAGATTTAATAAAAAAAATAAAAAAACTAGATAATGTAGATTCATATGAATTTAAAGGTAAAGAAAAAGTAAAAAAAGATATGCAGAATGAATCAGAGGTATTTAACTCTATTATGTCAGATTGGAGCAAAGAGGATAATCCTTTAAAAGATACTTTTCAAATAAGAGTAAAAGATGCAGAACAAATCTCTAAGACAGCAAATAAAATAAAAAAGATGGATAAGGTCTCTTTGGTAAGATATGGCGAAGGGATGGTAGACAAACTAGTAAATGCTTTCTCTTCTATAGAAAAAGTTGCTTATGGTGTAGTTATAGCACTAATAGTAGTAACTGTATTCTTAATAATTAATACAATAAAATTAACAATATTCTCAAGAAAAAGAGAAATAAGTATAATGCGTTTAGTGGGAGCAAGTAACTTTTCAATAAAAACGCCATTTATTATAGAAGGTATGATATTAGGACTTATAGGTTCCATAATTCCAGTATTATTAACAACATTTGGATATTTATCTTTCTATAAACATTTTGATGGATATTTATTTACTGAGTTAATAAAACTAATTGAACCAGAACCATTTATATATACAGCTTCTGGTATCGTAATATTAATAGGTATTTTAGTAGGTATGATAGGTAGTGCAAGTGCCGTAAGGAAATATTTAAAAGTATGATGCAAAAACAAATAAAAAAATTTCTAGTTTTTACTTTAATAATTTCTTTAGCAGCACTACCAAAAAATACCTTTGCGCAAACATTAAGCGATTTTGAAAATGAAGTTGCTAAATATACTGCTGAATTAAAAGCAAAGCAGGATAAAGTAGCAAAAAATGATGCTGAAGTCGCAGAAATAAAGAAGAAAATAGCAAGTATTGAGTCCCAAATTATAGAGGCAAGAAACGAAATTGAAAGATTAGAAGAAGAAATAGAAAAAAGTAATAAAGAAATAGAAAAGAAAAAAGATCAAAGTAAAAAGATAATGAAATATTTTCAAATAGTTAATGGGGAAAATTCTTATCTTGAGTATATCTTTGAAGCGAATAGTGTAACTGATATGATTTATAGAATATCTGTAGTAGAACAACTAACTGAGTATAATCAAAAGATTGTAAAGGAATTAACTGAGTTAATTGAAAAGAACAAAAAACAAAAATCAGATTTAGAAACTAAGAATAATGAATTAGCTGAACTACAAAAGTCACTAACTTCTGAAAAAGAAAGAATCAATGCAGATACAGCGGCTTTAAAAGATACAATGCCTACTGTAGAAGAACAAATAAAATATGCAAAAGCAAATGTAGCTTACTTTAAAAAGTTAGGTTGCGGAGCAAAAGAAGATATACAAAAATGTTTAAATAGATCTATAAGCTCATCATCCGGTTCTCTTCCTAGTACAGGAAATGTAAAAAGACCTACAACGACTGGAATTAGGAACGCTGGTGTAGGAGGATATCCAGGGCATATTGGTCAAGATATTGGAAGTCCAAATAAAAAAAGTGAGGTTATTTATCCAATTGCAGATGGAACAATAATTTTTAATGGATATGATAATTGTAGTAGTAGAACTTGTCAATTTCAATGCAATGGAAGAGCAAAGCTTGTAGTTATACGACACAATATTGCTGGTAAAGGGATGGTATATGCCACTTATGCTCATATGTCATCAGTAACTGCTCCAAAAAGTGGATATATATCTGTAAATACTCCAATAGGATATATGGGTGATACAGGATGTACTTCAGGTAGTGATCCTGGTGGAAGAGCAATTCATTTACATTTAGAAATTGCTAGTTGTCATTGGACAACTGGAGGTGGATGTACTTGGGCTACATATCAAAAAAGAATTATTTCGCCAAGTAGTATAGTAACATTACCATCACGTTGGTCAAATAGATAAAAGAACTTAGGTTCTTTTTTCTTGTAAAAACAAACAACATAATATATAATATTTAAAATCAATTATGTTGGAGGAAAAATTATATGAAAAAAAATAATAGTATAAATAACTATATTAAAATTAAAGACAAGTTATATAATGCAAATATAAAGAATCTATTGGATACTAATCAAATGGATACAGAATTATTTAATTCATTAACAAATAAAGATTTATTATCAGACGAAAACAAAATAAAACTAGCAATGTTATTTGCAAAACAAGATATAGAAACTTCAGAAATACTACTAAACGAATTGTATGATTATCGATTTTCTAAAGAAATACGTATAATTAAACGTACTATACTAGGTCAAAAAATATATGATGAATTAAATGAAAAACAAAAAAGAGTTTATCTCTTAGCTATAAAATATGGAAGACAATTCTTAAATGAAAGTGATTTTGAATCGGCATATGATATCTTCTCTTTAGGTAAAGCTAAGACTAAACACCCCGTTTTTAATTACTATATAGGTAAAACACTATACAAGCAAGGACGTTATAAGTCAGCCAAATATTATCTTACTAAATATAGAGAATTTGGTGGAGAGAAAACTATGAAGACACTGCTATATTTAGGAGCTATAGCGGAAAAAAGAGGAAATTATAAAGAAACAATAAAATTATATGATAGAGCTAATCAATTAGAAGAAGCGCTAGGAAATAGTAATCATTATGTAATTAAATATAATATGCCAAGAGGCTATCAAAAAATTAAAAAGTAGATTTATATTAAATTTTAAATCTACTTTTATTTTTAATTAGTAAATTTATTATATCTTTTTTATCTGTAAATAAAGAATCCCTAATAATTCTTTTTTGTTTATTATTAAAAAAATAATTTATAATAGCAAAATCACTAGGTTCATATTTATACCCTTTCTTTTTTAAATAATTACAAGTAAAGAATTTACATGGCAAACAATTAATTGAACAGTGTTTTTTATCTAAGTATTTGCATACCTTTCCTTTTGTATAGCAACAACCATACACTAGTATCTCCCTTTTTAATTTTTCAAGTAGACATCTTTTTCTACAACAAATATTGTTTTTAAAATCGCAAAGGTTATAATCATTAAATAAATTATCCAATCTTGCGCTCATATAATCATATATATATGAATATCTTTTATCAATGTCATTAATACTTGAAGCCGTAATAATCTCTGCAAGTTCATTAAGATATACAATATCTTTATAATTATAATCATCAACATAAAATAAGTATTTACTTGTATCAAAATTATAGTATTTAATAATAGAATTAATAATCTTTGATATATGAAATACTATTTTTTCATCATAACAATCAAAATCCAATTTTATACCATTCATATTATCATAGTTATTATTTTTAATAGAATGATAATTTATACTATTTAATTCTATATATTTCTTTTTATCATCACAAATACCTATTTTTTTACTTAACATTAATTTTTTCATAAAACCATCTCTATAAAATTATATCATCTATTACAAATATTTTATATATAAATATATTGTAATATAAAATAACTATAGTAGTAAGTAATTTAATTAAAAACCTTTCGATATATAACGGTATTATTGCTATAGAGATACTTGATATGATATAATTGATTTGTACAAAATAGTAAGGAGAAGTTTATGTCATATAAAGATATTATAAAAATAAAATCAAAAAATATAACAGGTATAATTAATCCACAAATAATAATAGAGGGTTATTTAATTGATGAAAAAGTAAAAATAAAAGTATATGCTGATGATAAAGAAATAAAAAGTAGACTAACAGTTATTGGTAATAAAAATAGATTTGCGCTTATTGCTAAGCTTTCAGAAAAAAATAAGAATATTAAAATAAGTTTTATAAAAAGAAATAAAGAAATTTCGTCTATAAAATTAAAAAATACAAAGTTAGTAAGAATCAATTATAAAATTAATGCGATAATGAAAAAGCTTTTAAAAATACCAAAGTCAATAGGTAAGAGTATAAAATTCTTATGGAAAGAACATCATTTTCTAGTGCCAAGAGTACTATGGAAAGAATATGGCAAAAGATTTAAACAAAAGATAGGTCTATTATTAAATTTAGAATATAATCATCCGTTTCAAATTAAAGATTATAATAAATGGATTGATGCTGTAGAAGAAAAACCAGTTTATAAAAAACTAAGTTATCAACCATTAATTTCAATATTAATACCAACATATAATATTGGAAGAGAATATTTATCTGAGTGTATAGATTCTGTATTAAATCAACATTATAAAAATTTTGAAATATGTTTAGCAGATGATAATTCTACTTCTGAAGAGACAATAGAAACATTAAAAGAATATGCAAAAAAAGATAAAAGAATTAGAGTTGTTTATAGAAAAGAAAATGGTCATATTTCAAAAGCAACAAACACAGCATTAAAAATGGCTAAAGGTGAATTTGTAGGATTAATGGATAATGATGATATATTAACAGAAAATGCTTTATATGAAATGGTCTATGCATTAAATCAGAATAAAGAGTTAGATTTAATATATAGCGACGAAGATAAATTAGATATGAAGGGCAGAAGATGTGAACCACATTTTAAACCAGATTATTCACCTGATACTTTATTAGGTGGTAACTATATTTGCCACTTTGAATTATTAAGAAAGAGTATCGTAGATAAATTAGGTGGAGAAAGAAGCGAATTTGTAGGTGCACAAGATTTTGATTTATTTTTAAGATTTGTAGAAAAAACAACTCCAGATAGGATTTGTCATATACCAAAGATATTGTATCATTGGAGAAAAGTTCCAGGATCAACAGCAGATACAATAGAAAATAAAGAATATGCAATAACAGCAGGTAAAAAAGCAGTAGAAGAAGCTATGAAAAGAAGAGGCAAACAAGCAGAGGTAATTCTACCTATAGAGTCAACTCAATATATAGTAGAATATAAGTATAAAAAAGAGCCTAAAGTTTCAATCATTATACCTACGAGAGACTATTCAGAAATATTAGATAATTGCTTAAAATCAATATATAAAAAAAGTATATATAAAAATTTTGAAATAATAGTAGTTAATAATGATAGTAAAGAAAAAGAAACTATAAAATTATTTAATAAATATAAAAAGAAATATAGTAATTTTAAAGTTATTGAAGCGTCTGGAGAGTTTAATTTTTCTAGGATTAATAACATAGCAGCAAAAGAATGTACAGGTAAGTATTTATTATTCTTAAATAATGATACAGAAGTCATTACTCCCACTTGGATTAACAGTATGGTTGGTTATGCTATGCAAGAACATGTAGGTGCAGTAGGAGCCAAACTTTTATATCCAGATGACACAATTCAACATGGTGGAGTAGTTGTTGGTATAGAAGGTGCTGCAAGACATGCATTTTTACATGCTGAAATGGATTCATTTGGTTTTTATGGTAGACTTTTAGTTCCATATAATTATAGTGCTGTAACTGCAGCTTGTATGATGATAGAAAAGAAAAAATTTATTGCAGCCGGTAAATTTAATGAAGATTTTAAAGTTGCACTTAATGACATAGATTTAAATTTAGAATTATTAGAAAAAGGTTACTATAATGTATTTTTACCACAAGTTGAACTTTATCATCATGAATCAAAATCTAGAGGACTAGATACTACAACTAAAAAGTATCAACAATTTTTAGAGGAAAAAAAGCATTTTCAAAATAAATGGAAAAAATATATAAAGAAAGACCCGTTTTATAATGAAAACTTAAGTTTAAAATATGATTTTATGTTAGATAAAAAGAAGCAGGGTGAATAAGATATAAATAAAAAATTGCTTACTATTCTTTAATATCTCCAATGAGAGCAGTAGTATTTATGTCAGTTATAATTTTAACAAATACACCTAAATCTTCGTAATAAAAAAATAATTATGGCAGGGGGCTACAAAAATGCAAGATATAAATAATTTATTATATTATTATGAAACAAATCTTAATGAATATATTTATACTATGTTTTATAGTGGTCTTGATAAAAGTAGTTATAAAGAAATAGCTATTATTTTAAAACAACTTAAGTATCTTAAGGGATTAGGAATATATTCTAGTGAAATAGAAACATTATCTATAGATTTTTATAGAGTATATAAAAGTATAGAAAAAACTATAATGCCCATAACATTAAAAGATGAAATAATTAGAACAGGTTCATTATTACACATGGTTTTCACAAATAATGAATGTGATAAAATTAAAATGTATTCAGATGCTAGTGTAATGTTTTCTTGCCAATTTCATAAAGAAAAAACACCATCATTTGGAGTTACTGATAGTATAGGTGCCTGTTTTTGTTTTGGTTGTGGAACATCATTAAATATAATAGACTATGTAATGGAATATGAAAATTTATCTTATCAAGAAGCTGTTCAATTATTATCTAGAATTTATATGATAAATATCAATAATAATATGGTAGAAGAAAATAGCAAACAGGTAACAAAATATAGAAATGTCTTATTAAGTAATGAATTTAATGAATTGTTAATAAAATTAAATGATAGAATAATAAGACGAGAGAAAGATTCTAAAGAAACATTATCTTCTAAACTAGCAAAAGAAAAAATCAGTCATAATTTTGAAACGATACAAAGAGTAAGACAACAGGAATATAAAGATTTTGTTCCTGATAAAAATAAGCAAAAGAAACTGCGTTTTGAAATACCAACTTTTAACTAAGAATATTTAATATAAAGTTAAAGTATTTGACTATAAATGTACTTATTACGTGGAATTAAATTATAAATAAAATAGTATGATTGAAATTACAATAAAGAAAAGCAAGAGAAATCTTGTTTTTATTTTAAGTCTAAAACCTTATAGTTTCTATAGTCCATATCAAGAGGTTTAGAAACACGTTCAAATAATGACTCTAAACTTTGTGGTTGCTTAATGTATGGAGTTAATAAAGAAGAAGATTCACTTTCATAGTTTGTATTTTGTTCTAATCCATTAATATTATTATATAATTGTCTTACCTTACTTAGAGCATTGTAATAGCAAAATAAACTATCTGGACGATTACACTCTAAATAGTAATCACTTTTATCAACAGCATTTTTTACAACTGTACTGAAATATTTTAGTCTATTTTTTGAATAAAAAGAAAATTCACCTGAATCTATTTGTTCTCTAATAGAAATTTTACTTAATAAGTCATTTAGTTTTTCTTTATTATATCCATTTGTCATTAAGTCTAAAAAACTATCCCTAAAATCAGTTTTAGGTATATCCACACAGTAAAACTCTTTGGCATATTCAGGTTTAGAATATAAATCATATACTTTCATTGTTGGTAATTTTGAGTAGCCATACTGCTGGTGATAATTTCGCCTTACACTTTCTAAAAGATTGTAGTAATAATATAAGAAAGTAGCTTCACCCGGTACTAATGAATCCAGTTTAGATCTATAAAATAAAATATCATTAGTATAGATATGAAAACTTTTTGTCCTAGAATGTTCTTCATCTCTTGATAAGATTTCTTCTTTTATTAACTCTGCAGTATTGTTTTTACTATAAATAATTTCTCCATTTTTAAAAATAGATATTAAAGATCTATCTAGACTATAGTTTATTTGATTAATCTCTTCTACTATATAAAAAACATTTTTTTCAAAAAACTCAATTTTTCTATCTTCTATATATATAGTACCTTTATAATTTTCATCTTTATCAGTAATTAATAATAAGTCAATATCTGAAGAAATATTATTTGTTTTATATTTACAACTGCCATAAAAAATTATACCTAATATATGATTTTTATCAGGTATTTTATTTAAAAAATTGGTAATAGTATCCAAATTATGCACGTATAATCACCTCATAAAATATAGTCAGTATTATAACATAAAAACTTATAAAATTACATCAATTTATTACCATATTACGCAAATGTAAAGCTACGTAAAATAAATGTAAATAATTTTACGCTTTTCTATTGCAAATTTTACACTTTTGGTGTATATTGTAGATATCTAATTAAATTTGCCGAAAATAAAGTCTTATGCATTTATAATATGAAGCATATGATTAATAACAAACTATAAAAAAGGGGAAATGATATATGATGAAGATTATAATTGGAAAAAGAACTAAAATTTTTAAAATATTAGGTGTAATGACATGTATTCTAACTATAACTATAGGTTTATATTTAACATACCTTAATAAGTTATCTAGAAGAGAAGATACAAAAAAGGTAAATACTATAGAATATCATAGTTCAGGTACTAACAATAACTCTGCAAATTATAAACAAGTTTACTTAAGTGAATTAGAACCTATTGAAAAACATATTGGTTATGGTGAACTAGTAAAAGATGCGGATTTATCAGGTAATCCTATTGTTATGTTACTTGAAGGTAACTACTTCTCTTTTAAAAAAGGAATATTTGCTCATGCAAACTCAACTTTAGTTTATGATTTAAGAGAATATAGTGATTATAACTACTTTACAACATTTATTGGTCTAAATAATTCATCTGCGCGTGGTAATGGTGTTATATATCACTTTTATACATCGGAAGATGGAAGTACTTGGACTGAATATAAAGACCCTATAACTAAATTACCTAAGGAGACTGCTACTTCTGTAGAGATTCCTTTGGAAAATGTTAAATATTTAAAATTAGTAGCAGATTCAAATGGTTCAAATGCATCAGACCACTCTGTTTATGCTGATGCTAAATTAGTAACCGAAGTAAATGGTAATTTTATATTAGATTCTGTTGAAAATATAGATGAACAAATAGATGGAATATATAATGGAGAAACAGATTTAAATGATGAACTTGAACATAATGTATTAAAAAGAGAACTTGTTAAAAGAATAGGTAAGTATACAATTAACTCTTTCTATAACGAAAGTGAAGATAATAAAGCTGCTATAGATTGGCTTTTAAATAATAAAGAGGTACTAAATTATTATATTTTAGGTGGTACACCAGATGGAAATAGTTACTATAACTCTTTAACACAATTATCTAGATTATATAAGGAATATAAAGAAGATTTTAAAATACAAGAAACTACTTCATATGGTACAGTGTTAGGTGATTTATACACTCGTATGGCTATTGCCTTATCACTTACTCATTCTCAAAGAGTAGGTTTATGGATGCAATCAGGTGTAAAAGAAAATCAATCAGATGCGGTAGTTCGTTATCAAATATTTAAAGAATTACATAAAAATGGTAAATTTAGAGCAACAGAGACTATGAACATGACAAAATGGTTTGAACAATATAATGTTGAAGATATGCGTTTTGTAATGAACTCTAATATTGATGATGAATCAGTATTATGGTTAAATGAATATGTTCAAAGTAAAATAGATGAAAATCCAGGAAGAGCTTGGTCATATTTAACACCACATCCATATATGGCTTATGTTTGGCCAAACTATGCAAATCCAGTGTACTATGATGATGCAAACTATGACTACTTTAATGAACTATTCTCCGTTAATGGCAAAAAATTATATGATTATGGAATAACACGTGGAACAAATGATCATAAAGTATATAAACAATGGATGAACTTTAGAAATAAATTCGGTACAGGTGCAGTTTGTGGAGGAATATCTAAATCTGGTGCTGTTATTCGTGCAACTCATGGTATTGCTGCAACAGTTATCGGTCAACCTGGACATGCAGCACTACTATATTATACAGCCGATGCAGAAGGTAAAGGGTATTGGCGATTAGATAATGATGTAAGTGGATGGACTTTATCAGAAAAAGGTGAAAGATTACTTCTAGGCTGGGGTAATGGTAGTTATGCAAGAGGTTCATATCAAGTTGTTTATATGGCTTTAGCACAAGAAGCTTTAAATGATTATGAAAATTTTGAAAAAGCAGAGAAACTTATAATGTTATCAAGAACTTTTGATGACAATCTTACCAAAAAGGAAGAATTATTAAGAAAAGCTTTAGAAATTCAATCTATAAACTTAGATGCATGGCTTGAATTAATAACACTTTATAACAATAGTAATAATAAATCAGAAGGAGATTATTATGCTTTATCAGAGGAATTAGCAGAAAGTTTAAAATATTTCCCACTTCCAATGTACCATTTAACTAACCTAATTAAACCTAAAATGGCAAGTGTAGAAAACTCATTTAAATTTACATTATTACAAACAAGAACTTTAGTTGATGCGAAAAATACTCCTAATAATACTGCAGATAGTTATACAGTTTATCAACCAGATTTAACTAGACTTGAAGCAAATTTCTTATTAGGTAAAATGGATAAAACATTAGCTACATTCTCATTTGATGGAGCAGATGCCGGTAGAATAGTTCTATCTGAACGTTTTAATGGTAGTGGTATTCGTTGGGATTATAGCTTAGATGGTAAAAATACTTGGCATGAAGTATCATTTACTGGTGAAGAAGAACATAAATTACAATTAGGCTCAAAGCAGATTAAAAGTATAACTTCTGAAAACGATATTTATGTTCATATAGTTGGAACAAATTATGATGAAAATAATTTATATAAAATAGATATTACTGAAGGTAGATTACCTAGTGACTTGTTTGCAAATGATTTAGAAAACAGAGTAGTTGGAGTTAATTTAAATACTGAATGGCGTTATAATGAGAACTCTTCTTGGACTTCATACAATATTTCATCTCCTGATTTAACCGGAGATAAAACTGTTCAAGTAAGACAAGCAGCAACAGGTACAGCTCTTGCAAGTGCTCCTTCACCAATATATACATTTACAAAAGATAATCAACCAGATACAAGAAAATATATTCCAGTATCACATTTGACTATACAAGCTGTTTCTACAGAAGCTGTTAACAATGGTGGTGCAGCAATAAAAGCTATTGATGGTAACTATAATACTAGATATCACTCTGCATGGAATGGAACAGATACTGAGCGTTTCATAACTATAAAACTTGATAAGCCTGTTGCCTTATCAGCTGTAGAATTTGTTCCAGCAGGTGGAGGAAACGGAAAGATATATGATGGTACTGTCTATGGAAGTCTAGATGGAGAGAATTGGAAAGAATTATCTAGATTAACTAATCTAACATATACTAATCAAGCTAACACAATAGAAGATGCTATTGAAAACACAAAAAGTTTTGATATAAATTATGATGAAGAAGTTCAATATGTAAAAATTGTAGCAGACCGTACTAATGGTAATTGGTTTGCTGCAAGAGAATTTAATCTTTATCAAGATTTAACTAAAAATCCGCATCCTACTGCTGGAATTGCATACAGTACTACCGAACTTACAAATGGAAAAGTAGTTGCAAGGCTTATAAATCCTAGTAGAGCAATAACTATAACAAATAATGGTGGTTCTGATACTTATACATTTAGTGAAAATGGAGAATTTACTTTTGAATTTAAAGATAAAAACGGAATAACAGGATCTGCAACTGCTAAAGTTGATTGGATTGATAAGAATATACCAGATGCAAATATAGAATACGAATTAGATAGTAATCATAAGATAAGTATTTCATTAGATGGTATTAGTGAAGACGTATATCTTTTAGATAAAAACGATGAACCTATAAACTTTATAGAGGTTAAGAATAAAAAGGTAACAAGCGTTTCTTACCTAAACTCCTCAAAGGAGGTAAAAAAGATTGTATATCTTGACCAAAATGGATGCATTACAAAGATTGCTTATACTAATACAAATAAGAATATTCCATCAGTCGCAACTTATGTAACTATAATAACAAATGGTTCTGCAACTAGTGAAGAATATTATGATGAACATGGAAATGAAGTAGAAGTTTCTGAAGCAGACAAAGAGGTATTAAAAGGCTTACAACAATCCATAACAGATCCCCTTGAGTATACTTTTGAAAATAGTGGAAGTCATGAATTTAAGTTGCTTGACAAAGCTAAAAATATTGCTTATAAAAGTGTTAAAGTTGATTATGAAGAGGAAGATAATAAGATAATAACAAGCGATATCTCATATGATATAACTCACTTGACTAATAAGGATGTCGTTGCAACAGTTAAAGCATATGTATTCACAAACGGTCAAAAGAAAAATGCAACAATAGTTTCAGGTGGAGAAACACATACATTTAATACAAACGGAAAATTTACATTCCAATATAAAGATAGCGATGATTCTGATGATTATGTAACAAGCCATACAGCTAAGGTCACTTGGATTGATAAAGTTGCTCCAACAGCCAAAGTTAAATATACTACAAAGGAAAATGGAGAAGTAGTTGCAACTTTAGTAAATGAAAGTGAAAAGATAATTATTACTAACAATGGTTTCAGTAGAGAACGTAATTTCAAAAAGAATGGGGAATTTACATTTATATTTGAAGATGAAGCTGGAAATGAAGGAAGAGTTACAGCCAAGGTAACTTCTATAAAAGAAGAAAAACCTAATAAGCCAAATAATCAAAATCCTCCATCTACACCTGGTAAACCCTCATATACAAAACCATCAACCTCAATAAAACCATCTAATCGTAACAAAAATGTAAATACTAGTACTAAAAAAAGTTCTAATAAGAAAGAATCTAATAATAAAGCAACTTTAGATGAAACCAATAAGACAAAAGATGAAGATTCTAAAGAAACTACAAACAAGAAAAACAAAGCAAAGGAAGCAACTAATGACAACTATAAGAATAGAAATAATAATACTATAGAAGATAATAAATCTGATAGTATAACAGCGATTAGAATTATTATAGTAATTATAATTATCATATTTAGTGCTGTAACAGCAGGTGTTTATCTTAAAAAGAAAAAAGATAGTATAACTTATAATTAGATTTTACTAATCAAATTATAAAAAATAAAGTTTATGATTATATATCATAAACTTTTGCTTTGTAACAAATTATAATTTTATTTATAATGCAGATAGTGCAATGGAAGTATTTTAGTGATATACTTAAATAGAAAAGGTGATATAGATGAAAAATAAAAAGATTACTCGTAAGATTACACAAGGAGTGTATATTTTAACAACAATTAATGGTGGCTGTTGTGTAGATGCAGTCTCTCAAATAAGTAGTGGTAGTAATCCTTTAATTTCTGTTAGTGTAATGAAGGATAATTATACCAATACTTTATTAAAAAAGAATAAAAAGTTTGCTCTTTCAGTTTTAGGAGTAGATACTAATCCTAAAATTATTGAGACTTTTGGTATGCATTCTATGAAAGATATAGATAAGTTTAAGGAGGTTTCTACGACAAAAATTTTAGGAGTGAATGTTATTGATGAATCTTTAGGATATATGATTTGTGAGATAGTTGATTTTATAGAAAATGATACTCATACATTATTTATAGGAAGATTAATAGAAGCAGATATTTATAAAGATGGCGAGGCAATGAGTTATACTTACTATCAAGAACATAAAGATGAATTATTAAAAGTAACTACCGAAATGGGTAAAACAGCTTTCGTTTGTACTGTTTGCGGATATGTTTATTATGGAGAAATATTGCCTGATGACTTTAAATGTCCAAAGTGCGGGGTTGAAAAAGAATTGTTTGAAAAAAGAGATTAATGTTAGAGAGGATGTGTTAATATGTTAGAAAAAAAAGTAGCCATAATTACAGGAGGAACTAGAGGAATAGGCTTAGAAACAGTCAAAGTTTTTAAAGAAAATAAAGCTTCGGTAATTTTATTTGGATCAAGAGAAGAAACAGTAAATAAAGCAATTGATATGTTAAAGAAAGAAGGATTAGAAGTTACTGGCTATTATCCTGATTTAAATAATTATAAAGAAATTGAGAAGGTCGTTGAAGAAATTCAGAATCAATATGGTCATATTGATATTTTAGTTAATAATGCAGGAATTTCTTCAAAGGGACCAATTGAAAATATTACTTCAGAAGAATTTAAAAAGATTATGGATTTAAATGTAAATGCGATGTTTAATGTATCCAAAGCTGTTATTCCTTATATGAAAGAAAATGGTAGTGGAGTAATTCTTAATACAAGTTCTATGGTTAGTATTTATGGACAACCTAGTGGAGTTGGTTATCCTACAAGTAAGTTTGCAGTAAATGGAATGACTAAATCTCTAGCAAGAGAACTTGCACCCTTTAATATCAGAGTAAATGCTGTAGCGCCAGGTGTTATTAACACAGATATGGTAAAAAATCTTCCTAAAGAGGTAATTGAACCTTTAATTAAAACCATACCATTAGGAAGAATGGGAGAAGTCCGTGATATTGCTAATGCTTTTTTGTTTCTAGCTAGTAATATGGCTGACTATATTACAGGAGTAGTTTTATCTGTAGATGGTGCTGCTAGAAGTTAATAAATAACTATATGATAAATTACACATAAAGTGCCTGTTATAATACGTCTTTACTGATGTTTATAATTATAAAAACATAAAAATTTAAATCTAAAATCTTTATGTTTAGCATTATACATGTTATAATGAAAACAGGTGATAGAAGTGTTTAAGGTAAAATATAAAGAAACAACAAAAAATTTTGATTTTTCCAATTCTATTAATATATCTGATTTACCTGGTTATATAAGGCATTATGTTTTAGAAGATGAGCAAATTTTGGCAGCTTATAAGACATCTAGGGATCATGGAGTTTTTACAGATAAGAAAATAGTATTGTTTGATAGTTATAGTGAACCTAGAAATTGTAAGGAGATATATACTATTCCATATAAATCAGTGTCAACAATTTCTATAATATTTGAGACTACTACTGCAGAATTGCATTTGTTTTTGGATAGTGGCTATCCAGTAAAACTTAAATTTATAAATGTAAAACCTGATGATAAGATACGTCTTCGTATTTTATATACTTGTATCAATAGAATTATTAGTAATCAAGAACCAAATAAAAAAGATATAAAAAGATTAATAACAGATGATATTCATTTTAAAAATTCTAATTAATTATCAAATGAAGAATCCAAAATAGAAAAAAATATAGAGGCGATATGATAGAATACTGATTATTTATCATATTGCTTTTTTTATTATCGTTTTTTAAGGTAGAGAGCTAATCAAGAAGTTTCATAGTAGTATTACTTCTTCATTTTAAATTATTGTATTTGTTATTATATAGTGTTAAAATAAATAATGACAAATGGATAAAAATAATAAAAGAAAACATAAATATGGGTGAGAAAATGCAGTGGGTATTGAATTTTGATAAAGAGAACAAATTTAAATATATATTATACAATCTAATGGTTGTATTTGGTGATGTTTTAATGATTTTTCCAGGAGTTTTAATAGGAAAAATAGTTGATAACGGGATTGTTGGTGGAGATAAAACGATTATTTTACCACTTTCTATAATGGTTATAGGGATTGTATTAGTTAGTGTGTTCTTTTCTTATATTGGTGTAATACTATTAAATCGTTGGGGCTATCGTTTAGCTAAGAAATTAAGAATAGTAATGTATAAAAAACTAAATGAACTTGATTCTAATTTCTATAATGAAAACCCTTTAGGGGAATTAACTACAATATTTTCAGATACACATAGAATTAGAGAAAATATGTGCTTTACAGTAAAAACCGTTTTAGCAGCTGTTCTACGTTTTTTTGGTGCTTTAATATATTGTTTTACAATTAATCCTAAACTTACACTAATTATATCTATTCCACTTCCTATACTTTTTTATTTTTCAAATAGATATTTAAAAACTTCTAAAGAAAACTATCAAGATAAAAGAGAATACTTATCAAAATTTAACAACTTTATCCAAGAAAATATCGATTCAAATAGATTAGTTAAAAATTATGGAACTGAAAAAGAAGAAATAAATAAATTCAAAAAGAAAAATAGGATTCTAAAAAATAAAAATTTAAAGATTAGATATAAATTCATTAATTATAATATAACTACAGTAGCGCTTAATGAGCTAATATGCGCTTTACTTGTATTTTTTGGATTTTTATTTGTTATGATGAAAGAAATAACAGTTGGAGAATGGTTAATTTTTGATTCTTTAATTTGGTGTTTAAGAACTCCTTTTGAAAATGCCAGTGTACTTATGGATGATTGGCAAAATTTTGGTGTTGCATTAAAAAAGATTAAATGGATTTTAAGTAGAAAACCTACTATTTTAGACGGTAATTTAGAATTAAATGGTGAACATATAGAAATAGAATTTAAAAATGTATGTTTAAAATATGATAAAGATTATAGTTTGAAAGACTTTAATATGCATATTCTTCCAGGAAAGACTTATGCTTTGATTGGTTCTATCGGTAGTGGAAAATCATCCATTGCTAGATTACTTCTTAGATTAGAAGATGCAACTGAAGGGGAAATACTTATTAATGGAAAAGATATAAAAGAGTATAAAATAAGTTCTTTAAGAAGATATTTTGGTTATGTTACCCAAACACCTTTCTTATTTTCAGATACAATAAAAAATAATATTAGTTTTAGTAATGATAAATTAAATGATGAAGAAATTATTAAATACATAAAACTTGCTAAAGCAGATTATATTCTTAATTTTAAAGATGGAATAGATGAAATAATAGGAGAAGGAGGAGTAGATTTATCAGGTGGAGAAAAACAAAGATTATCTCTTGCTCGTACATTAGCTAAGAATCCTAGTCTATTAATACTAGATGACATTACTTCAGCACTAGATTTTGAAACTGAACTAGAGGTTACAGAAAATATAAATAGTCTAAACTATGATTGTACTAAAATAATTATCGCATCAAAAATCCTATCTGTTAAAAATGCAGATGAAATATTAGTTTTAGAAAAAGGTAAAGTAATTGAATGTGGAACTCATGAATCTCTAATTAAAAACAATGGAGTTTATAAAGAGATTTATGATATTCAAAAGAGGGGGATAAAATTATGAGAGTAAATAAATATGATATCGATGAACAAAATACTGAATTTAGTTTTCATAATTTAAAAAGAGCACTCTCTTATTCTAAAAAGTATAAGAAGAAATTATTCTTAGTATTATGCATTACTCTTTTTTCAACTATTATAGGATTACTATATGCAAAACTTATTCAGTATGGAATAGATAATGTTATTGAAAGTAATAATTATATGAATTTAGTAAAGTTATCTTTAATAGGAATTTCTATTCAAATTATGGTAGTATTATCAATAAAATTTAAGAGTGATATTTTAACTAAAGTTAATGAAAATATAGTAGAAGATTTAAAGAATGATTTATTTTCCCATATACAATATTTATCATCGGAATATTATGATACTAGACCTCATGGTAAGATTTTAGTAAGATTAACAGAATATGCAGAGAATGTCTCTTCCTTAATAACTAATTGTTTAATTGATACAATTTTACAAGTAATTAGTTTAGTATTAACCCTTATTTTTATGTTAATAACTAGTGTCAAATTAACATTAATAACTTTAGTTGGTGTCGCAATACTAGGTATAATTTTTAATTCTACTAGGAAAATAAAGAGAAATATAAAACTAAAAATAAATAATAAAAGATCAAATATGAATGCATACTTTTATGAATCATTAAAAGGAATTGATACAACAAAAATATTTAATCGCGCAAAAGAAAATGAAAAAATACATGATTACTTAACAAGTGAGTTTTTTGAAGCACATTGTGAATATACTAAATATGCTAATGTCAGCTGGAGTACTACCCGAGTTATATCTAATACAGTTGAAGTATTTATATATGTAATAGGGACCTTTCTCTTAGTTCCTAGTATTTCTTTAGGAACATTAATAGCAATGGGAAGTTATTCTAAAAGGTTTTGGAACCCAATCAGGAATTTATTTGTAACTATGGACCAATTTATTGAAGCAATGACCTCTTTAGAAAGAATATTAGAAACTATAGATGAGGAAATTACAATAAAAAATATAGATAACCCAATAAAAAAAGAGATAATTGGAGATATAGAATTTAAGGATGTCAATTTTTCATATAATGAAGATAAAGTCATTTTAGATAAAGTATCATTTTCAGTAACACCAGGTGATAAAATAGCAATAGTTGGTGCAACCGGAAGTGGAAAAACAACAATTGCCAATTTAGTCGCAAGATTTTATGATATAGATAAAGGTTCTATATTAATAGATGGTATAGATATTAAAGACTATGATTTGAACAATTTAAGAAGACAAATAACTATTATGCAACAAGATAATTATTTATTTACAGATACAATTATGAATAATCTAAAATATGGAAATGAAAATATGTCTGATGAAGAAGTAATACAAATATGTAAAAAATTAGATTTAGATAAATGGATAAAGAATTTTGATAATGGTTATGATACAGTCCTAGAAAACCATGGAAATACATTATCTGATGGAGAAAGACAACTTATTAGTTATATAAGAGTAATTATTAATAATCCAAAAGTACTTATATTAGATGAAGCAACAAGTAAAATTGATGTACAAACCGAAAACTTAATACAAAATAAAATAAATAATTTATTAAAGGGAAAAACAACAATTACTATAGCACATAGACTTTCTACTATCATAAATTCTGATTTAATTATGTTTATTAAAGATAAGAAAATTTGTGAAATAGGAAATCATAATGAATTAATGAAGAAAAAGGGAGAGTATTATAAATTATATACAAGTCAGGATAATTTGATTTAATTTATAGTTATGCTATAAAAAATATAGAAATAATGGAATAGCATCTATATTGTTAAATGCTGTAGATTATATTCTAAGAAATGATGATGGCTTTATATATGGAGAATATTCACCATATAACGATAATAATAACATATCTAATGAAGAGAATGAAAAAATAACAAGATCTTTCTATATTAAAAATGGGTATTCAATTATTACTAAAAAAGAATTTTTAGAAAATCCTGGGAAATATCCCGAACTGAGTGAGCAAGATTTTGAAAAAACAAAGGAAAGGTTTGACCACTCAATTATATTTAAGAGAAATAGAAAAAAATCTAATTATCACTTTATAGAAGAAGGAGATACTCTAATAGAACAAGAGGTTTGGATGAATAAAGTAAATAATTTTGATTCTATAAATATTTTGAATAAACCAGTGACTAAATAATGTAATGTAATAATTTATAATAAAATGATGTGTAATTTTAGTAACAAAAGATAGTTATGAAATTTTGACACCACGATTAGAAGATACAGGCAAATAGAAAGAGGCTTTTAAATGGACGTCAAACTAAGAAAAGAAAAAACGCTAAAAATAATTACGAGGGAACATACAGGTGTTTTCTTGTTTTGTTTTAAAATAAGTGTTAAAATATATTATTAGAAATTGGCTCGTATCATATAGGGTTATTTAGTATCATTTAGTAAATTTGTGGCCAACATTCGTGTTCAAGCAAAAGTCAGATTTTGAAGCACTAAAAATTAGTTAGGACACGAATATTTCGGCTGACTATAGTCATAGTAAGGAGGGTAAAATGTTTAAATTAGTATCAAAATTTAAGCCGAGTGGAGATCAACCTGAGGCAATAAAAAAGTTAGTTGAAAGTGTCGAAAACGGCGTAAAAGAACAGGTTTTACTGGGTGCAACAGGTACTGGGAAGACCTTTACAATTGCCAATGTAATAGCTAAAACGAATAAGCCAACACTAGTCCTTGCCCACAATAAAACGTTGGCTGGACAGTTATATAGTGAATTTAAAGAATTGTTCCCTGAAAACCATGTATGCTATTTCGTTAGTTATTATGATTATTATCAGCCGGAAGCTTATGTTCCTACTACTGATACATATATTGAAAAAGATTCATCAATCAATGATGAGATAGATGAACTACGACATGAAGCTACTAGTTCCTTGTTATCTTTTAATGATGTAATTGTAGTTGCAAGTGTTTCTTGTATATATGGTATAGGCGAAGTAGAAGAATATAAAAATAAGATGCTTACTTTAAGTGTGGGAGAGGAAATAGAAAGAAATAAAGTCCTAACTAAATTAGTAGAAATGCTATATGAAAGAAATGATTTAGATTTTAAAAGAGGTACATTTAGAGTTAGAGGAGATAGTCTAGAAGTTATACCTGCTTATGAAAATACAAAAGGATATAGAATAGAATTTTTTGGTGATGAGATAGATAGAATTAGTGAAATAGATTCATTAACAGGTGCAGTTTTAAATAATAAAAAAACAATTAGTCTATTCCCTGCAAGTCACTTCGTTGTTAGCGATGATAAACTAAAAAGTGCTATTAAAAGGATAAAAAATGAATTAGATATACGATTAAAAGAACTTAAAGATGATAATAAACTACTAGCTGCAGAACGTTTAGAACAACGAACAAATTATGATATAGAGATGTTAGAAGAGACAGGATTTTGTTCGGGAATAGAAAACTATTCTGCCCCTATGGCAGGAAGAAGTAGTGGAGAAACACCTACTACTTTAATGGATTTTTTTCCAGATGATTACCTATTAGTAGTAGATGAATCACATGTAACCTTACCACAAGTTAGAGGAATGTATAATGGAGATAGAGCACGTAAAATGAATCTAGTGGAATATGGATTTAGACTCCCAAGTGCACTAGATAATAGACCATTAAAGTATGATGAATTTGAGAAAAAGATTAATCAAGCAGTATATATATCAGCAACTCCAGGTGATTTAGAATTAGAGCACACTAATAATCAGTATATAGAACAAATTATTCGTCCAACAGGATTATTAGATCCAACAGTAGAATTAAGAAAAACCGAAGGTCAAATTGATGACTTAGTAGGTGAGATAAGAGATAGAATTGATAAAAATGAAAGAGTATTAGTAACTACTTTGACTATTAGAATGAGTGAAGAATTAACTAACTATTTAAAAGATTTGGACATTAAGGTAGCGTATCTTCATTCAGAGATTAAAACTTTAGAAAGATTACAAATTATCCATGATTTAAGAATTGGTAAATATGATGTGGTTGTAGGAATCAATCTTTTAAGGGAAGGTATAGATATTCCAGAAGTATCTTTAATTGCTATACTTGATGCAGATAAGGAAGGATTCTTAAGAAGTACAAGAAGCCTAATTCAAACTATAGGAAGATGTGCAAGAAACGCTAATGGACATGTTATTATGTATGGAGATAAAATAACTGACTCTATGGCATATGCTATAGAAGAAACTAAAAGGCGTAGAAAGCTACAAGAAGAGTATAATGAAAAGAATCATATAATTCCAACTACAATAAAGAAAGAAATAAGAGAAGTAATTAGTAATATAGATCAAGATAGTCAAAAGAAAAATAAACAGACAAAGAGGGAAGTAGAAAAAACAATAGAAGAAATAGAACAAGAAATGAGAGAAGCGGCTAAGAATTTAGATTTCGAAAGAGCAATGGAATTACGTGATATCTTGTTTGAAATGAAGTCACAATAAATATCCACAAAAACTGTGGATATTTTCTTTATAAACGTTAAAAAAATATGTTATAATATGCACTAGGTGATGAAGTATGGAAAATAAAATAGTTATTAAAGGTGCAAGAGAGAATAATTTAAAGAATATTAATATAGAACTACCTAAAAATAAATTGATTGTTATGACAGGATTATCAGGAAGTGGAAAAAGTTCCCTAGCTTTTGATACTATTTATGCAGAAGGTCAAAGAAGATATGTAGAAAGTTTATCTTCTTATGCTAGACAGTTTTTAGGAGGAAGTGAAAAACCAGATGTTGATAGTATAGAAGGTTTATCTCCTGCAATTAGTATAGATCAAAAAACTACTAGTAAAAATCCTAGATCAACTGTAGGAACAGTAACAGAAATATATGATTATTTAAGATTATTATTCTCACGTGCTGGAACTGCTTATTGTCCTAATCATAATATTCCTATAACGAATCAAAGCGTAGAAGAAATCACAAATAAGATTTTAGAATATCCTCTAGATACAAGAATTATTATTTATTCACCTGTAGTGCATCATGAAAAAGGTACTCATAAAGAATTATTTGAAAAGTTAAGAAAAGAAGGATATATAAGAGTTAGAGTTAATAAAGAAAATTATGATTTATCAGAAGATATCGTTTTAGAAAAGAATAAAGCTGATGATATTGATGTAATAATAGATAGAATTGTTATAAAAGAAGATTCAAGATCTAGAATTAGTGAAGCAGTAGAATCTGCTACTAAATTAGCAAATGGAAAAGTAGTAGTTGAAATATTAGGAGAAAATAAAAAAGAAATAGTTTTCTCAGAGAATTTTGCATGTCCGTATTGTGAATTTTCACTTCCGGAAATAGAACCTAGGTTATTTAGTTTTAATGCCCCTTTTGGAGCATGTCCAGATTGTAAAGGATTAGGAATTAAATTAAGTATAGATGAAAACCTAGTAATTCCAAATAAAGATTTAAGTATAAATGAAGGTTGTATCAAAACATTAAGTGATGATCAAGAAGGTATATATTATAAAAAATTAGAATGTGCTTGTAATCACTATAAAATAGATATGGATAAACCATTCAATAAATTAACTAAGAAACAAAAAGATATTATTTTATATGGTTCACCTGATATTATTCATTTTAATTATAAAACTAAAAGTGGAAATATTATGAATAATAAAGATTTCTATGAAGGTGTTATTAATAATTTAGAAAGACGTTATATGGAAACAAGTAGTACTTGGATTAGAGAATGGTTAGAAAACTATATGATAGAACACACTTGTGAAACTTGTAATGGAGCAAGACTACAAGATTCAGTTTTAGCAGTAAAAATAAATGGTAAAAGTATATATGAAGTTACTTGTATGAGTATTAAAGAATTAGTTGAGTTTTTTAAAGATTTAAAGTTATCAGAAGAAAAGAGAAAAATAGCTGACTTGGTAATAAAAGAAATACAGTCAAGATTAGACTTTTTGAAAAATGTTGGCCTAGAGTATTTAACTTTAGCTAGAAGTGCTGCAACATTATCAGGTGGAGAAGCCCAAAGAATTAGACTAGCTACTCAAATAGGATCTAAATTAACGGGAGTTTTATATGTATTAGATGAACCAAGTATTGGACTTCATCAAAGAGATAATGAGATGTTAATTAATTCACTTCTAGAAATGAGAGACTTAGGTAATACTTTAATTGTAGTTGAACACGATACAGATACAATGTTAGCATCAGATATGTTAGTTGATATTGGACCAGGAGCAGGAGATGCTGGAGGTTATTTAGTAGCGCAAGGTACTCCTCTAGAAGTAATGAAAAATAATGATAGTATCACTGGTAAATATTTAAGCGGGAAATTACAAATAGATATTCCTAAAAAACGTAGAAAAGGAAATAAAAAGTATATAACTATTCTTGGAGCAGAAGAAAATAATCTAAAAAATATAGATGTAAAAATACCTCTAGGGGCTTTTACTTGTGTAACAGGTGTATCCGGAAGTGGAAAAAGTAGTTTAATAAATGAAATTTTATGTAAAGCAATCAGTAAAAGACTATATAACTCTAAAGTAATTCCAGGTAAACATAAAAAAATAAATGGTCTAGATAATATAGATAAAATTGTAGATATATCTCAATCTCCAATAGGTAGAACTCCAAGAAGTAATCCGGCTACTTATACTAGTGTTTTTGATGATATAAGAACTCTTTTTACTACTACTAAAGAAGCTAAAATGTATGGTTATGAAAAGAATAGATTCTCATTTAATGTTAAAGGTGGACGCTGTGAAGCATGCCGTGGAGATGGTGTGAAAAAAATAGAGATGCATTTTTTACCAGATGTTTATGTAGATTGTGAAGTATGCCATGGAACACGTTATAATAGTGAAACTCTAAAAATAAAGTATAAAGGTAAAAATATTGCAGATGTATTAGATATGAGAGTATCAGAAGCATTAGAATTTTTTGAAAATGTTCCAAAGATTAAAAATAAACTACAAGTATTAGAGGAAGTAGGTCTTGGTTATATTAAATTAGGACAAAGTGCTCCTACATTATCAGGTGGAGAGGCAGAAAGAGTAAAACTTGCCAAAGAACTTCAAAAGAAAGCAACAGGAAAAACTCTATTTATATTAGATGAACCAACTACTGGACTTCATACAGATGATATTAAGCGTCTACTTGCAATTTTACAAAAAATAGTAGATAATGGAGATACAGTAGTAGTTATAGAACATAATTTAGATGTTATAAAGGTAGCTGACTATATTATAGATTTAGGGCCAGAAGGTGGAGAAGGAGGAGGAACTGTTGTTGCAACAGGAACCCCAGAAGAAATTAGCAAAGTAAAAACTTCATATACGGGACAATTTCTGAATAAAATTCTAAAGAGGTGAGGTACTTGCAATTAGTTATAAAGGAAAAGAAAAAAATTCGTATAAATAAGATATTTGAACTATTACTTTATTTAGTAGGGTATATTATATCTTTTATAATTGTAACTAATCTATTTGATAGTGTATATATAGATTTAAATCATTATTTTATTTATTCTATTTTAATAGTTACAATATTATCTGTACTTAATAAAACTATAAAACCAATACTAGTTACGCTAACTATTCCTATAACAGGAGCTACTTTAGGTATATTTTATTTATTTATAAATCTATTTATGTTAAAACTAACTGATTGGATATTTGGTAAGCATTTTGAATTAGAAAATATTTTTATAGCATTTTTTGTAGCTATCTTATTATCAATGGTAAACTTTTTAATAGAAAGTATTATAATAAAACCAATAATAAAGAGGGGAAAGAAAAATGAATAGAGTAGCACTAGATTTAGGATTTATTCAAATATATTGGTATTCACTATGTATATTTTTAGCAGCTTTAGTAGCATGTACTATTATTTATATAGAAAGTAAAAAAAGAGGTGTAGATAAAGATTTTGTAATTAATCTAGCATTTAGTACTATACTTTGGGGAATAGTAGGAGCTAGACTTTATTACGTGTTATTTAACTTAAACTATTATTTATCAAATCCAATAGAAATATTAGAAATATGGAATGGTGGACTTGCAATTCATGGTGGCATGATAGCAGGAACAATATGCGTTATCAAATCTTGTAAAAAATATGGTGTTGATACATTACAAATGATAGATATTATAGTAGTTGGATTAATAATAGGACAAGCTATAGGAAGATGGGGTAACTTTTTTAATGGTGAGGCTTATGGAGATGTAGTGACACTTAAGCATCTAAAATTTTTACATTTACCAGAGTTTATTATAAATGGTATGTATATATTAGGAGAATATAGAGAACCAACCTTCTTATATGAATCAATTTGGGATGTAATAGGATTTATTGTAATTCTAGTGTTTAGAAGAAAAAGAGAAATAAAAAAAGGTCAAATTACAGGATTATACTTAATGTGGTATGCTGTAATAAGATTTTTTATTGAAGGATCTAGAGCAGATAGCTTGATGCTGGGGTGGTTTAAAGTTGCTAGATTAGTTTCAATCGCTATGTTTATAATAGGTTTTAAAATATTTAGATACCATAAAAAAAGCATCATCAATAGTTTTGGAAACCTATATGAAGGAGATCAAAAAAGCCAAGAAGAAAGACCACTATTTTATAAAAGTAAAGATGATATACCAAGAAATTAAACTATATAGGAGATTTATAGATGAAAGAAAAAGTAAATAAAAAAATTGATACTATAAGATCAAATAAGGTAATAATAATTTTTTTTATATTGCTTTTTTTTATAGGATTATTTACTTTTAAAGACTATGGATTTAGCTTAGATGAATATACGCAAAGAAATCATACTATGAGGAACTATAGAGAGTATTTAAGAGTTATAGAAAGAACAACAGGAATAGCAATAGACGATATTAGAAAAACATTCGAGTATGATTTTCTAGGCATGGGAGCTAATATTAAAATTTATCCATATAAATATTATGGAATAGGAATACAACTACCAGTTGTTATAATAGAACAATTTGCAAAGTTCAACCTAGACATCTCCACCTCATACTATATAAGACATCTCTATACATTTATAATATATTTTATATCAATGATATATTTTTATTTAATTTTAAAAAATTACATTATAAAAGATAAAAAATATGCTCTTATAGGTACTATATTTTTAGTTATATCTCCAAGAATTTATGGAGATGCATTTTATAATATAAAAGATTTAGTATTTATGTCATTATGTATAATAAATAGCTATTATTGTATGAAATTTTTAAAAGATGATAAATTTAAAAATATTATAAAACTAAGTATCATAACAGCCCTCACTATAAACAGTAGAATAATAGGAGCATCTATAATATTTATATGTTTTATAATGAAATTATTATTAAATAAAAAAAGCCTAAAGAAAACATTAATTAAGTTATTACAAGTTTTTATATTTACATACATATGTTATTTTATTATAACACCAATAATGTGGACTGATCCTATAATGTGTCCATTTAAAATATTAGACTTTTTCTTCAATTATAAAGACCCTTTAAGTGATTATATTCAACAAAATTATTATTTGGGTACAACAATATTATCTACAAAATTACCTTGGCATTATATTTTATTATGGATATTTGTAACAACGCCTATTATATATATAATATTATTTTTTATCGGAAGTATAAAAAATATAGTTAGTTTTATTAAAGTTAGAAAGAGAAAACTAAATATAAATATATTATTTACAAATACTATTTTATTTTTAATACTATTATTAGTAATGGTTATAAAACCTACAATGTATGGTGGCTGGAGACATTTCTATTGGTTATACCCCCCCATAATAATTAATAGTATAATTGGTTTAAAATATATTATCAATAAAATTAAAAAACAAAAAATAATTATAACAATAGTAATAATTAGCTTATTATCGAATGTAGTATGGATGATAATAAACCATCCTCATCAATATAATTACTTTAGCCCAGTTACTAGAAAATGGGCAGTAAAAAATTTCGAACATAATTATTATAAAATAACAAATACAGAAGCATTAAGGTATATTGCAAAAATTGATAAAAGTAACAACATTTTTGTTCAATCAAATTATAATTATAGATGTAATGTTTTATTAAACAAAGAGGATAGAAAAAGAATTGAGGTAGAGACACCTAATGATAATCTTATTTATAATGATAATGATAGTAATACAAATTATGATTATATTATAGATTCAAATCCATATCTAAGTAATGATAACAAAAAAGATTATATTCAAATTAAGCAGAAAAAAATGGACGGAGTTATATTATATACTATTTTTAAACATAAATAATTTACTGTATGTAAGGAGGAAATTATGATTAATACAAAAATAAAGAAAACCCAATTTATTTTAATTTGGTTATATATATTTATAATAATCTTTTTTCATATTATAAAATTATTAGGCTATAATTATAAATTAATCATATTTTACTTTTTCCCAATATTACCAATCTCAGTAAAAATAATTACAAGTATAGTAATTTCATATTTTATTACTAAATTTATTTTCTGCATTAGTGATAAATTAAATATTAAGAAAAATAAAAATAGTAATAGTATAAAATATTTTATTATACCTCTAATTATAGGAATAGTTATATTTTCCATATATTATCTTATGAATTTTCCAGGACTATTCTCATATGACTGTATAGATCAACTTAATATAGCAAATTCTCCTTATAACTCTCCTGATTGGCATCCTTTTTTACACACATTCTTATTTTACTATATACCTATTAAATTATTTAATAACTCAATGTATATTGTATTATTGCAAATTATATATTTTGTACTAGCTTTTTCATATATGGCATATACACTACATAAAAATGGTATGCCAAAATGGTTATACTATTTGATGTTAGTTACTGTATATTTATCACCAATGACTTATATTTTGTCAGTTGTTCCATTAAAGGATACTGCTATGTCAATATTTTGTATGATTTTAATATCTTATTATGTAAATATTGTATGCACAAAAGGCGATTGGTTATTAAAGAAAACTAATTGTATATTACTATCAATAATAACTGTTATTTGTTTAATAATAAGACATAATAGTGTATTATTTATACTGCCTCTAATGATTAATATAATACTTTATAAAAGAAATATAAAACTATATCTAATATTAGTTATAATTTTAACCTTTTTAATAAAAGTCCCATTATATAATCATTATAAAATATATAGAGCACCTGAAAGAGTTACCGAAACTTCAGGAATGTTACTTACTATAATCAATGATGCTGTTATAAAATACCCTGATGATATAGATGAGGATATAAAAGAATTTGCTTTTAAAGTAACTCCAGAAGAACAATTGCAAAAAAATTATAAGGGTACTTTTAATTCTATAAAGTGGCTAGATGATACTGATAGAGATGTTATAGAAGAATATGGAAATCCAAAAATATTACTATATACTCTAAAAGTAATTGCAAAAAGGCCACAACTTCTATTATCTGATTCATTATATACAACAAGTGTTGTATGGCAGATATTTGGTGATTACAAGTATTTTGATTATAAGTATTTCTTAAAATTCAAAAAAGAAAATAACATAAGTAATTATATGGTGGATAATATAGGAAGTGTTTTTTATGCCGTAATAGATTTTTTTAATAACAGTTCTATCAATTTTTTATTTATATCTTTTGGTTTTTATAATTCATTACTTATTATATTAGCGCTTATAAAAGTAACAAAAATTAAATCTTATAAACCACTATTGCATATTATTCCCATTGTAATTTATGATATTGGTACTATGTGTTTATTATCGGGTTTGGAGTATAGATTTTTCTATTTTACACAGGTTATATCAATACCTCTAATATACTTAATTTTAATAGAGAGGAGTAAAGATGATGAAGAAAAAAGTAATCATAATAGGTGCAGGACCAGCAGGTTTAACCGCAGCGTATGAAATTTTAAAAAAATCCAATGATTTTGATGTTACTATTTTAGAAAAGAGTAATACTTTTGGTGGTATTTCTAAGACTGTTAACTATCAGGGTAACTATATGGATATGGGAGGACATAGATTTTTCTCAAAGATAGATAGAGTTAATGAGATATGGGAAGAGATGTTACCTTTGCAAGGGAAAGAGATTAACCCTGAAAAGTGTGATAATGTTTTCTTATATAGAAATAGAGTATCTCGTATTTATTTTAATGGCAAGTTCTTTGATTATCCTATAACTATTAGTTATAACACTATTAAAAATATGGGTTTAGCTACTACAACAAAAGTTATATTTAGTTACATGTCATCAAAAATAAAGGGATTACCTGAGGATAATTTAGAAAATCTTTATATAAATAGATTTGGAAAAAAACTATATAACATGTTTTTTAAAAACTATACTACTAATGTATGGGGACGTCATCCAAATGAGATAGATGCTTCTTGGGGCAAGCAAAGAGCAAAGGGGCTATCCATTCTATCAGTTCTAAAAGATAGTTTAAAAATAGGCGATAAAGTTGAAACATCTTTGATAAAACAATTTAAATATCCTAAATTTGGCCCTGGGCAGCTATGGGAACATATGGCTGAAGTTGTTAAAGATAAAGGCGCAAAAATAATAAAAGAAGCTAATGTAGTTGAAATACATAAAGATAATAATAATATTTCATCTATTACATATGAGAAAAATGGTAAAAATAAAATTTTAAAAGGTGATTTCATTATTTCATCAATGCCACTAAAAGATTTAATTAATGATATGAATGGTGTTCCTAAAAATATTAAAAGTATTGCAAAAAAATTACCATATAGAGATTATATGACTCTAGGTGTATTAGTAAAGAAGTTAGGTAAGAATTTTATATCCAAAAACCAAGATAATAAATTAATTCCAGATTGTTGGGTTTATGTTCATGATGCTAATGTAAAAATGTGTAGATTTCAAATATACAATAATTGGTCACCTTATTTAGTTAAAGATAATAAAAACACAATATGGCTTGGCCTAGAATATTATGTTAATAAAGATGATAAATATTGGAAGATGAGCGAAAAAGAATTTTCTAAATATTGTATTAAAGAAATGTTAAAATTAGGTCTAATTGATAGTGAAGAGGATATAATAAAAACACATTTAGAAAAGGTAGAAAAAGCTTACCCTGCATATTTTGATACATATGATAAAATAGATGAATTAATAAAATATTTAAATGGTATAAATAATCTTTATTGTGTTGGTAGAAATGGTCAACATAGATATAATAATATGGATCATTCAATGATGACTTCTATTGAAGCAGTAAATAATATAATAAATAATATTAAAGATAAATCCAATATTTGGAATGTCAATACTGAAAGTGAATATCATGAATCTATTAGCAAATAGTATTGATATAGTATATAATTATAGTAGGTGGTAAAAAATGCATAAAAAAGTAGTAGTTCTTGGTGGAGGGACAGGAATGTCTTATCTATTAAAAGGACTTAAAGAATTTCCAGTTGATATAACTGCTATTATAACAGTTTCGGATAATGGTAGATCAACAGGTAAATTAAGAAAAGAATTTAATACTCCTGCTGTTGGAGATATAAGAAAAGTAATAACACACTTATCTGGAACAGATGATGCTATAAAAGAAATGATGGGTTATAGATTTAATACATCTAGTGATTTAAATGGTCATGCAGTAGGTAATTTAATATTAACTTCAATGTTAGAAATAACAGGTTCGCTAAAAGAATCTATCGCATGTTTATCTAAACTATTAGATGTTAAACATAAAGTATTACCTATATCCGAAGATTCTAATCTAACACTTATGGGTAGAGATATAGATGGAAATATTATTGAAGGTGAAGAAGAAATAACTAAGGCCCGTAGAAGATTTGAAAGAATTTATTATAAAGAAGAACCAAAAGTGTTAGATGATGTGTTAGATGCTATAGGTGAAGCTGATTTAATAATATTTAGTATGGGTAGTCTATATACCAGTATATTACCAAATATTATATGTTCACAGGTAAAAGAAGCACTAAATAAAACTAAGGCTCCAATAATGTATTTATGTAATGCCGTAACGCAACCAGGGGAGACAGATAATTATACAGTAGGAGATCATATAGAGTTGTTAAATAAATATTTAGATGAAAAGAAAATAGATGTTGTTATAGCTAGTAATACTAAAATTGATAAACATATAGCTGAAAAATATGAAACAGAAGAAAGAAAAGATCCTATAGCGATAGATTATGTAAAATTAGATAAAATAGGTGTTGAATTAATTGAAGCAGATTTAATAGTTGTAGAAGATAATGTGTTAAGACACGATAGTATGAAACTATGTTCTTTAATATTCACTTATTTGATGAGGTAGAAATATGTCATATACTACAAATATAAAAAATGAAGTTGCATTTTTAGAAGAAACTAAGTCTGAGGCTATCGCAGAATTATCAGGATTTATAAGAAATAATAGTTATATAGAAGATAATAAATTATTTTTAACTACAGAAAATAAAAAGATAAAAGATAATATAGTAAATACTATAAAAAAAATATACGAAATAAATGTAAGTGTAGAAATAAAGAATAATCTTAACTTTAGTAAAAAAGATTTATATTTAATAAGTATAGACCAAAAACTAGATTTTATTTTAAAAGATTTAGGAATTTATAACAATGATATGAAATATTTAGATTCTCCCCCAAAATTTATAGTAGGCGCTAATGAAGAGATTAGAGCGTATTTAAGAGGTGTGTTTCTATCACAAGGCAGTATAAATGATCCTAAAACATCTAGATATCATATGGAGTTATTAATATCCAAACCAGAAGAATCTGTTTTTGTTCAAAAATTATTAAATATATTTGATTTAAATGCAAAGATATTAAATAGAGACAAAGGTTATATGATATATATAAAAGAGGCAGAAAAAATAAGTGACTTTATTAAAATAATAGGTGCTACTAAAGCAGTACTTTATTTTGAAAATGTTAGAACATATCATGATAAGATAAATCATACAAATAGATTAAATAATTGTGAACAGGCAAATATAGATAAAGTAGTGAATGCTGCTACAATCCAATTAAAGAATATAAAGGTTTTAGAAGATAATTTAGCAGTAGAGTTATTAGATGATAAAACAAAAGAAGCCTTGGATTATAGAAAAAAATATCCAGAGGCATCATTAAAAGAATTAAGTGAAATTATCTCTATAGAAACGGGTAATAAAATAACAAAGTCTGGATTAAATCATAGATTTAGAAAAATAGGAGATTTAGCAAAGAGACTTAATGATAGTAATAAAAAATAGAGGAGATAATCAAAGTTGATTTTGACATAAACTTAAAAATATGTTATTATGAATACGTCAAGGAAACTTGCATATAAATAAAAAAGGATACATTTGATTATGCGAATCAGATGTTATCCCTTAAATGGAGTGCATCTGAAATCAACTAATGTTGAAATCAGATGCTTTTTCTATTTTAGAAGTAAAATAATTACTACTAAGAATAGGAGTAATATTATAATAAATAGAGGAAATTCTCTTTTTGGCATAAATACCACCGCCTTTCTTTTATCTATTGATAAAGAAAAAGGAAAAGCATCTGATATATTTCAAATGTATCCGTAAACATTATATAAAACATTTGTTTTTGAAACAATATTTTAACCATAATAATTTTATTTTCAATAGTAGATTTTTATTAATAGTACTAAACACTTTATGATGCATAATTAAATATACCAAAAAAGATAGAAATCTATCTTTTATTCTTTGTAATAATTTTATCCACTATACCGTAATTTAGGGCTTCATCACTATCCATAAAGTTATCCCTTTCAGTATCTTGTTCTATTATTTTTATATCTTTACCTGTATTTTCTGAAAGTATTTTATTTAACTTATCTCTAGATTTTAATATCCTCTCAGCTGCTATTTTAATTTCAGTAGCTTGACCTTCTGCGCCACCTAATGGTTGATGAATCATTATCTCTGCATTAGGAAGAGCATATCTTTTCCCTTTAGTACCAGATGAGAGTAAAAATGCTCCCATAGATGCAGCCATACCTACACAAATTGTAGAAATATCACTATTAACTAAATTCATTGTATCATATATAGCCATACCCGATGTAATAGAACCACCTGGTGAATTTATATATATTGAAATATCATCATTACTTATAGAGTCAAGATATAAAAGTTCAGCTATTATACTACTTGCTAAACTATCATTTATTTCACCATTAAGTAAGATTATTCTCTCTTTTAAAAGTCTAGAAAAAATATCATAACTTCTTTCACTATTGTTTTCTCTATCAATTACTATTGGAACTAAACTCATATTATCACCTAATAATATTTTAGTGTAAACAAGATAAAATATACATATTATAAATCGGCAAAATATGATATAATTATCATGAATAGAATATAAAGGGTGATATTATGGATGAAACAATAAAAGTAACAATAAATGGAAAAATATATGAATATTTTAAAGGAATAACATTAGAAGAGATATCTAAATTATTCCAATCAGAACAAAAATATCCAATCCTTTTAGCTAGAGTTGATAATAGTATAAAAGAATTAACTTATCAAGTTACTAAAAATAAAGAAATAGAGTTTTTAGACTTAACTTCAAGAGAAGGAAATAGAACTCATATAAGTGGTTTAACTTTTGTAATTATATATGCAGTAAAAACACTATATGGTAGAAATGCAGATATAATAATTCAACATTCTCTAGATAAAGGAATATATATAGAAACAAATTTTGAGCTTAATGAAGATAAAGTTAATCAAATAAAACAAGAGATGATAAGAATAATTACAAGTGATTTAGATATTACTAAACTTACTATTGATAGATTAGAAGCTATAAAGTATTTTAAAACAGTAAATGACCTACCTAAAGCAGGAGTAATGAAATATAATACTAATAATTATATTACTTTATATAGATTAGGAAATATATACAATTATTTTTATAATACTATGCCTACTTCTACAGGAAAACTTAAAGATTTTGATTTAACATATATTAAGGACAATGGATTTATATTAAGATTTCCAACAACATATATAAATGATAAAATAAAAGAATATCAACATCATCCTCATATGTTTGATGTATTTAAAGAATGCAGAGAATGGGCAAAAATTATAAATATAGAAAACTCTGTTGATTTAAATAAAGTAGTTTCAAGTGGAAAAATAAATGATCTTATTAGAATAGATGAAACACTACAAAGTAATAGATTATTAAATATTGCAACTAAAATAAGTCAAAATAAAAATATAAAGATAGTTTTAATGGCAGGCCCTTCATCATCTGGAAAAACAACAACATCTTTGAAACTTTCAATGTATCTAAGAAGTTGTGGATTAAAGATAAGAACTCTAGCAATGGATGATTATTTTAAAGATGTAAAAGATACTCCCCTAGGACCTGATGGAAAACCAGATTTTGAATGTTTAGAGGCAATGGACTTAGATCTTTTCAATGACCAAATAGAAAAATTACTTAATAATGAGGAAGTAACTTTACCAACATATAATTTTATTTTAGGGATAAAAGAATATAAAAATAAAGCTAAGTTAGAAAAAAATGAAATACTAGTAATTGAAGGAATTCATGGATTAGATACTAATATTTTAACTAATATTCCTAGAAAGAATAAATTTAAAATATATCTATCTCCATTAACAGAAATAAATATGGATAATCATAATAGAGTATCAACATCGGATAATAGAATATTAAGAAGAATGATTAGAGATAATAGAACTAGAGGTTATGGTGTAGAGAAAACTTTGGAATCTTGGGCTAAAGTTAGGGGTGGAGAAGAAAAATACATTTTCCCATATCAAGATGATGCGGATGTTACATTTAATACTGCTTTAATATATGAAATAGGAGTATTAAAAACATATGTAGAACCACTTCTATATTCTGTTGAGTCAGATTCAAAGTATTATGAAGAAGCTAAAAGATTAATAGATTTCTTACGATTATTCTTACCTATACCTAGTGATGCTATACCACAAGACTCTATTATAAGAGAGTTCATTGGTGGAGGATGTTTTGGTATATAAAAAAATTAAATTAAAAATATAAATATATTGAAATAAAATGTGCAAAACTATATAATGAAACTATAGGAGGAAGATATGATAAAAGTAGCAATTAATGGATTTGGAAGAATAGGAAGACTTTCATTTAGACAATTATTTGAATTAGAAGGATATGAAGTAATAGCAATAAATGACTTAACTAGTCCTGATATGTTGGCCCATTTATTAAAATATGATACTGCACAAAAAAGGTATGAAGGACATACAGTTGAAGCAACAGAAAACTCAATTATAGTTGATGGAAAAGAAATAAGAATATATAAAGAACAAGATCCAGTTAATTTACCATGGGGCGAATTAGATGTTGATGTTGTAATAGAAAGTACAGGATTTTTTGCATCACGTGAAAAAGCAAGTGCTCATATAAAGGCAGGAGCTAAGAAGGTAATTATATCAGCTCCAGCTGGGAATGATTTAAAAACAATAGTTTATGGTGTTAATGAAAATATACTAACAAGTGATGATAATATAATTAGTGCGGCTAGCTGCACTACAAATTGTTTAGCACCAATGGCAAATACATTAAATAAACTAGCTAGTATAGAAAGTGGTATTATGACAACAGTTCATGCATATACTGGAGATCAAATGATCTTAGATGGACCACATCGTAAAGGTGATTTAAGAAGAGCAAGAGCAGGAGCAGCAAATATAGTGCCAAACTCAACAGGAGCAGCTAAAGCTATTGGACTTGTAATACCAGAATTAAATGGAAAATTAATAGGTTCTGCTCAAAGAGTTCCTGTAATCACTGGTTCAACTACAATCTTAGTAGCAGTTGTTAAAGGTAGGGATATTACTGTAGAAAAAGTAAATACTGCTATGAAAAATGCTGCAAATGACTCATTTGGATATAATGAAGAACCTATAGTATCAACTGATATAGTAGGAACAAGATATGGCTCAATTTTTGATGCTACTCAAACAATGGTATCTAAAATAGACGATGAAACTTATCATGTTCAAGTAGTAGCGTGGTATGATAATGAAAATGGATATACATCACAAATGATTAGAACAGCAAAATATCTAATGGAAATATAAACTCAAATTGAGTTTTTTTCTTTATAAATGGTATCTACTTATATATATTTTGTATAAAATATGATAAAATAGTTATTAAAGAGTGGAGGTATAAAATGTATTGTAATAAGTGTGGTAAAAAACTAAAAGAAAATGCTAACTTCTGTAATAATTGCGGAAGCCCGGTAGAAAATAAAGTTGATGATAAATATGATTATAATAAAACTAGTAGTATAAATGATGAGGATTTAATAAAAGCATATGTAGGTAATAATTATTATTCAATTAAAAATACTAAATTCTCTATCCCAACCTTTTTCTTAGGTACATATTATTTTTTATATAGAAAAATGTGGTTACAGGTATTATTAGTAATTCTTATTTCTATAGCAAGCTTAGTTATATCTATAGTAACTGAAATGTGGTATATTTCATTTGCTACAAGTTTATATATGATATTTATATCTATTAAGTTTAGTGATATTTATTTAGATACAGTTAGAAAAAGAGTAGAAAAAATAAAAATGAATAATCCAGATAAAACTAGTAAAGAACTATTAGATATATGTAAATCTAAAGGTGGAGTTAGCGTTTTAGCTGTAGTGATAACTGTTATATTTATATTACCTATTGTATTATTTGTAACATTTTTTACAATACTATATGGAGTATTTGAGGGTATAGATGAAGGATTATTTGATAATTATAAATCTGATATTAAAAATGAAAGCGAATTAGATTACGATATACCAGATATTTATAAGAAAAATGATAATTCATATAATAGTGATACATATCAAAGTTATCATTATAATGATTCGAAAAGTTCGTGTAGTATTAGTATAACTAATTATACTACATATAGTAATAAGTCTATAGAAGAACATTTAAAAGATAATGTTATATCTAGTATGAATGAAGATGTAAGTGAAATTAAAAACGAAACTATTAATAATTATAAGTGGAGTTCTGTAGAAATAAATAGTAAGGAAAAAAAGGAATATAAATATGCATCTGTATATAATGAAAGACTTTATATAGTAAGCTATGTCATTAAGAAGGATAATAATAAATTATGTTCTAATGGATATAATACATTTATAAAATCATTAAGATTCAATTTAGATAAAAGTGGTGTTGATAATAATACAGTTTAGGATGGTGACATATGAAAACAATAAATGATTTAGAATTAGAAGATAAAAAAGTATTAATAAGATGTGATTTTAATGTACCTATAAAAAGAGGAAAGATTATAGATGATACTCGTATAAAAGAAAGCTTAAAAACTATTAATTATTGTATTGATAAAGGTTCAAAGTTAATTTTATTTTCACATTTAGGTAGAATAAAAGAAGAGTCTGATAAAAAAGATAAGTCTTTAAAACCAGTAGCAGAAAGATTAAGTGAACTATTAAATAAAAAGGTAATATTTATTAATGAAACAAGAGGAAAGAAATTAGAATCGGCAATTGATAAATTAAAAAATGGAGATGTCTTATTAGTAGAGAATACTAGATTTGAAGACTTGGATGGCAAAAAGGAAAGTAAAAATGATAAAGAATTAGGTAAATACTGGGCTTCTTTAGGAGATGTATTTATAAATGATGCATTTGGTACTGTACATAGAGAGCACGCATCAAATGTTGGAATATCTTCAAATATTGATAGTGCTATAGGATTTCTTGTTGAAAAGGAGTTAAACATTTTATCGGAACTAAAATGCCCTAATAAACCATTTATACTAATTTTAGGTGGCAGTAAAGTTAATGATAAAATAGGTGTTATTAAAAAACTTGTTAAAAAAGCAGACTATATTTTAATAGGCGGTGGAATGGCATTTACTTTCTTACAGAGTGAAGGTTTTAATATTGGTAATTCAATATTAGATACAGATAGTATTGATTTTTGTAGAGATATTTTAGAGAAATATCCAAATAAGATATTACTTCCAGTGGATGTTAATGTATCAACTGAATTTAGTAATAAAAAAGAATCTATTACTAGAGGCATAACAGAAATAGATGATGAAGAAATGGGGTTAGATATAGGAGAAAATACTGTAAAACTATATGAGGATTATTTAAAAAATGCTAAAACAGTATTATGGAATGGACCTTTAGGAGTATATGAATTTAGTAAGTATAAGAAGTCTACTAACAAGATTTTAAAATATTTAGTAGATAATAATATCAAAACTATTTTAGGTGGAGGAGATATTGTTGCAGCAGCAGCCAGTGCTAAACTAAAAGATAAGGTTTATCATGCCTCAACAGGAGGGGGAGCAACACTAGAATATTTAGAAGGTAAAAAACTACCAGGTGTGGAAGCAATAAAGTAGGTGATTATATGAAGTTAGTAGCTTTAGCAAAAGGTGATAAAGCATTAACTAGTAAACTAGAAACATTTCAAGTAAAAACAGGTAAAGACTTAAATTTTTTGGATAAGATAAATGGAAGATTTTCTTCAATGGAAGTACACGATTTAGTTTATTATGAAAAACCAGATGGAATAAGTAATATATGTTACTTTAAAGGAAATAAAGATAATAGATTAGTTAATCTAGAAATAACTAATTTAAATAATTCACAAGTTAAAACAAATCAGGATTTTGTAAAAGCTGCTACTGAGTATGCCTTTACAGTTTTAGATGCAGAAACCGTAACAATAATTTCAAATGAATGTAGTGAGAAAGATTTAGTAAACATCGGATATGAACCTCTAGGTAAACACAATGGTATTAATACTTATGTTATCGATAAAGAAGAACAAATAGAAGTGGGAGCAGTTATAAAATGAAGTTAATGGATAATATCAAAAAGAATACTTTTATAATATTAATAATAACTATTATTGTAATGTATTTTGTTTTAAGAGCAGATTTTAGTAATATAGTAAATACACTACTAACAGTAGATATTAAATATATCATATTAGCTATTATAGTCTTTTTCTTATCATTATTTTTTAAAGCATATATATCATATAAAACAGTTGATGATAAAGAAAAATATTCATTATTAGAGGCTTTTAAACATAATGTTATCATTCAATTCTTTAATGGAGTTACACCATTTTCTACAGGTGGACAACCTATGGAAATATATATGCTTACAGAGCATAAAATTAATGCCAATAGAGGAACTATGATAACTTTGCAAAATTTTATATTCTATCAAATTGCATTAGTATTATTTGGTCTAGGAGCAGTAATATATAATTCTATTTATGATATATTTCCAAAAGTACCTATTTTAAGAGAATTAGTTTTAATAGGTTTTATAGTAAATACCCTTGTAGCAGTAGCAATAATTTTAGTTTCTATATCAAAAAGATTTACAAAAGCCTTTGTTAAAATAATTATAAATATTTTATCAAAACTTAAACTAGTAAAAAATAAAGAAAAAACAAGCAATAATTGGAATAATAGATTAAATGAATTCCATGAATGTGCAAAATATTTAAGAAAAAAGAAATTACTATTTATTGTAGGAGTACTATTTAATATATTATCATTAGCGTGTTTATATATAATTCCTCTTTTTATAGCGTATAGTATGGGTGATTTTACTAGCCTAAATATAGAAAATACTTTAACTGCATCAGCATATGTATTATTAATGGGAGCCTTTGTACCAATACCTGGAGCAAGTGGAGGTATAGAGTATGGTTTCTTATCATTTTATAGTAATTTTCTTACCAAAAGTAAAGTAAGTGTAGTACTATTAATATGGAGATTTATCACCTACTATATGCCAATGATTATAGGTGCTATAGTATTTAATCTAGACGAAAGGAAGTAACATTATGAGAATAGGATTATTTACAGATACTTATCCACCACAAATAAATGGTGTATCAACAAGTGTTCAAATGTTAAAAAATGCTTTAGAAAAACAAGGTCATGAAGTATATGTAATAACATCTAATGCTAGTTCTATTAAATATAATTACGAAGAAGCTGAACATATAATTAGAATTCCAGGAATTCCAACAGGTATATATGATTATAGATTAACTCAAATTTATCCATTAAAAATAATAAACTTAATGAAGAGCTGGAAGTTAGAAGTAATTCATTCTCATACAGAATTTGGTGTAGGTATATTTGCTAGATTATTTGCTAAACAGTTTAATATACCATTAGTTCATACTTATCATACTATGTATGAAGATTATACTCATTATATAACTCATGGTTATTTTGAAAAAACAAGTAAAAAAATAGTTGAATACCTAACAAAATTCTATTGTGATAAAACTGCATCAGAACTTATAGTACCTACAAATAAAACTTATAATTTGTTTAAAGAAAAGTATAAATTTGATAAAAATATTCATATTGTTCCTACAGGAATTGAAGTTGAAAGATTTTTTAAAGAAAATGTAAATTTAGAAATTGCCCAAAATCTACGAAAAAAATTAGGATATACAAAAAAAGATATAGTGTTATTATTTGTTGGTAGAATAGCGCAAGAAAAGAATATAGAATTTTTATTAAGAGCAGAACAAAAAATACTACAAAAGAATAAAAATATTAAATTACTAATAGTAGGAGATGGACCTGATAAACAAAATTTTGAGAATTTATCAAAAGATTTAAAAATAGATAAGAATGTTATATTTGTAGGAAAGGTCCCTTGGGATGAAACAGAGTACTATTATAATATATCAGATATATTTGTAACTGCATCAACTACAGAAACTCAAGGATTAACAATTATAGAAGCTATGGCTGCATCAACCCCACCAGTATGTATAAATGATGAAGCATTCGTAGATACTATAACTAATAATTTAAATGGTTATATATTTAATAATGAAGATGAGTATTGTGATATTATTTTAAAACTTACTAAAGATAAGGATATGAGACTAAAAACAGGTAAACAAGCTAGAATTCAGTCTGAACATCTTTCTTCTAAGCAATTTGCAAGTAATGTTTTATTAGTATATGAACATGCTATCGCAAATAGTAAAAACTATCGTTACGGACTAATATCACAAATAGTAGAAAAAATAAGAGGAGAATAATATGCTAGTAGTATTAAATAATAAATGTAATTTTGAAAAAGAAAGTTTTAAAAAATACATAAAAGAACTAAATAAAATAACAACTGCAAATGAAGTAGTATTGTGTCCTAGTAATATATTTTTAAGTGATGTAAAACTAAAAAGAAAGTTTCTTGGAAGTCAGGATGTTAGTAAAAATAGTAGTGGTTCGTATACTGGTGAAGTTTCAGCAAAACAGTTAAAAAGCATTAATGTAGATTACTGTATAGTAGGACATAGTGAAAGAAGATTAAATAATAGAGAAACAAATGAAGATATAAATTTAAAAATAAAAGAACTCTTAAAATATAATATAACGCCAATATTATGTACAGGTGAGGCCAAAGACGAAAGACTTAATAATAAAACTAAATCTGTAATAAAAAAGGAGTTGCAAGCTTGTCTAAAAAATATAGATAAAAAAGAAAAAGTAATTATATCTTACGAACCATTATGGGCTATTGGAACAGATGATATTCCAACGTCTTCAGAAATAGAAGAAGTTATAGTATGTATTAAAGATATCCTACCAAATAATAGAGTATTATATGGAGGAAGTGTAACGGAAGAAAATATAAAAGAATTAAATAAGACAAATTTAATTGATGGTTATTTATTAGGTAGAGTAAGCCTATATCCAAAAAGAGTAAAGAAATTATTAGAAGAAATAAAATAATATTTCTTTTTCTTTTGTAATAAAAAAATATTTCCTCCATATAATTAAATGAAACTAAAAATATGGGGTGAATAAATGAAAAAAGTACTTCTTTTTATTGTAATTGGATTAACTATATTATGTACAGGATGTGGTAAATATAGTGAAAGTGATATTGTAAAAGATCTGGAAAAGAAAGTGAATAAACTATCTGGATATAAATTAGATGGAGACCTAGAAATTGTTAATAATGATGAAGTATATAATTATAAAGTTGAATCATCATATAAAAAAGATGATTTATATAAAGTTAGTTTAACTAATACTTCTAATAATTATGAACAAGTCATCCTAAAAAACACGGATGGTATATTTGTACTAACGCCTTCTTTGAATAAAAGTTTTAAATTCCAAAGTGATTGGCCAAATAGTAATTCTCAAATATATTTATTACAATCAATAATAGATGATATTTCAAGAGATAAAGAAAAGGAATTTAAAGAAACTAAAAAATATTATATATTTACTACAGATGTTGATTATCCTAACAATAAGAAATTAGTAAAACAAAAAATTACTTTTGACAAGAAATTAAACTTAAAAAAGGTAGTTGTTTATAACAATGATAATACTCCTATGATGACTTTTAAAGTAACAGATATTGATTATTCTCCAACATTTAAGAAAAATAATTTTAAAGTAAATGAAGTTTTAAAAACAGTTAAAACTGAAACAACTAAAGAAACTGCTGCATTAGAAGATACTATATATCCCTTAGCGCTACCTGAAGGAACAAAACTTGTTAATGAGGAAAAAGTAGATAAAACAAATGGTAATAGAATTATAATGACATTTGATGGAGAAAAGCCTTTCTTATTAGTGGAGGAAACTGCTAATATAGAAGAAGAAATGACTATAGTACCAACTTATGGTGAACCATATATGCTAATAGATACAGTAGGAGCTATGACAGAAAACTCACTAACTTGGACTAGTGGTGGAATAGAATATTATATTGTTAGTGATGTAATGAATCAAGATGAACTTATAGAAGTCGCAGGTTCTATTGGTACTTTGCCTACAATGAAATAAATGTTTAAATAAAAATAATTTTATGATATAATCTAATTGGTGATATTAATGGCAAAAAAGGTAAATACAAAGAATAAAACAAAGAAAAAGGAAAATAATAAAAAAGAGTTAAATAGTAAAAGAATAATAGAGACTACAAGTAGTAAAGAAACATCAAGTGCAGTAAAATGTATAGTAATTGTATTAGTAATACTAGTACTTGTATACTTATTAACAATATTTATTACAAAAAATTCTACAGACTCTGTAGTAAAGGAGACTACTGAAAATACAACTATTCAATATAATGAAATTTTGGTAGGTACTAGTTTTAATCAACAAGATAAAGAATATTTAGTATTATTTTATGATGTAGATGCTGATACTGGCAGTACATATTATACTTTAAAAAGTGACTATGAAGCGAAAGATAATACACTACCAATCTATTATGTTGATTTAGGAAGTAAATTAAATTCAGATTGTATTAGTAGTGAGAAAAATGAAAATGCAGAAAATGCAAGTGAATTAAAAATAAATGATACTACACTTATTAAATTTAAAGATAATAAAATAAGTGATTACATAGTAGGTTATGAAGATATTTCAAATTATTTAAAATAATCATCTTATGATGATTTTTTGCCTCAATAGCTCAGTTGGTTAGAGCACTTGACTGTTAATCAAGGGGTCCTAGGTTCAAGTCCTAGTTGAGGCGCCATATTGATATAAAGCATAATATATGCTTTTTTTTTGAAAACAATTCTAAAATACAAGCGTTTATGATATTATATTAATGTATAGGTGGTGATAATATGCCAAAGAAAACTAATAAGAAAAAAACAAATAGAGTTAAAAAAGTTATTAATAAAATAAAGAAGAATAAATTAAAATTTAACTTACTAGAAGTAATTATTATATCAGTTATATCCATATCATTAGGTTTGATACTAGGTGGTACTATTATATATAGTAAAGAAAAAATAGCAATTACAAATATTCCAAAGGAATTAGATGAGTTTGTAAAAACTTATAATAGTATAAATGGTAACTATTATAAAAAGGTAAATAAAGATGATTTAGTAGATGCTGCAATAGAAGGTATGATAAATTCCCTAGATGATCCATATTCAAATTATCTGAATAAAAATGATACGGAAACATTTAATGAAACAATAGATGGTGAGTATGTGGGAATAGGAGTAACTGTTAGTATAAGTGAAGATTATGTTGAAGTAATAGAAGTATCAGATAATTCAACTGCTAAATCTGCAGGAATTAAGAAAGGTGATAAGATAAAAGAGATAAATGGAAAGAGTGCTAAAGGTAAAACACCTACAGAAATATCTAAATTAGTAAAAGGTAAGGTTAATACTAATGTAAAATTAAAGATATTAAGAGGTGATAAAGAATTAGAATTTAACTTAAAAAGAAAAGCTGTAGAGATATCTTCTATAGAATCAAAAATTATAGAAAAAAACTCTAAGAAAATAGGTTATATATACATAAATGTTTTTGCATCAAATACATATAAACAATTTAAAAAGAATTTAAATAAATTAGAAGAAAAAAAGATAGATTCATTAATTATAGATGTAAGAAGTAATCCAGGAGGACATCTAAATCAAGTTACTAAAATATTAGAAATGTTTTTAGATAAGAAAAAAGTATTATATCAAATAAAATCAAAGGGTAGTGTAAAAAAAGTATATTCAACTACTAAAGAGATTAGAAAATATAAAGTAGCGGTATTAATAAATAAATCTAGTGCTTCTGCATCAGAAATATTAGCTAGTGCAATAAAAGAATCTTATAAAGGTTTAATAGTAGGAAAAACCTCTCATGGAAAAGGTACAGTTCAAAAATCATATGAGTTAAATAATGGAACTAGTTTAAAATATACAACAGAAGAGTGGTTAACTCCTAAAGGAAACTCAATAAATAAAAAAGGAATAGTACCAGATGAAGAAATAGAACTAAGTAAAGAATACTATGATGATCCAATGGAAGAAAATGATAATCAATTACAAAAGGCATTAGATATATTGGCTGAATGATAAAATTGATTTTTGAAAAAGTTGTCTATGGCATTACGAATATGCTAAGAAATTGCCAATGTATGAGAACAAATTATATTTTTAACTTATAAAATAATAAAAAAGATAATACGTAGCTTTTAAAATTAAGTATTATCTTTTTAAATTACTATTTATAATTAATTGTTTCTTACTATCAGCCCTACTACAAGTTGTTAAGACAAGTTGATTATTAGAACTTTTATTAATTTCAATATCACCATCTTTATCTTCTAAAAACTTATTATCAACAATATAAACATATTTTTTATTCTTATAGTAAAAGTTAATTTCATCACCCTTATTTAGTTTATCTAAATCATTAAAGTATGAAACATTACTATTACCAGAATGGGCTGCTAAAAATATAATGCTATTACTTTTATCAGGAAAAATAGAACCATGGAGTAATTCTACATTTTTTTCTACAGTATTATTACTACTGTCTAATTTATAAATTGGTTTATTAATATTTATTTTATCTATAGATAAAGTAGCTATAGGTAATTCATTTGGTATAGATCCATTTTTAATGATACTAGGTGTAGAAATACTTGAAGAGATATTTGATGTATCCATAACAAATATACTGATTAATATGATAATACTAGTCAAGAATAGTCTTTTTAACAAAATAGCCACCAAATATTAATAATAGTATAGTAATAAATATTGTATTATTTTTACTAGTATTAGGGACCTTTATTTTATAATCATATAAATATATGACCTCTTCTTCACTGTCTTCTATATTAATAGAAAAATCATCAGCATATTTATAACCGGGTGTGGTATTTTTTTGTTTAAATGTGTATCTTCCAAAAGGGAGTATTACTTTAGCATATCCATTATTATCTGTAGTAATAGTAGTTACTAATTCATTTCTTTTATTAAAAATGTCAAATCCTATACCTTTTTCATTATCACCATTGGTTCCATCACCATAAGTCTTATGTATCATTACTTCTTTTTTTATAACTTCATTTTCAAGTTCTAAAAAGATATCTTTATTTTCATGGGTTATTTCAAATTCATAAATATTTTCATCTAATAGATAACCAACTCCAGGTGATAATTCTTTTATATAGTATTTACCATAGTTTAAGTTTTCGATATTTGCTTTCATATCATCATCTATTTCAAGTTTTGAAACTTCATTCATATCACTATCATAAATTTGATATACTGCACCACTTAAAGAAGCATCACCACTAGGTTTAGTAGTTTTAGTATCACTATCTATTTTAGTAACTTCTACAGTAGTCTTTTCAACATTTACTTTTAATGAAACATTAATATTTTCAACATCACCTAAAGTCATTAAATTTTGACTATTAGAAGAATTATAAAACAAAGGTATATTTGTATTTCTTCTCATATTTCTAACTAAATTAATTGTATGTTCTCCTTCTTCTAATCCAGTAATTATAAGTTTATTACCAGATATAGAAGCATTTTTACTATTAGTAGTATAATTACTTAATACATTATTAGTATCGGTTAGAGTTATAGTACTACCTTCAACCATATTAAATTCTTTATTTGCAATACTAGGTTTAGTAAGATAATTATTTATTAATCTATTTATTTCATTAATCTCACCTCTAAAACCATCAATTCTATTGCCATCCAAGCTATCAGTAAAATATATATCACCAGAATTGTCTGCCTCTTTCCATATCATATACTGACTAATTGCATACCATTTAGCATCATGATGATTTCCATATGTATATCCAAAATATGCGATTAAAGATATCCTCTTCATTTGTGCAGCACTTAAATTATCTGCAGTTAAACTCTCTGTATAAGTACCATTGTCGTTAAACATAGTAAATGGCTCAATACAATAAGCAAAACCACCATTACCTTGTCTTAAAAATCTTGCTTTTTGATAATATCTAGTACCTCCTTTCGCTTTAGTTACCCATACTCCATCAATAAATTCACCCTCATAAAAACCAAAGGATGCAGCATTAACATGAACTAAAGAAAAAATATTAATGCCTAAAATAATCATTAAGAAAACTATAAATTTTTTCATTCTTCTCCTCCTTTTTCTTAACGGTTATGACTATAACAAAGTAGTTTTAATAATTCAAAAGAGGAAAATTTAAAAATAAGGACTATTTAGATATAAAAAAATAAAAACTATAATATAATTAAATAAATTAAAATATAAAAGCTAATATAAAAACTAAGTTTGATATATTTGACAAAAAAAACTAATAAATTTATAATGAGTTTACTGAGGTGATATAATGACTGATATAGAAATAGCAAAAAAAGCCAATAAATTAAATATTAAGGATATTGCCAATAAATTAAATATTTCTGATGATAACTTAATTATGTATGGTAATGATAAAGCAAAGATTACTCTAGAAAAAGGATCTTTGAATGGGAAACTAATTTTAGTTACTGCAATTAGTCCAACTCCATATGGAGAAGGAAAAACTACAGTAAGTATAGGATTAGGGGATGCTTTAAATAGATTAAATAAAAATATATGTATAACATTAAGAGAACCTTCAATGGGACCCGTATTTGGACTTAAAGGAGGGGCAACTGGTGGAGGATATTCACAAGTTATACCAATGGAAGATATAAATCTTCATTTTACAGGTGATATGCATGCTATTACAGAAGCTAATAATCTTATAGCAGCAGCTATTGATAATCATATTTTTAGAGGTAATGATTTAGATATACAAAAGGTAGTATTTAAAAGATGTATTGATGTAAACGATAGAGCTTTAAGATCTATAAGCCTAGAAAATAGAAAAGATAGTTTCTGTATAACTGCAGCAAGTGAAATTATGGCTATTTTATGTTTAGCAGAAGACTTAAAGGACTTAAAAAGACGACTTTCAAATATAGTAATAGGATATAATAGTGAAAATAAATTTATTTATGCTAAAGATTTAAAAATAGATGGTGCCTTAACTGTTATATTAAAAGATGCCTTTTATCCAAATCTAGTTCAAACATTAGAAAATACTCCTGTTATAATCCATGGAGGACCATTTGCAAATATTGCTCATGGATGTAATAGTATAGCGGCTACTAAATTAGCAAAAAGTTTATCTGACTATGTTATAACTGAAGCTGGGTTTGGAGCAGATTTAGGAGCAGAAAAGTTTATAGATATAAAATGTAGAAAAGCAAATATTAAACCTGACTGTGTTATCCTAGTCGCAACAGTTAAAGCTTTAAAATATAATGATGTAACAAATAGTAATAATTTAGAAAATGGCTTATCTAATTTGGAGGCCCATATTAATAACTTAAAAAAGACTAATTCAAATGTTATAGTATGTTTAAATAAATATATAGATGATACAGAAGAAGAAATAAATATTATAAAAGAGTTCTGTAATAATAAATCAATTAAATTTGCTATAAGTAGTGCTTATCTAGATGGAGGAGAAGGCGCAATCGATTTAGCTAATATGGTACTGGATACCCTAAATAATGAAAATAATTTTAGCTATTATTATTCTACTAATGACTCAATAAAAGATAAAATAGAGAAGTTATCAAAGAATGTTTATAATGCAAAAGATATAGAATATACAAAAGAAGTTCAAGAAAAAATAGATTATTTAGAAAAAAATAATCTATCTAATCTTCCAATTTGTGTTGCAAAAACTCAATATTCGTTATCTGACGATAAAAATAAATTAGGTTATCCAAAAGATCATACTATTCATATTAAGAATATAGAACTATATAATGGTGCAGAATTTATTACTGTATTTACTGGAAATATAATAGATATGCCAGGTTTACCAAATCATTCAAACTATGAAGAAATAGGTATTGATAGTAATAATAATATATATGGAATAAGTTAAAAAGAAGATTATCAATTATCTTCTTTTTTAATTGTTTTTTAATAGCTCAATTAATTTCAAACAACTTGGATGAAGTTTTAGTCCTCTTGATTTTAAATTTATAGTTAAACTTTCAAAATACCTAAGTAAAGCTTTATCTAAATATCCTGAATAAACTAAATCCTTTACTTGTTTTAGAGAATCATCTAGATTATCTCTAGCAATTTTATCAGCAATGAAAATAACTTTATCAAATCTATTCATGCACACATTTCCAATTGTATGATACTTAATAGCTTTACACATATCATCATCAAAAGAAAATAAGTCCTTAGCAACAATAGCACCAATATCAGAATGTAAAATATTTTTATAGGATTTTTCTAAATACTTATGAGATAGCTTGTTTTTTTCTATCCAAAACATATTTTCTTCTACACTAAATTCTTTAGCAATATCATGAGTAAGCCCTACTAAATAGGCTTTTTCTAAATCTATTTTATATATTTTAGCTAACTTTTTTGCTTCGTCAGCAACTTTTAAACTATGCAAATAACGAAATTTTGATAGATGCTTCTTTATATAATTTTTAATCTCATCTTTATTCATGTAGATTCTCCTTAAGAATATAAAAAAAGGAAACTTAGCTATTTTCCTTTTCAATGTTATCTTGTTCTTTTAATGTTGAGTTTGCTTTAGGTTCATAGATGGTAATAGTGTTTGTATAAAACTTACCATTATAGCTTACTGAATATAAATATACTCCTGCAGTTTTAGAATCAACATTGCTAAGATCTAATTTAATTCCTGCTTTAACTTCATCTGATAATTTCTCTTGAATATATAAAGAAACGTCATTAGGAATTGTTGTATTAATTTCATACGATAATGATTTAAGTGTCATATTTTCAACATTTGGTAATGGTTTAGCTTTAATAACTACTGTTCCATTATAAATTTTCTTATTATATGTAATTGTATAATTATAATTTCCTACTTCATGGGTATTTACATTAGAAGTATCAAGTTTTAATCTTTTAATTACACTATCATCTATATCATTTGGATTTGCTAAATAGTCTTTAACATCAACACTTAATGTATTGTTAACTTCCATCTCTATATCATTTAATTTAATCTCATTATTTTTAAAATCAGAGATTCTTAACTGATTAACTTTTAATTTTCCAACTTCAGTCTTTTCAAACCTAACCATATTAGGCATTATAAGACCACTTGAAATGCATAATGTGCCAAGTACAGCGAATACCCCAACCATAAGATGATTTAATCTATCGTTCATATACACTCCTACTTTCTACAAAAATTATATAATAAAATTCAATAATATTCAAGAAAAATGTTGAAATTTACAGTATTTTGACATATACTTAACTTGAGGTGAGATAATGGTCGAAATATGGTTTATACTTGTTTTAATATTGCTATTTATAGAACTGATAACAGTAAACTTAGTAACTATTTGGTTTGTAATAGGTTCTCTAGCCGCTATGATAACTACACTTATAACAGATAATGTAACAATTCAAGTTATTGTCTTTATAGTAGTAAGTTTGATATCTTTAATTGCTACAAAACCATTTATAAAAAAGATGAGAACTAGAAAGATAATACCGACCAATTTAGATAGGGTTATTGGTAAAACAGGAATAGTAACAAAAGAAATAACAAAAAATTCTTATGGAGAAGTAAAGGTTGAAGGAAGTATTTGGACAGCCACTTCAAAAATAAAAATAGAGAAAGATTCTCAAGTAGAAGTTTTAAAAATTGATGGTGTAAAACTTGTAGTTGAGAAAATAAAGGAGGAAAAAGAATGATTATTCCAATAATTATAATTATCATTGTTATATCAGCACTAGGTATAAAAATAATACCACAATCAAAAGCATATGTAGTTGAGAGATTAGGAGCATATGATAGAACTATGCAAACAGGTCTTCATTATAAAGTACCAATAATTGATAGAGTTGCAAATGTTGTAAGTTTAAAAGAAACGGTAAAGGATTTTGCTCCGCAACCAGTTATTACCAAAGATAATGTAACTATGCAGATAGATACAGTAGTATATTATCAAATAACTGATCCTAAGTTATATACATATGGTGTTGATAATCCAATTAGTGCAATTGAGAATCTAACTGCAACAACACTACGTAATATAATTGGTGAACTTGAATTAGATGAAACTTTGACATCACGTGATATTATTAATTCTAAAATGAGATCAATATTAGATGAAGCAACTGATCCTTGGGGAATTAAGGTTAATCGTGTAGAAGTTAAAAACATTTTACCACCGAGAGATATTCAAGATGCTATGGAAAAACAGATGAGAGCAGAACGTGAAAGACGTGAGGCTATTTTAAAAGCTGAAGGAGAAAAGAAATCTGCAATTTTAATAGCAGAAGGAGAAAAAGAAAGTGCCATCTTAAGAGCAGAAGCTAAAAAACAAAGCCAAATTAAAGAGGCAGAAGGTGAAGCTGAAGCAATTGTAAAGATTAATCAGGCAACTGCTGAGGGATTAAAGCTTCTTAAAGATGCTAAGATAGATGAAGCAGTACTAAAACTAAAAAGTTATGAAGCATTAGTTGATGTAGCAAATGGACAATCTACAAAGATAATAGTACCAAGTGATTTACAAAATTTAGCTACTATTGGTACTACTATTGCAGAAACTATAAAAGAAACTAAAAAGAAAAGTACAAAATAAAGGTTGAAATTCAACCTTTTTGTTGTAATTTATTATAAGCTAGACTATAATTATTTTTAAGGTGAGGTGAGGTTATGAAAGAATTTATAGTAGCAGAAAATTCAAATAATAAAGAAAATATTAAAAATACACTAAGTGGAATAAGAAAGATGGTAGTACCATATATATATGATAAATTGCATATGATAGGTAGTTTTAAAAAGGATATAATAGTAGATAGTATAGATTGTAAGCCTTTCGCAGAATCATTATATACAGAGGATAGAAACGGAGATAAATTTTTCTTCCCGATGGGCACTCTATATGGCGAGACTAAGATGAAAACTGATTTTTCTAGTAGTAATTATAGTTGTGTTATAGCAAAAGAACAAGAAGAAGGTTGTTATAATCTTTATAATGCATTAGATAATAATATGAACCCTTTTGCTATTATTTATGTAAAAGATAATAGTATGTTATGTGTATTTGAGGATTATAGAAAAACTGAAACAATATATAGAAGTAGAGAAAACTCTAACCTAGAATACAAGATAACAGTAGAAAATGATGAAAGTTTAGAAGAATATGAATTTAGAGATTTAGCAATACTTAATAATGATAAAAAACCAGTAGCTTTGCTTGAATATCTCCACAATTATAGGTTATTTAGAGATATTAATAGATGTAGTTGTATTAGCATTTCTTCTAATAATAAGGATGGGATAGTTGGAGAAATCCGAATAAGACAGGGACTATTAGATAAATATTCTATATGTGAATCTATAGAAGATTATAGTCTAGATATGTCAGTAAAAAATTCAGATGTAGTTGTAAATTCAGCAGATTGTCAATCTAAAAAAGTAGATATAGAAGAGTTACCAAAAAGTTTACAAAATACTTATCAAGAAGGAATTCAGATTATAAAAAAATATGGAATAAAGAAGTGTTAATTAATAATACTTCTTTTATATTCTTCTACTATTTCACTATATTTTTTGGTTTGATTAGCTGGTGAACTACTAGGTAAATAAATAGCTTTTATTCCTACATCATTTAGTAAATATTTGTTATATAAATTATAAGCTTTTTTTCCAGTAGTATAGATATATTTAATATTTGTATCCTTAATTAAAGTTTTAATATCATTAACAACTACATCCTTAATACTACTATCACTAGATCCTATTATAGTACAACTTTTAATAACATCCCATAAAGCAATTTTATGCTTTTTAAGAAAATGTTTTTTATCTTCTATTGATATAGGTTCTACTTCTTCATATATATCAGCTAAAATTTTAAAAAATCTATTTTGAGGATGAGCATAATAAAAGCCAGCTGACCTAGATTTAATACTAGGCATACTACCTAAAATAAGTATTTCAGAATCCTTATCATAAAAAGGTAATAAATTATGTACTACTCTAGATTCTTTCCTTGATAAGTGCATTTTTCCACCATCCGTTTATCAATATCATTTAATACACAAAACTTCTTAATAAGCCAAGTAGGAGCGATTACATCCTCCTTCATTGGATCTCCTGTAATTCTATGTATTACAATTTCTTTTCTTAAATTCTCTAATTGATTAATAACTATGTCAATATATTCTTCTTTACTAAGAATATGGAACTTTTCATTTTTATATAAGGTTTCTAAAGGTGTGTTTTTAAGAACACTGAGCATATGTATTTTAATTCCCTGTATATCTAAATTATTTAAATATTTTATGGTACTAATCATATCATCTTTAGTTTCATATGGAAGACCATTAATAATATGAACTACAACATCAATATTTCTATTTCTTAGTTTTGTTACCATATTGGTAAATGTATCTAGACTGCAGCACCTATTAATAAGTTTAGCTGTTTTATCATGAATAGTTTGTAAACCTAATTCTATAGTTAAATATGTTTTCTTGTTTAATTCTTCTAAATAATCTAAGCATTCATCACTAATTGAATCAGGACGTGTAGCAATATTAAGACCAATAACATCTTTATTTTCCAAAATAGTTTCATAAATCTTCTTTAGTTTTTTAACAGGTGCATATGTATTAGTTCTTGCCTGAAAATATCCTATATATTTTGCACTAGGCCATTTTTTTTCATAAATCTTTTTGACATCATCAAACTGCTTTAATAAATTATCTTTAATATTACCAGCAAATTCACCACTACCAAGTGCTGAACAATAAATACAACCGCCATATCCAACTGTACCATCCATATTTGGACAGCTAAATCCTGCATTTAAACTTATTTTACACACCTTTGATCCAAATTTATGCTTATAAAAATAATCTAAGGTATGATATCTTTTATTATTATCACTATAAATAAATGGATTATTCATATTAAATCTCACTCACTGTATATAAATATATAGCCATAAGAAGTTCTTTAGAAGATATAATATTTTTAAAACTCATATTTTTATAATCATCACATAAACACATTTTATATAAATTAATAACATTACTCATTTTTTTATTAATAGGTTTATTTCCTTTAATAATTTTTTTAGTTCCTTTTAATAATAATTTATTATATCTTTTAAAAGAATATATTTTATAGTCATCTACGTTAAATAGTTTGCCTATATCTTCTATAATCTTTAGCATTAATTTATCATTAATTTTATTTATATCTAGGGAAATAACTCTTTTAATCTTTAGAATATCTTTTATTTTTTTAATAAAAACTTGTTTATAATCATCATTAATCTTTTTGAAACCACGTTTCTTAAAAGTATACTTTTTACCATAATACTTATCAAATACCTTCATTGTATCATTATATCCATACTTCATATTAATTTTAGATTCTTCTTCATTAAAATTAAGAAAACTACTTAGCTTATTATTTGGTTTAATTATTGTAAGTTTTAAGTTTTTCTTATTTTTTACTATTTGTTTAATACCAGGTGCACATAAATCAACTGCTATAATTTCGTTTGCACCTAGTTTTACAGCCAAATTAATTGGCAAATTATCAAACATACCACCATCAATATATTTTTTACCATCTATATCTTTTGCTTGAAAAGCTGGATAGCAAGATGCACTAGCAATTAAGTAATCACATAACTTATTTTTCCTTATCTTATTCTTCTCTAGCTGAAGAAATTTTTTATTACTAACATTTATAGTAATAAGGCCATAATTTATTTTAGATTTAAAAAATAAATCATTATCAATTGTTTTATCTATAAGATTTTGCAATTCATTTATCTTCATACCACCATTTTTAAAGAAATTATCACGGTATAATTTTATTAGTTCTTGCTTATTATTTGGTATTGATACTTCATTTCCAAATAAGGTATTCATATTTATATTTTTCCATAACCTACAAGCTTTATGATATTTATTTTGAACCATTAATGCCCCGTTTAAAGCTCCAACTGATGTACCTGTAACAATATCATATTTAAATTTTAATTTTCTTAAGGCTTTCCAAACACCTATCTGGTAAGAACCCTTACTTCCACCTCCGGATAGGACAACTGCTTTCATATATATCACCTGCCCCATATTATAGCACATAACCTTTTTAATATAAAGATTAATTATTTAGTATTTAAAAATTTAATATAAAAATATAAGGAAAAAATAAATTTATAGTCAATAATAAAGAGAAGGGAAGTGTATTATGGAAAAATTTTATACATGTAGATATGATAGAGCATTTAAAGAAGTATTTATGAAAGAGGAAAATAAAGATATATTATCAAAACTATTAGAAAGTATATTAAAAGTAGAAATAGAAAAAATAGAGTTTTTAAATCTAGAAAGAAATGTAGATAATATAAATATAAAAAGAAAGCATCTAGATCTATATTTAGAAACAAATATAGGAAAGATACAAGTAGAAGTAAATTCAAGTAATCATAAATATATAAGACCAAGAAATTTTTCATACTTATGTGATATATATTCACATAATGTTTTAGTAGGAGAAAGCTACAAAGAAGATAAACTAATAATTCAAATAAACTTTAATTATGGAGTAAGTAGTGAAAGTAATATAGAGAAATATATGTTAAAGAGTGATACCAATAAAACATATATAGAAAACTTTATAATCTATGAAATAAATATGGAAAAATATAAAGAGATTTGGTACAATAGGGATGAAAAAAAGATAGAAGAAAACAAATATATAATAATGTTAGACTTATTACCGGAAGAGTTAAAAAATCTATCAAAAAGAAATCGGATGGTGTTAAAGTATATGAGTGAATTAGAAAGAGTAAATGAAAGTCCAAAGTTCAGAGAATTTATGAGTGCAGAAGAAGATAATAGAAAAATAGAGAATTCATTAAGAGAAGAGTATAAAGAAGAAGGTTTAGCCGAGGGAAGAGAACAGGGAATAAAAGAAGGTATAAAAGAAAGCTCTATATCCATTGCTAAGAAGATGCTACAAAAAAATATGGATTTAAATTTAATATCAGAGGTTACTGAATTACCAATAGAGGAATTAGAAAAACTTAATATCTAATTCTTTTTTAGATTATTCAGTTTTATAGGAGGAAAATAGCTATGTTCAATAAGATTGTTGTTTTAGAACCAATTCTAATAACTGCAGAATGAAAAAGAGAACTTGAAAAATATTCAAAAGAAGTAGTTTTTTATAACACTAAACCTACTTCAGAAAGTGAAGTAATAAATAGAATTGATAATGCAGATTGTATTTTGTTATCATTTACTACTAAAATAACTAAGAATATTTTAGAAAAATGTAATAATATAAAATATATTGGTATGAGTTGTTCATACTATGGTGAGAAGTATTCAAATTTAGATATGAATACAGCAAAAGAAAAAGGTATTACAGTTAGATATTTAAAAGACTATGGTGATGAAGCAGTTCCAGAATACATTATCTGTGAACTAATAAGACTAATGCATGGATTAGGTGATAGTCAATGGAAAGATAGACCTTATGAATTAACGGATGTAAAAATAGGAATTATAGGTCTTGGTAAAATAGGTACTATGGTTGCTAATGCACTTAAATATTTTGGTGCTGATGTATATTATTATAGTAAAACAAGAAAGACTAAAGAGGAATCAAATGGAATTAAATACCTACCGCTTGAAGAATTATTAAAAAATTGTGATATAATTTCTACTCATTTGAATAGAGATGTAGTTTTATTAAATGAAAAAGAATTTGAACAACTAGGTAATGGTAAAATTTACGTTAACACTACCATAGGATGTTGTTATGATGTTGAAGCATTAAAAAAGTGGTTAGATACAGGAACAAATTACCATATATGTGATTATGTTAGTAACACACCAAAAACACAAGAAATAATTAACCATAAAAAAACAATCTATACAAATAAGATTTGTGGTAATTCAAAACAGAGTGATATTAGAGCAACTACACAAACAATAAATAATATTAAGGAATTTTTAAGTAATAAATAATTTGTCTGAATATAAGTTTATATATCTCCTTATTTGTACGCTTATTGATATGAACTAAGTTTTTTGAACAAGAAACGAGGCCATACTACTTTTTACTTTTATCTTTTATATACCCAATAAGAGCACATAAAGTTTTAATAAACTCTAGTAATATTCCAAAAATAGATTTTAAATATATATTATAAATAACATAAATAAAGCTAGAAATAAATCCAAATAATTTATAAGATTTAACATCAGTTTGCCATACTGAATAAGTATATAATATAGTAGCAATTATAGGTAAAATACTAAATAAATCTTTATAAGTTACTATACCAAATATAATTGTAATAAAATATAAAACATATAGTAAAAATTTACTTTTTTTATTTACTTTATCTTCATATATAAAAATAACATTTCTAAATACTGCTACAACACCCATCATAGTAGCGGTATAACCACCAAGTAATAGATAAGATATACTATGAATTAATATAGCAATAAATCCTATAAAAAGAATACTTGATCGCTTTTTCATATAATATGTAAGAGAAAAAAGTATATAATATACTAATGCTAGTATTTGAGATGAAATATAAGTTAGTGTAAGCATTATTACCACTCCCAATATTATATTAATAGTATAACATATAAGAGTCAAAAATTTAATTATTTTCTTTTAATTGACTTAATAATATCTATTTAGTAAAATAAAACTATATAATGGTGGTGATAATATGGCTACTAAAAAGAGATTTAAACTAAAATCAGATGCAGAAAAAAAATTAAAGATTATAGGAATAATTATAGGAATTATAATAGTATTATTTATATTTTATAGATCAAATATAAATGATTTAAAAAAGATTGGTTATAGTGAAAAAGCATCTAAAAATATATTATTAAAATTTAAGAAAAAAGAAATAATCCATCTAGGTAAAAATAAGACTTTAAATAGAGCCTTTGAAAGTAGTGATTATATTGATAAGAACTTTACAAGTTATTCGAAAATTAAATATCAAAACCATAAAAATATAATTAAAAATATCAATAAATTATTAAAGATTGGCTATAGTAATGAAGAAATATCATTAATTTTATCACGAGGAAATGATAAAGATGTTAATGAGTTTACTAAAAGAAAAAAAGTTAGATATTTAGAAGAATTCTTTAGTGTTAGCTATTCAAAACTTAGAAATTATGATAGATATATTTCTTATATGAATAATTCACGTGAAGATGAAGAAACTAGTGTTTTATATGTTAATCTAGATATGGATAAAGAAAATTATAAAGATGCTAAAAAGATAGAGGATTTTAGTTATACTATGTTAGTTAATAAACATCATAAACTAGAAAAAGATTTTGTTCCAAAAGATTTAAAAACAGTAAGTACTGATTATGCTAGAGAAAAAGGTATAAAGGCTAATATTAATGCAATATCACAAGCAAAAAAAATGATAGATGATGCCAAGAAAGATGATAAAAATATTATTATTAATTCGGCTTATAGAAGTTATGAAGATCAAGAAGATATTGTTAATACTTATAGAGAATTATATGGGGACTCATATATTGAAAAATATGTCCTGTTACCTGGATATTCCGAACATCAAACTGGTCTAGGGATAGATTTTGGAAGTACTGATTCTAAAATATTTATTCAAAGTGATGAATATAAATGGATGGAAGAAAATTGCTACAAATATGGTTTTATCCATAGATTCAAATCAAATTATGAAGAAATAACTGGAGTAAAAAATGAATCTTGGCACTATAGATATGTAGGTAAAAAGGCGGCTAAGTATATTTATGAAAACGATATAACTTTAGAAGAATATTATATAAAATTTATAGAAAAATAGTATCAAATGATACTACTTTTTCTTTAGCAACAATTATTATTGCCATTATTCCAAAAACCATTACCTGAAAATAAGAAGAATATAATAATTACTACTATTATTATAGCCCAAACCCATCCAGAACCAAAACCATCATTATTATTTTGACAATTTTGATAATAGGGATAAGGATATACGTACATAAATAACTCTCCTTTCGTTATATTATATTAATGTGTTTCTATAATTAATATAATAGTAACCTATTTAATACAAAAAATATAAAAATTATAGGTTTAATCTACTTGGAAATATATATAAAATATGTTATTATGATAATAGAATAAAATAGGGAAGGTGTGGCTTATGTATCCACTAGGTAAGCAATTTGAAGTTGATTCTAAAAAGGCTTTATCGGAAATAAAGGCAATTTATAAGGGTACTAATTACAGAATTAGCATTATAACCGAACGTGTTGTAAGACTAGAATATAGTCCTAATGGTAATTTTGTAGATGCACCTACTCAATTAATACGAAATAGAAATTTAGGTTTTCCTGAGTTTAGAGTAAACCAAGACGCAAATTATATAGAGATTGTAACAAGATATTTTAAACTTAGTTATTATAAAAGACAACCTTTTGAAGGAACTAAAATAGATCCAATGAAGAACTTAAAAATAACTCTTATGTCAGGAGAAAAAGATAGACAAAGAGATTGGTATTATTTGCATCCAGAAGCTAGAAATATGAATGGTAATATGGTTTCAGTTGATGTTCCAATAAATAAAATGCTTAATAAAGGTTTATACTCACTAGAAGGTTTTGCAAGTATTGATGATACTCCAAATAAAATCCTTAATTCAGATGGAACATTAGTAGATAGACCAGAAAATACTATAGATATTTATGTATTTATGTATGATAAAGATTATAGACAAGCCCTACTTGATTATTTTAAAATGACTGGTTTTCCTGAATTAATACCTAGATATGCTTTAGGAAATTGGTGGAGTAGAAATATAGATTATAACGATGAAAAGTTAGATGATTTAGTAAAAAACTTTGAAAAAAAGAAAATACCATTATCAATAATTTTATTGGATAACGATTGGCATTATAGAAATGTTGGAGATAAAAAAGGTTTAAAGAGTGGTTATACTTTTAATAGAAGTTTACTACCTAATCCAAAAGCAACTATAGAAAGACTTCATTCTAAAAATATAAGAGTTGGTTTAAATATAAATCCAACAGAGGGTATATTTCCACATGAAGCTGCCTATAAACAAGCAATTAGTTACCTATCTATAGAAAACAATAAAATAATTACTTTTGATCCTCTAAACCCTAAACTAATGGATGTATATTTTAAATTATTTCTTCATCCTTTAGAGTCTTTAGGAGTAGATTTCTTTTGGAGTGATTATAAAGGAAATGGAAATTTAACTAAACTATGGTTTAATAATCATTACCTATATTTAGATTCAGCAAGAAATCCTTCTAAAAGAGGAATGTTACTTGCAAGAAGTCCTATATATGCTGCTCATAGATATCAAATTCTTTATGGTGGCAGTAGTGAAATAAGTTGGGAAGAGTTAAGAAAACTTCCTGGAAGATACTTAAATGCTGCTAATATCGGTGTATCCTTCTGGTCTCATGATGTTGGTGGAAATCATGGTGGAGTTGAAGAAAATGAATTATATATTAGATACTTACAATTAAGTGTCTTTTCACCAATCCTACGTTTCCATTCAGCAAGAGGACCTTATTATAAAAAAGAACCTTGGCTATGGGAACCAAAGACTCTAACTATTGCAACTGATTATTTAAGACTTAGACATAGACTAATACCATATCTTTATACTGAATCATATAATTATACAAAATCAGGAATTCCTATAATTCAACCATTTTATTATAATTATATGTGGACTTATGATGATGAATTATATAAAAACCAATACTATTTTGGATCACAACTATTAGTGTGTCCAATACTTACTAGAAAAGATCCAGTAATGAATAGAACAATACATCGTTTCTTTATTCCAGAAGGTACTTGGTATGATTTTACTACAGGTTACAAGTTTCCTGGTAATAAAAAATATGTAGCCTTTTATAAAGAATCAGATTATCCAGTATTTGCTCATGCAGGATCAATTGTACCATTATCTAATAGAAGTGATTATAATAATACAGGTATACCAACTGATTTAGAAATACATATCTTTCCTGGAGTATCTAATACTTATAATTTATATGATGATGATGGAATAACTTCATTATATAAAGAAGGTTATTTCTTAAAAACTTCTATTGATTATAACTATTTAAAGAATAACTATACAGTTATATTTAGATCTATTGAAGGAAAAAGTGGTATAGTTCCACCAAAAAGAAATTATAAAGTTGTGTTTAGAAATACTAAACAAGCAGAAAATGTAACCGCATTCTTTAATACAGAACCTGCAGAGTCAAAAAACTATGTGGATGGAAATGACTTTATAGTAGAAGTAAAAAATGTTCCAACTATAGGACAATTAACTATAAGTTGTAAAGGTAAAGATATAGAAATAGATGCTGCTAGAGTAATTAATGATGATATAAGAAGTATTTTACTAGATTTACAAATTAATACTTATTTAAAAGAAGAAATTGCTGATATTATATTTAGTAGTTTAACTGTAACTAAAAAAAGAATTGAGATAAGAAAACTTAGAAAAAAAGGTTTATCTAGACAATATATGAATTTATTCTTAAAATTACTTGAATATATTGGAGAATTCTAGTATACTAAATACAATATTTTAAATATTGGTAGTAGTAGTAATATTAATTTCTATTTAAGAGAGTTTACGCATGGTGTGAGTAAATATAGAATTAATATGAACTTGATTACCTATAAGTATTTTGGGTAAGACCGTTATCTCTATTAAGTGCATAGAAATATGAATTAAGGTGGTACCGCGATTTAATCGTCCTTATTTAAGGGCGTTTTTTTATTTTGAGGAGGGATTTATGAGGCATATAGTATTATTTATAATGACATATATATTTGTTTTCTTTATTTATCAAGTTTTTGTTGTAAGTAAAGCAAAAAGAAGAAATAGTAAAAAAAGACCAATAGAAGTCAATTATTTAATAAAGAAATATAATATAGATATAGGAAAACTTAACTATAAAAAACTACTTATGACAATATCTTTAGTTAGTTCTCTAGATATATCAGTAATAGTAACTGTAATTTTATTATTCGATAATTATTTACTAGAGATAGTGATAGCATTTTTGATGGTTATACCTGTAATATTAATAAGTTATAGTTTTGTAGGAAAATATTATGTAAAGAGAGGAATGATTATAAATGAGTGATTATAAAAAAATAGAGGCAAAATGGCAAAAAAAATGGGAAGATGAAAAATCTTTTGTAGCAGATAATAATAGTACGAAGGAAAAATATTATTACTTAGTGGAGTTTCCTTATCCATCAGGTGCTGGACTTCATGTTGGACATTGTAGAAGTTATACAGCTTTGGATGCTCTAGCTAGAAAAAAGAGGATGAATGGTTATAATGTTTTATTTCCAATGGGATGGGATGCTTTTGGAGCACCTGCAGAACAATATGCTATTAAAAATCATATTCATCCAAGTGTAGCAGTTAAAGAAAATATTAAAACCTTCAAAGGACAAGTTAAATCACTAGGTTTATCAATAGATTGGACTAGAGAGTTTTCAACAACAGATCCAGAATATTATAAGTGGACTCAATGGCAATTTTTAAAATTCTTTGAAAAGGGTATGGCTTATAAAGCAAAGAAAAATATTAACTGGTGTCCAAATTGTAAGATGGGTCTTTCTAATGAAGATTCATCAGGTGGAGTATGTGAAAGATGTGGTCATTCTGTTGAACAAAGAGAAAAAGAACAATGGATGCTTAGAATGAGTGATTATGCAGAAGATTTAATCAAAGGATTAGATGATACAGACTTCCAAGAAAGAATAAAAACTGCTCAAATAAATTGGATAGGTAAATCTGAAGGTGCAGAAGTTAACTTTAAAGTAAAAGAAACTAATGAAGATTTAGTAGTATATACAACAAGACCTGATACTTTATATGGGGTTACTTTTATGGTAGTTGCACCTGAACATCCTATAATTGAAAAGAATAAAAATATTATATCTAATATGGATGAAATTAATTCTTATAAAGATGCTGCTAAAAATAAAACAGAGTTTGAAAGAACTCAAGTAAATAAAGATAAAACAGGAGTAAAAATAGAAGGATTAACTGGAATAAATCCTATTACTAAAAAAGAAATTCCAATATATATATCAGACTATGTAATGATGAATTATGGTACAGGGGCTATTATGGCAGTGCCTGCTCATGACGAGAGAGATTTTGAATTTGCTAATAAGTTTGGAATTGATATAATTCCTGTAATAGAACAAATTACAGGAACTCCTAGAGATGATGAAAAGAAGAAAAACAGTATAGTTGCAGTTTTATTTGATGAGGAAAACAATAAATATTTAACTATTAATTGGGGTAATCTAGGAGGAAGATTATTTGTAGGCGGTACAAGAAAGGATAATGAAAGTCCTCTTGAATGTGCAATAAGAGAAATAAAAGAAGAAACAGGATATACCGATATTACTTATATGCATGATATTTTCCCTATAAATCATCATTATTATGCTCATAATAAGAACCAAGCTTATGAAATTGAATCTACTGGATTATTATTTAAGTTAAATAGTAATAAAAAAGTAGAAGTAGAGCTTGATGATGATGAAAAGGATAATTTTAAAGTTGAATGGGTAGATAAAAATAAAATAGAAAAAGAAGTAGTTGATGAATTACATATTACTACATTTAGAAATTTACTAAAACCTACTGCATACATAGCGGATGGTAAAATGGTTAATTCTGATATTCTAAATGGATTAACTAACAAAAAAGATTCTATAGAAAAAATGTTAGAGTATTTAGAAGAGAATAATCTAGGAAAAAGAAAAACAAATTATAAACTTCAAGACTGGATTTTTTCTCGTCAAAGATTTTGGGGAGAACCTATTCCTTTAGTTCATTGCAAAGATTGTGGTTGGGTTGCAGTAGATGATAAAGATTTACCTGTAACTTTACCAGAAGTAGTTAACTATGAACCTACAGATGATGGAGAAAGCCCTCTAGCAGCAATTACCGATTGGGTAAATACAACTTGTCCTAAATGTGGTAATCCTGCTAAAAGAGAAACTGATACAATGCCAAACTGGGCAGGATCTTCATGGTATTGGCTAAGATATATGGATGCTCATAATGATAAAGAATTTGCAAGCAAAGATGCTTTAAAATATTGGGGTAAACTAGACTTTTATAATGGTGGAATGGAGCACGCAACTAGACATTTATTATATGCAAGATTTTGGAACCAATTTTTATATAACAATGGATTAGTTCCTAATAAAGAACCATTTAAAACTAGAGTATCACACGGAATGATTTTAGGTGAAGGTGGCGTAAAAATGTCAAAATCACTTGGAAATGTAATTAACCCTAATGATATGATAAAAGAGTACGGAGCAGATGCACTTCGTTGTTATGAAATGTTTATAGGAGACTATGAAAAAGAAGTAGCATGGAGTGAACAAGGACTTAATGGTTGTAAAAGATTTATAGATAAAATAGTACGTATTGGAGATAAGTTATCTAATGATACTTCATATACAAAAGAATTAGAAAGTATAATTCATAAAACTATTAAGAAAGTTACAGAAGATATTGATAATATGAAATTTAATACTGCTGTATCTGCTCTTATGATTCTTTTAAATAAATATGAAGAACAAGATAAAATAACTAAAAAAGACTATAGAACATTCTTACTTTTATTTAATCCAATCGCTCCTCATATAACAGAGGAACTAAATGAAAAATATGATTTAGGTGAACAATTATGTAAGAGTAGTTGGCCAACTTATGATGATGAAAAAACAATAGATGAAGAAAAAGAAATAGCTGTTCAAGTAAATGGTAAAGTACGTGCTACTATGAAAATTAGTATTAATGAAGATGAAGAAGAGATAAAGAAAAAGGCTCTAGCTTTAGAAAATGTTATAAATCATACTAAAGATAAAGAGATTATAAAGGTAATCGTAATAAAAGGTAAGATTGTAAATATAGTAGTTAAGTAAAAAAAGAAATAGTAAATAAAATATGGAGGTTTACATGAACGATCAAATAAAAGATTCATTTGTTGTTGTAAGCGATTTTCATGGAGCAGATTGGGTTATGGATAAAATTAGAAGTCATTATATTAATGAATATGAAAAAATATTTAATCTAGGGGATATAATAGACAGAGGCGAGCAACCATTTAAACTATTATTAGACTATATGGAATTATCAAAGCAAAATCCAGATAGAGTTATTTATGTACCAGGAAATCATGATAGTTTTATATATGGTGCATATATGGCTGCAGATGAAGAACAACGTTCCAATTATAGAACCTCATTAATACAAAACGGAGGTTTAGAAACATATAAACAAGCAGAATATTTAAGGAAAACTAATCCTAGTAAATTTAATGAATTGATAGACTGGCTTGGTAGTCAGCCTCTACAAAGAGTGCATACATATGAAAAAAAGAAATATGCATTAGCGCATGCCTTTTTTAATCAGACAATATATAATAAAAATCCCAATTATTCATTAAAAGATTATATGAGGGATGTACACTATCCAAAGGGTCTGAAACAAAAAGAAGCTAATATACTTTGGTTTAGAAAAAATCATCCTACTCATGGATACTATAATCCAGCAGATTTACCGAGTAATGATTATACTATGATTATAGGTCATACCGCTAATGCAAATGATTTAGGGTTATTCAATGTAGATGTAATATGTGTAGATGGTGCAGCCAATGAAAGAAGTCAACAAACAGGAAGTTACAGTACTAGAAAGTTTGACGGTGGAAGTGGGCATATGATAACAGTTTTTGGTGAACATTTAGATACATCAAATGATGATAAAACTAAATCCCAAGAAAGACAACATTTATCTATTAATTATGTACTAAATAATTTTATAAAGGATGTAAATACCAAATTGAATAGTGAAACATATGCGCAAAATTTGTTATATAAATATGCATTTGGTATAGCAGGTGAAAATCATATTACAGGATCATATAGAGAGTTGATTTCAAAGTCAATAGGTGTAAGTGGAATATGTAGTTATTTGGGTCTTGATATTAATTGTGTAAATGAACAAAGAAGTATATATTCTGAAGCAATAAATATGTTAAATAATAGAAATATACAAGAAGCAAAGGATTTAATTAGTAGTACTAATAATGAAGTATTAATAGGAGAAATAAATAAGCAGATATTAAAAATGGAAACGCCTCAATCATCATCAGGACAAAGAAGAAGATAAATTAAACAGTATATATTATAATAATGAGATTTATATATTAAAAGGAGAATTTGTTTCTCTTTTTTTCAACAATTTTTGTGGATAAAAAATATTACTATATTTATAGGTGATATAATGAAAGTAAAACTATTTGATGAAGAAAATGAAAAAGATTTAGAAGAAGATGTTAATAATTTTTTAGAAGAAACTGATAAAGAAATAATAGATATAAAGTATCAAGTCAGTTGTTCTATTTATAGTGAAGAACAAATATATTGTTTTTCCGCTATGATTATCTATCATTGATATTTAAAAAAACATAATTTTATGATATGATGTTATAGATGATTGGATGTGATTTAACTTGAAGAAAAGACGTGTAGATAAAAATAAAAAGATAATGAAAAAAAATAACTTTGTACAAGGTGCATTTATTGCAACCCTTGGAATAGTTATAACTAAGATATTAGGTATTTTATATGTTATACCATTTTATTCAATAATTGGGGAAAAAGGTGGAGCATTATATGGATATGCTTATTCATTATACTTAGTATTTATGGCAATATCATCAGCTGGTATACCACTTGCTATAAGTAAGATTATTAGTGAATATCAAACTCTTGGTTATTATGATGCTAAACAAAGGGCATTTAAAATGGGTAAACAAATTGCTATAACATTAGGTATAGTGTGCTTTATAATTCTATTTGTATTTGCGAAACAACTAGCAACTGCAATACTAGGAGATTTAAAAGGTGGAAATACCATAGAGGATGTAACTTATGTTATTAGATTAATATCAACAGCTATTATAGTAGTACCAGTACTTAGCGTCTATAGAGGATATTTCGAAGGTCATAAGTTTATTACACCTACTGCAGTGAGCCAAGTATTTGAACAAATTATGAGAGTATTAGTTATTGTAGTTGGAAGTTATATGGCTTTAAAAGTATTTAATCTTTCATTAACTACCGCTGTAGGAGTTGCTGTATTTGGTGCAACAGTAGGTTCTATTGCATCATATTTTTATTTAATAGAAAAGAAAAGAAAGAATAAAAACAAATTTGAAGAAAAAGAAAAAGAAATAAAAGAACCTAAAATAACAAATAAAGAAATATTTAAAAAAATAGTCATATATGCATTTCCACTAATAATGATAGATATATTTAAATCCCTTTATAGTATGGTTGATTCTGTTACTGTAGTTAAAGCACTAGGTAGTATTTATGGAACAAAAACTGCAGAAAGTATTATGAGCATTTTATCTACATGGGGTGCAAAGTTTAATATGATTATTATCTCAATAGCAACAGGTATGGTAGTAAGCCTAACTCCTAATTTAGCAGCAGCAGCAGTAGTAGGAAATAAAAAAGATGTTCATAAAAAGATAAATCAGAGCTTCCAAATGTTATCATTTTTAATAATACCAATGACAGTAGGATTATGCTTCTTATCTAAACCTATTTATACTGTATTTTATGGCCCAAGTAAATATGGTCCATCTGTACTTAGTTTTTATGTATTTGTAGCTTTAATAACTGCTTTATTTACAACAGGAATAACAATAACTCAAATACTAAAATATTATAAAGTTGTATTTATATCTATGGCATCAGGCTTACTTTTAAAGACATTAGTTAATGTAAGTTTGATAAACCAATTAAATAGTTTAGGACTACCAGCATATTATGGTTCTATTTTAGCATCTATTCTTGGATATGGCCTATCTTTAATAATCTGCTTAATAGCACTTAATAGAAAGTGTGGAGTTAATTATGAAGAGACTGCTAAGCAATTAGTTAATACTTTATGTGGTACAGTTTTAATGATAATAGCACTTTTATTAGTAAAGTTAGTAATACCTTTATCATCACAATCTAGATTTATGAACCTTCCAATAATTATAGTTTATACAGTTGTAGGTGGTGCAGTCTATTTATTCTATATGTATAAAACTAAGTCTGTTAATCAAGTATTTGGTGATAAAATACTAAATAAATTTAAAAAGAGAAAAACAAACAAGTAGTTTGCTCTTTACGTATAATTATTCTATTTTTAAGTAAAATTATATTTATACCAATATCCGTATGATATAATAAAGTTGAATACGATATTTGGAGGTTTAATATGGAAAACAGCGAATTAGAAGCTATGCTTGGTGATAGTGAAGAAAAGAAGTTTAATGAATGGGCAAATCAAGAAATACCATTTTTTGAAAAATTAACAAGTGAAGAAAAAGAACAATTAAGAGACTCTTATGAAAAAACTGAGAAATCTAAAGAAATTTGGGATAGAACTATGACAGCTGGAATGAATCATTTTGGTAATGGAATTGATTATTCAAATGATATCGATAAAAGCGCTGCACGATGGGATCAAGCTAAACATAACTTGGAGGTAACGATAGGTAAGTTGTCAGAAAAACATGGCAAATCTAAATAATATCATGAAAAAAGTAACAAATCAGTTACTTTTTCATTTTAAATCATTTATAGTTTTATTTTTACTCTTACAATATTTATAATACTGTTTATAAATAAAGGTATTAATTACTAAATCAAATTCACCTAATAATTTAACTACATTACCATTAAAGCCTTTGTAAGATTGATACAATTTATTATTATCATCTATATTATTATCTATAGGACCAAAATTATAAGTTTTATAATTATTCTCTATTGCCCATTTAATTACTTCATAGTTAATACTATATTGTATTAGCATATCCCTAAATTTATCTTGTATTAAACTGCATAGAGTAGTTACTTCATCTTTATAACAAACTGATATGCTACATCCTACTATAACTTTATGACCATAGTTATATTCAAAGTTTTTAGCTTCTTCTTTTTCTGTATCAGTCGTGGCATTTTCTAAATATTTATCAATATCCATTTCTAATATTTTTACATTAACATGGTTATCTTCACCAAATATTTGTAAAAATTCTTTAATATTATTACCTATATGATTAATACTATTAGAATTATTATATATAATATTAATAATTTTATCATACTCATTAGAATTAACATCTCTTGAATAAATTCCCTTTTTCTCATTAGTAATAATAGTATTTGCAACTTCCTGATTCATATTATTCAAAATATCTTCTATACTTTTGTCTTCTATATTAAGTTTATAAAAAGTAACAGGATCTAAGTATTTATCCATTTTAATATAACCTAAACTCTTTAATACATCTAGGCATTTTTCATTATCATAACCACCTTGTATATAGTTACCACTATTATCTAGTTCTTTTATTGATAAATAGGGATTTATTTTTACAAATACAGCCTTTTTACTAGAAATAAATTCTTTTACATGTTTTGAAAAACTTCTTACAAGTTCTAAATCTTTATAATTAATTATAAAACCATATGGAGCATAAAATACTCTTCTTTTTATAATGGGAATTTCCTTAGCAAGTAATAAACTAGCAGCTTTAATTTGCCCATTATGATCTAAACCTATAAAATAAGTATGCCAACCATCTAATCTTTTATATTCAGCCCACTCTTTTGATTGATGAAAGTTATTAGTTTGATGAGTACTGCAAAAATCGAAAAACTCTTTTTTATTTATCTCTTTTAGCTTCATTATTAACCTCCATTTTACCCTTTCTTCTAACTATTTTTCTATAAAATGGTACTAGTTTTGTAAAAACAAAGTACATAAATTTATTTATAACATAATCAAATTCTCCAATAAATTCTACATAGTCTCCACCAAATTTCTTTTTAAATTCATGTAGGCCTATTCTTGGATTATCTTTACTTAAGTCACCTATAGTACCAAATTGATCATATATTTTAATACCATTCTCCTTGCAGTATTTAATATGTTCAAAATATGTTAAATAGTTAGCATAACTTTCAGTTAAAATATTATGATTTCCAGCATATAATACCCAAGCTTTATTATTGTATTTTACTATCATATGAGCATTTAAAGTAATAACTTGTCCATATTTTTTTTGATATTTTCTATATTTATCTATTTCTTTTTCTATCTTTTCTTTTTGACTATTAAGATTTTTTAATTTGTTTTTAGCATTTTTACCTGTATTGTTAGGATCAATACTTTCTATAGATTTCTTAATATCATCTATTTCTAGTTTTAAGTTATTTATAACTTTTTTTGTATCTACTTTGCCTAAGAATAAAATAGCCATATCCTCTTTAGCAAGCATCTTATATTGTTCTTCATAATAATCCTTAGAATATGATACAAAGTCTTTTCTATTTTCCGTAAGCATCATTAAATGGTAGAATTCGTCTATATCGTTAATATCACCGATTGATACTTCACATCCTAATTTTTCGGCTTTATTAATTCTTTGTTTAGTAGTTTTAGAAAAATGATTAATAATAGTATCTAAATCATTTTCCATGTCAATTCTAAATGTATATCTTGGCTGCATAGTTTCAAAATTTTTAGTAAAACCTAAATGTTTAAAACCACAAGATGTTATGTTATTAAATATATCACGATAATTATAGTCTAATTTATTTTCCTCATTTAAATAATTATAGCTTTTAATAATAATATCAGGATCAATTTTTAAAAATAAAGCTTTCTTATTTTTAGTTTTAATATAAGAAATTATTTTATTAGTTACTTCTCGTAATAACTTTTTATCAGAAAAATCTATAATAAATCCTCTAGGAGCATAGAAGTAACTATAACCTAGGGGTAATTTTTTTTCTAAAAGTAGTGTCGCTGCAGCTAAATTGTTATTTTCTTTTAATCCTAAATAGTAAGGTATAAGCTTCTTCTTTTTTTTAGAAAACTCTCCCCAAGTATATGACTTTAAAAAGTGTGAGCTATATTTATTCTTTTTTATAAAATTTTCATATTCTTTTTTATCAAGTTCGACAATTTCTAACATAATTTCACACCTTTCCATTATATAGTTATTATACCACAAAAATATAAAAAGAACACATACTTTGTGCTCTACATCATATACATACCATCATCATCTTGTGAATTATCATTTTTAGTAGTTGTAACGAAAGGTGTTTTTTCTCTTTCTAAAACAGAAACGCGATGTTCTAATCTTTTAATTTCTCTATCAAGTTTTTTAATATATCCTTCAAGTTCTGAACATTTATTTCCTAAATTCATATTCATAAGATTAGGATCAGGTATAAATGGATAAGACATATTATTATACATAACTATCTCCTTTATCGCTTTATTATATGCAAGTATATGATATATGTGATAAAATATAAGTGCTGAAGTAGGAGTGATTTAAATGCGAATACGTAATGTTAAGAATAAAGAAGAAATATTAAATAATTCTAAGTTTTTAGTACATAATTATAAAAACAATTGTGGTAATTGGAATAAAATATTTAAAAATAATAATCCAATATATATAGAAATAGGTATGGGTAAAGGTAAGTTTATAATAGAAAATGCTAAGAAATATAAAAATATTAATTTTATTGGTATTGAAAGATTTGACTCTATTTTAGCAAAAGCACTTCCTAAAATAGATGAAGATATTAATAATTTATTAATTATTAGAATGAATGCTTTAGAAATAGATGAAGTCTTTAATAAAGAAATAGATAGAATATATTTAAATTTTTCTGACCCTTGGCCTAAAGTAAGACACCATAATAGAAGATTAACTAGTGAAATATTTTTAAATAAGTATGATAAAATATTTAAAAGTAAAAATGAAATATATTTAAGAACAGATAATACTGATTTATATAGATACTCTATAGAAACATTAAGTAATCATAAATATAGTTTATGTGAAGTTACATTTGATCTACATAAAGATAAAGAAGATTTAATAACTACAGAGTATGAAGATAAATTTTCTAAAAAAAATATGCCTATATATGCTTTAACTGCTATAAAGGAAGATGTCTAATATAGTAAAGAATTTATTAAAATATTTTTATTTTATAAAATATTTGCTATAATATAAGATAAGAGTAGGTGAAATATGAAAAAAGTAATTGTTTTACTCTCTTTATTGTCTTTATTTTTAATAACAGGATGTACTAATTTAAACACTCTAAGTATAGATAAGATAATAGAAACAGTAATTAAAAAAGATAATAAATTAAAGAATGTAAACTTCGAAGGATATAGTTACTATGTACCTAAAGGTTTAAAATTTCTAAATAAAAAGGAGTATAATGCATATCTAAGTGACTTTAATAACAATCATTATTATATTTATGTAGATGTTGTAAGTAAACATAGTAAAATTAAACATAAATATAAAGTTAATAAAGATGCATACTATTCAAAAGCAATAAAAAATAAAAATAAGTTTGGTTATTTAGAAATAAATGAATATAAAGATAATTACTTTATAGAAGCAATGTATAACTATATGAAAGTAGAAGCTTATGTTAATAAAGATAACTTAAATGATGCTTTAACTAATATAGGTATGATGCTATCATCTGTAAAATATAATAATAAGATTTTAGATACAATAGTAGGAGAAAATATTTTAAATTATAAAGAAGAAAGTTATAGTATCTTTGAGACAAAAAAGAATAATGGAGATTTCTTAGATTATGTAAAAGAATATGATTCTGAAGAGACTACCAAAGATGAAGATAGTATAGAAATAGAAGAGGAAGAATAGAGGTGTCTTATGAAACTAATAGATAAATTAAAAAATGCACTTTTTGAAGAAGAATATGTAGAAGTCGAAGACAAACCAAAAAGAAAAGAAATAAAAAAAGAAAAGAAAGTAAAAGAACCACGTATAAAAGAAAAACCAGTTAAAGAGAAAAAAGAAGAGGTACTTGAAGAAAAACCTATTGCTAAAAAAATAGTGCAAGAAGAAAAAGAACCAAAGAAAGATGAATCTGTACCAAATGAAGATGAACATTTAGGAGAATCTTTAGCATGTAAAAAGGAATTAGAAAATGATTTTAAGTTTCCAATGGTCAGTGATAATGAATTTAAAACAGATGATTATTTAGAAGAGGCTCCAAAGAAACCTAAAAAGTTTAAGAAATTTGCAGGACTAGAAAAACCACTATATCAAGGAAAAAAGAAATCAGATAATAAGCCTTATGGTTTAGATGAATTAGATTTACAAGAACATGAATATGGAGCATACGAGAAAAAAGAAGAAAGAACTTATTTTAAACCATCACCAATAATTTCTCCAATTTATGGTATTTTAGATAAAAACTATACAAAAGATGATATAACACCTAAAAAAGAAATTAGATTAACAAGTAGTTATTCAAGAGAAAATATAAATGTTGATGATGTAAGACAAAAAGCATTCGGAACCTTAGAAAATGACATAAAAAAAGAAATAGAAGATATGGATAGCTTTGAAGATACTGAAGAGGAAGAAGATAGCCTATTAGATTTAAGTTCAGATAATAAAACTCCTGAAGTTAATAAAGTAACTATGGGAGATGCTGAAGAATATTTTGAAGACCTTGGGTTAGAATATAATGTAGATTATACAGATACATCTAGAGAAAAAGCTAGCGGTAGAAGAACTAAAGAAGACTATGATAAGGAAGAAGAAGTAACAGATACAGAAGATAATTATGATATTGAAGAAGAAGAATACGATGTAGAAAACCAAGAAGAAGTAGAAGAAAAAAGTGAAGTAAAAATATCTGATAGTAACGATAACGAAGAAAAAGAAGACGATGATGATAATTTATTTGATTTAATTGATTCAATGTATGATAAAGAATAAAAAGGAGAGTAACTATGGAAGAAATGAGTCTTATATTAGGTATAATAACATATATTTTTACTATAATATTATTAGTAGTTGCAATAATAATTGGAATAAGAATAATTGGTTTAACTGAAAAAGCTGATAAAGTATTAGACGATATACAAGAAAAGGTTAATTCACTAAATGGAATGTTTAGTGTTGTTAATAAGGTTTCATCAAGTATGGAATTAATTAGTAGTAAAATTGCCAATGCAATTGTTAGTTTGTTTGGTAAAGTACTAAAAAAGAAAAAGGAGGATACTGAAGAAGATGAGTAAAAAAGGAACAGGGAAATTTGTTTTAGGTGCTGCTTTAGGTGCTGGATTAGGACTTTTATTTGCACCTAAGAAAGGTAAAGAGTTAAGAGCAGATTTAAAAGAAAAAATTGATGAAGTAATTGAAAATATTAAATCTTTAGATAAAGATGAAGTAAAAAAAGAATTTGATAAAAAAGTAAAAGATATCAAAAAAGAGTTAAAAGATCTTGATAAAGAAAAAGTATTAAAGATAGCGAAGAAAAAAGGAGAAGATATCAAAGCTAAAACAGAAGAATTAGTAGAATTAGCTAAAGAAAAAGGAACTCCTGTATTAAAAAAAGCTGCTGAAGGATTAAGAGATAAAGCAGTAGAAGTAACTAAAGATGTAACAAAAAAATTAGAGTCTATTGATATAAAGTAACTTGAGCAATAAGCTCTTTTTTTGTATAATGAAACTAGAGGTATATATTATGTATGAAAATATTAAAAGTCCAGAAGAATTATTAAAGTTTATGAGTAATCATATTAATTATGGTTTTGTAGATGAAGATAAAAAGATATATGATTGTAATAATATGGATGAATTTGAAGAAGGTTGTAAAACTAAATGGAAATTATCGAGTCCAAAAAGATTAATAGATGTAGGATACGGGCATTGTTTTGACCAAGTAGAACTAGAAAGAGATTGGTTTTTAAATAATGGATATAGTATAAAAACATTTTATATCTGGTTTGAACTTCCATATGATAATGAGTATACTACTCATACATATTTAGTATATAAGGATAAAGAAAAATACTATTATTTTGAACACTCAGATTCATCTAACAGAGGAATTTATGAGTTTAATAGTTATGAAGAAGCGGTAAGATATAAAAAAAATAAACATATTGAATATAATAAAAGATTTAATGTAGTAGGAGAAAAAGAACTAAAAAGTATTACTATTTATGAATATGAACAACCAAAATATGGTTTGAATTTTAATGAATTTATAGAAAATATATTATATAATGGAAAAATTATAGAAGTGTAGAGGAATTAATATGAGAATAGGATTGGATATCGATAATGTAATTGCTAATTTTGATAAAACTGTACTAGAAGAATTCAAAAAAGAAGATAAAAACAAAAGAAATAGTGGAATCATAAATCCAAAAGGAAGACACGTTGAGTATATGTTTGATTGGACTAAGGAAGAAGCTCAAGAGTTTTTTTATAAGAATATGGAAAGACTTGAAGAAATATTAGAACCTAGAGAAGATGCTAAATTATATATGGAAAAATTAATAGCGGATGGACATGAATTATTTTTAATATCACATCGAGTATATCCACATTATAAAAATCCAAAAGAAGTAACTTTGAAATGGTTAGAAAAATATAAAATACCATATACAAAATTAATCTTATCAAAAGATACAGATAAAAGTTTAGAGTGTATTGAAAATAAAATCGATATCTTATTTGATGATTCTATTAATAATTGCAAAGCAGTTTTAAAAAATGGCATTTCTTCATGCATCATGGGAACAGTTCAAAATAAAAACTGTAAATCCGATTTTGAAAGAGTAGAAAATTGGGAAGAATTATATGAAAAAGTATGTGATTTAGCTGTAAAAAAGATGCCTAAATCACATATTATCCTAGATACAGATATAGATAATGAAGTAGATGACTGCTTTGCTCTAGATTATATATTAAATTCAAATGATAGATTGATATTAGATGCTGTAACTATCGCCCCATTTTATCATGAAAATGATATTTCTATAGAAGAAGGAATAGAAAACAGTGAAAATATTTGTAAAAGAATTTTTATGTTTAATAATATTGATAGTAAAAATATGATATATAAAGGTTCAACAGATTATTTTAAAAATGGTTATAGAAAAGAAACCCCTGCAATTAAACGTATGGTAGAAGTAATTAATAAAAATGATTTAACTTATATCCTTTCGATAGGTGCAATAACGAATACAGCAGTATTACTATACTTACATCCTGAATTAAAAAATAAGATTAAAGTTGTTTGGTTAGGTGGACATAGTATTATGAGCCTAGATAATAGTGAATATAATTTTAAACAGGATGTGGAAGCAGTAAAATATGTATATAATTCTAATGTTGATTTAACAGTAATTCCATGTCAAGGAGTAGCCTCAAATTTAACAACTTCAATAGAAGAATTATCTAGTTATTTAGATTTAAACAGTAAAACAGGAAAATATTTATATAAAAGATTTTATAATGATGGAAAACATGGAATAACTAAAAGAAGAGTTATTTGGGATATTAGTGTTATTGCTTATATGATTAATCCTTATTGGTTTGATTTTAGAATAATGAATATCCCAAAAATAAATGATGATTTATCCTATGATTTTTCTAAAGAAACAAACCATCAAATAAAGTTTGCTGTAGGATTAAAACAAAATAAAATATTTTATGACTTGTTTGAAAAAGTAAATAAGAAACTATAGTATAGGAGTAAATATGAAGTTATATGTAATTAGACATGGACAAACTGAAAAAAATAGAAATCATATAATCGCAGATATAGAAGAAGATATAAATGAAACAGGTATTAAACAAGCTATAATAACTGGTAAAGAATTAAAGAAGAAGGATATAGATTTAATTATATGTTCACCTTCTAAAAGAACAAAACATACATTAAAATTACTTAATTTAGATTCTGATATAGAAGTTAAATATGATGATAGATTAATAGAAAGAGATATGGGTATTTATGAAAATAGTAAATTTGATGATTTAGATTGGAATCTATTTTGGAATTATTATGATATAAAGTATAAAAATTTAGAATCTATGAAGAGTGTATATGATAGAATTTCAAATCTATTAGATGAGTTAAAAGAAAAATATCAAAACAAAAATATATTATTAATAACTCATGGAGGATGTTTTAGAGCAATTTATTGGTACCTTAAAGGTATTCCAACTAATGGCAATGTTCCACATGATTTAGGTAACTGTGAGATATGGGAAGAAAGTTTATAGAGGTGTAATATGAAATTATATGTAATTAGACATGGATATACTGATACTAATAAATTAGATATTTATAATGGTAAATTAGATGAAGATATTAATGAAGTAGGAATAAAACAAGCAGAAGAAGCATCAAAAATAGTAAAAGATTTAAAACTAGATTTAATTATTTGCTCTCCTCTTTTAAGAACAAGACATACTTGTCGAATAGTAAATAAAAATAATATTCCTGTAATATATGATGAGAGAATAGAAGAAAGAGATTGTGGAAGTCTAACTAATACTAAAATGAATGAATTCTATTATACTGAATATTGGAATTACTACTCTAAAGTAGAGGTAGAAGGATTAGAAACAGTCCCACACCTATTTGACAGAGTTCATAAGTTTCTAGATGAAATAAAAGAAAAATATAAGAATAAAAATATATTATTAGTAACCCATGGTGGAGTAGCAAGAGCAATACACTTCTACTTTAATGATTTACCAACAGATGGACAAGTAGAAAAATATCTACCTGATAATTGTGAAATAAGAGAGTATAACAATTAATTGTAAAAATTTAGTGTGTGTGTTATAATAGACAAAAAATTTTGAAAGGAATAGAGTGTTTTTATGGGTTCGAATAATAAGTTAAAAGAATTATGTCTATATGCTATAGTTCCATTCATATATATAGTTGGAAGTCCATTAGTAATAGCCGGTATAGGTAGCGCAGTAGCGTATGAATTGCATGAAAAAAAAGAAGAAGTAAGTATTGAAGATACGAATACAGATAATATATATACTAATTCAGATGGAGAATTGTGCTGTAAATTTGATGTGGGAGAACATAGAATTATTATTTCTAGTGATGATAAATTTTATCACAAGATGGAGGCAGTAGAAGGTTACGAAATACAAAATGTTGAGATTAATGATTCAAAAAATAATAATAGAGTTACTTATATAAATAAAAAGCCTGTAGTAGCAAAAGCAACTGGAGTAAATAAAGATGGAAAAGTAGAATTTGCTAATTTTGGTGAAGTAGTAAAAAATAAAGTGAAATCCATAAAATAATACTCTTTTCATTTTAGTAATATTATGATATATTTATAATATAATTTTCAGTGATTAATTATAAGTAGTATTTTTAAATACTTTTAGAGACTTAGTGGTTGGTGCAAACTAAGATACTTAAAAATATGAAATACAGATTATGAGAAAAATCGTTTATCGCGTTAAGATATTAGAGGTAGCATAAGCTATAAATTAAGGTGGTACCACGAACTATTCGTCCTTATGATAGGGATGAATAGTTTTTATTTTAGGAGGGATTTTATGCATACAGAATATGAAGTAAGAGTACTAGAAATTAATGAAGAAGAAATGAAAAAGAAATTAGAAGAAATAAATGCTAAGTTTGAATGGGAACATATCCAAAAACGTTATGTTTATGATTTTATTCCAAAAGAAGATAAAAAATGGATAAGATTAAGAACTAATGGTGATAAGACAACGTTAACAATAAAAAATATTACTACATCAAGAATAGATGGAACTCAGGAATTAGAAGTTGAAGTAGATAACTTTGAAAGAACAAATTTAATTTTGAAAGAGTTAGGATATATTCCAAAGGGATATCAAGAGAATAAAAGAAGACAATATACTCTAAATGGAGTAGAAATTGATATTGACTCTTGGCCTAATATTCCTACTTATCTAGAAATAGAAGGACCTAGTGAAGAAGCTGTTTATTATACATTAGATTTATTAGGAATTGAAAAAGAAAAGACTACTACAAAAGATGTAGATCGAATATATTTAGATTATGGATATAACTTATCAGAGATTAAAGACCTTAAATTAGAGGAGGATAGAAAATGAAAATATATGAAGATTTAAAATGGAGAGGTTTAATTAAGGATACAGCAGGAGAAGATATTGCTGATAAATTAAATCAAGGTGGATTAACCTTTTATATTGGAGCCGATCCTTCAGCCGATAGCTTACATATTGGACAACTTCCTACTTTCTTAGTAGCTGAAAGATTAAGAAGAGCAGGACATAAGCCAATTATTTTAGTAGGTGGCGCAACTGGTCGTGTTGGAGATCCTAGAGGTACTAAAGAAAGAGAAAAATCTGATGTAAAAGTTGTAGAGCACAATTTTGAAAAAATAAAACTACAAATGAAGAAATTATTTGGAGAAGATACTTTAGTAGTTAACAATTATGATTGGTTTAAAGAGTATAATTTTATTGATTTTTTAAGAGATGTTGGTAAATATGTAAATGTCTCATATATGATTAATAAAGACTTAGTAAAAAGACAAATGGAGTCAGGGATTTCTTATGCAGAGTTTTCTTATATGTTAATACAAGGCTATGACTTTAAATATATTCATGACCATTATGGAGCTACATTACAATTTGGTGGATCTGATCAATGGGGTAACTTAACTACAGGGATAGAATTAATTAGAAAGTTAAATGATGAAGTAGTATATGCTTTCTCTTGCCCACTAACTCTTGATGCAAGTGGAAAAAAGATTGGAAAGAGTGAAGGAAATGCTTTATGGTTAGATAAAGAGAAGACATCTAGCTATGAATTATATCAATATTTAATTAACTTTGAAGATGTAATGATGGAAACATATTTAAAAGTATATACATTCTTATCAAAAGAAGAAATAGAAAATATTTTAAATGAACATAGTAAAGCTCCAGAAAAAAGATTAGCTCAAAAAACATTAGCAGAAGAAGTAATAACTTATTTACATGGAGAATCATCATATCATGAAGCAGTAGAAATAAGTGAAGCTTTATTTAGTGGAGATATAAAAAGATTAAACGGTAAAGAAATAGAAATGGCATTTAAAGGATTAACTCCAAAGACTATAGAAGAAGATATTAATATAGTTGATTTATTAGTTGAAAAAGAAATATGTAAAAGTAAAAGAGAAGCTCGTGAATTTATTTCTAATGGTTCAATCACAGTTAATGGAGATAAAGTAACAGATAATGGATTTAATATTACAAAAAGTGTAGCTATAGAACAAAAATATATAGTTATAAGACGTGGAAAAAAGAAATATTACATAGTAACGTTTGAATAATTATAAAAATAGATACAGTTTATTATAATAGGTGATAATATGAAAAGTAATTATAAAAGAATAATAAAAGCAGTCGTTATTATATGTATCATTGTTCTAATAATAGATATATCATATCTTGTTTATAAAAAAATAGTTAATAAACCTAAAGAAACTTCTTTTGATAGTATTAATTCCTTTGAGGTTATAGATGAAGGTTATATATCAGTAGGTAGTAACAATAATAATAAAAATAAGTATGAGAAAGCTAAAATAACTAAGTATAATAATAAATTAGAAAAAGTATGGGAAAAACTATATAATAAGAAATATAATAGTAGTTATTTTGGTATAAAACAAGATAATGACTACTTTATAGCAGTAGGAGATTATGAGTCTAATAGTGAAGAAAATAAAGATAGTGTAAGATCTGCTTTGATTGTAAAATATGATAGTGAGGGAAAAATACTAAATGAGAAGAAATTTCAAGTATTAGGTGATTCTAAATTTACTAACTTACTAGTAATACCAGATGGTTATTTAGTAATTGGTCAAAGTATTTATGAGAATATGACGTTAGGATTATCAGACGAAGGTGGAGCTTTCTTAATAAAATATGATAAAGATTTAAATGAAATATGGAAAAGTAATTATGGAGGCTCTAAGTCTGCAATATATAATGATTTAATAGTAGTAGATAATTACATTTATGCAGTAGGTAAAGATGCTACAAATACAGGAATAATATCAAAGTATAATATGAATGGTGAAAGACAAAAGACTACTACCTATAGCTATACTGATAGATTTGGTTTTACTGGTATTGTAAGTATTGATAATAATTTATATGTGGTGGGTGCTAAAAAAGTTACTGAAGATAAAAATGATTATGATACAGATGGACTTATAGTTAAATATGATTTGGACTGTAATAAATTAAAAGAAACTACTTATAAAGGAAAAGGAATAGATCGCTTTAATAAGTTAATCTCAGATAATAATAATCTTGCAATAGTAGGTCAAACAGGTATTTATAATAAAGATAAATCAACAGATAAAATAAATGTATTTTCTTATAATGGTATATTTGCAATCTATAGTAAAAATTTAGATAAAATAAAACTAGATAATTATGGGACTGATATTGATGACTATTTTACAGATATAAAGAAAATAAGTAATAAATATATTGTGAGTGGATACGGAGTGTATGAAGAAAATAGTTATATATCAAAACTAATTGAATATAAAACATCTGGTAAATTGATAGGAGAAAGCTAATGAAAATTGTGTTAGTAAGACATGGGAAAACGGATTATAATGTTGAATGTAAAACACAAGGTAGAATAAATATTCCTTTAAATGATTCAGGAAGAAGAGAAGTTCAAAAATTAAAATATAAGATGAAGGATATGGATTTTGATATATGTTTTTCCTCTCCCTTAATTAGAGCGGTAGAAACAGCTATGATTTTAGTAGGAGATAGAGTAGAGATAAAAATAGATGATAGATTAATTGAAAGAAATATGGGTAATCAAGAAGGTATGCCATATAAAGACTATGATGGGAATGCACATTGGGATTATAATCTTAATTTAGATGATAATGGTATTGAACCTGTACAAGATATAATAAAAAGAGCATCAGATTTTATAGATTATTTAAAAGAAAATTATAATGATAAAGATATATTAATAGTTTCGCATGGTGCAACTATAAGAGCACTACATCATATACTTCATAATACTGATTTAAATAGTAATTTATCAGATTTTAGTATAGGAAATTGTTATACAGAAACAATAATAATATAAAAAGAAAATTCCTAAAACTAGGAATTTTTTTGACTACATTTTACAAAATGCTTATTTATAGGTACTTGTTCAATAGAATTATCATTAGATATAAGTACCTCTAAAGGTGTATCTCCACTAACTATAGAATATTTACTAACAGTTTTATTTTTAGAAGGAATTATTTCATATATAGGTCTTTCTTCATTATCAATTTTTTCATAAGAACTATTAGGATCATAAAAATAAGCCTTACTATCTGTATATTCTAAATAACTAGTATTAGCAAGTGAAGGTGCAAAATGAGATAAATAGTTATCCATAAAACCAATTTGAATATCTTTAGAAAATATAGATTTATATAAAACATAAGTATCCCATATTTTATTAAATTTTGGTAATTCTTTTTCAGAAATTGCTACAAGAGTAAGTGAGCTTTTATTAGTTTTCATTATATAAAGACTCCTTTCTTTAGTGGCTATATTCTAACACAGGATGACTAAATAGTCAATAAAAAAGGATTATCATGTAATCCTTATTTATTATAAAATTCAACTATTAATGCTTCATTAATATCAGCATTTAGTTCACTTCTTTCAGGTAATCTTACATAGGTACCTTCCATTTTCTTATCATCGTAGTTTATGAATTCAACTCTTTTTGTTACTTTTGATAAAGCTTCAAGAACTACTTTTAATTCTTTATCCTTATCTTTTAATGATATAACATCTCCAATTTTAACTCTGTATGAAGGAATGTCAACTTTCTTACCATTAACAGTAACATGTCCATGATTAACTAATTGTCTAGCACCACGTCTAGTTGAAGCAAAACCGATACGATAAACTAAGTTATCTAATCTTGATTCAAGTAATCTTAAGAAGTTAGTACCATGAATACCTTTGATTTTAGAAGCTTCAACGAATGTTTTCTTAAGTTGTCTTTCACTAAGTCCATACATAAATCTAACTTTTTGTTTTTCTTTTAATTGAACACCGTAGTCTGATAATTTACCACGACGAGCATTACCATGTTGACCAGGACCATATGGACGACGAGCTAGTTCTTTACCAGTCTCAGTTGTTGAAAATCCAACACGACGACTTCTTTTGTATTCAGAACCTGTATATCTTGACATATTGTTCTCCTTTCTATAAATATTACATAAATACTTAAAGTAATCTAGTCGAACCTTAGGGAGTTTTTCTTCACCTAATGGCAACGGTTACTAAAACCGAAAAACACTTTAATGAACTCTAGATTATGCCATCTAAGTCAATATGCAGTATTATTATATATAAATTATATGAAATAGTCAAGTTTTCTTGACTATCATATGTCTATTTACGTTTTCTTTTATATGTTCTAAAGAAAAGGTCTTTTTCTATACTATGTGTAGGAAGTTGCTGTTCTATTACTTCTCTATCTAAATTATTTAAAATCATATTTTTAAATTTTTCATAAACTTTATTTCCCCATGCCCATTGCTCATTTAGTGGTTTATCAGGGATTGTAAGTTCAAATGCACTTCTTGAAGACATATCTTCTCCTAACATACCGAAGGTCAAAGCAAGAAATTTAAATTCATTAATATCAAATGTTTTTGCAATAACTTTGATATCAACTTTTCTTAAAAGTGCTATACAAGTTTCATCTGCACCATAATTACTTGTATCATAGTTTGATAATATGTTAGATATTCTTTCTTTTTTTTGTTCCCATTCGTTAAACTCTAAATCAGTTTTCGCAAGTTTTTGTTCATAGTATTCCTTTCCATATTCTGTTAGATGATAGATACGGCTTCTACCTGCCTTTTTAATACTAAAAATAGGTGGTTCGATTGTTTGATATCTTTTAATTCTATTTGATAAAGAATTTTGCGAAGTTTCTAGTAGTTTTGCTAATTCGCCCTGTGTTATGCCATCATTAAAATATAAATTTTTAATAAAAGAATCTAAACATTTAGTATGTTTTTCCATTATAACTCCTCCCAATAGAATTTACTTGCCATATTATAGCACAAACCAATTAAAAAAACTATATTAAATCACCAATTTTTTACAAATTACCGAATTTTGTAGAAAAATATAACCTATTTATGATAGAATAATATATATAATAGAGGTGTATATTATGGAAGGACAAGTATTAGTAATTGGTACAGTTATATTAATATGTTTAATTATAGTAATTATCTGTTTATCTTTTATAAGAAAAAAAGAACAAAAAAAGTATATTGATGTTGCTAATAGACTAGAAGTGTCTAAAAATAAAATAACAAGTACGCCAGTTTTATTAGAATTATCTAAAGTTGAACCATTAACTAAAAATGATTTGATGGAAGATAAGTATAATAAATGGAATGATCGTTTTATATCTATAAAAGAGAATAAAATATCAAAAATAGATGATATATTAATAGATTTAGATTTATATATAGAAAATAGAAAATATAAAGATTGTAAAATAAGTATTGCTAAAGCAGAAATGGAAATATATAAAGCTAAAGAAAGTGCAGATCACTTATTAGATGAAATAAAAGAAGTTACTTTAAGTGAAGAAAAATATAGAAGTATTGTAACTAAGTTAAAGACAAAGTATCGAAAAACAAATAGAGAATATCAAAGACATAAGAATATGTATGATGATATGCAAGAAGCTATAGAATTACAACTAGAAAATATAGAAAAGACTTTCTTAGACTTTGAAAAAGTAATGGATAAAAATGAATATAATGAGGTAGTTAAGGTAGTTAAAGCTCTAGATACAATGATAGATCATATAAGTATTATTGTAGACGAAACTCCAGATATATTATTAATGGCAAAACAATTAATTCCAAAAAGAATTAAAGAAATAAAAGATACTGCTAAAGAGATGACTGATAGTGGTTATCCTATAGAATATTTAAATATTGATTATAATATTAAAGAATCAGAAAAAAATATTAAAAAGGTATTAGATAAAGTAAAAATACTAAATTTAGAAGACTGTATGTTTGAACTTAAAACTATTTTAGATTATTTAGATTCTATTTTTGTAGATTTTGAAAAAGAAAGATTAAGTCGTAAAGTATATGAAGAAATAGAAGAAAGCTTTAATAAAAAAGTAGAAAAAACTAATAAAGTTGTTGATGATATATATAGTGAACTACATGATATAAAGAATATGTATGATTTAAATGAAGAAGATGTTAAAACAATACATGATGCTAAAAAAACTTTAGTGGTAATAAATGATGATTATAAAAATATGGTTGGTAAAGTAGGCTCACTATCTGTACCATATTCAGTTCTTCATAAGGATGTAGAAAGTTTAACTGAAAGACTTAAAAAGATGGAAGAGGATTTAGATATTTCTCTAAAATCATTAGGCAATATGCATGATGATGAAGAAAGAGCTAGAGAACAGTTAGATGAAATAGAAAACTTCTTACAAGAGTCAAAAACTAAAATGCGTAGCTTTAAACTTCCTGTAATAACAGATGACTATTTTATACAGTTAAAGGAAGCAAATGAAGCTATAGAGGAAGTTATAAAAGAATTAGAGAAGAAACCTATTGTAATAAAGGTACTTAATACAAGAGTTGATACTGCAAGAGACTTAGTATTAAAGTTGTATAATACTACTAATGAAATGATAAAAACTGCCATTTTAGCAGAAAAATCTATTGTTTATGGAAATAGATATAAACCATATTATGATGAAGTAGAAGAAGGTTTAGATGAAGCAGAAGAATATTTTTATAAAGGTGAATATAAAAAATCGCTTGATACTGTACTTAAAACCTGTTCTTTAGTAGATGAAAATATATATACAAGATTACTTGCTGTATATGATAAATAGGAAAAATATAATTTAGTTTTTCCTTTTTTAATATAATAAAACTTCTCTTTCTAAAGTATATCGATTTATTGATTATTTTATAATTATATAATATAATACAAGAAATAAAAAGAAAGAAGTAGAAATACTATGGAGATTAACGGATTACCAAAAGATTTGAAAACATGGGCTATTTACCATAATGCAATAAAGTTTGGAAAAAGAAATTCTCATGAACAAATATTTACAGAACTTATATTAAAATATTATATAGAATTAAAAGAAAACATCCCTGTAAAATTCATTGCTTTTTCAGAACAGTACTTTCCAAAATATCTTTGGAGAAATCCTAATTTTGCTAACCCTAAAGAAATGTTGATTTTGGAATGTAATCTTAATAGCTTTATCTTTACAAAAAAGCACGAGTATGAAATGGATATTTCAGACGAAGATTTAAATAAGGCTTTTGAATTTGGAGAAATTGCTACCAGATTCTGTATACAATATTTAGGTTATAGCCTTATTGGATATTGTGGAGGTAAAGCTATTGTAACAGCCCAAGATCAATGCGATAAAAAATTTGATTATTTTTTAAGTAAGGGAGAAGAATATTGGTTACATAGAATACCAAAAGTGTATTATGTTCCAAGCAAATATGATCTTTATGGATATTTTAAAGAACTTCCAGTATTACCAACAAATAACTTATACTATGGAAATGATGAATATATACAAAGTACTAATCATAGTTTCCAAAAAGTTCTAAAAAATAGAAATTCTATTTAATTTTTAGCAGTAACTTTTTTATAAATAATAAATAGATTCGGAGTGATATATATGAATAGAGTTATCTTAATAAAATATGGAGAACTTACAACAAAAAAAGGAAATAGAAATTTTTTTATAAATACTTTATATAATAATATTAAAGAAAAACTACAAAATTATAATGTAAATATTTCTAAAGATAGATCAAGAATGTATATAGAGTTTGAAGATAATGAGTTAGATAGTATTAAAAAGATTATTGATAATATATTTGGTATTCATATGTATCACATCGCGTATATAGTTAATACTAATATTGAGGATATTAAAGATAATTTACTAAATATAATAACTAATGAAAGTTTTAAAACATTTAAAATAGAAACTAAAAGAAGTGATAAAACATTTCCTTATAGTAGTATGGAAGTTAATCCTATATTAGGTGGACATCTTTTAAAAAATATTAAAGATATAAAAGTAGATGTTCATAATCCAGATATTTTAGTTAAATTGGAAATTAGAGATAAAAATTCATATATATATACTAATGGTTATAAAGGTAGTGGTGGATATCCTATAGGTACTCAAGCTAAAGGAATGCTTATGTTAAGTGGAGGAATTGATTCTCCAGTAGCAGGATATCTTGCTATGAAGCGTGGAATAAAATTAGATGCAGTATATTTTGAAGCTATACCTCATACTAGTCTAGATGCTAGAAATAAAGTTATAGAACTTACTAAAAAATTAGTAAAATATACAAATAATATAAACCTACATATAGTAAATTTTACTAAAATTCAAGAAGAAATATATAAGACTGCAGATAATACTTACTGTATTACTATTATGCGTAGAATGATGTATAAAATTATGGAAAAGCTTGCTAAAAAAAATAAAGCATTAGTAATTATTAATGGAGAAAGTATTGGACAAGTAGCATCTCAAACACTAACAAGTATGTCTGTTATAAATAGTGTTACTAATATGCCTGTTATTAGGCCAGTCGCATGTTTAGATAAATTAGAAATAATAGATATTGCCAAAAAAATAAATACTTATGAAACTAGTATTTTACCATATGAAGATTGTTGTACAGTATTTGTACCAAAGCATCCAGTAATTAATCCAAAGTTATCAGAATGTATGAGAATGGAAGAAAAAGTTGATTATAATAACTTAATAGACGAAGCAGTAAATAGTGTTTATACTATAAAGATAAAAGATGAAGAAGATCTAAAATATAAAGATTTATTATAGGTATAAATTACCAATATTATTTATGTATTATTTGGAAGATATTTCACACTCTATAAATGTAGGAGGTGAAATATAAATGAGCAATTCAAGCAATAACTCAAGTATGAAAATGAGAGTTCCAGGAGCTAAACAAGCTATCGATAAAATGAAATATGAAATAGCTAATGAATTCGGTGTTAACTTAGGTGCTGATGCTACTTCACGTGCTAACGGTTCAGTTGGTGGTGAAATCACAAGACGTTTAGTTCAAAACGGACTTAATCAAGTAAGTGGAAGCTACACTAATAAGTAATGTTAGCTTAAAAGATAGACTGTAATATGTCTATCTTTTGTTTTGACACATAATTATAAATATGCTATGATATGTAGTAATTTTTTAATATATTTATAAAGAAAAAAGAGTTGTTATTATGGATAAATGCTTTGAAATATTTAAGGAAAATGAATTAAACTATAGAGAAAAAGAAGAGGAAATGTATAAAAAAGTTTATTATGACTTTTCTAAAGTAAGTGAAAAAGAATATAATATTGGTGATTGGAGCTATCAAGAAGCAATATTCAATCTTAAATCTCTTATATATGGCTATAACTCACATGAAATTGATAAATTTTTTGATATATTAAAAAAATATAATTATGATATGCGATGGGAAATATCTGATGCTATTTTTAATTTAGGATATCAAAAAAATTCAACAGATATGTTAAAAACTATTAATAGTTGGTTAAATTCTCCTGTAATAGATTATATTGGTTTTGATGGAGATAGTAAGCTTGAAATAGGCAGTGATGAATATGGTACTTTTCCATTTATGCAAGCTTCTAAATATTTAGATAGAGAAGATATAACAGATTATATATGGGAAAATAGAACTAAAAATATATGCCATTCACATGCCTATAATATTGCTAGGGTATATCCAGATTGGTATACTATAACATCCAAAATATCAGATAGGATTATAGGTACATACTATCACTCATATACTTATGATAAAGAAAATGATATTGTTATTGACTTACGATCAAATTGTGCTATGTATATGGAAATATTTGAAAGACTACATGATACTACTTGTGTATCACAAATTCTAAATAGTCAATTAAATAAAGAAATTGAAATTACAAATAAAAAAATAGATTTACAAGAAGTAAAAGCTAAAGTATTAAGGGTAGCACTTTATAAAGAATATTTAAATAGCATTGGGTATATTGGTCCTATAGAAAAGGGTCCTTCATTAAGAAAGTAGATTTATCAGTTATAAAATATTTAACTTATACATAAATTAAAAGATGGGATGGAGAGTATGGATAAATGTTGGGAAATCTTTAAGGAAAAAGAGCTAAAAAGTATTAAAAAAGAAGAAAAAATGTATAAAACTGTTTATAAAGAATTTTGTAAAACAAGTAATCCAAAATATAGATTTAACTATTTTTCTTCATATAACACAGTAGTTGCTATGCTTGAAAATTGTTTGTATGAATCACAAAGAAAAGAAGAGATAGATCTACTTTTTAACATACTAAAAAAATATAACTATCGTATGCAGTGGGAAATTTGTTATGCAATTCAGGGATTAGCATTTTTAGAAGATCCTAATAATAATACCGAAAAAATTAAATTTTATTTAAATTCCCCCACAATAGATGATATTAGTTTTAATGGAATAGATGCATTTGAAATATTCAGTGAAGAATGCGGAAAGTTCACATTTCAATTAGCAGATAAATATTTAAATGATAGAGATATAGGAAACTATATTAAAAAAAATAGATATAATGGTATGTGTCATGAGCATACCTATAATATGGCTCAATGGTATCCAAATTATTATGCTATAACGTCTTTAGTAGAAAATAGATTTTTAGGAAGTTTTCATCACTCAAATACTTATGATAGCGATAGGAATGTCATTATAGATTTACGCTTTAATTCAGTAATGGATAAAGAAGCATCTGATAATTTGTATCATTCTCAGTGCGTATCAAAAACATTAAATAGTGAGCTTAATAGTGAGATTGATATTGTAAATCAAAAAATAAAATTAAAAAAAGTAAAGGCTGAAGTATTAAGAGTAGCACTTTACAAAGAATACTTAAATAGTATTGGATATACTGGGCCTATAGAAAAAGGACCCTCACTAAAAAAATCAATTTATTAATTATAAAATATTTAACTAATCATAAATTAAAAACTACAATAATTAACAAAAAAGTCAATGTAAAAATAATTGTATTGATTATATAACTTTGATAAAGTAAAGGAAGTGTAATGAATAATGGAAACACTAAGAGAAAGTTTTCAGAGTTTGCAATCTTGCTATATGTTTTTGGAATGTAATCCAAATGATACAGAAACTACCATAAGGGAAAACTTTTACTATAAAATAAGCGAGGGATATAGAGAAACTATGGCATGTCCTGATTGGCATCATCTATACTATGATTATGCAAGTAATGGTGATTCAGATGAAAAAATGAAGCTAGATTATTACCGTGAATTACAATTAATTCATCAGGACATAGAATTATTATGTGCTTCATATTTAGCAATTATCTTATCAAGAAAAGATCCAGAACAATATAAAAACTTTATTAAAGGATTAGTTAAAATGTGGTATCACGGGTATCCTAGTCAATTTTTAAATGATACTGAATTCAATCCTTATTTTGCACTTAGATTTCCAAGAGAAGATGAAAATATAGAAATGTTAGAACCTGACTATATAACCAAAGAAGAATATTTAAAAAGAATAGATCATTATTACCACGAACTGCATTATCATGGTTATGGTTGCGTGCCAACACTTGGAATAATAATAGAATTAGAAAAGGAAATAATGGATAAAAATATGGTAATTAAAAGATATATGAAACGACAATACCCTCTTGGGAGAATTAAAGTAAAGAATGAGCAGGCTATAAAATTAGAGAGAATAGAACAAAATAAAACAGAAGGAAGACATATACAAAAACGCAAAGTATAGTATTTATTAACATAATTTTAATATCACATTTTAGTATTAATAATTATATAAGAACGATTATTTAAAAATTGCTCTTATTTTTTTGCTATAAATTTATTAATTTTTTTATTCTTTGTGTGTATGAAAAAAGTAAGTTTTATAGTATAATATATTAGGAGGAGTGATTAGATGAAGATTATATCAATAAATGCAGGAAGTACTACCTTAAAATTTCAATTATTCAATATGGATAATGAAGAAGTAATAGTTAAAGGTTTATTTGAAAGGATAGGAATTGATGGAAGTCAATATACATTAAAATATAATGGAGAAAAAATAGAAGAACAAGTAGATTTACCAAATCATACTGAAGCAGTTAATATTTTATTAGATAAACTAATATCTCTAAATATTATAAAATCTTTAGATGAGATTGATGGTGTAGGACATAGAGTTGTTCAAGGTGGAGATAAATATGATTCATCAGTTATAATTACAGAAGATGTAATTAATGATATAGAAAATTTAAAGGAGCTAGCTCCACTTCATAATCCAGCAGGATTACTTGGAATAAGAGCTTTTAAAGAAGCATTACCAGATGTTAAAATGGTAGCAGTTTTTGATACTGCATTCCATCAAACTATGCCTAGGGAAAGCTATTTATATCCAGTTCCTTATGATTGGTACAAAAACTATAGAGTTAGAAAATATGGATTCCATGGAACAAGTCATAGATATATAGTAGAAAAGGTAAAAGAATTAACAGGTAAAGATGACTTAAAAGTAATAAGTTGTCATATTGGTGGAGGAGCATCAATTGCTGCAGTAGATGGAGGAAAATGTATCGATACTACTATGGGATTTACTCCTTTAGCAGGAATAATGATGGGAACTAGATCTGGTGATATTGATCCTTCAATAATTCCATATATTATGGAAAAAGAAGGTAAAAATGCTAGTGAAGTTATCGATGACTTAAATAAAAAATCAGGACTTCTTGGTATGAGTCAAGTAAGTTCAGACTATAGAGATATTCAAAAAGGTATGAGTGAAGGTGATGATAGCTGTATACTAGCTAATGATAAAATGATAAAAACAATTGTTGGTTATATTGCTAATTACTATGTTTTATTAGGAGGAGCTGACGTTATAACCTTTACTGCAGGGCTTGCAGAAAATAGTGTTGCCTTAAGAGCAACAATAATTGAGAAACTATCTTGTCTTGGAATCAAAGTAGATGATGAAGCAAATAGTACCAATGGTGAGATTAGAAAGATTAGTGCTGAAGATTCAAGTACTTTAGTATATGTAATTCCAACAGATGAGGAATTAATGATAGCAAGAGATACATTGAGTTTAGTAAAATAGGTATAAATATGTTTAAACAAATTTTTAAAGAAATAAAAAAATACAATAATATTGTAATTGCAAGGCACGTTGGAGTAGATCCAGATGCTATGGCAAGTCAAATAGCATTAAGAGATTCTATTAAATTAACATTTCCAGAAAAGAAAGTAATTGCAGTAGGAACAGGTAGTTCTAAATTTAGATTTATTGGAGATTTAGATAAATTCGAAGAAATGGAAGATTCTCTTCTAATTATAGTTGATACACCGGATATGAAAAGAGTAGATATACCCACTTTAGAAGGATTTAAATATAAAATAAAAATAGATCATCATCCATTTATTGAAGAGTTTTGTGATATTGAATATATAGAAGATACTGCATCATCAGCTGCAGAAATAATAATGAAAATAATAGAAGATACTAAGTTAGAATGTAATGAGATGATAGCAAGAACTTTATTTATTGGACTTGCATCAGATTCTAATAGATTTTTATTTAATACATGTAGTCCAAAAACATTTAGTTTAGTCTCTACATATTTAGATAAATATAAATTTGACCTTCAAAGTATTTATCAAGAAATGTATAAAAGGCCTATAAAAGAAGTTAAATTTGAAGGATTTATTTCAAATAACATAGAGCTGACTGAAAATGGTGTTGCCTATATGAAGATTACCGATCAGATGATAAATGATTATGGAGTTGATTCAGCCTCAGCAGGTAATATGGTTAATGATTTTAACTTTATCGAAGAAGCTCTTGTCTGGATGACAATTACTGAGGATAAAAAAAATGAGATGATTAGGGTCTCTATAAGATCACGTGGACCTGAAATAAATAAAGTAGCTGAAAAACATCATGGTGGTGGACATAAAATGGCTAGTGGGGTTAAACTTACAACCTTTGATGAAGCTATGTTAGTGGTTGAAGATTTAGATAAAGTTTGTAAAAAATATAAGAAAGATAATAATCTATCTAAGGAGGATTAATATGGAAGTAAAAAAAGCCGATTTAGAAGTTATCGCAACACGCCGTAGTCAATATCCAGATATGTCAAAACCAGAATTTTTATTAGTTGGTAGAAGTAATGTAGGTAAAAGTAGTTTTATTAATACACTTTTAAAAAGAAAAAATCTTGCTCATACTTCAGGTAGACCAGGTAAAACTAAGACTCTTAATTTCTATTCAGTTAATGATGAAATTTATTTGATTGACGTTCCAGGATATGGATATGCTCAAGTAGATAAAAAAACTCAAGCTAAATTTGGTATGATGATAGAAGAATATTTAGAAACTAGAGAACAATTACAAAGAGTGTTTTTACTTGTAGATTTTAGACATAAACCAAGTGAAGATGATCAACTTATGTATAATTTTCTTAAATATTATAAAGTTCCTGTAACAATAATTGCAACTAAAGCAGATAAAGTAGGAAATAGTAAAAAAGAAAAAAACCTACAATTAATAAAAGATACTATGGACTTAGTAGTAGGAGATGACTTAATACTATTCTCTAGTGTAACTAAACTAGGTGTAGATCAAGTATTACAGAGAATAGATGAGGTAGTAAGAACAAATACAATATAAGAACCAATAGGTTCTTTTTTTCATATTATATTATGGGTGGTCTAATGAGGGTAGAAAAGGTAAATGATGATTTGATTAATGTCTATTTTAATCCATTTTATTTTAAAGATATTGATTTAAATAATAAAATGGAGTTAGTAGATGTTATAAAGGGACTGATAAAAAAAGTAGAAGTTAGATATAAATTATTTTTATCAGGATTTTATAAAATAAAAGTATATCCTAGTCAAAAATTAGGAGTTTTTCTAAATATTATTAAAATAGACGATAATGAGTTTTCTAATACTACAAATTTTAGAATAGTTATATATCCAAATGAGAAGTTTTATTTAGAAACAGAGTTTTATGAATTGTTTGATAATGTAAAAAAGAGATACTGTAATAATAAATTTTATATTGATAGTGAAGATATAGAAAATATAGATTCTATTTCAGATATGATAAATGTAATATATGGTAATGAAGTTAAAGATTTAATTAGTAATTCTATAATTATAAAATAAAAAAAAGAGGTTTCCCTCCAATTTTATATAACTATAGCTATCATATTATTTGAACCTTTATTTACTACTTTGGTTAGAGTTTGTTGAAGTTTTAATCTAATGTTATCTGGCATTAGATTTATTTTTGATTGAATACCTTCTTGTACAATATTATCTAGGCTCCTACCAAATATTTCGCTATTCCAAATACTCTTAGGATCTGTTTTATAATCTTTCATTAAATAGTCAATTAACTCTTTACTTTGAACTTCACTACCTATTATTGGTTCAAATGTTGATTCTACATCTACTCTAATCATATGAATAGAAGGTGCGATGGCTTTTAGTTTAACACCGTATCTAGGTCCTTGTTTAACAACTTCAGGTGTATTTAGTTTCATATCATCAAGTGATGGAACAGCTACACCATATCCAGTTTGTTTAACCATTTTTAAAGCGTATTTTATTTGATCATATTCTTTTTTAGCAATATTAAAGTCTTGGAATAATGATAATAAATCAGCTTTATTCTTAACATCAACATTAATAATTTCTGTAAGAGTTTCATTATATAAGTTTGACGGTGCAGTTAAGTTAATAGTAACTATACCAGTTGATGGATCAACATCAGATAAATAACTCTTCTCAATCATTGGATTATCTAAGAAATGACTCGTAATAGAATCAATATCTCTTAATTTATCAACCTCAACAACACTTTCTTTTATACATTTTATATATTCTTTTTTGATTTTATGCTCATGATTTAATATAGCAATCCATTCCGGCATGTTAACTTTAACCTCAAGTACTGGAAATTCATATAAAGCTTCTTTTAAAATATCATACATATCTTTTTCAGTCATAGCTTCAACACTTATAGGCATAACAGGAACATTATACTCTTCTTTTAGGGAATCAGCTAGTCTTTCAGTCTCAGGTAACGTAGGATGTGAGGAGTTTAATATTACAATAAATGGTTTGCCAATACTTTTTAACTCACTTATGACTCTATTTTCAGCTTCCAAATAGTCACTTCTATCAAATTCTCCAATTGATCCATCAGTTGTTACAACTATACCAATAGTTGAATGTTCTTTAATTACTTTTTCAGTTCCTACTTCTGCAGCTTCAACAAATGGTATTTCTTCATTATACCAAGGTGTTTTTACCATACGGGGTCCATTATCATCCTCTGCGCCTACTGCTTTATCTATAACATAGCCAACACAATCGATTAATCTTATATTACAACTAAAATCATCAATTCCTATTTTAGCAGCATTATTAGGTACAAACTTTGGTTCTGTTGTCATAATAGTTTTACCTGCAGCACTTTGTGGAATTTCATCAAGTGCTCTTTTTCTTTCATATTCATCTTCAATATTTGGTACAACTAGTGTTTCAACCATACGTTTAATAAAAGTAGATTTACCAGTCCTAACAGCACCAACAACACCTAAATATATATCACCACCACTACGGGCAGCAATATTTTTAATAATTTCAGACTTTTCCATATACATTCTCCTTTATTCATTTAAACTTATGACTAAAATAAAGGATATATGCAAGAAAAAAGAACTATTTAGTCCTTAAAACATTTTATCTATATCTTTAGGAACATTATCCTTGATAATAGCATTTACAATTTTATCTTCTCTTTCTTTGCTAACTTCTTTTCCTGTAATTGAAGATATTTCCTGTACCATATCTCTAAGTACAGCCTCATCCTTCATATTATTAGAATTTTGTAACTTTTTAGCAAGCGACATAATAGTATTTTTATCTACATTAGTTTTCTTTTCCACCCTTTTAAAAAAACTATCTCCAAACATAAATTTCCTCCTACATAATTATATGTATAAAATTAAAAAGTGTTATTAAAATAAGGTATATAAAAAAAAGGAGATTTTCTCCTTAAATTATTTTTTCTTTGACTGTAGAGGTGTTTCGCTGTTTTCTTTAAACATATCATTAAGTTCAGTATTATAACAAATATTGCCCTTTACATAATTTCTTAGTAAAGAGGAATATATTCCTGATTCCTTAGGTAAACTATGCTCTTTCATATAATTTAATGTATCTAATTTTTGTTGCCTAGTAACTTCAACTTCTACACCATTAACAATATAAATAACTTTATTATTTAATGCTTGTGTATCATTAACAGGTATTTTATTACGGTTCACACATTTATTAATGAATTTATAGACATATCTAGATACAACAATTCCATAGTTTTTAGCTTTTTTAATATTTTCCTCAAAACTAGAAATATCAGAATTAGTTTCTAGCAATAAATCAAAATATTCATAATTTCTTATATCACCATTAGGAGTTTCAATACCGTTTTCAATATGTTTAATTGTCTTTTTTAGACCATTTATATATTTAGCGAATCTAGCACTTCGTTTTTTGTCTAGTCCTTCTTCAATTTCTTTATATTTCTCAGGATTTTCTTCTTTTATTATATATAATAAAAATTTAAATCTATCTTCTGTAATGCTTTCTTCATATTTATACATTTCTTTATAAGACAAGTAACTACTATCTAAATAGTAATTAACTAATTGAATTGCATAGGGATAAAGCGTTTTATTATCAACTTTTCTAATATTTCCTTGTGCATCTTCACCTTGATTATTATATCCATCAACATCTAAACCAGTTGGACTATAAAATGTTCCAGTTTCTCTGTGAATTCCCTCTCTAGAGAAATTAGTATCTTTATGATAACCTTCTTCATCATAAAAATCAATGTCATAACCATCCGTATCAAATTTAGTTTTTGTAATTAAATTTATTCCTTCTTCATTAAAGTTTCTTCTATTAATACCATCTGCATTAAAACCTTTTTCATTATAACCTTCAGCGTCGTATCCTTCTTTATTAAAAAGAGTTCCAGTTTCTTTATGGATTCTCTTGCCTCTTACCCTAAAGCCTCTTTCATCATATCCCTCACAATCAACACCCTTTTCATTATATTTTGTTTTGGTATACTTATGAATACCATTTCTATCAAATTTATGTATATTATAACCCTCAGCATCGAATCTATCCTGATCGTAACCACGTTCATCAAATTTTGTTTTAGTTATTTTATGGATTCCTGCTATATTAAAGCCGTTAACATCATTACCATCTTTATCTAGTCCGTTTCTATCAAATCCAGCTAAGTTACGTCCTTCTCTATTACGATTATATATATCATATCCATATTCATCATATCCCTCTTTATCGTGCTTTTTTCCTGTTTCTATGGAAAAACCTCTTGAATCAAAACCCTCTCTGATCATAATTTCCTCCTTTAATTTAAGTATAAACTATAAAATAAAAAATGTAAAAATTATATTATAACAGTTATATATATTTACTTAAATTTACATAAATAAAAAAATAACTTTAATATTCTTTTCTTTCCATTTTCTCTAATTTTTTTTGATACTTTTCACGTTTTTTTGCAATCTCTTGGCATTGTTTAGAAAATGTTTCTAATGAGATAACTTTTTTATCATAACGATCTTGTAATATTTCTAAAGCTTTATCCAAACTATCTAATTCAGTCTTTGGGTCTATTGGTTTAAAAAACATATTAATCACCACTCCTGTTCTTAAATTGTAACACAATAGGAGTTCCCTGTAAATCAAAGTTCTCACGTAGTTTGTTTTCTAAATATCTTTCGTATGAGAAATGAATTAGTCCCTTACTATTAACTCTTAATGTAAATTTAGGAGGTTTTATTCCAGTTTGACTAGAAAAGTATATTTTTAGACGTTTACCTTTATATGAAGGAGGTTTATTAAGACTATATGCATCTAATATAACATCATTTAAAATACTAGTTTTAATCTCTCTTTTAATATTTTCTGCTACCTTAATAACTTCTGGCATTAAAGTATGAATTCTTTTTTTAGTAAGAGCAGATAAGAACACAATAGGAGCGTATGTAGCAAATTGGAACTCTGCTTTCATAAGTTTAGTAAATTCCGCTATAGAAGTATCACTTATCATATCCCATTTATTAACTACAAATATTAATCCTTTACCACGCTCAATTGCATATCCAGCAATATGTTTATCATGTTCAGTAATACCCTCTTCTGCATTTATAACAACTAGGCATATGTCACTCGTATCAATTGATCTCATAGAACGAAGTAGGCTATATTTTTCTATTGTTTCAAATACACGACCCTTTTTTCTCATGCCAGCAGTATCTATTAATATATATTCTTCTCCGTGATATTTAAATACAGAGTTTATTGAATCTCTTGTAGTCCCTGCAATATCTGAAACAACAGAACGTTCTTCATTAAGTAAGGCATTAGTTAGAGAACTTTTTCCTACATTAGGTCTACCAATAATAGAGAATTTTAATCTTTCATCAGATTGTTCTTCTTCATTATCTTTAAAATCCATTATAATTGTATCCATAAGTTCACTATATCCAGTATTATGAATACTACTAATAGGAATATATGTATCAAAACCAAGTTCATAAAAGTCATACATATTATCTTTTGCAGACTTAACATCTATTTTATTAATTGCAACAATTACACGTTTTTTACTTTTTCTTAATATATCTCTTACAACTAAATCATTATGGGTAATCCCTTCTTTGCCATCTACCATAAATAATACAACATCTGCTTCTTCTATTGCAATTTCTGCTTGTATTTTTATTTCTTCATTAAAGGTTTCTTTTTCTACATCAATACCACCTGTATCAATTAGAAAAAACTTTTTATTATTATAAGTTACTTCTTCATATAATCTATCTCTAGTAACACCAGGTGTATCTTCGACAATAGCTAGCTTTTTACCTACAACTTTATTAAAAAAAGTACTTTTACCAACATTGGGTCTACCTACTATTGCAACAACTTCTGTAGCCATAATATCCCCTCCAAACTAGGCCTATTATAGCATATTGCCTAGTTTTTGTAAACGATAACTAAATAATTAAAAATTAATATAATTTACATATTAGATATGTTATAATATATAATAGGAGTGATAATATGGAAGATAAGAAAAAAGAGATATATTGGTATAATAATCCTAACTTTATTACAACTCTAGCAATTTCAACTATAGTATTGATTATAGTTTTATCTCAATCATATGCAGTAAAAAATAATATAGGAACAAATGGAATTTTAAGAAGTTTATTAAATCATAATAGTATATATTTGTTAGGATTGATATATTTCATACCATTAAAGACATTATCAGGAAAAAAATATTTTAATCATTTAAATATATTTCTAATTGTAATATATGGAATCTTTTCGGTAACAGGTGTACTTACAATAATTCAATCATTTGGTATAACTTCATTAGTAGGTTTATCTATAAATCTAATATTACTTATATATATGATACATACGTTATTAATAGATACTAAAGTATGGAAAGATTTCAAGCTAGAAAAATCACCACTAAATGAAATAAAAAATGATAATTATTACTATACAATAATCATATTATCTATAATTTTATTAACAGTTAACTTAATTCAAACTACAAGTGTTGCTGGAGCTGTTGTATCATCATTAGGTTGTGTTTATACATGTATTTTAAGTAGATATATTTATTTATATAGAGTTCATATAAATAATAAGTCTATAAAAAAAGAATCTAATAGTAAAAAAAATAAAGCTAATAAAAAGCAGGAGGAAAAATAGTATGAATATGTTTGATGAAATTGATAAAGTAAAGAAAAAACTTCCTACTTTAAAGACAGTTACTAATGAGATGACATCACATAGTTTAAACAATTACCAGATGATTGCAGTCGTAACATTTGGTATAGCTTTTTGTGTAGGGATAATATTTGGTAATCTGTTTCCATCATGTGGTACTACTTCCAGTATTTATTCTTCAGGATGTGATACTACTGAATTTAACTTCTCGTTAACTTTATCTATTTGGTTTATATCATTTTTAGTTTGTGTTTTATTCTATGGGTTAGGCCACATTATTGCGCTTTTAGAATCAATTAATAAGAATCTTACTAAAAATAAGTAAAAAATGGGTGTTTTTACATATTTTTTGAGTATTTTTATTGCACTTTAAATCAATTTATGTTAAATTACAATATGTAAGCATACAATGCTTAAATACAAGGGAGGTATATTATGAAAAAAGTAGAATTAGTAGAAGCAATTGCTGAAAAAGCTGGATTAACTAAATCTGACGCTACTAAAGCACTTGATGCTACATTAGCTACAATTACAGAAACTTTAGCAAAGGGAGATAAGATTCCTCTAGTTGGATTCGGAACATTTGCTGTTTCAAAAAGATCTGCACGTGAAGGACGTAACCCTAGAACAGGAGCTACAGTAACTATTCCTGCTAGAAATGCTGTTACATTCAAGGCTGGATCTGCATTAAAAGATGCTGTAAACTAGTATAATATAAAAACACCTTTTGGTGTTTTTTAATTGGAGGGGACTAATATGAAACTTACTATCGCAACCTTTAATATTCAAAATAAATATAAAGTAAAAAGATATTCCGGAGTAGATTCATATGGTGATCATACAAAAGAACTAGTTGATTTTATAAGTAGTAATAATATAGATATAATAGGCCTTCAAGAATTAACTAGTAACTATAAACAAAGGTTATTAAAAAAGATATGTAATAAATATAAAGTAGTTGGAAAATATAGATTTACAAGAATTGGTAATATAATACCTTATATAAAAAAATATAATGAATCTAATAGTATTATTACAAATAAGAAAATTATTAAGAGTAAAACAATTCATATACCATTTTTTGGAGGAATACCACGAATACTAACCATTGCGTACATATTAGTAGACAATTATAAAGTAAGAGTAATTAATACTCATCTAGAAAATAGATCACAAAAATCTAGAGATAGACAACTAAAATATATAGAAAAGATTATTAAAAAAGAAGATATCTATACTATCTTAATGGGAGACTTTAATACTATAACTAATAATAATAGTTTTGATATGTTTATAACTAAATTAAATGATTTAGGATATAAAAGAGTAGAGATGAATAAACCTACTCACAGAATAAAGCACCTTCCAATAGATCACATTTTTATTCCTAATGGTTGGGAGGTAGTAAATATTAAAAATCCTAATATAAATAGTAAAATGAGTGACCATAAACCAATTATAGTAGAGGTTATTATATAAAAATAACATAATTAGTGATATAATATATATGGGTGGTATAATGTTAGAAAATGCCAAAAAAGTATTAGAAATGATTACTGAAAAAGGCTATAAAGCTTATATAGTAGGGGGCTTTGTAAGAGATTATTTATTAGGTATTAAGACTAATGATATAGATATTACAACTAATGCAACACCTAAAGAACTACAAGAAATATTTGATGATGCTTGTATGCCTTCAACAGATTATGGAGCAGTCATTATTAATAATTATGGGACCAGATATGAAATAACTACATTTAGAAAAGAAATAAATTATATAAATAATAGAAAACCAGAAAAGATAGAATATATAGATGATTTATATAAAGATTTAACTAGAAGAGATTTTACTATAAATACAATATGTATGGATAAAAATTTAGAGGTATTAGATTTTTTAAAGGGAAAAGATGATCTTAAACATAGGATCATCAAAACAGTAGGTAGTGCTAAAGAAAGATTTGAAGAAGATAGTTTACGAATACTTAGAGCTATACGTTTTGCAAGTATACTTAATTTTAATTTAGATAAAGAAGTAGAAGATGCTATTATAGAAAAAAAACATTTGCTAAAGTCTATATCTTATAATAGAAAAAAAGAAGAATTAGATAAAATGTTTTCTAATATTAATGCCAAAAAGTCAGTAGAATTACTATTAAAATTTGGTTTAGATAAAGAGTTAGAATTGGAAAGACTAAAAGATATAAATAACACTGAATCATTAATATGTGTATGGAGTGTACTTAATGTTACAGATATTTATCCATTTACCAATACTGAAAAAGAAATGATTTCCGATATAAATAAAGCTTTACAAATAGATAATTATGATGCTATATCATTATACAAATATGGATTATATGTAAATCAACAAGCAGGAGCTATAAAAGGCCTAGATAAAAAGAAAATAACTAAACTTTATAACAAATTAAAGATTCATTCAAAGAAAGATTTAAAAATAACGAGTGATGAAATTATTAAATTAATTAATAAAACGCCAGGTGAATATATAAAAGAAGTGTATAAAGATTTAGAAAAGGAAGTTTTATATAATAGACTAAGAAATACTACTAAGTATTTAAGACGTTATATATTAAAAAATATCGATAAGTATTAGATTCCTAATACTTTTAATTTATTACAATATGTGATAATATACAAACGAAGGGTGATAGTATGAAAAGTTCTAAAGTAATAGATATTTTAAAAGATGGAAATGTTGTAGTACCCATATATCTTTTAAAAAATTATAAGAAGTTAAAAATAGAATTAAATGAATTTATATTCCTTATGTATTTATATAATAATGATAATAATATGATATTTGATCCCTCTAAATTTTCTAATGATTTAGGTATAACTTTAGAAGAAGCTATGAAAACTGTTTCTAACTTGAGTGATAAAAACTATTTAAAAGTTGAAGTAGTAAAAAATGATAAAGGTATAATGGAAGAAATAATTAATTTAGAAGATTTTTATAGTAAATTATCATTACTTTTAGTAGAAGATATTAATACAAGTGATAGTAGTAAATCTAATATATTTGAGACAATAGAAAAGGAATTTGGAAGAACATTAAGCCCTATAGAATATGAAATTATAAAGGCGTGGTTAGATAGTAATATAAGTGAAGAGTTAATAAATGAGGCATTAAAAGAAGCTACATTTAATGGGGTATCTAACTTAAGATATATAGATAAAATATTATATGAATGGGGTAAAAAGGGTATAAATACAAAAGAAGATGTAGAAAAGAATAAGCAAAAAAGAAATAGTAGTAGAGAAAAGAAAGAAGAAGTTGATTTAGAGATAATGGATTGGAATTGGTTTGAAGATGAAGATTGATTTAATTTGTAATTATTTAGATGAATTATTTCCAAATCCTAAATGCGAATTGAACTTCTCTACTGATTATGAATTATTAATTGCAGTTGTATTAAGTGCGCAATCAACAGATAAAAGAGTAAATGAATGTACTAAAACATTGTATAAGATTTATAATACCATAGATAAGTTAAAAGATGCAGATATAAAAGATTTAGAAACTATTATAAGACCTGTTGGCTCTTTTCGTAAAAAGAGCGAATATATTAAAAAAATTGCCACTATTATAGTTGATGAATATAATGGAGTTGTTCCAACAGATAGAGAAATATTGGAGTCATTCCCTGGTGTTGGAAGAAAAACTACTAATGTATTTTTAAGTGAATACTATAATATTCCAGCTATCGCAGTAGATACTCATGTAGAAAGAATTAGTAAAAGGTTGAAATTATCTAAAAAAAGTGATAATGTAGTAGCAATCGAAAAAAAACTTATGAAATTATACAAGAAGGAAGAGTGGGCAAGAAGACACCTCCAAATGGTTTTATTTGGAAGATATAAATGTAAAGCTATAAAACCCGATTGTATAGATTGTAAGTTGAAAGATATTTGCATAGAAAGGAAAAATAAGTAAGGGTTTTAATATGATAAATAATAAGAGTGTTTATAATTTAAATACAAGAGTGCATAGACCTAATATAATAAATGGTGGTAATAGCACAGGAAATCCAAAAGTAGTAAAGGATACTAAACATATTGAACAAAGAGTTTCTAAGTATAATATACCAGAGATCCCATATTGTGGCCAGGGAGTAGATTATACTGTTTCAAAAACAAATCAAGTAAAAAGAATGATTAAAAAGTAAGATGAATTTTATGAACCTTATATAGAAGATATTATTCTTCTATTTTTTTGTCTAATTTTATATTCACTATCCTATAATAAATTGTAGCTTGCTAGATAATTGTATTAAAAATAGATTTTTATATAAAGGAGGTATTATATGAATCAAGACAAAATGCATTTAGTAAATAAAATATTTAATAATGAAACAATTAGAACAGTATGGGATAAGGATGAAGAAAAATACTTTATAAGTGTTGTAGATATAGTAGGAGTTATCTCTGAAAGTAAAGATAAACAAACCTATTGGAGAAAGCTGAAGCAAAGATTAAAAGCAGAGGGAAATGAAACCGTGACAAATTGTCACACCTTGAAATTGAAAGCATCAGATGGTAAATATCGTGTGACTGATGTTGTTGATACCAAAGGAATGTTTAGAATTATTGAATCAATTCCTAGTAAGAATGCAGAGCCTATTAAATTATGGCTAGCAAAACTAGGTAGTGAAAGAGTTGCTGAGACATTTAATCCTTCAATAACTGCACAAAGAGCTATAGATTTATATAGAGCTAAAGGTTATGATGAAAAATGGATTTCTAAGCGTATAAAAGGTATTCAAGACAGAAAAGGATTAACTGATATTTGGAAAGAAGGCGGAATTGTTGAAGACAAAGAATATGCTATTCTTACCAACGAGATTTATAAAGAATGGTCTGGTATGAATGCAAAAGAATATAAAAAGCATAAAGGATTAAGAAAAGAATCATTAAGAGATAATATGGATAGTATTGAATTGATTTTAACAGATCTTTCTGAAGAAGCAACAAAACAAATTGCAACAAGAAAAAGACCACAAGGTTTAAAAGAGAATGTTAAGGTTGCCCATAAGGGTGGGAGTGTTGCAAAAGTAGCAAGAAATGAACTTGAAAAAGAAATAGGAGAATCAATTGTTACTAAAAGTAATAAATTAAATTACGAATATAATAAAGAAATTGAAATATAATAGATACCAAAAAAGACTACTGCTATAATTTGCAATAGTCTTGTATTTTATTATTAGTAGTATTTACTGAACAGTATAATTATGGGTTTTAGAACCACTTTTTCCATTATATAAATATTGATATGTAACACTACATCCAGATGCTTTTGTAGTTGTAAATACGTTTCCATCATGACAGTCACTTCCTGAATGAACAGGAGTTGCTGTTGAATTTGTTAAAGTACCATTAACTATAAGATTACAACTTGGAATAGGCGAATTAACACTTTGAACTCCTTCAGGACATGATAATTCAATTTCATCCACTTTAGCTGGTTCCTTTGGTGTATATGTTGCAGGATCACTTTGTGCACCACTATAGCTTTTATATGTTGCAACTACTTTATATGTGGTGTATGGGTTACTAGTTTCAAATGAGTATGATGTAGATTCAGTAAAGTCTATTAATGTACTTCCTTGATATATATTATAAATAAGTTTACCATATTGCTCATCATCTGGAAGCCTTTTTACTGCATTCCAAGATAGAGAAACTTTATTGCCATTTACAGTAGCTTTAAATCCACTAGGGGTGCTTAGTTTATTTGATTCTTCTTGACCTCCATTTTTAGGTTCGTGTCCTTTTCTAAATAATTCGTAACTTCCACCAATGGAAGCCTTAACTACACTATCAGGCATTTTAAAGTCACTTATATTCTTTTCAAAAACTCCATTAGCTATAGCTAGGAATAATTTATCTTTTTGAATAGTCGCAGGTGTTTGTCTTAAACAATATGTACTATTTATGAAGTCATAGCCATACCACATACCGATAACAGTTTTATTAGAAAATCCTACTACCCATGAATCTCTAATAGCATCTCCAGGCAAGTTATATCTACTCATAGTAGCATCATCGTAGTTTGTAGTACCAGTTTTTGCTGCTACATTGGAATGTTTCCCACCTGTTATAACAACATCTTTTAGCATGCTTGCAATCATATATGCAGTAGCATCACTCATAACCTGCTTAGGATTAGATTTATGTTCTTCAGTTTTTCCTGTATCTCTAAATACTATTTTACTAACTGAATATGGCTCGTTATAATAACCACCATTTGAGAATGCGGCATAAGCAGCACTCATTTTTAATGGTGATACTCCTGTAAAGGCTCCAATTGAGTGGGCTTCATGTATCTTACCGTTAGAAACTTCAGGTTCAATACCAAGAGAAGTAACAAAATCTTGGATTTTAGAATTATCAACCATTTGGAATGCTTTCAAAGCAGGAATATTACGTGATGCGGATAATGCTCTTCTAGTAGTTATAGAACCATAGTATCCACCATCCCAGTTTTTAATAGAACGACCATTTGAATAAGAATAAGGACTATCTTCAAATAATTTATAATTATCATCACCATTTTGATATCCATAAGTAGACCAGTTATTATATTCTATACCAGGACCATAATCAAATAGCGGTTTTGCTGTAGATCCAGGTTGACGATTAAGTTGAGTAGCATAGTTATAAGTATTAGCACCATTCTTATTACGCCCACCACCAATTGCTAAGATTTTACCTGTTCCAGAATCTAGTACTGATACACCAGTTTGAACTTTATCATTTATAAAGTTATATGATTTACCATTCATTACATCATTAACTGCATTTTGTTTTGATTTATCCATATTAGTATAGATAAGAAGCGGAGCCATATAAGCATTAACACCATATTTATCTTGAACCTCTTCAACTACAGTATCAATATAAGCTTGATATTCAGATGTAGTAGCAACTGAATGTTCAGTAGTTAATGAATCTACTGGGATATTTTTTGCCATCTCTTCTTGCTCTTTTGTGATATATCCATGTTTTCTCATTAAATATAATACAGTTCCACGTCTTGCAGTAGCATTTTTTGGATTAGCTGTAGGCCTATAATAGTTAGGGGATTTAAACATTCCAGCTAATATGGAAGCTTCACTCAAGTTTAAATCGTTAACATCTTTACCAAAATATTCTCTTGCAGCTTCTTGTACCCCATATATATTACCACCTAAGAAATGATTGTTAACATAAAATTCAATAATCTCTTTCTTAGAATAATTCTTCTCTAATTTAAATATAGCTAAATATATATCTGTAAATTTACGAACAATACCTTTAACACCAGAAGCTTCAGTTGAAGTGAAACTATTTTTAATAACTTGCATTGATAAGGTAGATGCTCCACCAGCATCGGAATGCCCAGTTAATTGACCAAGCGATGCCTTAAGAAATCTTGGAGCATCAAAACCATTATGTTGGAAAAATCTAGAATCCTCTGTTGCAATAATTGCATCAACAAGTACTTGAGGAAGTTCTTTATATTCAACTTTTTCTCTCATCTCACTACCAAGTTTAGCAATTTGATTACCATCTTTATCATATATTAAAGTTACCTCATTTTTATATAGTTTACTAGTATCAAATTTAGGAGCATTTATAGTTATATATACCATAAATAATCCAAATAAAACAAGTCCAATAATACCAAGAATCAATATAATTATTAATATAGCATTAACAATTTTCCTTTTCCTTTTATTGTGATTTACTTTATCAAGTAATTTAGCAATTCCATAAATTATAGCACAACACAGTGCTGTAAATATTGTAAATATTAATCCCATATTAATAAAACATAAGACTAATAATATTATAACTGCTATTGATACTCCTATTTTAGCTCCTGTAGGCATTTTTGAAGGGATAGGAATTCTCCCTTTTATTTTTTTAGATGAACGTCTTCTTACACTACCTGTATTATTTGTATTAGTTCTTCTTTTCTTAACATTTTTCATTATATACCTCCATACATTTCATCAATTATTTTTAAATAATCAACTCTAGGTCTTAATTTATATTCTATTTTATACCCAACTTCTTCAAAATAACTTATAGGAATAGATTTTTTATCACAACTATCAATATAATATAAAAAATCTTTTCCAAATAATAAATATGTAATATCTAGAGTAGTAAATCTAACTATTAAAAATACTATTCCATTATGATTATAAATATTTCTTATATGTTTAATTTGATGGGGATGAATATTATTTAAAGGAAAAGAGGTTTTACTTTTAGTTTCTTTAGCCTCAAAATCTATATATTTTCCCTTATATATCCCATTATAATCAGTAGTAGATGGCTCCATAAAATATGCTTCTTTTATAGTTGCAGCTTTTCTTGAAATATAATCTACATTAACTATCTTTATAGGAGTGGGCTTTTTATAGATATATGCTTTATCTTCTTCTCTATAATATTGATTAGTCACATTTAAATCATCTTCTAGATCCATACCCCTATTTTTATAATTAATATTATGAAATATGGTATCTTTTTTTATACCATTTGGATATTTCATATAACCACCTATCTTACATTATACTATATAATAGTAAAATTTGCTATAGAAATAGGTAAGTATTTTATAAAAAAAATGATATGTTTTGTCGAATAAAAAGACAAGTAAAAAAATATATAATAAAATCTAGAAAAGGAGGTTAATATGAATAGTTTAGAGGTAATTAAAATTATAAATAGAATGATTGATGATACTAGGTATATTAAAAGAAAGAAGGAAAACTTATTAATTAAAACTAAATAAAATAAGTTGAAAAATATTATTTCTATGTTATACTAATAACCAATTATTTTATAGGGAGTTTTTATGAGAAGTTTGGATGATGATATTAAATATTTATATACTATTTTGAATGGGAAAAATGAAGATCAATTTGGTTTTTTATATACAAGATCTAATGAAAATTTAATTAAGCTTTTTGATGAATTAGATGTAAAAGACCAAGATGTTTATGTAGTCTTATCTTCTTCAGATTTATTATTCTCTCTTATAGCAAATAAAGCTAATCATGTTGATACTTTTGATATAAATCCAATTAGTTATAGATATTATTATTTACGTAAGTGGTTATTACAATATAAATTACTAAATGCAGATAGTATTTCTATTAAAGGTTTATCTAATATAGTAAATATAAATAAAAAGTCTAATATTAAAGGTGAAGTAGAAAGTGCAATTTTTTGGCAGTATTATTTAGGGTATATTAACAGTATTAATTTTTATGATAGTCTTTTGTTTGAACATGCTGATAATTCGATAGTTTCTTACCAAGATAAAGCAGAAATAATTTTAGAGAAATTAAATCAAACAGATCTAAAATTTGATTGTATTGATATATGTTCTAAATTAGATAATAAAAAAGATAGAAAATATGACAAAGTATTCCTTTCTAATATTTTAGATTATAATAGAAAAAGAGAAAAGCTAGAGATTGTATACAATAATATGTTACAATTATTAAAAGATGGAGGTTCAATTATTTGTTCTAATATAGAAAATTATAGAACTATAGATATAGAAAGAGAGATTTTTTCAAAAGGATTTAGCTATAACGAAATCTTTACTGATGACTATCGTCGTAATAGAGATGTTACCTATTATCAATATAGAAAAAAGTGATTATCAAAAGTGTAATTGACAAAAATAATCATTAATGCCATAATATAATTGTAAGAGGTTGGTGATTAACATGTATCAAAATAAGATAGAGCTTTCTCCACAAGATATTTTAGAAAAAGAATTCAAAATAGATACACGTGGATATCGCTTAAAAGAAGTAGATCAGTTTTTAGATATTATAATTAATGACTATGAGCAATTCTATACAATGATAAACGATTTAGAGAAAGAAAAAGCAGATTTATTGGGAGAGATGATGAAGTTAAAACAGGAACTTCGTAAAGTAAAAACTAGTGCAGAGATTGCAAAAAATAATGATACTCCTGAAATTACAAATGTAGATTTATTACGTAGACTTTCAAATCTTGAAAAAATGGTATATGGAAAAGAAGATTAATACTTAAGACAAACGCTGTATTCTAATAGAATATTGAGGAAAGTCCATGCTCACACGTACCTGTGATGGTCGTAGTGTTCGTGCTTAGGGAAAAAATAACCTAAGGTAGAGAAATCTAACGGCAGAGCAAAGACCTAAGTCGATTGATATGGTCTTCTCTTGAAAAGTGCCGCAGTGACGATTTTTTAGGAAACTAAAAGGTGAAACGTGGTAAACCCCGCGAGTGAGAAACCCAAATTATGGTAGGGGAGCTTTGATTAGGGAATAAGAACCGAGTCAGGGACCGAGTAGTCGGTAGATAAATGTTTGTCACCTCGTTGTGAGGTACAGAACATGGCTTATTAAGTATTAATTATTTTATTATGTAAAAAAAGAGGTGATGTAAGTAGTGAAAGAACTAGGTGAATACTTAAAAGAAACCAGAATAAATAATGGTGTAAGTATAGAAGAAGCAGCTGAAGATAATAACCTTTCAACATCACAATTAGAAAATATAGAAAGTGGAAATGTACGAGCTTTTAAAGATGTTTATAAATTAAAAGAATATATTAAAGGATATTCAAAATATTTAGGGTTAAATCCAGCAGAAGTATCAGATGAATTTAATGATTTTTTATTTGAGCATACATCAAAAATCTCATTAGATGATATATTAGAAGCGAAAAAGAAAATAGAAGAAAAAGAAGATAAAAAAGTAAAATCACCTTATACTAAAGAGTATAAGCTAAAAAAAGATTATACTCCTGTTTTATATATAATAATAGGAGTTATATTATTAGCACTAATTGTGTATATTTTTTTCCAAATGGTTGAGAAAGAACCAGAACATAGTGAAGTATTATTAGGAAATAAGGAGGCAATATATGAATTTACCTACTAAATTAACAGTAGCTAGAATATTTTTATGTTTAATAGTTATAATTATTATGATATTTCCATTTTATACAGTAGGAATAGAATGGCCAAAATTTCAGATTATGAATATAGGAGTTAAATGTGAATATCTAGTCGCAGGAGTTATATTTGTTATTGCAAGTTTTACAGACTTTTTAGATGGATATCTAGCAAGAAAAAATAATCAAGTAACAGATACTGGAAAAATGCTTGATGCTATAGCAGATAAAATACTAGTGAATTCAGTATTGATAATTTTTGCAGCACAAGGATTTATCAATGTAATAATTCCAGTAATTATTGTTCTTAGAGATATAGTTGTAGATGCTATTAAGATGGAAGCAGCAGGAAAAGGAAAAGTAGTAGCGGCAATTAAAAGTGGAAAAATAAAAACAGCTACATTAATGATTGGTATAGTGCTTACATTTGTTTATAATCTTCCTTTCGAAGCATGGAATATAAGAGTATCAGATTTTATGCTATATTTTGCATCAATTATGTCTATTCTATCTGCAATTGAATATTATAAATTAAATAAAAATATAATTTTTCCTAAGGAAGAAATTATAGAATAGTGTCAAAAAATGCTTGAAAAATCCTTTTTCTATAAGGGATTTTTATTTTTGAATGTCAAATAAAACAATTGTTCGAAAAATATCTTGCTTTTTTAAAAATAATAGTATACAATAATATTATAAGTTATTTGCAAGGAGGATATAAATGAGCAAAGCAGTTAATAAAAATGTAGATAAGGATAAAGCCTTAGAACAAGTATTAAATGATATAGAAAAACAATTTGGAAAAGGTGCAATAATGAAACTTGGTGAAAATACACATACAAAAGTAGATGTTTGTTCAAGTGGATGTTTATCATTAGATGTAGCATTAGGTATAGGAGGATATCCTAGAGGAAGAATAATAGAGATATATGGTCCAGAATCAAGTGGTAAAACGACTTTTGCATTACAAGCTATAGCAGAACATCAAAAGGCAGGCGGAAGAGCAGCGTTTATAGATGCAGAACATGCCCTAGATCCTGTTTATGCTGAAAGACTTGGTGTTAATATTAAAGAATTATTATTATCTCAACCAGATACAGGAGAGCAAGCTTTAGAAATATGTGAGGCTTTAGTTAGAAGTGAAGCAGTTAGTATTATTGTTATTGATTCAGTAGCAGCTTTAGTGCCACAAGCAGAAATAGATGGTGAGATGGGAGATTCACACGTTGGCTTGCAAGCAAGACTTATGTCACAAGCTTTAAGAAAATTATCTGGAACAATCAATAAAACTAAAACAACAGCTATCTTTATAAATCAATTAAGAGAAAAAGTAGGGGTAATGTTTGGTAATCCTGAAACAACACCAGGTGGTAGAGCCCTAAAATTCTATTCTACAATCAGATTAGATATAAGACGTAATGAACAATTAAAAATGGGTGATGGGGTAGTTGGTAACAAAACTACTGTAAAAGTAGTTAAAAATAAAGTAGCACCACCATTTAAAACTGCAACAGTTGATATTATGTATGGAGAAGGTATTTCAAAAGAGGGAGAACTTATAGATTTAGGTGTTGAAGCAGGAATAGTAGAAAAAACTGGAGCCTGGTTCTCATATAATGGAGAAAAGCTTGGACAAGGTAAAGAAAATGTTAAACTTTTATTAAAAGATACTCCTGAATTAAAAGATGAAATAGAGAAAAAAGTTAGAGAATACTATGAAATTTCTATAGACGAAAAAAAGGATTAATTAAACTTGATCCTTTTTTATTACTTCTTTATATATTCTTTATTAGCTTCCATCGTGATATCAGGAAAAAATAAATGACTGCCTGCCCTTTCTAAATATTGACATCCCTTAAATATAGTCTCAAATACTTCCTTTTTAAATGGAAGTATTTCATTAAATCTATATCTTAAATGACTGATGGCTTCAATTCCCATCTCATTTTTTATGGCAACTTCTTCTATTGTGCCAGGTATATCTTTTTCATTACTATAGGACATTTCATATACCCTGTGATTACAATAAGTGCTTTGCTCTAATGTAATACGTTCAGAAAGTCTTTGCGTGAAGTTTGCTGTTGCAGAAAGTATTCGTGTAGTTATCCCCTTTTTATCAGGATTATTTAAATCTTTATTCTTTTTACAGTAATTCATTTGATATGTATATTCTGATTTAGATATATCATCTGGTGCAACTCTATAAATAATGGTTTCTTCTATTAAATGTTTTTTAGTCTTACTTCTAAAATTACAAAGTAGCCCTTTATAATCTATTCTTATATGATCATTATAGTCATCATTATTTATTGAAATACTGGGGTAATCACTATCACAACTAATATCTACATAGTGTAAACTACCATTCTTATCTTTAACATAAAATTCATATTGATATAATTCACCATGATTTTCTATTCGTGTATCGTTATAAGAAATAGTATCACTTTCAATTTTCATTGTATATTGATAAGTTGTAGGTAATCCATTTTTCTTATTCTTTCTATATCTTCTTTTTCTCTCTATAAATCCTACAGAAAGCCCTTTATAGTCAAAAATTGTCCAATAGTTTGATGAGTGAGATGCTAATTTATAGCCCAACATATCTAATAGTTTTTGTTCGTGTTTGATATCGATTTCCATAATTATTTCCTTTCAATAAAATGTTTGTATTATAGTATAACATATATTAAAAATTAAACAATAGGCACACATAATTATAGTCTCATATATTACTATAGGAGGTTACTATGAAAAGATTAAAAGATATCATAGAGTGTGATTATAATTTAGAAATAAATGGTATAAAAACAGATTCAAGAGAGGTTAAAGACAAAGACTTGTTTGTAGCAATTAAAGGATTTAATATAGATCACAGTCTTTATATAGATGATGCGATTGAAAATGGAGCTGCTGCTATAATTACAGATAAAGATTATGAAGCAGATATACCTATTATAAAGGTAGATGATATAGATAAAACATTGGTAGAAATATGTAAAAAATTCTATGATTTTGATAGTAATATGAATTTAATTGGTGTTACAGGTACTGATGGGAAAACCACTACAGCGACTATTATTAAAAGAATTTTAAATAATAAACAAGAAACTGCTTATATGGGAACTAATGGAATAGAGTGTGGAAATACTAAGGAGTCAATTTCTAATACAACACCTACAATAGAAAATTTATATAAATACTTTTCATCAATTAAGAATAAGGGAATAAATACAATCTCTATGGAAGTATCTAGTGAAGCATTGCTTCATAAAAGAGTAGATGATTTAAAGTTTAAGTATGCAGTCTACACTAATATAACGGAAGACCATTTAAATATACATAAAACAATTGATAATTATATTAAATCAAAATTAAAACTTGGTACCTTATTATCCGATAACGGTACAATTATTATAAATAATGATGATAAAAATCAAGAAAGTCTAAAAGAGGTAAATAAAAGAATCTATACCTATGGAAAAAATATAAATAGTGATTTTATTATTAAAGATATTGAATATTTAGATAATATAACTAAATTTACAATAAATTATAACGAAAAAAATTATAAAATAAAAAGTTGTTTATTAGGTGAATATAATATCTATAATTTAACCGCATCTTTTATAGTGTGTTATTTAGAAGGAATGAAACCTAGAAATATTATAAGAGAAATTAAGAAACTTAAAATTATAGAAGGAAGAGGTGAAGTATTATCATTTGGTCAAAATTATACAATAATTCTTGATTATGCTCATACAGAAAATAGTATTGAAAATATAGTCTCTTCAGTGAAAGATAAACATAAAAGAGTGATTGTAGTTACAGGTGCAGCAGGAGGAAGAGAAAAGGAAAAAAGAAAATATATTGGTAAATACTTATTAGATAATACAGATATGGTTATATTTACTATGGATGATCCAAGGTATGAGAATGTTGATTATATTATAGATGATATGATTTCGATATCTAAAAAAACTAACTATAAAAGAATTATATCTAGATCTAATGCGATTAAGTATGCGCTAGATATAGCTCAAGAAGATGATGTAGTATTAATTCTTGGTAAAGGAAGAGATAATTATATGGCTATAGAAGATGAGAAAATACCTTATAATGACTATGATGAAATAAAAGAGTGCTTTACAAATAGATATTAAAATGTTATAATATGAGCCACTAATTCATAAGTCGGTGATAATATGAGTAATTTAAATATAATTTATGGTGCTGGGGAACAAACAAAAAGAAAGCTGGATGTTTTATTAGAACCTGCTGTAGAGTATTATGGAAGTGAATATGAATCGTTAATTCTAGATTTAGTTAGTAATACATATTTTTATGAAGCAGATGGTAAATATAATGAACAAGATATTATTAATTATTTATGTGGAACTAAAAAAATAAGAACTTCAAATTTTAATACTCCAAATCAAAGACCAGCTTTTTATTTAAGACAATCTAGTGGTAAGGGTTACAACAATATAGTTGTTACTCCAAATATTGAAACTGACTATGATTATCATATATTTGCTCACGAATTATTTGGTCATACGATGTTTGAAATATATGATGCAGTTATAGAAAAAGGAAAACAAATATATGGAAGAAATGGAATATCTCTAGCAGGAAGAAAAAGAGATTATTATGATATTTTAAATGAAGGCTGTGTCGAGTCAGTAGCAAGTTCTATAGTAAAATTAAATAAACATAACATTAAAGATATAAGCTCACAAAAATATATGACTGCTAAATACTGTGGGGATAAAATGTTTGATGTTATTGGACGAGAAATGATGTTAGAAATATTAGTTTATAATAGACATAATATTGAAAAAGAATACAATCAAGATAGTAAAATAAATCATTTAAAAAGACTAAATAGCCTATTAGAGTTAGAATTAAAAACTAGACCTAATCCATATATAAATAAAACTATTAATCAAAGTATAGAGAAAAACTTAATTGGATTTCAAAAAAGGAAAATTAGAAATTAATCTGATTTTCTTTTGTTATGAACTTGACACAATAAAAAAAGCAACTTAAAATAGAATTATAGATTATAATTTAATTAGGTTTAAATGTATTCTAAATGGAGGTAAAATATGAATAGTATATTAATCTCCGTTTTACTTATAGTAATTGGATTATCAGTGGGGATAGGTATTTCATTTATAATTAATTTATTAAGAGGAAATATGGCATCAAAAAAGGTAGATGGTATTATTAATCAAGCTAGAAAAGATGCTGATAAGTTAAAAAGAGACTCTATTTTAGAACAAAAAGAAGAAGCACATAGATTAAAGATGGATTTAGATAAGGAAATCAAAGAGAAAAAGGCAGAAATAAAAGAACAAGAAGCAAGACTTTTACAACGTGAGAACAGTATGGATAAGCGTGATGAATTATATCAAAAACGTGAACAAACTTTAGATCAAAGAGAAGAAAATCTTAATGAAAAATTAAATGATATCCAAAATGAAAAAAGTAAAGTGGAGGAAATAAAAAAAGAACAACTAGATTTACTAGAAAAAATATCAGGATTTAGTAAGGAAAAAGCTAAAGACTTAGTAATGAAACAAGTTAAAGAAAACATGACAAAAGAAATCTCTGAATATATAAGAGAACAAGAGAATGAAGCAAAATTAGTAGCAGATAAAACAGCTCGCGAAATGATAGTTACATCAATGCAAAAATATGCAGCTGATATTGCAAGCGATCAAACAGTAACTGTAGTGGAACTTCCAAATGAAGAGATGAAAGGTAGAATTATCGGTAGAGAGGGACGTAATATTCGTACAATTGAAGCAATAACAGGAGTTGATTTAATTATTGATGATACACCTGAAGCTGTAGTTCTATCAAGCTTTGATCCATTACGTAGAGAAATTGCTTATGTAACTTTGCAAACATTAATAAAAGATGGAAGAATTCATCCAACTAGAATTGAAGAGTTATATGATAAAGTATGCAAAGATATGAAACAAAAGATTATTGAATATGGAAACGATGCTACATTTGAATTAGGCTTAACTAAGTTTGATCCAGAATTAATAGAGATAATTGGTAAATTACATTTTAGAACAAGCTATGGACAAAATGCTTTACAACATTCTATAGAAGTTGCTCATTTATCAGGACTAATTGCTGGAGAACTTGGAGAAAATGTAATGCTTGCTAAAAGAGCAGGACTTCTACATGACATTGGTAAAGCAATTGATCATGAGATAGAAGGAAGCCATGTTGATATTGGCGTAGATATAGCTAAAAAATATAAAGAAGATAAAATAGTTATTAATTCTATTGCTTCTCATCATGGAGATACTAAAGCAGATAGTGTTATATCTGTAATAGTAGCAATAGCAGATGCTCTATCAGCATCACGACCAGGTGCCAGAAATGACTCTTTAGAAAATTATATAAAAAGACTTACTCAACTTGAAGAAGTAGGTAATCAAATAGATGGTGTAGATAAAGCATTTGCTCTTCAAGCAGGAAGAGAACTAAGAGTAGTTGTAAAACCTGAAGAAGTAGATGACGTTAAAGCACATAAAATTGCACGAGATGTTAAAGAACAAATTGAGTCAACTATGAAATATCCAGGAACTATTAAAATAACAGTTGTTAGAGAAACACGTGCACAAGAAGAAGCAAAATAAAAAGAGAAGCTAAACTTCAGTTTTAACTTCTTTTTTGATGTCTATAATTATTGGTAAAACTATAGGATTTCTTCCTGTTAAGTTTCCAATATATGAATAAAGCTCACTAGTTAGATTAGATTTTATAGTAGCAAAAGTTGATCTGTTATCTGATAGTTCTTTATGTAATATTTCAGTAGCTTTATCTTCAATCTTTCTAAGTAAATCTTCATTTTCATTTATTAAGATAAATCCTCGTGTAGTAATATTTGGTTTTATTAATAATTCATGCTTTTTCATATCAACATTTATAATAACAACTAAAATTCCATCACGCGACATCATTTGTCTATCTTTTAAAACAGCCCCACCAATTTCACCAATACGGTTGCCATCAACATAAACGTCTTCACCGGGCATAGATTCGCCTTTTGTTATTTGATGATTGGATAAGTTTAGAGTATCACCATTTTTTATAACAAATGTATTTTCTTTGGCAATTCCACATTCAATACCAATATTAGCATGTTTCTTTAACATTCTATAATCACCATGAAATGGCATTAAATATTTGGGATTTAAAAGTCTAATCATAAGTTTTAATTCATCTTCATTAGCATGCCCAGATGTATGTAGGTCTGCTAATGCGGTATTAGTATATACTTGAACTCCTTTTAAACATAATTTATTTATAGTTTTTGAAATACTTAGAGCATTTCCTGGTATAGCACTTGATGAAAATATTACCACATCATCAGGTCTTAATTTAATTTGACGATGAGTTCCATCTGATATTCTAGAAAGTGCTGCTAGGGGTTCTCCTTGAGAACCAGTACATAGAATAGTAACCTCATTTGGTTTTAAGTTGTTAGCTTCCTCTGCAGATACTAATAACTCTTTATGATTTATATATCCTCCTTTAATAGAAATATTGATATTATTTTCCATACTTCTACCAAATATACATATTTTTCTATTATGTTTGTAGCAACTTTCAAAAATATGTTTTAAACGATAAATATTAGAAGCAAATGTTGCTATAATGATACGATTAGATTTAAATCTATCAAACATTTCACCTATAGCGCCATCTACTTTTGATTCTGATGCAGAGTATCCTTCATTTAATGCATTAGTTGAATCACTTATAAGTAAATCTACTCCATCATGACCAAGGGTAACCATTTTATATAAGTCTGCCATTGGACCAATAGGAGTTAAATCTAGTTTAAAATCACCTGTAGTTACAATTCTACCATCTGGTGTTTTTATACTAATACCATGTGAATCTGGTATAGAATGAGTTGTTCGGAAAAATTCTATATCTATTTCTCCAAAGTTTAGTTTAGTATCTTCGGTATAAACGAATAAATTATCATATCTAATATTTCTATCTTCTAATTTTACTGCAATTAATTCTTTAGCTTGATTAGGTGCATATATCGCAGGAATATTAACCTGACTAAGCAAAAAAGGTATCGCGCCAATATGATCTTCATGACCATGAGTTATAAGTAAAGCTTTAATTTTATTTTCGTTTTCCTTTAAAAAAGTAAAATCAGGTAAAACATAGTCAACACCAAGTAGATAATTTTCTGGAAAACTAATCCCCGCATCAATAATAATAATTTCGTCTTTATGCATTACACAATACATATTTTTACCGACTTCTCCTAAACCTCCCAAAACAACTATTTTTGTTTCATTAGGTTTATTTTCTTTCATAATTTCTCCTTTCTTTAAGTTAATTTATACATAAAAGAACTAACCATGTAGATTATACTATATATTTAATAATTTGTAAATGTTACTCTTGTTTATTTTTAATAAATATGTTATAATTTACCCATATTTATTCATACAGAGGGGGAAAAGAAAATGATTGAATTTATCTTGATATCAGGGTGTGCAACAACTATAGCAAATAGTGTCTTAAATAATGCTATGCTAAAAATGCTCGAAAAAAAGAGGTTACGTATATTTAGAAGAAAAAAATAAGCGAAAAGAGATTATGGGTGTTTGCACTAATTTTATACCATATTACAATATTGTTAAGACAGTGATATATACAATGATTACAGGAACTTTTGCTTTAGTTAATGAAGGAATAAAACAAAAAATGCTTTCTAAATTTATTTCAGTATATAAAGCGAGTGAAGCTAAAGAAAAAATTGACAATTATGAAAAGAACTATCCAGAAAAGGAGATAGTTGACGCTATGAAATTAGAGGGAGCAACAGATAATCAAATAGAAGAAGAGCTTGAAAAAAATGAGGAAGAAAAGGGAGCAATCTCAGTTAGCGAAAACGATATAAGAAAATAGAAGCTATGTCTAATGCTGAACTTTGGCTACAAAGTATTTATATGGATGTTGGACTTTCTAATGATGAAAAATTATGCTTGTTTTCTGAATATGCAAAACAATTTAAAAAAGATAAAAGTCCAGAAAAAGATAAAGCAATACAAAAAACAATGAAAATGATAGATAATAGGAATAATTAAAAATAAATGTATTATAAATAAGTAAGCAAATCTATAATAGATTTGTTTATTTATTGATTAAATTTACATACTAAACTGTACGTGATATAATTTTGTTGGGTGATATTATGGGACTATTTAATAAAATAAAAAATATGTTTAAAAAAGAAGAAGTAGAAGAAGATATAAATTTATCAACAAAAGCTGTGGAAGAAATTATAAATGACGAAGAAATATCCACAAAAGTTGTTGAAAAAGATAAAGTAGAAGTAAAAGGAAAAAAAGTTAAGAAAGAAAATAAAGTAAAAAATGATGTTAAAATATATGAAAAAGGTTTAACTAAATCAAGAGAAGGCTTTGTATCAAAACTTGCTAATCTTACTAATAAATATACCAAAGTTAATGAAGAATATTTTGAGGAATTAGAGGAAATCTTAATCATGGCTGATATTGGTGTTAATACGGTTATGGAATTTATGGATAGATTAAGAGAAAGAGTAAAACAAGAAAAAATAGAAGATCCAGAACTTTTAAAAGAGTTAATTGTAGATGAGTTATTTATTATTTATGTAAATGATGAGGTATTAGTAAATAAAATCAATTATAGAGAAAATGGTCCGACAATTATTTTATTTGTAGGGGTAAATGGAGTAGGTAAAACTACTACTATTGGTAAACTTGCATATAACTTAAAAAATGAAGGTAAAAAGGTTTTACTTGTAGGAGCCGATACCTTTAGAGCAGGAGCTATAGAACAACTTCACGAATGGGGAGAAAAAATAGATGTAGATTTTTTTTCAAAAGAAGAAGGAAGTGATCCGTCAAGTGTAGTATATGATGGTGTAGAAAAAGCTAAAAGGGATAATTATGACGTAGTTTTAATTGATACAGCTGGTCGTCTTCAAAATAAGGTAAATCTTATGAAAGAATTAGAAAAGATGAACAAAGTTATTTCTTCTTTAGTAGAAGGCGGAGCAGATGAGACTCTTTTAGTAATAGATGCTACTACAGGACAAAATGGTATTTCTCAAGCGAAAAGTTTTAAAGAGATAACTAATATAACTGGTATAGTACTTACTAAATTAGATGGAACTGCTAAAGGTGGTATAGTCTTAGCTATAAAAGAAGAAGTTAACTTACCTGTAAAATATATGGGTTTAGGTGAGGCAAAAGAAGATTTAAAAGTATTTGATATTGAAAAATATATATATGGGTTATTTAAAGATTTTATGTAGGTGATAATATGAAAGATTTTATCTATTACAATGATTTATATGATTGCTATAAAGAATTACTAACCAAAAAGCAAAAGGAATACTTTGAAGATTACTATTTTTCTAACTTATCTTTAGGAGAAATAGCAGATAATTATAATGTTAGTAGAAATGCAGTTCATAAACAATTACAAATAACTATTAATAAATTAAAAGAATATGAGGGTAAACTAAATATATATAAGAACAAGAAAGAAATAGAATCTATTTTAGAAGAGACTGATATAAATAAAATTAAAAATAGATTAGAAAAGTTAATATAAAAAATAGTGTTTAAACACTATTTTTTTGTAAATATTAATCTTTTAGAATCACTATAATCTTGATTTTCTAATTTTTCTAATGAGGTACCAAAAGCAATTGCATTTATCAATAATTGTTTTTGTTTTGAAATTGTTTGATCTTGATTTCTTACTAATTTTTTAAGCATATGATTTGAAACAGATAGTCTAGGTGCTTTTTCCCTAGGAATACTTTCCCTTACAAATAATAATTCACTTGCTATAGTTTGAAGATTTTCTGTAACAATTTTCACTTTACTATCTTGCTCTTCAAATAAACTATCACGTATTTCCATAGGTTTAGAATTATTTCCATCAACTACTTCATATAGATATGCCTTTATATAATTGTAAGTATTAAGAACACCAGGTAATAGATTTATTGCATCTGGATCTTTAAAAAATTGTTCTAAATATGATACATAAGTAACTTTTTCTAAAATATCGTTTACCTGTTTATGAAAAAGGCTTTTATTTTTTTCTGAAAACTTATTATAACTAATCCAATCATAAATACCATATTTTTTAGCAGTTTTGCAACCTTTATCATCATATAATACAAACTCAATAGGAATAATGAATTTCCTTTTATTATTTCCAGCTTCAACAAAGCTAGACGATAAAAAGTCTAGTTCAGATATCTTAATACAACTTAAAACCTCTAAAGTTTTATTTTCGACTTCATCCATTGATCTTATAACACCTTTAATTGTATAATCTTTAGTACTATTGTATAGATTATCTTCCCTTTTATGAACTTGTTCATTTATAAGATTAGGATTTAATATAAGAGTTTGTTGTAGATTCATCAATTCTTCTGTAGTTAGTTTATCAAGAAATGGATAATTTGACATAATAATCACTCCTTTTTAAAATTTAGCCAGTATTATATCATAAATTATTGTTATTGTAAATAATTACTCTTTATCTTGTAAAAGTGCTAAACTTTTAGTATAATTTTAGATATAAGAATATACTTAGAAGAATAAGAGGGATAATATGTTTGATAGAATTACTTATATTAGTGATAAAGGCGCAGATGTTAAATTAAAAGATGGTGAAGAAGTTGCTATAAACTTGATGAACTTACACTTAATATTTGAAGATAAAGATAAAAAAGTATTAGGTGAAGTTGATGATATGGACGGGAATATTGTAAAAGCAAGATTTTTAGGTGAAATTTCAAATGGAAGACTTATTGGTGGTGTAATTAGGAAACCATCTCTTGATGCATCAATTAGAGTTATAGAACAAAGTGAAGTCCCTATGATTGTAGGTGAAGCAAAGGAAGGATATATGCCATTAGGAGTAAGCCCTTTTTATAATGATTATCCAGTATATTTAAATGTTAACAACTTCTTCAGTAATCACTTCGCTATATTAGGAAACAGTGGAGCCGGTAAGAGTTGTGGTGTATCAAGATTAATTCAAAATATGTTCCAAGATAAGGGGCTTTATCCATATAAATCAAATATGTTTTTCTTTGATTCTTCTGCAGAATACTATAATGCCTTTAAAGATTTAAGTTCTATTGATCCAAATTTTAATTATAAATTTATTACAACAAATGAAACTGATGGCATTGGGGAAAAATTAAGACTTCCAATTTGGTTATTAAGTGTTGATGATTTATGTCTACTTTTACAAATAACTAATCATTCCCAAATACCAATAATAGAAAGAATGTTAAAACTAGCCCTTATCTTTGCTGAAAAAGGAGAACAAGCTAATGCCTTTAAAAATCATTTGATTGCTAAAGCAGTAATGGCTATATTATATACGAATGAGACAAGTCCAAATAAAAGAAATGAAATATTTTCAATTCTAGATAGTTGTTCAACTCCTGAGTTTAATTTAGAAGCCCCTGTTCAAGGTATTGGTTATACTAGAAAATTCAGAGAATGCTTTATTATAGATTCTCAAGGACAATTTTCAGAAAGTGTTTTATTAACAGAATATGTATCGAGTTTCATAAATGAAGAATTTGATAATTACGAACCAAAAGGTGGAGTTTTCTATACTTTAGAAGATTTAGAAAAAGCTCTTAACTTCACGCTTATTAGTGAAGGGTGGTTAAGAAACGAAAATACATATGGAGATGCTGTTACAATAAGAGTTAGATTACACTCATTAATAGTGGGTGATAATGCTAAATACTTTGATGTAAAAGACTATGTTACTGTAGAACAACATTTATCATCATTACTAATTTCAAATGGTAAAAAGTATCAAATTGTTAATATGAACTTTGATGATGTAGATGATTCGTTTGCTAAGGTAATAGTAAAAATATATTCAAGATTAATATTTGAATTTTCTAAATCACTAAAAGATAGAGCGTCTATTCCTTTTCATGTAATTGTTGAAGAGGCTCATAGGTATATTCAAAATGATACAGATAGATTTTTAATTGGATATAATATATTTGAACGTATTGCTAAAGAAGGTCGTAAATATGGTGTTTTGTTAGGTATTATTACACAAAGACCAGTAGAACTTTCAGATACAGTTATTTCCCAATGTTCAAGTTTCTTAATATTTAAAATAAACCACCCTACTGATGTTGAATATATTAGAAAAATGGTACCAAATATTAGTGATGAGATTATTGAAAAACAAAAAACATTACAACCTGGTACATGTTTAGGATTCGGTATGGCCTTTACTATTCCTTTAATAGTAAAACTAAAAATGCCAAATCCTGCACCTTTAAGTGGAAACTGTGATGTTGTAACTATATGGTCAGGAAGACAGAGTAATTCATCAAATATAGAACAGAAAGCAACTAATAATACATCTATACCCGAGGCTAATATGACTGAAAACTCTATGCCTATTAGTTTTGATAATCAACAAAATAATAATAATGAAATGATTATAAATACTAATAATGAAGTAAAAGAAGTACCAAATGCTAATGATAATTTAATGAATAATAATATAGTATTAAATGATCAAACTGCAGCCTTAGCAAATAGTATCCCAGAACAAATTATGAATACTAACCCAAAAATAGAAGAACCACTAATAACAACAGAATCTAATGGCCCAAATATTGATTCTTTAAATATAGACGATATTATAAGTGCTCCAGATATAGAGGATATGGATGATGAATAAAAACTAGTATATCTAGTTTTTTTAGTGTATAATTATTATTAGGTGATAAAAATGTTTGAAAGCTTAGGTGACAGATTACAAAATGTAATACATAAGGTTAAAGGTTATGGAACAATAACAGAAGATAATATATCAGAAATGATGAGAGAAATTAGATTAGCCTTATTAGAAGCAGATGTTAATTATAAAGTAGTAAAAGAATTTACAAAAGAAGTAAAAGAAAAAGCTTTAGGAGAAGAAGTAAGAAAAAGTATAAAGCCAGGTGATTTATTTGTAAAGATAGTTCATGATGAGCTAACAGAATTATTAGGTGGAGAGAGTACCCCTCTAAATTTAAAGGGTAATCCCGCAACATTAATGTTAGTAGGTCTACAAGGTAGTGGTAAAACTACGACTATTGGTAAACTATCTAATTTAATTAGAAAAAAGCATGCAAAAAAGCCTCTCTTAGTAGCGTGTGATGTATATAGGCCAGCAGCAATAGATCAATTAAAACAAATAGGTAAACAACTAAATATAGAAGTATATGAAGAAGGAAAGAAAAATCCTGTAGAAATATCTAAAAACGCTATTATTTATGCTAAAGAAAATGGATATGACTATGTATTAATAGATACTGCAGGTCGTCTTCATATAGATGAAGAGTTAATGGTTGAATTAGAAAATATTAGAACTGAAATAACTCCAGACGAAATACTATTAGTAATAGATTCTATGATGGGACAAGATGCAATTAATGTTATAAATGGTTTTAATGATAAACTACCACTAACAGGTGTCATTTTAACTAAACTTGATGGTGATACTAGAGGTGGAGTAGCTCTATCAGTTAGACATATTACTAATGTACCTATAAAGTTTATAGGTGTTAGTGAAAAAATGGATGGAATTGATTATTTTGATCCTGAAAGAATGGCCGGAAGAATTTTAGGAATGGGTGATGTTGTATCTTTAGTTGAAAAAGCAACAGAAGCTATAGATGAAAAAGAAGCAGAAAAAACAGCTAAAAGAATGCAATCAGGTAAATTTGATCTAGAAGATTTCTTATCAACAATGAAGCAAATGAAAAAGCTAGGACCTCTAGAAAATTTATTAAAATTAATACCAGGTGCTAAAAAAATGGGACTTAATAACATTAAAGTAGATCCCAAAGATATGGCTCACATAGAAGCAATTGTATTATCAATGACTCCTAAAGAAAGAAGAAATCCAGATATTATAAAAGCTAGTAGAAAAACAAGAATCGCTAAAGGCAGTGGTAGATCAGTACAAGAAGTGAACAAACTATTACAACAATTCGATCAAATGAAAAAAATGATGAAACAAATGACTAATGGCAACTTTAAGTTACCGTTCTAGGAGGAATATTATGAGTCAAAAAGATATAAGAAAGTCAGCAGATATTATATATAGTATTTGTAATAAAAATGGAAGTAATAAGCTTACAGGATATTTTACTACAAGCCCTTCTAATACATGGATAAATAATGATGGCTATCTTGAAATTAGAAGTGTTACTAGAAATAATAATTCTATATTTGATACTATTGGTACGATATTTGATGACAATGTTATAATGAAACAGATTGAAACAAAAGAGGATAATGTATTTTATGATTTAATATCATGGACTTCGGATGGAAAAGAATGTACAATAGTAAATTTTGAAACAAAAGAAGATTTAGAAAAAGTATATGAAAATGTATCTAGAAAACATAGAGAACATATAAATATTAGTAATATAGAACAAATATGTAATGAAACAGGAGCTATCTATTCTAATATTGATTATAAAAGATTTGATAGTCATAAGAAAAAGGAAGCAAAAATTACTGCTCAATCATTAGTAGATGAATTAGAAACAAGAAACTATGAATCTGATGTAAAAGAATCTCGTAATATGAAAGTAAGTTAATAACATTTAAAAAAGATGGGCATAATATATATGCAACATACCTGTCAGTGAATAAAATAGACTAGATAGGAGGAAAGCATATATGTTTGGAAACACAAATGAATTTGAAATGAATTCAAATATTGCCGGTAATAATAATGTTATCGAAAATGAAATGAATGTTGATATCGATATGGTATCAAATAATGGTCCACAAAATGAAATAAATGGTGGTATGTCAAGCCCAATAACTGAAGCAGTTCAAGAAAGATGTGTTCATAGAACTATCGTTCATGAAGTTCCACATGTTTGTCCAATTAGAACTAGAGTAATTAATCACCATGTATATAAACATACATATAGACCATCATACTCTTGCTGTGAAGAAAACACAGTAACTAATGTTCAATGTGGATCTTGCTGTCAATTTAGATAATAGATTTATTTACAAAGAGAAAAGTTAATAGCTTTTCTTTTTTTGTAAAAAATCAGAATTTTGTAAATAATAATAGTAAAATATAGTTGACATATGTATATACTTTGTATATACTAAAAACAAATGGAGATGATGTTGATGGAAGCAAGAATTCAAAAGTGGGGAAATTCATCTGGAATTAGAATACCAAGTAGTATCTTAAAATCTTTAAATATTAAAACTAATGATATATTAAATATTGAACAACAAGAGGATAAAATAATTATTACTATACCAAAGAAAAAAAAGATATCACTAGAAAGTAGATTTAAAGAATATCATGGAAAAAATCTAGCTAAGGAATTTTCTTGGGATAAAGATATGGGGAAAGAAATATGGTAAAAAAATATATACCAAAGCAAGGTGATGTTGTTTTTTTTGATTTTAATCCTACAAAAGGACATGAACAAGCAGGAGCTAGACCAGCTGTTGTTATAAGTAATAATATTTTTAATCAAAATACTAAAATGGTTATTGTATGTCCTATTACATCTAATAATAAGGAGTTTCCAACACACCATGAGTTAGAGGATACTAAGAATGTATATGGATCAGTTTTATGTGAACATATAAGAAGCATAGATTATGAAATTAGAAATTTAAGGTTTGTCGAAAAGCTAAGTAACAATGACTTTATAAGTATAATTACATTATTAAATGCATGTATTGAGGAATAAAGTATAAAAATAGATTTATTTAGAAAGGGGAAAGCTGATAGGCTTTTCTTTTTATATATTTATAATAAACAGTAAAATAGAAAGTACAGCATATGTAAATAGAATGTAATTGGCATGTATTTATAATGTAAAAAAATAATGTCTAATTTTGTCATATAACTTGATTTATTTACACTGCTCGTTTATGCTTATAATAGGGAGTGTGATACGATGATATACCCATCAATTGACAAACTATTAAATATAGTTGACTCAAAATATGAGTTAGTTCATATAGCGGCTAGACGTAGTAAAGAAATATCAGAAACAAATTATTTGCAAATGCCGAAGAATGAGTACAATTGTAAAAAGAATATTGGTAGGGCGTTAGAAGAAATTGTAGAGGGACTTCTAACGGTAAGAAAAAGTTAAAAAAGCTTTTTCTTTTTATGTGGTATAATATTTATAGGTGAGGATATGAAAATAAATAAATATAAAAAATTAAGAAACGGTAAATACGAACTTACATTAGAAAACTTAGAAATTATAACATTATATGAAGATACAATCTTAAAATATAATTTATTACTTACAAAAGATATATCTTCAAATAAAAGCGAAATATTAGAATTTGATAAAAAGTGTGATGTTTACTATATAGGTTTAAAATATATTAAAAGTAGGGCTAGAAGTATAAAGGAAGTACGAGATAAACTAAGTAGGGAGGAATATCCTATAGATTATATAGACTTAGCTATAGATAAGTTAAAAGAACAAGGATATTTAAATGATAGTATTTATGCAAAAAGCTTTTTAAATAATAAATTAATAACAACATCACATGGGCCTTATAAAATAAAGCAAGAAATGCTTAAAAAAGGTATTAAGGAATCTATAATAAGTGAAGTTTTAAATGATTACACAGAAGATATTCAAGAAGAAAAAATAAAAAAGATAATAACCAGAATGATTAAATCTAATAGAAATAAAGGAAATAATTTGTTAAAAAGAAAGATGAATATAGAATTAATAAATGAGGGTTTTTCAAAGGAATTAATAAATAATGCTATTAATAATTGTGAATTTAATGATGATAAAGATATAGCTAAAAAAGAGTATGAAAAATTATATAAAAAGTTAAGTATAAAATATAGTGGAAAAGAATTAGAATATAAAATAAAACAAAAGCTGTATCAAAAAGGATTAGTATATGAAGAATAGAAAAATAATAATCATAACTTTGTTAGTAGTAGTATCACTTATATCTAGTCTATTTATAACTATAGGTCTAGATTATTACTGGCATATTACTGCGGGAAAATATATGTTTAATAATCATACTATATTAACACATGATATATTTTCTTGGTTCTTATATAATAAAAGTTGGATATCCCATGAATGGTTATTTGAAAATATTATTTATGTCTTAAAAATCATATTTGGTGATTATAATGTCTTAGTATATTGTATTATTTGTATATCTAGCCTATTATTAATAATATTTTTAAATAATAAAAATTATAGTAAAAATACATTGTTTACAATGATTTGGTTAATGCTATTTATTATAATGAATTCATACTGTATAATACCTAGACCTCATATGTTAAGTAATATCTTATTTGCAGTAACTATATATCTACTATATGATTTAAAAGAAAATGAACATTCAAATAAAATATACATACTACCAGTAATTTCAGTATTATGGTCTAATATACATGGAGGTTCATCTAATTTATCTTATATTTTAATAATTTTATTTATAGTTACAGGTTTAATATCATTTGATAATAAATATATCCAGTCAAATAAATTATCTAAAAAGCAATTAAAAAAATATATAATAACCCTAATAATTTGTATTCTTTCAATATGTATAAATCCACATGGTATAAAAATGCTTATATATCCATATACAAATATTTTAGATATAACAATGCAACAAAATATTACAGAGTGGCAATCTATTTTAAAAATAACACCAAATAATTATATTTATTTTAGTTTTATTATATTTTTACTAATAGTACTTATAAAGAGTAAAGAAAAATTAAAACTTACAGATTTATTATTATTGATATTATTTATAATATTAGGAATAAAGAGTTTTAGATTTTCAAATTATATTTATATAGTATCATCATTCTTTATATTTAATTATATAGAAAAAAGAGAAAATGATAAAAATACAAATATAATATTAATAAATATTAGTATAATTTTATTAGTATTATTTATATTAAATATATCAACAATCAAAATGATAATATCTCTAAAGCCAATATCTAATAAAATGATAACTACAATTAAAAAAGAAAACCCTAAGAGATTGTTTAATTTATATGATGATGGAGGATATTTAATTAGTAATGAAATCAAAGTGTTTATAGATGGTAGAGCAGATTTATATTCAAAGTATAACTATAAAGATTATATAAACATTTCTAATAACATTAATACAAAAGAACTTATAAATAAATATAGTTTCGATTATTTTTTAGTTAATAATAAATATAAAATAAATGACTATTTAAAAAATAATGCTGATTATATTATAGTTTTAAAAGATAATAATAACATTTTATATAAAAAAATAGTATCAACTACTTAAAGCAGAAAAGCTGATACTATTTTTAATAGTTAATAAGTTTTATTTAGATGTATCAGAACTACCTGCATTTTTAATTAAATCATCCATATAGTTCTTATATCTTTTTTCTAAGTCACTATCTCCAAAAGTGATCTTATTATCTTCTCTAATAGTCATTAGAGTCTTATAATATATAGTTTTATCATTATTTAGTTTATTACTAGTTAGAGTTTCTTTAATACTAGATTTAACTCCTTTTAGAGTCTTCTTTTCTTTTTCCCCAGTTTTTAATATTATATGATAACCATAAGAAGATTCAACAGGTTCTTTTGTGTATTCATTCTTTTTTAATTTTAATGAGGCATTCCAAAAGCTTCCATCCATATCATCTTTATTAAAGTAACCTAAATCTCCGCCTTTAGATTTAGTAGCATCATCATCAGAGTATTTCTTAGCAAGATCACTAAACTTTTTACCATTATTAAGTTCTTTTATAACTTTTTTAGCTTTCTTTAAAGCCTTCTCTTTAGCTTTATCTTTTTCTTCATCTGACATATCATCTTTAGTTTTAACAGATATTAAGATATGACTAGCTTTTATATCTCCATAGATATTTTCTTCATAGTATTTTTTTATTTCAGCATCAGTAATATTGTCAGAAATATAATCATTAACAGCTTTATTTCTCTTATATTCAAGTGATAGAGTCTCTCTAAGCTCATCTTCACTATCGACACCAAAATATGACTTAATTGTTGCTAGGTAAGTAGCTTCGTTATCCTTATAATATGATTTTATATTTTCAATTTGACTATTAATAGAACTTTCTTCCTCACTATCACTAGGATACTTCTTATCAAATAGTTTATGATCTATCATGTTAACTAACTTTTGGATAGAGTCTGAATCTTTTTTTAACTCATCATAATAATTATTAGCAGTTATTTTACCTTTTTTAATAGAAACTGCTGTATTATTATCCTTTAATTTGGAACTTTTTCCACATCCTGTAATCATTAAAGATAATACTAGTATTAAACCTAAATATATAACTTTCTTATTCTTTTTCATAAAATCCTCCTAACAATTAATTATAATAACAAAAAAAGCACTAATGTGCAATTAAATATATAATAATTTTAAAAATTTATTCGACTTTTTTTCCACAAATACTGCAGAAGTTAGAATTTACCATAGAGCCACAATTAGAACAATATCTAGGTTTAGAAGTATTATTATTTTGATTTATATCTAATACTTCTATATTATTAGTACCCTCTAAACTATCAGTAATTTTTGAAAATTGATTTATTCTTTTAAATGCATTTATATATAATAGAATTACAAATACTAAGTAAATAACTAGTAATATAAGATTTGATACAAGTAATAAATAATCAAAAATAAAATGTGATACTATAGGAATTAGTAAACTTAATAATAAATTTTTTTTCGTTAATTTAAAATTATTATTTATTTGTGCTTGTTTAGCCATACCATAGTAATATCCCATAAATACACCATTAAATGCATGCGCTGGTACAGATAAAACTGCTCTTAATATTGCAACACTAATTCCGCCATCTTTGCTAAAGACATATAATACATTTTCTATAGTTGCAAATCCTAATGATACAAAAACAGCATAAACTATCGCATCATATATATAATTAAAATTTTTATTTGTCCAAGTTATTTTCTTTAAGAAAAACCATTTACAATATTCTTCAACTAATGCTACTTTAAAAAAGGTATTAACTGCAATATATAAATATTTTGTAGATATACCTTCATTTACCTCAGGTAATATAGGATTTAGAAAAGAGGATATAAGTATAGTTAAAATAACTGCACCAATGCCACCCATAAATAATTTAAGTAATAAACTCTTAGGTTCTTTCTCAACAGTATCTTTTTTATAAACCATAATACCAAGTGCTATTGAAGGTAGTAGAGAAAGTAACAATAGTATTTCTATATGATTCATATAACCACCACCTTAATGATAGAGTAAATAAGCTTATAAGTAAATAATAATTAAGAATAATAATGTAAATTAACAAAAAAATAAATAAAATAGATATATATAATCACACAAATTACATATTTGCCATAAAATAATGTGAATACCATAAAAAAGGAGGAAATTTCTATGGGTAATTATGTTTCATCAACTGCAATTATATTAGTATTATTCATTCTTTTAATTATTATTCTAGGTGCTTATATTTAAGGAGGTGTAAATAATGGCTTGCCAAGAAAATACATGCTGCCATGGTGGCAGAAGTAATTACTTAATTATATTAGTATTATATATATTACTTGCAATTATCTTAGGAAGTAGTATAGCTTGCTAATAAAATTCAACTTATGTTTTTAGTATTAAAAATATGTGATAATTAGTTACTAAAGTAATTGGTTATTGCATTTTTTTTGGTCCATACTAATAATAGGTGATGATAATGAGAAAGCTAACTTATTATATAAATATATTTTTAGTATATTCAATAATTGGTTTTATAATAGAAACCACTTTAAAAACTTTTTTCTTTAAACATATGAATAATGGAATTATGTATGGCCCTTGGATTCCTGTATATGGATTAGGTTCAGTTTTAATTATTATAATTATGAGATTAGTATTTAATAGATTTAAAGTTCCAAGGTGGTTAAAAATAGTATTAGTTTTTATAATATCAATGATAGTACTTTCTTTAATAGAATTATTAGGTGGTATTTTAATAGAAAAAATATTTAATAAAGTCTTTTGGGATTATAGTGATTTAAAATTTAATATAGGACATTATATTGCTTTAGAAATAAGTTTAATTTGGGGTGTTATGTCATTAGTAGTTGTTTATATTATAAAGCCATTACTAGATAAGATAATAAAAAAAATACCAAGCATAATAACCTACTTAGTATTATTTATATTTTTAATTGATGCAGTAATCACTTTTTTGAAAACTTAGAATAAACTTCATCAATGGGAATTAATATATCTTCATTAAAACTCATTTTACCATTATCATCTTCAAATCTTGGTATAAGATGAATATGATAATGTTTAACTTCTTGCCCGAAACCATTATTCTGGGCAATAGTTAAACCATCACAATTAAGACTCTCTTTTACCATTGGATATAATTTTTCCCTAATTAAGTTAACTGAATGAGAAACAACATTAGTATCAATATCAAATAAGTTTTCATAATGCTTTTTAGGTATAATAAGCATATGACCATTAGCAACAGGATTAACATCTAAAAATACTTTTACTATATCGTCTTCATATATAGTATATGAAGGAATTTCCCCTTTTATAATTTTACAAAATATACAATCACTCATAAAATCCTCCTAATCAATATATTTATAATTGATATTATATTTATCTATTACTTTTTTATCTTTATTAATAATAGAATCTACAATTTCTTCTATATTATTTATAATTAATTCACTAGTTAAATTTTCTATTTCTAATGACTTAGTAATATCTTCTTTATTTATTAATACTATAGAGTAATATTTAGGTCTTAGGTTATTTGATTCTATAAACTTATAGTATTTATTAACTTCATTTATAATAACATCCCTACTAAATTTATTAACTACTATATTAGATTTAGATGTATATATGGATAACAAATTAACATTATCATCTTTTATAATCGCATCTTTAATAACACTACTATATTTATCTAAATCTTTTGTAAAAGAGATATTAGTATCAGTATATTTTTTAGAATTAGATAACTTCTTTAAAAACTTATTTTTATAAAAACTTAGTATACTATTACCTTTAATATAGTCATTTTTATAAGTACTTTCAAAATTTTTATTTTTATAATAAATCATAAAATATAAGTTTTTATTATCTTTAGATATAACTTTAGTTTCATATCTTTTTTTTATATTATTATATTTAGTTTTACCTATTTTTATATCGTTAGATATATCACTATAAGTATCTTTAATATGCTCATTTATTTTTTTCTCTGCTTTTGGAAGCAAGAATTCCTTACTTTTTACATTAACTATAATTATTCCATAAAATGAAATTACAAATATAAATAGCAGTGCCATACCTATAGTTAGTTGTTTTTTTGTATCCATAAAACCACCTATTTTCATTTTAGCAGATATAAAAATAAAAGCAACCCTATGGTTGCGTATATGAACACAGCAAGTATTCATATATATTATGATTATTAATAAATATTTTTATACAATTTATTGTTAATTTAAAAAATATATGGTATTATGTTGTATATAGTATGAAAATAGGTGGTGTAGCTATGGAAATATTAAAAGGTACAGTACAGGAACAAGGTTATCCTCCAGTTCCAGATGTTTATTATGGAAAAGTAGATGAAAAAACTATATATTATTTCATACCTGATGGGAAGATGGCAAATGGTAATATTATTGTTAGTACTAATTTAAAAGAAGCTGTAGGTCATGCACCACATACATCACTAGGCTACATAGATCCAAATGGTAATGTATTAATTCCTTGCGAACATAAAACTATTAAACAAGTAGGAAATAAAGAGGATAACATATTATTAGCAGAGAAAAATATTCCAACAAGTGAATCAGTAACTGCAATTATTAAAAGTATGAGTAATCCCGCTAATCAACAAGCAATAGAAGAAAATGGCAAGAAAATAAAAGACCAAATGATTCAAGCAATGGGAATGAGTGGAGATTTTATTTTTGACAATCAATGTTCTGAAGCTGCTCTTTATACAATGGGCGGTATAAATGTTTCAAATGGATATTATAGTTTTATATCAGAGTTAAACAGTAATTATTATTTTGCAACAAATGTGCCCGGACAACAAATATTAACCTTTAACCCATCTATGATAGCACAACAAGAACAACAACAGCCAGAACAAGAAGCTATGCCTAATATAGATATCCCAATTCAACAACAAGTAGAAAATGAGGGAGTGCTAAATCAACAAGGTATAGATATGCCACCTCAAGTAGAACCAGAAGCAAAAGAACAAGAACCTCAAACTACTGCTATTGAGACACTTGAACAAACAAATACACCAATTGTTAGTAATTCAGAAGCAGAGGAAAGATTGGACCAAATAATGGGATTTGCAAATACAGGGCTTAATGATAGTAGCCAAGAATCAGCTGAAACAAATAGAGAAATTGAAGATCAAAGTCAAGAACCAGGGAAAAAGGAAGCTGAAGCAGGTGAAGATGAAATGACTGCCGAAGGTGAAGATAAAGAAGAGATGGAAGCTGAAGCAGGTGAAGATGAAATGACTGCCGAAGGCGAAGATAAAGAAGAGATGGAAGCTGAAGCAGGTGAAGATGAAATGACTGCCGAAGGCGAAGATAAAGAAGAGATGGAAGCTGAAGCAGGTGAAGATGAAATGACTGCCGAAGGTGAAGATAAAGAAGAGATGGAAGCTGAAGCAGATGAAGATGAAATCACTGCCGAAAGTAAAGAACCAGGAGAAATTAAAACTAAGGAAGATGAAGAACAATCAAAAGTAATAGATTTTCCAAATATATATAAATTAAACGACGAAGATATTTCAACTCCAGTAATTAGAGATGCAACTCAAACAATTATAAATATAGTAGGGGAAAATAGAAAATTAAGGCAAGAATTAGATAAACGTGATGGGAAAATAAGTATTTTAGAATCCAATTTAGAAATTCTTAATGAAGATTCTAGAGCAAAAGATGAAGAAAATAAATCATTAAGACAAGAACTTGCTAAAGAAAGAGAAGAAAAAGCTTTATATAAAAATCAAGCTGCCGAAAGTAATAGAGAATCTATTAAATTAAGAGGGGCTTTAGAAAGACAAGTTGATATAAGTAAAGAAAAAGATAGACAAGTTAAAGAGTTACTTGGACAAGTAGCAGGACTATCTAACTTAAATAACGCTGTTATGGAAGCTAATGCTTTAGTACAACCTGCAGAAAATAATAGTGGAGATAATTTAATATATGGTGACTTTACTTACTTGGGTAATGCCAAATCAAAAAGTAAAGTTGCTTAATGGAACACAAAGGTGTTCTTTTTCTTTAAAAAAAGCTAAAACTGTGATAGAATATAACTGTTTCAAAAACTAACAATTTTTTTAATAATAGTCATATAAAATATAAATGGAGATGATTTATATGTTAGATATAAATAAAATAACTGTCATAACTAAAGATAGTAAAAAAGAAATTATAAAAGATTTATCATTAAAAATAAATGATGGAGAAGTACATGCTATTATGGGTCCAAATGGTACTGGTAAATCTACACTATCAAAAGTAATAATGGGTAATTATAAATATGAATTAACTAAAGGCGATATACTATTTAATAATAAATCTATAATTGATTTAGAAGTAGATGAGCGAGCAAAGTTAGGTATATTTTTAGCAATGCAAGATCCTACAGTAGTAGATGGTGTAACTAATAGTGAATTTTTAAAAACTGCAACGACAGAGATAACTAAAGAACGTATAAACTATTTTGACTTTATAAAAGGTATAGATAAATGTCTTAATGATTTAGAGTTAAGTGAAGATATGATACATCGTTCTCTAAATAAAGGTTTTTCAGGAGGAGAGAAGAAGAAAAATGAAATCCTCCAATTAAAAATGTTAAAACCTAAGTTTATTATTCTAGACGAAATAGATTCTGGTCTAGATGTAGATAGTTTAAAGATAGTATGCAGTAATATAAACGATTATTTAAAAGATAATAAAGATACATCTCTTCTTATAATTACGCACTATCCAAGAATATTAGAATATATAAAACCAGACTATGTACATATAATGACAGATGGTAAAATTAAAAAAACAGGTGATATAGATTTAGCATTCACAACAGAAAAAGAAGGATATAATAGTATAAATGAAGTAAGAGGAAAGAGTTCTAATGAATAAAATAGATATAGATAGTAAAAAAATAACTATTACCTCTTCAAAAGAAATATATATATATGATGAAGATGATACAGAAAGAATCTATAATATAGAAGAAAAAGTATTATTAAAAATATATCATTATAATGTAGATAGTAATGCTAAAGTAATTATTAATATAAATACCGAAGGTGCAGAAGTAGAATATCATTATAGTACTATTAGTTATAAAGATAATTCATTTAAAATAGAAGTCAATCATAATAGAAAAAATACTATTAGTAATATTTATAATCATGGAGTAAATATTTTAAATAATAAACTACATTTTGATATATCTGGTATAGTAAAAAAGAATATAAAAAATTGTACTTGTAATCAAGAAAATCAAATAATTAACATATCTGATGGAGATAGTACAATATTACCTATACTTTTAATAGATAACTATGATGTATCATCATCTCACTCTGCATATATTGGTAAATTTAGAGAAGATATATTATTTTATCTTATGAGTAGAGGAATAAGTAGGGATATTTCTACTAAGTTATTAATATATTCATTATTAGTAAATGATAGTGAGGATAGTGAAGAGTTAATTAAGTTTAAAAATAAAATAGAAAATATATAGAAGGTGATAATATGAATAGAGATGATTTCCCAATTTTAAAAGATGGGGTAATTTATTTCGATAATGGTGCGACAACACTTAAACCAAACTGTGTTGTTAATGAAATGGTAAATTATTACACTAAATATACTTCTAATATACATAGAGGCGATTATGATAACGCAATGAAAACAAATGAAGTCTATGATAAAGTAAGAGAAATTGTAAAAGATTTCATTAATGCAAAAGATATAAGAGAAATAGTTTATACAAGTGGTGCAACAGAATCAATCAATTTAGTAGCGTTTGGGTTCTTTAAAAAATACTTAAAAAAAGATGATGAAGTTTTAATTAATAAAGCAGAACATGCATCTAATGTACTCCCTTGGTTAGTGTTAGAAAAAGAAATAGGAATTAAGGTTAAATATATTCCTCTAGATGAAAATCATGAATTAACTATAGATAATATAGAAAAAACTATTACAGATAAAACCAAAGTAATATCAGTCGCACATATTTCTAATGTTATAGGAGATGTTAGAAATATAGATGAAATAGGAAAAATCTGTAAGAGTAAAAACATTTATTTTGTAGTTGATGCTGCCCAAAGTATATCTCATTATAAAATAGATGTAGAAAAATCTAATATTTCATTTTTAGCTTTTTCTGGGCATAAGATGATGGGACCTACTGGAGTAGGAATATTATATGGAAAAAAAGACTTATTAGAAAAAACTGATCCTCTTAAGTATGGAGGCGGAATGAATCAAAGCTTTGAATCAAATGGTGATTATATATTAAAAACAACACCTATTAAATTTGAAGCAGGAACTCCACCAATCGCAGAGGTTATAGGTTTAGGAGAAGCTATAAAGTTTATTAAAAGTATTGGTATTGAAAAAATACATGACTATGAGTTAAAATTAAAAGAGTATATGGTAGAAGAGTTATCTAAAATACCAAATATAATTTTATACAATAAAAATAGTAAAAGTGGTATTTTAGCTTTCAATGTAGAAGGCGTATTTAGTCAAGATACTTCTGTATATTTAAATCATTATAATATTGCAATACGAGCAGGAAATCATTGTGCTAAGATATTAAAAGATGATTTAGAAATAAAGAATACATGTAGAGTTAGCTTATGTTTATATAATACTAAAGAAGAAATTGATGTATTAGTTAAAGCCTTAAAAAATAGTAAAGATATATTTAAAGTGGTGATATAGTGGATAAAGAAATAAAAAGAGCAATAATTCTAGATAATTATCAAAATCCTATAAATAAAGGATTAAAAAAAGATGATTCATATATATTAAAAAATACTAATAATGAATCATGTATAGATAATATAGATATGATGATGAAAGCAGAAAATGGAGTAATTAAAGATATTTTATTTGATGGAGAAGCATGTGCTATATGTACATCAGCAACTAGTATAATTATAAAAAGTCTTATAGGCAAAACTTTAGATGAAGCAGAAAAAATTATTACAAATTATCAGGATATGATAAATGAAAAAGATTATGATAAGGACCTATTAGGGGAACTTATAGTGTATGAAGATATATGTATGCAACCAAATAGAAAGAAATGTGCCCTACTTCCTAGCAATGCAGTAGAAAAGATTTTAGAGGTGATTAGAAATGAAAAAAAGTGAATTAGAAGATATTATGCTGGATACTAAAAACTTATTTATGGCAGAAATTAGATTTTATGATGCAGAAAAGGGACTAGAAAAAGAAGATGAAAGATTAGTGCCAAAGACTATAGTGTATAAAAGAAATAATGAATGCTATGGTGTAGTTATTAATGAGCGCCTTCCTCTAGTTAAGTCTAGTACCATCACTTTAGGTGATTATATTCCTTTTAGTGAAATAAAAAATCCTGAATTAATGGATGAAAAAGGAATATGTTATGTAGAAGTGGAATCTAGCTTTATAGAAGAAATTAAAAAACAGGACAAAATATCTATTAGAGAACTAGAAAATAGGATATTAAATTCAGATATTTATTTTAAAGAAAGAATTCATATTATAGAAAGCAGAGTAAATTTAAGTAATAAAGGAATTAACGGAATTAAGGGGCTAAAATTGAGAAGAATGGCACATAGAGATTGGGATAAAAATTGCCATTTTAAACAAAAATTAGAACAGCTTAACAAACACAAAAAGTTAGCAAAAGGCACTATTTAGAAATCGGTGATAAAAGTGGAGATAATAGGATTAAGCAAGGAAAATATAGAAAAAATATCTAAAATTAAAAATGAAGATGAATGGATTAAAGACTTTAGAATAAGGGGTTATAATTCATTTGTTAATCAAAGTATGCCTTCATTTGGTCCAAAAATAGCGATAGATTTTAATAAAATAATATATTATAAATCAAACGAAATAGATAAGAAAATCGAAAATGATTGGAATAACGTTTTAAAGCCAGTAAAAGATGAATTAGAGGATTTAGGAGTATTAGAAAGTGAACAACATCTTGGTGGGATGGGTGTTCAATATGAAAGCGAAGTAATATACCATAGTATGCTAGAAGAACTAGAGAAGAAAAAAGTTATTTTTACATCAATAGAAGTTGCTATGAAAAAATATCCTGAGTTAGTTAAAAAATATTTTGGTAAAATAGTTAATTCTAATGAGAATAAGTTTTCGGCACTTAATTCAGCTGTTTTTAGTGGTGGAAGTTTTATTTACGTTCCTAAGAATACAACACTAGATAGACCACTTCAAAGTTATTTTAGAATAAATAGTAAAAATATGGGTCAATTTGAAAGAACTTTAATAATTGTAGATGATAATTCTGATCTTCATTATGTAGAAGGCTGTACCGCACCTACTTATAGTGAATCATCACTTCATGCCGCTGTAGTTGAAATCTATGTTGGAAAAAATAGTAAATGTAGATATTCAACTATTCAAAATTGGGCAACTAATGTATATAATTTAGTTACTAAAAGGGCTTTAGTTGATGAAGGTGGTACTATGGAGTGGATTGATGGAAATATTGGTTCTAAAGTAACTATGAAGTATCCTTGTTGTATACTAAAGGGGGACAATTCAAATGGTACATGTGTTACTATAAGTGTCGCATCATCTAATCAAAATCAAGATAGTGGTGCTAGAATGATTCATTTAGGTAAAAATACTAGAAGTAACATTATTTCAAAAAGCATTTCTCAAAATGGTGGTAATGCAACATATAGAGGTAAGATTGATATTAAAAAAACTGCAATTAATAGTGAAGCTTTTGTAAAATGTGATACATTGTTACTTGATGATAAATCAAAAACTGATACAATTCCAGTAAATATATGTAGTAATAAAGAGAGTAATATTGAACATGAAGCTACAGTATCAAAAATAAATGATGATACACTTTTCTATTTAATGAGTAGAGGTATTTCTAAAGAAAGAGCAACAGAATTAATAGTATTAGGTTTCTTAGATAAGTTTAGAGAAGAACTACCTATGGAATATGCAGTTGAATTAAATGGATTAATCAAAAGAAACTTATAAATTTAATTTTTATAAATAATTAATAAATCAGAATAGGAAAATTCAGTAATTGAATTTCTTTTTTTTCGTTAAAAATACTAAGTAATATATAAAAATAGTGATTTGAATAATAAAAAAATATAAGTTAGTATTATCGAAAGAAAGGAGAGATAATATGCTGAATCAGATAGTCCTAGTAGGTAGACTTACTAAGGACGTACAAGTAAATAAATCTGAAAAGGGAAAACAAGTAGCTAGTTTGGTTCTTGCAATACCAAGAAGTTTCAAGAATATGAATGGCACCTATGATACAGATTTTATAGAATGTACTCTATTTGATAATATAGCGCAAAATACTTCAGAGTATTGTCATAAAGGCGATATATTAGGAGTTAAAGGAAGAGTACAATCTAGATTAGTAGAAAATAATGGCGATAAAAGAACTATAATAGAAGTTATCGCTGAAAAAGTAACCTTTTTAACCTCAAAAAAAGAAGAAGCAAATTCTGAAGAAGAATAATTAAAAGTTTATTATTAATTAACTTTAACCAAAATACCTTTTTGAATAATTATAATGTTTTTAAGAAAAACTATTATATAAAGAGGTGATGGTATGCTTTTAGGTCAAAGGATAAAATCCTTACGAAAAGAAAATAACCTCACACAAGAAGAATTAGGCAAGTTGATAAATGTAACAAAAGTAAGTATTTGCTGCTATGAAAAAGAAACAAGAATCCCAACCCTTGAGACTTTAGCAGCACTTGCAAATGTTTTTAAAGTAGATATAAATTACTTTATAGGTAATGATGAATATGTAGTGGCCGATAATGATAAAAACTATGGAATGTATGTAGCTAAGGAAGAATTAGAATTTATAAACGAAATTAGAAAATACAGAAATTTGCATAAAAAAGTAATTGAAGAACCTAAAAGAACAGTAGAGTTAATTGATTTAAAAATGAGATAGAATAAAATCTTTCTCATTTTTTATTTACTATATAGTAAATATATCTTATAATATAAATGTAAAATAGAAGAGGTATAGTTATGAAAAGAAGTTTAAAAATAATAATAATGATAGGAGGCTTATTTTTATTAACAGGATGTGTTAAATATAATGCCGTAATGGATATTAAAAAAGATAAATCAATGGATTTTTCTATAATATATGCAGTAGATACTAGTGTATTTGGTGACCAAGAAATATATAAGGAATCAGATAAAAAAGAGTTAGAAAAACAGGGATTTACTATTGAAAATTATAGTAAAGATAATATGAAAGGTTATACTATTAGAATTAATGTTTCAAATATTGATGAAGTAAGTTCCAATGAAGATACTATTTATAATTTAACTAATGCAACTAAAAATAGTAAAAAAGAAAATAAAATATTTACATTAAAAAAAGGTATTTTTAAAAATACATATAAAGCTAATTTAAAATTTGATTCAGCTGATAGTGATTTAAATAGTACTACTACAACAGAAGATAATACAACTGATTATAGTACAGATAGTAGTGAAAATACAGGTGATTGGGATGAACTTACTAACTCACTTACAAATAGTGCAAGTAACTTAGATTTAAGTTTTAAAGTGAATCTACCATATTCAGCTATAAGTAATAATGCTACTCAAATAAGCAATGATAATAAAGAGTTGGTTTGGTCTTTAACAAGTAATGAAGCATCTAATATAGAATTTGAGTTTAGTTTGTATAATAGAAATAATATAATCATTGTATCAGTAGCACTTATATTAATAATTATAATAGTTGTTATAGCTATTATAAATAGTAGAAAGAAGAAAAATACTGGGACTTCATCTGATACTACTAATAGTAATATAGAAAAATTGAATATGAATACTATAAATGAAAATAATAATGATATAAATAATGTACAAACTATTAATAGTAATTTAGAACAGTCTCCTAATATCGAAAAAAATAATGTTATAAATAACTTACCACAAGAACAAAGTGGACCATCACTAACAAATATGTATAGTAGACAAGACAGCATGAATAATACCCAAAATATTACTAAAGAGGAAACTAATCAAATAAATACCACTAATAATCAAAATAATATAAATCAGTAAAGTAAGACAGGTGATAGTGTGGAAGTTATTATAAGAGAATTTAAAAATGATGATTTAGAATCACTGAATAATTTATTAAACGAAGTCTACGAAGTTAAAAGATGTGGATTAACTACTAATGGTAATATAGAATTAGTAGCGGTATTTAATAATGAAATAGTAGGATATACTATTATAAATAAGTTATATAACGTTATAGAAAATTGTTATTATGCACATATAAATTATGTATGTGTATTAAAAGAATATAGAAATAAAGGTATTGCCTCTAAAATATTTAACGAAGTATTTAATATATGCAAAGAAGAGAGTATAAAATATCTCGAATTAACTTCTAATAGTTCTAGAGTAGAAGCACATAAATTATATAAAAACCTTGGATTTAGTATTAGAGAAACAGATGTATTTAGAAAGGAACTTATATGATAGTAGATATTATAAATAAAAAAAGATTAGGTAAACATTTAACAAAAGAAGAATTAGAATTTGCATTTAATAGTTATTTAAAGAAAAAAGTAAAAGATTATCAAATGTCTGCTCTTTTAATGGCAATATGTTTAAATGGAATGTCAGATAGAGAAATATTTGATTTAACTGAGATATTTATAAAAAGTGGTGATGTATTAGATTTTTCTGATATTCCGGGTATTAAAGTTGATAAACATTCTACTGGTGGTGTTGGAGATAAAACTACTATAGTAATCGCACCTATAGTTGCAAGTTTAGGTGTCCCTGTTGTTAAGATGAGTGGTAGAGGATTAGGACATACAGGGGGAACTATTGATAAACTTGAATCAATCCCTGGATTTAGAACTAATCTAACAGATGAACAAGTAAAAGAAGAGGTAGAAAAAATAGGAATGGTTGTCACTGGTCAGACTGCAAACCTAACACCTCTAGATAAACTAATATATGCACTTAGAGATGTTACGGGTACTGTAGAATCAGTTCCTCTAGTTGCGACTAGTATTATGAGTAAAAAGATAGCAAGTGGTGCGGATAAAATACTAATAGATATAAAACTTGGAAAAGGGGCTTTAATAAAAACAAAAACATGGGCAAAGAAACTATCAAAGTTAATGATTAAAATAGGAAAATTTCATAATAAAGAAGTAAGAACTTTAATAACTAATATGGATAATCCATTAGGAGATTCTATTGGTAACAGTATTGAAATAGAAGAAGCAATGGACATTTTAAATGGTAAAAAAGGTGCTCTAACAGATTTATGTATAGAATTAGCATCCGAAATGGTAAGTATGGGTAAAGAAATATCTTATGAAGAAGCAGAAAAACAAGTCATAGAAACAATAAAAAATAAAAATGCTTACAATAAGTTTTTAGAATTTGTCGCATATCAAAAAGGAGACATAAAAGGTTTAAAGAAAAGTAATAAAACTATTGAAATAAAATCACAAAAATCTGGAATAATAGAAAAGATAGACGCCTTGGAAATTGGAAAGCTATCAGTAAAATTAGGTGCAGGTAGAGAAAATAAAGAAGATGAGATTAATCCAACGGTAGGAATAAAACTAAATAAACTAGTTGGCGATAAAGTAAAAGAAAATGAGGTCTTATGTACATTATATGTCGAAAAGAGCGAAAACTATGACTATATATGTAAATATTTTGAAATAAATTAAAAAAATATTGGAAAATATAAAAACCATGTTATAATTGTTATATAAAGGTAAGGTGAATATAATATGAAGAAAAACAAAATTTTAACAATCGCAATTTTATTAGTTACAATACTATTTGGAACTTTAGATGTAAATGCTGCTACTACTTATGCAGAAAAGTTACCTGATACTGTAACAAGAGGAGCGATTACATATAGTTATACAACAGGAACAAATGCTACAGACGGTAAATCTAATTATCCATTTTATAATGAAGATACAACAGGAACTTATTTATTATATTGTTCTGATAGAAATATTCCAAATTATGAACATAATGATGTATTAAAGAAAAGTTCAGAAAGATTACCATATGGATATGTTACGATTTTAAAAGGGACATATGAAATTGATTCTATATATGGTTATATACTTGATGGTTCAATGAAGGAATATACAGATAAGGAACAAATGAAGAAAATGACAAATACATGGATAACACAAATGGCTCTATGGGGATATCAAGGAACAATAACTGATGCAGAAATTAATCAAGATTCATTAAGATATAAAGTTAATGAATCCGCTGGTAATATAAATCTTGCTAATAAAGAGGTTCGTTTATACGGAACTCCAGATGCTGAATTAGGAGCTAAAGATACATGGAATAAATATGTAGCTTCGGTTATCCAAAAAGCCAAATCAGCAAAAGATCCAGCCGATGCAAAACTAAATGTAACTGCAGATAAAGAAGTTACTTGGACAGAGTCTGATAATATAGCAAAAAGTAACTTAATAAAAGTTGAATCAGAATATGGAGTTGATGCAACATTATCTAAGTTCTCTATATCTTTGGAAAATGCTCCAGAAGGAACAAAAGTTTATACAGAAAATGGAAAAGAAGTTACAAATACTACTAGTATAACAGGTGGTACAAAATTATATGTAACTATAGATAAAAATAAATTAGATAAAAGCAAGGAATATAATTTTAAATTGAATGCTACAGGAACTATAACTTATGATGCAGCTTATAAGTATACTAATGATAGCGGTAAACAACCATCAGTTTTAATAGGACCAGAAACAAAAGAAATACAAGGAGTATTGGATTTTAAATTAGTTCCAGATACTGCAAGTTCTCTTTCTAAGTCTGTCTACTATATAGGATTTATAATTCTACTATGTGGAGTAGGAATGATATATGCAAATGTTAGACCAAAAAGACAAGAAGAAGAGTAAAAACAATAAAAAAATAACAAAGAGTCAATTATGTTTATTTGGCTCTTTGCTTGTAATTATAGGAATATCACTATTATCAATGGATCATATAAAAGAACTAAAAAAACAGGTTTTTTCAGATATGCAACTATCTTTTATGAATGAAGATAATGTTAATGATATAGTACAAGATGTTCCTAAAGTAGAAGAAGTAGATAAAAAGACAGAAGAAAAAAAAGAAGAACCTAAAAAGCAGATAGATTTTAGTAAGTATAATGGAATAATAGAAATACCTAAGATAGGTTTAAAAAGAGGCTTCTATAATTTTGGACATAAATACAACAACATAAAGTATAATGTTACTGTTATTGGTGGATCAACAATGCCTGATGTAGTAAATGGCAACCTAATTTTAGCAGCACATTCAGGAGATGCCTATGTTTCCTATTTTGCTTATTTATATAAATTAGGTATAGGTGACTATGTATATATTACTTATAACGGGATTATATACAAATATCAAATAGTTAATATTTATAATGTAGCTAAAACAGGTTCAGTAACAATCAATAGAAATGAAGCCAAAACTACATTAACTATGATAACATGCACTAAGAATAGCGATACTGAACAAACAGTATATATTTCAGAATTAGTATAAGAGTAAATAGGAGGTAAAGACAATGGAAATGACCATAATAGATAAAGTTGCTTTAATATTTAAATACATATTCTCATCTTTTATGGGGATAGAACTATTTCTACTAAGCTTAATTTTATTCTTATTCACATTTTTAAATATTAAAAAGAATAATAAAAAAGTTAAAATAGTATCTGCTATACTATGTATAGGCTTTTTAATAGGAATTATTTTGACATATAGATCATATGCAGTAGAAAGTATAGATTCGTTTATAAAAGCTGTACTAAGTTATCTATATTTCCCATCTATGGTAGTATACTTCTTTATAATTTTATTTGTAACAATAGATATAATAATAACTATATTTTCTAATAAAATGCCAAGAACTAAGAAGATAGTAAACTCTAGTGTATTAAGCATCTTATATTTTTGTTTTATGGCCGTAATATCTATCGCCCTAACAAATGATATAAACTTATCATCAACAGTAAGCTTATATACAAATGATACATTACTTTCATTTATACAAATGAGTAATTTACTATTTGCATTTTGGATTGAATTTACAATCCTATATTACTTTTATAAATTTTTACAAAAGAAGTTTGACTAATTTAATAAATAAAACTCATCCTAATAAGGGTGATTTTTTTATGAAGATAAGACTAGGTTATGCATGTGTTACAGAAACATTAAATATAACAACATCAACAAACTATACATATACAAACTATATAAAAGAAAAAGATTTAGATAAATTAAATAATATAATAAAATCAAACTTAGAAGGACTAAAAGAAATACTTAACTATAATCTAAAAAATAATATCCATTTTTATAGATTATCATCAAAACTTATACCACTTGCTACAAAAGAAGATGTTAAGTTTAATTACATTGATAAATATAAAAATGAATATAAAAAAATATCTGATATTATAAATAAAAATAAAATGAGAGTAGATTTTCATCCTGATCAATTTTGTGTTTTAAATAGTATAAAAAAAGAAGTAGTTAGTAACTCTATAGAAATATTAAAATATCATTATGATATTTTAGATAGTTTAAAAATAAAAGATAAAGTATTAATACTTCATATAGGTAGTAATGTATTTGGCAAAGAAAAATCTTTAAGTAGATTTATAAAAAATTATAGTTTACTTCCCAAAAATATTAAAGATTCCATCGTTATAGAAAATGATGATAAAGTATTTAATATAAAAGATTGCTTATATCTTAATAATAAATTAGATATTCCTATAGTCTTAGATTATCATCATTATATTTGTAATAATAATAAAGAAGACTTATATAAAAATATTGATAAAATATTTTCAACATGGAAAACTATTAATCCTAAGATACACTTTTCTTCACCTAAAAGTAAACTAAAAAAAGAGATGAGAAGTCATAATGATTATATAGATAGTGAAATATTTATAGATTTTATAGAGAGAATAAAACATCTTAATTACGATATTGATATTATGATAGAAGCTAAGAAAAAAGATGAGGCTATGTTTAGACTCATCAGAGAAATAAAGTATAAAACCAATTACAAATTTATAGATGATACCACTTTTATTGTCTAATTATTTTTATCTATTTTTTGGATATAGTATTCTTCAAATGTAATATCGTTATTATGAATATATTTGGCTATATCTTTACCAACATATCTATAATGCCACGATTCATATTGATAACCAGTGATATTTTCTTTTCCTTCAGGAAATCTCAATATAAAACCATATTTATAAGCATTTTTTTGCATCCAATCAAAAGAATCACTTTGCTCAAAATTAGTGTAATCTAAAACTCCATCATAAATATCTACACATAAACCAGTTTGATGCTCAGAAAAACCTGCTCTAGCAGAATATGTATCAGCATCTTTTATCCCATCTGCTTCTTTATATTTTTCAAATAAATTAACTTGATACTTATAACTTCTATAACTAGACATAGCAATTATTGGTCTTTTATCTTTCCTAGCTTCTCTTGCCATAGCTACAAAAGCATCCTTAGCATTCTTAACTAACCTCATTCCACTTCTAGCATATTCTTCTGGAATAATCTCCAAATTATTTGGTATATAATCCTCTTCTAAATACGAATATTTATTAACAAGTATATAGTCTTTATTTAAATCTTTAGCTTTTCTAGTATGTGTATAAAAATCATAATCTAGGCCTAAATTAACTCTAGTTATAATATCATTAATACTTAACTTTTTATTATTTTTATAGTATTTATAATACCTATCAATATATTTATTATTACAATAACTTATTTTTTTACATTCTTTTTTTATTTTATCTTTGAAAGAAGTATTTTTCTTAATAACAATAGTCTTTTCTTTACTAGGACTCTTTTTACTTATATTTTTATATGTAGCAGTAGAAATTATAATAATAATAGTAGTAATTAAAAACATTATAAGAAACTTTTTAACCTTTTTCTTTAATTTTCTTTTCCTTCTTCTACCCATAGAACCACATCCTAATACTATAATAGCATTAAAATGTCTATTTATGTATATTTTTTTTGCTATAGACATAAAAAATTATAGGAGGAGTTTATGAAAAGAATTATTAAACTATTTATAATAGGACTATTTATTATACCTATATCTGTATTTGCAAAGGAAGAAAGTAAGGAATTAATTCCTAATGCTACATCTGGATTGCTTATGGAACAAACAACAGGGGAAATAATATTTGAAAAAGATAAAGATAAGAAAGTCGCGATAGCATCTATGACTAAGATGGTAGCGCAAACTATAATATTAGAAAATATAGAGAACGGTAAAATAAAATGGACTGATATAGTTACAGTTAGTAAAAATGCAGCTGATATGGGAGGATCTCAGATTTACTTAACAGCTAATGAGAAAATGAGTGTAAAGGACTTATTTAAAGGTATTTCTATGGCAAGTGCAAATGATGCTACAGTTGCAATGGCTGAATATATCGCAGGTACTGAAGAAAAATTTGTAGAACAAATGAATAAAAAAGTAAATGAATTAGGTCTTAAAAATACAAAATTTAAAAACGCAACAGGACTTGATGAAGAGGGTCATTATTCATCTGCTTATGATATGGCAATAATTGCAAAAAACTTATTAAATCATGAAAAAATATTAGATTTTTCCTCAGTATATGAAGACTATTTAAGAGAAAATACTGAAAATAAATTTTGGCTTGTAAATACCAATAAATTAGTTAGATACTATAAAGGCGCAGATGGATTAAAAACAGGTCATACTGATGCCGCTAAATATTGTCTTGCTGCAACAGCTAAGAAAGATGGTATGAGACTAATTGCAATAGTTTTAGGTGAAGAAGTAAGTAAGGTAAGAAATAGTGAAGCAATGGCACTTCTTGATTATGGTTTCAATAATAAAAAAATGACTACTATAAAATCTAAAGGCGAAGTAGTAAGAGAAATATCTTTTGATAAAGGAAATAAAGATAAAATATCAGTAATTCCTAAAAATGATATAGGTGTATTACAAGATAAAAATACAAATAAACATGAATATTCATATAAAGTGAAAATAAATGATACCAAACTACCTTTAAAAAAAGGAGATAAAGTAGGTACTATAAATGTATATGAAAAAAATAAACTTGTAACTACAGGTGAATTAATATCAAATACAAATGTAGATAAACTAAGTTATCTAGAATTATGTAAGGAAATGTTAAAAAATTCAATATTAGGAATTATTAAGTAAAATAATACAAAATATAGTTTATAATCTTATGATATTATTTCGAAATGAAGTAATATCATTTTAAATGTCAAATTGTTTTTCTAAAATTAGTAAAATATAATAAAAGAGTTGTAAAAATAATTAATAGGCTTTATTATATTACTATAAGATATTGTAAATAAGGAGGAAAGTATGAAAGAAAAAAGAAATATTATAGTATTTACTATAGCCATTGCAATTATTGCATCAATAACAGCAGTAGGAATTGCCTATGCTTCATTTTCACAAACATTAAAAATTAATGGTAATGCTACAGTAAGGACAGCAACATGGAAAGTAAAATTTTCAAATTTAACTAATGCTACATTAACAGGAACAGCACAAGAAATTACAGCACCAACAATTACTACAAATGATACTAAAATAGGGGATTATTCAGTATCTCTAACTAAGCCTGGAGATTCTGTTAGCTATACCTTTGATGTTGTTAATGAGGGAACATTTGATGCAAAAGTTTCTAGTGTCACAATTCCTACACCAACATGCACAGGAACAGGAGATAATGCAACAGTTGATGGTAATAATGTTTGTAATAATATTAGTTATACACTAACTTATTCAGATGGAACTAGTGTACAAGAATCAGATACTTTAAATAGTAATGAAACTAAAACAATGAAATTAACATTAAAATACGCTGATGGAATTACATCTGAACAACTACCAAAAAATGATGTAGCTATTAGTGGCTTAGAAACTACAATTATATATGGTCAATCATAGTATCTAAAATATCGGATACTTATGAAAATAAAAGTGTAATGATTCTGATAACATAATAATTTGTATGTATTAATATATGAATAGTTGCACTTTTATTTTATTTTTTAGAAAGATAAAAAGTGGGTGAATAGATGAAAAAAAGTGAAATTAAATTGATATCATTAGAGATAATATCTATTTTCCTATTAATTATGAATATTTTTACAAAATACTTTATCAATCAGTATATAATAATTATTATACTTTTACTAATGTTTACTATTTCTTTATTTATTTCTAGCTTCGAAAAAGAAAAAATTTTAGATAAAAAAAGTATAATAAAAAATACGCTTATTTATACTATATCATATTTGATTTTAATATATGGAATGGGTATATTTACAGGATATATTAAAACTTCCTATAGTTTAACCTTAGTTGGTATAATAAAGAATATTTTTCCAGTAATTATTTTAATATTAATAGAGGAATTACTTAGATATCATATTTGTAAAAAAGCAGAAAATAAAAAAATAATAATTATATTATCTATTTTATCGTTTGTACTAATTGATATATCACTTTCTATTGATTTATACAATTTTAATGATAAATCTAAAATTATAGAATTAATTACAATTACTATATTACCTAGTATATTTAAAAATATTATGTTATCATTTTTTTCCTATAAATATGGATATAAGGTATGTATAGTTTACCAGTTGATAACAAATATATATTTATATATTATGCCAATATTTCCTAATTTATCTATATATTTAGAATCTATATTAAAAATATTATTACCTATATTTGTTGGTACACTTATTTATCTTAGATTCAAGAAAATAACTATAAAAAGTTTTAGAAATAACTCTAGACTCTTAAAGATAATAACAGGTATAATTATAGTAATGACTATAATTACTATAGTTTTATATAGTAATCTATTTCCCTATACAATAGCGGTTATAGGAAGTGGTTCAATGAATCCTAATTTAAAAAGAGGAGATATGATTTTAATAGATAAAACATATCATGAAAAAACAAATAAGTTGAAAGTTGGTCAAGTATTAGTCTTTAAAATAAAAGATACTATATATACACATAGAATTGTAAAAATAGATAAAATAAATGGAAAATATTCTATTTTAACAAAAGGAGATAGAAAAGGACAAGCTATAGATACTTGGACAGTTACAGAAGATGATATTATAGGAATAACAAAACTAAAAATTCCTATGATAGGATATCCAAGCGTTTGGTTAAAAGATATATTGGAGGGATAAAAATGAGTAAAGGGAAAATACAATATCAAAGTAAAGATAAATCATATAAAGTAAAAACAGTAAATAAAAAGAAAATATTAAGAAAAGGAACAGTATTAAAATTATTGATTATACCTTGTTTGCTAATTCTACTGTTATCATTATTACTACTTAATAGTTCTATCGAAATTAAGGGTAAATCAGCAAATGTTGGTTATAATGAAATAGGAGATGTTGATTACAAAGTATATCTAAAGGATAATAATTATTATGATTCTAAATATTTAGATAGCGGTATGCAGTATGTAGCAAGTCTAATTAGTAGTGTTAATACAAAATTTAATTATGAAGTACATTCTGAAAAAAATCTGGATTATAAATATACATATAACATTGTAGGTGATTTAGTTATATATGATATTAATGATTCATCTAAAATATTATATACTAAACAGTATAATTTACTAGATTCTAAAACAGAAAATTTAAGTTCAAATAATATTGTTATAAATGAAGATCTAGATATTGATTATGATGAGTATAATAATTATGTTAACTCTTATAAAAGAGATTATGGTATTAGTGCTGGTAGTAAATTAATTGTAACTATGAATATCAATGTAAACGGAAGTAATAATAAAATACAAAAAAAATTAAATCATAAGAATAAATTACAAATTGAAATACCATTATCAGAACAAACACTTAATATTAATATTGCATCAGATAAGATAAATAATAAAGAAAGATTATTTACTTTAACTGGTCCAGTAATAACAAATAAATTCATTTTTGTTATAGGATTACTTTTACTAATAATATCACTTATCAGTTTAATTATTTCTATATGGAAATTTACTGCTTATAAAAAGGAAAATATATATATTATAACATTAAATAAATTTTTAAGAGATTATGATCGTTTGATAGTAAATGCAACAGATAGTATTAGTGAGAAAAAATTTGAAAGAGTAATACCGGTAAGTAGTTTTACAGAATTAGTTGATGCAGCTGAAAATAATAGAACATCCATAATATTCTTTGAAGCAATAGCAGGTGAAAAGAGTTTCTTTTTAGTAATTAATGATAAAACATTATATAAGTATAGATTAACTAAAGCTTATCTAGAAGGAAATCCTGATGCAGAAGAATTAAAAGATACAAAAGGAAAAAAATAATGAAAGTAATTGATTATATTAAAAATAGGAAATTATTATTTTCAATACTTGGATTATTTCTTGTTATATCCTTTGTATCTATTTCCTATGCATCTATGAATACATCTATGATGATAACAGGTGATGCATATGTTAGAGTGGATGAAGAAATAAGGGTAGTTGGAATTAAATTTTTAAATGTAGAAAATGATGCTTATGAGACATATAATGCTAAGTATTCAAAGAATTCTACTAATATGTATATAACACTGCCCAATATAAATTCTAAAATTACTTATCAAGTAGAAATAGAGAATAAATCAGATCATGTATATTTAGTTAGTGATATTATAGGAGAACTAATTAATCCCAATATTACATATACAGTAGAAAATGGTATAGTAAAGGTAGTACCAAAGAAATCCAAGATAACATTAAATATTACTTTTCATTATAAGGATGATAATTTACCGGCTGATATTACACAAATTTCTACAATAAATTATAAATTTGAAAGGCCTACTGCATCTCATTTAGAATTTGATAATTCTAATGTAAATACAAACTGTATAGATGTTCAATGTGCACTAGATGAATTATATGAAATATTTTAGAAAGAGTGATAACTATGCATAGAAAAAATTTTTCCTTTTTAATTATAGGATTGACAATAGGAATGTTAATATCAGGTATAGGAGTATATGCAACAACTATTCTTTCTAGTAGTGAAGTATCCTATGATAACAGTAAATCAAATTCGTTATCTAATAATGTTCAAGGTTCAATAGAAGAATTATATAAAAAGTCAAGTAATTGTACAACAGGATCTTGTTCGCTAACACAGTCAAACTTTTATGTAGAATATACATATAATCAAACAAGTGGGGCAAGTAACTATTGTGTAACCGGAGATGAAGCAACTTGTACTAGAACAGACTGTTATACTTCATCAGCAAAAACTTGTCCTCCAGGAACTATTATTGATTATATTGTAAGTGGAACAAATACTAGAGTAAGATTTCATGTTATAAAAGATAAAGGAAAAACTATGACAATGCAATCACAAAAAAATACAATTTATAATTTGGCATGGGATTCATCAGGCGTCAATACAAAAGGACCAACAACAATATTACCACAATTAGAAAAAGCAACTAGTAGTTGGACTAATGTAGAAGACCAAACTTATACAATGGGGGAAACAGTATTTAAAGATAATGCTTTTACGGGATGTAGTAGTTATAATTCATGTACAGAAAATAAATATACATTAGGTAGTAAAACAGTAAAAGCAAGAATGATAACAGTGCAAGAAGCAAACACTTTTGGGTGTACCACTTCTAATAGCTCTTGCCCTATATGGATGTATAATTATACATATGGTGCTATGAGCTATGGTGGGACAGTAGATGATAATATAGAAAGAACTATGCATAATTATGGTTATTGGACAATGTCCTCATATCAATTAGATACTATACATGCATGGTATATTGCCAAAAATGGACATATATATGCTAATTATAGTACAGGAACCAATCTTCTTTTATATGGTGCAAGAGCAGTAATAGAGGTGTCTAAATAATTGCTAGAGTACAATGGACCTCGATCCTTTTTTTGAATTGACAAAAGCCTCTGGGGGGGGGTATGATAAAAGTATAAAATAAAAGTGCGGAGTGGTATAATGAAGAAATTTATAAAGAAAAACTACAAAATAGTAATAGCATTTATATTAGGAGGAATAGTATTTGGAGGTATAGGAGTATATGCATCAACTAATCTTTCTAGTAGTGAAGTATCCTATGATAACAGTAAATCAAATTCGTTATCTAATAATGTTCAAGGTTCAATAGAAGAATTATATAAAAAGTCAAGTAATTGTACAACAGGATCTTGTTCGCTAACACAGTCAAACTTTTATGTAGAATATACATATAATCAAACAAGTGGGGCAAGTAACTATTGTGTAACCGGAGATGAAGCAACTTGTACTAGAACAGACTGTTATACTTCATCAGCAAAAACTTGTCCTCCAGGAACTATTATTGATTATATTGTAAGTGGAACAAATACTAGAGTAAGATTTCATGTTATACAGGATAAGGGAAAGACTATTACAATGCAGACACAAAAAAATATAATCAATAATATAGCTTGGTATGCGGGAGATATTAATAGTTATGGCCCTACCAAGGTACTACCAATGTTAGAAAATGCAACATCAAGTTGGAGTAATGTAAATACTCAAACCTATACTATAGGAAATAGTTTTTTGTCAGGATGTAGTGAATATAATTCATGTACTACTAATAAATATACATTAGCCCAAAGAACAGCAAAGGCTAGACTGGCTACAGTGCAAGAATTAGCTAACGTGGGGTGTACTAGGGCTACTGGTTCTTGTCCTAAATGGGTTTACAATTATTTATATAGCTCTACCGATTTTGGAGGTTCAGTTTCTGATACTACCACAGATGGAGGAGACGGAAGATATGGTTATTGGACAATGAATGCTTATACTGGTAGTTCTGATTTTGTTTGGCATATTGGTCGGCAAGGGCGTCTTTGGTATACAATTTCTCCTACATATCCCGGTATTGGTGCTAGAGCAGTAGTAGAGGTTTCTAAATAAATAAGAAAATAGAATGATTGCAATTCTATTTTTTTTAATTTATAATAAAATTAGTGATTAAAAAGATGATAAAAGTGAAAATGATGAATAAAATATAGAAGAATATGATATAGAGCTAAATATGATATGATAAAAAGTAAAAGGTAGAGGTGGTAATCATGTATGATGTTGCAATAATAGGCGCAGGACCCGCAGGACTTTTTTCTGCATATGAGTTAATTACTAAAAACAAAGATTTAAAGATAGTATTATTAGATAGAGGACACTTTGCAGAAAATAGAGTATGTCCAATGAATATAGGTAAAGAAAAATGCCTAAATTGTAATCCTTGTTCTATATTATCTGGATATGGAGGAGCAGGAACATTTTCTGATGGAAAATTAAATTTTATACCAAAACTAGGTAAAAGTGATTTATTTAAATATATGAGTATAAGTGAAGCGAATAAATTAATAGATGATACAGAAGCTATATTTAATAAGTTTAATATGGATGCTAAAGTGTATCCTACTAATATGGATGAAGCAAGAAAAATAGGCGAAGAAATTACAAAAACAGGCGCAAATCTTTTATTAATAAAACAAAAACATTTAGGCAGTGATATGCTTCCAAAATATATTGAAGATTTTTCTAATTATTTAAAATCAAATGGGATAGATATGAAGGAAAAAACTGATGTTTCTGATATTTCGGAAAATAAAGATAAAACTTACGATATAATATATAATAAAAGCAAAAAAGTTACTGCAAAGAAAGTTATAGTCGCACCAGGAAGAACAGGTGCCAAATGGGTACAAGAACTTGCTGATAAATATAATATCCCATATACATCACAAAGTATAGAAATAGGTGTAAGAGTAGAAGTAAGAAAAGAAATATTAAAATCAATAACTAGTGTTATATATGATCCAACTATTTTTATTAAAACAAAAACATATAATGATGAGATAAGAACATTTTGTACTAATCCAGGAGGCTTTGTGGCAAAAGAAAATTACTATGGATATATTTGTGTAAATGGTCATTCTTTAAAAAATATTAAATCTGATAATTCAAACTTTGCATTTATTTCTAAAGTAAGATTAACAGAACCTGTAACTAATACTCGTGAATATGGTGAGTCAATTGCTAAAATTGCAAATACTCTAGGTGATGGGAAACCAATAATACAAACTTTAAGAGACTTAAGGATGGGAAGAAGATCAACATGGAAAAGTATAGATAAAGGGTTTATAGAACCAACTTTAAAAGATTGTGTTGCTGGAGATTTAGCACTAGTTATGCCACATAGAATTATTAAAAATATTTTAGAAGGTTTAGAAACACTAGATAAAATAATTCCAGGAGTTAATAATGGAGAAACTTTATTATATGGACCAGAGATAAAGTTCTTTAGTAATGAAATAGATACAGATAATAATATGAAATTAAAAAATCATAATATTTATTTTATAGGTGATGGTGCTGGTAAAGCAGGTAATATTGTAGTAGCAGCTGCAACAGGATTAATCGCAGCAAGAGATATTTTAAAAAATAATAAATAAGATGATATAAATAATACTGTGGTTATAATAAATGATATGTTATAATTATAATGTAGTTATTTCGAGGTGAAATATGAAAAAGTGTGTAATAATCTATAATCCTGCTAGTGGAAAAAAAAATAAACAAAAAGAGAATCTGCAAGTATTTTATGATGTTTTAAGAAAACATGGATATGAAGCAGAAATAAAATTTACTAGTAAACAAAAAGGTGCGACTAAAATTATTAAGGAATTGGAACCTGTTGATTTGGTAATAAGTGCTGGTGGAGATGGAACTTTAAATGAAGTGGTTACAGGAAATTTACAAAGAAAAGAAAGATTAACTTTAGCAAACTTACCAATGGGAACAACCAATGATGTCGCAAATATGTATGGTTATACCAAGAATAATTATATTAAAAATTTAGAATTGTTATTAGAAGGTGTTAAAAAAAATATAGATGTTTGTTTTATTGATATGACACCATTTGTATATGTAGCTTGTTTGGGAGATTATATTGATATGGCTTATAATACACCTAGAAAATTAAAAAAGAAATATGGAAAAATAGGATATGTAATGTATGGATTAAAACAACTAAGAAATAAAATAAATTCATACCGTATAAGATATAAGATAGATGGGAAAACTTATGAAGGAGAATACTCATTTTTCTTTATAACTAATGCTTCTAGAGTCGCTGGCTTTGATGATGTATATTATGATGTTAAATTAGATGATAATAAGTTTGAAGTAGCATTTTGTCATGTTAAAAATAAAGTTGAGTTAATGAAATATTTTATTTTACTAAATAATATGGACGCAAAAGATGTACCGGGTATTACATACTATCAAACTAACAACTTAGAAATAGAATTTTTGGATAGTCCTAAAGTATCTTGGTGTATAGATGGGGAAGAATATAAATCAAATAAGAAAACATTTAGTTTTAGTATAGATAGAAAAACAAAAATGATGCTTCCAAGAAAAAATTTAGTAAAGTTGTTCAAAAAATAAGTAAATACAATAAAATTGCTAATAATATTAATGAGAGATATAAAATCTCTCATTTTTTGTCGCATAAAACTTTTGTAATCGTTTGTCGAAATCCAAGCACAAGTAAAAAAACTTATTTATAATTGCAAATACGAGGTGATAATTATGTTAAAGATAGAGCAAGAAGTATCTAGAGGAATAATGTTTATTAGACTAATAGGTGACTTAAATAAAAATAGCTTTTCCTCCTTTGGTAATGTTATAAATAACTTACTATATAAACAAGGTATGCAGTATTTTGTAATAGATTTATATGATATAGATTTTGAAGATAGTGTCTTTTTAAATATTCAAAATAAATTAGTAGAAATATTTCTAAGTAGTGGAAAGGTAGTCCTCTGTGGTATAGATGATAATAACAAAATGAAAATTGGATATACAAAAGATAAGTTATTTTATGTAAAAGAAGAAAGGGAGGCATTTAAATACTTATGGATGTAGATTTAATATTAAATAATGAAGGTCTAGTACGTAGTATAGCAAATAAATTTAATGGTTATTTTGATATGGAGGATTTATATCAGGTAGGTAGAATGGGCTTAATAAAAGCGTCAAAAAAATATAATCCAAATCAAGGAGAATTTACAACATATGCATATACATATGTCTTTGGCGAAATAAATAAATATATAAGAGAAAATAATAACTTAAAAATAAGTAAAGAGACAATAAAACTAAAACGGTCCATTACAAAGGCTAGAGATTTAATGAGACAACGACTATCAAGAGAACCGACCACATTAGAATTATCCCTATATTTAGAAATAGATGAAGAAAAAATTATGGAAATTGATCAAATAAATCAAGAAACAAAGAGTCTAGATTATACACAGGATGAAGATAGTATGTCTTTATATGACTCTGTACAAACAACAGATAAAGAAACTGCACCAGAAATTCTAGATTTAAAACAGGAATTAGGAAATTTAGATCAAAATGAATTACAATTAATTTATTCTAGGTATTATATGGATATGACTCAAACAGAAACTTCTAAACAGTTAGGAATGAGTCAAGTACAAGTATATAGAAAAGAAAGAAAGGTGTTAGAGAAACTAAAAAATAATTTGTAATTTAAAACTTGTAAGAAATAATATTTTATGATATTATGTATTTGTCAAGGAAACTTGCATATAAATAAAAAAGGATACATTTGATTGTGGCTAATCAAATGCATTCCCATATTGGTATAGCATCTGAAATCACTTGGTTGTGAAATCAGATGCTTTTTTCTATTTTAGAAGTAAAATGATTACTACTAAGAATAGGAGTAATATTATAATAAATAGAGAAAATTCTCTTTTTGTCATAAATATCACCTCCATTCTATGCTGAAGGGAAAGCATCTGATATATTTCAAATGTATCTGTAAGCATTATACCAAACATAGGTTCGCTGTGCAATATTAAAATTACATTTTTGTATGAAATAAGAAAATAATACCATAATATAAATGGTGATTATATGAAGAATGATAAATATGAGAAGATAGTTTCTAATAATAAAGCAGAAGAAACTAGAGCAAGAAATGCTATTGTTGCATTTTTAATAGGTGGATTAGTAGGTTTAATAGGAGAAGGAATAATAGAAGTATTATGTTATATGTTTAAAATATCAAGAACCGATGCGGGAACATATATGATTGTAATTTTAATATTTATAGCATCATTATGTACAGCACTAGGTTTCTTTGATAAATTAGTCAATAAAGCAAAATGTGGTCTATTAATTCCAATTACAGGATTTGCTCATTCTATGACTAGTGCTACTTTAGATTATAAAAAAGAAGGCCCTATAAGTGGATTTGGTTCTAATATGTTTAAACTAGCAGGATCAGTTATATTATATGGTGTAGTAGCAGCCTGGGTATTTGGCTTAATTAGGTTTTTGTTAGGAGGAAAAATATGACATTTAAATTTGATAATGTATATGTATCTGATACCTCAACAGTAGCAGGACCATATGAAAAGAAAGGACCATTAGAAAAGTATTTTGATAAAGCTTATGATGAATTATATTTTGGAGAAAGCTCTTGGGAACTAGCAGAACAAAAATTAGTAGAAGATAGTTTAAAGATTCTTCTTAGAAAAACTAAAAAGAAAAAAGATGATATTAGTTTAGTTTTAGGAGGAGATTTATCAAATCAGATTACAGCTACTACATTTGGAACTAATAAAGTAAGAGTAGGAAATGCATATTTTGGTCTTTATAATGCATGTGCAACTAGTGTAGAAGAATTAATTATTGCAGCGAGCTTAATTGATAGTAAAAAAATAGATAATGCTATTTGTATAACATCATCTCATAATATGACTAGTGAAAAGCAATTTAGAAATCCTACTGAATATGGAGCACCTAAACCTAATAGTGCTACTTTTACGGCAACTGGTGCTGCAGGAATACTACTTTCTAATGATAAGAGTAAAATAAAAGTCGAATCAGGAACTATAGGAAAAATAATAGATTATGCGCAAAATGATCCTAATAATATGGGAGCAGTTATGTCAGGAGCAGCAGCATATACTATTGCAAAGCATTTAGAAGAAACAAAAAGAAAACCTGAATATTATGATTTAATCTTAACTGGAGACTTAGGAAGATATGGAAAAAATATTGTAACTGAGTTTCTAAAAGAAGAATATAAAATAGATATTTCTAAAAATTATAATGATTGTGGTACAATGCTATACAATTTAGATGAACAAGAAGAAGTACAAGCAGGTGGAAGTGGGCCTGTATGTAGTGCCTTAGTAAATTATGGATTAATAATGAATAAATTAAAAAATAAAGAAATAAAAAAAGTCCTTTTAGTTGCAACAGGAGCACTTTTTTCGCCAACTACAGTATTTCAAGGACAAAATATATTATCAATTGCACATGCAATAAGTTTGGAGGTAGTATAATGTTACTTTTAAATTCATTTCTATTTTGTGGATTTGTATGTTTAATATCACAAATAATTTTAGATAATACAAAACTAACTCCGGGACATATAACAAGTATACTAGTAGTAACAGGAGCATTTTTAGATACATTTAGCTTATACGATAGAATAATTGTTTATGTAGGTGGAGGAGCTTTAGTTCCAATAACTAGTTTTGGACATTCCTTAATTCATGGAGCTTTAGCTAAAGCTAATAGTTTAGGTGTAATGGGAATATTAACAGGAATGTTTGATTTAACTGCTGGAGGAATAACTTCTGCTATAATTATTTCCTTTATGTTAGCGTTAATATTTAAACCAAAAAATTAGAAACTATATAGTTTCTATTTTTGTACTGATAAGTTTATTAAGACATTTATATTATCATCTTTAGCCATAACATTTTTATGTTCCTTACCACACTTTTCACATTTATAAATAATCTTATAGGTATCCTTAAATTTCTCCATCCCAATAGGCTTCAATAGTCCTTTACATTTATTACTTCTATCACCAGGTGATATATCAACATGTTTAGAATATAAACAATTAGGACAGTGATCCCTGCAAGAATAACCTAATATATCAACGTGAAATCCACACTTTTCGCAAATAAATTCTTCATCTAATTCATTAAATACTTTCATACTACACCTCTATTTATTACATTATAGCAGAAAAAACTAACTAAATAAACTTTACACAATAATTGTAAATTTTTTTCTATTATGTTGATAAAAAAGAGTAATGAGTGTTATGATAAAAATGTAAGAATAGAAAGGTATGAATATAAAAGTATATTCTTATTATAAAAAAGTAATGGAGGTGAAAATTTAATATGACAGGAGATACTGCAAAAATGAGAGATGCTGCTTCACAGGTTTCAGCTGAAGAAAAAAAATATAAAACAGCAATTGAAAATATAGATGACTTAATAGTAAATAAGCTATCACAATGTTGGGTAGATGAAGCCTATGATGATTTAAAAACTCAATATACAGGTAAAAGTAAAGCAGATTTAAATGATTTAGATATTTTATTAAATGATTTTTATGAAAGCTTAAATATTGCTGCAGATGATTTAGATACAGTAATATCATCATTAAGATAATATAAGGAGGATTAGAAAATGGCTGTAAGAAGTTTTGATTATGAACAAGCGAAGAGTACAATGCAAAAAATTCAAGAAGAAGCAAATAAGGTAAAAAATTATTTATCAAAATGCGATTCAATAATTGATGAAAATGTTGGTGTAAAAAATAGATGGTCAGGACAAAGAGCTAATGAATTCAAGACAAAATGGAAACAAGAAGCTGCTGAATTTGAAAACTTTGTTAATTTAATTAATACATATGCCAACAAAATAGATGAGAGTTATCAAGCTCATAAAGCATTTGACGAAGCAACTAATTAAAATGTACTTAATAACAGTACATTACAAATAAAAAGATTATTTTCTTTTTATTTGTAATGTACAAAAATAAATTGTTATTTATTGTATAAATTATACTAAGTGGAGGATAAAAATGGAAGAAAGAGAAAAATATTTACCAATAGGTTCAGTTGTATTACTAGAAGGTGATACAAAAAAATTAATGATTACAGGTTTTTGCACATCAACATCAGATGATGAAGAAAAGGAATATGATTATTCTGGTTGTGCATATCCAGAAGGATTGATTTCTTTAGATGAAATATATTTATTTGATCATAATCAAATAAAAGAAATAAGTTTCATTGGATATGAATCTGAAGAAGAAAAAGAGTTTAAAACAATTTTAAAAGAAACTTTATTAGAAGAGAATAGTTTGACTAATACTGATAATGAAACTATAAACTAATTGATAGGAGTTGATAATTATGGCAGATTATAAGGCAGGTTTTGATTCAAGAATAGAAGAAAGTCTTAATTTTTTATATAACAATTCAATTCCTATGTTTTTAAACGGAATTAACGATCCTATAAGATATCATAATTCACAAGTTAGAGTTTGGGGTGGCGAAACTAAATTCTTAATATGGTCATCAACCTTTTTAGATGAAGAAGAGATAAATCGATTGCTACTTGATGAATTTGATGTTAGTTAAATGAAAGTTATAGAAAAAGAGAGGAATGGTCGTATTGAGTGTTGTTAAAAAAATTGCTAAAAATCAAACAAAAAACGTTGTAAAAAATGCCGTAGATAAAGCAATGACTAAAGCTACAAAAAATGCTATTAAAACTGCTGCAGAAAAATCATCAAGTGGAATAAAATCAAAAATAGGAAAAAAAGTATCAACAAAAGTATCTACTAAAATAGGTGAGAGAGCAGCAAAAAAAGCCGCAAAGGATGCAGCAAAAAATGCAGCAAATAAATCATTTAGTAGGGCTGTAGCAAAAGGACAAACAAAAATTTCAAAAATGTCAGTAAGAAATGCTGCGAAATATGCAGCAAAAAAAGCCGGAACTGATGCAGCAAAATCCGTTGCTACAAAGTTAGGAAGTAATGTTAGCATCAAGTCTTCTATTGCTAATCTTAAAAATAAACGTCTAATTAATAAAACTGCGAAAAACATAGTAAATAAAACATTTAATAAAGCTACAAAAAAAGGAATGGTTAAAGCAGCAAATAAGGCTACTGGTGGAATAAAATCAAAAGTTGTTAGAAAAGTAACTAATAAAGTATCTACTAAAATGGGCGAGGTAGTATCAAAAAGAGCAGCAAAAAAAGCCGTTAAGGAAGTGTTAACTAGTTCTGGTTCTAAAATTACTTCTAAAGCAACTAAAGCAGCAGCAAAAAAGGTTGCAAAACAGACCCTAAAAAATGTTGGAAAAAAAACTACAACCAAAATAGCAGGTCATTTAGGAAAAAAGGTATCAATAAAGGCTCTTGCTAAAGGAGGAGCTGCTTCAATCCCTGCAGTAGGAGAGATTCTTATGGCAATTTTTGCCGGATTTGATATTGCGGAATTAATTGCGAATGGTATTAATCCTATGCTTGCGAAACGTGAGTTAGAGAAAATTGATGAAGAACTAACTTCTGATGTAAAAAGAGGATTAAAAAGTGTTAATTCTATATCTAAATCATTAAGTGATAGTATAGGTAATTTAAATGAAGCGGTTGGATATTTAAACAATGCAAAGAAAAAAATCAATAAATTAGATTATTCCACAAAAGAAAATAACCTATCTGCTATTGAATCACGTATTAATGAAATAACAAATATTATAGAGGTTATGAATTATGCTAACTCTTCTTTTTCTCAAGTAAGTCAAGCATTGGCAAAAATATTTAAATAAGGGTGATTTGTATGAGTAAAAATAAAATATCTGTTGATGCAGAAAAATTAACAGCAGCAAATGATTTAATTCAAAGTAGTTATAATTGTGTCCAAACAGTAAAAAATGCAATTTCAAGTTCTTGTGAAGAAACAAAAGGTGCCACACATTATGCAGGTGGTAATATTGCCAATGCAATAAAGAACTCAATAGTTGATATGTTAGCAAATGAAATGGAAAATATAAATCAAATATATGAAGCAATTAAAGCTAATGCTAAAGCAATTGAAAATTTTGATAACACTGAAAATAAAATAAAAAGTGATTTAAAAAAATCAATTAAAAAGTTAGATAAATCTGGAGTGCAAAAGAAATACAATAAATTATCAAAAATAGTAGGGAAGAAAGAAGCAAAAAAATTAACACTTCAGCTTGCAAAAAAAGCAGGGGTAAATATTAAAATAAGTAATGGTAAAATACAAAGCTTGTCAAAAATAAGTACAGGTAGCAGTAATGGCGGAAGAGGAAATTATGGTCATTCTGATAATGGAAAAACTGGTTCCGTTGGAGCAGGTGCTGGTATAGCAGCCACAGGTGCTAAAGTAGTAAAAACAAAGAAAAAGAAAAAGAAATTTAAAAAAGGTAAGAATATAGTAGTAGGTACAGCAGGTTCAGCTGCAATGATAGCTAGTTATGAAAGAGATATGAATAAAAAATTTGCAACTATTGATAAAATTAAAGCAGGAACTACTAATAAAATCGAACAAGCTAAATTAAATTTAAATACAAAAATATCTCAAATTAATAGTGATAGGGATGCAGAGATTGCTAATATAGAAGCAGAAAGAGATAGCAATATTGCAGATTACTATGAACAAGCAAGTAATGAAATTAATAGTATTGATCCTACTGATAGTGATGCAAAAGAACAAATTGCTTCTATTAAGTCAGATTTAGAAAGCAATATAAATCAAGCTAATGAAGATGCTAATGCACAAATTGAAGAAGTTAAAGCAAATGCTGAACAGCAAATTTCAGAAGCAAATGAAGAAGCATCTACTGAAATAGAAAATATTCAAAAAGGATCAGATAAAGAAATTAATACTATAATGGAGAATGGTTTAGATAATGAAACAACAACTGGACAAGATTTAGAAACAGCTGCTGATACTCCACTAAAAGCTAATGAAGTTGATCAAACTAAAATTAATGAAGCTAATGGTAATAAAGAAGCATCAACTAAATCATTAGAAGAGAGTAGGACTGCATATAACAATGATGTTTCAGCTAAAGAACAAGAGATAAATAATCCATCTAACACTCAAGATGAAAGTCAATCAGTTGTATCAGAAGAATCTAGTAGTAGTGGTAGTAGCGAAGAAACAGTAGTATATCAACAAAGTTCAAATGATTCTAGCTCTAGTGATTCTAGTAGCTATACTAATTATAACTCTAGCGATGCTAATAATTCTTCTACTGCATCGTCAGAATCTGCAGATGTATATGTGGAAGATGTTGAATCAGACTTTGTAGAAACACCAGCAGTTCCAGAAGAGGATTTAGGTTCAGAAACTACTATAATACCTGATAATCCTAATAATGAAGAGTTAACTGAAACAGGCACTGAGGTTGGCAACTCAAATTCAGAAATCATAGATGTTCCAAAGAAGGAAAGCAAGTCTAATGTTGCTATACCTATTGGTTTAGGTGTTGCAGCAGCAGGAGCAGCAGCAGTAGCAGGAGTTAGATTTGTAAAAAATAGAAAACAAAATGATGACTCAGAAGAAACATATGATGATGAAAATAATAATTTAGATGACTATGAAAGCGGTAGTGATGATAGTGAATACATGAAAGATGATTATTTAGGACCTTCTGGAAGTATGTATACAGATACAGACTTTGAAGATGATGAATTATCAGAAGTACCAGATGATACAAAATATAATGATGCAGCACATTTAGAAGAACAAATAGAAGATGACAGTGACGCTTTCACAGAAGATGAAATATTAAATGATTTAGGATAAAAAGGGAGGAAATGTATGGATACTAATGATAAATTTCTACCTATAGGTAGTGTAGTTTTACTAAAAGGTGGAACAAAAAAAGCAATGGTAACTGGTTTTTGTTCAGTAGCAGAAGAGGATACTCAAAAAATGTATGATTATACAGGTTGTGTCTATCCAGAAGGATTCTTAGATTTTGATCAAGTATGTTTATTTGATCATAATCAAATAGAAAAAGTATATCATGTAGGATATTCTGATGAAGAAGAACAAGAGTTTAAAAAAGCATTAATAGAAATAGCAAATAAGTTTGAATCAGGTGAGGAAAATACAACAGAGTTCTTTAATGAATATATAGGTAATGATGAAGAAGATGATGATGATTATGATGAGACTGAGGAGGAAGAGTCATCAGAGGAATCTCCAAATATTCCAGTTGTAGAACCTGTAGATATAAATCTAGAAGATGTTCAAAGAAATAAAATAGATAATTTAGAATACTTATAGAATCTATAAGTATTTTTTTATGGATTTATATGTTATAATTATTATAGTAAAGGAAGTGATAGAGTGGAATTAGATTTAAAGATAAATGAATTTGAAGGCCCATTAGATTTATTACTTCATTTAATAAAAGAAAGTAAAATGAATATTTTTGATATAAAAATAGAACAAATAACTGACCAATATTTAAAATATATAGAAAGCCAAGAAAAAATGAATCTAGAAATAGATAGTGAATATTTAGTCTTGGCATCAGAACTAATTGAAATAAAATCGAAATTACTTCTTCCAAATGAAAAAGTAGAAGATGAAGAAGAGGAAGACCCAAGAGAAGAATTAATAAATAGATTGTTAGAATATGAAGCATATAAAGAAATAACTAAAACCTTAAAAGAAAAAGAGGAGTTAAGACAAGAAATATATACAAAAGCTCCTAGTAATATTCAAGAATATATAGAAAATAATACAGAGATTAAAAGTGATATAACTCTAGATGATTTGGTAGATGCTTTTCAAAAGTTTTTAGAAAGGAAAAAAGAAAGTAAACCATTATCAACTAAAGTAACTGAAAAGGAAATAACTGTATCATCAAGAAGACATGATATAAGAAATATATTAAAGAAAAAAAAGAAAATATCATTTTTTGAATTATTTCCTGTGATTTCTAGAGAATATATAGTTGCTACATTTTTAGCAGTTTTAGAAATGGCTAAGAATAAAGAGTTAATAATAACTCAAAATGATACATTTGATGATATAACTTGTGAGGTGACGAAATGAATAAATTAGCAATATTAGAAGGACTCTTATTTGTCGTAGGTGAAGAGGGTCTTACATTTGACCAAATAAAGGATGTATTAGAAATAAATGAAGATGAATCAAAGAATTTAGTAAAGGAACTAAAATCTAGATATGAAGAAGATGATAGAGGATTAAGAATAGACTTTTTAGGTAATAGATTTAAAATTACAACAAAGTTTGAACATAAAGAGTATTATCAAAAACTAATCGAAAATCCAACTACTAACTTTTTAAGTCAAGCAGCACTAGAGACACTTGCTATAATTGCTTATAATGAACCAGTAACTAGAATTCAAGTTGATAAGCTAAGAGGTGTTGCTAGTTCTCAAATGATAAGAAAATTAGTTGCTAAAGGGTTTATTAAAGAAGTCGGTAGAAGTGATATGCCAGGTAGACCAATTTTATATGAAACAACAAGTGAGTTTTTAGATTACTTTGGTCTACCTAATATAGAGGCATTACCGGATATGTCAAACTTTATTAAAGAAGCAGAGAAAGAAGATAAAGAAGAAACAGATTTATACACATCTAAGTATAAGGAAAATGAAGTATCATCTTGATACTTTTTATTTTTATGATATAATTTATATATGCCTGAGTGGTGGAATTGGTAGACGCGTTGGACTCAAAATCCAATGGTAGCAATACCGTGTCGGTTCAAGTCCGACCTCAGGCACCAGATTGATATGAAACTCGAACTTTCGAGTAGAAATACAAGACGGCTTGTCAAAAGGCCGTTTTTATGTTATTATGAATATGTCAAGGAAACTTGCATAAAATAAAAAAGGAACATTCAATATCGCATGTTGAGTGTTGCCAAATGAATTGGTATCACCTAAATCATTGCTGAGTTAGGTGATTCTTTTATTTTAAGATTACAAATAGTAATACTATAAGTAAAAGGATAATGATAATCAAAGAGAAGATTAAAAAATCTTTTTTTGACATCTTATCACCTCCTCTCTATGAAGAAAAGAGGCATCACCCAACTATTAAATGTTCCAAAAATACTTTATCAAACATTTGTTCTTTATGCAACAGTTTTATACTAAATTATTGTCAATTTAGAAAATACAATAGTATATTGTCAAAAAACAATATACTATTTCATATAGAGATAATCAAATTATATAATAATCTTAATGTTAGGGAGGCGAAATAAATGAAAAAAGTTGTATTAGTGACTGGAAGCACTCAAGGAATAGGTCTTGCGACAGCAAAGAAATTGTCAGAAGATAATATTGTTATTATAAATGATAATAAAGGAATTGATGACAATTTTATAAAAGAAAATTTTGCAGGAAACGAAGTTTATTATTTTAAGGCAGATATTTCAACTTCTAATGATTTAAATTCTTTAAAAGATTTTATTTTAAGAAACTTTGGAAGATTAGACATAGTTGTTGCACATGCTGGAATTATTCCACTACCATGCGATATCAATAATATAACCCCAGAAAACATTGACAAAACCATTAGTGTTAATTTAATAGGAACTTTTAATACTCTAAAAATCTTTGGTAATTTAATTAAGGATACTTCAAGAAAAGGTTCCATAGTTGCAACAACTAGTGTTGATGGAATAATCGGAGAACCTTATAATGCTATATATTCAGCTACAAAAGCTGGAATAATTTCTTTAACTAAGTCATTTGCTAGATATTTTGGTGAAAATATTAGGGTTAATGCTGTAGCACCGGGACTTATTGATACACCCCTTACTGCAAGTACAGGAGAGGATCCTAAAGCAACTACTGATTTTTCTATTATTAAAAGAATGGGAACTTCTGAAGAAATTGCTAATGCTATAAACTTTTTATTATCAGATGAGGCATCTTATATAACTGGGCAAATTCTTACTGTTGATGGAGGATTTACTTTAAAATAATTAAAAAGTTGTTGAACGTCCTTCCTTAAGGCACCATGAGTGTATGATACGAATCTAATAGGTTCGTTTAAATTATAGGTGTCTTTACTCAATGCAAATGAGGTAGGGTACTTTTGCTTCATTTATAAGTCTCGGATTACTTTTCGGGATTTTTATATTTTTAGAGAATTATAAAAAGTCAAAACTAATAATTAGATAATATAGAATGTGTGATAAAATAATATGTAAAGGAGGTTCAATTATGCTAAAATCAGAAATAAATGATTATCTAGATAATATATTAAAAGATTTTTTTCCAAAAAGTGGTGGTTGGAAAAGTAATTGTTTTAGGAGAGAATCAACAGTTTCAGAGGCTAATCTACCTTGCCATTTAAGAGATGTCGATTGGCTTGCATCTTTAATTATGAAAAAATACAATTTATTTTCATTAGGTGAAAGTGAAGTAAAAGAATATATAAGCGACTCACCATACTTTAATAGATTGAGAAGTGAATATGAACAACGAATTGTAAAGTGGCAAATAAATTGGATAATACAAGGTGGAGATAACTGGATTATTGATAATAAACTAGGTGGTGAATTATTCATGATTAGTCCTAAATGTGATTATGCATTTAGAAAAGGCGTTGTTGATACTTTATTAGCAATAGGAATGGATATTAGTGCAATTGAAGAAGGAATAGAAAAAAATGCTGATATGTGGCGTGATTTATATATGAATTTAGCATTTTCTAATGAATTTGACCCACTTTCTAGTAAAATTAATTTTAGATTATCTCTGAATGGTATAAAAGAAGAAATAGATAGTGAGCAATTGAAAGAACCTGATCATGAATTTAAAGAAAAATGGTTAAAGTATAGGAAATACCAATATTATCAAAAACATAAGAAATCTATTGATATGTATAGTGCTCCAACAACAGAGATGATTATGAGTCCAGAAAAGGTAAAAAAACTTAAATTATATTTAGCGGAGAAATCTTTAGAACGACATAAAGAAATTGAAGAATACAATAACAGGAAAAGACTAAATTCTGAAGTGAAGCATATGAGTCAGCAAGACCTATGTCACTCAAGTTATAATGATTCCCCTCCTAATAAAAGTTTATTAAAGAGATTAGTAACAAGATTAGGAGTAAGAAAATAATAAGAAATATATACATGACATAATTATGATAATTATAAATGAATGAAATAAAAAAGTTAGTAATACAATAAAAGTACATCAAATTGATAGTATTAATAAGGAGGTATAAAATGAACGAATATATCAAATTATTTATTGATAATGATTATCCTAATTTTATAGATAAATATTTAACTACTGATACTTTAAATAGATTAAAACATGTAACTCAATTTTGTGGATGTGATTATACAAAACTTTATTCACCTTTATTTAAATATACAAGATTTGACCATAGCCTAGTTGTAGCGCATATGACTTGGCATTTTACTCATGATAAAAAAGAAACTGTTATGGCACTATTTCATGATATTGGTACACCATGTTTTGCACATTGCATAGATTACGTTTTTGGAGATTATCTTGAACAAGAATCCTCTGAAAGAAATATAATTGATATTATAAAACAAGATAAAAAAATGAAAAGTTTTTTAGAAGAAGATAACTTATCTTTAGATGACTTTATAGATTATCAAAGTTTTAATATTTTAGAAAATAAATCACCAAAACTATGCACTGATAGACTTGATGGTGTTTTACATACTTGCTATATTTGGTTACATACTCATTCTCTAAAACAAATTAAAGAAGTATATGATAATATAGTCGTTTTAGAAAATGAAGATAATAAGAAAGAGATTGGATTTAAAGATATTGAGATTGCAGAAAAATTTGTATCAATGGTTTATAATTATGCCAAAGAATTACAAGGGAATACTGATAAATATGTAATGAAGTATATTTCAGAAATAGTAAAATTAGCTTTCAAAAAAAATCTAATTACCTTAGACGATTTATACGAAAAAAAAGAGGAAGAAATCTTAAGTATCTTTAGTAAAAATTTTGCTTCATGGAAAAACTTTAATAAAGCTTCTGTTTTAATTAAGACTGAGGCTTTACCCGAGAATAATTTTTATATCTCTTTTGAAACTAAAAAGAGAAATACAATCCCTTTAGTATATACAAAGTATGGTAATAAAAGAGTTGATTTAATATCCAAAGATTCAAAAGAAAAATATGAAGATTTAAAACTATATAAAGATACTAAATATGCATATGTAAAAGAAATAGTTGAACTATAAGTAATATACTTGTTTTTAGTTTAAATAAAGCATAATATATGGTAATATAGTTGTATAGTATTTTTAGGAGGAAAATAAAATGAAATTATATATAACATATCACAAAAAAAGTTTTACTGAACAACAAATTCAAGAATTAAATCAAGGGGGGGGGAACTAATCTTTTTGGAAGATACTTTTGATTTAGATAAAGCACCATATTTAATAGATGAAGAAGAAAAAATATTAGTAGTAGATCCAGATTGGTATAATTGGGATATTAATGCGAACCATTTAAGTAAGATAAAAAACTTAAAAGGAGTTTGTTTATCTACAACAGCATTTGATTGGATAGATTTAGATTATTGTAAAGACAATAATATTGTTGTATGCAATATACCAAAATATTCAACTGATTCAGTAGCCGAATATGGCATATTTCTTATGATGTGTTTAGCAAAGAAATTTCCAATCCAAGCAAAGACAGATTATAAAATGGATTATTCACAATATATGTTAACAACTGAAATAAGAAATAAAACGGTAGGTATTATTGGACTTGGAACAATAGGTTCTAAAATAGCAGATATGTGTAAGGCTTTAGGTATGAATGTTATTTATTGGAATAGAAGTGAAAAACAAAATAATTATAAAAAAGTTGATTTAGAAACTATATTCAAAGAAGCAGATTTTATTTTTCCGGCATTTGCTACAAATGAGGAAACAAGCAAATTAATTACAGATGAGTTAATAAATAAAATGAATGGTAATAGTTTTATTAATGTAGTCAATAACCCTAGGGAATTATATAATCATGATTTACTTCTTAATAGGGCTGAAAAAGAAGAAATTAGTTATGCTTTTGAATTATATGATAATGAGAAAAAGATGTATGACTACAAGGGAAATATTATGGCTACAGCTCCTTATGCATTTTATACAAAAGAAGCAATTGATAGATTAGTTACAATTTGGTGTGATAACGTTGTGGCTTTATCTACTGGCAAATTACAAAATGTTGTATTTAAATAGAAAATTAAATTTATAATTTCAATTAGATGTGAAGTATGTACTTTAGAGGGAGATTTTTAGTTAGGAGATTATCATAAATGAAAGATTTAGAAATAATAAAAGTTGAAGATATAGATAGCTTAAATATATGTTTAAATATAAGAGAATTAGTTTTTACTAAAGAACAAGGTGTATCAAAAGATATTGAAGTAGATTTATATGACTCTATAAACAATGATTGTATTCACTTTCTAATTAAATATAAAAATATAAGTGTAGGCACCATAAGATGTTTATATAAAGAAAATAATGCAGTTAAACTACAAAGATTTTGTTTTCTTAAAGAATATAGAAACTTAGGTCTTGGAAGAGAAGTACTAAAGTATATAGAGGACTTTTATAAAGACCGTGGAATAAAAATAATTAAGCTAGATTCACAATATCAAGTATATAAATTTTATGAAAAATGTGGTTATATTAAAGATTCTGATATTTTTATGGAAGCTGGTATAAAGCATATTGAGATGATAAAAAATATATAATTCGATTTATTAAAGGAGAATATAATGGAAAATAAAGTAATTGTAACAGCACAAAATAAAAACAATTTAACTGATGCGATAGAAAACTATATGGAAAAAGAAAGTATAGACTATCAATTTGTAGATATTAATAGTATTCAAATAGAAAAAGATATTACAGATATAATTTATATTGGGAATATTTCTGAGTTAGAAGAATTAGATATAAATAATAATATATCAATTATTTCTATAAATAAGAGTAAAAGTGTTATTGAAAATAGTAATAATATAATAAATTATATTATTACAGATTTACTTGATGATAATAATAACTATACCGAAGCTCAAAAAGAGTATTTATTTCAAAATGGAATTTATAGAGTATTTATACAACAAATAGATACTTTATTAAAAAACAGTAATAATTATAATGGAATTATCTATGATATTACTAAAATAAAGAAAAATACTGATAACTGGATATTTAGTTTTGATTCTATTAGTGATACATATCATTGGTTATCTAAAAAGAATAGGAATTTAAAAGAAGATTTTACTCAAAAAGTAATAAGTTTTTATAGTGAAAAAGTATATAATGATTCTTTAAATGAAATTAATTATTTATCTGAAAAATTATTAAATATTAAAAGAGGTCAAAATATTATAGATATATTTATACTTACTGAAGAAGAATATAAAAAGTATAAAGAAAACTTCTTCTTTAAAGTATTAACTAAAAATATATCTGAAACTCATAAGATATATTTAATTAGAAAAGAAGAATTTATTAAAAATGATTTAGAATTATATAATAAATTATTAGATGGAGTAATTATCTATGATGATTGTGTATATAGAGATACATATAGTGATGAAATATCTTTAGGTGTAGTTGATTGCAAAAAAGAAACTGTAGAAGAGTATAATAAAGCATTTGATTATATACTGGATAAATATGGTTATAGATTAAATTCGGAGAGTGATATAAATGAATTTTAAAGACAGGGTTGTATTAGTAACGGGATCTTCTAGAGGTATTGGACGTAGTATTGCAGTTGGCTTTGCAAGATGTGGTGCTAATGTAGTAATTAACTATAGAAGTAATGAAGAAGAAGCAGAAGTTATAGAAGAGATTATTTCTAGTTACGCTGACTGTATGTGTATAAAAGCTGATGTCTCTAAGGAAAGAGATGTAAAAAGAATGATTGATACTATAATTGATAAATATGGTCATATAGATATTGTAGTTAATAATGCTGGTATAGCTATTGATAATGATTTTGAAGATCACAATATAAAAGATTGGCAAGAAACATTAAATACAAATTTGATTGGTGTTTTCTTAGTTTCTAAATATGCAGGTTCACATATGGTTGATAATAAATATGGAAAAATAATTAATATGACATCTACTAATGGTATTGATACTATTTATCCATATAGTGTTGACTATGATGCGTCTAAGGCAGGCCTTATAAATTTGACTAAAAACTTGGCAATTCAATTTGCTCCATATGTAAATGTTAATGCAGTAGCACCAGGTTGGGTAGATACTGGTATGAACGACGATTTACCTAAAAGCTATTTGCAAGAAGAAAAAGAAAAAACATTATTAAAACGTTTTGCAGAACCAGAAGAAATCGCGGATGTTGTACTATTTTTAGCATCAGATAAAGCTAGATTTATAGATGGTGAAGTTATTAGAGTAGATGGTGGTTTAAAACTACAATAAAATTTTATATAAATAGGAGAATTTAGTATTGAAAAGTATTTGGGATAAATTTAAAATTAAAAATATTGAACTTCAAAATAGAATAGTTAGATCTGCTACAAATGAACATTTAGGAACTAAGAACGGAATAATAACAGATGCTTATATTTATGTATATAAAAATTTAGCCAAACAAGGTATAGGGCTAATTATAACTTCCCACATGGCTGTATCAAAAAATCAAAGAGCAGATTTAACACATATTTGTATAAATGAAAAAGAAAACTATAACAAGTTATTAGAATTAACAAAAGAAGTTCATAAATATGGACAAAAAATCATCTGTCAAATTTCTTGTGGAGGTAGAAGAGCTAGTAAAATATTTGGAGATAAAGCCCTCAGCCCTAGTGGAAATGATAATGCTAAAATAATGACTAAAAAAGATATTGATACATGTATAGATAGTTATGTATCCGCTATAAAAGTAGCTAAAGAAACAGGATTTGATGGAGTACAAATTCATCTAGCCCATGGTTATTTATTAAGTGAGTTTTTAAATCCATTTTATAATAAGAGAACTGATGAATATGGATGTTCTATTGATAATAGATATAGAATAATACATCAGATATTATCAAAAGTTAATGATATTATATTAGATCCTAACTTTTTAATAACTGTAAAAATAGACTCAACATTAAAAAATGACAATATAGATTTTATAAAAGATCAAATAGAAATATGCAAACTATTAGAAAAAGACGGTATTAGTGCTATAGAAGTTAGTGGAGAAGACTTCAGAAAATATAAACAAAATAAGCCTTATTATTTAGATAATGCATTAAGAATAAAGGACGTAGTATCAATTCCAATTATATTAGTTGGAGGCTTTAGAGATGAAAAACAAATGAATGATGCACTTCTTAGTGGTATTGATTTAATATCATGCTGTAGAGCTTTTATTGCAGATAATAATTTTATAGAAAAATTAAAGAATAAAGAAACTAGTAGATGTATTAGTTGTAATAAATGTTTTGAAATTTATAAAACATTATATAAAAGATGTATATTTGATGAGCAAATTAATAGAGGCCTTTATGCTAATTTTAATAATGATTAATTAAAATACTCAGATATTATGGAGTCTGCATATTTAAATGCAGCTTCTTTTTCTTTTTTATTTTTAATTGTCCAAGCAAATACTGATATACCCTTTTTTCTTATATTCTGAATCCTTGAATACTTGACCATTCTTTTATTATAAGCAATAAAGTTTGGTTTTAATAGTTTTAATATAGCCTTTGAATCAAGAAATTTATAGTAAAAATATTCAGCATTAGTAACTAAAATTCCTAATATATAATTCTTTCTTTTTTGTTTTAGTGAAAGTAAATACTTCAAATAAAAAGATTGGATAATTACGGGCCCATTATAATTATCAAGAGTCTTTATTAATTGTTTAACTGTTGTATTAAGTCTTTTATCATTCTTTACTTCAATATCTATTAAAACCTGACCATCTACCATAGATAAAACATCTTCAAATAATGGAATCTTTTCATCTGTATCTAGTAAACTCATCTTTTGTAGCTCATCATAACTACATTTTCTAATTAATTTATTTTCTCCTGTCATTCTAAGAAGATTAGAATCATGAAAAACTACTAATTTATTATCAGTAGTTAAGTGTATATCGAGTTCTATAGGCACTTTATAATCTATAGCGCGCTTAAATGCTTTAATAGAGTTTTCTGGAATATTTAGATTATTATGAATACCTCTATGAGCAATTATTAAATTATTAAGATTAATATTTTCCATATTTAATTATATTGTAATAGAAAAATATATATGTTATTATAACTATAATTTATAGGAGAATATTATGGATATAACTAGAAAAACAATTGAAAATGATGAAAAATATTTAAGACAAATATCAAAAGAAGTAGATTTATCTAATAATGATTATAAACAAGACATAAAATTATTAGAGGAATATTGCCTTCAAACATCTTGTTTTGCCTTAGCAGCAGTACAAATTGGTATACCTAAAAGAATGATTTATTTAAAAAATACTAAAGACATAGATAGGAAAGATATTACTTATAATGAAAGTAAAGTATTAATAAATCCAGTTATAATAAAAAGAAAAGGACATAGTAGATTTTGGGAGGCTTGTTTAAGCTGTATGAAAAATAATAAGCATATTGCAGGATTAACAGATAGACCATATGAGTTAGAAGTAGAATATTTTGATACAAATGGTGAAAAGAAAAATGAAATATTTAGTGAGTTTTCTGCAATAGTTTTATCACATGAATTAGATCATTTAGATGGAATCTTACATATGGACATATCAAAAGATATAAAAATTGTAACAGATGAAGAATTAAAGGAATTAAGAAGAAAAGAACCTTTAGAAATAATTTCAAAAGAAGACTATTACTAGATTTGGGGTATTTAAAATAAATTGACATATTTAAGACATTATGATATAATAAGCACACATTTATTTGAGGGGGAAAATATAATGGGTTTAGATATAGATGCTAGAGTATACTCTGATTATATAAAAATGACAGGTATAGATAGTTATTTAGTTAATAAGGCTAGTGTTAAAAAAATAGGTTCTGATAGTATAGAATTAGAATTAGTTCACTACAAGAAAGATGATCGTATAACTGATACAATTAGAGTTAGTATATCTGATGATAATGCAACAGTTGTTCATGATAAGAAAAAAGTACCAATAACGGATCCATATGAAAATATAATATACAATATTTCAAGAGAAACTGAAGTTACTGAATTTGGTCTTAAAGATGAGACATTAACTATTACAAACGGAAAACTAACACAAACTATTAGACAGAATTCATTAGAAGCACCTAGTCAAAAACTTGATGATATAAATTCAATCTTAGGACTTAACTGTATGCTTGTAGATATTTTTAATCATCGTAGATCACCTATTACAAAAGAAACATATACTGCTGAAGGATTAAAAAGTTTAAAGGATGGCTTAGGAAATATTGAAATATGTCCTAAGTCAGTACAAAAGATTAAGAAATAAAATATTAAGAGAAGTTAGCTTCTCTTTTTTATTTACAAAGTATATGTAAATATATTTACAATTTATTTACGTAAATAATAAAACTGTGATAAATTATAATTGGTGATAATTATATGGATATAAATAAAAAGATAAATATAAGTAACAAAATATATCCAATATTTTATGGTCTATCAGCAGATTTAGTATTCTTTGTAGCTATTAATACAATATTTTTAACTAAAGTAAAACATTTAACTGCAATGGATATTTCTTCACTTACAATGTTTTCTATGTTATTTGTAATACTTATTCAAAATATTGTTATAAAAATAATTAAAAAAATTGGTAATAAGGCCTCACTAAAATTTGGAGTATATATGATGTTACTATCATCTATATTAATAACATTTTCTAAAAGCTATATCCTAATACTTATAGGTTATATATTATATAATGTAGCACCTCTATTTAAAGATATGGATAGTGTTATATTAAGAGAAAACTTAAAAGCTCAAAATAGGTTAGATAAGTTTATTAAAATACAAAATTTTTCTACTCTAATTTATTCAATAGTAACAATGATAGTATCATTTGTATCAGGTTTTTTATTTAATCTTAATCCATATATTCCAATGTTAATATGTATAGCTTTTTGTATTAATAATTGTATTTTATCTAACTTTATATATGAGATAAAACAAGATAATGAAGAAGAAGTAGAAAATAGAGATTTTAAAATTACTAAAAGAGTTTTAATTATATTACTAGTTTACTCAATAGTATATTCTATAATAGAATTATCCCAAACTAATACAAAATTATTACTACAATATAATTTAGAAGAGTTTTTAAAACTAGATAAAGCTGTAATATATCTTTCATTTATAATTGCACTATCTAGAATATCTAGAGTATTAGGTAATCTTTTGTTTATAAAAATATATAAAAAAGTAGGTAAAAAACTACCTAGAGTTATAATAACTTCTTTAATATTTGCTTTATTTTTAATTTTATTGGGAGATTTTATAGAAAAAGACTTTCTAGGTATAATTATATCAGCTTTAGGATTTTTAATAATTTTAAGTATTAGAGATCCATTACAAAACTATATGAAAACAGTACTACTTAATAAATGTAGACCAATATATCATGAACAAGCTATTATATATTTTAATACTTTTAGAAAGATAGGTAATTTTATTATTAGTGGAATTATAACTCTTATATTATTAAAATTTAAATTAGAATATGCGATTACCTTTTTACTTATAGGAGCAGTATCTTCTGTAGTATTAATTAGGAAAATGTATAGTTTAGTTAAGTAATAAAAAAGGATGTGTAAAAATTGAGTATTAGAAGTAAAGAAAATTTATTTATAATAATTAGTTCTTTAAGAAAGGTAATAGATATATTTTTTGGCCCATTTTTAACTGCATATTTTATTAAAACATCAACAGATAGTTTAACAAGTTTATCAATTTATAATATACTACATTATTTCTTTTTAAGTGTATTTGGTTTTATAGTAGGATATATTGTTAGAAATAAATTTCAAATAGGTATGTTTAGACTAGGAGTTATTTTAAATTTTTTCTATATTTTATTTATTATCATATTAAAAGAAGAAATCTTAAATCATCTATTAATATTAGCTTTTATACATGGGGTTGCTACTATAGCATATTGGTATCCATATAATCTTTTTATTTCAAAGCAAATAAAGAATAAAGATAGAGAACAGTATGAGGTAAAAAGAAAAACAACACATTTAATAGTAAATGTATTAACACCTATTTTTTTAGGTAGTATAATTACTACAACAAACTTTTATTTAACTGCCATCGTAATAGCGGTAATATCAGGTATTCAGATAATTACATCATTTTTTATAAAAACAATTGAAAAGAAGAACTATGAATTTACCCCAATAAAGTCATTTAAAATAATAATGAAAGATAAAAATGTAAGAAACTTGCATAAAGAAGAAATTCTAAAAGGTATGAGTACCACAGTTTTAGATACATTAGTAACAATATTAATATTTAATGCTTTTAAAACAGATATGAATCTAGGATTAATCTCTTCCATATCATCTATTATTACAATATTAATGGCACATATTTATAGTAAGAAATTTAAAAATAAAAGTGATAAAGGAGTTATTATTATATGTGGAATAATTCCTGTTATATCACTACTCTTATTGATGTTTTATACTAATAATATAACCTTAATAATTTACTATATGATATACAATTCACTTATTAATATTTTAACAATGATAATAGAAATAAGAATGTATAATGTATCTAATTCAAGTATTATAAAAGAAGATAATACAATGGAGTTTTGGTCAATTAGAGAAGTAGCTTTAAATATTGGTAGAATATTTGGTTATACCTTACTTTTATTAACTATCTTATTAAAACTTGATATGTATTTAAATTATTTATTATTAATAGTAACTTTTTCAATACCTTTAAATGCATATTTTACAGCTAAAATTAAAAGATAAATAGTGTATTATTTTCTTCTAAATTATCATAATAATAGAGGAGGATAATTTAATGAAAGAAAATATTAATGCATTAGATGAAATAAATAAAGGTGCATCTATGGGAATGGACGCTATTCATTTTATATTGGATAAGGTAGAAGATCGCGACTTTAGGGAAATATTAAATAAACAATATAATGATTATAGTGATATCTCTGAAAAAATTAAAGATATTTATAAAAAATATAATAGTACTGATGAACCACATGAGACAGGTGCTGTTACTAAAGCTATGACTTGGTATGGAGTAGAAATGAAAACTCTAACTGATCATAGTAACTCTAAAATAGCAGAGCTTCTCATGCAAGGTACTAATATGGGAATTATTGAAGGAAGAAGAATTTATAATAAAAAAGAAATAGATAAAGAAGTTTCAAATATTGTAAAAGAGTATATCTCAATGCAAGAAAAATGTGTTGAAAAATTAAAAGAATATTTATAATACTACGAAATAGTATTATTTTTTATATACATAGCATAATAATACTGGTGATTATATGAAAAATATTTCTATTTGGGAAGATATTAATATAAAAGTAAAAAGTAAAAATATAGAAAAAGAACTAACTACAGATATCTTAATTATAGGTGGAGGTATAACAGGACTTAATACTGCCTATTTTTTAAAAGATATAGGAAAACAAGTAGCTATTATAGATAAAGGTAAAATAGGTTGTGGTATTACTAGTAAAACTACTGCAAAAATAAGTTATTTACAAGAAAATATCTATACTAAATTAACAAATAATTTTGATGAGGATACTGCTAAATTATATTTAAATTCTCAAATTGATGCCATTAAATTAATAAAAGATATTATAGATAAAAATAAGATAAAATGTGATTTAGAAAAAGTGGCATCTATTCTTTTTACAAGAGATGCAAAAAATATAGAAAAGATAAGTAAAGAGAAAGAATTACTAAAAAAATGGAATATCAAAGTAGAAGATATATTAAGTGATAATATTGTAAGTGGTATAAAAGTAAGTGATACTTATACCTTTCATCCTCTAAAGTATTTAGATGGACTTGTAAAAATAATTAGTGAATATGTAGATATATATGAAAATGTAACTGCTAAAAATATAACACTAGAAAAGGATAAATATAAAGTTGAAACTAATAGAGGTATAATATATGCTAAAAAAGTAATAGTCGCATGTCATTATCCATTTTTTATAATACCTACAATGATACCATTAAAAACATATATAAAAAGAGAATATGTTAATGTGGCTAAGATGAAAAATACTAGTAACTATAGTGCAATTAATATAGATGATAACTTAATGTCTATTAGATATTATAAAGATTATTTAATCTATGGGTCTAACAAACATAGACTTACTAGTAAAATAGATTATAAAGAAAATTATGATAAAAGCAGAAAAGATTTCAAGAATTTATTTAAGAAAGATCCTTTATATACTTGGATGAATCAAGATATTATGAGTAATGATAACTTACCTTTTATTGGTAAAGTAAAAGATAATTTATATATATCTACCGCATATAATGCTTGGGGAATGACTAACTCTATGATTGGTTCTAAGATAATCAGTGATTTAATTATGGATAAGGAAAATAAATATGAAAAGTTATTTAATCCTAATAGAATTAATTCCTCTTTAATTATAGAATCAATTATAGGTAGTTTTCATTATATGAAAGTATATCCTGAGGCATTATTTAAAAAGAGTAATCCAGAATATATAGAAATAAAAGGAGTAAAATATGGTGTTTTTACTGATACATTTGGTAATAGACATATGGTATCTTTAATATGCCCTCATATGAAATGTAACCTAGTTTTTAATAGGGAAGAAAATACCTGGGATTGTCCTTGCCATGGTTCTAGATTTGATATAGATGGAAATATTATTTATGGTCCTACTACAAAAGATATTAAAAAGTGTATAAAAAAATAGTTAACTTACCACAATACTATTGGGAGGAAAAATAATGAATAATTATGAAGAAGTACCTAGTATTATAAGTTGTAAGGATTTAGACTATTTAAGTGATATGTTTACTTGGAATTATGGAGCTTATAAAAGTGCATATAATGCCATTAATAGTGTAGAAGATGAAGAATTAAGAAAACAATTAGAAAAAGCTTCAAATATATTTTATGAGTCAATGCAAAAAGTCTTAAATATATTAAATGAAGGAGGAAGCAATGAATAATAATCAAATAAAAAATCAAAAGACAGAGGTTCCTACAGGAGTAGAATTAAATGAAAAAGATTATATTAATTCATTACTTAGTTGTTTAAAAGAGATGACTAAGAATTATACAGTTGCCCTAACTGAAGCAAGTAATGAGGCACTATATCAAGAATTTAAAGATATGTTTGATACTTATATTAAATTACAAAGAGAAACATATGAATTAATGTTTCGTAAAGGATGGTATGTCCTAGAACAAGCAGAAGGAGCAAAAGTAGGGGCTAAATATAATACTCTTAACCAAGAATTTACTGATTTAAATGGATAATACATTTTTGACAAAGTTATCAAAATATGTTAGTATTAATATGTTAAAGAAATTTGCATAAAATAAAAAAGGGAATACCTAGTTTTGACGAGTTAGGTACTATCCCATTAGTATAATGTTTTAGTACCGACTTATACAGTTGGTACTATTTTTATTAGAATGATGAAAATCATAATAATAAGGAGTAATATGATTAGAAAAAGATAATACTCTCTCTTTGTCATAAAATCACCCCCTTTCACTTTTAAAAGTAAAGGGGAATAGTACCTAAACTAACTAAGTATTCCAAATGAATTATATACTACGAAATATTTTAAAACAATCGAACAAGGTAAATTATTTATATCAATTTATACCAAATATTATAAATAAATTGAAATTATTATTTGGTTATGATATATTGTATATAGATGAAGGAAACTTCATACAATAAAAAAGGGGATACCTAGTTTTGAAGCGTTAGGTACTATCCCAAAAATGTGGTTAGTACCGACTTATACAGTTGGTACTATTTTTATTAGAATGATAAAAATCATAATAATAAGGAGTAATATGATTAGAAAAAGATAATACTCTCTCTTTGTCATAAAATCACCCCCTTTCACTTTTAAAAGTAAAGGGGAATAGTACCTAAACTAACTAAGTATTCCAAATGAATTATATACTACGAAATATTTTAAAACAATCGAACAAGGTAAATTATTTATACCAATTTATACCAATACTATGACACTCATAGTATTTTTATATTATAAAAAATATATAATGGTTTTATCAATTACTCTAGATTTTTATATCATCATAAATTACTATAGGTGATGATTATGGGATATATAAAATCTCAACTAGATTTAATAAAAAGAAAAGATCCTGCGATTAAGAAGAATATAGAAGTATTATTGTATCCAAGTTTTAAAGCAGTAACCTATTATCGAATTGCACACTATCTATATATGAAAAAACACTTCTTTTTAGCAAGGTGCTTAAGTGAAAAAGCAAAAAAAAGAACAGGTATAGAAATACATCCAGGTGCTGTAATAGGTAAAGATTTCTTTATTGATCATGGTACTGGTGTAGTAATCGGAGAAACTACAATAATAGGAGATAATGTAATGCTATATCATGGAGTTACTTTAGGAGGTATTACTAATAATAAAGGCAAAAGACATCCAACTATAGAAGATAATGTAGTAATTGGTTGTGGTGCTAAAGTATTAGGCGATATTACTATCGGTAAAAATTCTAAAATAGGTGCTAATTCCGTAGTATTAAAAGATGTTAAAGAAAATGTAACAGTAACAGGAATACCTGCCAAAATAAAAAAATAGATTATGATATTTATTATTTTTATTGTATAATAAAACTGGTGATATAAATGAATGGAAAAAAGTATATTATTTTAGAAATTATTCCTACTAAGATAAAAGATGGAGATATCGCACAACTTTCAGCTTTAAAAATAAATGGTCTAACTTTAGAAGACAGATTTGATTATAGATTAGATGAAAGTAAAATAAGTATACCAGATATTATCAATATGATAAGTTATGATAAAGATAATTTTAAATATGTGAAAAGAACAAGTACTATAATTAAAAAGTTTAAAGAATGGATTAAGGATTATGATTTATTAATTATAGATAATTTATATACAAGTAACTATTTAGAAGGAATAAATAATAAAAAAGAATCTGTATTTAAATATTTAAATATGGATTTTTCTGATGATGTAATAGAAAATGTAATAGTAAAATACAATTTAGTTCCATCAGAACATATAGTAGATCTATTATACGAAGCACTTATTTATGAAAATAGTAAAGGAGAATAATATGGAAGTAGCAGATAGTTTTAAAGATTATGAATTAATAGATGCCTCTAGAGGAGAAAAATTTGAAAGATGGAAAGATGTATATCTATTAAGACCTGATCCTCAAATAATTTGGGATAATGGAGATTTAAAAGAAAAGTATAAGGATAAGATTAATGCAATTTATTATAGAAGTAATAAGGGTGGAGGACATTGGGAAAATTTAAAAAAGACTCCATCTAGTTGGATTGTTAATTATAAGGATTTAAAATTTAATATAAAACAGATGGGATTTAAACACACTGGGTTATTTCCAGAACAAGCCTATAATTGGGATTTTATGATAAATAAAATTAAAAATAGTAATAGAAAAATAAAAGTTCTAAACCTTTTTGCTTATACTGGAGGTGCCACAGTCGCATGTTTATCTGCTAATGCTAATGTGACTCATGTTGATTCATCACGAGGAATGGTTGAATGGTGTAAAGAAAATGTCGATAAATCAGGTTTTAAAGATAGTGAAATTAGATATTTAGTGGATGATGTAGTTAAATTTGTAAAAAGAGAAATAAGACGTGGTAATAAATATGATGCTATTATAATGGATCCACCAAGTTATGGTAGAGGTGCTAATAAAGAAATTTGGAATATAGAGAAGGATTTATATAATTTAGTTTTGTTATGTAGTGAAATATTAAGTAATAATCCACTATTCTTTTTAATAAATTCTTATACTACAGGACTTTCTCCAACAGTATTAAATAATTTATTAACAATAATTGTGGATAAAAACCATAAAGGAAAAATAACATGTGGAGAAATTGGGTTAAAGATAACTAGCAATAACTTAATTCTCCCATGTGGAATATATGGAAGATGGGAAAGTAATGAATAAATTAAATATATTGTATGAAGATAATCATTTAATTGTTGTAGAAAAAGAACCTAATATTTTAAGCCAAAGTGATATTACTAAAGATAAAGATCTATTTACTATAGTTAAAGAATATATAAAAGAAAAGTATAATAAACCAGGTAATGTTTATTTAGGATTACTTCATCGTCTAGATAGACCTGTTGGAGGTATTATGGTTTTTGCGAAGACTTCTAAGGCAGCTAAAAGGATGACAGAGCAAATAAAAAATCATAAGTTTGAAAAAACATATCTAGCTGTAGTTAATGGAGTTATGGATAAAAATGAAGATATATTTATAGATTATTTAAAGAAAACTCCAAATGGTAATACAATAGTTACGACAAAAGATGACGGAAAATATTCAGAACTTAAATATAAAGTGTTACAAAAAAACAAAAAAGATAATATGACTCTTATAGAAATAGATTTAAAAACGGGTAGACATCATCAAATTAGAGTTCAGTTTTCTAATAGAGGTTATCCACTATGTGGAGATCAAAGATATGGAAATCAAGATATGACGCCAATCGCACTATTTGCTTATAAAATAAAATTTAATCATCCTATAACTAAAGAAAATATGGAGTTTAAATTAGAACCAAAGCAAAATGTATACTGGACAAAATTTACAACGTAAAAAAATGTCAAAATAAAGAATTATTTGCAATTGATTCTTTTTTTTGATATTATTATATATAGAATAAGAATAGAATAAAATAAGGGAGTAGATAATATGGATTTTCAATGGTTTTTAACAATACCAGGCCTTTTAATAAGTGGTGGTGTAATACTATTAATAGTTGCTCTAATAATATTTATTAGTACCTCTAACAAAAAAGGAAATAAAGTTGACAAAGTAAGCGCAGAATCAGCACAAGGTGCAAAAGAAATGGTAGATAGTGGAATGACAATATCACCTACAAATGATGCTATTGGAACTCCAGGAATAGATATGGCTCAATCTCAAAATGTTGAAAATCCTAATAATATAGGAATGCCAGCTATGGATGCAGTAAATCCAATGCCAGAGACAAACGCTCCAGTAATGGATGCGGTAAGTCCAATGCCAGAGGCAAGCACTCCAGTAATGGATACGGTAAATCCAATGCCAGAGGCAAGCACTCCAGTAATGGATACGGTAAATCCAATGCCAGAG
>CAOJEH010000002.1 GCA_948434005.1 uncultured Mycoplasmatota bacterium
GGCATATTTTACAAAAGGGAACTATTATAGGTTATTTTAAAAGATAAATTACAATAAGTAGGGCAGGTAATTAAGTTGAAAATTACTTGTCCTTTGTGATATAATTGGAACACAAGATAGTAATTTAGTGAGGTAAAGTAATGAAAGAGAAATGCTTATGTTGTGAATATAAAACATTACCCAAAAAAGTTAGTGAATGTGTAGGATTTATATGCCCTGTATGTTTTTGGGAAAATGATGTTTTTATGAATAATATGTATGACTTAAAAGAAAAAAGTGATTGTAATAGAAGTATGACATTAGAACAAGCAAGAAAAAACTATAAAAAATATGGTGCTTGTGATGAAGAATTTATAAATAATGTCAGAAAGCCAAATAAAGATGAAATGTAATGCACAAATTACAATTTATAGAGCAGATTGTATTTATGATTTGTTCTTTTTTTGATATAATTATAGAGAAAAAACAAATAGTAATTTGTCGAACAGATAGGAGTGGTAAATATGTCAAAATGGTTTAAAGAGCATAAAAAAACAATAGGATGGATAATAATCCTAATAGGTATAGTTGTTGCTTGTGCAATAAATTTATTGTGGTAAATTACAATTTAGCGATTAGATTTATGTGGGGCTTATCAGTAAAATGATAGGCTCTTTTTTTATTGGAAAGAAAGGAGAGAGCAATGGCTACGACAGGTATATGGAAAATTGAAAAAAGACTAGACCACGTTATAGACTATACTACTAATATAGAAAAAACTCTTAATAGTGACTATGGAAAAGAAGCATACAAAGAACTTCATAATGTTATAGAGTATGCTGAAGCAGATTTTAAAACTGAAAATCAATACTATGTTTCTTCTCTTAATTGTTCTGTTGAAAGTGCATACGAAGAAATGCTTATTACTAAACAGCAATATAATAAGACTGGTGGTATTTTAGGTTTTCACGCATTCCAGTCTTTTGCAGAGGGAGAAGTTACTCCAGAACAAGCACACGCTATTGGTGTTAGGTTGGCACAAGAAATGTGGGGCGACCGTTTTGAAGTAATCGTAAGTACCCATCTTAATACAAAGCATATTCATAATCACTTTGTTATCAATTCTGTGTCATTTAAAGATGGTAAGAGATATTATGATAAAAGGGAAACTTATGCTAGATTAAGACAACTATCGGATTCACTATGTGAAGAATATGGACTTTCTGTATTAGAAGAAAAGCCGTGTAGAAATAGTAAAATCAATTATGCTAATTACTATAAAGGCTATATTGAAAAAAATAACTATTATACAACGACTAAAGAAGATATAGACCGAGCCATTGCTCAAGCCTATTCATTTAGAGATTTTGAATGTTTAATGAAAGCAATGGACTACGACCTTATTTATCGTGGTAGTAGATTAAGTGTAGTAAGAGAGCCTTATAAAAAGCATATTCGTATTGAAAGAAGCTTTGGGTATGATTATAGTATTGATAGAATAAAAGAGAGAATAGAAATAGAACAAGCACCTAGAATACCTTTTATAGATGAATATGGCAATAAGAAAAGATCAAAGACTTACACACCATATAAGAAGCAAAAACACAAAGGCTTATATGCTTTATATTTACACTATTGCTATTTGCTGAAAGTATTTCCTACTGAATATCCTAATAAAAGATTATCTCCAGAGATTCGTGTAGAATTGAAAGAGTTAGATAAAATATCAAAACAAACTGATTTGCTCGTAAGTAATAAATTAGATACTTACGAGCAATTTTTTGCGTTTAAGACACAAAAAACAAAAGAATTAGACAGTTTATTAGATAAAAGAAGCAAGTTGTGGTACAGGCACAAGAAAGCCAAAAGTCAAAGTGAAAAGGAATCTGTTAGAAATGAAATAGACCTTTTAAATAAAGAAATTACACCGTTACGAGAGGAGGTGGTTTTATGTGATGGTATAGAAGAAAGAACTCCGAAGATGGAGCAAAATGTAAAAGATTTTGAAGAACAAAAAGATAGGGAGGTGAAAGATAATGAACACATCAGGTGACGCTGCTGAAACAATTTTCAAAATGTATTTAGAGGGTACAGAGTTTTTATTAAAAACTGGAGGATCATTAACTAAAAATTGTATCGCAGGACTTTATGCTTTATCAAAAGACCAAAAGAAGTCTAAAGGCAAAACAACATTAAATAAAATGTTAAAGTCTGGAAAAGAGTTAAAAATCTTTACTATTAGAAAAGAAGATTTAGAACTGTTCCAAAAAGAAGCCAAAAGATATGGTGTTTTATTTACTGCACTATTTGATAAGAAAAATCCAGATGGCAAAGTAGATATTATGTGTAGAGCAGAAGACGCTGCTAAAATCAATAGAATTGTTAATAGATTCAAGTTAGTTACTTATGATGAAGCCTCTATTAAGAGCGAAATTATGAAATCCCGTGATGGCAAAGAAGCAAATGACAAAGGTGTTGAAACAAAGAGCCTTGATGACTTGGTAGATGATTTAATGTCAAAGCCAGTTCAAAAGGAAGAAAATACAATGTCAAACCCGGAGTTAGCAAAGACTGCAAAAAGCCCTCAGTCCGAGCATTCATCAACGAGCAAAAACAAAACAGAGGTGGGTACTAATTCTGATAAAAAGCCATCTGTAAGAGAAGAAATTAAAAATATCAAAGAAGAACAGAAACAAAAAGCAGAATTAGAAAAATCTGATTTGAAAAAAGATGTTTCAAACAAAGAAACGAAACACGAGCAACCTAAAAACAAAAAGAAAAAATCTAAAGAAAGAGGGAAATAGAAAATGAATTTTGATGATATTATAAGTTCTAATAAACAAGAACAAAGTAATATGCCTTTCAATAAAGATGAATGGGCAAAGAAAAAACAAGTAGAAAGACAAGAGTTATATGATTTGGCAGATAAAACTGCTGAAGAAGTTAGAACAGATCCAGTAAAATTTAAACAATATCTTGATACTCAAGCAATATTTAATGTTTACTCTGTTAATAATGCTCTTTTAATTTCTGCTCAAATGCCAAATGCTACTCAAATAAAAGAGTATGATGACTGGAGAAAAGCAGGAGCATTTGTGCATAAGAATCCAGTCTTTATAAAAATACTAGAGCCTAGCGAAAGTTACGATAAAGAAAGTGGAAAAACGAGAACTTTCTATAATCCAAAAAGAATGCTTGATATTTCACAAACTAACGCAAAGCCTAGAGAAAATACTAGAAACTATAATGACAGAGATTTATTAAAAGCATTTTTGTATGAATGTCCTGTTGATGTTTCTGGGAATAAAGAATTACCAGATGGAGTAGGAGCAGAGTGGAATAAGGAAGATAATGTACTATATATTCGCAAAGGACTTGAAGCACCTGCTATATTCAATGCTTTATCTGTGGAACTAGCAAAAGTTGGACTAGAAGAAAGTGGTAATCAAGAACTAGATAATTTTAAAAGTTATTGTGCTTCTTACTTAATATGTAAGAAACACGGTATTGATGTTTCATCATATAACTTTGATAATCTTCCAGAATCACTAAAAGATATGGAATCAAGCGAAGTTAAAAATATGCTTGGCGATATTAGAGGTGCTATGGAAGATATGAATAGTAGAATGAATACTTGTTTTGAAAAAATGGCTAAAGAACAAAAGAATAAAGCCTATGAAAGATAGGAGGAATACAAAGTGAAAGATACTATTATATTAGAGTTAAAAGAATATGAAAAAGGTATTATTGTTAATGCACTTAACGATAAAAGAAATGAACTAATAAGAAATAATGAAGATACAGAATTAGTTGATGACTTACTTATGAAAATCTTTGAAATCCCAGAAAAAAAAAGACCGTTTGTAAAGCGTTTAGCGAAAGATGAAAGAAGATACTGCTAGAACAGTAAAATGGCTTTCTATACTTGGTATTATTCCTACAATATGGTTGGCTCTTTTAATTGCTCCCTATGTAAGTGGTGGACTTTCTTTAATTATAAAAGAATTTCCTAATGCAATAAATGAGCCTTTTCATTTGTCTTGGTGTAGTGATAGTGTAAGAACAATACTAATTTTCATATTAGCATATATTATGGGAATTAGTATTTACCTATCTAGCCAAAAGAACTATCGTAGGCGTGAAGAACACGGCTCTGCAAAGTGGGGTATTGCAAGAGAAGTAAATAAAAAGTATAAGCAAATGCCTATATCAAATAACAAAATCTTAACACAAAATGTAGGACTAGGATTAAATGGTAAAAAACACCGAAGAAATTTGAATGTTTTGGTCTGTGGTGGTAGTGGAGCAGGAAAAACAAGATTTTATTGTAAGCCTAATATTATGCAGACGAATACTTCTTTTGTTGTTCTTGATCCGAAAGGCGAGATAGTCAGAGATTTAGGACACCTATTAGAAAAGTCTGGGTATGAAGTAAAGGTGCTAGACTTAATCAATATGGAAAAAAGTCATTGTTATAATCCGTTTGTTTACTTAAAATCAGACAATGATGTTCAAAAACTTGTGACAAACTTGTTTAAGGCAACAACACCGAAAGGCTCATCTAGTAATGACCCATTCTGGGACACGGCTGCAAGTATGCTACTTTTGGCACTTGTGTTTTATTTGAAGTATGAAGCACCAGAGGAAGAACAAAATTTCCCTATGGTTATGGAGTTACTTCGAGCAGGGGAAGTACACGAAGATGATGATAGTTATTTAAGCCCGTTAGATGTCTTATTTAACAAGTTAGAAAGTAGAGAGCCAGAACACATTGCAGTCAAGTATTATCGTGATTATAGAAGTGGCTCGGCTAAAACACTAAAATCAATACAAATTACACTTGCTTCAAGACTAGAAAAGTTTAACTTGGAAAGTTTGGCTTCTCTTACAATGGTAGATGAATTAGATTTACCATCACTAGGAGAAAAGAAAGTGGCATTATTTGCACTTATACCCGACAATGATACAAGTTTTAATTTTCTTGTAAGCATTTTATATACGCAACTGTTTCAGCAGTTGTTTTTTTTGGCAGACCATAAGTACGGTGGAAGTTTACCAGTACACGTCCATTTTGTAATGGACGAGTTCGCCAATGTATCTTTACCAGATGACTTCGACAAGATTCTTTCAGTAATGCGAAGTAGAGAAGTATCAGTAAGCATTATTTTACAAAATCTAGCCCAGTTAAAGGCTTTATTCGAGAAACAATGGGAGAGTATTGTTGGTAACTGTGATGAATTTCTATATCTTGGTGGAAACGAGCAAAGTACACACAAGTATGTTAGTGAGTTGCTCGGAAAAGAAACGATAGATTTAGATACACACGGTAAGAGTACCGGTCATTCTGGTAATTATTCTACTAACTATCAAATTAGTGGTAGAGAACTCTTAACACCAGATGAAGTAAGGCTTTTAGATAATCGTTACGCTTTGTTATTCATAAGGGGCGAAAGACCTATAATGGACTTTAAGTATGACATTTTAAAACACCCTAATGTAGCAAAGACCACAGATGGGAAAGAAAAGCCATATATTCACGGTGGAACAGAAAATGCAGTAGCCTCAATTTCAATTTTAGATGGTGTACCTAATATGCCAATTACAGAAATAGAAGAAATTGATGGAGATTATGAACTTTTATCTTCAGAGGAGATAGAAGAATATTTTAAGGAAAAGGAGAATAGGAAAAATGAAAAATAATAAATTAAAATTAGGAAAAAAAGGAAAGAAGTTATTTAAAGTATATGCTTTAGGAGTATGTGCATTTGCACTAACTATTGGAACAAGTATGACAGTTTTTGCAGCAGATGATCCTTTAGCAGTAGTAAACAATTTATCAAACTTTATATTTGGTTTGATTCGTGCTATCGGTATGATTTTACTAGGTTGGGGAATTGTGCAAGTGGGTCTTGCATTAAAGAGTCACGACCCTAGCCAAAGAGCAAATGGTTTCTTGACTGTTGCAGGTGGTATTATCATTACTTTTGCAAAAGAAATCCTAAATATGATTACAGGTAGTTAAGATGTTGAAGAAGCAGAGGGGTAAGAGAAAATCTTACTCCCTAATTTTATTTATAAGGAGGTGCATTAAATGTCTGGAAATTGGGTAGTACAAAATTTACAGAATGCTTTGGAAACTTGGAATAGTAAGTTATCGGAAATATGGGGACTTATTACACAGTCGCCAGAACAATTTAAGGGTGGCACAATTTGGAATGTTATTGTTAATATTCACGGAGCATTACAAGCAATAGGTTTAGCACTTTTAGTGTTATTTTTTGTTGTAGGTGTAATGAAAACTTGTGGCTCATTTGCAGAAGTAAAGAAGCCAGAACACGCACTAAAATTATTTATTAGATTTGCCATAGCAAAGATAGTTGTTACCTATGGACTTAATTTAATGTTATCTATATTTAAGATAGTACAGGGTGCAATATCAACAATTATGACAGCAGCAGGACTTGGTGGAGCAACACAAACAACACTTCCACAGGGGATTATAAATGCAATAGAAAGTTGTGGCTTTTTCGAGTCAATTCCATTATGGGCTGTCACTTTGATAGGTGGATTATTTATAACAGTCTTGTCTTTTATAATGATAATGACTGTGTATGGTAGATTCTTTAAATTGTATTTATATACTGCTATTGCTCCGATACCTTTAAGCACATTTGCCGGAGAGCCAGTACAAAATGTTGGAAAGAGTTTCTTAAAATCATATTGTTCTGTATGCCTAGAGGGAGCAATTATTGTTCTTGCTTGTATCATATTCTCACTATTTGCTTCTAGCCCACCAGTTGTGGATGCAAACGCAGCAGCCGTTACTCAAGTTTGGAAGTATATAGGCGAGTTGATTTTCAATATGTTAGTGTTAGTCGGAACAATAAAACTAGCCGATCGTGTAGTGCGAGAAATGATGGGATTATAGGAGAGTGATGATTTATGAAATATTTAGTAACTCATATTTTGAGTAATGAAGAAAGAAAAGAATATGAAAGTAAAGGACTTTATTGTTATGATTTACGAGATAGTGATTTTGGTAATGATATTGCCTCCATTGAAAAAAGCGTTTGTGTAAATAGAATAGGCTCAATGATAACTAATAAAGAGATAAAACTTGGCGATAAATATCCGAATGATTTTGTAGATTATAATACTTTTGTTTCAAAAAATAAGGCAGTTGATAAAATAGAAGATTTGTTAAAAAATAATAGAAACAAAGATAAGGAGGCGAGATAATGCCAACAGAAGATGTTATAAATTTTATTAAAAATAATATAGAAAACTCGATAAAAGAAGGTGAAGAACTATTTGGAACAAAAATAGATTATATTTTGATAAATCCAGATACTAATGACACTACAAGTATTATTAGTAATGGAGTAGATAAAATAGTAGAATTTACACCATTTACTAAAGAAATGAAAACGGGTTATGCTAAAGTACCAGAATGGGATTATAGTTTTGATAATTATTTATTTAAAGATTTAGAAAGTGTGTATCAAATTGGATATATCACTGCTGAAACTCATTATAATATATGGACTTCTATCGAAGAACTATATCCAGAAGATATAAACAATAAAGATGGAGTGCAATGGTACTTACAATTTTGTGCAAATAATGGAATTACTAAAGAATATTTAGATGAAAAAACAAATCTTGATACACCAAATATAATGAAATATTTTGATGGATTAGCATTTCAAGAAACTATGACTTATAAAGGTTATGTTATTGAAGCAGATGAAACTAATTATGATAACCCAAAAGAAAATCTAGTCACAATTTATAAAAGCCAACAGGACTATATAGATGGAAATTATGCAGAAAATGTATCTTTAAATACTGTTGGATTAAAACAAAATATAAAGGAATATATTGATGAAGTATATATTGATAAGACAGATTTAGAAAGCGAAAAGGCATATTTTACTTTTGTTTTAGGATATGACTTATTACACGATATGATAAATAAATATGGGGTTTTAGAATGTGATACTAATTATGATTTCTGTGATTACGTTGCAAATCAATTTTTAGATTCAAAAGAATATTCTAATTTTAATCGTTCTAGTTATGAAATGCTACAAGAATGGCTATCTAATAATAAAGAAAGAATAGAGAATGAATATAAAGAAACTATAGGCTTTGAAGAAAAAAATTATAATGGTAACTTAAAAATACTTGAAACAGGATTTAGAAAAGATGAGGCTATTGCATTAGTAGAGAAAGATGTTCCTAGTATGAATCGAAAAGAGTATATTGTTGCTTTTAATTATACCATTGATAAAGAAAAAAATAATTTGTCTTGGGGGTATGGCAGATATTATTATGATAAAAATTCTGGAGAAAAAGCATACGAAAAGGTAATAAACGGTGGTAATCTTGCCTTTCACGATAGAGAAGAAAGGTAGGCAACTATGAGTAGAGAACTTTTTAAAAGTATGACTTACAAAGATGGAAAAGTCTATACAAGACAATGTAGCAATAATGTTTACCCAAAAGATTATTATAGTGAAGAAAATATAGGTTTAACGAGAAGATATAAGGAACTAGGACAAATTGACTTTGAAAAATGGTTTATTACCAATGGACTTATGACAGGAAATATCGAAATATTAAGTGGTAGTAATAAGATATTACAAAAATTAAATTATATTGCTAATTTATTATGGGAAGATAAAGGTTTTAGAGAATTAAAAGATAAGGAAGATAAGGCTTTTATGAAATCTTTATCTTCTAAAACAGAAAGTGACAAAGAATTAGCAAGTAAAGAGAGTATAATGGTAAAAGAAGATATTTCAAAATATGTATCTTCTTTCTACGATACTCACAATATGAAATTCAAAAACAAAGAAAGGGAAAGGTAATTGTTTATGAAAAAATATGAGGAAATCATAAAAGGGCAAGATCCGTTTCAATGTGCATTGGCATTAGAATATTTGCTACGAAATGGTAGAGAAAATTTGCAAGATGATGTTTATTATCAAAACTTACAAGATAATATTAAAGATAATGATGATTCTAGGAGTGGCATTACAAATGGCTATGCTTTAGATTCTTTAAAAATTGCTAGAGATATGGCAAAGTTAGATACAAAAGAATTATGTGAGTATATCTATGATGAAGAAAAAGATAAAAAAGAACAAGAAAAAAAGTTAAAAAAACAAGAAAGGAGCAGATAATAAGTGGAAGTTAAAATAAATCGAGAGATTAGAAATTATACCGAAAGTATATTCTTTGGACTGTCTTTAAGACAGTTCATTTTTTCTGTCTTTGCTTGTGGAGTAGCAGTTTTACTTTACTTCTTATTAAAGGGCAAATTCGGAATAGAAACACTTTCTTGGGTGTGCATTTTGGGTGCTTCGCCATTTGCAGCACTAGGCTTTCTTACTTACAATGGTATGACAGCCGAGAAGTTTATATGGGCTTGGTTAAAATCAGAGTTTTTAGTGCCTAAACAATTAGCTTTCAAGCCCACTAATTTTTATTATGAATTATTAAAAGATGAAATCGAAAAAGGAGGAAAACAATGTTAGTTTTTAGAAAAGAGTTAATGTTAAAAAGACTAGAAAAAGAGAATTTACTTGATAAAGTAGATGATGAAGTAATGAAACTAATGAATGAACTTGATGGGAAAGAAGTTCATAAAAACGATTGGAAAGCACTCGTATTTGATGAGTTAGAATATATTGCTCGTGATAGTGAGGGAACAACTTATCCTATCAATAAATATGATGTAGAGGAAGTAGAAAGAATTTCTACTAAAAAAGATGATAGGGGGTGCAGATAATGAAAACCCTAAAAATGTTATTTAAAAATGATAAAGAAAAGTTTGTTGCTCCTAAAGGAGTACAGGACACCATACCAGTTCAACGAATCTGGGAAGATGGTGTCTTTTTAGTTGGCAAGAATAAATACTCTAAAACATTTAGATTTACAGATATAAATTATGCAGTAGCAAGTCGTAGTGATAAAGAAGCAATGTTTTTGGAATATTCAGAACTATTAAATAGTTTTGACTGTGGAGCAACTACTAAAATCACTATATCTAATCGTAGATTAAATAAAGTGGATTTTGAAAAGACTATATTACTTCCTATGAATGAAGATAGTCTTGATGAATATAGAAAAGAATATAATAAAATGCTTTTAGATCAAGCAACTGGAGCAAATGGAATTATACAAGAAAAATTTATTACTGTTTCAGTTAATAAAAAGAATATCGAAGAAGCAAGAAATTACTTTGCTCGTATCGGAGCAGATTTAAGTAATCACTTCTCACAATTAGGCTCAAAGTGTATCGAACTAGACGCAGTTGATAGACTTCGTATATGTCACGACTTTTATAGAGTAGGAGAAGAAACTTGTTTCAATTTTGATATGTTATCGAATATGAAAAAAGGACATAGTTTCAAAGATTATGTATGTCCAGATTCAATAGAATTTGAAAAAGACTATTTTAAAATGGGAAATCGCTATGGTAGAGTATTGTTCTTAAAAGAATATGCTAGTTATATTAAAGATACTATGGTAGCAGAACTAACAGACCTTAATAGAAATATTATGATGTCTATTGATGTAGTGCCTATCGCTATGGATGAAGCAGTACGAGAAGTAGAAAATAGGCGACTTGGTGTAGAAACAAATATCACGAATTGGCAACGCAGACAAAATGCAAATCAAAACTTTAGTGCTGTTATACCTTATGACCTAGAACAACAGAGAAATGAAAGCAAAGAGTTTTTAGATGATTTAACTACTCGTGACCAAAGAATGTTTTTATCAGTTCTTACAATGGTGCATACGGCAGATACAAAAGAGCAACTTGATAATGATACAGAGAGTTTACTTACAACGGCTAGAAAACACCTTTGTCAATTCGCAATTCTAAAATTTCAGCAAATGGACGGACTTAATACTGCTATGCCACACGGAGTTAGAAAAATAGATACTTTAAGAACACTTACGACCGAAAGTCTAGGTGTTTTTATTCCTTTTAGGGTGCAAGAGATAAATCACGAGAACGGTATTTACTACGGTCAAAATGTTATAAGCAAAAATATGATTATAGCAGATAGGCGACAACTTCTAAATGGAAATAGTTTTATTCTTGGAGTTAGTGGCTCTGGTAAGTCATTTACTGCTAAAAATGAAATAGTGTCAGTTATACTTCGTGATCCAAATGCAGATGTAATTGTAGTTGACCCAGAACGAGAAGAAAGTAGGCTTGTTAAAGCATTAGGGGGAGAAGTAATCCATATATCAGCAACGAGTGATAATCATATAAATGCTATGGATATGAATAGTGAATATGGAGATGGAGCAAACCCTGTTATTTTGAAGTCAGAGTTTATTTTATCTTTGTGTGAACAGTTGATAGGAGGAAATAATCTCGGACCAAAACAAAAATCAATAATTGATAGGTGTACTGCTCAAGTATATAGACATTATCAGCAAGGCAACTATCAGGGAACACCACCAACTTTACAAGATTTTAGAGAAGAACTATTAAAACAAACAGAGCCAGAAGCAAAAGAGATAGCACTTGCTATTGAATTATTTACAGATGGTAGTTTAAATACTTTCGCTAAACAAACGAATGTTGATACAAATAGTAGGTTAATATGTTATGACATTTTAGATTTAGGAAAACAACTACAACCTATCGGAATGTTAGTTGTGCTTGATAATATTTTAAATAGAATAACAATGAATAGGGCTAAAGGTAGAAATACCTTTATTTTTATTGATGAAATCTATCTTTTATTTCAACACGAATATTCAGCAAACTTCCTATTTACTTTATGGAAAAGAGTTCGTAAGTATGGTGCTTATGCTACTGGTATTACCCAAAATGTAGATGACCTTTTACAAAGCCATACTGCTAGAACAATGTTAGCGAATAGTGAGTTTATTGTAATGCTTAATCAAGCAAGTACCGATAGAGTAGAACTTGCAAAACTACTTAATATATCAGACTTGCAAATGAATTATATTACTAATGTTGGAGCAGGACAGGGGCTTTTAAAAGTAGGAAGTTCGCTTGTTCCTTTTATAAGCAAATTCCCTACGAATACAAAACTGTATAAACTAATGACAACAAAACCGGGCGAAAGTGATTAGTCTAGGAGGTGTCTATAATGGCAGATATAAAAGTAAAAGAAGTTGGTAAAAAAACGATAAAGACACTTGATAAGGGTATAATAGCAACCGAAAGACTAAAAGACACCATAGTTCATACAAAAGAAAAAGCAGAAAGTACACAGTCTAACGATAGTAATATTATAGAAGATGGTAGTAATAAAATTACTTTTGTTGCAAATAGAACAGTTGATGAAACAGTTTATCATTTCAATAAATATGGTAAAAAAGCAGTAGTAGATACAAAAGACAATGTTATTAAGACAAAAGTCAAAATTAAAAATATTAAAGATAAACTACTGGCTCAAAAAAATAAAAAAGTTGCAACTAAAGGAACAAAAACTGCAATAAAGACTGGTAAAAGTGTTGCAAAGAAAACAGAGAAAGTAGCGAAAGAATCTGTTAAGGCTTCACAACGAGCATTAAAACTCGCTAGAGAAACTGCGAAACAGACTGCTAGAGCAACAAAGATTGTAGTGAAAGCCACTATATCTGCGATAAAAGGGATAATTGCTGCAACAAAGGCTCTTATCTCTTTACTTCTTGCAGGTGGTTGGGTTGCTATGGTTGTAATCGTTATAATATGTCTAATAGGGCTACTTGTTGGCTCTATTTTTGGCATATTCTTCAGTAGTGAAAAAACTAGCCCTAATGCTATTACTATGAAAGATGTCATTGCAGAGTGTAATCAAGAATTTTCCGATAAATTACAAACAATACAAGACCAGAATCCTCACGACGATTATGTTCTTGACGGTAATATGGCTACTTGGAAAGATGTTCTTATTATCTATACCGTAAAACAAGCAAATGGCTTTGATGGTGGAGAAGTTATCACAATTGATGATACTAAAAAAGCATTAGTCAAGCAGATATTCTGGGAAATGAACAGTTTATCTTCAGAAGTAAAAACTGAAAAAGTAACAGAACAGGGTGTCAATACTGATGAAATGCCAAAAGAAGTAGAAAAACGAGTCTTGCATATAAAGATAACTTCTAAAAATGCAGAACAAATGAAGAATGATTATCATTTTAATTCTGCTCAAATAAGACAATATAACGAGTTATCTAGTAGTGAATATAATTCGCTCTGGGGTGGAGTTATTTATGGCTTAGATAATACTGGTGACTTCATTAACTGGCGACAAGCAGGACAAAGTTGGTCTAATATAAGAATAGGTAATACAAGTAGCACCATAGGAAATATTGGTTGTTTAGTGACTTCAATAGCAATTCTAATTGAAAAGTCTGGAGCAAATACAACTATCGTTCCATTTAATCCAGGTACTTTTGTCGAAGCCCTAAACAATAATGGTGGATTTGATGAAAAGGGAAATCTATATTATGCTCCTATAAATAAAGTAGTACCTAAATTTAGATATATAGGAAATGTGAATTTAAGAGATAAAACTAGAGCCGAGAAACTAGAATCAATAAAGCAATATCTTAATTTAGGCTTCCACATAACTATTGAAGTAAAAGGAGCAACACCCGGAAATCAACATTGGGTAGCAATACTTGGTGTTGATGGAAATAATGTAAATATCGTTGATCCTGCAAGTGATAAAACTGACTTGTGGAGTGCTTATGAATGGAGTAAGTCATCACAATTCAATTATTTTAAGGCAGAATAATGATATTAGCATTGGTAAAATTAAGTATAGGAATACTATTCTTATATTTGAAAATTAAAAAGGTTATTTCTAAAATAAGGAAATAGCCTTAACTACATAATTTTATATTAAAAATAATAGTGATATAGATAGAATGTTTATTAAGTGATATAATATGTTAGTAATTATTTTAAAAATCGAGGTGTTTTAACTTGAAAAAAATTTTAATTATTGAAGATGATGAGAGTATTCATAATGTTATAGAAGAATTGTTAAAAAAAGAAAATTATGATACTTATAATGCTTATTCTGGTACAGAAGCATTATTGTTACTTGAAAAAGAAAAATATGATTTAATATTGCTAGATTTAATGTTGCCGGGTTTGAAAGGAGAAGAAATTATCAAGAAAGTAAATAATGTTCCGATAATAGTTCTTTCAGCAAAAATTTCTAGTGATGACAAAGTAAATTGTTTACTATCGGGTGCTAGTGATTATATAACAAAGCCATTTGATAGTAAAGAATTACTAGCAAGAATAGAAGTTCAGTTAAGAAGTAATAATAAAAATAATGTGTTAGATAATATAAAGTATAAGGATTTGGAATTATTAAGTGATAAACATACATTACTTGTATGTAATAATAAAGTGAGTTTAACAAAGACAGAGTATGCAATATTAAAGCAATTATTATTAAATAAGCCACAAGTTATATCTAAAAATAAGTTGTTAGATTTAATAAGCATAGATACAGAAGATTGTGATGAAAACTCATTAAGAGTTCATATAAGTAATTTGCGAAGAAAGATTAAAGATTATACTGATAATGAATATATTGAGTCAATTTGGGGAATAGGTTTTAAAATAAAAGATTAAATCTTAACAAAATCTTAACAATTTCTTAACCATTTTCTTAACACTTTTCTATTAAAATGAATATCAGAAAGGAGAAAGATTATGGAATATGTATTAGAAACTAATAATCTTGAAAAAAAATATAAGGACTTTAGAGCCTTAAATCATACCAATATTCATATTGAGAAAGGTGCAATTTATGGACTCATTGGTAAAAATGGTGCAGGAAAAACAACACTTATAAGAATTGTTTGTGGATTACAAGAGCCTACAAATGGAAGTTACATTATATACGGAAAAAGTAATAACAGTAATGATATTATAAGTGCTAGAAAAAGAATGGGAGCAATTATAGAAACTCCATCAATTTATGGAGAAATGACTGCTAGAGATAACTTAATTGAACAGTATAAATTAGTTGGAATGCCAAGTCTTGATGGTATTGATGACTTATTAAAATTAGTAGGATTAGAAGATACGGGGAAGAAAAAAGCAAAAAACTTTTCTTTAGGAATGAAACAAAGATTAGGAATTGCTATTGCTCTTGCTAATAATCCAGATTTCTTGATTTTAGACGAGCCTATCAACGGACTTGATCCACAAGGTATTATAGAAATTAGAGAGTTAATTTTAAAACTAAATAAAGAAAGAAGAATTACTATTTTAATATCTAGTCATTATTTAGATGAATTATCTAAAATAGCAACACACTATGGATTTTTAGATAGTGGCTCTATTATTCAAGAGATAACAAGTGAAGAACTAATGAAAAAGATGGAACACAAAATAATACTCACAGTAAATGATCCGAAAGAATTTGTTAAGTATTTTGAACAAAATAATATCTCTTATGAAGTAATGGATAGTAAAACTATAAATGTTTATGGAAAACACAATTTATCAAAATTAGTGAGTGGATTATCCAAGAAAAATTTAATAGCAGATGAGATTCACGAACAGGAAGAAACGCTCGAAAACTATTATATGAATTTAATTGGAGGTGGCAATAATGATTAAATTATTAAATGCAGCATTTACACGATTAAGAAAGAGTAAAATTTTTTGGATACTTTCTATATTTAGTATAGGATTTGCTTTAGTTATAATTAACGCACAATATGGTGATATGAGAGATTTAGGAGAATCAATTGAAATAGGGCAACTTGTACTTAGTTATCCAACTATAATCGGAATAGTTATTGCAATATTTATAAGCCTATTTTTAGGAGTAGAATATTCAGATGGGGGAGTTCGAAATAAAATTAGTATAGGACATAGAAGAAAAAATATTTATTTATCAAATTTAATTGTTTCTTCAGTTGTGAGTTTATTCTTTTATGCCATATTTCTTGTAATAATGATTGCGATCGGAATTCCATTGTTTGGAGCAGGAACAATTCCTATTTCGTTAATTTTAATGAAATTATTGGTTATGACTCTTGTAATTATTGCTTATTCTAGTATATTTACTTTTGTGGCTCTTATTTGTTCAAATAAGACAATTATATCAATTATAACAATTCTATTAGCATTTGGAATGACATTTTTCTCAACATACTGTTATAGTATGTTAACAGCACCAGAAACTATTCCAGAAGCATCAATGGAAAACGGAGAAACAAAAATAGAAGAAGTACCTAATCCTAAATATCCAAGTCCAGAAAAAAGAAAGATGTATCAAACACTACTTGATATAATTCCATCTGGGCAAACATTACAAATGCAAGAAAGAGATTCAAATTTCGAAATTTTGTTAGTTTACTCATTAGGTATTTTGGTAGTATTTACAGGTAGTGGATTAGTATTATTTAATAAAAAAGAATTGAAGTAGGTGATTTTTATGAGTATCTGGTTTTATTTATTTTTAATAGTATTATTTATAGCAATATTCTTTATTTTAAAAGTTTTAATAATGAAGCAGGAAATTAAGAATATTGGGAGTTGTTTAACAGATATAATAAACACAGATACTAATAATTTAATTACTATTAACACAAATGACAAAAAATTAAAAGAGTTAGCAAATCTTTTAAATGATAGTTTAAAAAACTTGCGAAAGTTAGAACTTGAATACAAAAATGGAAATAAAGAACTTAAAACTTCAATAACGAATATTTCACACGATTTAAGAACGCCTCTTACAGCAATAAGAGGTTATCTTGATTTAATGGATAACGATAATTTAAGTGAAAAACAGATTAAGTATTTAAAAATTATTGATAGTAAAGTAAAAGATTTAACTTTTCTTACAGAACAGCTTTTTGATTTTTCTAAAACTCTCGATATACACACTGAAATGAAACAAGAGAGTATAGTAATAAATGATATTTTAGAAGATTCTGTTGCCAGTTTTTATAGTCTATTTAAGGAACACAATATTACTCCCAATATAGATATATGTAGAGAAAAAGTAATTAGGGTATTAAATGAAAATATATTAAAAAGAATTTTTGAAAATATTATATCCAATGCGATTAAATATAGTAAAAAAGATTTTAATATAAAACTATATAATAACGGTATAATAGAATTTTCTAATCAAACAGATGGCTTGGATCAAGTGAGTTTAGAGCAATTATTTGATAGATACTATACTGTTAAAAGTGCAAAAAAATCAAATGGAATAGGACTTTCTATTGCCAAACAATTAGTAGATTTAAGCGGTGGAAAAATAGAAGCAAAATATAAGAATAATATTTTAAAAATAAAAATTGAATTTCTTATATAGGATAAAGTTTATCAGAAATGATAGACTTTTTTAATGTTTATTGACATAGAATGCAAAATGTAATATAATGTACTTATTAAACAAGTACATTAAGGAGGCAAAAATGGAGATTATCATTAGTAATAGTACAAGCAAACCTATATATGAACAGATTACAAGCCAAATTAAACAAATGATAATGTCTGGAGAATTAAAATCTGGAGAATCAATACCATCTATGCGATCGTTAGCGAAGTCTTTACATATAAGTGTTATAACGGTTCAGAAAGCCTATGAAGATTTACAAAAAGATGGTTTTATAGAAACGACAGTAGGTAGAGGTAGTTTTGTTCGTGCTGATAATAAAGAGTATATTCAAGAAGAAAAACAAAGAGAAATAGAATCTTGTTTACAAAAAGCAATAGAATTAAGCAAAGAAAATGGTATTTCTTTAAGTAAACTTATTGAACTCTTAAATATATTTTATGAGGAGGAAAAATAATATGTCAAATTATGCTTTAAAACTAACAAACATAACAAAAAAATATGATGATTTTATATTGGATAATGTTTCATTTAATGTTCCAAAGGGAAATATTGTTGGACTAATAGGAGAAAATGGAGCAGGAAAAAGTACAACACTTAATTCAATTCTTGATATAATCGAAAGAGATTCTGGAGATGTATTTATTCTTGATAGTGAAAAGAATAAAATAAGTAATGATATAAGGGAAAAAATCGGAGTTGTTTTTGATGGTAATAACTTCCCAGAAGATTTAACACCACAAAAATTAAATAATGTATTAAAAGCAATTTATAGTAATTGGGAAGAAAAGAAATTTTATGAATTATTAGAAAAGTTTTCTTTACCTAAAAATAAAAAGATTAAAAAGTTTTCTAAAGGAATGAAAATGAAATTATCTATAAGTGTTGCATTATCCCATAAAGCAGAGTTACTAATATTAGATGAAGCAACAAGTGGGCTTGATCCTGTTGTTAGAGATGATATTTTAGATATATTATTAGACTTTGTTCAAGAAGAAAATAATTCAATTTTAATGTCTAGCCATATTACAAGTGATTTAGAAAAAATTGCAGATTACATTGTTTTTATTCATAAAGGTAAAGTGATTTTTGAAGAAACAAAAGATAATCTCATATATAATTATGGAATTATGAAATGTAAATTAAAAGAATTTAATGATATTGAGAAAAAAGATATAATAAGGTACAGAAAAATGGATTATGGTTATGAAATATTGATAAAAAACAAAAAAGAACTAGAGAAAAAATATCCAAATGTTATTATGGACAATATAAAAATAGAAGATATAATGTTAATGTATGTAAAGGGGTGTGATTAATATGAAAGGTTTACTTTTAAAAGATTTTTATACGACAAAAGCGAATATTTTAGTAGCATTTCTTTCGTGCATAGTAATGGCTATTGGGCTATCTATTGTAATATCTCCATCAGTAGTTATTATACTTGTTGCGATACCACTTAGTATGACTGTTTCAAGTACAATAATATCTGATAAGAAGAATAAATGGACACAATTTGCTATAACTTTGCCAGTAACAAAAAAACAAATAATATCAAGTAAATATATCGCTTATTTATTTTGGACAGTATTAGGAATGTTAGTAGGCAGTTTAGTCTGTTATATTATACTCAAAGTAACAAATAGTACAGATGAATATATAAATATGTTTATGGGTTTTAGCATTATCATATCATTATTAAGTGGAAGTTTCATTATACCTTGTAATTTTATGTTACCTGAAGAAAATTCATTGATAGGGACAATACTTGCTTATTCTATGACTTCTGGAATTCTAGCATTATTTATATATGTAATAAAAAAAGTAATAGGTGTGTCTAATATGAATTTAACATTACTTATTATTTGTAGCATTAGTGTTATAGTTTATTTAATATCTTGGTATATATCACAAAAGAAAATTAAAAACTTTAATTAAAATAAAAATCAAAGAGAGATTATTTTTATAATTTCTCTTTTTAATATTGACAACTGTGTATAATCTGTATATAATATATATATACGAGTGAGGTGAGTTATGGAAATAATAATCAGTAATTCAAGTGGTGTTCCTATATATGAGCAAATTAGAGAACAAATAAAAGCAAAAATAGTATCTAATGAACTTAAATCTGGAGAATTATTGCCATCCATAAGAACACTTGCAAAAGATTTAAGATGTAGTGTAATAACAACAAAAAATGCTTATGAGGAATTAGTGCGTGATGGGTATGTTGTAACGATTCCTTCTAAAGGGTTTTATGTAGCAAAAGTAAATCTTGATGTTGCAAGAGAAGAACAATTAAATAAAATTGAAAGTTTGCTAGATACAGTAGTAACACTTGCAAAAACAAATAATATCGAAAAAAAGACTATAACAGAAATATTAGATATTTTATATGAGGAGGAGAAATAAATGGAAAACATTTTAGAAGTTAAAAAATTATCTAAAAAATATACTGGTTTTGAATTAAAGAATATTAGTTTTGAATTGCCGAAAGGTATGATTATGGGATTTATTGGAGAAAATGGTGCAGGAAAAACGACGACTATTAAATCTATTTTAAATATAATTGGAAATTACAAAGGAGAAGTAAAGATATTTGGGCTTGATAATAAAAAAAATGAAAGAGAAATAAAAGAAGATATAGGTGTAGTTTTAGATGATATGTTCTTTCCAGAAATACTTTTGCCAAAAGATATAAATACTATTATGAAAGATGTATATAAAAATTGGGATTCTGATTTATATTTTAAATATTTGAGGGATTTTAATTTACCGAAAGATAAACAAATAAAAACTTATTCAAAAGGAATGCGAAAAAAGTTAGAAATAGCAACAGCACTTTCACATCATCCGAAACTTTTAATTCTTGATGAGCCAACAAGTGGATTAGATCCGATTGCAAGAAATGAAGTAATAGACATTTTTCAAGATTTTATTCAAAATGAAGAATGTGGAGTGTTATTATCAAGTCATATTACAAGCGATTTAGAACATATTGCAGATTATATAACTTTTATCAATGATGGAGAAATCATACTATCAAAAACGAAAGATGAACTAATAGAACAATATGGAATTGTAAAATGCACCGAATCTGAATTTAAAAAAGTAGATAAGCAAGATTATATTAAGTATAAGAAAACAAAATATGAATGCGAGTTATTAGTTGAAAATAAAAATGAATTTAAGAAAAAATATAATGTAAATACAATAGATAAAATATCATTAGAAGATTTAATGGTATTGATGGTGAAAGGAGAAAAATAATGATCGGTTTAATTAAAAAAGATTTTTTAATGTTAAAAGGGAATTTTAAAACTTGGTTAATTTTATTATTTGTGTATATTGTTATGGCATTTCAAGAATCAATGAGTTTGGCTTTTTTACTTCCATTTATGTGTGTAGTAACAATGCTGTCAACATTTAGTTATGATAGTTATAATAAATGGGACGCTTATGTTTGTTCTTTACCAGATGGAAGAAAGAATAGTGTAAGAGCAAAGTACATAGCAACAATATTACTTATTCTAGTAACAGTGATAATAACAACAATTTTAACGATAATAATTGGTTATTATCGCACTAAAACTATAAATTTAGAAAGTATGGGAGAAACAATAATGGGAGCAATATTTGCAACTACTTTATTACAGAGCATTATGTATCCTGCTATTTATAAGTTTGGTGTAGAAAAAGCAAGAATTGCAATATTTATAGTTGTATTTGGATTTGCGTTAATTGGTGGTGTTTTATCAAAATATATTGATTTTGAATCCATTATACAGGGATTAGCATTTTTAGAAAACTATATGATGATTATTATTCCTATCATTATAGTTGTAATGTTATATATTTCCTACAAAATATCAGAGGCTATATATAATAGAAAAGAATACTAAAATTAGTAAGTTATAAAAAATTACAATTTTAGAGTGAGGTGAGTTTAATAAAAGATAAAATAAGGATAGCATTATGGATTTTTATAGTTTATGTTTTTTCTTTCTTGTGTTATACTCCAATGATGCTTAAAAAACTTGGAATAGAATTTCCAAATATGCTAACATATTTAAAATACTTTTTTGTTATTATGCCAGCATTAGTTTCTATTATATTTATACTTTGTGAGCAAAATTTAAAGAAATTTCTAATAGGCAACTTTAAGAAAGTATCGTTAAAAGAACTTTTTATATGTATGATTATTGCTTTAGTTGGTATTGTAACTACTTTCTTTTATTCATTTTTTGGAAAAATTGATTTATTTACAGATTCAATGGTGGTATTTTTAATAAATTGTGTATATTTATTTATAACTGCTTTGATTGAAGAAATTGCTTGGAGAGGCTTTCTGTTAAGAAATCTTTTTACTAAAAATAAAAAAATTAAAGTTATTATATTTGTTGGTGTTATTTGGACAATTTGGCATATTCCAATGTGGTTAATTAGAAATTCATTACCTATATTAGATATATTGTATCTTTCTATTTGGACTATGCTTATTTCGATAATTTTGGGAGTTCTATATTATGTTTATGAAAATATATTTTCTGTTGCACTATTGCATATGATTTTTAATGTATGTTTTTTAGCACCAGTGAAAAATAATAATATTGTTATAATGTTTTTTAGTATAGTGGCTATTATATTATTTAAAAACAAAAAGAAAATATCTAATAGTACCTAATAAATGATACATAGTGATGACAAATTATAAATTGAAAGTGAGTTGAAAAGATGAATATTAAATTAGTAAGACCAACAATAGAATTAAAAAGTGAAGCATTAGATTATAGACAAGAGCATTTTGACAATAACGAGTTAATTATAAATGGTAGCGAATTATTTGATAAAATTAATTCTTATGAAGAATGGTTAGAAAAAGTAAATAATAATTCTAAAATTGAAACAGTTGATCCAAACTGGGTTTTGACCGATACCTTTTTTGCAATTAGAGAAGAAGATAACAAAATTATAGGAATAATTGATTTAAGACATACTTTAAATGAATTTTTAAAAGACTTTGGTAATAGTGGTTATAGTGTTAGACCAAGTGAAAGAAAAAAAGGTTATGCTACTGAAATGTTAAGGTTGCTAATAAAATATGCAAAAGAAATTGGTTTAACAGAATTGCATTTATCAGTTGAAAGAGATAATACTCCTTCAATAAAAACTATTGTAAAAAACGGTGGAAAAATAGAGAAAAGTTTTGCATTTGAAGGTAAACTAGCAGACATTTATTTAATAAGACTATAATTAAAATTACACTTTGAAAGTGGGCAAATATATATAATATTAAAACAATCTAATTCTAATATTTAAAAAATTTACTTACAAAACTGTAATTTTTATTTAAAGATCCAAGCGATATAATATTGCTGAAAGGAGAATTAGATATGGAGGTTTTAAAACTACAAAATCTAAAAAAATATTATGGTATAAATACCAATATTACAAAGGCAGTAGATGGAATCTCATTTAATATAGATGAGGGAGAATTTGTTGCTATTATGGGAGCAAGTGGAAGTGGAAAAACAACACTTCTTAATTGCATTTCAACTATTGATATACCAACAAGTGGATTTATAACTATTGGTGGTATTGAAATAACAAAAATTAAGGAAGATGAATTAGCCGATTTTAGAAAAGATAATTTAGGCTTTATCTTTCAAGATTTTAATTTGCTAGACACAATGACTATCGAAGAAAACATAGCACTATCTTTAATTGTAAATAAAGAGGATATAAAAGATATTGATAAAAAAGTGGAATCAATAGCAGCGAGATTAGGAATAAGTGATATATTAAAAAAATTCCCTTATGAAGTATCTGGAGGGCAAAAGCAAAGATGTGCTTGTGCTAGGGCTTTAATCAATAATCCTAAAATTATTCTTGCAGATGAGCCTACTGGAGCATTAGATAGTAAATCTTCTAGGATGTTACTAGAAACTTTAGAACAAATGAACAAAGAATTAAAGGCAACAATTTTAATGGTTACACACGATTCTCTTTCTGCTAGTTTTTGTGAAAGAGTGCTATTCTTAAAAGATGGTAAGATTTTTAATGAAATAGTAAAAGGAGAAAAAACGAGAAAAGAATTTTTTAATGAAATTATTGATATGCTTACATTACTAGGAGGTGATGTAGGCAATGTTAGGTAAATTAGCAGTAAGAAATGTAAAAAGAAGTGCCAGAGATTATGTGATATATTTAATAACGATTATTATTTCATTTTCACTAATTTTTGCCCTTAATTTAATTTCAACTTCTGAAGCAGTAATGGAATTATCACAGGGATTAACTTATTTTCAATATATAATGTATGGTATAAATGTTATTGTTTTAGGAGTAATTTGTTTTTTGATTAACTACACAACAAAATTTATATTTGAAAAACGAAGTAAAGAGTTCGGAATGTACGCATTACTTGGAATTAAAAAAAGAAAAATAAATAAAATGTTTCTTTTAGAGAATTTACTCTTGGGGTTTGTGGCACTTCTCGTGTCTATGCCAATAGGATTTGCCATAAGTCAATTTCTATCTATTTTTATAGTGAGATTACTCGAATGGCCACAAGCAATATTTATTGAACTCAATCTAAAATCATTTATTTTACTTTTTATCTATTTTGCCCTTATTTATCTTCTTGTATTATGGCGTGCAAATAGAAGAATGAAAAAATCATCAATTCACGATTTGTTAAATTTAGAAAAACAAAATGAAAAGAAAATTACAAAGTCCAAAAAACATAGAAACATTATATTTTTATTAAGTATTACTTTGGGAATTATTGCTTTATTTTTGTGGAATTTGAAATTAAAGCCAGAAGTTCTACAAGATTCTAGCATTATGAATACAGTTTTAATATGCTTTGTCCTTTTGATTATCAGTATATATGGAGTAATGATTAGTGTAGGGGATTTTATACTATCTGTTGTCCTTAAAAATAAGAAAATAAAGTATAGTAAAGATAATCTATTTATAGCAAGAACTTTTAGTGCAAAAGCAAAGACACTTGGGTTTGTATTTGGAACTTTATCTATGCTTATTACTCTTTCAATACTATTTTTAAATATATCCAGTTTAAATAAAGGAGCATACGATTATAAAATAGAACTAGACTCACCCTATGATGTTTCAGTTTCTGATAAAAAAGAAAATCTAAATGATTATTTAAAAGTTATTAAAGAAGATTATACAATAAAAAATGACTTTATCTATGATGTGTATCAAGATAGGAATGCTAAATATTTAAAAGTATTTCCTGTGTATGAGTATAAAAGTGATGAGAAGAAATATGATGCAGTTATAAAATTAAGTGATTATAATAAGTTATTAGAATTAAGAGGAAAAGACAAAATAACTCTAAAAAATAATGAATATAGTGTAGTAGTATATTTTAAGCATAAAAATGATGAAAGTTTTAATGAAATAAACAAGATTACTTTATCAAATGGTATAGAATTAAATCGAAAAGAGATTATGACAAAAAACTTTTTTCCAAGATTATCTAATACAGACTATACTATTATTGTTCCAGATATGTCTGTAAACGGATTAGAAACAAATGAAAGCCATCTAGTAGTAAATACAGTAGAAAAGACAAAAACAGAATTAAAAGAAAAAATCAAAACAAAGTTAAAGGATCATCTAACTTATATAGATGAGGATGGAAAAACAGTAAATACAAGTTATAATGTAATGGTTAAAGGAGAACTTATCGAAGAAACAAATACTATGGTTATGATAATATCAACAATTTGTATTTATATGGCATTTATTTTTATAGCAAGTGTTGGAACTATTATTGCTATTCAATCATTAAGTGATTCTAATAAATATAAGTATAGATATAAAGTTTTGAGTAATTTAGGAGTAAGAGATGATAATCTTTATAAAACAGTACGAAAGCAATTGCTAATATTATTTGGTATTCCTATTATATATCCAATTATACTTAACTTTTGCTTAATCACATCAATAAACAATATCTATAAAATAATGCTTGACAGTAATACGATTTATTTGTCTTATTTTATAGGAACGCTTGTAGAGTTTTTAGTGATTTATGCAATATATTATATTGCCACATATTTTAGTTTTAAAAGAAATATAAAAGAAGTCTAACAGTTTAGAGGGAGGTTAATAATGCAAATAGCAATAATTGAAGATGATAGTAAAATCAGAGAAGAATTAGAAAAATTATTAAAGCGAAATAAGTATGAAGTGATACTTATAGAGAACTTTGAAAATGTTTGTGGGGAACTGAAAGATTGTAATCCAGATTTGATTTTGCTTGATATAAATCTCCCTTTTCAAAACGGATTTGAAATATGTAAACAAATTAAATTAGATAAAAATATTCCAGTAATATTTGTTACTAGCCGAGATACAACAAAAGATGAACTAATGAGCATTGAAGTTGGAGGAATAGACTTCATTACCAAACCTTATGACATTATGATTTTATTAGAGAAAATAAAAAGAGCCATTAACCTATCGAATCCTAAAAATTATAAAGAGATAAGTAAAAATGGTTATATACTTGATCTTCATTTATCGTTACTCAAAAAGGGAGATATGGAAGTAGAATTAACTCGAAATGAATTTAGAATTTTATATTATTTCTTTATGAATGATAAGCGAGTTATCACAAAGGAAGAATTACTAGATAAATTATGGAATGATAAGTATTATTTAGATGAAAATATTTTAATGGTAAATATAACTAGATTAAGAAAAAAAGCCAAAGAAATAGGAATAGATGATTTGATAAAAAATGTTAGAGGAAAGGGTTTTATTCTATGAAATTTGCAGCATTTTTAGAAGAAAAATTTTCCTTTATAATATTCCAAATAATCCTTATAGCAATAATTACTGGAATTTTATATTTAACAAATATTCCAATTTATTACATAATTCTAACAATTATACTGCTAATAACATTAGTTATAGCCTATTTATTTATAGTTTATATTTTTAATTTAAGAAAATATAAAAAGATTGTGTCATTAGTAGATAATTTAGAAGAAAAGCATTTAATAGCAGAAATATTAAAGAAGCCACTTAACTTGGAAAATAAAGCATACTATTATGCTTTGAAACAGGCTTGTAAAGGTATGCTTGATAAAATAAGCATAATAGAAAAAGATTTTTTAGATTATCAAGAATACATAGAGAGTTTTGTTCACGAGATAAAAACTCCGATTGCTGCATTATCTTTGACTTTTGATAATAATCAAGATTTTCAATTAAAAAGTGAAATAGATAAAATAAATGAACTAACAGAACAAATCCTTTTTTATGCTCGAAGCAACAATACTGAAAAAGATTATTTTGTTACAGAACTTAATTTGGAAGATGTAGTGCATAGAGTAGTTATGAAATATAGACATTACATTTTAAATAAAAAGATTAGATTAGATCTTCATAATTTAGATAATAAAATTTATGTAGATGAAAAATGGATAGTGTTCATATTATCACAAATTATTCAAAATAGTATTAAATATTTAGATAAGAAAGATAAATTGATAGAAATATCAAGTAAAAATAATAAAAACAATGTTATTTTGACAATAAGAGATAATGGGTGTGGTATTAGTAAATCAGACTTAATTAGAGTGTGTGAAAAAGGTTTTACTGGAGTTAATAGAAAAAAAGAATATGCAACAGGAATGGGACTTTATTTATCAAACAAATTATGTGAAAAACTAGGATTAAGTTTGAAAATTGATTCTATACAATATAAATATACTGAAGTAAAGATAATATTTCCTAAAAATAGCATAACAAAATTTTAGAGGAGGCGTAAAATTGTAATGAAAAAAATATATTTCGTAGGTGGTTCTCCCTGTGCTGGTAAAAGCACGGTATGTGAAATAATCGCAAAAAAGTATAATTTGTATTATTTTAAGGTTGATGACTATTTAGATAAATATATGAAAAAAGTTGCCTTAAATAAGGATACATTGTGTAAAAAAAATCTATCTATGACACCTGAAGAAATATGGATGAGAAATCCTGTAATACAAAAAGATGAAGAATTAGGTATATAAAAAGAAATATTTGATGATGTAATAAATGATTTAGAAAAGATAAGTTGTGATAACGATATTATAACAGAGGGATGTGCTTATTTACCAATATTGATAAAAGAATTAGGAATTACAGATAACAAGTATTTAGCAATAATTCCTACAAAGGAATTTCAAGTAACTCATTATCAAGAAAGGCAATTTGTTTCTTATGTACTTGACGGGTGTTCTAATAAAGAAAAAGCATTTGAAAATTGGATGGAAAGAGATTTTCTGTTTTCTAAAGAAATAGAAAGACAATGTGAGAGTAATAAATTAAAAATAATGATAAATGATGGTACAACTAATTTAGATGATATGGTAAATGAAGTTGTTACTCATTTTGGAATAGATTAGAGGAGTGAGTTTTTATGAAAAAAATATGGAATGGATGGCTTAAAGAATCAGTATTTATGTACTGTGTTATATACACAATAGCAACTTTAGTAAATAGTGTTCTTTATTTAATAAATGGAACATATTCAGATCCTAATGGGAATTGGCACGAAATAGATAGAGCATTGATAGTTCTAATAGGTGTTCTAGCCTATAAAATGGCGACAAAATTACCTATTAAGAATACACTTGTTAGAATGATAGTAACATATATTCCAACAATGTCGCTTACTTTCTTTTATATTTGGCTAACTGGTTTTAGAGAGCCACTTGCTTCATCAGCATATCAAGATATATTTATAAACTATACAGGATTATTTTTGATAATATCGGTTATAGCAATAGTCCTAGAAAAAGGCAAATCTAAAAAATTAAAAGGAAGATAATAATTATGAACAATGAATTAAAAAAAGCAATCTTAAAATTAAAAGAAATAAAAGATTTATTAGAAAAGTTTTCTAATAGAGATGAAGCAATAAAATTTCTTGCTGAAGAAACAGGAATTTCAAAAGAAGAATGTGCTACTGCCTATGATTTTTTGGTAAAAGTTAATTTAGATAAAAAATAGAAAGCAGGAATATTTAATGAAAGATTTAAAAGAATTAGTAAAATTATTTAAGGAAAATCCAATACTGAAGTTACAACATTAGTAGCAATGGTTATAGGAGCAATTTTAGGAGTTATAGCATTTTATAATGGTTGGTTAGGATAATCAAGAATAAAAATGGAGGTACAAATGGAGCAAAAGTTACAGTGGATTATATGTCCCGTTTGTGGAAATAAAACACGACTAAAAATGAGAAACGATACAATAATGAAAAACTTTCCTCTATATTGTCCGAAATGTAAAAGGGAAAGTTTGATTGAAGTTAAGAATATGCAAGTGAAAGTTATTAAGAAATTAAATCTATAAATTAAGGTCTATAAATATGTAATTATTATATTTATAGACTATTTTTTTATAAAATATGAATTGTACTACATAAAGCGACAAATTTTACAGAAATAATTTGATATAATTTTTAAAAATTATATTGTGATATTTTATAAGATATTAACAAGAGCCAGACGCATAGACGCAGAGCCAATAGACTATGATATTTATTCATAGTTTATTGGCTCTTTTTATATTTATTACAATTAGTTAAGGATAATAAAATAAGCAATGGCTATTCTGATATAGTAATAAATATGAGAAAGAAAGGTATGAAAAGATGTAAAAAGTAGTAATAGAAGTAATTTTAAGTAGTAAATGTTACTTTCAATTATTGGTATTACTATAAAAGTTTAAATGTAAAAAGTACATATACAATAAGTAGTATTCAAAAATATGCTCGTTTACATAGCGATTGCTTGTATAGGAGCAAACGATATTATGATTGTAGATGATGACGAATACTACGAATTAAATTTAATACAATTTGAAAATAAAGAAAAGAGAGCGAAATATACTCTATTTGCAATAGGGGGATTTTACTCTCTTTTTGTTTGCTTTAGATTAGAGAATTGCCGTAGCCCACCTTTATTCAATTTGATTTTAAAAAACAAATTGAATGGAGGAAAGAAAGATGGCAGATCGCCCAAAAAGAAGAAAATATAGGGATAATCCTTATATTTTAAGTTATTGTGAAGAAAAGAATCTTTACATAGTTACATTTAAAGATGTGACAGGAAAGATAAATAAAATAGAAGTACAAGAAGAAATATATAAGGCATTAGATAGATTCGAGTTAGATGATATTAAGGAAATGAACGAATATGATAGGCATATTGAGCATTCTGAAATATATGAAGATAATCTTTGTGCTAGAGCAATGGACAAGCCTACAGGATTAGAAGATTATATTATTCAGAAATCTACTTTTGAAGATTTAAAGAAAGCAATAGATATGCTTCCAGAAGTACAAAAAAGAAGAATAAAGAAATACTATTTTGAAGATAAAACAGAGCAACAAATAGCAGATGAAGAAAATGCAACACATCAGTCAGTACATATTATTTTGGAACGAGCAATAGAAAATTTGAAAAAAATATTAAAAAATTAAAATTTGGTGTCTGCAATTTGGCTCATAAGTGAGGAAACAGGTGAAAGGGAGTAATTCCTTTTCAACCTGTTTCTTTTTTGAAGCAGGAGATGTTCTTTGAAAATTTGATATTCATTCATCAAATACATTCCTGTTATTGAGAGCACTTTAGCAAGCACGCTTGTCGATAAATACTTGGCTATAAAATTAGGTAGCACCTAATCTGCAATGACAAATAATAGAATTAAAGATACTCCTGCCTAGCGACAGACTCAAGCAATCGGGGCAGTCTTGTGCGAACCACAAGAGGATGGAATTTCCGTGAGAATAATGTAGCACATTGTTCGTTTGATGAAATCCTATGGCTGAGGGTATTAAGACAAATATCAGTTCGAGCAAAAATAAAAATTAAAAAGTGAAATATAGAAGCCAGAGCATAATGTTCTGGCTTTTTTACATATAAGGAGGAAAAATTTTAATGAAAAGAAAAAAATATAAGGTAAGAATTAAATTGATATTTGAAACTTCCATGGATCACGAACAAGTAAATATGGAAAAAGCAAAACAAGATGTTGATAGAGTGCTAAAAGGTTATTTAAAGAATAGAAAACTTAATATACTTAATTTAGTTGATGATAAGCCACCACGCATTATATATAAGGTTGAAAAATATGATAAGTAATTATGAAATTAAAAAGGGCGATATTTACTATGCTATGCTTGACCCTGTAATTGGTAGTGAACAAGATGGAAAAAGACCAGTGGTGGTAATCCAAAATAATCTTGCAAATAAGCATAGTCCAACAGTAATTATTGCTCCTATAACGACAGTTATTAAAAAAACTTATTTACCTACACATATAGTAATATACAAAAATAACTTTCTGAAAAAAAATTCTACAATTTTGATAGAGCAGATTAGAGTTATAGATAAGTCAAGAATAACTGCTTATTTAGGTAAATTAACAGAGTTCCAAATACAAAAAATTGATAAGGCTTTAGTAAATGTTTTTGCAATAGATATTGAAAATATAGAAAGTGAGAACAAATAATGAAAATTTTTAATAGAAGAAAAAGATATGTAGTTGGTATTAGTAGTAACGATAAAATACAGTTTATAGAAGTTAAAGCCAGAAATGAAAAAGAGGCTTTAGGTATGGTGACAGATGTTTTACTTAAATGTAGTATATTTCCTTTTGTATCAGAAAATGAATTTGAATTAACTTGTAGGCGAATATAGAGTTTAAAAGTCAAATGTGAAAATTAAAAATTCGCACATTTCAATAATAAATTTATTTGTTTTAAAATGATTTTGTTAAGGAGGAATGAATAATGGAAAAATTAAGAGTTGCAATGTATTGTAGAGTCGCTAATAAGGAAACGACTAAAGAAGATTCAGCAATAGAAGTGCAGAAAAAAATGTTAAATGATTACTTAAAAAATAATGTTAAGGGAATAAAATTTAGAGAGTTTTATATTGATAATGGTTTTTCTGGAACAAATTATAATAGACCAGAATTTAGAAGAATGATTAAAGATATAGAAGAAAATAGGATAAATACTATTATAGTAAAAGATTTAGTAAGGTTTGGTAGAACAAATAATACTTTACAAAGAATTGATGGACTTAAAAAAAAGTACAATATAAATTTTATTTCAGTTGTAGATAATATTGATTCATTAAAAAATCAAGATGAATTTGAAAAATCTATTTTAATTAGCAATCTTATGAATGTGTGGTATAAAAACGATTTAAAGAAAAGGAGAGAAGTCCAAAGAAAACTGAAAGGAAGATAAATTTTGATTAAATTAGGAACATTGGCACTATTAGTAATGATAGTGTCTTTTTTATATGCAATATGTCGTGTTTCTAGTAATTGTTCTAGGCTAGAGGAAATGGAGGGTAAAAATGAATAAAAAGGACATTGAAGCATTATCAGAAAAACTAAAAAGATGTAGGGAGATACCTTTAGATGAGGTTAATCCAGATGATGTTGATGAAATAACAGATATAAAGATAGATAAAAGGAAGTCAAGCAACGAAAGAATACTTGATTTTTTAAATAAAGTAAAAAATCCTTATATTTTCAAAGTTAAAGGAAAATTAGTAAGGATTAGGTTTTCTGATACAGATAAAACAGCAGATGACTGTTTAACTAATGTACTGAAAAATTTGTATAGATAGTCAAGCCTACAAAATTAAAATTTCCACCTTCGTAAAAAAATGAAATTTGAATTATGATTTGGTCGTAATTTGAAAGGAGGAGGTGGAAATGGCTGGTCGTGGGAACAAAAAGCAAAGCCGAATAAATGATGAAAATAGAAAATGGTCATTTGGTGTTTATGGCAGAAGATCGTTTGATGATGGCGAAAATAGTGAGTCTTATACGATAAAAAATCAAAAGGCATTGATAGAGTCATATTTAGAAAATAAACCTAACATTGTAATTGAAGATTATTATGTTGATGATGGATATACTGGTACTAATTTTGAAAGACCGGGATTTAAAAGAATGCTACAAGATGTAGTCAATGGAAAAATAAATGGCATTATAGTAAAAGACTTATCAAGACTAGGTAGAAATCATAGAGAAGTAGGAAAGTATATAGAAGAAATATTCCCTATTTATGATATTCGTATTATTTCAGTAAACGATAATGTAGATTCTTATTTAGACCCAGAATCAATTAGTAGTTTAATAGTACCAGTTAAAAATCTTATGAATGAGAATTATTCAAGAGATTTATCTAAAAAGGTTGCTAGTGCTTATGAAACAATGGCTAAAAACGGTCAGTTTGTGGCAGGAACAACACCTTATGGTTATATGTTAGATCCAGATGATAAGCACCATTTAGTAATTGACCCTAACGAAGTTGATATTGTAAAAAAAATATTTGAAATGGCATTGTCTGGTAATGGTCGCCCAACGATTTGCCAATATCTTAATGATAATGGAATTTTATGTAGAAAAGAACTCCAAAGAAGAAAGAAAAGAAAATTAACACTAGACCCATTTGAAATAAGGTCACAATATTTATGGAGTACCTCTACTATTGGCAGAATGCTTCATAACGAATCATATATTGGGAATCTAGTGCAGTTAAAAACAACAAGAGCGACATTTGGTAGCAAAAAATTTATTACAAAAGAGAAAGAAGAATATGTCCGTTCGGAAAATACGCACGAAGCAATTATATCAAAAGAAGATTTTTATAAAATACAGAAAATAATAAAACAAAACGATAAAAAGAAAGTGCATAATTCTCCAGTTTCATATTCGATATTTAATGGAAAATTAAAGTGTGCTGACTGTGGTAGAGCAATGACAAAACAAGAAGATACCAGAGGTAAACGACAACTTTCTAATTATTTCTGTATGAGTTATTTGCAAGTAAGTAAGTCTTGCTCATCACATAAAATAAAGACAAGCGTATTGGAAGAATCAGTTTTGGAGGCAATTCAAGTACAAGTAAAATTAGTAATAGAGTTAGAAAAAAGTCTTTCTAAATTATATTTTAAGAATAATCAAGGCTCTATTGAAAATGAATATAAAAATAATGTAAAAATTGCTGAATTAAAAATATCAAATTTAAAAGAGCAGAAAAGAAAATATTATGAAGAATGGAAATTTAATAAGTTAGAAAAAAGCGAGTTTATGAAATTGTCTGAAGAAATAGAATCTAAAATTAAAAAGTTAGGTGAAGATATAGAGATATATACTTCGACATATAGAGAAAATGTTAAAAAAATAAGAAAAAATGATTATTGGATAGGTCATTATAAAAGAAATAGAAAGATTAAAAGTCTTTCAAAGGAAGTTTTAAATGAACTTATTGATGTTATTTATGTTAGAAAAGATGGTACTTTAGACATTAAATTTAAGTATCAAGATGAATATGAAAGTTTAGTTAATTATTTAAAGGAAGGAGCAAAAGAAAATGAAAAAGTGGACATTAGGAATATATCGCAGGCGTTCATTTGATGAAAAAGGAGAAGAAGAATCAAATAGTGTTGTTAATCAAAAGAAACTAATAGATGATTACCTAGTTGACAAGAATGATATAATTATCTATAAAGACTATGTTGATGATGGATATACTGGTACTGATTTTAATAGACCAGCATATAAAAGAATGCTAAATGATATAAAAAAGAAAAAAATAAATGGTATTATAGTAAAGGATTTATCAAGATTAGGAAGAAATTATATAGAGGTAGGAAATTTTATTGATGAAATAGTACCAGAATATGGTTTAAGATTTATTTCAGTAAATGATAATGTAGATTCTTTTAAAAATCCTAATGTAATGGATTCGCTAGAAATACCATTTAAAAATCTTATGAATGAAAGTTATTCTAAAGATTCATCAAAGAAAATGCGTTCATCACTTAAAGCAAGTAAAAAGTCCGGTAATTTCATCGGAAAAACTGCTCCTTTTGGTTATTTAAAAGATCCAGATAATGTTCATAAACTTATTATTGATAAGGACGCTGCTATTATTGTAAAAAGAATTTTTGACTTGGCTTTAAAGGGAAAGAGTAAACAAGAAATAGTAGAAGAATTAACAAATAACAATATTTTGACACCTAGTGTATATTTAAAGGAAAAGTATGACATAAAAGTTAGTAGAATTAGTTATAAATGGAATACAAAAATGCTTGATACAATATTACAAAATAAAACATATATTGGCTCACTTGTTCAATGTAAAAGGACTAGAATAAGTCATAAAACACATAATATGGTAAGAGTTGCAGAAGATGAGTGGGTCGTTTCAAAAGAAAGACACAATGCTATTATTAAAGAAGAAGTTTTTAATCAAGTGCAAAATATATTATATAATAGAAATGTTAGAGTAAATAAAAATGGTAAATTTTATAAATATACTGGCTTTTTAAAATGTTCCGAGTGTGGTGCAAATTTATATAGAAAAACAAAAATGAAAAATCACAGGCAAAAGGTATATTATTACTGTAGCACCTATTATAATACTAGAAAATGTAATAAGCATTATATTCAAGAAAAAGAACTTGATGAGGTTGTTTTAGAAACATTAAATCAACATATAGATTTGGTATGTGACATAGGAGCAAAGATAGACGACACAATATCATTTTCAAAAATTGAATATAATTCGGAATTAAAAGAAATTAGACTAAATGAAATAAATAAGGAATTAGAAAAATACAAAAGATTATTAGATGAATTAAAAAAAGATTATAAATGTGACTTTATTTCTGAAGAAGACTATGATGAATTTAAGCAAAAATATTTATATGAGATAAATAAACTAAATTTAGAAAAAGAGAATTTAAACAAAAGTAAAATAAATTCATATAATTTAGATTGGCTAAATCAATTCAAAAAAATTGGAAGAATAGAAGTGATTGATAGAAATATTGTAGATAGTTTTATTGAAAACATAATTGTTAATGATGAAAAAGGTGTAGATATAATATTTAGATATAACGATCAATATAAATTAGCAGAAAGGTATCTGAAAAGTCAAAATGATGTGGTATAATATATAAGGAAAAACACTTGAATTTTGTTATAAAAAAATGGTGTGAAAGGAGTAGATTTTAATGAATAATAATGAAACACAGGGGGGGTTGCATAAAAGTGTAATCAACTGGTACCCAGGGCACATGGCAAAGACAAAACGAGAAATAAAAGAAAAATTAAATCTAATAGACATTATTTATGAAGTTATAGATGCACGTATGCCTATTTCTTCTAAAATAGTAGATATAGATGAGTTAATAGGAAACAAAAAGAAAATACTTCTTATGACTAAATATGATATATGTGATAAAGAAGAAACTGATAAGTTTATAAGATATTATGAAGATAAAGGATATACTGTAATACCACTAGATTTAATGAATGAAAATCCTACTGATAAATTAGTATCAATTAGTAAAAATTTGATGATAGAAGAAAATAAAAAAAGAAAAGCTAAAGGTTTAAAGTCAAGAAGTATTAGAGCTTTAATTATTGGAGTACCTAATGTTGGTAAATCTACACTAATAAATAGATTAGTTGGTAAAAAATCAGCAGGAGTTGGTAACAAGCCAGGAGTTACTAAAAATTTATCGTGGATAAGAATAAATAAAGATATAGAATTGCTAGATTCACCAGGTATATTATGGCCTAAATTAGAAAATCAGGAATCTGCTCATATTTTGGCTGCACTTTCTTCTATAAAAGAAGAAATAATTGATAATATGGCTCTATCATGTTTTATTCTTAAAAAAATGATGAAATTATATCCAAGTAATTTATATGATAGATATGGTATTGAAAAACTAGATGATGACTTTATAGAAACCTTCGATATTATTGGTAAAAAAAGAGGTGCTTTAACAAAAGGCGGAGTTGCTGATTATGATAAAGTTGCAAATATAATCATAAAAGATTTAAAAAATGGTTATTTAGGTAATATTACATTAGATAGATTGGATAAATAGTATTTATGAATAAGTTAGAAATAATTGAAAAATTAAATAAGCTTGATTTAGATAAGAGTAATTATATAGTAGTTAATGGCGCAAGCTTAGTATTACAAGGAATAATAGATGAAACAGATGATATTAATTTAAGTTGCTCTAAAGATTTTTATAAAGAAATAAATTGGGATAGTAAAATTGATGATTTTGGAATTGAAGTAAAATATCAAAATGATATAGAGATAAGTTTTAATTTATATGATTTAGAAAATATAGTAGATATTAATGGATATATATGTATGAATATTGAAAAATGTCTAGAATTAAAGAAAAAATTAAAAAGAAAAAAAGACAAAAAAGTAATCGAAAAAATTGATTTATATTTATGCAGCAAAGATAACAATAGATATGAAAAAGAACTTAAAAAAGCAGGTATCAAACTAATAGGCGGAGTAGATGAAGTAGGAAGAGGTCCTTTAGTAGGTCCTGTAGTAGCAGCTTGTGTCATTTTACCAGATGATTTTAATTTAGAAGGTCTTACTGATTCTAAAAAGTTAAGTGAAAAGAAACGTGATTACTATTATGAAGAAATTAAAAAACAAGCTTTAAGTATAGGAGTAGGTATAATAGATGAGAAAAAAATAGATGAAGTAAATATTTATGAAGCAACTAAATTGGCTATGAAGCAAGCCATTGATAATTGCAATATAGCCCCAGAACATATCTTAATAGATGCAATGCCACTAGATATTAATATTCCAACTACATCCATAATTAAAGGAGATTTAAAAAGTATTACTATTGGAGCTGCTTCGGTCATTGCTAAAGTAACAAGAGATAGAATGTTATATGATTTAGATAAAAAATATCCAATGTACGACTTTAAAAATAATAAAGGATATCCAACAAAAAAACACTTGGATGCTATAGATCAGTACGGTATTTTAAAGGAACATCGAAAAAGTTATGCCCCCGTAGATAATTACATCAAATATAATAAAACTAGAATATAGGTACAAATTGACAATAAGTAAGCGCTATGATATAATATGAGACATTTCAGGGGTGATAAAAATGATCGATGAATCTAGTTTAGATATCAGTGAATTAATGAATTTTGGTATTAACTATGGTGAATGTATTCCAGTTAATATTCATGAAATGAGTTTATTATTTGATAACAAGAAAGATAAAATCACATATTATAAGGTAATTGAAAAAATAGGTCAAGATCTTATTGATAATTATGCTATTCCTAAAAAAGCTGTATCAGAATTTGTAAGATACGGAAAAGTATTTAGCTACGAAAGTGATGATAATAAAAAATGTTTTTATATTGATTATCATAAATTAATGCAACATGTATTATTATATTTTATGTCATATACAAATGAAAATATGTTAGAGACAGTTGATATTCTTTCTAACTGTAATATAGAAGAAGCAGCTGCTGCAACTATAAAAAAATTAAAAGAAATTAGAAAAGAATTAGATTCAATAACTAGTTCTATAGAATTAGAAAGTTTTGTTGATAAACATCAAGGTGTATCTCGAGATGTATTATTCAAATTAGGCTTAATAAAAAGTGTAGATGATAATAAAGTTAGTAGTAGATTTGATGAATATACTGATTTAATAAAGGAAGATATAAGGGTAACAATAACTAGAGTTATTGTTAATAATAAGTACTTATTAAAAGAATTAATTTTAAACTCTTCAATAAATGAAGAGATATTTGAAAATATTAATAAAGAAAAGTTCGTATTTTATTTAGCAGCAGCAACTTTAAATAAGGCAGCACAATTTGAAACAATAGATCCATGTGTATATTTTCCTATAAATTATTACATGCATAAAACAGAAATAGGTAGACCTAATATAAATATATCGTTAGGGCGTGATTCCTATAATTTTTTAAATTTTGAAAAAAGCCTAATGGATTATATATCTAAACATCCAAAAGTAGGTATGCCAAAATTTAGAGAAAATACCTTTAATGATTGTACTCCTATAGAAACTAGAGATTATTTATTAGAATTAAGTAAAGATACATTAGAGAATTTTGATATAATAGAAACAAATGATCTTTATATTCCTAGTAGTGAAAACACTGGAATAAAAAGAACAAATACAGGTAATAAAACTAAAAAGACTAAAACTAATGAAATTAGTAAATTAAGTTTGCAAAAGAGAAAGTTTTATTCAGACAATGAAGATAAAATATATGTTACCTTAATGGGTAAAAACAAATTTGAAGGTTATCTTGCCCATGTATTTGATAATGGTATTGTTATTTTTGAAAAGTATGATAAGAATAATCAAAATCTTAGTAATGAATCAGGAGCAGCTTACATAATGACAATTAATAACTTTAATGAATTTTCTAAAAAATCTATTTCTGAATTAAGAGAATATGTAAATACAAATCCTAATGGGGATATATCATATAAATGTCATGCAGGTAAATGGATGAGTGCAATTAAAGAAATAATTGATATGCCAACAGATATAACTACATCACAAATTGATAGAGTATTAATAAAATATAAATATAAAGTAAATACTAAATAAAGTATTTATTTTTTTAAGGAAAAGTGTAAAGAAGTTAATATAATAATAATAAGATGTATAAAATATAATTGACAAAAATAAATTTAGTTTGTATAAATATAAAAGAAGGAAGTGTTTTAATGAGCAAACATTTAGTAATAGTGGAAAGTCCTAGTAAAAGTAAAACAATTGAAAAATATCTTGGTAGTGACTACAAAGTAGTATCATCAAAAGGTCATATTAGAGATTTAGCGACTTCAGGTAAATTTGGTTTAGGTGTAGATATAGAAGACGGATTTAAACCTACCTATATTCCTATAAAAGGTAAAAGTAAAGTAATAACTGAATTAAAAAAAGATGTTAAAGATAGTGACTTGGTATATCTTGCATCAGATCCAGATCGCGAAGGAGAAGCTATCGCATGGCATTTAAAGGATGCCTTAGGTATAAAAGATGAAAACTATAAAAGAGTATTATTCAATGAAATTACTCATGATAAAGTAATCTCTGCAATAAATAATCCAACAATTATTGATGATAATCTAGTAAGGAGTCAAGAAACTAGAAGAATTCTAGACAGAATTATAGGTTTTAGACTTTCAAAGCTATTACAAAGTAAGATTGGGGCTAAATCTGCTGGTCGTGTTCAAAGTGTTGCATTAAAACTAATAGTAGATAGAGAAAGAGAAATAGAATCTTTTAATCCTGAAGAATATTGGACAATAACTTCTAAATTTAAAGAATTCGAGGCTAATCTATTTAAGTATAAAGAAGATGATATCGAGTTAAAAAGTGAAACTGATGCAGATAAAGTATTAGATAATATAGATGATGAGTATAATATAGAAAGTATAGAAAAAAAAGCTAAAAATAAGAAAAGTAAATTTCCATTTATTACTAGTACATTACAACAAGAGGCTTCTACCAAATTAGGTTTTCCAGCCAGAAAAACTATGTCAATAGCACAAAAATTATATGAAGGTATTGACCTAGATAGTGAAACAGTAGGTCTAATTACTTATATGAGAACTGATTCAATAAGATTATCTGATGATTTTACGAAACCAGCCTATAAATATATTACTGATAATTATGGTAAAGAGTATGTTGGATATATAAAAAAGAGTAAAAAGAATGATAATGTGCAGGATGCTCACGAAGCTATAAGACCAACAAGTGTATTAAGAGAACCTATAAAAGTAAAAAAGTATTTATCAGATGATGAATTTAAACTTTATAGTTTAATTTATAAAAGAACTTTAGCATCACTAATGGCTGATGCCAAAGTAGATCAAACTGTAATTGTGTTAAATAACAATGATTATAAATTTAAAACAACAGGGCAAGTTCTTATATTTGATGGTTATTTAAAAGTATATAAAGATTACGAGTCTAGCGAAGATAAAATTTTACCTGATATTAAAGAAAATGAATGTCTTAAGACAAATGATGTTTTAAAAGAGCAACATTTTACAAAACCACCTGCTAGATATACAGAAGCAAAATTAATAAAAGAATTAGAAGAATTAGGAATAGGTAGACCTTCTACTTATGCTACTATAATTGATACTATAAAACAAAGAAATTATGTGGAAGTAGTTGAGAAAAAATTTAAACCAACAGAAATAGGTATAGAAACAACAGATAAATTACAAGAGTTCTTTTCTGATTTAATAAATGTAGAATACACTAGAAATATGGAAGAAGAACTTGATGATGTTGCAGATGGAAAATTAATTTGGAATAAAGTACTAGAAGAATTTTATAAACTATTTGAACCAAGAGTAAAAAATGCATTTGATGAAATGGAAAAAAAGGCTCCAGTAGAAACTGGTGAAAATTGTCCTGAATGTGGGAATCCATTAGTAATTAGAAAAGGGAAATACGGTGAGTTTACCGCATGTAGTAACTATCCTGAATGTAAATACATAAAAAAAGAGCAAAAAGAAATTAAAGAAATAATTGATTGCCCTGAATGTAGTGGTAAAATAGTAGAAAAAACCACACGAAAAGGCAAGGTGTTCTATGGTTGCAATAATTATCCAAAATGTAAATTCGCTTTATGGGATAAACCTATAGATGAAAAATGCCCAGAATGTGGCAAAGTTATGATTGAGAAAAAAGATAAAATAAAATGTAGTGAATGTAATTATGAGAAAGATAAATAAAAATTTATCTTTTTTTGTATACTATGATATAATTAAATAAAGAATTAATCATATGCAAATTATTAATGGGGAGGTAATATTATGGCATATAGATTATACCTTGATTGGTTGCGAAATCCGCCTTTTAATAAGTGGCCTAAGTCAAAATTCTTTTATAATAATTCTACACCACTTAAATTTGTTTTAGATGGTAAAGAAAAAGATAGTTTTAAAATAGAAGAAATTGATTCTTTACTATGCTCATTTAAAAATAGAGAGGAATTTATAAAAGAATTAAAATCACATAATATAAGTTATTTGAATCCTGAAGAAAGAATTAAAGACAATTTAGTTTTAGCTTACAACGCAAAAGGACAAATTATAGAATCGGATATTATATTTAATGACAAATTATTATTTGAACAAGCAATTAATCTACGTAATATGAAAAAAAATGCAAAAAAGGGTTCTAAAGTATTAACAGAGCACTCTGAAAGATTAGATAATTATATTTGTTATATAAAATCATTAGCTATAAACAAAACTACAAGCGATTTTATACTAAATCCCGAAAGTATTAGCTACTTAACATTACCAGAAAAAGCTATGCTAAATTCTCCCTTTTTGAATAGTTTTTATATAAAAATAGATAATGGCTCTACAAAAAACTATAGAAGGCTTGGATTAAAAGATTTGCTAAAAAATTATGTAATATATAAAAATCAAGAGCAGTATTTATCAGATAATTGCGCATCAACATTAGATATTGAAAAAGAAATAGAAGAAGTGGATAAAAAAATCTCATTATTTTTCAGACAAGATTATCGAAACTTAAGAATGATGATAGAATGGGAAAGTGAATATAAAGAAGTGTTATTGTCTTGTTTAAATAAAGAAGAATTAAGCGATTATGAGAAAGAAATTATTAAAGTTCAATTACAGAAAATAGATTTAGCAAAAAGAGTAAGAAATAGGGATAATGTTACTGAAGAAGATATATGTTTTTTAACTATGGATGAAAAGTATATATATGATGAAATACTTGATATAGATCAAGATGAAAACAAAGGATTTAACAACCCTAAAATAGAAGGATTTTATGCTTATGGTGGTATAGAGACTGTAATGGAACAAATAGATTTAGATGAAATATTAAACAGTCCAGAAGATGCTATAAAACTAGGTATAATCCAAAAGGCTAAAAAAAGAGATTAGTAATGACCATCATTACTTCTTTTGCTATAATATTGTTAGGTAGTGATAATATGAATGATAATAATTTAATAAACTATTTAGAATATTTAGAATATCAAAAGTCATATTCAAAATATACAATTAAAAGTTATAAAGAAGATATTATAGAATTTTTAATGTTTTGTAATAAAGAAAGATTAGAATATTTAAAAATAGAATATAGTGATATAAGAATATATTTAATGTATTTAAAAGAAACTAAAAATGATAACAGTGCTTCAATAAATAGGAAACTAAGTTCATTACGAGGTTTTTATAAATACTTGGTTAATAAAAATATAATTAAGAATAATATATTCTTACTGATTAATGGTCCAAAGAAAGCTAAAAAATTACCTAGATATTTTGAATATAACGAATTAGAAGAACTTTTTAATGCAGCAGATATAAAAACTCCTAAAGGGCAAAGAGACAGACTGATTCTAGAGATGCTTTATGCTACTGGTATAAGAGTGGGCGAATTAGTAAATATAAAAATCGAAGATATAAATAAAAGTGATAGAAAAATAATAATATTAGGAAAAGGCAATAAAGAAAGAAATGTTATTTATGGAGATTATTGTGAAGATATTTTAAATATATACTTATCAGATGGCAGAGTTATATTAAATAAAAAAAGTAGTAATTTCTTATTTTTAAATCATATAGGAGAACCACTAACAGAAAGGGGAATAAGATATATATTAAGTGAATTAATAAAAAATACTTCTCTTACAAAAAATATTTCACCCCATATGATAAGACATTCCTTCGCTACACATTTATTAAATGAAGGTTGTGATTTACTAAGTGTACAAAAACTCTTAGGACATGAAAGTATAAGCGCAACCCAAGTATATACTCATGTTACTACAGATAGATTAAAAGATGTCTATTTTAGTAGTTTTCCTAGAGCTAAAAAAGAAGATTAAAGAAATATAGAAAAACTATATAAATACTTAATTTTTACTTTAAATTTATTAAAATATTAGGTATAATTAAAGTGTTTGAAGAAATAAGGTGTTCTTATGGATTATAATTTTAATACTAAAGAAGAGTTATATATTAGAGTAAAACCTGCCCTAAAGGCTAAATTAGAAGAGTTAAAGCGGCTAAATTTTACAAATGTAAAAGATGAAGACATATGGGAGTACTTAAGTTGTAATAAATGGTCAAATTCTAATAATCTAACACTTTCTGATATAGTAAGTGATATAATACATATAGATCCTAAGACATTAGATCAATATAAAACAAACAAGAAGAAAGGTGTAAATAATGAAGAAAAATAATAAAAAAAATAACGGTACTAAAAAAGTAATAATTTCATCTATTGTATTACTACTATTAATAGTAGGTATATGTTTTAGTTTTATTCCTATATTTAAAAACTTAAATTTTGGATTAGACTTACAAGGAGGGTTTGAAGTTTTATATAAAGTAGACAGTATAGATGGTTCAAAAATGAATAAACAAAAACTTACTGCAACATATAAAACTTTAAGTAAAAGAATTGACTCATTAGGTGTTAATGAACCTGAAATTATCTTAGAAGGAAATGATAAAATAAGAGTTAAATTAGCAGGTGTAAAAAATACAGATGAAGCAAGAAAACAACTATCTACAGTAGCTACTTTATCATTTAGAGATACAGAGGATAATTTATTAATGACAAGTGATGTCCTATCATCAGGCGGTGCTAAAGTATCTGAAGATTCTGCAGGAAATCCAGCAGTATTATTAACAATAAAGGATAAAGATAAGTTTTATAATGTAACAAATAAAATTAGTAAACAACAAAATAATTCTATAGTTATATGGTTAGATTATAATAAAGAAGAAGATAGTTATAGTAAAGAAGGATCTTTATGTGGAACTGAAGAATCAAATTGTTTAAGTTCTGCAACTGTTTCAGAAGGTTTTGCATCTAATGTAATTATTCAAGGCAGTTTTACTGAGGAAGAAGTAGAAAACTTAGTTGATTTAATTAATAGTGGTTCTCTCCCATCAAAACTTACCGAAATATCTTCAAAAACGGTTGGCGCATCTTTTGGTGATGAAACACTATCAAAAACTTTAATTGCAGGAATTATTGGTATATCATTAATTGTATTAATTTTATTAATTGTATATCATTTTGCAGGATTTATATCTAGTTGTGCAATGCTTCTATATACACTATTAGTATTCGGAGTATTTTGGTTAATAGGTGGAGTTTTAACTTTACCGGGTATTGCAGCCGTAGTATTAGGTATTGGTATGGCAGTAGATGCTAACGTTATAACATTTTCACGAATTAAAGATGAATTATATAAAGGTAAAAGCCTACAACTAGCCTTTAAAGAAGGTTCAAAATCTTCCTTAGGAACAATTCTTGATTCTAATATCACAACTTTCTTAGTTGCAGTAATAATGTTTATATTTGGTGAAAGTAGTGTTAAAGGTTTTGCTACAATGCTAATTATAACTATTATAGTTACTATGTTAACAATGGTATTTATAACAAGAATACTATTAGGTATATTTGTTAAAACAAAATTCTTTGATAATAAAACAAAATTATTTATTAATGTAAAAAATACTGATATACCAAATCTAGATAAAAATGAAAAAGTAAAAGTTATTCCATTTAAGAATGTAAATTTCTTAAAACCAGCAAAACTATTTGTAATGTTATCCTTTGTAATAATACTAATAGGTGGAGTTTTAATTGGTATAAGAGGTATGAATTTAGGAATTGACTATAGATCAGGTAGTGATATAACTATTTCAACAAATGAAAAGGTATCTAAAAACGATATAAAAAATGACATAAAGGAATTAGGATATAAATATACTGATATAAGTAATAATGATAATGAAATAGTTATTAAAGTTGATCATGCTTTTAATGCTAATGAAGTAAAAAAAGTAAACAAGTATTTTGAAGAGAAATACGATGCTAAAGTAAATATAGGTGTTGTATCTAATATAGTAAAAAAGGAACTTGTAAAAAATGCATTCTTATCGGTATTATTGTCAATACTAGGTATAATAATTTATATTTCACTTAGGTTTAAATTTAGTTATGCGGTAGCTGCAGTAGTAGCTTTAGTGCATGATGTATTAATCATATTTGCATTATTCTCTATATTTAATTTAGAAGTATCAGTCATGTTTATCGCAGCAATACTTGCAATTATTGGTTACTCAATAAATGATACAATAGTATGTTTTGATAGAATAAGAGAAAATATAAAAGAGCAAAGCAAGGTAACTAAAGATAATTTAGAAGATATATGTAATATGAGTATAAGAGAAACATTCTCAAGAACTATTTATACATCAATTACAACGCTACTTCCAGTAATTGCTTTAATAGTATTAGGTTCAAGTGGAATATTAACATTTAATTTAGCAATGCTATTTGGATTAATTTCTGGAACATATTCATCAATGTTTATAGCAACAGTACTATTTATAATATTAGAAAAGAAAAGTTTAAGTAAACCTAAAAAGAAAAAAGGAATATATACAGATGAATTTAATGAGAAAAAAATTAAAGGGATTAATTGCTAGGTAAGGAGATGATCCTTTGTGACAAAAGAAAAAGATAATACAACTATTGAAGATTTAATTTCAAAGTTAAGTTATATAAATAACGAAAAAGAAAAAGAAGAGATAAGGAAAGCTTATCTCTTTGCTGAAGTAAAACATCGAGGACAATTTAGAAAAAGTGGAGAACCATATATAGTACATCCACTAAATGTTGGTATTATTTTAACATCAATTTATGCAGATTCTGAAACAATAGAAGCTGCGCTTTTGCATGATGTTTTAGAAGATACTGATTGTACAACAGATGAAATGGAAAAAGAATTTGGAGAAACTGTTACAAAATTAGTACTTGGTGTAACAAAACTATCAAAAATTCATTTTTCAACAGAAAACGATTACTTAATAGATTATTATAAAAAAATAATAGTAGGTATATCAGAAGATGTTAGAGCAATCATTGTTAAACTTGCAGATAGATTACATAATATGAGAACATTATGGGCTCTACCTATAGAAAAACAACATAAAATTGCTAAAGAATCACTTGAGATTTTAGCGCCTATCGCACATCACTTAGGTATCCATAAAGTTAAAAGTGAATTAGAAGATTTATCACTAAGATATTTAAAACCAAATATATTTTATGATATAGCTGAAAAACTAAACAATACAAAATTAGAACGAGATAAAACAGTTATGGAAATGATGCAAGAAGTAACTAATTTATTAAATAATCACGAAATAGTACACGAAATAAAAGGCAGAAGTAAAAGTATCTTTAGTATTTATAATAAATTAAATAAAGGGAAAAAGTTTTCTGATATATATGATCTATTAGGTCTTCGTATTTTAGTAAATACAGAGCAAGAATGTTATTTGGCACTAGGTATTATTCATTCTAAATTTAGACCTCTTCCAAGAAGATTTAAAGATTACATTGCGATGCCTAAACCAAATATGTATCAATCGCTTCATACAACTGTATTTGGTCTAGATGGATATTTATTTGAAATACAAATTAGAACACATGAGATGAATGAAGTAGCTGAAAATGGTATCGCATCGCATTGGGCTTATAAAGAAAATAAAGACGCTAAAGCAAATATGCAATCCACTACAGAACAAAAACTACAGTTTTTTAAATCTATTATGGACTTAAATAACGATAAAATGAGTAGTGAAGAATTTGTACATAGTGTTAAAGATGAAGTTTTAAATAACAATATATATGTATTTACACCAAAAGGAGATATATTTGAACTACCTAAAGGTGCTACTCCTATAGATTTTGCTTATAAAGTTCATACTAAAGTAGGTGAAACTATGGTAGGGGCTATTGTAAATAACAGTATTGTTCCACTAAATTATGAGCTTCAAAACAATGATATTGTAAAAATTAATACAAATAAAAATTCAACTCCATCAAAAGAATGGATCAATATTGCTAAGGCTACTCAAACAAAAAATAAAATTAAAAGCTATTTTAGTAAAAATGAAAAAGAAAACTATATTGAAAGAGGAAAATATATCTTAGAAAAAGAACTAAGAAAAAGAAAACTTTCGATATCAGAGTTTACTAAAGGAGAAAACATAAAACAAATATGTGAAGCTCATAAACTCAGTTCAATTGATGAAATATATTTAGTTATAGGAAATGCTAAATTAAATGCTAATACAATAATAAATGTAATTGATAAATACGAAGAAGTAGTTGCGCCTAAAGTAGTAAAAGCTATACCAAAAAATTTAGATACTGATATAATAGTATCAGGTATTGATAAAGTTAAAGTAAACTTAGCTAACTGCTGTAATCCCATATTTGGTGATGATATAATAGGTTATATTACTAAGGGTAATGGTATAAGTGTGCATAGAAAAAGTTGCCGTAATTTAGAAACATTAGACAATAGAATAGTTCCTGTAAATTGGAATAACGATATTGAAGCAAACAAAAAATATTTAACAATTCTAAGATTATATTCAAATATAAGTGATAATAATATGGCTGAAATAGTACATAAAACATCTATGTTAAATATAAATATAGATAGTATCAAAACAATGCCAAGGACTGATGAAATGATATATGAACTAAGTGTTTATGTACGTGATCTTGAACAGTTAAATAAATTAATATTAGATTTAAATAAACTATCATATATTTACAATATAGAAAGGCTTATGAGATGAGAGTATTAGTACAAAGAAGTTTAAATTCTAACGTTTCAGTAAATAATAAAATAGTAGGAAAAATAGATAAAGGCTTGGTTCTATTAGTAGGTTTTACAAATAACGATAATATTGAAAAGATAGACTATATAGTTAATAAGATATTAAACTTGAGAATTTTTGATGATGAAAATGGTATTATGAATAAATCAATTATAGATGTTGATGGGGAAATATTATCAATATCACAATTTACTTTATACGCTGATACAGCAAATGGTAATAGACCAAGTTATATAAATGCTATGAAAAGTAACGAAGCAAAAAAACTATATGATATTTTTAATAAAAAACTTGCAGAAAAAATAAAAATAGAAACTGGAGTATTTGGCGCCGATATGAAGGTAAATATAATAAACGATGGCCCAGTCACAATACATTTAGAAAGGTGATTATATGTTTAATAATAAATTAAATTATAAAATTATTAATTTAACGGCGTTAATGTTATTACTATATATTAGTTTTTCTAATATAGGTTTATGGTGGAATGTACTTTGCAATATTATATCAGTTCTAGCACCTTTTATAATTGCTTTTGCTTTTGCATATGCATTAGTACCCATACTTGATTTTTTAACCAGTAAAGGAATAAAAAAAGGACTAGCAGCAACAATTATAATCATAGCAATAATCCTAATCATAGCAGCACTATTAGTTATTACTTTACCTCTAGTTTATGAACAATTGATTTTATTTTCAAAAAGTCTAATAAGTGCTATTGGAGATTTAGGAGAACATTTCAATCTAAATTTAGGAACATTTGAAGTTAGAATAACTGATTATTTAAATACTGCAATTAGCGATTTAGGAAATATTGTTAGTAGCGGTACCATTAATGTAGTAAATAAGTCAATAAATTTCATAACTAAATTTATTGTTGGTTTCATATCAGGAATTTATTTTTTACTCGATATGTATAATATTAAAGCTAGATTTAAAAAATTAACCAAATCTATTTCTAAAAGATGTTTTGAATATTTTAAATTATTAGATGATGAATTGGGTAATTATATCAAAGGTCTTGCTATATTTATGGTTATACAACTTATTGAGTATTCTTTGCTATTTTGGATTGCAGGGCACCCAAACTGGTTACTTTTAGGAATATTGGCTTGCATCACAACAGTAATCCCATATTTTGGAGGTTTAATTACTAATATAATTGGTATTATAACCGCATCTGTTGTATCAACAAAAGTATTAATAGGTACTATAATAATATGTATAATATTCCCGCAATTAGATGGATATATAATATCTCCAAAAATATATGGCAAAACAAATAATATTAATCCACTTGTAACAATAATTGTAGTATCAATAGGAGGTACTATAGCAGGAGTTTTAGGAATAGTATTAGCATTACCACTTTATATACTTATAAGAGCAACCTATCATTATTTTAATAAAGATTTGAAAAACAGTATGAAAAAGATTAAGAAGAATATTTAAAAAGGGGAACTACCTCTTTTTATTTTACTTTTATTACCCAATAGTCTATAATAATATTAGACTAAAAATCATAAAACTTAATAGGAGTGATAATATGAAATATTATTGTATAGGAATAAAAGGAACTGGGATGTCTGCCTTAGCGCAAATACTATATGATTTAGGAAATGAAGTATCAGGATATGATGATGAAAAAGACTATAAATTTAGTCAAGCTGGATTAGATAAAAGAAATATTAAAATATATAGTGACTCTAATCATACAATTGATAAAGATACTATTGTAACTCATTCAGTAGCATTCAAAGACGATCATAAAGAGATAAAAAGGGTTAAAGAGATGGGGCTTACAATAAAAAGGTATAATGAAATAGTTGGTGATATAGTAGATTTATTTGATACAATAGGTGTTTCTGGTACACATGGAAAAACAACTACTTCATCTATAATTAAACATATCTTAGAAAATACTCTAAAATGTAATTATTTTATAGGTGCAGGAGATGGATATGTAAGTAAAGATAATAAGTATTTTGTCATAGAAAGTGATGAATTTAATAAACACTTTCTTGCATATCATCCTAAATACTCAATTATTACTAATATTGAAAAAGAACACCTAGAATGTTACAAAGATTTAGATGATATAAAAAACACCTTTGAGCAGTTTGCTAATCAAACTAAAGAACTTGTAGTAGCATGTGGAGATAATAAAGAAATAAGAAAAATAAACTATAAAAGTAAAGTAAAATTTTATGGTTTTAACGAAGATAATGATATAGTAATAAAAAATATGAAATTAACTACTGAAGGATCTAGTTTTGATTTGTATATAAATAATAAGTCATATGAAACTTTTACTATTAATTTATATGGAAAACATATGATACTAGATGCTACTGCAGGAATAATAATGTGTATGGAATTAGGAATAGAGATAGATGCTATAAAGGCTTTATTAAAGACATTCCATAATGCAAAAAGACGTTTTGCAGAAGAAAAAGTGGGAACAACGACCATTATAGATGATTATGCTCATCATCCAACAGAGATAAAAGCAAATCTAAATGCTGCTAAGCAAAAATACCCAAATAAAAAGATAATCGCAGTATTTAAACCTAATACTTATTCAAGAACAAAAGATTTTACTAAAGAATTTGTAGAATCACTTAGTATTGCTGACAAAACATTCATTACAGAAATAGATTCTAATCGTGAAAAACAAGAAGACTACCCAGATGTTTCTTCTAACCTAATTCTTGATGAAATAGAAGATAGCGAAATTATATCAGAAGATACAATAGATAAATTAAAAAATTATAAAAATGATGTTATTTGTTTTATGAGTTGTGCTTCTGTTTCACATTTAATTGACGAACTTAAAAAAATATTATAAGTTGAAATTAAACGAAAATATGCTATAATAATAAAAATATTTTTTGAGGTGATTATATGGAAATAGAAAAAATCTCTATGCTAGTAAATAATGAAAATAATGTTGAAGGAATATTAATAAAGTATAAAAATAATAATAGAGTAAAGTATTATTCTGAATATGCAGGTAATTTATCAGAAGAAGATAAAGAAGACTTTTGTATATTAGTAACAAGAATACTATTTAGCAGTAAATGTAATGAAAAAACAGAATTTGTATATCCTAATGATAAAAAGTATCCCTGTTTATCAGATTCTATTCTAGAACATAGTAAAGATGATTATTGCTTTGGTTCTCCTGAGCACGCTTTACTCATGTCTACACTTAGTATAGGAGTTGCAAGTTCATATATTAACCCAGTATTATTTTTAGGTGAAATAATACCAGGAGTAATTGCTACTTCAGTTGGAACAATATCATCACTAAAAGGTATACGAGATACAAATAAAAGAATAAAACATTTTGGAAAAACAGCAAGACAAAAATTTTTAAGAAATGTGTATGCTGTTGCATTGGGGCTAAATCTTTTATCTACTACAGCAATTGGTGCTATGGCGGGATATCACGAATTCAATAAAACACAATTAGAAAAGGATATAGATGATTTTATAGCTAAAAAAGATGATTCTATAGAAAACCCATTTGATTTAGATATAGATTATAGTAACACTACTAGGATAGAATTATTAATGACAGCAATTACTGAAAATCCAAATTTAAATGAGGAAGATAAAAATATTTTATATAGCTTTAAGAAACTCTTGCAAAGAAATCCGTACATAGATTATTATCAAGTATATGAAAAATTTGCAAGTTTAGGAATTATATATACAGATGAAAAAGATAAAGATTTAAGTCAAGCAACTTACGACATAAAAGATAATTACATAATTGACTATGAATTTATAAATGAAGGCGATTATTATCATCAAAAGGAAATCTCAGAACTGGCAATGAATATAATTGGTTCATTTGATGATTATAAAAATCTAAATAACGGAATGAAAGAATTATTAATAGATATGTATATAACACCTGATTCATATGATCCATTTCAAACCAGAGATGAAATAATAGCACGTTGTATGGAAATAATAGTGGGAATTGATACTCTATTAAAAGCATACTCTACTAGAGATTTTGGAATTATAGAAGAACATTTAAAAGAAATTAACGATAGTGAAGAAGACTATGAGGGATTAGTTAAGATATTAAAAGATGAATCAGTAACAACAGAACAAATCTTTGATGCATATGATAAGTATACACAACCAAAAAATAAAGAATTTGTAAAAACAAAATAATATAATACTAAGAATAATTAATACTGATTATTCTTTTTTTATTTTCACATACTAATAATGGTGATTATATGAATATATTAATAACAGGAGCTACTTCAAATATTGGTTATCTTTTAGCAAAAGAATTATCAAAAAAGAATCATACAGTATATTTATCAACGCATACTAAGGAACAATTAAACGCATTGGAAAAGAAAATCAGTGACGACCAATTAAAAGTAAAATGTTTTAAAATGGATATAACCAGTAAAGAAGATAGAAGATTAATTCAAAAAATAGAGATAGATGTATTAATAAATCATGCGGGTATAGGAAATGGCGGTAGCATTCTGGAGATGGATATAAAAACATTAGAAAAGAATTATGAGACCAATATTTTTGGTTCATTTTCATTAATACAAGAATTTTATAAGCTAAAATCAAGAGAACATAAAAAAGCAAAAATATTTGTAACATCATCTATTGCCAGTATGCTACCAATACCATACCTAGGATGTTATACATCATCAAAAGCAGCTATTTCTATGTTAGTATTTACTATAAAACAAGAACTAAAATACTTAAATAAAGATATTACAATTTCACTAATAGAGCCAGGAGCTTATCATACAGGCTTTAATCAAGTTATGATTGATAATAAAATAGTATTTACAAAAAAAGATTCTAAGATATATACAAATAGAAATTCAATAAATAGATTACAACGAAACTTATTTGCACTAATAGAAAAAGAAGACTATAGTAAATTAGTAATCAAAATAATAAAGCAAATAGAAAAAGAAAAACCAAAATTTAAAATAAGAGTACCATTTTCACAAGGTTTATTTGCAAAATTATATTTGCTATTTTTTAGATAAAATATTGATTAAATCTAATAATTATAGTATTATATAAATCAACTCTAAAAAGGAGTAGATATTATGGAAAAATATTGTGTAGCACTACTTGTAAAAAAACATAGTATAATAAATACAAATTCGTATTTATATGAACCAACTATAACAATAAAAGGTGCTTATGATATGGACAATGAAATATTTATGTCTGAATCAGGAGAAACTTATTATTATTTACAAAAAGATGATTTTCTAGTGTTTGAAACAGATTATGCAGTTTTATATCCAACTAGTTATGAAGAACTTAAAGAATTATATAAGTCTGAAAAAAGAGAGTTAACACAAGAAGAATTAATAAGAGCTTTTACAAACGAGCATATGATTGAAAGCTTTTTAGCAACATTTAACTATGAAAATAATACAAGTCAAGTAATTACAATAAATATAGATGATTTTATAGAAACAGCATTTGAGCAAACAAGTAACAAATATAAGACATTAAAAACACAAATAGTTGATGAAAATCTAATAAGTAGTAACGATGAAATAAAAGATCCATTCGATTTTAATTTTGAGGAGATAACAAATGCAAAAAATGATACTACTGAAGAAGATACTTACGAAGATTCAATATTTAAAATTGAAGAAGTATATAGAGAAGTAAAAAAACATATTATAGCACAGGATAATGAGGCTTTACGTTTAATAACTGAAATAAGTAAGATGGTTGTATCTGGTTATAGAAAAAATATATTGTTAACTGGATCTACAGGTGTAGGTAAAACTGCATTAATGAAGGCAATAGGCAATGCAATTACAAAAGATGTATTTATAATTGACTCTTTACAAATTTCTTCAACTGCATATAAAGGCTTATCTATAGAAGAAATATTATATAATTTATACATAAGATGTGATAAAAATAAAAAAAGATTAGAAAACTCAATAATTGTATTTGATGAAATAGATAAAAAAGGTTCTAGAAGAAAAGATGATCCTGCAGGACAAAGAGTTTTAATGTCTTTATTAAAATTTTTAGAAGGGACAACATATATAATTGGTCAAGATGCTAATAATAAAAGTAATTCATTTGAAATAAGTACAAATAATATGATAAAAATAGGGTGTGGCTCCTTTTCAGATACATATAAAGAAATGACAATAAAAGGTTTAGGATATAATCAAGAATTAAGAGTTGAAAAAGAACCGTCAACAGAAGATTTTATAGAAAAGTCAATGATTCCAGATGAACTTATGGGTAGATTTGAAATAATTGTAAAATTAAGCGATTTAACTATAGAAAATCTAATAGAGATAATGGAGAAATCTACTATGAGTGCATGGTTAAGAGAAAAGAAAATATTTGGTATGTGTAATGTTAAATTATCGGCTAATGAAGAATATTTAAGACGTATAGCAGAAAAAGCCTATAATAAAAAGACAGGAGCTAGAGCGCTAAATGGTATGATTAGTGATACTACATGGAAACCCTATAGTATTATAGATAAAAATAGTGGTATTTATAGTGAGGTAATATTATCAGAAAAGACTGTAGATAATATAGATAGTTTTCAATTAGTAAAGAGTAGTAAGTAATACTCTTTTTAATTTTTTCTATATAATTGTACATACTATAATTATAGAAATAATAATAAAAATAATTAAAAGACTTGAAATTATTTTATTGATTTGTTATACTTATAATGCTTATTAAATGGCGATGTAGCTCAGCTGGCTAGAGCGTCCGGTTCATACCCGGAAGGTCGTGGGTTCAATTCCCTCCGTCGCTACCACAAAAAAATATGTTCGAATTAATCGAACTTCGAAAAAAAGACTTACTATAGGTCTTTTTTTATTACACTTTTTATTATTGACAAATTGCTTGGGGAGGGGTATGATATAGAGAGCAAAGTAGAGTTTAATAGAGGAGTTGTTGGTCTATGAAACAACTTAAATTTATGTTTTGGTTTATAATAAGAATAATTATCACTTTTTTATTACTTATATTAATTTTATTATGTATAGATAGATTAATAGGGATAAGAAGAGAAAAGCAATTTGGGTGGACATGGTATTCTGAAACTTCAAAAATAAATCAAATACTTCTTCAAAAATATATAGATAATGATTATGAATTATATCCACTTGTCATAAATCGAAACGAAACACTTCAGCCAAAACAAAAAGATGAAAAAAGAATACTAGTCGTTGGTGATTCATATGTTTTTGGATACGCTGGTGATAACAAAAATTATATTTGGTGGAAACAACTACAAAGGAAAATAAAGGAAGAAGGTTATAGCAATATTTCTGTTTATGGTGCAGGTACCTGGGGTCTTAATACTCAAGATGAATTAGATAAGATTATCAATAATGATGCTATTATGAAAGAAATTGATCCTGATTTAGTTATATTTAGTTATGTTTCAAATGATGCTGAACCAAAAAATAAAGACGGAAGTCAAATATATCCAGATTCATCAGATTGGAATTATAATACTTCAAACGCAGGATCTAGTGTGTTTGTACGTAATTTTAATAATATATATAAAGAAACTAGAGATAGATTATTTAACATTACTGATAATGAGACAATATTGACATTAGCAGCTAAAGTGTACGGCTATAAAAGTAATTTAAAAATGAAATTAATTAGTACTGGAAAAAGTTTGAAAATGCATGAGCAAACTTTAATTTCAGTAGACAAAACGATGAAAGAAAAAAATATACCATACTTTTTCTATTTTTGCGATAATAATACTCATTGGCAGACTCAAAAAAATTATAATAAAAATGTAGAGAAAGTAATGAAAAAAAATAATATAAACTATTATAATAGTACTAATAAAGCTAATTACTACTATGATAACTTTTTAATGATTAATAATCTAAATAATGAAAACTTAAGAATTAACCCTGCTGATGCTCATCCTGGAACTATAAAAACAAATTTTTATAGTGATGATGTTCTAAGTTACTTACACAATGATTATTCGTATATATTTGATGAGAAAACAAACAATTTTAAAAGTAATATAAATATAAATGATACAATGCCACTTTTAAATATAACTAAAGAAGACGATTATAATTATGTTATTGAATATCCAAAAAAAGAAAATAAATTAACCGAAAATTCTAATTTTCTATATCTTCCGATTAAAAAGAATTATATAAAACTAAATTTAGAATATCCAATTAAAGTTAACAAAGTAAAAATAACAGGTAGCAATCTAAAAAATGTTGATTTATATGTTAATCTAGTAAATGAGAAAGTGGGATTTGATTTGGATAATGCAACTCAAAAATTAACAAAAATTGAAAACGATAACAATATTTTTAATGTAAATAAAAAAATAACCTCTTTAAATATTAGTGCTAATTTTTTAGAAGAAACTGATAGAAATTTAAGGGTAGAATTTATAAAATAAAAAAGGAGATATAATTATGGCAGTGATTTTAGGAATTTCAGCATATTATCATGATTCAGCTGCAACTATAATTAAGAATGGTAAAATTATTGCGGCAGCTCAAGAGGAGAGATTTACAAGAATTAAAGGTGACAAAGATTTTCCAATTAATTCTATAAATTATTGTTTAAATGAAGCAAAAATAAATATTGATGATATAGATTATATAGTGTTTTATGAAAATAATTTAAGAAAATTTGAAAGAATAATTGTATCTGCACACCAAAATATACCCAAAAGTATTAAAACATTCGTACTTTCTATGTCTAAATGGTTAACTAAAAATTTATGGTTGGATAAAGAAATAGCGAAAAAATTAATGACAAAGAAAAAAATAATTATGTATGATCATCACATGTCACATGCAGCAAGTGCTTTTTACCCATCTCCATATAAAGAAGCAGCAATATTAACTATTGATGGAGTAGGTGAATGGGCAACTACCACTTATGGTATAGGAAAAGAAAATAAGATTAATATAATTAAATCGATTGATTTTCCTGATTCTATTGGCCTTCTATATTCAGCCTTCACAAGTTATCTCGGCTTTAAAATAAACTTTGATGAATATAAAGTTATGGGACTTGCTCCATATGGTAAACCCAAATATGCAAGTTTAATAAAAGAAAAGTTAGTAAAAATTTATCCGGATGGTTCTATTAAACTAAATATGAAATATTTCAACTATACTAAAGGCATAACAATGATAAATAAAGATTTTGAAAATCTATTTAATAAAAAAACAAGAATTCCAGAATCAGAAATAACAGAAATAGATATGGATATAGCAGCTAGCCTACAGTCAGTTATAAATGAAATTTTATTGAAGTTAACTAACCATATATATAATGAAACAAAATGTAAAAATTTAGTTATGGCAGGTGGAGTAGCTTTAAATGTTGCTTCTATAGGATATTTGAAGAGAAATTCTAAATTTAAAAATATTTGGATACAACCAGCAGCAGGAGATGCCGGAGGAAGTTTAGGTTGCGCTCTAGCATATTATTACAACGAATTAAATAATAAACGAATAGTAGAAAAAAGCGATATTATGCAAGGTGCTTTTTTAGGACCTCAAATAATAAAAAATAATAAGGAATTTGATAACTATTTAAAAAATAATAAGGTAAATTATACTACATTATCTGACGAGTCATTAATAAAAGAGATAGTAAAAAGTCTAGAAGAAGGCAAAATAATTGGAATAGCAAGAGATAGAATGGAATTTGGTCCAAGAGCACTAGGACACCGTTCTATAATAGCAGATCCTAGAATTGATGATATGCAAAAAAGAGTAAATTTAAAAATAAAGTTTAGAGAAGGATTTCGACCCTTTGCTCCAATGGTCTTGAATGATGATAAAAAAGAGTATTTTGATATAGATGATGAATCGCCATATATGTTATCTACGTATTATGTAACAAAAACTAAACAAATTCCTCTAAAAAAGGGAATAAAAGGCCTTGATTTACTAAATGAAAAGAAATCAGTTATTCCTGCAGTAACACATGTTGACTATTCATCAAGAGTACAAACAATCGATAAAGAAAGAAATGAATTTACATATAATTTGCTAAAAGGATTTAAGAAAAAAACAAAATGTAGTTGTTTATTAAATACATCATTCAATGTACGTGGTGAACCTATTGTATGTACTGAAATTGATGCATATAATTGTTTTATTAAAACGAATATGGATTGTGTTGTAATTGGAAATAGATTTATAAAAAAAGAAAATCAAGATGGTGATGTATATGAATAATAAATATATTGATAAAGTTAAAACTAAGAATCAAAAAAAAGAACTAATCAGTAATTATATTTTTGGACTTTTCTTTGGTTTTTCTACAACTCTTATATTTATTTTTAGACTACTTTATAAAAAAATCAATTTTCTATCTTGGTTTGATGTTTTATTTATACTTTTTGGTATTTTATGTATATTATTAGCTACTATTAATCCAAGATTTAGATTACTATCAAATATCAGAAAAAAAGTTACTAGTATATTTAATTTTATTGGAGAAAAGTTATTAGATGTTATATTAATAATTGTATATATTATTTTTGTTATCCCCGTAGGATTATTTATGAAGAAAAAAATACTCAAAACAAAAGATCAATCTTCAAACTTTTCTATATATAAGAAAAGTACAGATTTAGATTATAATAAAAACAGTAAAAGATATAGTATTTTGAAAATATTTACCATCTTTTCAAGCGGATATTTTTACATGATACCATTAATTATTATTTTAATTATTATAAGCATATTAGTTGTTTTAATATCTTCTAGTGTTTTCACACCGCTTATTTATACTTTATTTTAAATTAAAATAACTATCAACAATAAAAAATGCTTGACTTTTAAACAATTTATGATATAATATGTCTGACTTTTTTGCATATTAGCAATTATGAATAGAGGTTAAATAATGGGAAAAATTAGAGCAATACAATTTTATGATTTTTTTGATGGAGAATATACATATTTCGTAGAAGAAAATATTAAAGAAAATAGTTTTTGTATTAGTAAAGGTGGATATTTCTTTAGTGAAAAACAAGCTACTGAATTCGTAGATAGGTATTTTGATTTATTAGTATCTAGAGCAGCAATTAGACAAGGCGATAATTCATCAGATTTTTATGATTGTGTATCTATGTTAGATAAATCAAAAGATCAACTAATTATTAAAGCACATAAAGATATTCCAACAGTAAAAGGTAAAGTATTTAAATAATACTTTATTTTTTTTATAAAATAGTATAAAATGTATAATGTATATATTGCCCCATAGCCAAGTGGTAAGGCAGTGCGCTCTGACCGCACGACGCGTTAGTTCGAATCTAACTGGGGCAGCCAATACAAATAGTAATACAGGAGAGTGTATTTATGAATAAAGAAGAAAGACTACAGCTAGCAGATTTATTATTTCCAAATATTAAAAATGATGTATCATATTATGAAAATTTATATCCAAAAAGAGAATTAAATAAAGATAATATGATAACTAGATATGGTCCAAGCCCAACTGGTAGTGTTCACTTAGGTAATTTATTTTCAGCCTTTTGTGATATGATATATGCCAATCAATCAAAAGGAAAATTTTTTCTAAGGATAGAAGATACCGATCAAAAAAGAGCAGTAGAAGGCGGGATAGAAAATATTACTGGTGTTTTAAAAGGTTTTAATATCATACCTGATGAAGGTTATGATTATGGTGGAGATTATGGTCCATATCAACAAAGCAAAAGAACAGAAATATATCAAACATATATAAAAAAACTAATTATAGAAGGATATGCATATCCATGTTTTATGACTGAAAAAGAGATTGCAACAATAAGAGAAGAACAAGAATTATTAAAAATAAAGATTGGAATATATGGCCATTATGCAGTTGATAGAGATTTATCGTTAGATGAAATAAAAGAAAAACTAAGTAATAATGAAGATTACGTTATAAGGTTAAAATCACCAGGAGATGCTTCTAAACAAATAGAAATAATTGATTGTATAAAAGGAAAAATGAAATTTCCTGAGCATGATGTTGATACAGTGTTATTAAAAAAAGACAAAACTCCGACATATCATTTTGCCCATGCAATAGATGACCATTTAATGCATACAACTCATGTTATTAGAGGAGATGAATGGGTATCAAGCCTACCTTTACATATTCAATTATTTGAAGTATTAGGTTTTGAAAAATTAAACTACGCTCATATCGCACCACTTACAATTAAAGATAAGGAAACAGGTACCATAAGAAAATTAAGTAAAAGAAAAGATCCATGGGCAGGTGCTAAATATTATAAAGAAGAAGGAATTCCAATAGAAGCACTTCATCTTTATCTAGCAACTATTGCTAATACAAATTTTGAGGAATGGTATTTAAATAACCAAGATAAAAAAATATCAGACTTTGAATTCAAATTTGATAAACAAGCTATTGGTGGAACATCATTTGATGAAGCAAAACTAAATAACATTTGCAAAACGTATTTTTCAAGAAAAAATGGAGAAGAGGTATATAACGAAACATTAGAGTATGCAAATAGTTTTGATAAAGATTATGCAATTTTATTAGAAAATAATAAAAGTAATATGATTAAATTTTTAAATATAGAAAAAGATAGTGCAAGGCCAAGAAAAGATATAGCTAAATATAGTGACGTAAAAGAAGAGTTTTCATATGCAATAGATGAATTATTTGAGAAAGAAGCTTATAGCAAATATGACGGAGATAAAAAATATGATACAGCTTTAATAGAAGAGTATCTAAAGATTCTAAATTTAGATTGCACTAATGAAGAATGGTTCAATGATGTTAAAAATTTTGCTATAACTAATGGTTATGCAGGAAGTCCTAAGGATTATAAAAAAGAACCAGATAAATACAAAGGACACGTTGGAGATATTTGTGAGGCTATAAGAGTTATTGTAACAGGAAGAACAAAGTCACCTGATTTATTTTCAATATTAAAAATACTAGGAAAAGAAAGAATTAAAGATAGGATAAATTTATACAAAAAGATAGTTATAAGTTAATATATAGCCATTCCTAAAATTAAGGAATGGTTTTTTATATAAATATAATATTGTTTTAAATTGTTTTTTATGTTATACTTACTATGTTAATTTAGAAATGGCCTGTTGGTGAAGTGGCTTAACACACTGCCCTCTCAAGGCAGCATTCACGGATTCGAATTCCGTACAGGCTACCAATATGCAGTAAACCTTTTTAAGGTTTTTTCTTTGTTTTTATGTAATTAAATATTATAAAATTTTACACTATATTTTACAAAAATATTTATTATAATTAAAAAGAAAATAATAGTTAATATTTTTTCTTGCAACTATCACAAAAATCAATTATATTTATTATAGAGGATGTGATTAAATGGAAAAATTGCATGACAAAAAGTATAAAACATTAATATCATTTTTTATGTTAACAATAGGAGCCATTTTATCTGCATATGCACTAGAAACTTTTCTAATTCCTAATACTATTTTAGATGGTGGTGCCACTGGAATTTCAATTATTATATCTAAACTAACAAGTATTCCATTAAGTTTTTTAGTTTTACTTTTAAATATACCACTCGTCTATATTGGTTATAAAAATATGGGAAAAGGTTTTCTAATTAGAGCTGTATATTCAATGTTAGTATTTTCTTTATTTTTGTCATACTTTGCATACTTTGAAAGTGTTACAGAACAAATTTTACTCGCAACAGTTTATGGTGGGGCATTATTAGGAGTAGGTGTAGGTTTAGTTATTCATTTTGGAGGTTGTATAGATGGAACTGAGTCAGTTGCATTAGTAATCAGTAAAAAAACATCACTTTCTGTAGGGCAAGTAGTGCTAATATTCAATCTAATTATTTATTCAATTGCTGGTATAATCTTTGGTATTGATAGAGCCATGTATTCATTACTTACATATTTTATTACTTTTAAAGTTATTGATTTTGTTTCTGAAGGAATAGATCAAACAAAATCAGCACTTATTATAACTGAAAAAGGTACAGATATGGCAAATGAAATATTTAAAAGATTAGGAAGAACTGTAACAAAAATAAAAGGTAGTGGTTTAATAAGTGGCGAAAAAGAGGTTTTATATTGCGTGTTAACTAGAATGGAAGTATTTGAACTAAAAAAAATTTGTAATGAAATGGATGAAAGTAGTTTTATATCAATTTCAGATGTATCCGAAATAATAGGAGATCACATTAAATCAAATAGAAAACCACGACGTTTTAAGAAAATAAAATCTACTAATAAGGAATGATAATATGGAAGTAAAAACTATAGTAACAGGTACCCTAGAAGAAAATTGCTATGTCTTAATAAAAGATGATAAATGCCTAGTAATAGATCCAGGTAGTGATTATTACAATATAAAAGAAGCAATCGGAGATAAAAAGGTGCTAGGTGTTTTAATAACTCATTCACACTTTGACCATGTAGGTGCTTTAAGAAACTTTTTATCAAAAAAAAGTGTTAAAATATTTAAAAAAAGTAATATGTTAGAAAAAGAATATGAAATAGGCGACTTTAAATTTTCTTGCATATATACACCAGGTCATTCAAGTGATTCAATAACATTTTTCTTCAAAGAGATTAATGCAATGTTCGTAGGAGATTTTATATTTAAAGAAAATATAGGAAGATGTGACCTACCAACGGGAAGTTATAGTGAAATGAAAAACAGCCTTGAAAAGATTAAAAAATATGATGATAGCATAATTATATATAATGGACATGGAGAACAGACCACATTAGGTTATGAAAAAGAAAATAATCCATATTTTAACTAAGGAGTATTTATGAAAATAGAAATAAAAGAAATAAAAAATTCCTATAAATTTTATAACGAAATCTATGGAATTTTAAAAATGTATTCAAAAAAATTATATAATAATCCCCATAAGAAAATAATTCCTCTTACTACTAGTTATTTATGGTATTGTATCCTTTGTATAGCTGCTATTGCATATATTTTAATATTTTTAATCATAACTAAATATTCTAATGTAATGTTAGTTTTTATAGGTATATTATTTATGTGTTTTATATTTGGGTTAGCAAGACTAATAGGTACTATAAAAGCCATTAAATCATTAGTAAATAGAAAAACTGATTCAATATTTTCTATTAATAAAGATTCTGTATCACTAGAAAACAATGTAGTAAAACAAAAGAATGAATTACTATGGAGTGATATCAATTATATTTTAGTAGGGAAATATTCAATCGGTTTTATGCCAAAAAAAGAAAGTGATAGAAAAGTAGCGATTTATTGTAGTATTGATTATATAGATAAAATAATTAAGGTATTAGAAAAATATAAAAAGCAAGATTTATTAAGAAAAAATATAAACTCAAATTAGTAGAATTTTCTTAATAATCATGATATATTATATATAAGTAAAGTAGGTGTAGATATGTATATTGATTTGATTATATTTATAATATTACTAGTATTAGTAATAATGTTTTTTAAAAGGTTTTCATCATTTGTATTCTTTGTTGCTATATTCGATATGATACTTAGAATACTAACATTCTTTAAAAACAATATTCCTCTGCCAGATGTTTCAGCTTTGATAGATAAATATATACCTTCAGGAATACTAGGTATTATTGATAGATATTCATCTGGAGTAATTCAAACAATTCTTAATTGGTGCTATGTAATTATAATGATTATATTCTTATGTTACATATGCAAAATATTCTTTAAAAAGAAAAAAATTTAAGTAGCGTAAGCTACTTTTTTATTGACTTAACAATTATAATATAATATATTATCAAAAGGAGCTGGTATAATGGATAGAGAACAATTGCAGAGAATAATAGATAATTTTGAAGATTATAGAAATATCGATATTAAAGATTTATTTTCTATAAATAATGCAATATTAGATATCATTTTAAAATGCGATTCAGAATATCAAAATATATTAATTAATATGTATAAATATTCAGAAGAGCAAAAGAGAACTATGAAAAATGTCGAAGCATATGAGAGAGTAGCAATTAGTTCCAAGAATAATGCAAAATTTATGGCTGAAGTTTATGTTAAAAATGAATATCTGATAAGTCTAGTATCTCAAATCTTAACCATCGAAGAGAAGAAAATAATACTTGATATTGCCAGTAATGAACTTTTAGGCAATGTTATTCCCAAACCAAATATAGCGTCACTTACAACTAAAATTCTTAATAAACCAGATTATGAAAAACAAAAACTATTAGTGGACTTTTTATGTGATTCACAAATTTTAAAAAATTGTACTGCTGAACAATTAAAAGGTTTCTTTTTTCAATCAGATGCAATGGATGATATAGAAAAATGTAAACAGCTTGTTGACTATCATAAAACAACTTCATTTAATAGCGATGAAGAAACTAATTCTATATTGAAAACAGTACCTGATGAAATTATAGAAGAAACAATAGATACTGGTAGTAAAGAAGATTTAGAAAAACTAGCTAGAATGTTAGATAGTGCAAATAAACAAGAAGTTACAGATAATACTAAAGAAATCGATGGAGACATTGTATATTTTAAAGTAAAATTTAAATCAAGCAAAAAAAAGCGACAATTAAGTCGTTTTCTTTTTGTTATAGTATCCTTGGTGATACCATGAAAATATATATAGATTTAGTTTTATTTATTAATTTTTTCTTTGATTTTATCTTATTATATGGTGTAAAGATTCTCCTCAAAAAGAGTACTAAATTATATAGATTATTACTAGGTAGTATCATTGGAAGCATGAGCATTTTATTTTTATTTATACCCGTTAATAGTATTTCTCTTTTTATATTAAAACTAATTATAAGTATTATTATAATTTTAGTAACCTTTGGAGATAAAAACTTCAAAAAGACATTCATTTATTTTTATATTTTAAGTATCTTTTTAGGAGGTGTTATGTATTTATTAAATGATACATTTAGCTATAAAAACAAAGGAATAGTCTTTTTCTCTAATGGATTAAGTATTAACCTTATAGTAATGCTATTAATAAGTCCTATAATAATTTATTTTTATGTAAAAGAAAAAAAAGAATACAAATATATATATCAAAATACATATTTAATAGATATTTATATTAATAATTATAAATATAGCCTAACGGGTTACTTAGATACTGGTAATACTCTAAAAGATCCATATAAAAATAGGCCTGTAATTATAACAGATTCTACTAAAATAAACTTTGATATAAAAAAGACTATTTTAGTACCATTTGAAACTATAAATGATAAAGGAATTATAAAATGTATTAAACCAGATAAAGTAATTATAAATGAGAAAGAATTTACTAATTGTTTAATAGGTAAAATTACTAAAGAAATAAAACTAAATGATAGTGATTGTATATTGCCAAATAAGTTTAAGGAGGATTTATGTTAAAAATTATAGAATTAATTAAGAAATTATTTAAAAAAGCAGGAAATATATTTTATGTAGGTGCAACAGATATACTACCAGAACCACTATCTAAAGAAAAAGAAGACTTTTATCTAGAACTTATGGAAGATGGAGATAATAAAGCCAGAGATATTTTAATAGAACATAATCTAAGATTAGTTGTATTTCTTGCTAAAAAATACGAAAACACTAATGTTGATTTAGAAGATTTAGTAAGTATTGGTACAATAGGTTTAATTAAAGGAATTAATACTTTTTCAAGAGATAAAAATATAAAACTAGCTACTTATGCATCACGTTGTATAGATAATGAAATTCTAATGTATTTAAGAAAAACAAAAAAATTAAAAACAGAAGTAAGTATAGAAGCATCTCTTTCTTATGATAGTGAAGGTAATGAACTTCATCTTGAAGATGTTATAGGTACAGATAAGGATATTGTTACAAGAGGTATAGAAGAAGAAAATGATAAGAAGATGATGATTAATGAAGTAATGAGATTAAATCCTAGAGATAGAGATATTATTATATTAAGGTATGGATTATTAGGTAAAAAAGAATTAACACAAAAAGAAGTCGCAGAAAAACTTGGTATAAGTCAATCATATATATCAAGAATTGAAAAAAAAGTGATTAAAAGATTAAAGACTTTAGTAAATTACTAGGTCTTTTTTCTTTATGTACTTTTATAAATTTGATATAATAGTGATAATAAGGAGGCATATATGGCGAAACTATATTTTAGATATGGAGCGATGAGTTCTGGTAAAACAGCAATTTTATTACAAGCTGTATATAATTATGAATCAAGAGGGATGAATGTATTAGTAATGAAACCAATGATTGATACAAAAGGAGAAGATTTTCTAGTATCACGTATAGGTTTAAAACGTCAAATTGATCATTTGATTGATGAAGACGAAAATATTTATGAAACGTTCAAAGATAAACTAGATCAAATAGAATGTATATTTATTGATGAGGCACAATTTCTAAAACTTAAACAAGTTGATGAACTAATGAAGCTAGTTGTAAATAATGATATTCCTATAATATGTTATGGTCTAAGAACAGATTTTCAAACAAACGGTTTTGTTGGTTCACCAAGACTTTTAGAAATTGCCCATACAATCGAAGAATTAAAAACAATTTGCGCTTGTGGTAAAAAAGCAATTTATAATGTTAGAAAAGTAAATGGAAAAGTAGTGTTTGATGGTTCCCAGGTTGCTATTGATGGAGAAAACAAAGTAACTTATGACTCTTTATGCCCAAAATGCTATTATGAAAAGTTAGAGAAATACAAAAAATTAAAAGTTACTACTAATAAATAGATATTTGTGATAGAATAAATATAGAAGATAGGGAGATGATAGTGTGAAATACGTATATTCATTTACAGAAGGAAATAAAGATATGAGAGAAACCCTAGGAGGAAAAGGTGCTAACCTTGCAGAAATGACAAGTCTTTCTTTGCCAGTGCCTAGAGGTTTTACTGTATCTACAGATGCTTGTTTAAAGTATTATGATGATGGTAAAGAGTTAAGTAATGAAATAGTTAATGAGATATTAGAAAAAGTAAAAGAACTAGAAAATACAACAGGTAAAGTTTTAGGTAATAAAGATAATCCATTATTAGTATCTGTGAGAAGTGGTGCTCGTGCATCAATGCCAGGTATGATGGATACAGTTCTTAATTTAGGAATGAACGACGAAGTAGCAGAAGGTTTTGCTAGTATAACTAATAATCCAAGGTTTGTATATGATTCATATCGTAGATTTATTCAAATGTTTGCAGATGTAGTAATGGAATTTCCAAAAAGCGATTTTGAACGTCTTTTTGATAAAATAAAAGAGAGCAAAAATGTAGAGAATGATACAGAATTAACTGCAGAAGATTTGAAAGAAGTAGTTGTAATATATAAAGAGCAATATTTTAAACATGCTAACGCTCCATTTCCACAAGACCCAAAATCACAATTAATCGAAGCAGTTAAAGCAGTATTTAGAAGTTGGAATAATGAACGTGCTATAACATATAGAAAACTAAACGAAATACCAGATAGTTGGGGAACTGCTGTAAATGTTCAAGAAATGGTATATGGTAATAGAGGCGAAACTTCAGGAACAGGAGTTGCTTTTACAAGAAATCCTGCAACAGGAGAAAAGCAATTATTTGGAGAATTTTTAATGAATGCTCAAGGAGAAGATGTTGTAGCAGGAATTAGGACTCCAAAAAGCATTACTACATTAAAAGAAATAATGCCTGAATGTTTTGAGGAATTCCAAAGAATATGCAATATACTAGAAGATCATTATAAAGATATGCAAGATATGGAATTTACTATTGAAAATGGTAAGTTATTTATGCTACAAACAAGAAATGCAAAAAGAACAGCTAAAGCTGCAATTAAAGTTGCGGTTGATCTAGTGAATGAAGGAAAAATTTCAAAAGAGGAAGCTATTTTAAGGGTTGAAGCAAAAGCCCTAGATCAATTACTACACCCAACATTCGACAAAAATATATTAGATCAAAAAATACCTATAGCTAAAGGATTGCCTGCTTCACCCGGAGCAGCAACAGGTAAGATTTATTTTACAGCAGAAGACGCTAAAAATGCCTTTGATTCAGGTGAAAAAGATGTCTTATTGTTAAGATTAGAAACATCTCCAGAAGATATTGAAGGGATGACTGTAGCACATGGTATTTTAACAGTTAGGGGAGGAATGACTTCGCATGCCGCAGTAGTAGCGCGTGGAATGGGCACTTGTTGTGTATCTGGTTGTAGTGACATCATGATAGATGAGACTAATAAAGAATTACGTACTACAGATGGTAAAACTTTTCACGAAGGCGATTATATGAGTTTAGATGGAACAACCGGATATGTTTACGGAGAAAAAATTGCCACAGTAGATCCTGAAATATCAGGAGATTTTAAGACTTTTATGTCATGGGTAGATGAGGCTAGAATTCTTGGCGTTAGAACAAATGCAGATACTCCAAAAGATGCAGAAATAGCCAGAAACTTTGGAGCTGAAGGTATTGGTATTTGTAGAACTGAGCATATGTTTTTTGATCCGGTAAGAATTTTCAATTTTAGAAAAATGATATGTTCCACTACTAAAGAAGAAAGAGAAAAAGCCTTAGAAAATATTTTACCATATCAAAGAGAAGATTTTGAAGGTCTATTTAAAGCAATGAATGGTTATGAAGTAACAATCAGATTCTTAGACCCACCACTACATGAGTTCCTACCACATACAGAAAGTGAGATTAGAGAACTTGCAAACTCATTAAATATAAGTATAGATAAATTAAAAGACAGAATAAATTCATTAAAAGAGTTTAATCCAATGATGGGACATAGGGGTTGTAGGCTTGCTGTTACTTATCCCGAAATAGCTGTAATGCAAACTAAAGCAGTAATTGAAGCTGCTATAAATGTAAATAAAAATGGTATGAATGTAACTCCAGAAATAATGATTCCATTAATCGGAGATATTAATGAATTAAGATATGTAAAAAATATAATTACAACTACAGCAGACAAAATAATAAAAGAAAGTAATTCAAATATTAACTATAAAGTTGGTGCTATGATAGAAATACCAAGAGCAATACTTATTGCAGAAGATATTGCTAAAGAAATGGAATTTTTCTCTTTTGGTACTAATGATTTAACACAATTAACCTATGGTTTTTCACGCGATGATGCTTCTAAATTTCTAAAAGATTACTATGATAAAAAAATATTTGAAAAAGATCCTTTCGCATCAATAGATGAAGAAGGAGTAGGTAAGTTAGTAGATATTGGTGCCAAACTAGGAAGGCAAGCAAGGCCAAATATATCTTTAGGTATTTGTGGAGAACATGGAGGAGATCCAAAATCGATAGAATTTTGTCATAAAATAGGTCTTAGTTATGTGTCTTGTTCACCATATAGAGTACCAATTGCAAGATTAGCTGCTGCACAAGCTGCTATTAAATCTAATAATAAAAATATTTAGAGGTGATTATATGAAACTTGTTTGTATTGGACATGCTACATATGATACAACATTACCGCTTCCTGAATTTCCAATAGAAAATAAAAAAACTAGATTAAAAGAGAAAATAGAGTGTGGAGGTGGCCCTGCTGCCAATGCAGCATATTTACTAGCAAAATGGGGTATGGATACAACCTTTGTTGGTATAGTCGGAAATGATTACTATGGCAATAATATAATTAAAGAATTTAATGAAGTTGGTGTAAATACAGAATACATTGAAAAAAATAGTGAAATTGCTACAGATAGCAGTTATATAATATCTAATCTATCTAATGGAAGCAGGACTATAATAACAGCTAAAAATGATACAATCGATGAATTAATAGAACCAGTAGAAATAAAAGATGCTGATATTATATTGGTTGATGGAGAACACTATAAAACAGCTATAAAAGTATTAAATGATAATCCCAACGCTATAAGCATTTTAGATGCTGGAAGAGTAAATGAAAAAACTATAGAATTAGGCAAATTAGTAACATATTTAATATGTTCAAAAGACTTCGCAGAAGACTTTACAAAACAAACAATTGATTATAATAATAAGGAATCTTTAATAACAGTATATGAAACATTAAAGATGTACTTTAAAACTAATATTATTATTACACTAGAGTCAGTAGGTTCTTTTACTAAATTTGAAGATTATGAAATTATACCAAGTATAAAAGTAAAAGCACTAGACTCTACAGGAGCAGGTGATATATATCATGGTGCTTTCACATACTTTATTGCTAATAACTATACAATAAGAGATTCAATAAAATATGCTTCTATAACAGGTGCTTTATCAGTAACAAAAATAGGTAGTAGATATGCAATGCCTAATTTAGATGAAGTTATTGGAAATGAAGAAGATGTTGAGACTATATAAGAACTGTCCTACTCTAGATCTACATGGTGAAACAGGAGATATAGCTGAAATACTAGTAAAAGATTTTATCTATGATAATTATAGATTAAAAAATAGTTGTATTATAATTATTCATGGAGTAGGAGCAGGAATAGTAAAAAAAAGAGTACATGAAGAGTTAAAAATAGATAAATATGTAAAAAAATATAAGCAAGATAATTTTAATCCAGGTGTAACAATAGTAGAATTAGACATTTAATGTCTTTTTTATTTGTAAGATTGACTTATTTTAAGTTTTATGTTATAATATCAACCGTTATCAGGGGTGAGGATATATGTATAAAGAAGACTATAATGATGAATTTCCATACAAAACATTTTTACTAAGATTCATATTAATAATCATAGCAGTAGCATTATTAGTATGCATTATTACTGTTCTAACATCAAAAAACCAAAATGTAGAATCAAATTCAGGAACAGATGCTGTTTTTTCAGACAATTTAGAAAAATTAAAGGTTGAGGCGCTTAATTATTACAATGAAAGTAATATTCCAAAAGAAATTGGGAAAAGTACAGAATTAACATTAGATCAAATGATTGAAAAAAAGTTACTTGCATCTATAAAAGATAGAAATAATAAATTATGCAATGGTAAGAAATCATTTATTAAACTTACTAAAAAAGAAAATGAATATCAACTAAAAGTAAATTTATCTTGTGATAAAGAAAAAGATTATATGATTCTTCATCTAAATAAAAATACATACTGCACAGACACTTACTTATGTGAAAATAAAGTAAACAACATAGAAGAAGACAATGTATCAACTGATAGTGAGAAAGAATCAGAAAATAGCTATGAATATACATCTAATCCATCAAATAAAGTTAAAAAGGCTACTAAAAAATCTAATAGTAAAAAGACTAAAAGAATTAGAAAAACAAAAATAATAAAAACTAACAAAGGAACAATTACTATAACTGACACAACAATAAAATATAAATATGAATATGTCAAAAATTCTAGCTATAAACTATCTAATTGGAGTTCATGGAGTGGTTGGCAAAAAGTAGATTGTGATACTAAGAAAATCAAATGTAATGATAATGATTATACTTGTTTAAAAGAACTAGAAAGATTTGATAGAAAAGAAATTATAGATTCACGTAATAAACAATATACTGTATCAAATAGTAGTTTAAAATATACAGGCAATACTACTAAAACTATATGTTCAAATTATGATTATGTAATTATAGACAACATTATATATAAATTAGCAAATAGTGAAGATTATAATTTGATAAATAATATAAATAAAAATACTAAAAAGACTATAGGTAGTTGGAAATATAATGGAGAAAAAAGTTATAATGAGCCTCAAAATGATACATATAATACTCGTTATTTTCTAACAGGACTAGATTATAGTAATTGTACTAACACCTGCAATGGTAAACAAAAATATAAATATGATAAATATACATATAGTAAAGATATATCAAAATTAGATACTATTTCGTGTAATAATAATAAAACTATAGTAATACCTACATATAGTAAAGAAAAAGAGAATGCGACATTTACAAGAGAAGAAAAATTATATGGAACTATATGCTATAAGAATGAGAGAACTAGAAGTTTAACTAGTAATTCCATAATTAAAAAATGGAGTAAATATAACGATAGAAATTTACTAGATAATGGATATTCATATACCGGAAATAGAAAAAAGTAATTAAATAGGGGGAATAATTATGTTTGAATTAAATAAGATAGAAAGAATTATTTTTATTAAAGATAAAAAAAGAGTTTGTATATTTTATTCAGACGGTACATTAAAATATGTATCTGTAGATGAAGGTAAAACAGCATTATCATCTTTAGCAAGAAAAGAAGGACTAGAAAAAGAAAATATTAAGAATTGGAATAAAGTAGAATTTTGTTCCTTCAAAGAGTTTGGAAATAAGTATGAAAATGAAATCTATATGAGAGAAAATAAAACAAGATTTGAATTTAATAAAAAAATCGAGGAAGATAGAAGAAAAGAAAAAAGAAGAATAAAAGATGCTAAAGTAAGAGAAAAGCAATCAACAGGAAGAGGATATGCAGCAGTAAGTCTTCTTGTCTCAGCTGGTTTTAGCAAGTGCTTCAGCTATTGGTGGAGGTCTTTATTTCATATACAATAAATTTTTAAATAATAATAGTCAAAATCAAGAAGCAGAAAGAGATATTGAATCAACAAACGCAGATATAAAATCATCAGCAGAAATAGCTAATATTATCAATAATAATGATTTAAATACAACTAAAAGAAACTTTATAGTTTGTCTATACGAATACTTGCAAAATTATAATGATACGTTTGCAAATAAGCACATAGATAGCAAAACATCAACAAAACCTGCTATTACAGTAGAAGAAGTAGTATCAGAATTATTAGTTTATAAAAACTACGATAAAGAGCAATTGTTTAAAATATTTGGATATGATAATTTTAGTTCAGAAGATATGTATAATGCTTATATGAGCTCAGTAGAATATGAAGCAAAAGCACATACTATACAAAAAGAATCATTGAATAAAAACTTTATAAAAGGTAAAAAGAAAGATATATATGATAAATATGAAGGACTAATGATAAATTACAATATTCAAAATACAAAAGAGAGAAAAATCGAAGTAGCAAAACAATTTTGGAATGAAGTAAGAAATGATATAGATGTAGAAAATACAGAAACATTACCAAAAAATATGGAAGTAATATTGCCAATAATTAAAGCTATGAAAAAGATATGTAAAAATTTAGATATAGCTGAAAAATTAAATAGTAAAGAATATGAATGGTATTTAACTGAATGTGATCAAAGAATCAGAGAAAAACTATACGACTATGATGTACAATTAAAAGAAGTTGCTACAGTGAATAAAAGACTTGGTGCGACAGTTGCAATGTCTTTTAATGAAATAAAAGATACTATAATAAATCAATTAAAGAATGAAGGAACTTATAACGTAGAAGATTATGAAAGAGATATAAGTGATCACAAAGAATATAAAATTGCCATAGCATACTTCAAAAAGCAAAAAGAAGGAAGTTCTAGCAATAATGAAAATATTGATACTAGAAAAGAATCGGAAGATAGTTCAAATGACTATGGTACAAATGATAGTGATATAAGTAGTGATAATAAAAAAGATTCTGATAAAAACAAATCATCTAAATCAAATAAGAAAAGAAATTCTAAATCTAATAAGCAGTCAAATCAATCTGATGCACCTGATGATGAGGCATCAAATGATGGCGATTCATATGACAGTAACAATGATGAAAACTATAATGATGATGAAGATACTAACGGAAATAATGATACTAATAATGACAGCGATTATGATAATGATACTTACACAGATCAAGACGAAACTGAAAATAAATCTGATGGTAGCAAATACCCAGGTTATATAAAAGATATTACAGACGATGAATCTGGTGCATATGAAGATTTTCCAAATTTAAACAGTATAAATAAAAAAATGACAAAAAGTCAATATGCTGATTATATAATAAGCAATATGGAAAATCAAAAAGTAGATCCAACACCTAAAGTAAATTTAAAAAGAATATAAATATATCAACAAATTTAGTTGACAATTACGCAATCTTATGATATAATATGTGTACTTTGAGGATATAGGGGATCCGAATAAGTCTATATTGTTATAGGGGGTTGAATATATATGAAATCTTATATATTTGAATATTTGGACGAAAACGATTTTAGAAAAAAAGAAAGATCAGTTAGAAAATACAATATGTTAGCATATAAAAAACTAACGTTTAGCTATTATCCAGAACTAAGAAAAGGTAATTTTTTAGGAGAAGAAGTTAGTAAAGATGAAAAAGCTAAAACTGTATCCTATGAATTAAAATTACCAACAGACGAATTATTTTCAAAAGTTCATGGAGAAATAAGACTACATTATACTGTATATACTGAAAAAGGTGTTATATTATTAACTAACATTACTCCTGAAGGAATATTAGATGAAGGGCATAGAGCCGAATTATCTACATATAAAGGTGTAATGGTTTCTAAAACAGATCCAGATAGAGATATGTTTAAAATTAATTTATTAAATATGTTAGGAAAATAGAGTAAAAACTCTATTTTTTTGTTGCACTATTAAAAAAAATATGCTATTATTAAATAGCAACGGACCCTTAGCTCAGTTGGTTAGAGCATCCGGCTCATAACCGGACGGTCATTGGTTCGAGTCCAATAGGGTCCACCATTTTTTATTTTGCGAGTATGGCGGAATTGGCAGACGCGCTAGACTTAGGATCTAGTGCCGCAAGGCTTGCAGGTTCAACTCCTGTTACTCGCACCAGATTGATAGGAAACTCGAACTTTCATAGTTCGAGTTTGTATATACCTAAATTTATATTATAATAATTATAAAATATTTAATTTAACTTATAATGTCAATTATAAATATAAAATCATGTATCACTAAGTATTATATGGAAGGATTTATTTTATGAAAAGATATAGAAAAACAGCATATGAAATACTTGACATTTCTCAGAAGATATATCAAATGCAGGAAGCAACTAATCCTACTGCAATTTTTGGAAAGAAGGAATTTATAATAGGGTCAGAAGAAACTCGAGAAGAAATTTTTGTAAAACCAAGCCATAAGAAAGATAGATTTTATTATTTTGAGCATCCAAAAATTGAAGGAGTTATTATAAAAAAAGAAAACGGTAGTTATTGCATTAAAGGAATGGTAAAATATACAAATAGTAGTAATCAAGATTTATGGTTTGCCAAAATCAGAATAGAACATAACGAAGAAGATATCCAATTAAAAGGAAGTTGGGGCGGAAGTTGGCAAACGCCTGACTTTTATGATAAAAATTTAATTGAAGATTCTAACCCAGATTTTCCTATTGCAATAGTTTCGATGAAAGAACATTTAGTTGATATTTATAATAATCTTTGCAAAAACAATGGTCAAAACAGTAATTCATACGATTCTAAAGACGTCAAAAAATTAAAAAAATACAACAATTAATAATTGTTGTATTTTTTATATAAGGTACTAATGATAATTCTAACTAAGACCTTATAACATTATGATTAATTATAAAATTAAATCTAATTCAAATAATTTGTTTCAATATCTCTAAATAATATTGAATAAAATTTAAAAATAATATAATATAAAATAAAGTATATATTTTTAGAAGTGAGGTTTTACGTATGAAAATTAATTATCCAATAAAATATGCAGTAATGCCAATTATAGATGAGATAAATTGGGATTGTTATCATGAAATAGATAGAGTAGATGACGTTTTATGCTATATAGTATCTAAATGTTATAAAATACGTGATATAACAAATTATTATAAAGATGGGAGATTATACAATGAATATGAAATTGTTTTTCCTTATCAAAAATCTGAATTTAGTAGATGGCGTAGAACTATTCCAGAATATAATTTAATGAATGGAAATTGTATTAATTCAGATAAAGTTCCACAAGTATTTGATTCTTACGAAGAAGCGCTAATTCAAGCTACAGCTCAAAATGATGAGTTATTTAAAAAATCTTTAGGCTATTTAGCATTTACCAAAGATACAGCAGAAAAAATTAAAAAAATGAAGAAAAACTTCGATACCATATTAGCTAAATACAAAGTATTAGAGCAACAAATATTGCTTTTAACAGACAATCTTGAAATAGGTCAAAAGAAAGTAAATGATGTTATAAAAATTGCTAATAATAAACAAGCTGTATTATCATGTGATATATATGAAATATTAAGACTATTCGATAATGATAAATTCATTGTTTATAGTATTAAACAAGAGCAATATGATATTTTAGCAAAATCAATTATAAAAAAAGAGGATAACAAAGATACTGCTGATAAGATAAACCAAATATCAAAAGAAGCACAAGTATTATTATTCCACAAAGAAAAAGATATGCCTATAGAAATAGCAACTACAAAAGACCAAGGAATCTACTATATTAAAAACGATATTTTATATTATGATGAAGGCACCGATAAAGTAGAAAAAGATAACATCGGAAATATAGAACCAGATACTTTAATTTTTTATACTACAGAAACTAGAGAGGATTTATTAAAAAGTTATGAGGAATATCCAGAAATCAACTTAAAAAACATCCCAGTACAGTTATCAAAAAAAAGCACATAAATACTATATTAAATTGGTGATATTAATGAAAAAATACAAGCTATCTTTAAAAGATATAAATTCTAATTATTTTCATTTTACACTAGGAAATAATTTAGAAAGTATAGATAAAAATGGATTAATTCCTAAAAAAGGAAAACATGCAAAATATATTGAAGAAACAAAAAAAGTATTTTTTGTAGAAGGACTTAATAATTTACTAATACTATTTGATTGTTGGATAAATGTCTATAAAAAATGTCCACTATTACCAGAAGTAAAGTTAACCTATGGATTAGCTTCTAAATTAATGCGTTCCAAATATTTTCCCATGTTCATTGTAGATTTTTATTTTTTTATAATCAAAAACAGTAGACGTCATAAAAAGTATGCATATAAAGAATTTGATAAATTATTTGATGAATGTATCTTATTACAATTAGATATAAAAGAAAATCTAGACTTTAGTTTTTCTGATATTGACGAAATCAAATCAAAAGGGTATAAAAAAAGACATCTTATTGAAATGGGATATTCATTAAAATATTCTGATATGAATTCAAACAAAATGGATAAATGGAACCTTCATACTCTAAGTAATAAAATAATTAGTCCAAGCAAAATTAAACTATGCTATATAAATAATTTTACTAATATTAGAGATATTTTTAACTATGCATTAAAAAACACAACATTAGATTTAAAAGACATGTGTCCAGTCTTATATGACTATATAAAGAGCAAAAAAGCATTATAATTAAATTTCATAAAATTTACAAAAAGGAGAATACAAATTTATGAATATATTAAAAGAAGAGTATTTTAGGTTCAATGTAAATACAAATATAAAAACTAAATCAGCACTAATAAAATGTCTAGAAAATAAAAAAGATATAGAATTATATAAAAAATGGATAGCAAAAGAGTATAATACAAATATTGATGATGAAAAAGTTACAACCAGATTAAATTTAATTATAGAATTAAAAGATAAAATTGATACTGTTAAACAAGATAAAGATAAAACCCAAATTATAAGTTATTTGCAAAGATTATTATCAGCCAAATTTTCTGGAAACAAGCAGTCTGATACTATGATTAAATTATTATTAGAAAAATTAATTTATTCTTTTAACAATAAAAAGCCAATTATATTTGTTTTTGGATTTGGTGGTTATAAAAACTATAATTCACAATCATTTCCGGAAGTAGATTATGCTGAATTATTTCATATGAAATATATAACTGAATTTCTATGGCCAATTATAACAACTTATAAATATGGAGTAGTTTTTGAATATGAAAGTGAAGAAGTTTCAATAGAATTTAATAATGTAGTGCAAGAAACAACTAATAGGTATACAAAATCATTTGAAAATTTATTAAACTATTTTGTAAAAAAAGTAGAGGAACAAAACAATATTAAATTAAATTACAAATTAGTACTAGCCAGAGATATGTATAACGTTTTAGATTTATATAAGAAAATGAACGAATACTATCCAAAAATGAAAGAAAAATTTAACAAATTATCAAAAGAAGAAAAAGAAATATGGATAAAAAGAGCTAGAACAAATTTCTTAATTAAAGGCAAAATAGACTATTCAAATCTTTCACAAGAAGAACTAAATAATAAGTTTATAGAAGCTAGAATAAATAATGAATGTTTTTTAGCAGCAGATTATTATTTACGCATTGATTTTTGGGAAAGACCAGGTGCAATATCATTATTCGGAACTTGGGGTAAAACTCCATGTGCTTCACCAACTGATTGTGGCCTACATCTAAAATCAACAAAAGCATCTAATACAGATTTTTGGATTGGTACAGGAATATTTAAATTAAAAAAAGACAATGATTTTCAAGAGTTAATACTATCAAAAACACAATTAGATAATGTAAAAGAAAAAATAGTAATAGAAAAATCAACAAATGAGGAATTAAAACAAATTTCAAATAACTTTAATACATTTCCATATATAAAATAATATAATTAATTTTCTAAAAGAATATCCTGATTATTTTTAAGAGAAAATGTAATTAACTCATTACTATCTACATTCTCATCCCACATATTAACAGCAGTTATTCTACTATTATTATATGACTTATAATAATAAATACATTTATCAATATTAACACAAGAAGTATATAATGTTAGGTAATCACTAACGTTTTTTAATACTATACAACCATCTACTACAAACACACTATCCAATATATGAAAGAATCTTGATATATCGTCATCATTATATTTTTTAGAATTCAAAAGTAAATATGCTGTTTTAATAAATCTTGATGTTGATGAATAATCGCCTGGTAAACCAATACTACCTATACCTTTACAGAATGGTTTAATACCAAGTTCATCTGTAAAACAATTAGTAGGAATATGTGTTTCTAAATTTAAATACAATGCTAAATTATTCATATGAAAACTAAATTCAGGGTTATTAGTAAGAATTTCTGCTTTATTATCATATATATGCATACCAGTTTTTGTAACCTCAACTGTTATAGATTTTTCTTTATCAGCAATATGCCAATGAAGAGGGGTTAAGGGTATATTATCATTAAAATATATATCTATTATATTAGTTTTATTTAATAGATTAACTGTATCATCAATAGTTCTACATTGACCTAAAATCCATAGAATTAATTCAGAAGGAGTAACATTATATTTATGTATATCCATTTCTCTTTCATAATAAGCATTATCAGGAAAAGCTAATGATGCAATAGAAAGTCCAAATTCGTTAGTTGCATCTGCATATAAAGGATAATTATCTATAACTGTACCCATACCAATAATAGAGTAGTGTTTATTTAAAGAATCAACTCTTTTAAAACTAATTATATGGTTTCTAGGAGTTATAATAATCCTTTGCCCAAAACCATTTTCAATATCCATATTTCTTCCAAAATAAGAATTATCAGATCTCAATACCATACTTGTACACATAATATCACCAATATCATTCTACGTTATAGAATTAATTAATATACCTTATCAAATATAGGTATTAAGATTGCTTTTTAATAAATAATGTTATATGATAATATAAATTTAGTTACAAAGCGGTGATATCAATATGAAACACATAACTGAAATATATTTAACCACCAAATACATTAACCAAGATGAATGGCAACAACTAATAAATACAATTTCTAAGTATAATGGTTATTTTAAAAAGTGGAAGATTATTATATCGTTTAAAGATAAAAAAATAAGATATTTTTGTAAAACTAATTGTAAATTACCGGTTTCTATAAATGGACTAAAATCATTTGTTTTAAAAGAAAGTAATCTAAATTATAAAGAAAACTATATTATTCCAAAACCATATTTTATATCAAGTGATAATAATATAGCTGATATATATAATTACATTAATATAAAAAAAGATAGCAAACTTATATTATTAGAAATAGCTTTCAATAAACTTACAAAAAATTTAATCAAAAATAGAGTATCAATAATAACTAAAAAGAAAAGCTGCTTTAAAAGATATATAATACCTTTTGCAATACCAAAAACTATTTTATCAGTAAATTTTGAAACTAATTATAATTTATTATATAAGGGCGCTCCTAAATATCTAGATATAAGTAAAAGCCTTCATCTATTAAAAACGGAACCTACAGATTCAATACTAGAAGTAGATACATTTCCATATTTACAAGGAAAATACTATTTAGAGCAACAAAGTATAAATTTTGATAGGCATTCTATTATATTTGGTGCTAGTGGATGCGGTAAATCTAAATTTATAAGTTTAATGATTAATAATATCTATAAAAATAATTTATATAAAGATAGATATAAAATAGTTGTAATAGATCCACATGCCTCATTAGAAAATGATATTGGAGGTCTTGGAAGAGTTATCGACTTTAATAATAATTGTGATACAGTAAACTTATTTTCTAATAGTAGCCGTGATGTAGTGGTATCAGTTGAGTTATTATTAGATGTATTTAAAGGTTTAATACCTAATAGCTATAATTCAAAACTAGAAAGAGTATTAAGACATAGTTTATATTTACTACTGTATAGCAAATCATTTAATTTTACAAATCTTAGAAAGCTATTATTAGAATTAGATTATCGTAATGATAAAGTTAAACAATATGAACAATCCCTTCCAATGAGTATCATAGAGTTCTTTTTATCAGAATTTAATGATATAAAGACAAAATCATATACAGAAGCCATTTCTCCAATAATTGCCTTAATTGATGAAATGGAAATGATTCCAGTATTTAATAAAGATATAAAAAGTGATAATTTAGAAAAAACTATAAAAGATAATTTTTTAACTATTATCTCTCTTGATAGAACAAAATTAGGAGATAAAGTAACAAAGACAATATCAGGTTTAGTAATGCAACAACTGCTGACTTTAGTTCAAAATTATACTTTTAATGAACATATTATATTCATAGTAGATGAGGTTGCTGTAGTAGAAAATCCTATTTTAAATAGATTTTTGGCTGAAGCTAGAAAATATAGGCTATCACTTATTCTAGCAGGGCAATACTTTGGCGGTGTATCAGAAAGCTTAAGGAAAGCTATATTTGCAAATGTAATCAATTACTATATGTTTAGAGTATCAAAAGATGACGCTACTATACTAGTTGATAATTTTAATATGAAAGTTCCTCTAAACGATAGTAAAGAACAAAAAATAAAGATAATAACAGAACTTCAAGATAGAGAATGTTTAATTAGAGTTAATTCAAATAATATATTACTGCCTGCTATAAAATGTAAAACTCTATTTTTTAAGAGTATTCCAAGAATAAAGACTAAAAATAACGAAGATATAAAAGGAATCAAAAGAGAGTCTAAATTCACTAAGTTTAATAGTAATACTAATATAAAATTAAAAGATATATTAATATCTAATTCGACGAGTAGAAAGGTTGTAGGAAAAGATGAATGATAAAAAAGCTTTAGAAATTGTAAATAAAATATTTAACAATGTATTTAATAAAGATAATAAATTTACTTTAGATGAAATATTAGAAAAGTTTGCTTTTGATGTTAAGCTTCCAAAAAAAGTATATGATAGTGTTACCAATGAAGAAACATGGGCTGATTCTATAAATAGTGGTAAATATATAACTTTAAAAAATATGGAAAAGAAAGATTCATCAACAGGATGGATGTTAGAAAAAAAAGAAGTAAATAATTTAGAAGATTTAGTTAACATTTGGAATTCTATTAATTTAACAACTACTGAAAGAGTATATGATTCTATAAATGTGGCGAAAAGTGATACTATATATAGATCAGAAAATATATATAATTCAACTGATACAAGTGATTCTAAAAATATGGTTTTTTGTGATTCTTGTGGTAACAGTGAATATATGTTAGCTTCTCAAAGAACTGGCAAATCAAATTTTTGTATTAGATGTGATGATTCTACAGATTGTAGTAGTAGTTATAATGTAGTATGTTCCAAAAAAGTAATTAACTCATTATTTATACAAGATTCATTCGATTTATACGAATGCATATTTTGTTCTCATATTGCTAGTAAAAAATACTGTATTGCTAATATGCAGTTTGAACGTGAAGAATATTTTGAAATTAAAAAAATTATAGTTGATTGGATTATGAACTCCTAATTAACTTTTAAATATTGCTTATAATGTACACTTATATAATAAGGATTTAACAATTTATTAAAAACAATCGATTCAAAATAAAATACTAAACTGCTAGTATTTTATTTGATATGTGTTATAATAATTAGAAAAAAGGAGATTATTATGAAAAATATAAATAATGGGTTAATGAAATTTATTAATACTACACCTAATGCATTTTCTTGTGTTGAAAATATTAAAAAAATACTTGATAAGAACGGATTTATAGAGCATGATGAAACTTCTGAATATAAATGGGTTTCTGACTTATCTGATAAGTTTTATATTGTAAGAGGCGACTCATCTATAATAGCCTTTGATAAAGGAAGCGATGTAAATAGTTTTAATATTGTATCAACTCATACAGATCAACCATCTTTTACTATAAAACCTAATTCAGAAATAACAGAAAATGGATATGTGAAACTTAATATTAGTGGGTATGGCGCTATGATAAGTGAAAGTTGGCTAGATAGGCCTCTATCTATAGCAGGAAGAGTAATTTTAAGAAAAAATGATACTTTTTCTAGTCAAATAATAGATATTGATAGAGACTTATTGATAATACCAAGACAAGCAATACATATTAATCATGAAGCAGAGCAAGGCAAAAAGTTAAATCCTCAAATAGATATGTTACCAGTTATAGGTTTGGAAACATCAAACGGTAAAGCAATAAAAATAGAAGATATAATAAAAGAAGAATTAAAAAAGAAAGATATTAGTTATGACTCTATTTGTGATTATGATATGTCATTATATAATAGAGACAAAGCTAAAATTATAGGTGCTAATAAAGAGATGATTTCAGCACCAAGACTAGATGATTTAGCTTGCGTATATACATCATTAATGGCATTTGTTGATGCTGGTAGTAATAGTAATGATGTTACTAACGTTTTCTGCGCTTTTAACAACGAAGAAATAGGTAGTTTATCAATGCAAGGAGCAAATTCACCATTTTTATCAGATAATTTAAATAGAATTCTAAATTCAAATAGATATAGTCTTAGAGCCTGTTTAAATAATAGTTTTATAGTTAGTGCTGATAATGCTCATGCAATTCATCCTAATGCTGCAAACAAAAGTGATCCAACAAATAAAGTTAAATTAAATAACGGTGTAGTTATAAAACATCATACAAATTATACAACTGATGCCCTAACTTCCTCAGTTTTTAAATCGTTATGTGATAATGCAGATGCTTTATATCAAGATTTTGCATGTAAATCAGGTATGCATTGTGGTTCTACATTAGGAAAAATAAGTCAAAGCCAAGTTCCAATAAGATCAGTAGATATTGGAATCCCACAACTTGCAATGCATTCTGCTAATGAACTAATAGGAACTAAAGATACAGAATATATGTATAAAGCTTTAATGGAATTTTATCAAGCATCATTTATGAAAGATATATATTCTGATAGTTTAAAAGTAAAAATGAAAAAATAATTTAAAAGGTGTTTAAATGGAAGTAAATGAAGCAATAGAAAAAAGAAGAAGTATTAGAAAATTTATAGATAAAGAAGTAGATGAGAAATTAATAAAAAAAATAATTAATTCTGCAAGACTAGCGCCATCTGCTAAAAATAGACAACCTTGGTTATTCAAAATAACCACTAAAGAAGAGAAAGATAAAATTGCTAATTTAATGATTGAATATGATAAAAATAATCCTTCTACATCGTCAAGTATTAGTTATACAGCAAATGCTATAAAACAAGCTAGTGAGTTAATTATTGTACTATATGAAAAAGATGATTTTTGGAAAGAATATGATTTATTATCTATAGGTGCTGCTATTGAAAACATGCTACTAGAAGCAGAAAGCTTGGCTCTATCAACACTATGGATTGGCGATACTAAATATATAAATAAAGAAATTTGTAAAGAATTAGGTATTAATAAATATGATATAATATCTGCTGTTGCAGTAGGTTATAAAAATCAAGATCCAAAACCAAGACCTAGAAAAACAATGGATGAAATACTTATATAATATATAATTTTACAAAACTTAGTAAATATGATATAAAATAATTACTAATAATAAAAGGAGTTAAGTGTTTTTATGAGACTAATTAAAAATAATAATAATCCAATTAACGAGGAAAAGATTATTAATCAAATACGAGCATTAAGCATTGATATGATTGATATAGCAAAAAGCGGTCATCCAGGTATTGCTTTGGGTGCTGCACCAATAATGTATACTTTATATGCAAAGCATTTAAGATACGATGTAGATAATCCTAATTATTTCAATAGAGATAGATTTATCCTTTCAGCAGGTCATGGTTCTTCACTATTATACTCAACACTTTTTATGGCAGGAATAGATTTAGAAATAGACGATTTAAAAAGGTTTAGACAGATAAATTCTAAAACTCCCGGTCATCCAGAATTAGGAGTAACAAAAGGTGTAGAAATGACTACTGGACCACTTGGTCAAGGTTTAGCAACTGCTGTTGGTATAGCTATTGCAGAAGCTCATTTAGAAGCAAGATATAATAAGTTTTCTAAAAATTTATTTAACTTTAATACTTATGTTTTATGTGGAGATGGGGACTTAGAAGAAGGAATTAGTTATGAGGCATGTTCTCTAGCAGGAACATTAGGTTTAAACAAATTAATCGTATTATACGATTCAAATGACACTCAAATTGATAGTAATACTGATTTAGTTTTTACAGAAAATATTAAAATGCGTTTTGAAGCATGCAATTGGAATTATATTAAAGTAGTAGATGGAGAAGATATTAATTCAATATCAAAAGCCATAGATGAAGCTAAAAAAGCTACTAAACCAACTATTATAGAAATTAAAACTAAAATTGGTAAATTTTCTAAAGATGAAGGAACAAATATAATTCACGGTGGGCCCTTAGAAAAAGAAGATATAACTAATATAAAAGAAAAGCTAAATTTACGAGATATACCCTTTAATGTCACTAATGATACTATAGAAGATTTTCAATATTTGATTACGAAACGTTGTAAAAAAATATCTGATAAATTCAATAAAAAATTAAATAGATTAAACGATGATATTAAAGAAGAAATTATGTATCTAATAAATGATAATAAGAAAATAGATTTTAAAGATTTAATATATGATGAACCTGAAGAAAAAGAAGAATCACCTAAAGTAACTTCTGGTAAAGTCTTAAATGAATTAGTAAAATTAAATAAATCAATTATAGGGGGAAGTGCTGATGTATTTAGAGCTACAAATACTATAATTGAAAAAGAATCTTCATTCTCAAATAAAGATTACAACGGAAGAAATATCTATTTTGGAGTAAGAGAGCATGGAATGGGTGCTATTTTAAATGGACTTGCTATAACAGGTTTTAGACCATATGGTTCAACATTTTTAAGTTTTTCTAATTATTTATTGCCTGCTATTAGAATGGCTGCCATGTTAAAATTGCCCATCACGTACATATTTACTCACGACTCAATAAGTTTAGGTGAAGATGGTCCTACTCATCAACCAGTAGAACAATTAGCACAACTTCGAGTCATTCCAAATCTTGAAGTATTTAGACCTTGTGATGCTAATGAAGTAATTGGTACATATAAAACTATAATGAAAAAAGAAAATTCCCCAGCTGTTATCGCATTATCTAAAAATTCTCTACCAATATTAGAAAATACTAATTCTAACGAGGCAGAAAAAGGTGGTTATATAGTAAGAGATAATTTAAGAAAACTAGATGGTATAATAATTTCATCCGGTGAAGAAGTACACCTTGCTATAGAAGTAGCAAATAGACTTAATATTAAAGGTTTTGATATTAGAGTAGTAAGTATGCCATCAATAGAAAGATTTTTAAGCAACAGTAAAGACTATATCGAAGAAATATTACCAGTAGGTATTAAAAAGATAGTTATCGAAGCATCTTCTAAAATGTCATGGAATGAAATAGTATTTAATAAAAAATATTTAATAACTTTAGATACTTACGGTAAATCAGGTAAAAAAGATGATATTTATAAAGAATTTGGTTTTGATGTTGATTCACTAGAAGAAAAAGTCGAAAAATTACTAAAATAATATTCGACATATTTAGACTCTTATATTTATTACAATACAATTGGTGATAATATGAGAGTTTTTTATATTTTTAAAATCAAAGATGAGTTTAAATATTTATATAAAGATAGAAATTCAACATTATTTAACATATTAAAACATATTTACAATTTACCAATAAATGATATAAAATACAGTAAAACATTGCTTAGTCAAATTGTAAATGACATAGATAAAGAAAAGATAGATAGAGATTTATTTATAAAACTACATCAAAAAATACCATATAGTAAACGCGGAGAAGTACATTATATGAACAATTTATATAAAGATGAAATTTCTAAATTAACAGTTAAAAATAAATTTATAAAAATAGAGACAGAAACAAATTTTTCTAGTTTCTTTGAAATATTAAAAAAAATAGATGAAGATTTATTTGTATGTGATTTCAAATATTCAGATTTTTTCTTTATCGATAGAATAAAAACTCTTGTCTAATAATATAAATTTTAGTACAATACTAATAAGGAGATGATAATATGTTGCATGATATTTTAATGATTTTACTAGGACTAGTCATTGGTCTTATTATAGGTTTTTTTGTTGCTAGAACTTTAATGAAAAAATATATGAAAAAAAATCCTCCAATAAATGAGGAAATGATTAAAGCCTTAATGATGCAGATGGGAAGAAAACCTAATCAAAAACAAATTAATCAAATGATGAAAAATATGAATAAGTATATGTAAAAGGTGATAATATGATAATAAATGGTATGACCAAAAGACAACTAGAAAAAGCCTGTGAGGAGATATTACATAATAACAATGTACCTGTAGTTGAGGATAGTGAAAAAGTTTCAGAAGCATATGAAGGCATCCTTAGATTAAGTGAGAAAGAAAATGAAATAATGATAGATCAAAACGAAAAGCAAAGAACAAATGAAGTTGATAGTAGTTGTTTTGAAACAGCAAATAAAGGTTTCAAAATATTTCAAAAATATAGAAGAAAATAAAGAGTTCTAAAGAATTCTTTTTCTTTTCTCTAAATTAAGGTATAATAAAACTGGTGGTAATATGAAAGACTTTAAAGAAAAACTAGCTTTAGTACCAACTTCACCAGGTAGTTATCAAATGAAAAACAAAGATGGAGTAATTATCTATGTAGGAAAAGCTAAAAATTTACAAAGAAGATTACGCTCATATTTTACAAGAAGTTTAACAGGAAAAACTGCTATGTTAGTTGAAGATATAGATGATTTTGAATATATTGTAACTTCATCAGAATTAGAATCATTAATATTAGAAATTAATCTAATTAAGAAATATAACCCTAAATACAATATTTTATTAAAAGATGATAAATCGTATCCATATATCGAATTAACTAAAGATAAATTTCCTATTTTAAAAGTAGTTAGAAATGTAAAAAGAAAGAAAAATAAAAACTATTTATACGGACCATATCCAAATGCATATGCTGCAAGAAGAACTGTTGAAATGCTAAATAGAATTTATCCACTTAGAAAATGTAATAACCTAAAGAAAGAATTGTGCCTATATTATCATATAAATGAGTGTTTAGGCTATTGCAAAAAAGAGGTTAACAAAGAGGAAATAAATACTATGACTAAAGAAATAACTAGTTTTTTAAAAGGAGACTCTAAAGCTGTAATCGATAAAATTACTAATGAAATGTATAAAGCCAGTAATAGTCTAAATTATGAAAGAGCAAATGAATTAAAGATTATGTTAAATGATATTAACATTACATTAGATAAACAAAAAATAGATCTTAACAATAACTATAATTTCGATTTACTTAATTATTATCAAGATAAAAGTTATTTATCCATTCAAATCTTTTTTGTACGAGGAGGTCTACTTGTAGGAAGACATGAAGAAATAGTCGGTTTTTTAGATAATGAAGAAATTATAGAATATGTAATTAAATTTTATGATAATAGATCATTGCTTCCAAAACAATTACTCGTACCAGAAGAACTAGACAGTAATTTATTAAAAGAATATTTTGATATAAAAGTAGAAACACCAAAAAGAGGTAAATTATATTCCCTTATGAAACTAGCAGGTGAAAATGCTAAACAAAAACTTGATGTGGAAGAAGAGATTTTAAAGAAAAAAGATGATTTAAGAATAGAAGCTATTAATGAACTTAAAGATATATTAAAACTAGATAAAGTATCTAGAATGGAATCATTTGATAATTCTCATCTCTTTGGAACATTTTATGTAGGTGGTATGGTTGTATTTAATGATTTTATTCCATTAAAAAACGAATATAGAAAATATAAGCTAAAAGCAGAAGTTAATGATGATTTATCTGCTATGAAGGAAGTAATATATAGAAGATACTATAAAGTAATAATGGAAAACCTAGAAAAGCCTGATTTAATTGTATTAGATGGAGGCAAAACTCAAATAACTATATGTAAAGAAATAATCAAGAGTCTAGGTCTAAATATACCTATAATTGGACTAGTAAAAAATAAAAGTCATAAAACAAATGAAATTATGGATAGTAACTATAATATCTTGCCTGTAAAAAAAGATAGTAATTTGTTTTTATTTCTAACAAGAATTCAAGATGAAGTCCATAGATATGCTATTACATATCATAGAAATATAAAAGCTAAAGGTGCACTTTCTTCACTTCTAGATATAGCACCCGGTATAGGAAACGTTAAGAAAAAAGAATTATTAAAAACATTTGGATCCTTAAAGAAAATGAAAGAAGCGTCTTTAAAAGATTTAGAAAAAGTGTTAAATAAAAAAGTTGCTAAAAACTTGTTTTTATATTTAAAAGATTTGTAGTATAATGAAAATAGGTGATTTATATGAAAAAGAATAATAAAGGTTTTACATTAATAGAAATTTTAGCTACAGTAGTAATATTAGGTATACTAGCAACAATTGCTATAGTTGGAACAATAAAATATTTAAATAAATCTCGAGAAAAATCTTATACAATGATGTCACAAAGTATATATGAATCTGCACAAAACTGCATAATAGATAATAAATGCAAACTATATGATAACATATCTACCGATGCCTTAATAGAATATGGATATTTAGATAAACTTAAAAATCCTGTAGCATCAAAAAAAGACTGTGAAGGTTCTGTCTATATAGATGATGATTACTCAAATACAAATAAAACTGGATTTAAAAAATACACCTTCAAAGTCACATTAGAATGTGATGGAATAAATGTTAAAGAAAAAACACTAATTTGGCCAGAAGCAAAAAAGAAGAAAAAAGATAGATATAATTATTAAAGGTGATTTTATGTCAAATATAAAAGTAATGGATGAAAATTTAGCTAATAAAATTGCTGCTGGAGAAGTAGTTGAGAAGACTATGAACGTAGTAAAAGAATTAGTTGAAAACAGTATTGATGCAGAAAGTTCTATTATTAAAATAGAACTAATTGATTCTGGAGTAAAAGAAATAAAAGTAACTGATAATGGTAGGGGTATGGATAAAGAAGACGCAGAGCTTGCTTTTTCTCGTCACGCTACTTCTAAATTAAAGGATATAGATGATTTATTTAATATAGAATCCTTAGGTTTTAGAGGTGAGGCTTTACCATCTATTGCTGCAGTATCCAACGTAGAATTAAAGACATCTAATAAAGAAGTAGGAACAAAAATAACTATATCAGGCGGCAAGAATAAAAAAATAGAAACCTCTGATTTACAAGAAGGTACAACAATTACTGTATCTGATTTATTTTATAACACTCCTGTACGTTTAAAATATTTAAAGAATTTATATATAGAACTTGCTAATATAACTGAATATATAAACAAAATGGCGCTAGCTTATCCAAATATTAAATTCACTTTAATTAATAATGATAAAGTTCTACTAGATACAACAGGCAAGGGAGATTTATTAAAAGTTATTTATAATATATATGGCGTTGATACAGCGAAGAAAATGATAGAAATAAGTGGAGAAAATGACGATTACTATATCTCGGGATATATTTCATACCCAGAAATTGCTAGATCAAATAGAAATTCGATAACTACATTAGTAAATGGTAGAGTCATTAAAAATAATAGATTAAATAAAGCCATAATAGATAGCTATCATACATATATACCTAAAGAAAAATTCCCAGTAGTAGTTTTAAATATAGATGTTGATCCAGTATTAATAGATATTAATATTCATCCTACTAAAATGGATATAAAATTTTCCAAATTTGATGAATTAGAAAAATTAATAATTAAAGAGGTAAAAGATAAATTAGAAAAACTCTTATTAATACCAAATGTAGCAGTAAGAGATGAAGAAGTTGATTATGAAATCAGTAAACCAAAATCATCTATAAAAAAAGAAGTAAAAGAAGAAAATATAGAAAATAACACTACTACTTATGAAGAAATATCACTAGATTTTGAAGTGAATGATGGTGAGACTAGTGAAGAAGTAACTAGAATCAAAAAGATGATTCCAAAAGGTATTGTATATTCTACTTACATAATAGCAGAAAACGAAGATGGAATGTATATAATAGATCAGCATGCTGCAGCTGAAAGAATTAATTATGAAAAAGTCTTAAAAGAAGTAACTAAAGATAATCCAGTTATTTTGGATTTATTAGTACCAATAAAAATAGAACTACCTAGTAATGAATATTTAATATTAAAAGAAAAACTAGATACTTTAATTAATATGGGGTTTAATATCGAAGATTTTGGAACTAATACTATTATTATTAGAAGTCATCCTAATTGGATAAAAGAAGGATATGAAGAAGAAGATATAAAAAAAGTAATAGATATTATTATCGTAAATGAAAAATTTGATTTAGATAAATTTGTATGGAGAATATCAGCTACTCAAGCATGTAGAATGAGCATAAAAGCTAACGACTATATAAACTATGAAGATCAAGAATATTTATTAGATGAATTAAGAAAATGTGAAAATCCTTTTACTTGTCCTCATGGAAGACCTACTATAATAACTTATACAAAATATGATTTAGAAAAACTATTTAAAAGGGCGATGGATTAATGAAAGAAATTATAGTGATTGTTGGGCCTACTGGAGTAGGAAAAACAAAATTAAGTATAGAACTAGCAAAAAAAATAAATGGTGAAATTATAAACGCTGATTCTGTAAGTATTTATAAACATCTAAATATTGGTAGCGCTAAACCTACTGAGCAAGAGCAAAAAGAAGCAAAACACCACCTAATAGATATTAAAGAATTAGATGAAGTATATAGCATTTATGATTATCAAATAGATGCTAGAAAAAAAATAGACGAAATATCTTCCAAAGAAAAAAGAGTAATTATAGTAGGCGGAACTGGTCTTTATATTAAAGCTGCACTTTATGATTATAGATTTACTAAAGGAACAACATATAATACATATGATAGTCTAACTAATGAAGAAATTATAGAAAAAATAACTAGTAAAAATATGCAACTAGATATTCATCCAAATAATAGAAAAAGATTAGTAAGAACACTTAACAAATTAGAAAATAATGAAGATATAACTAACTATAAAAATAAACCTTTATATAAATTAAAAATCATTGGTCTAACTACTGCTAGAGATAACCTATATAAAAGAATAAATAATAGAGTAGAGAAAATGATAGATAATGGCTTACTAGATGAAGTAAATAATCTAAAAGATAAATATACTAATTCTAATATATTAAATAATGCTATTGGATATAAAGAATTTAGAGATTATTTATTTAAAAATAAGCCTCTTTCAGATGTTATAGAAGATATAAAGAAAAATTGTAGACATTATGCCAAAAGACAATATACATTTTTTAATAACCAAATGGAAGTTAAATGGTTTAATGTAGACTATAACGACTTTAATAATACAATTAATGAAGTAGAAGAATATTTAAAATTGACAAATATATAATAACATATTATAATAAGTGGCATTAATGGAGGTATTTATATTATGGATGAGGATACAAAAACACTTATAGAATGGTATGAAGATTTAAAAGCATATGTCTATCAAGAAATTGAAGGTATTACTATAACAGGATTAGTAATTTTAGGAGTAGCCTCAGTATTAACTGGTGTATATTTAAATAAGAAGGAACAAGCTGATACAGAAGCTACGAATAAAGCAAAAATAGAAAAAGAAATTAATAGTGAAGATAACATCATAACATGGAATAATATTGCAAACACTGACGTTCTTAAAATCAAAACTCTAGACGGTAAAGAGGACATTATATTTGTCAATTACGAACGTATTGTTATTAAAGAAGGTTATACAATATACAATGTAACGGATATATTAAAAGAATTCCCATCATTTCAAGTAAATTCAGATAAGAACAAAGTTCTAACAAACTCATTTACTATAGAAGAACAATTAGGAGATCTAACAAGCTATTTAACAGTAAATAATTATATTCAAAACTCTTATACAGAAGAAGAACTAGAAAACTTTAGAACAGAAATCAAAGCAGCCGAGTTAAATAACAAAAAGCAAGACAAACCAAAAGGTATGTGCAAATCAAATTCCAACTATAAATAGTAATTGTAATTAAATAGAGATTAATTTCTCTTTTTTTATTTATGTATGTCAAATTATAGACTTATATTTCTTATTTTGATACAATAAATATGGTGAATACGATGAAAAGAAGTAGCGTAGATAGAGAAAAATTAAGTCCAATGATGAAAGACTATATGATTTTAAAAGATAATTACGAAGACTGTATTGTCTTTTATAGACTTGGTGATTTCTATGAAATGTTTTTTGAAGATGCAATTACAGCATCAAGAGAGTTAGAGCTTACTCTAACAGGTAAATCAGCTGGTCTAGAAGAAAAAGTTCCTATGTGTGGTATACCTCATCATGCATATTCAAATTATATAGACAGTTTAATAGAAAAAGGTTATAAAGTAGCAATAGCAGAACAATTAGAAGATCCAAAAACAGCTAAAGGTATAGTAAAAAGAGATGTAATTCAGGTCGTAACAAGAGGAACAAGACTTGATAATAATTTAGATAGTAAAAATAATAACTACATCGCTAATATATATGATTTTGGCTACTGTAAAGGTATATCATATACAGATGTATCTACAGGAGAATTTTATATAGAATTATTAGAACAAGATAATGATCAAATTATACGTGAAATAATGAAGCGAGGGTTTAGGGAATTAATTGTAAATGATGCTATCGATAGAGAACTTATAAATACCTTAAGAGTTACGTATGGAATATTAATTTCTATTACAAAAGATTTATATGAAGAAGATGACTATAAATACATTTATGAAAACATTGAAGATATTAGATTAATAACTACTATAAAACATTTGTTAAGTTACATAATAGATGCCAAAAAAGGTGATTTGCATCATCTTAAAGAATGTGAAATAATAAAAAGAAATTCTACTTTAATATTTGATAATAATACTAAGAGAAACTTAGAACTTGTAGAGACTATTAGAACAAGAGATAGACAATACAGTCTTTTATGGTTACTTGATAAAAATAAAACTGCTATGGGATCAAGATATTTAAAAAATCAAATTGAAAATCCGTTAACTAATAAAAAGGAGTTAGAAAGAAGATATGATTTTATAGAGAAAATATCTACTGAATTTATAATAAGAGATGACTTAAGACTAGCCCTAGATGAAGTATATGATTTAGAACGACTAGCAGGTCGTATTAGTTATGGTAATTTAAATGCTAGAGATATGTTACAACTAAAAAGAAGTTTAAATGCATTACCAAAAATTAATAATTTATTAAAACAATTAAACTATGATAAGGAAATTGACATCTTAGAAGAAGTTGCAAGTTTATTAGAAAAAACTATAAACGAAGATCCACCATTATCATTAAAAGAGGGTTCTATAATAAAAGATGGATATAATAGCGAATTAGATGAATTAAGAAGTATAAGCAGTGGTTCTAAAGATTTTATTTTAAATATTGAAAAAGTAGAAAAAGAAAGAACTGGTATAAAGACACTAAAAGTAGGTTTTAATAAAATATTTGGATATTATATAGAAATAAGTAAAGGTCAAAAACATTTAGTTAAAGATGAATATGGGTATGAGAGAAGACAAACTCTTGCCAATTGTGAAAGATATATTACTAAAGAATTAAAAGAAAAAGAAAATATAATACTTGGAGCAGAAGAAAAAATAATAAATTTGGAATATAAATTATTTATGGATATTAGAGAAATTGTAAAAAGATACATTTCTAAAATACAAGAAATATCTAAAATAATTAGTGAAGTAGATATGTTGCAATCTTTTTCTATTGTAAGCGATGAAAATAAATTTGTAAGACCTAAATTAACTAAAGATAAAGATTTAGAACTAGTTGAATGTCGTCATCCTGTAGTTGAAAAAGTAATGAAAGATAAATATGTATCTAATGATATTATTATGAATAAAGACACTAACATTTTACTAATAACTGGTCCAAATATGGCAGGTAAATCTACATATATGAGACAATGTGCTATTACAGTTATAATGGCTCAAATAGGTTGTTTTGTACCTTGTAAAAGTGCTAAAATGCCAATATTTGATAAGATATTTACAAGAATTGGAGCTAGTGATGATTTAGTAAGTGGGGAATCAACCTTTATGATAGAAATGAAAGAAGCTAACTACGCAATCAGTGAAGCAACTGAAAATAGTTTAATCTTATTTGATGAATTAGGAAGAGGAACTGCCACATATGACGGAATGAGTCTAGCTCAAGCCATATTAGAATATATTCACGATAATATAAAAGCTAAAACCATGTTTTCGACTCATTATCATGAACTAACTTCTTTAGAAAAGGATTTAAAGAATTTAAAAAACGTTCACGTATCTGCACAAGAAGAAGCAGGAAATCTTACTTTTTTACATAAAGTTAAAAGTGGAGCAGTAGATAAGAGTTATGGTATAAATGTAGCATCACTAGCAAAGTTACCTAAAGAATTAATAAAAAGAAGTGAAGAAATATTGAATATCTACGAAAATAAAAGTATAAAAAAAGAAGTATTCACACAAACAAGTTTATTTGAGGATACTATAGAAGAAGTAATAGAAATTGAACAGGAAAACGAAATAGAATCTAAAGTTAAAGATATAAATCCATTAGAAATGACACCAATAGAAGCATTAAGTTTTTTATATGAATTGAAAAAAGAAATTGATAAAAAATAGTAAGATTTAAACGTTAGAGGTGAAACAAATGACAAAAATTATTATTTCTGATTTTGATGATACATTATATTTCGATGGATATATTAGTAACATAGATATTAATAGCATAAATGAATTTAGAAAAGAAGGTAATCTATTTGTAATAGCAACTGGTTCTTCTTATACTTCGTTTATTGAAAAAATCAAATCATATCCTATAAAATATGATTATCTAATTGTAAATCATGGAAGCTCTATATATAAAAATAATTTATTGATTAGTAATACCATTATAGATGAAGATACCCTAAATCAAATTATATCAAGATATGATTTAGATAATCCAAATAAATATATCTTAAAAAGCAATACCTATGGTAATTTCTTTTCAACTGCAAAAGAAGGATTAGTTAAACCTACCGAATCAAAAATAACTAAAATTCACCTTTTCTTTAATGAGCAAAATTATAGTAAAGAAATCAAATATTTACAAAAAAATTTCAAGGATAAACTTAACATCTATGAAGTATTTGCTAATCATATTGAAATTATTTCAAAAAAAGCTAGTAAAATAATCGCTATAAAAGAAGTTATTAAAAACGAAAATATAAAAGATAACGATATATATACAATCGGTGATGGGTATAGTGATATAGAAATGATAAAAGAATTTAGTGGATATAGTATGAAAAATGCAGTTTTAGAATTAAAAAAATATTCAATCAATGAAGTAGATAGTGTATCTAGTCTAATTAATACTATAAAGGGGCAATATAATGAAAAATGTTAGTAAAAACTTAGAAGAAAACGTGATTATTATGATAGGTGCTATAAAAAAGATAATGCAAGTATTTTTAGGGCCATTTTTAACTGCTTATTTCATTAAAACATCAGCTGAAAGTATATCTGATTTATCTATTTATTATATATTTTCATATATTATGTTAGCACTTAGTACTTTCTTTGCTGCTAGCATTATCAAAAATAAATTTAGAATAGGAATGTTTAGAATAGGGGTTATTTTAAATCTTATCTATATTATGACAATTATTATATTAAAACAAAAAATAGTCGACCATCTCCTTCTTATTTCTATACTTTATGGAATTTCATCAGGTTTATACTGGCTTCCTTATAACTTATTTTCAATTAACAAGATAGATAATCAAAATCGCACAAGATATATGGTTAAACAAAAGAGTATTACTTTATTAGTAGGTATTTTATGTCCCATATTATTAGGAGGAATAATAACTGCAACAAATTATGAATTAACCGCAATTATCATATTTTTTATATCTATAATCCAAATTGTTCTATCCTTTATTTTAAAACCAGAAGAAAATCAATCTCTATCAAAGTATAATATTAAAAAAACATGGAGCAAATTAAAAGATAATAATCAAATAAGAAAAAGCCTTTTTTCTGAATTTTTAGTAGGAATGAATATTAGTGATGGTGCTTTAGAAGTAGTAATGACATTAATTATCTTTAACTCATTTAAAACAAATATAAATTTAGGAATTATCACATCTATAGTAACTATCATAACAACAATTGCAGTAAAATTATATGGAAAAATATATAATCATAAAGATGATAGAAAACTAATAATAATTGCAGGTATTATTCCTATTATATCCTTAATATTAGTACTATTTATAAAAAACAATTTCACCATTATTCTTTATAATTTTTGTTATGTAATATTTACCCATATATTGGCTCTTGCTAAAGATATTAGACTATTTAATTTGTGCAATAGCAAACTTGTTGATCAAAACAACCAAATTGAGTATTTTTCAATAAGAGAAGGAGTTTTAAATTTAGGAAGAATTGTTGGCTATACTATTTTACTTATTGCCGGATTAACTGCTTCAACATTAGCTTTAAATATTGTTATGATTGTATTAACATTATCAATTTTAATAATGAGCTTTAATATTAAGAAAATGAACAAATTCGAAAATTAAAACTAAAATAAATAGGTATCAATAATTATAGTAGACTATATAATATAGTAGTAAAACAATTGACTTATTCATAAATTGTGCTATAATATACTAAAATTAGGAAGTGAAAAGTTGTGAATCAAGTAGTTTTAGGTTCTAAACAAATGACATTTTTATTGAGATTACTGAATCCAAATGCAGATATTAGAGAAATTGATGCTAGTGTTAATTGTGGAGAAAATATGCTTTTTTCAAAAACACCGGGTGAGAAATTAATTCTTCCATTTGGATATCATTATACCAAAAAAGAGGGAATTACCAATAAGTGGGATGAAGAATATACACCAGGAGAATATTATACTACTTGCAAAGTATATTCTCATGAGCATGCAAAGAAGATGGGAAAACTACTAGAGCCAAAGCAATTAGTAATAGGTAATAAAAAAGAGAATCTAAGAATTAAAAAAGTTTATATATATGAAGAGTATAATAATAAAATTAAAACTAAAAAAGCTTTAGTTTGTTATATAAATAAATCTGCTCAAGGATATAAGATTGTAGATTATAAAGACTTTTGGGATATATTAGTAGAACTAGAAAAACAATCAAAAAGAAAAATAGGCATAAAAGAAATATTAAAAGATAAAAGGATATCAACAAACACACCAAAATCATCAGTAGATAAAATTATAAAATCTATAGTCCCATTCGATATTGATGATTATTTGCAAGGAAAAAATACATATTTTAATTTTAGACCAAAAGCTTCTAAAATATTAGAAAACAACTATGTAATTGTGAAATCAAAATCACTAATGGGTAAAAGAAGAAATATAAATACAGACTCATCCTTAGTATTAACACATCCAATAGATAAAAACATAAAACTTTTAGCTGTAGCAGATAGTGACCAAAATGAACTTAAAATAGTCGCTGCTAACGCTGCTACAGAATCATTAAAAGATTGGTTTAACAAACTAGAAGTTAATAGTTTAGAGAATACTCAAGAAATAATTAATAGGCTAGGAGAAAAAATATACAACATTAATTGTACTTTATATAACATAGGATATAAAAACAATGTTGCTAATAAAATTGCAACCACTTTAACTGTTGCAATTATACTAAAAGAAGTAACTGTAGTAGCAAATATCGGTAGCTCTATGATATATAAAGTAAAAGATGGTATTTTAACACCGCTAAAAAATACAGACCAATTACCAGAAGATATAGTAAAAAAAGATAACACTAAAAAATTAGGAAAGCATGATGACTATAACGTTTATATAGATAGTATTCCAAATGATAGTTATGATAAACTTCTATTATTAACAGATGGTATAACTTACTCACTTGAAAATAATGTTATAGAATCTATTGTAAATAAAACTAGAAAAAGTGATATAGCAAATGAACTAGTAGATAATGCTATAGGAAATTATGATGATAATACAAGTTATGGCAGTGATAATGCAACCGCTGTAGTTTATATAAAAAAATAGTTTATTATTCAGGAGGTTATTATGAAAATAAAGAATTTAAAGTTTACAATATCAGTTTATATGAATAGATTAGATATGTTCGTTGGAAAAGAGATAACTGAAAATCAATTAAGTGCAGGATTTAGTTATCATAAGACATATGAAAATGTTGGAAACAAAATATTAAAGACATATGAACAAATACCTATTATATGTGAAGACATCCATTTATCAACTATAATAGACCCAAAAACAGGAGAAATTATATATGGTCCAGGAAGTGTATTAGAAGATTATAATAAAAAGTTTTTTGGTTTTGAACTAGACGAATCAGAATTTGAACTTTGTTATAAACCTTCACTTGGAGAAATAAGATACGGATATGAATACACAAAAGGCGGAACAAAATATACGAACAATACATTTACAACACAGCAAGAAAGAGATAAATCATGTTTAAATGAAACAGGTATTAATTTTGAATCAACTGATTATAGCGATAGATTACACACTATTAAAGAAAGTAATAAAGAATATTCAAAAAAATGAAACTGTCAATTGACAGTTTTTATTATTAATTTAATTAATACAATATTTATATATAAATGTTGCATTATAGTGTGTTTTTATAAATTTTATGTTAAAATAATAATGAGGTGGACTTTATATGAAAAATAGAAGCGAACTAAGAGAAATAATAATGAAAGTAATATATCAAATAAATATTTTAAAAAATTCAAATCTTGAGTATGATATAAATTCATTAATTAAAGAGCAGATAGAAGTAAAAAATGATTTTGTAGAAGAAACAATTAATGGCATTATCAAGTATCAAAGTAAAATTAATGAACTTGCAAATAAATATTTAGAAAATTGGACTATAGATAGATTAAATAAAGTTGATCAAGCTATATTATCAATCGGAATATATGAACTAATGTATACTAAAACCCCTTCAGTAGTATCTATAAATGAAGCTATAGAATTGTCTAAAAAATATAGTGATTTAGATGTTACTAAAATGATAAATGGAGTACTTGATAATATATATCATAGTGGGTTAGAGCATGAACAATGATAAATATATTACCGTAAGCAGGTTAACTAGATATATTAAATATAAGATTGATAATGATACTAATTTACAAGAAGTTTTCTTAAAAGGAGAAATTTCAAACTTCAAAGCTCATACTAGAGGGCACTATTATTTCACTTTAAAAGATGAAAATAGTAGGATAAATGCGATAATGTTTTCATCTCAAACTAAAAATATAAAATTTATACCAGAAGATGGAATGAAAGTATTAGTAACAGGAAAAATAAGTGTTTATGAAGCTAATGGTGGCTATCAAGTCTATGTATCTGATATGATTGAGGATGGAGTAGGGAATTTATATATTGCTTATGAACAATTAAAAAAGAAATTAGAACAAGAAGGATTATTTGCAAAAGAAAAGAAAAAATCCATTCCAAAAATTCCTAAGAGAGTAGGAGTAATTACTGCACCAACAGGGGCCGCTATTAGGGACATAATATCTACTATCAAAAGAAGATTCCCACTAACTGAAATTATTTTACTACCAGCACTTGTTCAAGGAGCTGAAGCTGCCCCATCAATATTAGAACAAATAAAAAGAGCAGAAGAATATAATCTAGATACATTAATAGTAGGTAGAGGTGGAGGAAGCATTGAAGATATGTGGTGTTTCAATGATGAAGAAGTAGCATACGCTATCTATAACTGTAATATACCTATTATATCAGCTGTCGGTCATGAGATAGATTTTACGATTGCAGACTTTGTCGCAGACTTAAGAGCACCAACACCAACAGGGGCCGCAGAACTAGCAGTACCAAACAGAATAGATGTAATAAATTATATTGACCAGTTAAATATCAGGAGCAAAAAAGTAATAAAAAACAAACTAGACTTTCTAAACCAAAGATTAACTGATGTTACAAATAAATATATCTTAAAAAATCCAATGAGTATTTATGAAATAAAAGAACAACAATTTTCAGGGATTATAGATAAACTAAAATATAGTATTACAAATATCTATAATCAAAAAGAAAGAAAATATCTAAATATTAAAAGTAGTTTCATTTTTAAAGAACCTACTAAGTTAATAGATAAAACTAAACAAAGATATTTACAAATAATATCTAAACTAGATGCTCTGTCACCACTATCTACAATAAAAAGAGGATATAGCGTATTAAGAAAAGATAATAAAGTTATAACTTCTAAAAAAGATTTATCAAAAAAAGATAAAGTAGAGCTAGAATTAGTAGATGGAAAAGTAAATATGGAAGTAATATAGAAAGGAATTAATTATGGCTGAAAAAAAAGAAAAAAGTTTTGAAGAAAATTTAGAAAAATTAGAAAATATTGTTAAAAAATTAGAAAACGGAGATATCCCATTAGATGATGCAATTAATGAATTTAATGAAGCTATGAAGTTAGCAAAAATTTGTGATGATAAACTAAAAAGCGCAGAAGAATCTCTAACTAAAATAGTTAACCCAGATGGTTCTACAGAAGATTTTGAAATTAAAGACTAAAAGTCTTTTTTATTTTACAATAATATGTTATTATATATGGAAAAAAGGGAAGAGGACGATATAATGGATTCTGATAAGAAAATAGATGATATGTCTATCCAAGAACTATTAAATCTAATAAAAAAAGATCGTATTCTAGCTATTAAACTAGAAGAACAAATAAATAAATTAAAAAATATAGTGAAAGAAGAAACTGTCCCCACGAAATCAAGAAAACCCATTCAACTAAACAGTTCCGAAATAATCAAAGAAGGAAATGAAGACGATGACGATATAGAATTTAAAAATGAAGTAGATTATTACTATTCATTAATAGATTTGGTGGAAGATACATCTATTAATATAGATAGCATTATGACTAATTTACCATCAAAAAGTAAAGTAAACTATAGTAGTATAGTTTTAGGTATAAAATTAAGACTATTAAAAACTATCAAGGAATATAAAGATATGATTCAGGAAGAAAGAGAAGAAATCAGTAATGACTTTTTGCGTGATATAAAAAAAGAGATAGTAGCTATCCAAACTAAAATAGATATGATTGGACAAGTAGAAAACGGTAAAACAGTTAATAATGTAATTGAGCCTGAAAGAAATAATTTATTCTTTTCTTTAACATCAAACGGTAATATTACTGCTATAGACGATATAGTAAAAGATGTTCCCAAAGAAGCATATGGTGATTTTAAACTTTTATTTAACTCAATAATAGATGGAACATTTAAAGGAGTCAAAAGGTTTTCTGGTAATTACTATTATAGTTTTATGGCGGAAGTTATATATCACGAAGCTAGGGTTATCTTTGATAGAGTAGGTAAAAATGATTATGTAATACTTGGTGCTTTTCTAAAAAAAACAACTACCGGGAAAAGTTATAAAGCTAATTTATTATCTGATGTAAACACATACTTATTATATAAAGAAAATATAGTTAATAATTTAGACAACGAAGACTTCAGAAATCAAAATCATAAATATGAAGAGACACTATTTTCAATTTTAGATGGAAATAAAGAGAAGAGCAAACAATATAGAAAAGGGGAAGAATAAATAATGAATTTTGAGGCTCAAATTGATAAATTAAAGAAAAAGTATGAAGAAATAGAACCATATAAAGAAGATAAAGATGAAGAATTTATACTATTTAATAAATTATTAAATGAAAAGCAAGCTGAAGATTTACTTCATTATTGCAGTGAAGATTATATAATTGCATTATTTAGTGCAAATACAAATATTGATTTTAATACCATTAAAAATGCAATACATAACAATATGAATTTATTTAAAAAAGGATATATGCCATTATATTCAATATCTTTTTCCATCGCAATTTTAGTAGATAATATAGGCTGTGATAAATTAATAAAATCATTAAACAGTAGTGGTACTTCTATTGACTCCTCTTTAAAAAAGCACTTTTATAGAATAAAAAATGCAAAAAAGTGCTACGACAATATAGAAAATTTTATAAAACTATTCGATTTAGATATAAATAATGTATGTAAATGTTTAACCGCTTTAATTAATATGAAATCTTTAAGGAAGGATTTAAAATTTTATAATGGATGTACAAAGTTTGCCCATAAAGCCATACCAAACAAGAAAAAACGCGATGACTGTATAAAGAAAATTAGAAATAATCAAAAAATAGATGATACAATCAAAAAGATAATAGAGCCTTATAAAGAGATTAAAAACTATGGCCATAATATAGCTAAACAAGCATCCTTAAAAGAAAAAAAATGTAGAAGAAAAATTGAAGCATATGCAAATATTATAGAATGGCTAACTCAAAATAAAGAAAGTAAAAAAATACACAATATCCCAAAACAGTTATATAAAATAGATGAAGAACTGCAATTAGAAATATTAAGAGAAATTTGCAAACTAAATCAAAAATACTATAACAGTTTAGCAGAAGAATATAAAAAACTATCAATTCAAAATAAGGAAAACATAGCTATAATATTTAGAAAATTTGGAATTCATATAAACGAAAATGAAATTGGCACTAATATAGATGTTAACAATTTAGAAAATATATTATCTATGATAACTAAAATGAAGATAACAGATCAAAATCTAATTATAAAAGTAATTAATGAAACACCTCTAGAAAATATAGAAAAATTATACGATTTATACCAAAGAGGTGCAATATCAACTAATTTTATTTCAAAAAACTTGGAATCTATTTTAGAAAGATTTTCTATTTTTATAAACAATATAAATCTCATAAGTGATAATAATTTTTCTAATTCAAGTATAAAATCTATAGAAAGTGTGTTACTAGAAGATACTAGCAAATTAATAAGAAATTTTAACATATTAAAAGAATATAACTTATTTAATTCTAAAAAAATAGCTTCAAATCCAAACTTATTAGATGCAGATGACTTAAACATAAGAATAGATGCAGTCTTAGAGTTAGGATACGAATCTTATTTAATAGATAATCTATATTTGCTTAATTTAGATCCAACAATTTTTAAAAGATTAATTGTATTAAGAAGATTAAATATAGAACTTCAAAATCCTGAACAATTATACAATATATTAACTAATAGTAAATTCGTAGTGAAAGATGATGATTTAGATAACTATATTTATATTGAATCTATTCATAAAGAAGAATTAGAAGATTTATCTAAAGATGACTTTATGACTATGCTAGAAAGTTTTAAAAATACAGAGCGCACTTATAATTTTAACGGAGTTATTATTTCTAGTAATAAAATAAAAAGAAATGTAAATAATATAGATAATATAGATAATGATATATTAAATAGTAAAGAACAAATAAATTCAATAATATCTAATAGTTATTTAGATGATGTAGAATATACCAAAGTTATAAATTGCTTAACTGCCAAAAATAAGCAATTTAATAAATCATAAGTATATAAAGAAAATATTATAATTGGTAATTTTTTAAAGATATATTTTTTTAAAATAAGAAGAAGATAATATTGTAGGAAGTTTTTAATGAGGTGATTTTTATGAAAATTAAAAACAAACTACTAAAATTTATTGCACTTCTTCTTTTTATTATACCACTAAATGTTTTTGCTTATTCATCTTATATAATTCCAGGTGGAGAAACTATAGGAATAGAAGTTAATTCGAAAGGAGTATTAGTAGTAGGATTTTATAAAGTAAATAACTCCTATATAGGACGTGAAGCTGGTTTTCAAGTTGGAGATAAAATAACTAAAATTGATAGTAAAGATGTTAACTCCATAGAAGAATTAATAGAAACCATTAATAATAAAGATACTAATACAGTAGATATAACTCTAGAAAGAAATAAAGAAATAAAAAATATTAAACTAGAATTAAAAAAAGATACAGATAATATTTTAAAAACTGGTTTATATGTAAAAGATGAAATAACAGGTATAGGAACACTTTCTTATATAGATCCAGATACAAAATTATTTGGAGCTTTAGGACATGAAATAATTGAAAAAACGACTGCAAAAAAATTTGACATAAAAGGTGGAATTATATTTGGAGCAGATGTAGTAAGTATTGAAAAAAGTGGAAGTGGATCAGCTGGAGAAAAAAATGCTAGGTATGATAAAACTGAGGTGTTAGGAACCATTAACGGAAATGAAATTTCTGGAATATTTGGATCATATACTAGTGTAATTGATGAAAATAAAAAATTAGCTGTAGGTGAAGCTAAAGATATAAAAACAGGAAATGCTATAATAAAAACCGTAATAAAAGATAATAAAGTAGAAGATTTCAGCATTAATATTTTAAAAATTGAAGATGACAGTGATACAAAAAATATTTTATTTGAGGTGACTGACGAAAGACTTTTAAAGGCTACTGGAGGTATTGTTCAGGGAATGAGTGGTTCACCAATTATACAGGATAATAAAATAATAGGTGCAGTTACTCATGTAATAGTAAATGAACCTACTAAAGGTTATGGTATCTTTATAACATCAATGTTAAAAGAAGGAGAAAATTAGGAAGAGAAGGTCTTCCTCTTTTTCATTTATATTTTTTCGTATAAAATATAAATTAAATATAATACTAATAATGGTGATTATATGAATATTGATTATTTAGAAGCTTTTAATATTATACCTAGAAGTATAGGATCATTAATAGTATTATTTCTTATTACAAAACTAATGGGTAAAAAGCAAGTATCTGAACTTAGTTTATTTGATTACGTTATCGGTATATCAATAGGTAATTTTACTGCAGAAATGGTAATGAATTTTGATTATCAATATATTAATGGAATAATTGCAATTTCATCTTTTGGTATAGTATCATATTTAGTATCGATTATTACTATGAAAAGCATCAAATTAAGGCGTCTTTTAATAGGAGTACCTACAGTTATAATATCAGATGGCAAAATAAGTAGAGAAGCCTTAAAAAGCACCAAATTAGATATAAATGATTTACTTGAACAATGTAGAACTATGGGATACTTTGATATAACACAAATAAGTTATGCTATATTAGAAGTAAATGGTAAAATGTCTATCTTACCAAAGAGTGATTATCAAGTTCCTAATTTAGTAGATTTAAATATAAAAACAGAAAAAGCCTATCTATCAGCAAATATAATAATAGATGGTAAATTAATGGATGAAAATTTAAAAAATACAAATAAAAATGAAGAATGGTTAAAAAAAGAATTAAAAAAACAAGGTTATTCAAATTATAACAACATCTTATTAGCAACTCTAACTAATGGCAATCTAGCTGTATTTGAAAAAGATCATAAAGAAGCAAAAAAGGTATTAGAGTAATACGTTTATAAAATTATTTTGTTCTTAATCTAAACATGATATAATATATTCAAAGAATTATAAGAAGTTATTAATTTAAAATATTTTCTTTCAAAATCACTTGAAAACATAGATAAATTCGATAATGATTTAGAATCATAAAAAAGGAACCAATTGGTTCTTTTTATATATAAATTAATACACTAAAGAATGTAATTAACATAATAACTACTAAAATAATTGAAACTATCTTTATAACTTTTTTATTCAAAATATTCACCTCTATATATAATTATAAATTAATTGTAGAAAAAAGTAAATCAATAATAATTCTAAATAAATCTATTACATAATATTATTTGATAGGTGATATTATGAAAAAGAAGATAATAAAGAATAAAAAACTATTTAGACTACTAATCATAATTTTAATATCAATTATTTTAGGTATACTATATATAGCAATTCTTTCTAAATCAAATAAAGCTATGATAAAGGAAAACTTAGACATATATTTTTCTAGTTTAGATAAATTTAACTACTCTAAAGCTATAACTAATATTTTAATAACCAATTCTTTATATGTAATAGGTATATGGTTATTAGGTATTTCTATAATAGGAGCACCTTTAATTATAGTTTTATTATTATATAAAAGTTTTACATTAGGATTTACTATAAGTAGTATTATTTATTTTTATAAATTAAAAGGTATACTTATTGCTATTATTTATATGATACCCTTAATAATAAACCTATATTTAGTCTTATTTTTAAGTTATTACAGTTTAACATTTTCTAATAATCTAAATAGATTATTATTTTTAAAAAGAGAAGTAAATTTCAAAAATATAATGAGAAGATATATAAAAATATTAATATTTGTTTTAATAGGTATATTAATTAGTAGTTTAATAGAGGTATTTGTTGTTCCGAATATTTTAAGACTTTTACAAATATAAATTATTATTGTATAATATCTCCAGGTGGTAGATATGAAAAAAGTAATTGTAGGCATATCAGGAGGAGTTGATTCTTCAGTTGCAGCACTTCTATTAAAAAAAGAAGGATATGAAGTAGAAGGATTATTTATGCGTAATTGGGATTCTTCCTTAAATAATGATATATTAGGTAATCCGAATATTAATACTTTAGATATATGTCCTCAAGAAAAAGATTATAATGATGCACTAGAAGTATGTAAAAAGCTAAATATTAAACTACATAGGATAGATTTTGTTAAAGAATATTGGGATTATGTATTTGAATATTTCTTAGATGAATTAAAAAAAGGGAGAACTCCTAATCCAGATATAATGTGTAATAAGTATATAAAATTTGATTATTTCGTAAAAGAAGCTAAAAAATTAGGTGCTGATTATATAGCAACAGGACACTATGCTAAAATAGAAGATAAATATTTAAAGAAAAGTTACGATATTAATAAAGATCAAACCTATTTTTTATCACAATTATCTAAAGAGCAATTAAAAAATGTATTATTCCCATTAGGTAATATAGATAAAAAAGAAGTACGAAAAATCGCTAAAGAAGAAGGTTTAATTACTGCAGATAAGAAAGATTCTACTGGAATATGTTTTATAGGAGAAAGAAACTTTAAAAAGTTTTTAGAAAATTATTTACCGGCTGAGCCAGGTGAAGTAGTTGATATAGATACTAATAAAATTGTAGGAAAACATAATGGATTAATGTATTACACAATAGGGCAGAGAAAAGGCCTAGATATTGGTGGTAATAAAGAAAAAATGTTTGTTGTAGGTAAAAATCTAGATAAGAATATTTTATATGTAGCTTTTGGCGATAATAATTACTTATATTCTAATAGTTGTATTGTAGATACTCTAAACTTTAATTGTGAATTAAGGCCTACTAAATGCAAAGCTAAATTTAGATATAGGCAAGATGATATCGAAGTGAATATAAAGTATTTAAGTGATGACGAAATAGAAGTTACTTATGATAATGTTAAAGCTGTAACACCAGGACAAGCATGTGTTTTATATGATAATGATATATGTATTGGTGGAGGTATTATTAAAGAAGTACGAAAAGACAGTAAAAAACTTTGGTATTTATTATAATAGATAAAACAAACAAGAAATGATGTAAAGTATTTTACATCTTTTTTCTTGACACACTTGACAAAAACCTGTACAATTATATTGAAGGTGATAATATGAAAGACTTAAATAAATTATTAACTGAACTAGGAATCAGTAAAGTAAGATTAGCAAAATATTTAGGAGTATCAAGACAAATGTTATATAACTATTTAGCCCTTGATTCACTAGCAGATTGGCCTAAAGAAAAATCTGTGAAATTACTTAGTTTATTAAATATAACTAATGAAGAAGAATTTACAAAAGTTGAAGTAACTGGAGAATATATAATAGAAGTAGAATCTAGATTAAATGAAGGAGTTAAAGACTCTGCTAATAGAGAAATACTTACAGATTTAAAAGGATTTAATAAAAAAGAACAAGAATTACTATCTGATATAATAAATTTATTAAAAGAAAAACTAGCAGATGATAAAACTAAAGATACATATAATGCTTATAGTTATTTATACCATTTCTTACAAGCAATGGAAACTACTAAGGAAATAAATTATCTACTAGCATATATGTCAAAATCATTAGGATTTACTGAGCCAATGGAGTTTTTATTCAATAAGGACCAACAATTTATCTTTGAAAGTATTATCTTTAGTGCTATGACATTATATAATAATGGAGGAGCATCTAAAAATAAAATTACAGAAACACATAAAAGATTTGTAGAAGATATTGAACACAAAAATGAAGAAAAGCTAAGTCGTACTCAAGAGTTAAATACTGCTAAAGTACAGGCTTTAAAAGAATTAGGATATACCGAAATAAATGAAACTAATGCTAAAGAAGTATTAGAAAAAATTGCAGAAATACAATCAAGGAAAGTTTAATAAAATCCTTCATATTTTCTTTACTTAACCTCTAATTCATAATATAATAAGCTATGAATTAGAGGTTTTTATATACAAAAAAATAAAAAGAAAGGGGAAGTAAAACTATTATGAACGAGTTAGATATTTTAGAATTAGAACATAAATTACTAAAGAGTTATATATCAACTGAAAATATGAAACTTTTCAATATATACAAAAACCATGAAAAACATAATATCTTAAATACGTTAATGATATGGATGCCAATAGGATGTATAGAAATGGGATACATCAATCATTTATATCCCTTTTATGGAATAGCAGCCTTATCATTACTTACAGGTTTAAAGCACATGAAATCAATACAAAAAATCAAAATAAACCAAGAAATAAGAGAAGATATTATAGAGCATATTAAAACAACAGATACATATAAAAAATTAGAAAATGAATACCTATCTTATATATCTGTTTTAGCTAATTTCATAAAAGAAATAGGAATGACATCTGGTATAGAGGTAGCAATATTTTACAATTTTCTACTAGATTTAGGTTATCTTTCTAAAAATCATTTCCATCAATATGAATATATAAAACCAAAAAAAGAAGAGCAAATGCTTAGATATGAAATTCCGGAACTACTAGGAAGTAGAGTAGTAACTGGAGAATCTGTATGTAGACATATGGCTAGTATGCTAACAGATTTAGAAAATGAAATAGGAAATAAAGCAATCAATATCCCAGTCAAACAAACAACAAATATCAATAGAGATAGTAAACAAAAAATCATATTCACAAATCATTTAACTTCTATAATACAAGATCATAAGACAAAATTAGTATTTGGATATTGTCCTACACATAGACAAATACTTCAAGTAGGAACAAATAATTATCAAGTAATGTTAGAAAATAATATTGTAAAATATTTAAGTTATAATATCCTGGATATTATAACCAATCATAAAATGATTGGTTATAACAGTAGATATTTAAAACATCTTGAGACTATATTTTGTGGCAATCTAAAAGAAGAAAGAGATATCAAATTATATATTCCTACTAAAGAACCATATAAAGCAATCAATATTATAAACTCATATTTATTAGAAAATCAAAAGGAACTATATGAATTTTATAAATCAACAAAGGGACAATTACAACAAATAGATTCATTATTAACTGGGTTATACCCACAAGAATATAATAATAGAGGAAAAGTAATTAAATATACAATTAAATAAACTTCCTATAATTGATATTATGTTAACTTCTATAATAGATAATAATTATATTACTGTATATTATAATATCACTCAATTAGTGTAATTCGTTATATACTTATAACTATCTATTCTATTAGTAGTAATATACTTAATTAATATATTTAACTTAGCTTATGATAAATTTTATAAGTTTTTATTTACTAATATTTTATATTGCTTATTTACGAATACACACATATCTATATATAGATAAATAAATAATAAAATAACTTTTATAACTCATCATAATATTAGCATTAACTATAACTATTATATATCCTACTCCTCTACTAGAAATAAATATAAGTAGGGGAAGCATCTTAAAATTAATGCGTTCATTTTAAGGCATCGAGTTCAATTTAGACAGGTAATTATCCATCTCAATTCAAAATAAAAAAAGAATTAAATGTATAAAAATATGAGAATACAACCATAATATAGATGGAGGTTAAATTTATGGCAAAAAAGCAAAAAATCAAATGTGATGTAGACAGTTGTAAACATCAAAATTCAGATGACAAGGTATGCGAATTAGACGAAATTAAAGTATCTTGTACATGTAATAACGATGAATGTGAATGTAATGATGAAACAGTATGTGAAAGCTTTGATAGTGTTGAAGAGGATATAGATGAATCTGATATCGAAGTAGATACTGAAGACGATGAAGAAGAAACAGAAGATGAATAAAATAGGGGACTAATCCCCTATTTTTATTTTTATATTAATTTATCTAATACACTCTTACCTATTTCAGATTGTTCTAATTCAAAATTATCTGCTATAGTAGCACCTATATCTGCCAAAGTATCTAAAATTGGTAGTGCCTTAGGTTCTGTAAATCCCCTACTATAAAATATTACTGGAACATTCTCTCTTGTATGATCACATCCTTCAAAAGTAGGATCGTTACCATGATCTGCAGTTATTATTAATAAATCATCAAGTTCTAGTTTATTAAGTATCATAGGAATTTCTACATCTAATTCCTCTAAAGCCTTAGCATATCCGTCTACATCTCTTGTATGACCGTATAAACTATCAAAATCAGCTAAATTTGCCATACATAACCCTGTAAAGTTTTTTCCCATTATATCCGTTAACTTATTAATAGCTTCCATATTACTAGTAGCTTTAATACTCTTATTAATACCTGTACCGTCAAATATATCGTTCATTTTACCTAAAGCTATAACATTATACTTATTTTCTGCTAAAGAGTCTAAAATAGTCCTTTTAGGAGGTTTTACAGCATAATCTTTTCTACCACTATTTGAGAATTTATAATTACCATTAGTTCCAGTAAAAGGTCTTGCTATAACTCTCCCTACTCTCCAATCTTCTTTTAATGTAATAGCTCTAATCTTTTCACAATACTGATGTAATACAGAAACAGGAATAACATCTTCATGAGCTGCAACTTGTAAATCAGAATCTGCAGATGTATATACAATCAAAGAACCATAATTTAATTGTCTTTCGCCTAACTCTTTAATAACTTGATCATTATTACAACAAACATTACCAATTACTCTTCTTCCAGTAACTTGTTCTATATTATCAAGAAGTTCTGCAGGAAAACCTTTATTAAATGTTTTAAACTCAATATTATTAGTAATACCCATCATTTCATAATGACCATTTAAAGTATCTTTACCAGCGTTATTAGGTCTAGCAATCGTATAATAAGCTTCCACTTTATCATTTTCATTCATATTTAATGTATCTAAAAAACCTATTTTTTTCAAATTAGGTACAAATAAATCACAAGATTCTTTTACATGAGCCAATGTATTAGCTCCAACATCTCCATAGTTAATAGCGTCTATTGCTTCCCCTACTCCTACTGAATCTAATACCATTAAAAAAATTCTTTTAAATTTCATAATTATTCTCCTTTATGTTCTCTAGGATGATATTTTAAATAATCATTTTCTACTTTTTCATCACTAACATGTGTATATATTTTAGTAGTTGCAATATCAGAATGTCCAAGCAACTCCTGTATACTTCTAAGATCTGCTCCATTACTAAGTAAATGTGTTGCAAATGAGTGTCTCAATGTATGAGGATGTATATTTGGATTAAGACCTTGTTTTTTTAATATAGCTTTTAAATTTTTAAAAAAACCTTGTCTTGTCATTCTTTTACCATGATTATTTAAAAACAATGCATCAGTTGCCTCTTTTTTTAACATAGAATTTCTTCTATCTAAATATTCTTTTAAATAATACATACTATATTCACCAATAGGAACAATTCTTTCTTTAGAACCTTTACCTATTATTCTAATAATACAATTTGTAAAATCAATACTATGTACATCTAAACTAATAAGTTCTGAAACTCTTAGTCCTGCACCATACATCAATTCTATCATAGCTTTATTACGATAGTCAAATTCGCTTTCCAATTTAATATCTAGTAATTTATCAATATCTTCTATACTTACAGCTTTAGGAATTTTTTTTCTAAGTTTAGGTCTAGAAATAGATTCTGACACATCATTATTAACTACTTTAATTTTAAATAAGTAGGAATGAAAATTCTTAATAACTGTTAAATTATGTGCTATAGTAGATACCTCCTCATTACTATTATTTCGATACTTTAAAAAATCTTCTATATCATTAGTGCATATATTATTAACATTGTTAATATTTTTATCAGATAAATATTCATTATAGACTTTTAAATCGTATTTATATGATTCTTTAGTCTTATCAGATAAACCCTTTTCAAATACACAATAATTTATAAAATCATCTATAGCATCTTTTATATTCATAATATTCACCTATATATATTTTAACATATTTTCAAAAGAAAAAAGAGAAAATTATATCTTAATTTTCCCATCTTAATAAACTATTTATTATATCAATTTAACTTTTTGTACTCTACCTCTATCATTTCTCATATAAATATCTGTATTAGTATCAAAACTATCAATATTATTACATTTTAAGGTATTATAAAATTTCTTCATATCAGCTTCTTTACCAAAACATAATTCAATTGTTGGAGAAATAATATTTATTTGATCAATTATACTATTATAGGTTATATCACTCTTATTTTCTTCACCATATATTTGTTCAATATAGGCATATATTTTTTTAACCTTATCAATATCTTTTTCTGCAGCCATTTCTAATAATATATTCATATTATCCCTATGACTACCCAAATCAAGAAGACAAGCAGCCTTTGCAATATAATCTTTTTCTTCATCTCGAACTGTATTTAATATATTTAGAATTTCATTTTGTTCGTCAAATGTTGTATTTTTTAATATATTGGGATTAGTATATATAGATAATCTTAATTCAATTGCCTTTTCATCATTAATATCCACCCAATATAGCATTTTTCTTATTTCTTTAGAATCCCTATATTCAAATATATTTCTATCATTCATAACTTTTATTTGGGATTTCAATCCACAATAACTTCTAGTATTTGGTACAAATCCATCAATTATATTTAACCTATCACCAGAAGACCTCTCTAAATTAAGTCCACTATAAAATAAATATAACGAATTCATTTTATCTGGCTCAATTTTAGAAACATAATCTAACTCGTTTATCATATCATCAAATTTATCTTCACAGTCTTCTTTAAAAAAGGTTAATGGCATAATTACACTTACCATAAAATCAAGAAGTTCTGATTGTTTAGTTTCAGATAATATTTTTATTAAACGAGTTAGTTCATCAACAGATCTAGTTTTTTTAATGACCTTATCATCTAAAACTTTCTTATAAACATCATATTTTGAACTACGTCCTTCATTAAGTATAATATCACTAATTTCATCAGGCATATTAATTAATTCAATTGAGCCAAAAGCGCCAAACGAACCATAGAATCCATCACTTTTAAGCATACTAGCTAATACTTCTGTTTTCATAAACCTCACCCCTCATTAGTTCTGTATATTATATCATATTATACTAAAAAAATCAATAAAAACATAACCGATAGTATCTAAATTCAATCCTGCAAAATAATTTATACTAGAAAGCTATACTTTAATTTTCTTTTTTGCATCAAGTAAATCATTAACTGGTTGAATACCTATTTTACTTAGTTTATATTCATGATATTCTTGAACTAATCCACTATCAGATTTCATCTTATCTAATTCATTTTTTAAGAAAGTTTCTAATGGATTGTGATATGAATCTATATCTAAATTACCAACTACATTATAATATTCAACCAATTTATTATAGTTATCATACCAGTTTCTTTCTTGTAAAAAATCTATTTTTAAAAATTCTTCAAACAACTTAGTACTATAATCATCAAGTTTTTTATTCTTAATCTTTTGTTTTAGATTATTTAAATAACTACCTACATTAGTACCATCTGAATAAAATACAACTCTAGGATCAATATAACTAGAAGAAGTTGCTATAGGTAAAGTACCAATAGATATAGCTATATCCATTGTTTCAAATAATTTATTTTTAAATATATATCTGTCATATTCACTTTTTTTATTATTAACCATTTTTAAATATAGTGAAAACATTCTTTCTTCATAGCCATCTAATTCTTCATTTTCTAATTTATTTCTATATTTAGAAACAAATATACCCATATCACTACCATCAGAGAATGTCCCTATTTTACAAGAAGAGTAGTATTTTTGATTAGGAAAATCATGTATCTCGTAAGAGAATTTAACTAACTGTCTCATTTTAGAAACAAATGCTTTCATATCGGATATTTTTTTTGAAAATAAATACTTTTCATAATAACATCTATTTGCATATGATAATTGATTATTTCTATATTTTTGGCTACACTTTCTTAAAAATTGATTTATAGAAGTTTTATTAGAAGATAAATTCCCAGACCTTATATCTTTTATAGCTATATCTAATTTTTGTTTAAATTTTTCATCTACAATATAGCTTTTAATATTAAGAAGATCAACAACTAATGCTTTTGTTCTAGGATTAAATCTATTAGTATTTAAATCTGATTTACAATTAGCTATAAAACTACCTACATCAGTATTATCCGAAAAAGTAAGAATTTTATCACTATCTTTATTTTTATCAGTTAACGGTGTCGGAAATACTTTATTTTTTATAATTAAAGTAGTAGCTTCATTTATTTTTTTACATAATTTTAGTTCTGGAAATTGATATTTTAATTCTACTAAATTGATAAATAGTTGTGCTCTAGAAGCAAGCATCTTTAAATCACAAAACTCTTTATATTGTTCATGATACCAAGTGCCCATATCAGTATAATCAGAAAATCTTCTACTATAAAAATTAGATAAATTATTTTCATCATATACAGAAGGATATCTAAGCATTTTATAAGCTTCTTTTAAAAATTCTTCATATCTTTCTTCCCAAGTCATTTTCCTCATATAATCTCTTCCTTAAAATACTAATTATTATACTACAACAGTATAAAATAGTAAATGATTATGTTATAATATTTATAGGTGATTTTTATGAATAAACCCTTAGCTTTGAAATTAGCACCTTTAAGTACAAAAGATGTTATTGGACAAAAACATTTATTAGGTAAAGATAAAATTATAACTAATTTGGTTAAAAATAGAAAAATATTTTCTATGATTTTATATGGCCCTCCAGGTGTCGGGAAAACATCTATCGCCAATGCTATAGTAAACGATTTAAATGTAAAATATAGATTTTTAAATGCTACAATTAATAATAAAAAAGATTTTGATACAGTTATAGAAGAAGCTAAAATGTATGATGGCTTAGTTCTTATAATGGATGAAATTCATAGAATGAATAAAGATAAACAAGATTTATTACTTCCTGAACTTGAGAGTGGTTTAATTACTTTAATAGGTATGACTACATCCAATCCATATCATTCAATTAATCCTGCTATTAGAAGTAGATGTCAATTATTTGAACTACAAGAACTAGATGAAGATGATATTGTAAAAGGTTTAAAAAAAGCAATAAAACATCCTGATTTAGATGGAATAAAAATAGATTCTAAAGCTATTAAAACAATTGCAAAACTATCAGGAAATGATTTAAGATATGCCTATAACTTACTAGAAATAGCTTTCTACTCTACTAGTGATAAAACAGTTACTGAAGATGTTATAAGAAAAATTAATAATAAACCTGCATTCTTTTCAGATAAAAATGGTGATGGACATTATGATGTATTATCTGGATTTCAAAAATCAATTAGAGGTAGTGATATCGATGCTGCACTCCACTATTTAGGAAGACTAATAATGGAAGGAGACTTAGATTCAATTTATAGAAGAATAAGTGTTATTGCTTATGAAGATATTGGTCTAGCTAATCCTAGTATTGGACCTAAAGTAGATGCCGCTATAAATGCTGCAGAGCGTGTTGGTCTTCCAGAAGCTAGAATACCTCTAGGAACTATAGTCGCAGAAATGGCATTATCTCCAAAAAGTAATACTGCTCATATCGCTTTAGATGAAGCTATAAAAGATATAGAAAATGGCTCAGTAGGTACAATACCAAAACATTTAAAGACAACTTCCAAAGATTATAAATACCCTCATAATTATAAAGGAAGTTATGTAGTACAACAATACTTGCCCGATAAATTAAAGGATAAAAAATACTATCATCCAAAAAATATTGGTTATGAAAAAGGATTAAAAGAAATATATGAGAAATTAGAAGAAATAAAAAAACAAAATTAATTATATTTTGTTTTTTATTACGATTTTACTTTTCTTTTTCTACCTTTTCTACCATAATTAATCCAATTAGGATCTAATTCAAATAGTTTTTCTTCAAAAACTTCCTGAACAATATTTTTATTATCAGTACTATAATATCGTTCTTGTTGTTCATAAATAAATTCAGAAAACTTGCTATTACTACTAGCAGACTTCAAACTATTATGAGTTTTTCTATATTCTTTTAACCCTTGATAATTACTAATCCAATTTTCATGTTTTGAAAAATCAAAATTCATTAATTCCTTAAATAACATATATTTTTCATCATCTAATTTTTTATTTATAAAGTAATGTCTATTATTACTAATAAATGATCCTACATAAGTACCATCCGAGAATTTATATTTTCTTTGACTAGTTTTGCTAGAATATGGAATATATCCTATATCAATAGCTAAACTTAAAGTTTTCTTAACTTTTTCTCTAAATGTACGTTTTCTTAATCTATTATAAATATTTAAAAATTCATCAGCTATTTCGCCTTTTAATTCACCATTACTTATTTTATTTAATATTCCTTGTACCCAAGACCCAACATCTGTACCATCTGAAAATTTTCTTACTTTATTCTTATTACTATCTTTCTTATCTGCAACAGGAATAAGACCACTACTCTTGGATATATCCACTAATTCAATTAACTTTAACTTGGTATAATCATACTTTTCAAATAAAGCTATAGCCTTTTCTTGTTCTTCTGATGACAATTCGTTATTTTTTAATTTCGATCTCATTTTTGTAATATAGAATCCCATATCTGTACCATCTGAAAATTTTCTAACATAATTTGAATTTGAATCTTTGGTATTTTGAACAGGTAATTTTCCAATTTCTGATGCAGCCATATCAATTTCTCTCAATTTAACATTAAAATTATTATAATAATCTAAAAAATATTCCAAAGTTTTCATATCAGGTAAAGATAATTCCTGATTTAGCATTTTTTCTTTATAATATCTTAAAAAATCATTAACATCCTGTCCATTTGAAAGTTTTAAATCATAAGGAATATAACCTATGGAGCTAACTAAATCAGCAAGTTCATTTATTTTTATATTAAATTTAATATCTCTACATTCTTTTTTCATATCAAGCAATTTATTTAACATAATTACTTCGTCTGCTGTTAATAAACCATTATGAAGTTTCTTTATTTGTGTACTAATAAAGGATCCTACATCTGTACCATCTGGAAAATAATGTGTAAAAATACTATTTTGATGCTTAGGTAAAGGAAAATATTCAATTTTATCTACTAGTTCAATTGTATAATTTATTTTTTCATAAAATTTACTTTTACGCATACTATCATCTCCAAAATACTAGGACATATTATACCAAAAAATAAGGAAAAGTTCAACCTTTCCCTATAGATTTATTATAAGCATATCAATTGCAATAAGAGAATCCATCTTCCCACTTTTTACTTTATAATCAATATCAGCTAATTTATGTATAAAATTATATATTTCATTATATGTATAATTATAAATATATTCTTTAATCTTTTTTACTTGATATATAGATTTTAAATTAAGTCTAGCTGCGATATCTTGATTATTTAAATTATCATCTGCTAGTAATTTTATTTGATAAGTTAATTTTATTTGAGAGGCCATTAAACCTATAATAGAGTTCATATCAACATTATATAAAGAAAGTTCATTATAAGTTTTTAAAGCTTGCTTTTTATCTTTTGAAATAATATATTTAATTAATGAAAACAATAATTCATTAGAGTCTCCCAATTTCTTTATAACTAAACTTTCTATATCATTTTTAGTAATTTCTTTATCATCATTTTTATAAATCATTAGTTTATTACATTCACTAGTTAATCTAGTAATATCACTTTTACATAAATCCACTAATAATCTTATATTAGAATTATCTATAGTATAGCCATTAAGTAAATCTACTGCATATTTATATGGATCAACTTCTATACTAATAATTTCTATATTAGAACTCTTTTTAAGTGATTTAACTATATTTAATCTATTATCTATTTTTTTAGTAGTTAATATAAGTAAATTATCACTATTAGGATTATCTATATATTTAAGTAAATGCTCTAATCTTTTAGAGTCATTATCATTAAAACAATTCTTTATAATAATTATCTTTTTATCACTTAAAAAACTATAAGTATCTAAGTCTTCTAAGGCTTTATCTAAAGTATCAAAGTCTAAATCATATAAACCTCTATAACTATTATTAAATGAAGTCTTATTTATAAGTTCTTCTATTTTATTTTCTAATAATACACTATCATCTGTTTCTAATAAATAATTATTTTTCATTTTGGATTTCTTTCTCTACATATTCATAAATTTCTTTTAGTTTAGAAATATCACTGCCTCCACCTTGGGCAAAAGTAGGACTTCCTCCTCCATTACCTAAGGCAGCCTTAGATACTTCTTTAATTATATATGAAGCATTAACTGTAGTAGTACTTCTAGCAATAAAATTAATACTATTTTTATTCTTTATATTAGCAAAGAATACAAATCCCTCTTTCATATAATTAACTAAAGAATCTGCAATAGATTTTAGTACAGATACTTCCATAGATGTAGTTTCCATAATTAAAGCTTTAGTACCATTGTAATCTTTAATCTTTTCTTTATAAGAATCTAAATTATTTAGGGCACTTTCAAGTTTTAAATCATTATATTTTTTTTCAAAAGCTTTTACTTCATCTTTTACATATGATAATTCATTTTTATTAAATATTATATCTTTATACGATGTTGGTTTAGAATTATCTATAGAAACATCAAAATCAATTTTAATATTTTCACGTTTAGCTTGAATCATTAACTCTTTTACTTTCATAAGTAGTTTCATCATTTCATCATTATAAGGTTTAATTACATCAAATAGTATTGAATCTATTTTACTACCAGTAGCAGCTTCTATTCTATATACATTACTTCCTTTAGATTCAATATTATAAATTGCAAATTTCTTAATATCAGATGTATTATTAGCGTGCGTTCCACCACATAATTCTATAGATTTCCCTATTTTTACAACTCGAACCATATCACCATATTTTTCACTAAATAATGCCGTTGCACCTAATTCCCTGGCCTTATCTATAGGCATAATTTCAGTAGAAACAATTATATTTTTATTAATATATTCATTTACAAAATCTTCTACTTTTATAATTTCTTCATCTGATATTTTAGAAGGATATGTAAAATCAAATCTAAGACGATCGTGATCTACATAACTACCTGCTTGCTTAATAGAGTCTGATATAACGGTTTGTAGGGCAAGCTGCAGGATATGAACACTTGAATGATTCGCTTCTATCATTCTACGTCTATCTTTATCTACTACTATTTCACAATCATCATTTACATTAATTTCACCATCAAGTAATCTAACTTTATGAATATGTTGACCATTAGGACCTTTAAATACATCTACTACTCTAGCTTTAAAGCCTTTACCAATAATCATACCAGTATCGCTAACTTGACCTCCGCTCTCCGCATAAAGACAAGTTCTCTTTAGTGCAATATAACCATCATGAGTAAGTTTCTTTTCTAAATCATCTTTAGAAAAAATTGCCAAGACATTACTTTTTATTCTATAAACACCATATACAAATTTAGAGTCTTTCTTAAAATCTAATAATACTTTTTTCTGACTAGCCATAGATGCTTTATTTAAGGAATTTTTCTTTGCTAATTCTTTTTGTTTTTCCATCAGTTTATCAAATTCTTCTTTATTAGTTTTATAACCAGCTTCTTCTAAATACTCTAAAGTAAGTTCAAATGGAAAACCATATGTATCATATAATCTAAAAGCTTCTTCACCACTAATTACTTTATCAGGTGAATTTTTCATTGCTTCTTTAAGTCTTCTTTCTCCAGCATCAAGTGTTTTTAAAAATAATTTTTCTTCTTCCAATACAATAACTTCAACAACTGGTCTTTTTTCTTTTAATATAGGATACGCATCATTCATAATATCAACTACATCAGATACTAATTTATACATAAAAGGACCTTCTATATTTAAAGATTTACCCATTCTAATACTTCTACGAAGTAGACGTCTTAAAACATAACCTCTTCCTACATTTTCAAAACTAGCTCCATCTGATAATGCAAAAACTATTGTTCTTATATGATCTGCAATTACTTTGAATTCTTTTTGAGAATTATATAAAACCCCAGTTAACTCTTCAATATGTTTAATTATTGGTTGAAATAAATCTGTATCAAAGTTACTATCTACATTTTGGAATATACAACACCATCTTTCTAAACCTGCTCCTGTATCAATATTTTTATGAGGAAGTTCTTTATATTTTTTTCTATCTACATTAGGTTTGGAATTAAATTGACTAAATACTAAATTCCAAATTTCTACAAAGCGTTCTTGTTCTAAATCATTTTTAAAATTATCTAAAGCATCACCTGAAGAATCATACTCTTTACCACGATCAAAAAATATTTCAGAATCAGGCCCACATGGTCCCTCTCCTATTTCCCAAAAGTTTCCTTCTAACTTTATGATATGTTCTTCATCCATTCCTACTTCAATCCATTTATTGTAAGCATCTATATCATCAGGATATACTGTAACATAAAGTAAATCTTTAGGAATAGAAAACCAATCAGATGATGTCAATAACTCATATGCATAACTAATAGCTTCTTCTTTAAAATAGTCCCCAATTGAAAAGTTACCCATCATTTCAAAGAAAGTTTGATGACGTTTAGTAACCCCTACATTTTCTATATCATTAGTACGTATACATTTTTGGATACTAGTAATTTTTTTCTCATTAGGTACAATAGTACCATCAAAGTATTTTTTTAATGGCGTAACTCCAGCATTAATCCAAAGTAAGCTATCATCATTAATAGGAACTAAAGGAGCTGACTCATATTCTTTATGACCTTTACTTATAAAAAAGTCTAACCACATTTTTCTAATTTCATTACTAGTCATTTTCCTCATTTTAGCTCCTCCTTAACTATTCTTAAAGCTTCTTGTTCCAAAGATTCTAAATCTTTATTTATAATATTATAATCATAATCACTGTAATTATCTAAGCCTACTTCTGTAATATGTTTTTGTTCGCTACTAGATAGTTCACTAACAAGTTCTGGTCTTTTGATACTCATTTTTACAGTATCAGGATATATATTTTTTATAGTATCAAACTCTATAGGTAATCTAACATCTGCAACAATAGCAACATCAAAGAAATTATCTAATACTTCAATATCTTGTAGTAATCTATCAATGAAAAAATTGGGTTTATTCATTTTAACTCTAATAACATCTGTACCAATTTGTTGAAGTAATGTTCTAGGTTTTGTTTCATCATTACCATCCCAACCAAAATAATCTATAGCAAAATGCTTAATATAATTACCAATATGCATAATGCATGTTTTTTTACCTTGTTCTTCAAAATGTTTTTGCATAAAACCTGCTAAAGTATCCTTTCCATTTCTTGCTTTTCCACCTATCATATAAATTTTCATAATATCCTCTCCTTTTTCTACAAATAAAAGACCAACAATTAGGAGGACATATATGCCCGGTACCATCCTAAAATTGGTCTTAATTAGATAACGGTTTCCCTTTTAAACTATGGAAGTAGCTTTCGTAACTAATTTATGCTAATTTTCACCAAACATTAACTCTCTAAAATAAATTAAATTACTACTTTTCTCCCTCAACGTCTAATTCATTTTGTATTTTCTTTACTAATTGAATTTTTTCATCAATAAATGTAATAATTACTTTAAATGTCGCAATCACAGGTGTTGCAACAATCATACCTATAATACCAAAGAAATGTTCAAAAATCAATAGCCCAACCATAATAGTTACAGGATGAAGTTTCATAGCATGGCCCATAATTAATGGTTGATAGAAATTATTTTCAAGTAATTGAACAATAACTATTGCAACTATACAAAATACTCCAGTAAGCGGCGACATAGTAAATCCTACTAAAACAGCAGGAACTGCTCCTATATAAGGTCCAAAATATGGTATAACATCTGTTAGAGCACAAAATAATGCAAATACTAAAGGGGCTTCTAAACCGACTATACTTAAACATATACTTTGAGTTATAAATACTAAAAGCATTACAATTAATACTCCACTAACATAACCCCTTAATGAATGATTTACTCTACTAATTAATTCAGTAGCGTTCTTTTTCCAAGTTTTTGGTAAGATTTTTATAAAATGTTCATTTATTTTATCAAAATCATATAACATATAAAACCCTATCATTATACCAAGGATTAAAAACATACCTCCACTAATAAGTTTTTTAGCAACAGTGACTAAGATATTAGGTAAATTAGTAGTTAAGCTATTTCCCAATACTTCTAAATTACTAAATATCTGAATCTTTAATCCAGTTAAATCAAGATTATGATTATTACTGAAATTATTAACTAAACCTGCAATAAACTTTTTAGCATCACTGAGAATCCCAGGTGTTGCATTAACAAAATCTTTAAGTTGATCAATAAACGAAGGAATTATCAATACGAACATTAGAGTAAGACCACCTAAAAATACTAAATATACTAAGATACATGAAAGTATTCTAGGTATTTTCTTACTAGTTAAAAATTTTACTGTAGGATCAAATAACCACGCTATCAGAGTTCCAATAAACACTGGTGATATAACTACCAATAAGTCTTTTGCAATTCCTACTAAATGTAGAGCTTTTAAAATATTAAGAATTAATAAAATAAGTGCAATAACAGAAAGAACAAAACCAACATGTAAAATCTTTCTACTTATAGAAATAATTTCATTAACTCCCTCTACATCGATTTCTTTATCTCTTTTTTTTCTAAACATCGAATCACCTATTATAATTATATCATATTTATAAATAATGTAAATTAGTCTTTTTTATTTTATGTAAATAAATAATATGAATAATTGGTACTATAGATATTTTTATAAATATAATATATAATATATTTGGTGATATTATGTACGTTATAGATAAGAATTACATAAATGAAATCGTTATTAAAAATTCACGTTTTATTACATTACTTATCAAAATAAATAATAGAGAAGATGTAAAAAAACATTTAGAAGTTATTAAAATAAAATACCCTAAAGCTACACACTACTGCTATGGATATATAATAGATAATTATAAAAAATCAAGTGATGATGGTGAACCAGGTGGTACTGCAGGTATACCCATTTTAAGCATATTAGAAAAAGATAATATAACTAATATACTAGCGGTTGTAGTAAGATACTTTGGAGGTATAAAATTAGGTGCAGGAGGGCTAACAAGAGCCTATTCTAAAAGCGTAAGAGATACTATAAAAATTTCTAATTTAATAGAATTAATAGAAGGAAAAAAAATAGAACTAACTTTTTCTTATGATAAAGAAAAACAAATTAACTATATTTTAAAAGACGAACAAATAATTAAAAAAGATTATAGTGATAATATTACCTATATAGTTTTAATAAAAAATGAAATACTAGATAATATAAAAAGTTATAACTATAAAATTATTGAAAATAACTACATTGAAAAAAGGAGTTAATACTCCTTTTATTCTTCGTCATAATCATCATAATCATGGTCATTTTCATATACTGTTTCTCTATTATGCTTAATTTTTTCAATATTTCCCCTACTAGCAAAAACCCTAATATTAACATTAGATAAGTTCTCATAGTTATAGAATTTTTTATCTTTTAAATTACTAATAATTTCATCTACATATTTACTTATTTTTATGGATTCAGGAGAATCAATATGTACAAAAATAGATTCTTCATTAGTATCAGCATTATTTTTTATACTAATATCATTTATATAACTATAATAGTCTACAGATATTTTTACTTTATCTTCTAGGCTATCATCTTCTATATATTCTATATCACCATAATAACTATCATGAACAAACAACTTATCAGTCATAGGTACTATTTCTTCTTTAGTAGTTAGTTTATATTTATTAGGAAGTTTATTTACTACTTCTATATTACAAAAATATACTATACTAAGTCCTATTCCAATAGATGCAACTACAACAGTTGATATACAAGTAATAAATATTCTTTTAAAGTTAGTTTTTTTATTTACTATAAAGTTAAATAGTATTTCTAATATAGCTATACAAAATACAATAAATGAAATTGCTATTAAGATTGGTCCAAGTAGAAGTAAGCCCTTAAATATTAATCCAACTAATAGTATTAAACCTATAGTAGATATAACAACTGAAAAGATAATAAACAACATAAATATTATAAAAATAAATTTTATAAACCAAACACATAGTGTCATTAAAAAATCTAAAATAGATAATCCATCTTTTTTAATAGTAATGCTTTCTTTTTTTACTAATTTCTTTTTATCTATTTTTACTTCATCTTTATTATCATCACTTTTTTCATTAGATTCTACTTCTATTATATTATCTAAAAACTTAACTTTATAAATATAGAAGAAAGTTACTATTGCAAAAGAACTATATAAAATAGCTATTATAAAATTACATAATGAAGATACAAAAGTATAAATAGAGCTTTCTCTAAAAGCATTACTAATAACATCACCTATCATCATAAACGGAATACTACACATAGAAATAACTGCAATAATTATAAGTAATTGACATAGAAATTTAATTAATTCTTTAAAGCTAAAATTCTCTAACATTCTAATCGTTTTAGTTATTCCATTTCCAATAGATTTAAAGAAATTAGCTATTATCTTTTTAGAAGAGGTTAAATCTTTTACCTCATCAATATTTTTATTAACTAAATCATCAAGCTCACAATTAAAGATTTTACAAAGTGCGACTAACTTATCCATTTCAGGATAACTAGCACCAGACTCCCACTTCGAAACAGATTGTCTAGTAACGCCAAGACTTTCTGCAAGTTGTTCTTGACTCATATTAAGTTTTTTTCTCAGTTTTTGCAAATTATTACAAAAATTCATTTTCATCACCTCACAATAATCATATTAAAAAACATGGTTGCATTCTATACATTTTAAGTTGTTTTTTGTTAACTTTTAGTTGCATAACCACTTATCTTATTAATTTTATCAAGTTTTTTAGTAGAAATAATAGTATCTAAGTCTTTTTTACTAATAATATTATAATCTATATACATATCTAATATTTTTTTATTTAATTCATTTTTATTATTAATATTGCCACTTTTAATATCATATATATCGATTATTAAATCATCTAAATTACCTAAAGTATTAGATAATAATGGTGAAGAAGTTACTATTTTTTTATTAAGATAAGAATTTGTAAATATATCTATATCTTTAAATGGAACTGAAAGAATTATTAATATGGAAAATATTATTATATATCCTTCTATTAAACCTACAATACCACCTAATATCTTAGAAGGTATCGTTAAAATTATAGAAACATCTACCATCTTTTGTAAGATACCCGTAAACTTCATTACTATACCAAATATAGTAAATAAGATGCTAGCTATTAAGATAAAGGCTATAAGCTGATACAGTAAGATATTTAAACTAACTAAACCATCAAAAGAAAAAAATGGGAGAACTCTACACAAAAGTAGCCCTACTTTTGCTTTTAATGAAAAGGATATTGCATAAATTATTATCGTTCCAAAGAGCATAACAACCTCTTTTAATACCCCTCTTTTATATCCATTAACAAACGAAAGTCCTAATAAAAGAATTATTACAATATCAATTATATTCATATATATCACCTATAAATATTATAACTTAAAATTAAAATTTATGCTATAATAACTATAGAGGTGTAGATATGAACGTAGTTATAAAAGTAAATGACGAAATAAAAGAAAAAATGATTGAGTATTATAAAGATAAAAGAAGAGATAAAAAGATTCCTTATGTAGTCTTTCAAGCAGAAGATGAAGATACAGTAATTACTATGTATGAATCTGGTAAAGTTATGTTTCAAGGTACTAGTGCTGATGTTGACGCATCTATGTGGGGTATTCAAATAGAACAAACTAAAGAAAAAAAGGAAACTTCTAAAGATAATCCATATCATAATTGTTCATCAGTTGGTTCAGACGAAGTCGGTACAGGAGACTATTTTGGACCTATTGTTGTTACTGCAACATATGTTAGTAAAGATGATGTTAATTTTTTAGATAAGTTAGGTGTTGGAGACTCTAAAAAAATAACTGATGATAAAATTAAAAAAATTGCTCCTGAAATTGCCAAAAAAATTAAATATAGAAGCATTATCCTAAGTAATAGTGAATATAACGAAAAATATAGTAAAGATGTTAACATGAATAAAATAAAATCTATTATGCATAACAAAGTATTATACCAATTAGTAAATGAAGAAAAACCAAATTATGATTATATAATAGTAGATGAATTTGCTAGAAGTCAAAGATATTATGGTTACTTAGATGGAATAGATAAAATCCAAAAAGGCATTACTTTTATGACTAAAGCAGAAGATAAAAACTTAGCCGTAGCAGCAGCATCAATTATAAGCAGATATATTTTCTTAAAGGAATTTGATAAAATTTGTGATAGCATAAATCTTCCCCTTGTTAAAGGAGCAGGACGTGATGTTGATAATATAGGTGAAGAAGTTGTAGAAAAATATGGAGAAGATAAACTTAAAGAGATAGCTAAACTAAATTTTAAAAATACAGAAAGAATTCTTCATACTATGATTTATTAATATTAAAAAGTAAGTATTTAACAATAAATACTTACTTTTTATTTTTGCTATTTTTTCTTTTTACATTTGAAAGAGAAAACAATATTAAAGGATACAAGCAAAATAATGAAGAATAAAGGAATCGTACTTCTCTACCAGTTATCAAACACATAATAATCAATGCATTTGATAATACCAAAATATATGGTATATACTTTCTTTTGTCATCTCTATATCTATTATATATAATAAATAAGGAAAATAAAATAATACATAAAGAGTTTCCTACTGTTAAACTTAATTTATTAAGTATAGGATTATGAAATAAATTAAAGTAACTACCTAAAACTTTATGGCTTATTGAATCAGATTCAACACTAAAAAACATCCATTCATTTTGAAGATCATTGCGACTAGAATTAACTCCCCAAATAACATAAGTAACATTAGTATAACTTTCCAAACTAGATAAAGGATATTTAAATAATAGTTCTATATACATATATAAAATTTTTCCATAATTCTTTTCTAAATAAAAATAACTAAAAGGACCCCCCCCCTTGGATGTTTTAATTATATTAAAATTATAAATAGAATAATACTTTTTCCAATCTTCTAATGGCTTTATATTATCCATTATTCTCAATTGTTTTTCGGTTAAAGATTTGTTTTTATTATAAAGATGTGAAAACTGATTAAGAGGAATACCCAACATTTCTCCATGAGAGCAAATATGTTTTTCAATTCCTAATATCTTATAAACAGGATTAGAAATAACAAAGCTTATAACAATATAAATCACAAAAAAACTCAATAAAAATTTTCTATAACTTTTATAAGCAATGAATAACAAAATCATCATTAATATATAGTTTGCTATTCCATTATGTCTAAAATTACTAATACATATACACATCAATATAAATAAAGCTTTATTTATTTTTTTATCTAACCATTTACCTTTGCTTAAATATATTTCTATTAAAAACATAGTTCCTAACATCATAAAACAAGCAAACGGGACATCCTTTGTTACAAATGCTGAAATTATAAAAAAATTAGGATTTAAAACTATAAAAACAAGTAAAATGCTAGTCAATCGAAAGTTTAAAAAATATTTTCTTGCAAAATAACAAAAATATAGTAACGTTACAAATATAATAATATATTGAGCTATAACGCATGATACAAAACTTTGATAAAACATATATGGAATTTTCACCATAAAAAACGTATAAAAAAATGGATGCCAATCATTATATTTAGAATCTAAAACCTGACTTATACTACTAATTATATCATCAGCCATATAAAATGGATAATTTGCAAGGAAATTTATAAATAGTGCTATAAAAATAATAATAAAATAAATGATAAATTCTTTTCTTTTAAACTTACTATTGCATGTCAATGTCTTACTATTTATTTTTTTTAATAATAATTTAAAGATTATAAATAAAAATATAGAAAATAATATGATACAAATTATTTTTTCGAATGTTTCAATACCGATATAAAATAAAAAATTAAATGCCATAAATAAGGAAAATATATATAAAAGAATATTCCTATTTTTTTCATTTTTTATATAAATCACCTCCATTATATTATAAGTATATCATATATCAATTACTTTAGAAACAGTAAAAAAATAATGACTAATCATTATTTTTTGTAAATTTATTAAATTTATTTATAACTGAATCTTCTAAATCAGTCTTATCTAAAGAATCAATTAACTTCTTTTGGTCACGTGATAATTTTTTTGGAGTAATAACTTTCATAATTACATACATATTACCTTTATTTCTATTATTCTTATTATCAATACCTTTTCCTTTGATTCTTTGTTTATCTCCAGAATCAGTACCAGCTGGGATAGTAAGTTTTATATTTCCATATAAAGTAGGGATTGCTTTTTTACAACCTAATATTGCTTCTGTAATAGTTATAGGGACTTCTAAGTAGATATCATCACCTTCTCTTATAAAATATTCATGTTCACTAACTAAAAATTCTAAATATAAATCACCATTTGGTCCACCATTAGCTCCAGCAGAACCTTTTCCAGAAACTCTTAATCTATCCCCATTATCTATTCCAGATGGGACATTTACTGTAATAGTTTTATTCTTTTTAATCTTGCCTTTTCCATTACAAGCAGAACATTTTCTTTTATAACTTTTCCCACATCCATTACAATCAGGACAAGTTGTTTTAGAAACAAATGAGCCTAATATAGTATGTTGTTCAGAAGTTATTGTACCACTTCCATGACATCTAGAACATGTTTCACTATCAAATCCACCTTCACCATGACATTCATCACATTCTTCTACTACATCTAAATTTATATCTTTACTACATCCAAATACAGCTTCATTAAAATCAATATTAACTCTCATTAATACATCAGAGCCTCTTGTTGCACGATTTCTAGAACTTCCTCCTCCAAATGAAGAAAATCCTCCTCCAAAAATATTATCGAAAATATCTCCGAAATCAAAATCACTAGCATCAAAGCCACCAAAGCCACCGAAACCTCCGCCTGCGGAAGATCCACTTACTCCGGCATGACCATATTGATCATACATCTTCCTTTTATTCTCATCAGATAACACTGTATACGCTTCTTGAGCTTCTTTAAATTTTTCTGCTGCATCAGGATTATCTTTATTTAAATCCGGATGAAACTCTTTAGCTTTTTTTCTAAATGCCGATTTAATCTCAGCATCAGTTGCGCTTTTAGAAACACCCAACACTTCATAATAATCACGTTTTTCTGCCATATTATCACTACCTCTCTGTAATTAATTTATGATATTTATCTACCAACGAATCAAAATATTTAATTGCATCTATGAAAACATTTTCATCTTCCAAATCAAATCCTAAAACCTTATATGCATCTATAGGCCAAACATCTTCACCCAATTTTAAGAATTCCTTATATTTATTAATGAACACTTCATCACCTTCAGTTATTCTTTTAGCACAGTTAATTGCAACACTAGCACTTATTGCATAACTATATATATAATATTTAGCATAGTAATGGCTTCTTCTTACCCAACTGCACTTTGAAAATTTATCTATTATAACTTCACTACCATAATATTTTTTATATGATTCTTCAGTTAAATTATCCATATATTCCTTAGTAAGAGATGAACCACTTACCACATAATCATGCATATCTTGCTCTAATTTACCCTCTCTAACTGAACCAAAAAAATTAGATTTAAAAGTATCAATAGCATTTTCTAAACCAGATAATCTTTCATTTTTATCAGTAGAATTTTCAAATAAATAATTAGAAAGTAAAAATTCATTGGTTAAGGATGCTACTTCAGCTACTAAGTGGGAATTACTACAGTATATAGGTTGATTGTTCTCTTGCATATATTGATGATTAACATGATGTCCACCTTCATGTGCAATAGTAGAAACAGAGTATAAATCACCATTATAACTCATAAGTATTCTTGAATCTTTATTATATGTAGCTAAATTATATCCACCAGAACACTTACCACTATACTGACAATAATCTATATTCCTATTATCAATTATTTTTCTAAACTTAGAAACATAGTCATCACCTAATACTTTTATTGAATTAGTAGTAAGATTCCATGCATCTTCAATAGAATATTCTCGATTACTATCTGATAATTCAACTAATAAATCATATGGATATAAATCCTTAACTCCTAATACTTCTTTTCTTAATCTATAATATTTATATAACGATTCTAAATTATCTTCAGTTGCTTTTACCAATGATTTATATACTTTATCGCCTATATTATAAGAGAATAATTTTTCTTCCCAAGCATTCTTAAAATTATGAAGTTTAGCAACAGTCTCACTCATACTAACGTAACCATTAAGAAGTCCGGCATTAGTATTTGAATATTGATCTATTATATTAAAGAGTTTTTCATATACCTCATGTCTTATCTGTCTATCTTTATTCTTCATTAAATATGAATAATTATTATTTAAAATTTCTACTTCTTCTCCATTAATTTTAACAGTACCATATTTATGTTCACTATTTAACAAAGTCGAAAATATTTCTTCAAAATGATTCATTGAATTAGTAAGTTCATTTACTATCAATTCTTCTTTAGCATTCAATATATGATCTTTATTACGATATACCTCATCTAAATAAAATCTATATTTATCTAGTTTATTATTATTAAATAAAGCCGTATATTCATCCTTGGAAAGAGTTAGCAACTCAGGATCAAAGAAACTATTTACAGAATTAAATTTAGTATGTAATGAAATAGTTTTATTAAGTCTTTCAACACTTTTTGAATTACCTAATTCCTGATCATTAACTAATTGGGCATAACCATATAAATTTAAAATGTTTATAGACATACCAATTACTTTTTCTAAGTATTCATAAAGTTTATCACTATCTTTTGTACAACCTATATAATTAGAAATAGTATCTATATTATTCTCCATATCTTTAAAACATTTTTCAAATTCTTCTTCACTTTTAAAATATTCACTCAAATCCCACTTATATTTTTGTTCTACTTCACTTCTACTATTATATTTTTTCATAGTTTCCCTTTCACATATATCAGTTAAAGTTCTAGTTTCCTAGAACTTTACAGCAATTATTTTTCTTCATAGTCAGCATCTTTAACATCACTATCCTTTTTATCATCTTTTTTATCTTCATTATCAGATGCTTCTTGTTTTTCTTTATTTACTTGTTCATATACTTTAGCAGCAAGTGCCATAGCTTTTTCACTTAATTTATCTTTTTTAGATTTAATATCATCGATATCTTCTTTAGATAAAGCATCACGTAAATCTTTTATCAAATCTTCTACTTCTTCTTTTTCTTTTTTATCTACTTTATCGCCTAAATCCTTAATAGACTTCTCTGTTTGGAAAATCATTTGTTCTGCTTCATTTCTAACCTCTGCTTCTTCTTTTCTCTTCTCATCTTTTTCTTTATTAGCTTCAGCTTCCTTCATCATAGCTTCTACTTCTTCATCTGTTAAAGTAGTATTAGAAGTTATAGTAATAGATTGTTCTTTATTAGTACCTAAATCTTTTGCAGTTACATTAACTATACCATTAGCATCGATATCGAATTTAACTTCAATTTGAGGAACTCCTCTAGGTGCTGGCGGAATATTAGTAAGTTGGAATCTACCTAGAGTTTTATTATCAGCTGCCATACTTCTTTCACCTTGTAATACATGAATATCAACAGCAGGTTGATTATCTGCAGCAGTTGAGAATACTTCAGATTTTGAAGTTGGAATAGTTGTATTTCTAGGAATTAATGTTGTCATAACTCCACCTAAAGTTTCAATACCTAGTGAAAGTGGTGTTACATCTAGAAGCACGATATCATTAACATCTCCAGTTAAAACTCCACCTTGAATAGCTGCTCCCATAGAAACAACCTCATCTGGATTAACTTCACGAGAAGGTTCTTTTCCTAATTCTTTAGTTATTAAATCATATACCATTGGAATACGAGTAGAACCACCTACTAAAATAACTTTATCGATATCATCTTTTTTCATATTAGCATCTTTTAAAGCCTTCTTAACTGGATCTAGCGTAGATTCTACTAAGTCACGAATTAAATCTTCAAATTTAGCACGAGTTAATGTCATATCTAAATGAACTGGTTCGCCATCGTCACCCTTAGCAATAAATGGTGCTGAAATTTGTGTAGATACAACTCCTGATAAATCTTTTTTAGCTTTTTCAGCAGCTTCTTTAAGTCTTTGCATAGCCATTTTATCTTTACTAAGATCAATTCCATTATCCTTTTTAAATTCAGAAACTAGATAATCCATAACAACATTATCAAAGTCATCTCCACCAAGTTTATTATTACCATTTGTAGATTTAACTTCAAATACACCATCACCAAGTTCAAGTATTGAAACATCGAATGTTCCTCCACCTAAATCATATACTAAGATAGTTTGTCCTTCATCTTTTTCAAGTCCATAAGCAAGTGCTGCTGCAGTAGGTTCATTTATAATTCTTTCAACTTCAAGTCCTGCAATCTTACCAGCATTCTTAGTAGCTTGTCTTTGACTATCATTAAAGTATGCAGGTACAGTAATAACTGCTTTTGTAACCTTTTCTCCAAGATAACTTTCTGCATAATCTTTCATATAAGATAAAATCATTGCAGATACTTCTTCTGGGGTATATTTCTTACCTTCAGCTTCTACTTTATCTCCAGTACCCATTAATCTTTTAATTGAAGATATTGTATTTGGATTAGTTAATGCTTGACGTTTAGCAGCATCTCCTACTATTCTTTCTCCTTTTTTAAAGGCAACTACAGATGGAGTTGTTCTACCTCCTTCTGGATTTGGAATTACCTTTGGTGCACCAGCCTCTAATACTGATACACAACTATTTGTTGTACCTAAGTCTATACCTATTATTTTACTCATTATTTATCTCTCCTTCTTTTTTATTTACTTTTACTGAAGCAGGACGAATTACCCTACCATTTAATTTATAACCTTTTAATAATACTTCTGTGACAACATCATCATCCATATCAGGAATATTATCAGTCATCAACGCTTCTTCTTCATTTGAATTAAAAGGCTTACCAATATTATTTATCTCTTCAACTCCGAACTTTTTTAAAACTTCAGACAAATTAGCATACATCATCTTAAATCCATCTAAGAATTTAGAAAGTTCATCAGTTAAATCATTATCATCAAGTTTTATAGCTCTTTCAAAATTATCTACTATTGGAATTAATTCCATAATTAAATCTTGATTACAGAATTTTTTATAATTACTAACTTCTTCATCTTTTCTTTTTCTATAGTTAATTAATTCTGCTTGAGCATATTTAACTTTTTCTAAAGCATCAAGATTTTCCTTCTTTAATCTTTCTACTTCTTCTTTTAGTTTCTTATCTCTGTGTACTTCTTTTTTCTTATCCTTACAATGACATTCTTTATTAACATTATCATGTTCTTTACACTTACATTCTTCACTGCACTTTTTCTCTTCTACCTTTGCCATATTCTCTCCTTCTAATTATTATCCTCTATATTATCTTTTAAAAACTCTAATAATGTAACAACTCTCTCATAATCCATTCTTTTAGGGCCTACTATAGCAAGAGTTCCTTCATCAGCACCATTTCTAAATTTAGTTTTTATAACTGTAACATCATCATCTATATTGCTCTCATGTCCAATATATACTTTAATGTTATTATCTTGATCTTCTTTAATTTCTCGTAATACTTCTTCATTATCAAGCTTATCAAATATATTTTTAATCTTATCAACATTACTAAACTCAGGTTGATCTAAGAATTTAGTTTTACCTACAACATTAACATTATGTGATGAAAAATCACTAAATACATTATAAAACGCATTATATAATTGTTCATGTTGTGTAACATATTTTCCTATTACAGGCTTAATTTCATATTCTAGCTTAGTACTAACTTCATCTATTGGCGTACCTACTATTAAATTATTAATTAAATTTACTGTTTTCTTAACATCTTCTAAACTAACATATTCAAGTTTAACTTCTTTATGTTCAACATGACCTCTATCAGTAACTACTATAACTATCATTTTATTGGCGTCTATTGGAACAACTTCAATTTGTTTTAACAAATTATCATGTGAAGATGATCCAAGAACTATAGTAGCATAATTAGTCATATCTGATATAACTTGTAAACTCTTAGTAATACAATCTGCTAAAGGAAGCTGTTGATTATGAAATATTATTTGAAGTTTTAACATATCTTCAGCATTCATTTTTTTAAGTTCCATTAAATTATCAACATAATAGCGATAACCCTCTTCACTAGGAATTCTACCAGATGATGTATGAGTCTTTTCTAGAAGATGGGCATCTTCTAAAGCAGCCATATCATTTCTAACAGTAGCACTAGAACACTTAAGTTTTTTAGAAACTAATTTAGATCCTATAGGTTTTGCTAGTTTTACATAATGTTCAACTATAAGCTTTAAAACATTTTCTTGCCTTTTAGTTAACATCAAATCCCCTCCTAGCACTATAATTTTACGAGTGCTAACTGTATTATATGACTAATTTTAGCACTTGTCAATATATATTGCTAAAATTAAACTAAAAAAAATACTAACTGTAAATAGTATAAGTATTTCTCTATTTAATATTACATAAAGATTATTTTTTATTTTTATTTACCGCGCTTTCAGGGTTCTCTAATTCATCAATTACTATATCTGTAAATTCCCTACTATTTTTTCTATTAAAAGCCATTGTTCCCATCAATAAAGTAATAAGAAGTATTAATACAACAAGTAATCCATAAAGCATTGTTGATATAGCAAAACCCTTATTATTTAATTTTTTCATAATATCACAACCCTAATATTATTATATCACTTTTTTTAACAATATAAAATTAATTATATTTTTTTCTATCAACTTTACCATTTGAAAGTTTAGATATAGAAACAACTTCTTCAATTACTTTTGGTACTTGATAAGAAAATAAATTCTTATGTAAAATATTCTTTAACTCTTTCTTATCATAATTATTATTAATGACAACTAATAGTTTTAAAACACCATTATAAATACATATACATTCATCAATACCTTTATACGATAATGCTATATTTTCTATTTCTACAGGAGAAAACTTATACCCATTTATATTAAAAAAGTTTTTCTCTCTATCAACAATATAAAGTAAATCATTATAAATGTAACCTATATCTCCTGGATAAAAATAATCTATCTTTTCTCCATTATGATACTGTATACATTTAGATTTTCCGTATAATCTAATTCTACCATATGTATTTTTATTAGATTTAATCTTTCTTCCATTATCATCAACAATTTCAACAATAGTACCATCAAGTGGTTTTCCGATGCAGCCTAAAGCATACCCATTTTTAATAATATCTAAATAGCATCCTGCAGGTAATTCAGTAGCACCATAATGATTATAAAATCTAATATTATTTTCTTTTATTATTGAAATAGTCTTTTTTGCATCCTCTTCTAAAAGAGGTGCAGTAGCAGTTTCAATTATTTGTATATTTTTAATATTTCGTTTTATTTCATCTGAAAAAAGATTTACTAAATAATGTAAAATAGTTGGATTTATTGATAAACATAAATTATTATAACCATAATCTAAATATTTCATAAAATCTACTATATTCATACTATTATGAATAATAAATGTGTAGCCATAACAAAAACTTAAATACATTTTCATAATTGAATAAGCATGACTTAAAGGGCCACTAACTATTATAGTACTGTCATCTTTTAAATTATAAGAAGTATGAAAGCTATCAATAATATTGTTAATAATTTCATATGAATACTCGATTTCTTTAGGATATCCAGTACTTCCAGATGATAACAATATTAGTCCCAAATCATCACTTTCATCAAATGAATAGTTATCATATAATTCACATATATCAACATCAGATAAATCAATATCTCCTATTTTTATATAATATTTACAATTATTAATATCAATCAATTTTTTTATAGTATTATTAGGAGAATCTTTATCTATAGGCAAAGCCACCAGTCCTAATAAATGTAGTGCAAAGATTATATAGATATAGATTTCATCTTGAGTATTTTCAACTATAACAATATCCTTCTTATGTAATTTTTTTCTACTAATATAAGTAGCATATTTACATATATTAACCCAAAAATCTTTATAGCTTACTTTTTTATCATTAACTACAATAGCTACTTTAGAAGAAAATTCTATAGAGTTATTATAAATTCTTTTTAATAACATAACTACCTCCGTTATACAATCTTTTTTAAAATTACAATCCATTTATCTCCATATTTCTTTTCCTTTATGGATTTATATCTATCATTATAAATTACTTTATCAAGATTATCACATTCTAATATTAATAAACCATTTTTTCTTAATATACTATTTTCATCTATCAATTTGATTGATTTTTCTATATAATCAGTTTTATACGGAGGATCAATAAATATAATATCAACATTATCATTAAAACTATTTAGAAAATCTTTATAATTAGATTTATGAATAGATGTATAACTATTAATAGAAAAATTATTAATATTATTTTTAATTATATTTATAGCTTTTATATTATTATCGATAAAATAACAAAACTTAGCCCCCATACTTATAGCTTCTATTCCTAAAGAACCACTACCAGCAAATAAATCTATGCATACCTTATCAGTTATATATTCCTGAATCATAGCAAATAAACTTTCTTTTACTCTATCCATAGTAGGCCTAGTTCCTAAAATATCATATCCCTCTAATTTTCTTCCTTTTAAAAAACCACTAATTACTTTCATAAAATTCTCCATTTTTATTCAGTTTTTTCAACCTACTATTTATACCCATAATTAATAGATTAACTTCATTTTCATACTTCTTAAACTTTTGAAACTCATCATATGTATAAATATCTTGTTTTATATGTTCATTAAAACTAATTTTGTAATTTTCTATCATATCAACTAATTCTTTATTTTTAATTATCTCATTATAATATAAATCAATATTTTTAATCACTTCTAATTTATCTAGTTTTTCCTTTAAATCATTTACTTTATCCATTAAAATCATCATAAATATCACCTTAAATTTAATTTAATATTTTATATAAATCCCTAATATTATGTGTAGTTGAAAAATATAAAACCATATCAGGTTTAGTTTTTTCTATATATTTTTTTATACTATCCTTATAATTTCCATTTGTAGTTCTTATATCAATAACATCTAAATTTTTAAACATTAAAGATATAAAAGGACCCATTGCAAAAAACTGTGAATCTGCAAATACTAATATTTTTTTATCAACATCACTAGCGATATTTTCAATTTTCTTCAAAGCTCTAATTCCATACAATTGCTTACCATGTATTAGTTCTGATGCATTTTTACTATTATTGTCATAGATATTATGATATAAAACATCATTAAAGCTACCACTTACTGCTAGTTTGTCATAATTTGCTTTAAAGTCAGAGTATTTATTATATCTATAATAATAAAAATCATCATAATATTTTTCGCCTAAACCTAATTTTCTTGCATAAAATCCGTTAAATGAATTTTTAAAACTAACTATATCAAAATTATCATCATCTAAGACGGATAAATTTAGATTGTAACCATAATTATCATTTACATACTTGCCAAAATATAAAGCAAGATTTTTACCAGTTTCAGTAGTCATATGAAAATCCGTATTATAAAAAACAGGTTCTTTTGTATTATTTAACTTTCCCATAACAGTATGTGTATCTATATAATTTATTCCCTTTTTTCTAAATGATCTATATAATTTTTTATAACTATTATAATCATATTTTAAATTATACTTATCTAATACATCTTTATAGAAATAGTTTTTATCTGGATTTTCCATATAAACAAAATCTATATCAAGCTGTTTTAAGTACTTATTAAAACTAGAAATAATAGAATCATATTTAAAAATATAATACTTTTCAAAATTATCAAGATTTATAATTGTATTATTTTCAATTTTATAAGGACCAATCCCATCATTCACTTTTTTAGAAAAAGAAAAATTACGTTTAGTTTTTTCATTAACATTATTTCTTATAATTATAAAACTATCTTTTCCTAAAACATAACTATTATCATCAATAGAACTTCTAATTGAAGAAAAATCCTGTTTTTTTATAAAAACATCCTGAAATAATGAGTAAGAATAATAACAAAAGAATATAAATATAAAAGACAAAATCAGATACATGATTTTTTTCATATTACCACCTCTAAAAGTTAAAATATATAAACGGACTATATGAATTAATTACCATATAATAAATAGAAACAAAAAATAGAATAAAAATGAAAATTGAATTTACAATAGAATAAAATCTATAATGTTTAAATTTTTCTTGAATCATTTTTAATACAGGAAAGGAAAAAATAATACCAATTAAATAATAAATCCAGTAATTAGATAAGTATAAATATACTCTATTACCAATAAAACTATCATTAATAAACATCGATTTTAAAAATACAAGTTTAGGATCACTATAAGAGAAAAATAATATTGTACCAATTGTTATAACAAACAAAGTATAAATATGAGAGATAATATTTCTATTTTTTGGAAATTTAAATTGTTTTTCTATAGTCAAAAATATAAAATAAAAAATTCCTAAATAAACATAATTAATCCCTATACCATGCCATAAACCAACTAATATCCAACAAATAAATAAAGCTAAGTAGTTCATCATTTTAAATGCAAATTTCTTATTAAAAAACATATTTAGTTTTTTTAATATAAATTTATATATTTTACTATTACAAATTGGATATAAAATATAATCATTAAACCAATTACCTAATGAAATATTCCATTTTTTCCAATATTCATTTATAGAACATGATGCATACGGATAATTAAAGTTACTTTTAATATTAAAGCCAAAAATTTTGCCAAGTCCTATAGCCATATTTGAATAACCACTAAAATCATAATATAACTGTAATACAAAAGAGATAGCACAAAGCCATGCCTCACATAAACTGTTACCACTAGAATTAGTAAACATAATAAGAGCACAATTACCTATTACATCTGCTATAACACATTTTTTAAATAAACCAATAATAAATTCATATAATCCATCTGATACCCCTGATAAACTAGTTTTTCTATTATCTATCTCTTTATAAATATCATCATATCTAATTATTGGTCCAGCTATTAATTGAGGAAAAAATGATACGTATAATGAGTATTTTATAATATTCTTTTGAGCAGGAACTACTTTTCTATAAACATCTACTATATATGATATCTCCTGGAAAGTAAAAAATGAAATACCTAAAGGTCCTACATAAGGTAAAATTCCTGAAGATAATAAAGAAGTATCATATACACCTAATAATTTAAAAATAAAAAGTAATATAATATTAAAAAGTACTCCTATAAAAATAAGGTAAAACTTTTTAAACTTTTCTATCAAAATACCAAAAATATAATTAATAATAATAGATAATAAAATAACCCATAAATAATCTAATGAACCATAACAATAAAATAATATACTAAATATTAATAAAATAATATTTTTATATTTAATACTTTTAACAAATGGATTAAAATATAAAATCAAACATACTGGTAAGAACAAAAATAAAAAAATTGAAGATGAAAACACCATATAAATCACTTCCTAAACCATTTTATCAATATTTCATAAAATCTCTTCTTCATTATAATATTTAATACTAGTATCTATTTTATTTTTAGAAAAAGCATACATTATAAAATCTTTATTTATAATAGAAATATAATTATTTTTCTTTTGAATACTAGATAAATCAATTCCATTAAAATCATCTATTATACCAGTACCAATATATTTAACATACGCTTCTTTTCCCACCCAATGCTTTAATAAATATAAGGAATCATTAGTAGTGTTTTCTTTACTATTTAAAATCTTTTTAGCCATGATTTTATCTATATCCCGAATATTTTCTATATCAATACCTACTTCATCATAGCCAACAATTAAAGCTATATATTTAGAAGTATCCGAATAATTAAAGTAAATATTATCTAAATATGGTTTACCATATTGATTATAAAATATATTAGAAATAGAAACATTATAATAGCTTAATACTTTTTCTAAAAATTTTTTCTTACATAAATTAATATTATTACAACTATGTAGTTGTAATATAAATATTCTAGAATATTTATTATTTGAATTTTTTACATACATATTTTTTTAATTGACCCCAATTTTCTATATTTTTTAAATCTTTAAAAGGAATTTCTATATTATATTTATTTGAGATATTATAAATTAAGTTCATATGTGAAAGAGAATCCCATTCTATAATGCTACCTGGAAACATATTATCATTTATTTCAAAATTATCATCTAAATATAAAGTCTCTTTCAGTAATAAATCTAATTCTTTATCCATAATATCACCCATATAGATTATAACACACAAGCAACAAAAAAGAAAATCAAATTCAATATAAATTCAACTTTCTTACTATTATTTCTAAAAAGCCTATACATTTACTAAACATTGTCCATTATTAAAATTGAAAATATATAAAATAATTATAAAAATTATTCATTAGTAAAACCAATAAATATAAATAACAAATATTCTTTAATCTCATAAGTAAAATATATTAGATAAAATTGCTTATTTAAAAAGATTATATGAAATAATCTATTTCAAAACATCCATAAAGCTATGAATCATACTGATTCCATTATTTATTTTTTCTAATCGATCTTCTGTAGTTAATTTATATCTGCTTTTCATCTCTTTTTCTAAGTCTTTTATACTATTAGGATTTCTATTCAAATATTTATACCAGTAAGAGTTTTCTCTTAAATAGCGATATATGTTAGGATTATTTCTTATATATATTTGAGTTTTAATATCCATTAATCATCAAAATATTTATACATTGGTCTAGGTTCATAAGTTTTTTCTTTAGTAGCTGCTCCTACACCTATATCTTGTAATAATCCTATAGTTTTTTGTAAACTATTAACACCTTTTTGAACAGATTCCAAATCTACATTTTTAATCATATTAACTAACTCAGAAAAAGAAGAACTCCTACTTGTTGTAGTATTACTAGTTGATAAATAACTCTTTTTTAAATACTTATCCCATACTTCACTCTCTTCACCATACATATCATATAATTCATATAACTTTTGCCAATTTGTTTTACCATCCATTACACTATTACCAAGTTCAGGATGTGCTTTAACAAATTTTTTAAATAAATCTTTAGACATATAACCACCTATTAAAATATATGAAAAAAAAATAAGTAAATTACTACTTATTTTTAATTAAGAAAATCATCTATAGTCATTAATCTATCATCAATCTCTTCTAAAGATATTTGTTCTTTTTTAGAGATTTCTTTTTCTGGCTTTTTAATATTATCTGTTTTATCATTAACAAATTCTTCTCTTTTTAATAACTCCTTAACTATATATACATCTACTATATCTTTTTTAGTTATTTGGCTTCCTGTAGAATATCTATCCATAATAGAAAGTTCTACTACTTTAATTTCTTTAATTGATGAAGTTTTAATTCCTAAATAATCTTTATTATCTACTACAAAAGTCTTTACTATAGAATATGGATTAGTTTTAACTTCTCTAATAATAAGTAATCCTCTACGACTTCTAGTAGATATTGGAAACTCATTAAGTCTTACTCTTTTACCCGTACCATTACTAGTAATAACTGAAACAAATTCATCTGTTGTATAATCAAAATTACTAATTGATACTAAATAGTCATCTTTTAATTTCATAGCTTTAACACCACTAGCTTTAACACCCACGATAGGTATTTCACTTGTATTAAAACTTAAAGCATAACCAGTATTAGTTGTTAAGAACACTGCAGGCTTTGTTTCTATAAATGCATCTATTAATAAATCATCATCTTTTAGTTTCATACAATTAGCAGGTTTTGAATAACGACTAAGTTTAAAATCACTTACCTTACTACGTTTAATCATACCATTTTTAGTAGTAAGTATAATATTAGAATTATTATTTGAAAAATCAGTAACAGGAATTGCACTAACAATAGCTTCATCTGGAGAAAGTTCAATTAAGTTAGATATGTGTTTTCCAATATCTTTCCATTTTATATCAAATATAGTATGAACAGGAATATATAAGAAGTTTCCTCCTGTTGTAAATAACAATAATGTATCTAAAGTAGACATTTCATACATACCAATTATATAATCTCCATCTTTAATTGTTGGATTTTCGCCATTACTAGCTTGATAACTTCTAGTACTAGTTCTTTTAATATAACCATCTGATGTTACTAATACAATAACATCTTCTTTTGGTATCATTACAGAAGTATCTATTTTAATTTCCGCAATTTCTTCTTCTATATCAGTAATTCTTTCTTTTGCATAGTTATTTCTAACATCACGCAAGTCCTTTTTCATTACAGATTTTAATACAGCATCATCACCCAAAATTGAGTTTAGGCCTTCAATAATCTTTTTAAGGTTAGCCATTTCCTCTTCTAACTCAACAACATCTGTATTAGTAAGTCTATAAAGTTGTAACATTACAATAGCTTCAGCTTGTTTTTCAGAAAAATCAAATTCTTTAATCAAATTATCTTTAGCATCACTTTTATTTTTACTAGCACGAATAACTTTAATAACTTCGTCTAATATAGAAATACATTTAATTAGACCTTCTACTATATGAAGTCTAGCTTTAGCATGTCTTAAATCAAACTCAGTACGCCTTGTTACAACTTCCCTCTGATGATTTATAAACGCATCAAGTGCACCCTTAAGACCTAGCAGTTTTGGTCTTTTATTTACAATAGATACCATATTAAAGTTATAACTTATTTGCATATCAGTATTTTTAAGTAAATAATTTATTATAAGATCTTTATTAGCACCCTTCTTTAAATCAATTACTATACGAACATCACTAGTTGATTCATCTCTAACTTCTAAAATACCATCAATCTTTTTATCTATTCTAATATCATCTATCTTTTTTACAATTCCAGATTTATTTGTCTCAAATGGAATTTCATTAATAACAATTGAACATTTTCCTTTTTCTTCTTCAATAGTATATCTACTTCTAATAACTATGCGACCACGGCCAGTTTCATAGGCTGCTTTGATTCCATCTATTCCAGAAGCAATTCCACCAGTAGGAAAATCAGGACCTTTAACATATTTCATTAATGTATCTAAGCCACAATTAGGATTATCTATTCTATGAATTGTTGCATCTATTACCTCACCTAAATTGTGTGGAGGTATATTGGTAGCATATCCTGCTGAAATGCCTTGAGCTCCATACACTAAAAGTGCTGGGAATCTTGCTGGTAGTACTGTAGGTTCTACTGTAGTATCATCAAAGTTAGGTGCAAATTCGATTGTATCTTTATCAATATCACGAAGCATCTCATTACTAATTTTAGAAAGACGAGCTTCTGTATAACGATAAGCTGCTGGACTATCACCATCAATTGAACCATTATTACCATGCATATCAATATATGGAAGACGTGTTTTCCAAGGTTGACTCATTCTAACCATTGCATCATATATTGAAGTATCTCCATGAGGATGATAATTACCAATAACATCTCCAACTGTCTTAGCACTTTTACGATAACCTTTATCATATGTATTATGTTCTTTATACATTGAATATAGAATTCTTCTTTGAACTGGTTTTAATCCATCTCTAGCGTCAGGTATTGCACGCTCTTGAATTATATATTTAGAATAACTTCCAAAACGTTCACCCATTATATCTTCTAGCGTATAATCAAATATCTTTTCAATTACGCTTATCTCTTCTTTTTTTCTTGCCATATTATCACCTAACTCTTATTTTATAATTTAAAATTAATTTTTATTTAACAGTTTCTTTACTCTTTGATTTGTTATAGAGAAATCTCCGTCCATATACTTTTCAAAATAACTATTAGAAATTTGTCTAACTTCATCAGAAGTTTTAGAATACCTATTTTCAATTTCCATTTCTACTAATTTATCTATCCTAGTATCAAGTACACTAGATTGCATTTTATGTTGATTAGGAAAAAATATACTACATAATACATTTATAGAAGTATAGTTTATTTTACATAAATTACCAAAGTTGACATTATCAATTTTATTAATAGCACAAAATGAAAAGCCATTTTTTAATTCTTCAGTACAATAAAGCTCTCTTATAGTTAATCCATCTACTTGTTCAAAAGGAATAAAAATACATTTACTTTCTTTAATTTCATCTAAAGCTTCGTCCACTGTATTACATTCATCTAATGGTACTGCAAGATAAAAATTAATTGCAGGAATAATATAAGTATCACTTTTCATATTGTAATCACCTCTTAAATCTTATAATCATCTTCTAAAGTAAATTCAACATTTTCATCTATCCATTCTTTACGAGGAGGTACATCATCTCCCATAAGAACTGATACACGTTTTTCGGCAAGTTGAGCATCTTCAATATTAACTCTAATTAGTGTTCTACTACCTGGTGCCATTGTAGTTTCTGATAATTGATCAGCATTCATTTCACCCAAACCTTTATAACGTTGAATATCACATTTCTTGCCCTTAGACTTTTCTTTCATTTCTTCTATAGTATAAGCATATTCAACATTTTTACCACTTTGTATTTTAAATAGTGGTGGAAGTGCTACAAATAAGCGTCCATCTTCAATTAGAGGTCTCATATAGCGATAAAAGAATGTTAAAAGTAAACATTGTATATGTCCTCCATCTTCATCAGCATCACTCATTATAATTACTTTAGAATATTCACAATCTTCTATAGAAAAGTTTGGACCATATCCTGCGCCAATTGTATATATCATAGTATTAATTTCTTCATTTTTTAAAATATCTTCTTCTTTAGTTTTTTCAGTATTTAAAACTTTACCACGTAATGGAAGAATTGCTTGATATTTTCTATCTCTTCCCTGCTTCGCAGAACCACCTGCAGAGTCACCCTCTACTAAGAAAAGTTCATTACGTGTCTTATCTCTACTGCCAGCTGGAGCAAGTTTTCCAGATAAGCTTCTCTCTTTAGAATTTTTCTTTGTACCTTTACGAGCTTCTTCTCTTGCTTTTCTAGCAGCCTCTCTTGCTATTTTACTTTTTAATGATTTATTAATAATCTCTGTTGCTATAGATTTATTTTCTTCTAAAAATACTTTAATTTGTTCTGTAACTATAGAATCAACTGCAACTCTAGCTTGAGGAGTTCCAAGTTTTCCTTTAGTTTGACCTTCGAATTGAAGTAGAGCCTCAGGTATCTTTAAACTAATAACAGCAGTTAAACCTTCTCTAACATCGCTTCCTTCTAGGGCTTTTTCTTTTCCTTTTATAAAACCATTATTTTTTGCATAATCATTAAAAACACGTGTTAAAGCAGTTTTAAATCCAACTTCATGAGAACCACCATCTGTTGTTTTAACATTATTTACAAAACTAACTATATTTTCAGAATATGAATCTGTATATTGCATAGATATATCTACTTCAATCTTATCCCTAATTCCATTTAATGATAATACTTTATGAAGAGTATTTTTTCCTTTATTTAAATCTTCTACAAATTCTTCTATACCACGTTCGTAGCAATATTTAGCGTTTCTTCCATCCTCTTCATCAACTACCTCAATAGTTATACCTTTAAGTAAAAAAGCACTTTCTTGCATTCTTTCACATATCGTTGTAAAAGAAAAATTAGTGGTTGAGAATATAGAATCATCTGGCATAAATCTAACAGTAGTACCACTTCTATTAGTAGTACCTATTTTTTTTAAAGGCTGTGAGACTTTTCCTCCATCTTCAAAACGAATATAGTATTCGCTCTTTTCATGCTTTATATTAACTTCCATCCATTTAGATAAAGCATTTACAACACTAGAACCAACACCATGAAGACCACCTGATACTTTATAACCATCAGATTCAAATTTACCTCCAGCATGTAGTACAGTAAAAATAACCTCAGGCGTAGTTTTACCAGATTCGTGCATACCGGTGGGAACTCCTCGACCATGATCCTCTACACTAACACTTTTATCAGAATGTATAGTGATTTTTATGTAATCACCAAAACCATTAATAGCTTCATCTACAGAATTATCAACTATTTCCCATACTAAATGATGTAGCCCTCTTTTATCTGTTGAACCTATATACATACCAGGACGTTTTCTAACTGCTTCTAAGCCCTCTAATATTTTAATTGATGAATCGTCATACTTTAATGCCATTATTATCACCATTACTTTCCATAATTATTATACAAAAAAAAAAGCCAAACTTCAAATGATTTGACTTTTTTTGACAACTAACAATATAGTAAAATTTATTTAACCTTAGTTAAATTATATTCTTTAATAAACTGTTCAACTACTTTAGTATCTTTTATATTAATTATATCTGAATATATTTGTCCTTCTTTAACATATATAACACCAGGATATCCAAAATCATTAGGATTTATAGTTAAATTTTGTAACATTTCTTTATAACTTCCTTTAGAGTTTTTATTAACATCATATAATACATAATTAATATCTTTACTATCTAAATACTCTTTCAATTCCTTACAATTCTTACATTTCTTAGAATTACTATTTTCTACATATATTATTGCAGTTTTTCCTTCTTTAATTATTTTTTTAACATCTGAAGTCTTAATATAATCAGTCTTATTAAGATTAAAATATAAAACACCTGCTACTACGCAAATAACTAATACTATAGTTAAAATTAAAATTCCTATTACTTTATTTTCTTTCTTTTCCATTTCCATTCTCCTTTTATCTAATTAATCCGAAATCCTAAAGTTTTCAGCTTTAAATGCATCATTATCAAGAACTAAATCAACTTTTCCAACATCACCAGATGCAATTTCAGGTATAACAATACTAACCTTATATATTTCTTTATCCTTACTATCAAAAAATACTATATTAGTTGGTTTATTCTTATAATCTTTATCAGTAATATTCTTAACTGTAAATGTAAGATGCTTATATTTATCTTCTTTATAGCCCTTAATATCTACAATTTTTAAACTATCATAAGATTTTTCCTTAACCATATTCTTAGATAACTTAATAGTACCATTTTTATTACTAGTACTAATATAAAAATATATGCCAAACCCAATAAATAATATAACTAATACTATAGCTGCAATAATAATATATCTTTTTTTAGATATCTTATTACTAGTAGAATTACTACCATTTATAGTATCCACACTCATTATCTCACCTACTTTACTAAAGTATAACAAATTATAAATAAAAAATAAAGTATTTTTATCTAAAATTTAAAAGAAAAATCCTAATAATCATATCTATTAGGATTTAAATTTATTATTACAAAATTATCAATAATAATAACTTTGTTTTTTCTTGAATGTAGTACCAGGATTAAATGTTAATGAACTAGAACTATTTCCTGATAAATCCTTAAATGTACCAGCTAGTATTGTAACAGTAACAGCACCCGTACGTGTATTAGAACTTGATATTGGTATAGCAATTGTATAGTTACATATTCCACCGCCACAAGTAGCATTTAGCTGATATGAACCTAAATACGAACCACCAATATGAACATTAGCATTTTTATAGGCAGAAGAATTATAGTTATTACTATTATCTTTAACAGTTAAATTATAATATAAATTATAAGATGTCTTTGTATATTTAGTTCCTGTAGTACTTCCATTAGAATTATATGAAACAACAGGTCCTTCTGTATCTTTACCATAAGCTGTAAAGGTTGTATCACCAGACATTTCTTTTAAACCAGTTTCACTTGTACTTGTATATCCTCTACCATACATCCAATAATTAAAACTATAGCCTGTTTTTTTAGTTACTGATGGAGAATAAACAGAACATGTAAGACTAGTACCTGATGTTTGACAACTCTTAGTTGTAGAGGTAACACCAGTTATTCCTGAATCAGCATCATAACCAAAAGTAGCTTTTCTAGTAAGCGGATTAACTGTTAATCTAAATGTATTGCTAGCTGATTTATAAGCATCTGTTTCGGCTGAAGTAACTGTTACCGCAATAGTTGTACCTTGTGATACATTTGTTAAATTTGAAATTGTAACAGTATTTCCACTCAAAGAACCATATACCGTTGAATTATTACTAGATACTTGTAACTTACCACCACGATGAGAACTAATATTAAATGAATATGAATCTGCACCAAAATACATTGAATCAGATGTTTTTGATAAATTAACATATCCAGTTTGTTTTGCTATAGTTACACGTGTATAGCCTTTTTTAGCAGCATAGTTCTTATTTCCTGGTGTATAGAAGAATATGGTATGTGATCCTCCAGATAGACATTTATTTTTTTTAGAATATGCATCCTCAGTACAAGTTGTTGGTATAGTAGTTGAACCTTCAGTTCTATAATTAGTCTCATCTAAAGAATATTCAGTCACATCTAAAGAATCCTCAACACGATAATATACTTCTCCTTGCTTATCAGATACAGTTACCATATTACTTGTTACACCGTAATTTAAACCAGTTTTTGGAGATACTATTAATGTATTTTCTTTCTTATTAATAGTAACTTTTATACTATCACTTTTTGCTTTATGAGTAGCATCACCAGTAGCATAATAGTATACAGTATAATCTCCAGCGTCTCTAAACACGCAGTCACTATATGAATATGAATTACTACCTGATGTACATGTTGTTGGTATTGTAGTTGATCCAGCTGAACTATAATTATTACTAGTTAGTGCTGTTCCTACACTATAATATACTGTACCTTGCGCATTTGATGTAGAAACAAGGTTAGCCTCTTTTTTATATTGTAAACTATTAGCAGTTACTGAAATGTCGTTATCTCTCTTAGATATAGTTACAATAACAGAATTAGCTACACTATTATAGTTTTGACCACCATCAACATAATAATATACTTTATACTTATCAGATGGCTCTATATTAGTATTTGTTGGTATTGTAGTTGAACCACTAGTATAATTAGTAGATTTTAATTCAGTTGTTGTACTATAATACATATTAACGCCATTTGGAACACCATTAACTGTTATCATATTTTTATTATCGTTATATTTCAAACCAGATACACCCAATACATTTATTTTTGGAGTTGCTTTTGTTATTGTTACAGTACTTGAAATAACTGTTGTATCATAATGATTTTTATCTCCTACAACCTTAACGTATGTAGTTTTATTTCCATTTGTAAAATCTGTATATGTAGGTTTTGTAGTTAACCAATTTTTATTATCAGTACTATACATAATAGTACCACCTGAGCCACCTGAAACTGTAATACTATGGGCATTTCCATCATAATCACCAGAATATGCTGTTAACTTTGGATTAATAGCATTTGCTTTATTAATAGTAATTGGAACCTCTCCTTGAGCTGCACTATAATTTTTATTACCTAATGCATAGTAATATACTGTATTTTTAATTTTCTTTCCATTTACTTCTTTATTTTCTACTTCATTAACATTATAGTCAGTTGAAGCAATTGGTATAGTAGTTGAACCTTCAGTATAATTTTCGGATGTTAACTTAGTTGTTGTACTATAATAGACTAGCCCGATTGCACCTTTTGTAGTTACCATATTAGCATTTGAACCATAAACTAAGTTAGAAACTGCTTTAACCTCTGCTGGATTAGATCCTGATGTTACATTAATAGTCTCATGACCACATAAAGAAGTATTATGATTGCTATCTCCATAAACTCTTATATATACTTTAGTTGACCCTACTTCTATTCTTTTTGGCATATCATCTTGCCAAGTAGCACCATCATCAGTACTATATTGAATCTTTCCTCCAGTATAATTACCTATAGTTATAGAATGCTCCTTACCATCATATTCACCATTATATGGAGTAATAGTACTTGGACAAGTTGCATCTTTTTTATTAATTGTTAATGTATAAGTTTTAGAACCTGATGTATAATTGTTAGTTGCCAAACTAGTTACTTTTATTTTAATTTTAGTTCCCGCAGATAAAGCTTTCAAATTACCTATAGTTATTGTATTATTAGAAGATGTAGTCCCAGAATTATTTTTAGAATTAATTGATATAGATACACCAGATTTTTGACCAGCTTCATTTTCTATTTCTACTGCACTCAATTCACCACCATGAGTACCAGTTACAACAAAACTTTTATTATTATCTCCATAAATAGCTGTACCACTTTCAGAATCTAAATTAACATAACCTACCCCTGGATTAATTACATAATCTTTTGTATTATTAATAAGTTGATAATTTGAGGCTTTTTCTCTACCACCAGATACGCTTTTTATTGATAATTTTGCAGTATAACTTTCACCTACACCATTTGCATCAATTTGATTTTTGTCATTTGCCTCTGATTGTGTATATGTTATTGTCTCTCCATCTATCTCCCCCGATGTAGCATATGTAGGAGCTTGTTTTTTACCATTATATGTATATTCTTGTTCATCCCATGTAACATTTATTTCTTTTGGTGTAATTGTATGTAGAACACAATTAGAACTAACTTTCTTTCCATTAGCAGATGTTGTTGTAGCTTTAACATAATATGTTCCTGCATCTACTGGAGCTTTACCAGTACTAGAAGCCCCTGTTTCTATTGATACTTCTGTAGAACATTTATTATCAGTATAATATGTATATGATATATCACTTTCATCGCCATCAGCTACTATTGCTTTATTTGCTTCTATACTACTTCCTGTATATGAAGCTGTTTTAGAATTTAAAGATATTGATGTTGTCTTTTTAAAGATAGCATATAATGTCATATCTTTCGTTACTCGTGGAGCTTCAGTTAATCCAGCATCTGCATCCTTATCTGTATTCCAACCTAAGAAATCATAACCTTCTTTTTCTCCTATTCCACCTAAATCAGCTAAACCATTATGTTCTACAGTATCTTGTCCACTAACATGGCATACACCACCATTTGTATTACAGTCATAGGTTACTATATATGTATTAATTGAAGCTTTTGCATTAAGTGTTTTAAAACCAGTTATAGTATATTCTTCATTTGGACTACCAACTGCTGTTTCATCATCATACCATTTTGGAGTATTATAACCTGTTTTTAAATTAACATCTGGTAAAGTTGTTATACAACTACCTTCTATACCTTTAGTATTTTCCCCATTTTCAGAGTAAATACTACCATTTGTTAATCCATATACATCACAACTAGCAATTTCAGCACCTACATTATTAATAGAACTATTATCATAAGAATATCTTACTTTCCAAATACCTTTATATACTGCATAATAATTATCATTTTCAGTAGTAATGTTTTTCTCAATAACCTTACTTGAACTATTTCTAGATAAACCTATATATTTTCTTACTGCACTTGCATCAACACCACCACCAGGGCCTTCAGATGTTGATACAACAGAAGGTATATTAACATTTTCATTATTAACAGTATAAGTAGAATCATTTGACTCTTTTATGACTGCACTAATATTAGTAGAAACTGTTTCAACTTCTTGAGTTGCATCTGTAAAATCATCACCTTCATGAAGATTATAATAATAGATGTTAGTATCTACATCGCCACCATATATAGCATAATATTTTGTATTACTTTTTATATTATTAGATGACTCGGCAGGTACAGTACTATTCAAATCAGATGATACAGCACTATAACTTAATCCTCTAGGTCCTTTACTATTAGTAACAACCTCAGGTACATTATATCTATATAAATCAGTATTCCATAATGTTTGAGTATCTTCTATAACATCAACACTACCATTATTATTGTAATAGAAACTAACAGTAACATCTTTAGAAGTTATAGCATAATATTCTTGGTTTTCTGATACTGACTTCATTTCTTTATGTGTCCATACACTTTCATTAGCATTATTATCAGTATTATAACCTATTATATTATATCCAGATCTAACAATTTCTGGAGAAGTAATAGAACAAGTTGTATCTTTATTCATAATTGTACATTCACTTGTAATATCTTTTTCACTATCACTATCGCCTTGTTTTAGTTTAGCTCCATTTGTATGCCATATTACATTTATAGTTTTATGAGTCTTTGCTTTCCAAGTTTTTCCTGTTTCAATAGCACCAGTATCTTTATTTTTATCATTTGTTAATACTATAGTGTCATTAGAATTAAAACTAACACTAGCATCTTCATTATTATTATCAATATAACCATCTATTATAAAACCTTCTCTTATAATAGTAGGAGCAACTACAGAGCAATTAGATGATTGTCTATTTTCTTCTGTCTCATTATATACTGCAGGTATAGTACATTTTGATATACTTTCTTCTTCAGAATAATTATCATCATTTCCATGTAACTCTGCACCATTTTTATCCCATTTAGCAGTTAATATAGTTTCTTTTCTTTTAGTAATAGTATAATATGTAATATCTTCAGTTATTCTTAAATCTCCACCTTCTGTATATGATTCACTTTTAACTGTAGCAGTAGGATCTTCATTCCAACCTATTACTTCATATTTATCTAAATTTTCTTCAGCAATTCCAATAGTCGGAATCTTAGTTTTATCTAAAATACATATATTATCTACTTTTTCCTTAGGATTATATTGTTCAGGTATAATACATTGTTGAATATTAGAGCTTATTTCTGAAACACCAATTCCCTGAGAAGCAAAACGTGCACTAATTGATTTTTCATCAAATTTAGTTATAGTATAAAAGTCTGTATTTCCACTTATAGTAACCATATTGCCATTATTTACAATATCAGTAGCATCATTAGAAGTATTCCATCCAACAAAACTATAACCATCAGGAACAGTTACTTCTGGAGTTTTAACATTACAAGAAGTTCCTTGTATATCATTATTCCATACCTTTTCTATAGTACATGTATTATCTTCTACTTCACCAACATTAACTTCATAACCATTTTCATTAAAGTTAGCAGTATAAGTAATAGGATTTTTATAACTTATTGTATAATAAACCTCTCCATTATTAGAACTATTTAATTCTAAATCATCATCCACATTAGTTATTGATTCATGAGCATTTTTATCTGTATTATAACCAACTATTGTAACATTTTCATTTGCTTCTATCTTAGGTTTTTTTACAAAACAACTATCTGAATAATCTTCATTATATTCTTCATCATTATATACAGAATCTACACTACATGAAGTTGACCCAGCTTCTGAAAAGTTAACTCCATTAGAATTCCAACTAATTTCGTATGTTTTTCCTTTTTTACTTGAAATAGTATATAAAGTTGTATCCTCAGATACACTAAATTTTTCTCCTATTTTAGTACCAGAATGATCAGTAGAACTAGTAGACCAGCCAACTGTTTTATAACCGTTTGTAGTAGTAAATTCTGGCAAAGTTACTTCACAACTATCTAGATGTTCACTGTTAAGTTCACATGTAGTATTTTCAGATTTTAATTCTTCTATAGAATCTACATTTCTACCATTTTTAATATATTCTACTGTTATTTTTTTAACTACATCTACATTAAATTCAACTTTTGATTTTGTAACAGTATCAGTTACTTTAATAGTAGCAGTACCAACTGCATTAGTAGTAATAACTCCATTTGCATCAACTGAGGCAACTTCTTCATTGCTACTTACATATTCTAAGTCACCTACACTATTTTTTACTGTTATTTCTTTAGTATCACCACTGTTCATTTTTAAATTTTTATATTCATCATCAATTTCAAGAACTCTTACATAAACATTTGTAGATACTGAATCATTTGATTTATTATTAATATTTGAAATAACACCATCTTTTAATGTAATAGTAGTATCGCCTGCTTTTAAACTATTTAATGTAATAGTATATTTATAACCATTATCTACTTTAGCATAACCTGATATTTCAGAAATTTCTAGTATACTAGAATCTCCAATTTGAAAATCATTATTACTTAAGTATTTTTCATTTATTTCTTGATGCTCATCAGTACATATTAAATCAATTGTATTATTATCTGCATCTTTATCAATAGTCATATACTTATCACCTGTAAACCTACATACTGGTTTACTATCAGGTTTAGGTTCTTCTTCTTTAACATCTACAACTACTTTTTTACTTTTTATATTATTATTAGAATCTAATACCCATACATAATATGTTCCATTGGAAGTAACATTAAATATATGATCAAAATCACTAGTTTCTTCTACATCGTTAAAGTCTTCTACACTTGGTTGATTACTATTTTCATTAAGTATTACTTTAACTTTATTAGTATCAGTTGATTTAACTGTTACAGGAATATCAATTTTATTATCATCTTCACTATTTATTGCAATAGTACCAATTTTTATAGTAAAGTCATCATCATCTTCTTTATCATTATCAATAACCCTTACTGTTTTAATAACACTTACAAGATTATTTTTACTATCTTTCGCAATGTATCTAATTATATATTCTCCAACTACATTTGTATTTACTTCACCTATAGTGATTACTTTTAATTCGCCATCTTCATCATCTACAGCAAATGCTCCATCATCAACATATTTACTACCTTTATTTATTTCTACTGTATCAGGTCCATTTAGTGTAATAACAGGAACAGAACCATTATTTTCTTCACATACATTAATAGAAACTACTGTACAACCTATATTTCCATTATTATCAGTAACTCGGTAATAAATATAATATATACCTGTATTATTAACATCAACTGAATTTACTGACTTAATAGTTTCACCATCAAAGTATTCATATGTTTTTTCTACTTTTCCTAAGTCAATTTCATTTTTATGAGCATCAACAACTTCATATGGAATAGGATCTCTATACAAAGTATCTCCTTTTATTACATTAATAGAAGTGTTAGCAATATTTATAATTGGTTGAGTAGTATTACTTAATTTTGCATTACTTTGAATAGCATTAACTACTACCTTAGCACTAAACTTCTTACCTTGAATATCATTAGGTGCTTCGTAAGCTAACCATATCTTTAATTCATAATTAACAGTTTCACCTGGTTCTAAATATAGATTATTACGCAACAATAAACCATTAGAAAGTGATTGTGGTGTACTCCAATCACCATCTTTTTCTCTAAGGCTATATTTAATCCACTTTTTATCCATAGTATTAGAATCTATATCAACTTCTTCTAAGGCTATACTATATGAAGCAGCAATATCTCCTGTATTTGTAACACTAAAGGTGGTTATATTATCATTATCTGCTAAACCCTCATTATCTGTCATTGGAATTCCTTGACTTATATTAACAGCATTACCATCCGTAAATTGAATATTAAAAGTACCTGCAGTCATTTCAACTTTTTTATTTCCACCGACAGTTAATGTATAAAACGCATAACTAACTCCACTTATTATAGCTACTAAAAAAACAATTACTAATAAAATTTTAACATAGTATTTATTTTTAGTCTTCCTATCATTAGTATATCCAGCATTATTAGCATTAAAATTTTTCATAAAACACACCTCTATTATCTATTTTTACTACTAGTATTTTAATTATAATAAATAGTTATCAATTTGTAAATAAAAAAAAGAAAAATTAAATTTAATTTTTCCTTTTTAACTCATCTACTGCTTCTTGAAAGGTTGAAACCCCTATAATTTTAATTTTTAAATTCTTTTCTTTTTTTACCTTCATACATGTTTTATAATTATCACCATTAGGTACTATAAATATATCAGCATCTTTTTTAACTGCACCAAGTAGTTTATATTTAACCTCACCTATAGATAAAATATTACCTTCTGCATCTATCTCCCCAGTTCCTGCAATTTTTTTACCTTTTGTAATATCATTTTTTGTTAATTTATTATAAATATCAAGAGTCTCAATAAGACCACCACTAGCCCCAGATTCACTATTTTTAAATTTTATTTTCACTTTAGGATTAGTTTTATAAGAATTAATAGAACTAATATAGATACCTGTAATCTTTTTAGATTCATTACTATATATTTCAGTACTTATAATTTTCTCTTTCTTACCTCTTTCTACTAATACATCTACTGTATCTCCTATATCATGACTTTCAATAACATTTTTATAATCATCAACACTATTTATCTTTATAGATTCTACTTCTAATATTTTATCTCCTACTTTAAAATCATTTTTACTGTTCTTATCAACTAAATAAACATATAAATCTGTATCAGATATAGTATATGATTTACCTGCCGCTAAATAAGCATTCTTAATTGCATAATCATTAGAATTTAATAAATCTATTTTACCTCTAAACTCAACATCTTTTTTATCTTCATCATTGTCATATGTATACTCATCTACTTTTACTCTTTTAAAATCAGGTATAACATAACTTAATAAATAAGTAGCAACCGTGCCTTTTATTTCACTCACATATGCTAAATTGAGACTTCCCTTAGATTTATAAGCATTTTCTACTTCTATACGACCTCCAACTTCTGATATACCACCACCTACTATAATATAGTAATCAAGAGGCCACAAAAAAATAATACAAAATATAATATATATTATTAAACTTTTATAATTTTCTTTAATATATTTTTTAAATTTTTCATAAACATTATTAAGCATATAATCAGTCCTTATAATTAATTATATCAAAAAGTTGGTGATTTATGAAAAATAAGTTAATACAAATATTTTTATTTGTCATATTTTTGTCATTACTATTTACTCCTAATTTAATATTAGATGAGGTAAGTTCTGCTATTAATGTATTTATAAATGTATTATTTCCATCTATATTTCCATTTTATTTAATAAGTAATATCTTAATAAATTATAATTTTTGTGAAACTTTAAATAAATATTTTAAGGGTATAACAAATTTTTTATTTCATACATCTAATGCTTCTAGTTTTGTTATTATAATGAGTATGTTTTCTGGTTTTCCAAGTGGTTCTAAATACATTGTTGATTTATATAGAAAAAATATTTTAAATATAGATCAAGCTAATTTTTTAATAACTTTTACCCATTTTTCTAATCCTTTATTTGTTATAGCAGTCACTACTCCAATATTTCATAATATTAAAATATCTTATTTAATTTTATTTTGTCATATTCTTTCTAATATAATTATAGGAATTATTACAAGGCCAAAAGAAAAAGAGAAAAAAACTAATATAGAGTTAAAAATTACAGATAGTTTTTCTACAATTTTATCTAACTCAATTATATCTTCTCTAAAGTTACTAGCTATTATTTTAGGAAACACTTGCTTTTTCTTTATTGTCACTAGATTGATAACAAACTATATAAATCTACCACCCGTATTTAAAGTATTAATAAATGGTTTCTTTGATATTACTAAAGGTACTAATTTATTATCATCATTAAATAGCGATATATTTAAAGCCATTATAACCTTAACATTTTTAGGATTTGGTGGATTAAATATTCATATGCAAGTACTAAATATAATAAGTGATACTAAAATAAAATATTCTAATTTCCTACTAGGAAGAATATCACAAATTGGTATATCAATGGTTCTATTTTATATTATGTACAAGTTTTATTAATATCAGGACATAATGAACTTTCACTATTCCATTTACAACTTAAAGGTAAAGTGATATCTAAAACTTCGTATTTATCTCCTAAATCCAAATCTAAATCTATTATTCCAACATATATACGTAGTAATCCATTATCTTCATCATAATCTATTTTAGGTTCATTAAATTCAACTCCTGGAATATCTTTTAGTGTAAATTTTTCTTCATCATTTTTAACAAAAGATATACTATTGTACCCTATATACTCTTCAGTAGTATCATTTTCCGAATCAGTATTAAACTTAATTATTATTTTGCCAATTGTAGACTGATTCGTAAGTATATTTACAGATAATATGCCATTATCATAATCTTCTTCTAAACAAACAACTTGTTTGACTCCACCTTTTGTTAAAATATCGTCTTGGATTGTTTTAGTAACAGTATTTTTATATGTTTCGATAAGATTCTTTCTTGATTCTACAGTTTGTTTTTCATTAAAGTTATTAATAATTTTAAAAAGTGAAATAACTATAACAGCAGTTATAGAAAAACATATCAATACTTCTACTGCCGTTAAACCATGATTATTAAGTTTTTTCATTTACAATCAACCCCAATCGTTGCAAATCTATATTCATCACTATTGTTACTATGACTTTCTTTATTTTCGCCAGCTTTATATTTAACAATAATTCTACATTCTAATCCATAGGTATTATTTTTATACTCAGGAAGATAATCTATATACTCTTGAGTTTGTGTATCAAAACCATAAGAATTTTTTGTTTTACTTTTAAATAACTCAATATTATATGGTAATAAATATATTTCTTCTACATTTAAATTTTTTACTAAAGTTTTATAATAATTATTTTTAAGTTCATCATTAAAATCATATTCATCTATATTTTCATAAACACTATTAATATAAGTTTCTTCAGTTTTTTCTGAATAGTTATATGAAGGAATATGATTTATTATTTTTTCCCCTGTTGTAACTCTATCGATTTTTTTCTTTATATTACTATCATTATCATTTTTACTTTTCTCTATTAATTCTTTAAATAAATTAGCATTATAAATACTACTTATATCATCATAGTTTTCACGTTTCTCATATTCACCCATCATAGGATAAAAGTTAGCATACATAACCGAAAAAATCCCTACTACAAAAGCCGTTACAATTAAAGTTTCAACTAAAGCAAAACCTTTATTATTAATTTTTTTCATAAATTATGTCTCCTATTCTTGATATTATATTAATCTTATTATATAATAAAATAAGATAAATTACCATAGGAAAGTAGACAAAAGGGGTTGAAAATATGGTTACATTTGATTATAAAAAGACACCTATTACCCAAATTGCGGATTATATTATAATGTATTCCGCTAAAAGTGGTGCCTCTGATATCCATTTTGATCCTAGAGAAGACGGTCTTATGGTAAGAATTAGAGTTGATGGTGAATTACAAGATTATACTCTAATTCCAGACGAATATGAAAGAAATTTAACTACTAGATTGAAACTTCTTGCTAATATGAATATTACAGAATCAAGACTACCTCAGGATGGTTCAATAAAAGGAACTTTTGGTAAACTATATTTAGATATGCGTGTATCTTCTCTGCCAACAAACTTAGGTGAAAAAATAGTTATTCGTATCTTAGATTATTCTAGAAGTTTAGAGGGGCTAGAATCATTAGGTTTTAATGATAAAAATTTTGAAAAATTAACTAGAATGATTGCTGTTCCTAATGGGATTATATTAGTAACAGGTGCAACAGGTTCAGGTAAATCTACTACTACCTACTCTATACTTCAGGAGTTAAATAAAACCGAAACAAATATAATAACTGTAGAAGATCCAATAGAAATGAATATAGAAGGGCTTAATCAAGTTCAAGTTAATAGTGAAATAGGACTAGATTTTGCTACTGTACTAAGATCTATTTTAAGACAAGATCCAAATGTTATACTAATTGGAGAAATACGTGACTCAGAAACTGCTAAAATCGCAGTTCGTGCATCTATAACTGGACATCTAGTACTATCTACTATCCATACTAATAATTCATTATCAACTATTGAAAGATTACTTGATATGGATGTTGAAAGATATTTGCTATCTAGCGCATTAACAGGAATAATTTCTCAAAGGCTTGCTAAAAGATTATGTGAAAAGTGTCGTAAAGAACAAGAAGCTACACCGTACGAAAAGAAAATATTTAAAAATGTTTTAGACAAGGATGTTGAAAAACTATTTGTAGCAGATGAAAACGGATGTGAAGAATGTCATAAAGGATATAAAGGAAGAATTGCTATACAAGAAGTATTAGAAATTGATGATGAAATTAGAGATGCTTTAAATAATGAAAAATTAACTAAAGAAGAACGCAGAGAATTAGTATATACTTCGAATGTAATAACTATGCTTCAAGATGGACTTTTAAAAGTTCTTGATGGCTCAACTTCATTTGATGAAATATATAGAATTATAGAAATAGATTCAGATAGTAGTGAAAACTATGGTATAGAACTTTCTAAAAATAATAATGAAGAAATTAGTGAAAAAGAAAAAAGTAAAGAAACAGAAAATACTAATGCAGATGTAAAAACACCAAATGAGGTTACAACTAATATAGAAACAGAAAGTAATCCAAATGATACAGCATCAGAAATAACAACAGGAACACCAAAATCTGTATTAAATGATACAAATATCGAGGATAAAGATAAAAATGTAATTATAGAGATTCCGAATATACCTGTTACTTTAGATAATCAAAATGAGGATAATAAATCTACTATTGATGATAATTTTAGTGACTTTTATTCGCCCGTTGGAATTGTCTCTAGCAAAATGGAAGAAGATAATAACACTGAAAATAGTAGTGAGACCTCAATAGATGAAATCAAGTATGGAGAATTATCAAACGAAGAAGAGCCTCCAAAAAGTGAGGAACCTACTATAGATATACCTGTTACAAATAAAATGGAAGAAGATAATACAGATAATAATACTATAGTATATAGCGAATTATCTAATATAGCAGCACAAAATGAAGAAAATACAGAACCACAAATGGTTGACTCAACTGTTGTATAATTAGTAAAAAACTACCTATAGGTAGTTTTTTTTATTCAACAATTTTATTTTTCTTAATAATATCTATTATCTCTTCGTTAATATCTTCAATTGTTTTAATATTATTATCTTTAATACATTCTATCGTATTCCAATTATATAGCTCTGATAACTCTATATACGATTCCTCCGAATTTTTCATAAAATCATCATCTTTTTCATTTCCATCTAAGCTTTCTCTATTTTTAATTAATTCCTTAGAAAATTCAAAAGGCATATGTAAAAATATCGTTATATCAGGTTTAGGTAAATTTAATAACCAGTACTCTAATTTATCTATCCATTGATACATATTAAATCTTTCCTCTTTATCAAATATTTTACCACCTTGATGGGCCATATTAGAAGTAGTATATCTATCCAGTATAACAATATAACCGTTATCAATATACTCTTTAATAACATTATCCATATTATATTTTCTATCCGCTGCATAATAAAGACAAGAAACATATGGATCTACTTTAGAACTGCCCTCCACAAAATATGTATCACATATTTCACTTTTACCTAAGTATGGTCCTCCAACTATTTTACCTGTAGGACTTTCATAATGAGGAAAATAAAATCTCTTTACTTTATTTCCCATTTCCTCTAGCCTACTTTTTAATAATTTAGATTGTGTTTCTTTACCAGAACAATCTGTTCCCTCTATTACAATTATTTTACCTTTCATATATACCTCCTAAAAAAAGTAGTTACTAACTACTTACCTTGCATACTACCTTTTACATTAACTTTAAAAGAGAATTTCAATTGATTTTCCCCATTATTGGAATCAGAACTCAACCAAATTCTTAATCTATATTTTTTACTAGGATTTTTCTTTGTTAAATTTGAACTATATATTAACTTATAATTATTTTTTCCATTAAATGAATAATTTCTTAAATCGCTATATAGTGGAACATCTGAACCATTATACCCTTCTATAGGATTATCATTTTGATCAGTTAAATATACCTTTAACGATTTTTCAGGTAAAGTATTTTTCCCTATAGGTTCTGCAAAAATGTCATATCTTATTCCATAATCACCTGGCGAAGAAGTAGAAATATTAAAATCAAAAACATTTCTTTCTCCATTTAACTTTTTACCTTGCCTATCAGAAATTGGCATAGCATTTTCTATTGATATATAACTATTATCCGCTTCTGAATATGTAAATGAAATATATCCTGTTTTTAAACTATTTTCTTTAGTTCCTTCAAATGATCTATGCCATACCGCATAAGATATACCAATAACTGCTAAAATCAATATAAGTACTCCTATTATAGATAAAAATATTTCACTTTTTCTATTATTTGATTTTGCTTCTTCCATATCAACACACCCTTTAATATGCTATCTATAACAAGAATAACAAATCTATATTAATCTTACAACATATAGAATTATTTTTAATAATATTTTACATTATTAGACGCTAATATTATCATTCTCATCAAATGGAATTAATATACATTTTCTACTAGCTAAATAATCACACATATGAACAAAATTCTGATATTTAGTCTTTGGTTTTTCTAATACATCATTTCCATCATAGTCGGTAGTCCAAGGACCCATATGTGTTTTTATACAATCCATAACTAATTTTCTTTCTATATCAGATAGTTCTAAATTATCTTTTTCTTCTTCAATATAATCAGCCATTAAAATAGGATGATCAAATTTAGTATATCTACTCTCTTCCCTACCTAACTTTAATCCATCATGTAACATCAAGGAAACTAACATTAAATCTTTTTCATTATCAGTATATTTATCACCAATAGAAGGATCACTGAGAAGTTCATACCCTATTCTTACAGCAGCTTTAGTATGACGAAGAAGGCCACCTTCTCCAGAAGCATATGGAGGATGATATTTTCCTGTAGATGCTGCTGCTACCATAAAAAAATAATCTGGTAATTTATTAATCATATATATAGCTGAATTCTTTATTCTTTTATCTTTTATATAAGATAGTTCCTTCATAAAATACTCTTCATTTTGCATACTACTTACTCCTTTATAAAATTAATTAATATTTCATTACTAATATATAATTTATCTAGTGGTATATAAATATTTTCACCATTATCTATAAGTAGATCTTTATCAATTAATTCTTTTATATTAAAAACTTCATAAATATCTTTTTTATATTTATAATAAAATAACTTCTTATTAACACCACTTACTAGTCTTAATCCTAAAATCATTTCATAATCCATTATATCAGATATATCCAAATTTTCATAATCTAAAATATAATTATCTTCTAAATATTTATTTATACTCCTAGTATTATTAATTCTTTTATTTAGAATATATGAAGAAGCTCCTAAACCAAATCCATAATAGTTCTTATTATTCCAGTAGCACATATTATGCCTAGAATAATATCCATCTTTTGCAAAATTACTTATTTCATAGTGATTATAATTAGCTAGTTTTTTACAAATTAGTTTATACATATCATAATCTAGGTCTTCAGATATATATTTAGTATTATTAATATATAATTTAGTATGTTTTTCTATTATTAATGAATAAGTAGATATATGTTCAACATCAAGTGATAAAATAAAATCTAAATCTTTTTCTAAGTCTTTTATATCTTCCCCTGCTATTGCATACATTAAATCTATATTAATATTATTAAAACCTAACTTTCTACATAATTTTATATTATCTATAACCTTACTTTTATTAATATTTCTATCTAATATATCTAAATTACTTTTAATAGTTGATTCAAGTCCAAAACTAAGTCTATTGACACCATATTTTTTAAATAGTTTTAATTTTTCTTCTGTAATACTATCAAAATTACATTCTATTGTATATTCTATATCTTTATTCATATTAAGTTTATTTATAACAGAAAAAAGTTTGTCTAATTCCTTTATAGATAAGCAAGTTGGAGTTCCTCCTCCTATATATATTGTATCAAGAATTTCATTCTTATATATAGATTTTATTTCTTTTTCTAAATGATCTAGGTAATTATTAACTATCTTTTTGTTATAAAACATTTTACAAAAATCACAATAAGAACAAATATGATTACAAAATGGTATATGAATATAACAATTTTTCATTTTACACTTCCTAAATTATTTCTATAAGATTTATCATAGATCTTTTTTGGAATAAATATAGCTTTAACTATAGCTTTATCATTACCTAAAGAAATAACATCAACTACATATGATAAGTTACAAGTATTAATTAAATATTCAGATTGGCCTGGTGAATAACTAACATTACCAATACTTATGCCATCTTCAAATTCTTCTGGAACTAAATATTCTATTTTTACATTATAGTCAAGTCCTAATTCATTAGTTTTATTATAAAAAGATGCATCTTCAACTAATGATGTACTAACAAAACCTCTATCATATAAAAAAGATCCTTTTAAACTTTGTAACTCATCTAAAGATGAAATACCATATTCTTTAAAATACTTTAGTGGAACACCTCTAAATACTTTAACATTACCAATTGATTTTTGATTATCATCAATTACTTTTTTTAAACTAGAAGCTATTTCATTAAAGCGTTCTTTTTCATTTATATGACCATGTGCTTCATAATTCCATTTATCTCTAGCACTAGCATTAATTCTTCTATAATTATATCCAGAATAATTAGATAAAACATCACACACTTCTGAACTATATCCACTACCATCAATACTCATAAGAGCAGTTTCTAAATCTGAAAATTTTCTATATGATCTTGAATAAACTTTTTCATAAAAATTATTTATACTTTCTTTTTCATCTGATGAAATAAAACGCATCAAATTTATTATATCCTTACTAACTCCTAGATTTTTCATATAATCACCTACTTTTCATTTGTTGATAAAATAGATAAGAATGCTTCTTGAGGTACTTCTACACTTCCAATTTGTTTCATACGTTTCTTACCTTCTTTTTGTTTTGCTAGTAATTTTTTCTTACGAGTAACATCTCCACCATAACATTTAGCAAGTACATTTTTTCTTAATGCTTTTATATTTTCTCGTGCAATTACATGAGTACCAATTGCTGCCTGAATAGGGACCTCAAATAATTGTCTAGGTATTATTTCTTTTAGTTTTTCTACAACTATTTTACCTCTAGAATACGCAAAGTCTTTATGAACTATAACTGATAAAGCATCAACAATATCACCATTTAATAAAATATCCATCTTTACTAAATTACTCTCTTTATTACCAATAAATTCATAATCAAATGAAGCATATCCTTTTGTAAATGATTTTAGTTTATCAAAAAAATCATAGACAATTTCTGAAAGAGGTATTTCATAATATATAGTTACTCTGTCACTATCTAAATAATCCATATTTATAAATGTACCTCGTCTATCTTGGCATAACTCCATTATTGGCCCAATATACTCTTTTGGTGAAAAAATACTAGTTTTAACGTAAGGTTCATAAGTTTTAGATATAACACTTCTATCTGGCATTTTAGTAGGACTATCTACTGTAAGTTTAGTTTTATCTGTAAGTAGTACTTCATATATTACTGATGGTGATGTTGCGATTAATTCTATTCCAAATTCTCTTTCAATTCGCTCTTCTATAATTTCCATATGAAGTAAACCTAAAAAACCACATCTAAAACCAAAACCTAGTGCTTTAGATGTTTCTGGTTCAAATGATAAAGATGCATCATTAAGTTTCAATTTTTCTAGCGCTTCACGTAAATCCTCAAATTTATTAGATTCTATTGGATATAGGCCACAATATACCATAGGTTTCATTTCTTTATATCCAAATAATTTTTCACTACTAGGATTATTCTTAAGCGTTATAGTATCTCCTACTTTTACATCATCAATACTTTTAATTGCTGCCTGTAAATATCCCACTTCACCAGCAGATAAAGATTTAACTTCTTCTTCTTTTGGAGTATTAATAGTTAATGATACTACTTCATAAGTAGCATTAGTTTCCATCATTAAAATAGTATCCCCTACCTTAATAGATCCATCCACTACTCTAATACTTGTTATAACTCCTCTATATGAATCAAATAAACTATCAAATATTAAAGCTCTAAGGGGAGCAGCTACATTACCACTAGGAGCAGGTATATTAGTAACTATAGTTTCTAATAATTTTGGAACTCCAACTCCTGTTTTAGCACTAGTTAATATAATTTCATCTTTAGAAAAGCCAATATTTTCTAATTCACTTATAACTTTATCAGGATCTGCATTAGGTAGGTCTATTTTATTAATTACTGGAATTATTTTTAAATTATTATCAAGTGCTAAATATAAATTAGCTAGTGTTTGTGCTTCAATTCCTTGAGATGCATCCACAATTAAAATCGCACCTTCACAGGCTGCTAAGCTGCGACTTACTTCATAAGAAAAATCTACATGCCCTGGTGTATCTATTAAATGTAAATAATATTCTTCATTGTTATAATTATATTTTATTTGTACTGCATTTAATTTTATTGTTATACCACGTTCTCTTTCAATTTCCATATCATCTAAGAGTTGGGCTTTTAATTCTCTTTTAGAAATAGAGTTTGTAGCCTCTAGTATTCTATCAGCTAATGTACTCTTACCATGATCAATATGCGCTATAATACAAAAATTTCTGATGTTTTCTTTCTTCATAGTATCCTCCGACTTTATTTTATTATAGCAAATAATAAATCTTTATCCAAGACTATTTTTTTACTAAAGGTCCTCTATTAAGTACACAAAAAGTATCAGTATACGCATTTAACTTAGATGTTATATTAAAATAATCATTTACTTTTTTGGTAGCAATAGATAGATTGACACTATCAAAAATATTAACACAGGAGATTAAAGATGGTGTTTCATATTCAGAAGTTACAAAACTCACTTTATCTGAATCTAGAAAATTAAAACAATTTTTTATTTGATCTGCCTGACTATCAGTAGGTATCCTAGGAGATGTAATAATCATAATACTAGGATCTCCTATAGCATAAGGCCAAAAAACAGCATAACCCCTAGATGCAATAAATAAAGATAAATCTAGGCCTGAACTTTCCTCCATAGTTCTTTCATAACCATCTAATATATTAGGAATAATTTTATCATTAAGCCTTGCAAATACTTCCCAATAATAGAAATCTTCTTTATTATAAGGTACTGAATAAATAGAACCAAATTCATCTATTACTAATATTAGATTCTTATTAAAAAGACCATATTGATTTTTCACAAAATATATCTCCTTTCTTAAATATTATAAACTAAATCTATTCATACTTTTTTTGATAGCTACCTTTACCTGTATCTATATTATATTCATCTGATAGATAATATGAATAAAATTGTATTAAATCATCCATTGTATATGAATTACATTTTTCTTCACTATATTCAATTAAACTACTAACAGGAGCTATAATATCATCATCTGCTGATTTATATAAAATATTTGGATAATATTTTTCTTTACCATTTGAATCAATATACTCTTCTGCTATGAAAAATCCATCATCTACTTTAATTAAATACAAATGATCTATATCACAATAATCTATTCCTAAACCGTCAGAATCAATTATTTCTATATCATTATTATTATAATCCAAATAATTATCTAATGTATTTTTTATATCGTATTTTAATAGTTCTACTTCTTCTTGATAAGTATTTATGATTGAAGAATAATAGTCACAGCTATTAAATAATAATTCCATTATTTGATATTTTTCTGAAGAACCAATTATTCCTTTAGCATTTATGCAAGCTTTTAATAATATTTTATATTTTCTAGCCATCTCAGATGAAGTAATACACTCTTTTGATTTATATTTAGCAGAGTATAATTCCTTTTCACTAATAGAAATCCAATCATTAATTTCATTTTTAGTTAAATACTTTTCTAATGACTCAGTAATAAAAGATAAATTTTTATCCGTAACTTCTTGAATAAAGTCTTCATCTGATAAATCTAAAATATATTTGATAATTTCAATATCATTGACTTGTGTATAATAAGAATATTCATTATAATCAAATAAATATTTTTTAAACCATTCAGTAAAGCCATCTAAAAGAAAATCTGTATTTTCAGTACTAAAAGGTCTATATAGAGACTTTTCATTATCAACATTTAAGAATAAAAGAGTAACCATATGTAAAACTTCATGATAGAAATAATGATTTTTATCTTCAAATAAATTAATTTTATGTTCAACTGGATCAAAATTAGCTACAGCAGTAGAATCACTATTTTGATTTGTACCTCTTTCAATACTTAATAATTTCACATTTTCATATAAACATCTTAAATTGATATATGGAATTTTTTCCTCTAATTTATCAATTACTTCTAAAATACGTTTTTTATCTTTATTTAACAAATTAGGATTATCATTTGTAACTTGTCTTATTAAATCAAAACTAATCTCATCTTTAAAATATTGATCAATATCATATATATCATTAATAATAATATTTTCTATTGAGTCATCATTATTTTCATTTTGTTCATAATCATCGTCTTGTTCATAATCATCATTTTCATAATTGTTATCATTAGTAATCCTATCAAGTTCATTTTTATAGTATTCTACTGATTGTTGTAATTCTTCCTCTTTACTATTATTTTCAAGTGAACATCCTGATAATGCAAAAGAAACTCCTGCAATCAATAATAAATTTCTTAAAGTAGATTTTTTAAAGTTAATTTTCATAATAACACCTCAATTAGTAATAAATTATACCATAAAATAAAGAAAAAAGCTAGTTTTCTAACTTTAATCATTCACTGCTTTATTAATCTCATTAAAAATAAATCCCATTACCTTATCAAATACATTCTCTATTACATTAGATAACGCTAATCCACTCCTAGATAATTTATTATTATAATCATTCTCCTTTTTTATATAATCACTTGCTTTAATGCTTTTTCCTTTCTTTATATCCTTTTCAAATTTTTCTATAGCCTCAGTAGTAAGGGCATTAGTTTTACTATTAGAATACTCATAATAACCTAAAGCTTGTGTTACATATAGTGTTGAATATAATACTAATAATGTAAAAATAATAATTCTTACTATGTTCTTAAATGCTTTTTTATCCTTCATTAGTGCTAATCACCTCCATAAATACATCACAAAATGCTAAAGTAGAGTTTAAAACCTCTGTTGTATTATTTTCTGGTCCACCTATTTCAATTAAAATAGTATATTTAGAATTATCTTGATTATAAATACCATTAACTCCCTCTCCTCCTTTTTTATATATTCCTTTAGAAAGATTAGGATATTTTTCATTTAATTTATCATTTATCTTAGTAGTAAACTCTAAATTTTCTTGATACTTAGAGTTTTCAAGTCCAATTAAAAATATAATTTTAGCATAACTCTTACCATTTATTTCTACAGTAGTTTTATCTCTCTTTAAAGAATCCCTATGAACATCTATAAAATATTTAATAGATGGATTATTATTTTTAGTATCATCTAAATATATTCTACTAGCAGCATAACTTTTATAATATTTCCAATTATTTTCATTTAGCTTTTGTTTTATACTACGTTCTTCTACTAAAGTCTTAAAATTATTTTTATTAAAAATATCTTCCATTATATAATCAGCCATCATAACTGTAGGTTTTACTTCACTTTCTATAAAATTAGAAGAGGAATATTCCTCTAATTGATGAGAATTATAAATATAGATTAGAGGAAGTATCTCTTTAGTATTAGTAGAACTATTTGATACTTTCTTTTTTTTCTTATCAACCAAGTCATAATAATTAGTAGAGAGTAGATTTACGGGTTTATATTTACTATTAATACTACCTATAAAGTTAACTAATTTATTCTTATCATTATTATTACTTAATAATAACTTAACAAATTCCTTATTATCTATTTTTATATTGCTTTTTAATAGATATCTAAAAGTAGTATATATAGTAAAAATAAATAAAAACAAAAAAAGAAGAAATTTAAACTTGAATTTTCTACTCTTTTTTCTCTTACTTATAAATCTCTTCTTCATAATATCACCATCTAAATAGTACAATTACTATCTAGATTAATTTGTCGGATTATATCCATTATGTAAAACTTTATTTATAGAATTACCTATTAATAATCCTAATTTGTCTATTACAAAATCAATTTCTTTAGGTGTTACCATTAGATTATAATCTATTGGAGATAGTACTTCTAATAATAAACTTTTAAAATCTTCATCATCTAAAGTACCTACCATACCTAATATTTTCTCTTCTTCTTCTTTTGTTAACTCTCTATCTGTATCTAAATAATTTTGATGCATTGAATCAACAAATTTTAATTTACTACTATCAACATTATCTATGTTATAACTAAACTTCTTTTTCATATAATTAAATGTATCATAACAAATAGTTAATGCATCTACAATAGTAGGTACCCCTATTGCAATAACAGGTATTTTATAAGTATCTTTATTAAGGGCTTCTCTACTATTACCAACTCCACTTCCAGGTAGAATTCCAGCATCTGTTATTTGAATAGTTTTATTTACTCTTTCAATTGATGATGATGCTAGAGCATCTATTACTATTAAAAAATCAGGTTTTACAGTTTTTACAATACCATTAATTAAATCTTTAGTTTCAATACCAGTTACTCCTGTAACATTAGGAATAAAAGATGCTGTATTTCTATAGCCTTCTTCTACTTCACCTAAATCATATAAATATCTTGTAACTAATACATTATCAATAGCTTTAGGGCCCAAACTATCAGGAGTAGATTTAGGATTACCTAAACCTATTATTAAACAAGTATCTCTATCTTTAATCCCACTACTTTTTAATACATTTTTTAAGTTATTTATAACTACTTCTTCTACTTTTTTATAGTTATCCTTATCAGTTATATCTTTAAATGTGATAGTTTTATATACACCAGGTTTCTTTCCACAAATCTTTTCACCATTTTTTGTTACAACAACATCTTCTACTAAAATATCACCAATATTAACAGAAGTATGAGTTATTCCTTTATTTTCAACTTCTGCATCAAATGTATCAACTACCATATCGGTTCTTACACTATAATTTTTTAAATCTATTTCATGAGCCATATTATCACCTATTAATAATATTTACAAAAATTAAAGTTTTATTTGCATTTTTGTTTATTTTTTGATAGAATTAATGTGTTTATAAAAGTGAGGTGAAAAAATGCCAAATATTAGAGGCGCTAAAAAGCGTGTACGTGCAAATAAGAAAAAAGAAATAAGTAATAATGATATTACATCAAGTATGAAAACAGCTATTAAAAAATTTGAAAAAGCTGTTAAAGCAGGAGATAAAGCTTTAGCAGAAACAACTTTAAATACTGCTGTACAAAAAGTTGATAAAGCTAAAAAAAGCGGTCTAGTTCATCAAAATAAGGCTGCTCGTGTAAAGTCAAGACTAACAAAGTTAAAAAATGCAATGAAGTAATAGAAGTTACTTCTTTTTTATGCTATAATTTATTCTAGGTGATGATATGAAAAAATATCTAATCTGTGGTATCTTATTGATACTTGCAGGTATTACATATATGTATAAAGATAATATATTAAAAGGATATTACGATTATTTTGTAAAAGAAACAAGAGATGTAGTTCTAAAAGATAAAAATGAATATTATAGAGATTATGATTTTTCATATGTACAAAATACAAATAACTTTGAGCCAAAGAATAAACAAGATATTAAGAATATAATTTATACCGTCTTAAATTCAGGAGTAGATGAATTCACCTTCTATTGTCCTGAAGAATATAAAAATTGCACAAAAGAAGTAAAAGAAATTGCTAATGATCAAGTAATTTTATCAAGTATAAATAATTATGTTCACCCTTTTAATAGTTTTAATAATATCCAAACAGAAACTGATTCCTTAGGAAAAGTTAAATTTAAAATTAAAAAATCATATAGTGATACTGATATAGAAATAATAAAAGAAACTATTAAAAATATAGAAAAAGAAATACTTAATGATAATTTATCTACAAAAGATCAAATAAAAACTATTCATGACTATATTATAGATAATTCTAAATATGATTCGAATCGCACTGATAATAATATCATAGAATATAAATCAGATATAGCCTATGGTCCCTTAATTGAAGGATATGGTATTTGTGGTGGTTATTCTGATGCTATGGAGTTATTTTTAGAAGATTTAGGTATTAAAAGTTTTAAAATATCAAGTAGTTCACATGTATGGAATGCAGTAAATTTATATGATGATTGGTATCATGTTGACCTAACTTGGGATGATCCAGTTACAAATACAGGAGAAGATTTTCTAGATGATAAGTTCTTACTTATAGATACAAACACATTACAAAGTATTGAAAAAACACAACATGATTTTGATATAAATGTATATAAAGAGTTCAAATAACTGAACTCTTTATTTCTTTTGATTATATGATTGTAAATCACTTGTATACATTTTAAAACCCGATTCAATATAGTCTCTATCATTATCATTAATATAAATATCTATTTTATCAAATAAACTATTTAGTCTATCACTTAAATAAATATCCTTTACATTATTATCAGTAATATTTTCATTAGCTAATTCTAAGTTACATTTAACAGCATACTCCATTCCATATATAATAAATAGCCTTTTAACAATATCTACATTAGGCATTATATGATACGAATACATTGCAAATTCCATGTATGATTCTATATATTGATCTTCATTATTTACCATACTAGAATATATAGTAGATGCTTTATATATAGTTTCAGTTTCTTTTTTAGCTTTATTTATATCAGTATAATCTCTAGCAGAACAAATGGTATCTAGTAATTCCATTTTTAAATTAAGTATATCACACTCTTTCATATACATCCCCCTAAAAAACATTACACATTATACCACAATATATTAAAAAAGTCAAAAAAAACTACTATCTAAATAGTAGCCAAAACTAATTGTTTTATTCCATATTTTCCAATTTTGTTAATACTTTAGTAGCAGTATCTTTAGCCATCTGTTTTGCGCCATTAAAAGCATCAGGATTTTTCTTTTTATACGCTACCATACCTGCTACTCCAGCTCCCATAACAGCCATAACTGCTAATGTTTTACCAATCTTTTTCATGAATCATCACCTCTTAAAGAAAATATGAGTACTAAGTACCATTATTATTATGAAATAAATAATCTAATTTATACCATTTATTAGAAAATCTTTAAGAGTAGTTCTTCTTAAATCATTACTTATATTTTTTACAGCAGTTTTTAATGAAGAGTATTCTCCAATTATGTATAATTTCTTTTTGCTTCTAGTAATACCAGTATATACTAATTTTTTATAAAGCATTTTTCTAAAATTATTTACTATAGGTATTATTACGACATCAAATTCACTACCTTGAGATTTATGTATACTAATAGCATAAGCAAGTCTAAATTTATTAAAATTACTTGGAGTATATCTTACTAAATTACCATCAAAATCTATATGAATTTCTTTTGGTTTAGTACTAATTTTTTTAATAATACCAATATCACCATTATAGACATTATCATCAGGCATATTAGTAAGTTGAATAACTTTATCACCTTCACGAAAAATAACATCACCAGATACTAATTCTTTTTTAATATTAGACTTTTTATTAAAAATATTTTGTAATCTATTATTAATATTATCTATGCCATTTAAGGTTTTATACATAGGCGCCAAAATCTGAAAGTCTTTATAAGATAAATCCTTATACGTATTAGCTATATCTTCAATATTATCCATAACTTCATTATTACTACATTCTATAAATGTCAAATCATCTGCTATATTAAAGATATCCTTTTTTAAAGAATCATTATGAATATCATAAGCAAGGGTTAATATATTAGAATCCTTACCTTGTCGATATAATTCTTTTAATTCAACTACTTCTAAGACTTTACTATTTATTAAATCACTAAGTACTTGACCAGGTCCTACTGAAGGTAATTGATCATAGTCACCCACTATAATTATTTTTGTATATACACTAAGTCCCTTTAACAAATTACTAAATAAATAAGTATCTATCATACTAGCTTCATCAATAAGTACAAATTCTACTTTACTTTTATTGTACTCATTTATTTGAAACGTATTATTATCTTTATTCCATTTTAAAAATCTATGAATAGTAGATGCCGGATATGAAGTAGCTTCACTCATTCTTTTAGCTGCTCTACCTGTTGGTGCAAGTAATGCAATTTTATCAATCATATCTCTATTACTATATTTTTTAATATCTTTATATAATTCAAGTATTGCTTTTATAATAGTTGTTTTTCCTGTCCCAGGTCCACCAGTAATAATTAAAAATTGTTTTACAAAAGATTTTTTAATAGCTTCCTTTTGTAATTTATTATAAGTAATATCAAAATACTTTTCTAAAGATATTACTCTCTCATCTATATCGCTACATTTATTATCTTTCTCATGTGATAGTAAAATAAACCTCTCTTTAATATTTTTTTCTGCTTCATACATATCAAATAAATAATATTTATCTTGTTTTACAATAATTTTTAAATCTATTTTTAAAATATTTAAACAACTATCATATTTATCTTCAGATATATTAGTATTAAGTACTCTAGGTAAATAACTATATATTTCCTCTTTATAAAAATAACTATGCCCATATGTATTAGATAACTCATCCATTATATAAAGTATAGAAGCACTAACTCTATTAGAATCATCTTTTTCTATATTAGATTTAAGTGCAATTAAATCTACTTTTTTAAATGACATTTCATATATATCCTCTATTAATGTATATATATTATTCTCTATAACTTCTAATGTTTTGGACTTATATTTATTATAAACAATCATACTATCTTTAGTAGAAAAACCTAGTTTAGATAAATAAATAATAGTTTCATAACTAGATTCGTATTCTACTAATTTATCATGTAATACTTTAGCATTCTTTTCTGTAACTGTAGGAATAAGTATAAGATTACTAGGATTATTTAAAATAATATTAAAAGTATCTTTTCCAAGCACTGAAACTATTTTTTTAGCTTTAGCTTCTCCTATACCTTTAAATAAACCTGATGATAGAAACTCTACCATAGAATCTTTATCCTCAGGAATACACCTTTCATAACTTTCTACTTGAAATTGTTCACCATATTTAGGATGTTCTACTAAAGTACCAAACAATTTATAAGTATCTATTTCATTTAATTCATGAAAATAACCAGTAAAAGTAATAGTTCTATTAAGATATATTTGAACATCTTCTATATCAGTATCAACAACCTTAAAAATACCAATAATATAGCCATTATCAGTTGAAAATATACTCTTACGAAATTGTCCTTTAATATAACCCATATTACTTCTCCTCTTATATTAGTATTCTATTAACGATAATAAGCAAAAATTACAAATCTATCCTATATATATACCCAAATCTTTGATATAATTCGTGGTCACTTATACCTATATAATTTCCTATTTTAGTTCCTAGATTATCATATAGTCTTAAAGCTTTGTTATGACTTGATTTTATATAAACCTTATTAACTCCTTGTCCCTTTAAATCTTTTAAAACTTCATTTTTAAGCCATTTTTTTCCTATACCTCTATAGTTTTTTAATATATGAAAACAGCGAAGTTGTACTACTTTATCATTTGTTAATTTAATATTACTTTCTTGTAAAAATTTTTGTACATTATCACTACCAGATAAACAAAATAATACCCCTATTATATTAGATTTATCTTCAAGATAATAAATATCTAATATATCCCCTTTATTTTTATTTATTGATTTTAAAACATTTTTTATCCATTTAGTTATATGCTCTATTTCATCCCAATCATCATACATATTATTATCAATTTTCTCTTTACCATATTGATAAACAGGATATAAATATTTATTTATATCATTAAACGTCATGTCTTTATTTACTCTTGTCTTCATGTTTAACTTCTCCTTCAATATATTATTACTACTATATTATACTAAAATAATATATAAATTAAAATAGTGATTAATTTAGTACATATATGAAGTAATTTAATCATAATGTATTTTCTACTTCACCTAATACAATATGATTATTGGCTATTTTTCCTATACAATAAGGATAATCAATTTTATCTATTTTTACTTTATAAAAATTATTATGTTTTAATTCATCTTTAATTTTAACATATAAGAAATTAGATGTATGACCATAGCTATAACCATCCTTATATTCTTCAATTAATACTTCTACTTCACTATCTATAAATTTAGAAAAATAATTTATTTCTAATTCTTTACTAACTTCTAATAATTCCCTACTTCTTTTTTTCTTTACAGTATTTTCTATATGATTAGGTAAGTCCTCTGCTTTAGTACCACTTCTTAGAGAAAATGGAAATACATGTATCTTTGTAAATTCTAGTTTTCTACAAACATCAATTGTTTTATTAAATAAATTATCATCTTCACCAGGGAAACCTACTATCACATCTGTAGTTATTGATATATTAGGCCTAACTTTTCTAATAGATTCAATCTTTCTATAATAATAATCTAAATCATACTTTCTATTCATTAGTTTTAATACCTCATCGCTACCAGCTTGAAGAGGTATATGCAAATGATCTACAATTATATCATTATCTTTAATTATAGAAATTACTTCTTCAGTAATTTCAGTTATTTCTATAGATGATATTCTAAGTCTCTTAAGATTTTTTATTTTTACTATATCTTTAAGTAAATCAGCAAAATTAGTATCAATATCTACTCCATAATTACCTGTATGAATACCTGTTAAAACAATTTCTTTATAACCATTTGAGATAAGACTTTCTATTTCTTCTATTACTTTAGTTTTATCTTTACTTCTACATTTTCCTCTAACATAAGGTATTATACAATAACTACAAAAATTCTCACAGCCATCTTGTATTTTAACAAATGCTCTAGTTCTACCAGGAAAATTTGTAATATACATATCTTCAAATAACGTAAAATCTTCATTATATAGAATCCTCATTTTTTCTTTCTTTTTAAAGTAATCTTCTATTATAGAAACTATCTTAGATTTGTCTTTATTACCAATTACAATATCTAGGCCTTCTTCCATATGATCTTTATTAGCTTCTATAAAACACCCCATAGCTATAACTAAGGCATCTGGATTTTTTCTAATAGCGCTTCTTATCATCTTACGACTCTTAATATCAGATGTATTAGTAACTGAACAAGTATTAATTATATATATATCACATTTATCATTGAAGTTCCCAATTGTATAACCATTTGATTTAAGTTCATTTATAACAAATTCACTTTCATACATATTAACTTTACAACCAAGTGTTAATATTCCTACTTTCATATATACCTCTTTTCTGCAAGTAATTATACCATAATTTAAACTATAAGTAAAATAACGAAAACTATAAATTACTATTTATTTACAATCATTTTAGCTTCATTTATTTCTAAAATTTTTCTCATTTCACATAATTTATTTTCTAATAATTTCTTATCAAGCAATTTTAATTTATATTCAGAAATTAATGTCTGAGACATATTTTTACTAAGTGAATATTCTACAATATCATTATCTTTTGAACTACATAAAATAACTCCAACACTAGGATTTTCATTTTCTTTTTTATATCTCTATCTAGTGCTTCTAAATATAAATTCATCTTTCCTAAATATTCAGGTAAAAATTCTCCTAATTTTAACTCAAAAACGACAAGACAAGATAATTATCTATTAAAAAACAATAAATCAATAAAATAATCATGATTTCCTACTTGAACTCGATACTCGTCTCCGATAAAAGTAAAATCTTTACCGATTTCTAAAATAAAATTTTTCAAATTTCTTATTATTGATGCTTTCAAATCTTTTTCGGAGTATTCGTTGGGTAAGTCTAAAAATTCTAAACTATAAAAATCTAAAATTCTTGTATCCGGATAATCATCTTCATCAATAGTTTTATTTGTAGTTGGAAATGCATTACCTTCTGATAATAAATATCGTTCATAATAAGCTGAAGTTATTTGTCTATTTAATTCTCTTTTTGAATAATTTTCCTTAATAGATAAATGTAAATAAAAATGTATTTCTTCTGTTGATTTAGAACCGCTTAAAATTAATAAATTATTTGTCCAAGAAAGTTGCGTCACCAGTGGTGTCGCAATCTCATCATCTTACTTCAGGATAATTATTTTTCCAAAAAAAAGAATGATATTTTAATCATTCTATATTATTATAGGCTATCAATCTAACTTTTCCTGTAGTTCCTTAAGCGTTACTATAAATTCATTAGTTTTCTTAATCTCCGCATCAAATTTATCATAGTTAGCAGTATTTTCAAACATCATATCATTTGATGACATATTATCTTCAATTCCAAAGATAGGTGATATAATTGGACTACTTTTAAATACAATATCATCCCTATATATATTATCAGATTTATCAATAGTATTAAAATCATCTAATACTACTTTTGGTGTTTTTATAGCAACCTCGGGTTGTTTTAAATTATAAATTTGTGAATTATCTTCTATAGGTATAATAGAATCTACTTCTTTTTGGTCTTCATCTTCAATAGCCATCATTTCAGATTTTATATTATTCATACGAAGCTCCAAATCTTGAAGACTAATTGGTTCATTGCCTTCATCTTCATATTGAGTTACTTCATTTTTTTCATATAGTTCATTACTCTTTCTTAATAATTCGTCCATACTTATAATAGCATTTTCTTCTTGTTCTTCTTCAAATTTAGTAAGCTCTATATTTTCAGGTGCTAATTCTTTTTCTTCTTCCTTTTTAATTAAATTTTCTGTAGCTTTCTTAAGTTCAGCAATTGCTTCATCCTTATTAGGCTCAATATCAGTATATTTTAATTGTTCTTCTTGTGCAGGAGCAGAATCTAAACTTTCAACTTTTTCTTTAACCTCAGTAAAAATATCTTCAATACTTTTAGATGATTCATATTCTTCTATAGGTATTACTAGTGGTTTTTCTTCTACTGGTTCAATAATTTCTTCTTCTACAAAATTATCATCTATAACGTCTACAACTTCTGATGTAGTAGTATTACTGTCTTCTTCTATGGTACTAACTTCCTCTTTAATATCTAAAACAGGTTCTCTAACTTCTACAGGTGTAGGCGGTTCTATACTTTCTGCAACCGACAATGCCTCTTCTATAGTAGTAACTTTTGGTTTACTAGCTAAATCATTATTAATTGCAGTAACTGGAACTTCTTTAATTTCTTCTTTAGCCATTTCTTTTTCTACATCTTCTACTATATTATTAAGTTCTTTAGTATTATGTCTTTGCTTTCTTTTATAATATGTTTTATCAAAGATATAAACTATCAAACCAAGGAAACATCCTATTGCTGCTATTACACCAACAATAATCATTTCACTAGATGTTAAAAACTCCTTAAATTCGTTCATAATGTCACCTCTACTTTATCAGTCTATCATACTATTTAAACTATGAAAATAACTATTTACGTATTATTACATTTCTTTTACATTTTTTTACTATATATAATTTTACATTATATTTACAGCTATCTTTTTTTAAAATGCTTAATTTCATAATACCACAAATTTCTTACTTTGAGTATATTTTTTTTTAAATTTTCATATTTTTTAATATGAAAGAGAAATTTATACTATCAACATTAATACTTTTAGTTGGCGGATTTCTAACTAAAATTTTGGGAATGATTATAAAAATTATAATGACCAGACTAATGGGAACTGAAGGAATTGGACTATATATGATGATTCTACCTACTTTCTCACTTTTTATAGCTTTAGCCCAATTTGGCTTTCCTATAGCAATATCAAAATTAGTAGCAGAAGACAATAAAAATAACAAAAAACTATTCTTTTCTGTTATACCTATGTCTATTATAATTAATGTTTTTCTAATTCTTATTATCATAACAATCGCACCATTTCTTTCTACAAAATTATTACATGATAAAAGATGTACTCTAGGTATTTTAGCAATTGCTTTAGTAATACCACTTACTACATTATCAAGTATATGTAGAAGCTACTTCTTTGGTAAAGAAAAAATGTTACCTCATGTTATTAGTAATATTGTAGAAGATATTGTTCGTCTAGGTTTAATAATTATAGGTGTGCCATTTATTATAGATAAAGGAGTAGAATACGCTGTTTGTTATGTAATTATGACTAATATAGTAAGTGAATTAACTTCAATTTTAATATTATTTTTCTTCTTACCCAAAAAAGTAAGAATAACAAAAAAAGATATTAGACCAAGTAAGATATATATAAAAGATTCACTAGATATAGCTGTACCAAATACAACTGCAAGATTAATTGGATCAGTAGGATATTTTTTAGAACCAATAATACTTACTACTGCTCTTGTACATGTAGGATATTCAAATAATTTCATTATAAATGAATATGGTATTTTTTCAGGATATGTAATGCCTATACTTTTATTACCTTCCTTTTTTACATTAGCTATATCACAAGCATTATTACCTGTAGTTACAAAATTATATACAAATGGAAAATTTAAAGAGACTAAAAGAAAAATTAAACAAGGTATATTTTACTCATGCTTAATAGGAATACCAGTAACTATATTATTAATGATAGTACCTGATATATTTTTAAATACAATTTATAATACTACTAAAGGTGCTAACTACTTAAGATTTTTAGCACCATTTTGTCTATTTCAATATATTCAAGCTCCTCTATCATTTAGTTTGGATGCTATTGGAAGAAGTGTTGATAATATGAAAGCTACAATACTTGGAACAATAGTTAGATCTATATTACTTTTATTATTATCGTTTTTAAAGATAGGTATATGGTCTCTTATAATATCCACAGCTATTAATATATTGATAGTAACTTTTTATAATATTAAACAAGTTAAGAAAAGTATATAAAAAAAGAAAGTTTACTCACTTTCTTCATCCATACTATCTACTAAACTATCAATATAGGCCTCATTTTGAGAATCTATAAATTTAGGTAATAGTTTTTGTATTATTTTTTTATCACTTACAACCACTACAGAATGGTTTTCAGTATTTTCATAGCAACACTTGGTATTAGTAAAGTTATTTGTATCTACTAATAGAAAATATACTTTTTCATTATAATTAACTTTACCACCTACCAAATAGATATTACCATCCGATAAGGTTATTTGATCATTAATATCAATATTCATAATACTTATTATACTGTAGCGCCAGCACCAGCACTAGGTGCAAAACCAGCTCTACGACCATATTTAATTTTATTTTTAATTTTTCTGAATTGCTTAACAGCTTCACAAGGTTCATGATACTATTGATAATCTTCATAAGTTACTGTACTCTTTAAGTCATCAATAGTATCTGTCTTTTCAGAAGCTAAACTTCTTGCACTATTATAACCAAATTTCTTAAGTACCATAGCTACACCCCATAAACCAAAAGTAAATCCTAAGCTAGAAGTAGCTAATATGGCACCAGTTAAAATAGAAGCACCACACATAGTCATATAGAAACATTTATCACGCCATAAATGTCTTCTTTCTTTTTTAGTTTTATCAATTTGCATTACTGTTAATTCTACATTGTTCATATTCACCACTCCCTCTAATGGAACTAATTATATCACAAAAGTCCAATTTTGTCAATAAATTTATATTGTATATTAACTTTATTCTGTTAATTCATCATTCTAATTATACATATTTTCTATTTAATTATACTTTTTATTTTTCTAAATTGTTTACCAATCATACCTCGTTTATGATATTTTTGATACCCTTCATAAGTAATTTCACTCTTTAACTAATCAATTATAAACATAAAGTTCATGTTGTGCTCTAGTACAAGCTACATATAATAGATTTTTTTCATTTTTCTTATAACTATTTTCCCTATTATTATATGCTATAACAGAATCAAATTCTAATCCTTTAGATAAATAAGCAGGTATTATTATTAATTCTTTATAAAACTCCTTAGTATTTTCTTCTATTAAAGATATTTTAATATCCTCACTAATTAAATCATATATCTTTTTGGCTTCTTTATAATCCTTGGTTATTATAGCAATACTCTTATATTTACTTTGTAAATCTTTAACATCAGAAATTATACTATTTTTTAAATCTATATTACCTTTTCTAAATACTACTGGTTTATTAGCAGTTTTCCTAATCGCATTAACATAATTTAGATTAAGTATTTTATTAGTATAGCTAATTATTTCAGGTGAAGAACGATATGTTTTTAAAAGTTCTAAATATTTAGTATTACCTTCAAATATATCTTCTAATTCACTTAAAGATTTATATGAATAATATGGATTAATATTTTGATTAATATCTCCAAGTATTGTAAAATCTGCTTTTCTAAATATCTTAGATATTATAATATATTGTAATTTATTATAATCTTGTGCTTCATCTATAACTACTTGTTTTATATTACCTTCATACTTAAATCCTTCTAAATTACCCTTTATATATGCAAATAGTAAGGAATCTTCATAACTAATTATATTATTATTTATAAAACTATTAACCTCATATTCAGTAAGTGTAATTCTACAATAACTACTCATAAAAAACTCTTTATATATAGTTTTATAATCTTTATAAAAATTAGAGACTTCTTTTATCATTTTCAAGAATGTTGCTTTTTTCTTTAAACTTCCCTTATAAAAAGTCTCACTTAGTTTTATAGCCATTTCTTCAACTCTTTCAAATAAAGGTAGCTTATTATATTTATATGTTAACATTTCATTTAACTCTTCCATTGTCATTAAATGATTTTTAGCTTCTAATATATCATCACATATCCTAGCCTTAGAAATATAATCATCTATAAAATTATCTAAATCATTTATAATAACATCACTTTGTTTATACTTAATCAATTCTTTATTAACATCTTTATATGAATAATATCTATCAATAAAATCAGTATATGTTTCTACACCCTTATACTCAGTTAAAAAATATGATAGATAATCATCAAATGTAGTTTGCAAAGTGTTATCTTCTCCTAGTTCTGGTAAAACATTAGAAATATATTCAGTAAATATATTATTAGGTGAAAATATTAAAATATTATTACTAGTTAAATTCTTTATTTGATAAAGTAAAAATGCAATTCTATGAAGTGCAACACTAGTTTTACCAGAACCTGCGATACCCTGAACTATTAAATTCTTATCTTCTAAGTTTCTAATTACAGCATTTTGCTCTTGTTGTATTGTATTAACAATATTTTTCATTTTCTCATCTGATTCTTTAGCAAGTACTTCTTGTAATACATCATCATCTATATTTAAGGAATTATCAAAAACACTGATTAACTTTCCATCTTTTATTTTATATTGTCTTTTTCTAAGTAGTTTTCCTTCAATAATACCACCGGGAGCTTTATAACTACATGGACCAGTTTCATAATCATAAAACAAACTACATATAGGACTTCTCCAATCATATAAAATATTATTTAATTTTTTATCTTTTAAATAAGTTAGTGCAATATAGATATTAAATATTTCATTATCTTTATCTTGAAAAACTATAGATGCAAAATAAGGACTATTTTTTATTTTTAATAGTCTTTTTAAATAAGTTTCTTTTTGATATATTTTATTAGCTTCCTCTTCTGTAGTAGCTCTAGCTTGTACAATATCACCACTATCAAAAGAAGAAAAATCATCCCATACTAATTTTTTAAAATCTACTAAATCTTCTGTAGAAATATTAACTTCACTACTTAAATTATCTATATGATCATTTAATAATTTACTTACTTTTTTTAATATTTTTTTCTCTTTTTCAACTTCTATATCACTTATAGCCATAATTATACTCCTTGTATTCTAATTTAATATAATACTACCATATATCTTTTTAGCTTTCAATTTTATTACAAAAAGTTTACACACAAAAAAAGAGTATAAATATCTATTTTATCCCTACTCTATCCATAGTCTTTTTTAAATATTTTACACTGCTTTCAGTATCATTAAAACCTATATCATAATCTTCCATAAAGGTCTCTGCTTGAATATCACAATTTAAGCAATCTCTAAATCTAGATAACATTTCTTCTTTTTGTTGATTATTAAAATCAATATATTTTTCTATCGCTTGAAATCCTAATAATTGTGAAATGTTATAACAATCTTTAATAATAGATGGGTCTGGATCTTTTTTAAAGCTAGATATACGTTCTATAACATATTCAGATATAGTATGATCTCCTCCATTAATATATGCATATAAAAGTTCTAATGTAATAGGAATAAACTCACAATGCATATAATTTCTTACAGTTTTCTTCTTTCTTTGACTTAAAGCATGACCTATTTCATGAATGTAATTACACTCTGCTATTATATTATCACCAAATTTATTATTATTAAGGTAAATAGATTCTATTATAACTGGTAAAGATTTCAAATCTCCATATGTATAAAAAGCGGTTACAGTTCGCATATCCAATTTAGTTGGTATATCAAATGCAGATATACTCTTTTTCTTTTCCTCTATAAGGGAAATATTATCCTTATATAGTCTGAATTCTTTAAAATTCATATAGTTAACCATTAAGTCAACATCTCCTAAAATAATAGATGATTTATTATATACCTTCTTTTTTAATCCAGAAAGAGAAGGTCTTTTATTTTTATATTGTAATATAGAATCTACAACATCAGCATTATATAATATATTACTACATTTGTTATAAGTTTCATTATCACACAAATAATTATTACATGATTCTATACATAATAAGCTAGTTATACAATCTACATAATTCATAATATTCCACCACTTTTTTGTTGTATATTGTATACTGCAAATATTTATATGTCAATAATTTATAAATTTAAAAAATCTACTATAAAGTAGATTCAATTATTTATTAAGAGTTTCGATTAATCCAATAAATTCATCTTGTAATTCATTTAATCTTTCTTTAGTAGTAGCTTCAAATCTTGCAGTTACATTAGGACCAGTATTAGATGCACGAACAAGTGCAAAGCCATCTGGAAAAATTACTTTTACACCATCTATATCTAAGTAATTATAACCTTTTGATGTAGCATATTCACCTATTTTATCAATAATAGCAAATTTTTTATCATCACTTGTTGCAAATTTAAGTTCTTCAGTTGAGTAATATTCATTAATTCCAGAAAGTAAATCTGAAACTGATTTATTTGTATTAGATAATATCTCTAACATTCTAAGTCCAGCATATAATCCACTATCAAATCCAGGCCATCTATCTCTAAAATAAACATGTCCTGAAAGTTCTCCTCCAAATGGTAAATCAGCATCTCTTACTTTAGCTTTAGTATAAGAATTACCTGTACGATAAGTAATGCATTTTCCACCAAGTTTTTCTATTTCATCAGAAAGTGATTTTGAACACTTAACATCTGCCAGGAATTCTTGCTTAGAAACTTTATTAATAATATCTCTAACTACAATAATCATAAATTTATCAGTAGGAATGAATTCTCCTGTTGCAGAAACCATACCCATTCTATCTCCATCTCCATCGAAAGAAAGACCGATATCTGCACCAACTTCAACTACTTTTTTCTTTAACTCATCTAAATTAGCTTCAACACAAGGATCAGGATGATGATTAGGAAAAGTTCCATCTGATGTATCGTTTATAGAAACTATATCTATTGGAAATAATTCATATAGCTTTTTCATAATAACACTAGTTGTACCATTAGCAGGATCTAATACTACTTTTACACGTCTAGGTCCAAAATTCAGATTAGATTTAAATAATTCTATATAATCAGGTTCTATATTATAATTTGTTACCTTACCTTCTCCACTTGAAAATTCACCTTTCAAAATATATTCTAAAAAGTCTTGTATTTCTTGTCCCTTACAATTACCTGATTCATCAAATGCGAATTTAAATCCATTATCATCTTTAGGATTATGGCTTGCTGTAACCATAATACCACTATATACTTTTAATTTAATACATGCATAATAATACATTGGTGTAGTACATAAACCTAAACTAATAATATCAATACCAGTAGATTTAATTCCTTCTATTAAAGCCTTATATAACTCATCACTAGATATTCTATTATCATGTCCAACTATACAAGTAGTTTTACCTATACTTTTAATATAACTACCAAAGCCTAATCCAATCGTATACGCAGTATCACCATCTATTTGACTAGGATAAACCCCTCTGATATCATAACCCCTAAAAATATTCCTATCAATATCATTCTTATACTTCATAATAGCCTCCTATAATTAAATATTAACATATAAATAAAAAACTTACAAACTTTTAAAGTTGTAAGTTTACTTTTTATCTTTATTAAAAATTTTATTTTTAGCCTTACTATTTTGTTTAATTTTTTTTCTTATTTCATTTGTAAACTTCTTTAGACTAATTAATTTCATCTTATTCTTTCCTCCAATACTAGGGAATGCATTAAGTAAACGAGTAATAAGAAAAGAACCTTTAGAAATATTTTTTCTAACTAAGAATTTAATTTCTTCTGTAGCATCATGATCAGAATATTCATCTGATTGTATTTTAATTTCATGTAAAGTTTTAACAGATATAGATAAATCAGTTAAAAATATTACTACTAAAATAAGTCCTATAATAATTAGTAATGTCTTTGGTAACATATCAAGTATAGGATAAACTGTTGGATTTATAAAATGAATGAGCGCTACTCCACCTACTCCAAATAAACAAGAATTAAGTAGGCATATTCTTCCTTCAAAATTAAACTTCATATTAGAATAATCCCACCAACGAACTTTATATATTTTTTCAAGTATATAACTTGTAACAAATTCAGTTATTGAACAAAGTACAATAGACATTATAAATAAAGCAACTAAGTCATTATTATACTTTTCTAAAAAGAAAGTCATCATAATACAACATACTCCATAAATTGGTAAATACGGTCCAATAAAGAAACCTCTATTTAATACAATTTTTTTAAACTGAATACTACAATATATAAGTTCAGATACATATCCAATAAATGAATATACTATAAATAAAATAAATAAACGACAGAATTCATACAACATAAAATACCTCTAATAATCTAAATAAATAATAAAACTACTACTCCTAATATAACACAATAAATTGAAAAATAAAGCAATTTACCTTCTTTAACAATTTTAGCAAACCATTTCGTAAAAATATATGTAAATATTCCCGCTAATATAGTTGCAATTATATATAATATCCACATAGAGCTAGAAATTGATAATGAAACTAAATCTTTAATTCCTAAAATAGATGTTGCTATAGAAATAGGTATATATAAAATAAATGAAAAATTAAAGGCTGTTTCTCTTTTTAAATTTCTAAACATACCACCTACAATAGTAGCACCACTACGACTTATTCCAGGTATAATAGCAATCATTTGTGATAGACCAATTATAATTGAGTCTTTAAAAGTTATCGTATCTTTATCTTTCCTACCTTTAAAATCTTTTATTAGAAATAAAAACAATGCTGTTACAAGTAACATAATACCTACAAACTTAACATTATTTTCTAAAAAATCAAGTAAACCAAGTTTAGTTGCAACTAACCCTCCTATACCAGCAGGTATTGTTGCAATAATTATTTTTAAAGCATAGTTATAATTATCATAATTATCATTTTTATTTTTCTTACTAAATATATATAAGAAAAATGACTTTATAATACTAACAATATCCTTATAATATATTATAAATATAGCAATTAAACTACCTAAATTAGTAATAGTTGCAAGTATCTCAAAATTTATATTAATACTATTATTAAACTTTTCTATAATACTTTGTAATATTAATAAATGTCCACTACTAGAAACAGGAATAGGTTCTGTAATACCTTGAAGTATTCCTAAAAACATATATTCAATTAATTTAATCATATTATCACCCATTAATTATATTTTTATTTTTCACCTAATTTATAACTTATTCCAACTCCTAGTGTAGCAAATATAAGTCCTATAAGGATTTGTAAAAAACTAAATACTACTCCACCTTCAAGTAATGTAGATAATGGTATAGCAATAACTGATGCTACTATAAAGCCTAAAACTCCAAAATAAGTTTTAACTTCATATTTTTTAAATAGAAATTCTATTAATTTAGAAATAAGCACTATTCCTACTAAAACTCCTACTCCAAATATACCAACAATTACTAAGTTTTCTCCTAAATTTTTAAATTTTGTAAGAGCCTTAATTACTCCAATCACTGGATAATAATAACCAAGTAACATTAATACAAGAGAACCACTAACACCAGGTATTACCATAGTAGCTGCTGCTACAACACCTACTAAAAATAATAGTATGTAACTAATCAAATTCATATTACTAAAACTAACTTTTAGTCCTTCTCCAAAGATAAAATCTGATAAGGCCATTACAATAACTAATAAGAAAGTAGCAAGAAAGATAAAATAATTAGATACACTCTTAGATTCTTTCTTACCCTTCACTTTATTAGCAAGCATTGGAATACCACCTAAAACTAATCCTACAAAAAATAAGCATGTTGGTATAGGAAAATTTTTATATGAGTAATCAATTACATTACTTAATGATACTATTGCAAGACCCATACCTATAACAATAGGTATTAAAAAACTAATATTTTTCTTAAAATTACTAAAGAAATGACTAATTGCACCAATAAACTCTTCATATATGCCTAAAATTAAAGCAAGAGTTCCACCACTAACACCAGGTATAATATTGGCAATTCCCATTATAAACCCCTTTATTACTAAAATAATATTCTTCATAATTTCTCCTAACTTTCAAATACATCCATTACAAGTGGAATAACATTTTTCTTACGTGATACACATTTTTCGATAAAGTCTCCCTCTGATATATCTTTTCCATACATAAGATCAATTTTATCCTTTGCCTTAGTATTATATAATACATAAGAACCATTTTTGATAATATCTGTTACATATAATGCCAAGAAGTCATAATTATTAGCTTCACTAACTTCATCAAGTGTTTTAATATAACCATCCATATCTTTTTTAATATCATCAAAATTCATAGTAAAGAATTGTCCTACACCAAAAGTAGAATCTTCTACTGTATATAATTTAAAATCATTATATAATACATCTTCATGACTCATTCCATCTAATGAAGTACCAGCTTTTAATAAATCCATTCCATAATTTTCATAATCTACACCAGCTATTTTAGATAAATTTTTAACCGCTTCTTCATCTTTTTTAGTTGTAGTTGGACTTTTTAATATTAATGTATCAGATAAGATACCAGAAAGTAGAGCCCCTGCAATAGATTTTGGAATATCTATATTTCTTTCTTTAAATAAGTTATAAATAATTGTACAAGTAGAACCTACAGACATATTTCTAAAGTTTACTGGTTGATTAGTTGTAATACTACCTATATTATGATGATCTATAATTTCAAGAATAGTTGCTTCTTCTATTCCATCTGCAGTTTGCTTTTTTTCATTATGATCTACTAATATAACCTCTTTCGGACTTTTATCAGATAAATCCGTAATTCTAAGTAGACCTAAACATTTATTATTCTTATCAACTACAGGATAATTAGTATGTTTTAATTTATTATTTATTTCAATAACATCATCAACATAATCAGTATCAATAAATTTAGTTGGATTATAACTTCTAATCATAGTTTTAATATAATTAGAAAGAGAAATTACTCTAGATACACGATATGTATCATACTTAGTTCTAATAATATTTACTTTATTCTTTTTAGCAATCTCTAAATGTTCATCTTTAATCATACCATTACCTGTTATAATTAATAATTTAGTTTTAGATTCAACTGCATATTCAATAATACTATGTCTATCACCTAATATTAATATATTATTATTTGATAGCTTAATATTTTCTAAAAAAGTAGTACTCTTATATGCAGCTGCTAAGATATTGCCACTTATTTCATCATCAAACTTTAATACCTCTTCTCCTTCTAATACATCCAAAAGATTTTTATAAGATGTATTAAGAGAAACACCATTTTCATGTATCATAGTTCTAGATAAATCTTTTATTGTAATTAATCCTGTAAAATCATTATCTTCTTTAACTATAGGAAGACCCGTAAGTTCATTATCAAGCATATATTGATATCCCATAAATATAGAATCAGTCTCCTTTAAAAAGAAATCTTTATGGTAATTAACATCCTTTAATTGTAGTTTAACATCGTTAAGATAATCAGGTTCTTCTAAATTAAAATATTTTAAAGCATAATTAGTTTCTTTATTAGGTACACTTAAAACCCTAGGTTCTGTATCTTTACCACATTTATTTTCTAAATATGATAATGATATTGCTGCCATAACAGAATCAGTATCAGGTTTCTTATGACCAAATATCATTGTTTTCATATTATCATTCCTCTTTTCTACTTAATAAGTATATCACAAGAAAAATAAAAATAGAAGTTAAATTACTTCTACTTTTTAACATATGCACCACTTTTATTAATATTTGTAAATAACTTTCTATCTTTTAATTCCATTTTAAATACTGCACCTGCTATAATACCATCAACTAAATCATCCATATATTGATATTCAACACTATAATAAGAATCAATATCTTCACTTTCTAAATGATTATAGGCTTTAATAAAATTAGAAAGGTTTTTATTATCAACTAAATATTTATTATCACTTACTGCAATATAAGACTGATTATCTTCCACTATGTACTTAATATCCTTAAAATGAATTCCAGGATTATCAATACATATAAATTCATTCATACATTCTCTAAAACTAAATATATCATTAGAAGTATAAACATTTATTTTTTCTTTTTTATCAGAAGGATAATTAAAGTTATGATGACCATATTCTTTTTCTTCATTATCATATATTTCTTTTTTATAAACATTATCCTGTTTATCTATATCATCTTTTGCTCTAGTAAACCAACTAAAACGTTCTTCTTTTAATAATCTAATTTTATCTAAATTTAAATATTCCCCATATTGATTTAATAAAATATTACCTATATTATATTCTGATTGAGTATCAATATGAACTCCTGGAATATGAATATTTAAATTATCAATAGAATTATCTATAAAATCATTCCTAGTAGCATCTATCATTTGTTTTAATCCCTCTTCACGTCCTTTTTTAACAATCGTAAAAATTCCTACAGTTCCTGCTAATAATGTAGTAGAAAGTGCAGTATACATACATAACCTTTTTATTTCATTTCGCTTTAATCCCATAGTAACCTCCCTAAACATAATCATTATAATATACGTTGATATATAAATCAAACTACTTTACAAAAAAATAATTAGTATATAATATGACCTGTAATCTCTTAAAAAGCAATATTTATGAAAAAAGAACAACTAATAAAGATTATAGGTAATAGATTTGTAACTGGAGTTCATATACACTTTGCAGTATGAGAAGGATTCCCCATCAAAGTAAATTTATAAATCACTTAACATTTTATTAAAGTTTAAAAATTTTCTAATCTTTTTAATTATTTAGATATTTTATTAGTATCTGCATTTGTTTTACTTTTTGCATCTACAATAATAATATTTAATTCTTTACCATTATCTAATTTAGTAGTCGTAGATAATCCTTCAACAAATTCATAATTATTTCTAGATAATATTACTTCCTTTTGATTATTTTTACTAGTTAATATAAGATGATTATCTTTTCTATCTAATAAAATAGAATAAGGACAAACCGCTGCCAAAGAACCTTTTTCTAAATTTATTTGATATAGATAATGCTTATAATTTATATTATCATCTTGAATAAGAAACGAGCTACATACTGAAATATCAGTACTAGTAGAGATTAATGTGCTTTTAGAAATACCATTTATATTTTTACCATCTTCAACAGATATTGCTCTATATACAGTCATATTATCAACTAGCCTCAATTTAGAAGTGATTTCTTCTATTCTTAAAGATAATTTATTTAAGCTATGAATAAAACTTTTTAGATTAGTAAAAGATACGTCTTTAAATACGGTGAACTTTAAAAACATATTTTTTGGATTATCTAAAAGCTTCTTATATTCCTCATAAATTAACTGAATGTACCCTCCAGATGGATTTTTTAAGTCATTTATTGCAAGCTCAAGTCTTGACTTATAAAGTAATAATAGATTTTTATATTCTTCATATAAATTTTGATATTGTAAAAGTAAATCTTCATAAACCATATATATCCTCCTAATATTATTAAAATTATATCTATAAAAGAACTTTATCTATCTCTATTAATTTAGAATCAATAATAGAATATAAATATGTCTTTATTTTCTTATCAGTTCTCATACCAATAGCACGCTTATATCCAAGTAATTGTTTATTGTATAACTCATCATTAATATTTTTTAACTTATAATCTATAATAATTATCTCATCATTATTTTCTATCATTAAATCAATAATACCATGCATCAATACTTTATTTTCTGTATAAGTAAATTCATATTCTTTATAAAATTTAGAATCTAAATTATTTTTAATTAAATCACTTTCAATAAATCTTTTCACTTTATCTTTAGTAAAATCATCTAACATAGTATAATCTGGATTATTAAAATCTATCATTTCTAATACTTCATGAATATTAGTACCAATATCCATCTTTTCTTGTTCTTCTTTAGTAATTAATTTATTTCCACCCTTAGAGTATTTTTCTTCGGATAAAACATCAGTTATAATATTTACCTCATCCACTTTTATAGTATTATTACTAGCTAGTCTATGATAATCATTATCACTTTTATTTATTAAATAATCTTTACTACATTTAGGATTAACTTTTATAACATAATCTGAAATATTATTATATACTAAACCTATCATATCTAAAAATGATTTTATCTTATCACTATCATAATATTTATCTTCACATATTTCTGGAATAACAATAATCATCTTTTCTTTAGCTCTAGTTAATGCTACATATAAAAGTCTAATTTTTTCACTTATCTCTTCTTTTTTATTTTCTATTTTTAATAAATTCTTATAAATAGTAGGTTTTATATACTCATTAAAATAAGGAATAATTATACCATAATTATTACTATATAAAATATTATCATTTAACTCTCTAAAACTAAATTCACGACTAAATCCTGCAAAATAACAAATAGGAAACTCTAATCCTTTAGATTTATGAATAGTCATAATTTTAACTGAGTTATTACTACTATTATTTATAGAAAAACTAACCCTTTCTTCAGTATCAAATATATCATCTAAATAATCTATAAAACTATATATATCAAATCCATTTAATTCAAATTCACTAAGTAATTTATAAAAATATTCTATTCTAAGTCTAGATATATGAATATTATTTAGTTTTAATAACTTCTCTTCATAATTAAAGATATCACATAGTTTTAATAAAAACATTTTAGGAGATAATTCATAAAAATAATTATATGCATCAAGTAATTTTTTATAAATATCACTATCTTTAAAATTATCATTTACAAAATAATTAAATAACTCTTCATCACTTTTTTCAAATAAGAAACTTCTACCAATTGACATAAATGAATACTTAAATTCCTTACCATATGATTCCATGTCAATACATCTAATTAATTTTAATAAATTTCTAATTACTAATATATCATTATCATTTTTTAGCTCTTCATCTTTATATAAAGTAAGTGGTATATGCAAATACTCAAATACTTTTTTATAATTATCAAAGTCTGTTGTTCTATCTATTAAAATAACAAAATCACTATAATTAATATCTCTTAGTATTTTTTTATCCTTATCAAATACTTGATATTTATTATTTATTTTATCTATTATATCATTACCTATTATAAACATTTCTTTTTCATTATTACTAAATTCTTCATCTATATCATAAGTAAGAATAGAAAAATCATACGCTTGATTAGTCTTACCTTCTAAATTATAAGTTTTATTACCAAATATCATACGATGTGACTTTTTATAATCTGCACCTCCGTGGATATCATCCATTAAATTATCAAATAATAAATTTATATTATTTAAGACTTCATCTCTAGATCTAAAGTTTTTTAATAAATCTATTTTTATACCTTCATTACTATTTGAATAAGTATCATATTTATTTTTAAATATATATGGATTAGCATTTCTAAATCTATAGATTGACTGTTTAATATCTCCAACCATATAAACATTATTTTTACTTATTAATGATATAAAATATTCTTGAATATCATTAGTATCTTGATACTCATCTACCATAATTTCTTGAAAACTTTTAGTAAGTTCTAATCTTATATCATTATTCTCCTCTACTATTTTAATAGCCATTCTACTTATATCAGAAAAAGAATACATATTATTTTTCTCTTTATATTCTATAAATCTTTTGTCAAACTCAAGTAAAATAGATATAATTATAGAAATATTATCATAAGTAGAATTAATTACTTCTTTTATCTCAAAACTACTATCATAAATCACTAAAGATTTAATCTCCTTTATAATATCACTTATCCTAGATTTAATATTTTTAACTTCATCTCCACTACCACGAGCTAGATTAGGCATATTTATATTTAGAGATGAGACTATATCATCATAATTACTTACATTTAAAAGTATCTTTAAAGATTCCTCTAACTTAGTAATATAATCTGAATCAGTATATAAAGATAATTCTTTTATAATACTAGGTATCTTATCAATTAATTTCTTTATCTCTAAAAAATATAAATTTATATCATAATCAATTTTTTCCATATTAAAACTATTATCAAGATAAGTTTCTAAGTATTTAATCTTATCTACTCTCATATCTAATTTATCATTAAGTTTTAATAATAATTTCTTTAATTCTTTATCACTTTTAAAACAAAAATTATTTATAAGCTCTTCAAATAGTTTATTATTACCTTTATAATACTCATCAAATATAGAATCAAGTATCTTTCTTTTTCCTATATTTAGTAATGAAGAATCTGTAATTTTAATATCTCTATTTATATTAAGATAAGTATGATACTTTTTTACAATACTTAAAGAAAAACTATCAAAGGTTGTAATATAGGCATTATCTATTATATTAACTTCATCACTTAATCCTTCTTTTATAAGTTTTCCCCTTATTCTATCTTTCATCTCTTTAGCTGCAGCATTAGTAAAAGTAAGTATTAATAAATTATCTATATGAATACCACTTTTTATTTTTCTTAAAACCCTTTCTGTTAATACTGCAGTTTTACCACTACCTGCACCTGCAGAAACTATAATATTATTACCTTCTAGGTTAATTGCCAAAAGTTGTTCTTCTGTCCATGTATTAGCCATTCGTATCACCCCCTAGAAAGTCTAAATCACTAACACTATCTAAATAAACTAAATTACTATTATTAACAAAACAAACATCCCTATATTCACAGTGTGTACAAGATATTTCTTTATCAATAACTTTAGGATTAATAGAAAAAACACCTGCAAGTATTTCATCTGTAGTATCTGATATTAATTTATCAGTATAATTTAAAATATTATAAATATCTTCTTCACTTAATAATTTACTATTTTTAGAAAAACTTAAATCTTTATTTAATTTCATACCCTTAATATAATCACTATTTAAATATGTATTATCAAATTCTTCTAATCTTTCTTTATTATCAGTAGAATATCCTTGTAATTTTAAACTACTATTTTTAATATAATCTACACTCTTATCTTTTTCCCATTTATAAGTAGGAAATAATACTCTTTGAAAATAAATTCCAGTAAATATAGGATTATCAAATAAGTTAGATTTATTAATTAAATATAAATATATAGGAAGCTGCATATTTAGACCATATTTAATATTATTTATACTTGTATTAATATTACCTGTTTTATAATCTATTAAAGAAAAATAAGTATCATTAATATTTTTCTTATATAATATTTTATCTATTTTACCAGTAAATCTAGAATCAACTTTTTTTCCTAAATCTATATTAACTTCATATTCTAATAATTTATCATTATAAGTTGTATATTTTTCTTGTTCTCTTATAATTTTTATTATATCTAGTAATTTATTTTTAAATTTTTTAAGTAAAAATACTTCTTCTAATGATAAATCTTTATCTTCTAAATATAAATCCCATTCTCTATCAAATGAGAAATCTTTATTATACATAACTTCAAACATATGATGATATAAGTTACCTATAAATAATGAAAAATTATTTTGATTAGGACTAACTTTTAAAATATAATTAATATAATATTTAAAAGCACAATTATTATAACTATTTAATGAAGTATAACTAAGTCTTAATTGATTATTAATAAAATTTAAAAAATTATTATTATTAATACCTGTAAAATTATTATTATAAGTATTATATTTAATATCATAATTATTAATTAAACTTCCTAAATTAGAGTTAATCTCACCATATTTATAATAATTATCTAAATACTCTCCAAGTAAAAGTTTATTATAAAGATTAGAATTATAAATAATATTAGGATTATATTCTTCAACTTCTAAATTATATTCATCTATTAATACTGAAGGTAAATAATTATTAAAACTACTTTTCTCTCGATATGATAAATATAAATTCTTAATATTACTTAGGCTATTAATAACTGAGTTTTTTTCTATTATATTTTTATCTACTGTTTTATATAAAGAAACTTCATCCTTTATATTATCAGTTATATAGTCTTCATCTTTATATGTATTTGGTATTATATCCTGATTAAAACCAATAATAAAAATATAATCATTATCTGTAATAGAATAATCTCTATAATCAATTATATTAACTGCGTCTTTATATTTATCAGGTTTTAAATAAGTATGTTTCAACTTATCTATTAAGAATAAATCATAATTAGGATCATCTTCTAATAAAACAAGTGAATTTATAACACTAATAAGTTTTTTACTAACCCTATTATTAAGATATGGTATTTTTTTTGTCTTTAAATAATCTTTTACAAACTTAGTACCATAAATAGATTCTTTCATATCTATATTAACTTTAATATTAAAATATTTAAATATCCTATTAATTACATATAAATCATCATCCATAACATTAGATAGATAAATATTATTAATATCAATACCATTATTTAATAATTTAATAATCTCACTTGCTACATATAATATTTCATCTTCTAAAGTCACACATTTAGTAACTTTACTATTTATACTTTTTTTATCTTTATTTATAAATAAAGCATTACTAAACATCTCTTTTTCATATTTTTCTAAAGTATCATAATTATAGACAATTATCTTTTTATCTTTTATATAATTAGAAAATAATTTATCAAAATATAATAAGTTTTTATCAACTAACTCTTTTTTAATATCTTTTAATAAATTAAGTTTACTATTAGAATACTTTTTATTTATATCAATAACATATAAATTAGAAAGCATTATTTTACAAACATCTAAATTATAATTATATTTAGTAATTAAATAACTTATTGTTTTTAAATCATATGAAAAAAAATAGTGATTTTTATATTCTTCTATAGTCATATACTTAACATTTATTAAATTCTTATTACTTTCTAATAAGCTTAACTTTGAAGAATTAGGTGTTACTATTAATAAATTGTCATTTTTATACTTAGTTAAATCCATTATTATCACCTATTTCAATTCTTTTTATACTTACTTTATATTTTAATTACTAGCTATTTAAAGATTCAATCTCTTCTTTTGAAAGACCTGTCGAATTCATAATAATATCTATAGAAACATTATTTTGTAATAAAGATTTGGCAATAGATATTTTTTCTTTTCTAGAACCTTCCTGCATACCTTGCTCCATACCCTTCTCCATACCATCATCATATATTGCATCTTTTAAGTATTTATCTTCTAACTCTTTATCATATAATCCTATAACTTCATAATCATGGGAAACTCTTTGTGCCTCTTCCTTATACTCTTTCATAATATCACTATCTCCTATTATTTCTTCTAATTCACTATCTTTTGTTGAATTAAACACTAATAATAATTTTTCTAATTCATCTAACTTTTCTTTATTATAATATTTTTCTCTAATTTTGGGAAGATATATATGCATAATTTTTATCTTATCTGTTAAGATTTCACCAGATTCATTTCTTAGCATAAATATGTCTTTAACTTCTTTTCTATCACTAAAAGTAAAATTATTCATATTAATTTGAAATACATACATATAATGATAATTTCTACCTCTTTTTCTATCTGATTTATATAATTCTCCTGCATAATCTATATTTCTTTCTAATGATTCTTTTCTATATAAATTATTCATTTCTATATTATAAAGTTTCCCATCTAACTTTATAATTAAATCTAGAGTCTTTTTCGCATCATAGTAATTATCATTATCTATTTCATTCTTAATAAATTTTATATTATCATAAATTTCTTGATAATTTCTTTTTAATACTAATGACAAAAAATAACATAAAAACTTCTTATTCTTTTCACTACCTAACATAATATGAAACATAGTATCACTTACCATAGGTATAATATCATTACTTTGTAATTCTTTAGAACTTTTTAGTTCATATTTAAACTCTTTATTTATTTTTTCATCTAACAAACACTTCATTAAATATACCTCTTTTCTAACTGCTAATGTTATAACATAATGAAAAAGATAAATAAAATGACCAATTATTATAATTAGACAAATAAAAATACTAGAAATTTATTTTTCATAGTATCATTTATTATATTAAGAACAAATTTATAAATAAAAAAAAGAAGTTTATACTTCTTTGGTTTCGATGACTGTTTTCTTTTTGTAGCTACCACATTTCTTACAAACTCTATGAGGTTTAATCATTTCTCCACAAGTTGGACATTTAGTCATTGTAGGTACATCGATTGCTCTATGTGCTTGTCTAGTTCTTTTTCTAGTTTTAGAAACTTTACGAAATGGTACTGCAAACATTTGAATATCTAACTTAATCATATTATCACTCCTTTTTATCAAAGTTTTCTAGTAAATCACTAAATGGATTATCATTAGAAATATTATCTTCTTCACTAATTAATTTCCATCCGTTTCCTTGGAACTCACTAAGATTATCAACTTTGGTAAACTTAAGTGGAACCTCTAGTACAATATTTTCCCACAAAAACTCAAATAAATCAAGCTTATTTTCATCATTTTTGTAACTTTCTTCCAAAATATCATCATATTTTATAGAAAATGGATATGAAACATCATCTAAAGATATAGAATCTTCTATAATCATATTCCCTTCTATATCAAACCTAGCTCTGATAGTATCATCACTATCATAATAAAATCTACCATTAACATATAAATCTTTTATTTCTTTAACTTCACTATCCCGATAATAACTACTAGGAATATCTACTTTTTGATTTATAATATAATCATCATTAAAGTCTAAATCTATAAACATCTAATCACCAAATATATTATATCATATTTTTATAATATATATCTTTATTTTATTATTAAACTATGATAAAATTATAACTACTAAAAAGAGGTGATTTTATGGCCATAGGTATTATTGCAGAATATAATCCATTTCATAATGGTCATCTATATCATATAAATAAAGTTAAAGAAATGTATCCAAATGACGAAATAGTATTAATTCTAGGTGGTAACTTTACTCAAAGAGGTACACCATCTATTATTGATAAATGGAAAAAGATGAAAATTGCATTAACAGCAGGAGTAAATTTAGTTATAGAACTACCATACGTTTTTGCAACAGAATCTGCAGACTATTTCAGCTATGGAGCAATCACTCTATTAGAAAAATTAAAAGTAGATAAATTAATCTTTGGTAGTGAAACTAATGATATAAATTTATTTACTGAACTAGTGGATACTGAACTTAACAACAAAGAGTTTGACCCCCTTACTAAAATATATATGAAAATGGGAGAAAATTATCCTACTGCTTTATCAAAAGCTTTACTTGATTTAACTAATAAAGTAGTAAATCTCCCTAATGATTTATTAGGTATTAGCTATATCAAAGTAATTAGAAAAAACAATTATAAAATAAAACCACTTTGTATAAAAAGAAAAAATAACTATAATAGTAAAGAACTAGACCAAGATCTTAGTAGTGCAACTAGTATAAGAAAGGCTCTTAGAGAAAATAAAAAGATAGATAAACAAATACCGGAATTTGTAAAACCATATTTAGTAGATTTACATTTTGAAGAAGATTATTTTAAATTTTTAAAATATAAAATAATGTTAGAAGAAGATTTAAATATATATCAAACAGTAGATGAAGGACTTGGAGATAAAATAAAAAAAGAAATTATTAATTCTATAAGTTATGATGATTTAATAAATAGAGTTAAATCTAAGAGGTATACTTATAATAAAATAAATAGAATGTTAAATCATATCTTATGTGGATTTACTAAAGAAATGGCAAGTAAAACTAAAGATGTAGAATATATAAGAGTCTTAGGATTTGACAAGTTAGGACAAAATTATTTAAATAGAGTTAAAAAAAGTATAGATATCCCTATAATAAGTAATTTTTCTAAAAATAAAAGTAATATGATGAAGATGGAATTTATTGCAACTAGTGTATATGCATCTATATTAAATGAAGATAAAAAGAAAGAATTAATACAACAAGAATATATTAATCACCCAAAATATAAGGAGAAAATGGAATATGAAGAAAACTAAAAGCGAAGGACAATTAATTGTAATATCAGGACCTAGTGGTTGTGGAAAAGGAACCATAGTACAAGAGGTATTAAAAACAAATAAGAAAACCTGGTTATCTATATCATGCACTAGTAGAGCTCCTCGACCAGGTGAAGTGAATGGTAAGGATTATTATTTTCTAAAATCTGAAGAATTTGAAAAGAGGATAAAAGAAAATAGATTCCTAGAATATGCAAAATACTCAGATAATTACTATGGAACTCCAAGAGATGTAATTCAAGAAAAACTTGATCAAGGTATTGATGTTATTTTAGAAATAGAAATACAAGGAGCTTTAAAGATAAAAGAAATGTTAGAAGAAACTATCTTTATCTTTATTCTTCCACCAACTATAAAAGAATTAAAAAGAAGATTAGAAGGTAGAAATACTGAAACTAAGGATAAAATAACAAAAAGATTCTTAACTGCTTATAAAGAATTAAATGAAATAACTAAATATAATTATGTAGTAGTAAATGATAAAGTTGACATTGCAGCCAAAAAAGTTAATTCTATTTTATTATCAGAAAAATGTAGAGTTGATAGAATAGAACAAAGTTATTTAAATTCTCTTGAAGAAGAATTACATGAAATATTACGAGAAGATAAAGTATTTATTAATGAAAAATTGGATATATAAAAAATAAGTCTTTTGTGGCTTATTTTTTTTGACTATATTCTTTAATAAATTTTTCCCTATACTCTAAAATACAATCATTTTTAATTGCATCCCTTAATTCTTCTGTAAGTTTAATTAAAAAACGTATATTATGAATAGAAAGTAAACTTCCACCTAGAGACTCCTTTGTAGTAATTAAATGTCTTATATATCCTTTAGTATAATGTTTACATGTATAACAATCACAACTCTTTTCTATTGGTGTAAAATCTTCTATAAATTTTGAATTATTTAGATTAATTTTACCACATCTTGTAAAGGCTTGACCATGTCTAGCTATTCTAGTAGGTAATACACAATCAAATATATCAACACCTCTTATTACTCCTTCGATTATATCTATAGGATCTCCTACTCCCATTAAGTAACGAATTTTATCTTCTGGTAAATATGGTATAGAATAATCTATTGCTTTATACATATCATCTTTACTTTCTCCATCATTTGCAACCCCACCAATACTATAACCATCAAAATCTAATTTTACAGTCTCAGTTGCAGAGAATTTTCTTAAATCCTTATAAGGACCTCCCTGTACAATACCAAATAAAGCTTGATTTTTATTAGAGTGAACATCTTTTCCTCTCTTTGCCCATCTTAATGTTCTTTCTAAGCTATTTTTTAAATAGTCATAACTAGCACTAGCTGGAGGGCATTCATCAAAGCTCATCGCAATATCACTATCTAATTTATTTTGAATTTCTATAGATTTCTCTGGTGTTAAAAATAAATTTGATCCATCTATATGACTTTTAAAGAAAACTCCATCTTCAGTTATATCCTTTTCCTTATTTTTAGCTAAAGAAAATACTTGAAAACCACCACTATCAGTTAATATAGGACCATCATAATTCATAAATTTATGCAAGCCACCTGCTTTTTTTACTATATCTTCACCTGGGCGTAACCATAAATGATAAGTATTAGCTAAAACTATACCAGAGCCACATTCCTTAACTTGTTCAGGAGTCAACCCTTTTATAGTAGCACGTGTCCCCACTGGCATAAACATAGGGGTATCATAAGTACCATAATTAGTCTCAATTTTACCAAGTCTTGCTTTTGTATTTTTTTCTTTCTTTTTTAAATAATATTTTATTTTCATATTATTTCCTACTTTCTTTTTTATTAGTGTTTACTATTTTATCATATATATAATTAATTATGTGATTGCTATTATGATTAATATTATCATTAATTTTTATATGCATACAATTATCTATCTCACCAGGATATGAAATTATATCCATATTTTCTAAATGATAATTAACTCTTTCAAAAGTTCTAATAAATTTATTCGTAATATTATTTTGATTATAATCTAATTCTTCTTCAATATCTTCTATAGTTTTGTTATAATCTATAGCATTGGAAAAATCCTTTTTACCTAAACTAGATAATTTTGTTTCATATTTAGATAAATATCTAAGTGGTAAATAATCTACTACAACTACTTTATTATAATTCTCTTTTTTCAATATTCCTAAAAAAACTGTTAAAGCTAAAACACTAGAATGTGTAACATCAATAACATTTTCAGGATAAAAAGAAGTTTTTCCTTCTTTATAATTAACATACTCTTCAGTTGGAGTGACATCTTTATTAATTTTATAAAGTTCTCTATTTATTTTTTTAGTAAAACTAGTAGGATCTTCATTAGGTTTTCTTCTCTTTCCTTTTATTGTATAGATATATATACTATACCATTACTAATACCATAACTAATATTTGGTAAATCATAATATTGATCTGAATTATCATTTTTAATTCTACTAGAAAACACATAAGGAGTTTCTAGCGTTGGTTCCTGTGATGTTGATAACACCTCAATAGAAGCATTATCAAATTCAGGAATATTAGCTACATATGTATACATAGCATAATTTTCACAGAGTTGATTATTATCTATAAAATCAATCTGTCTTTGTAAATACAAAACAGGATTATTGAAATCATTCTCTGTACAATTAGCAAATAAAATTGTAAGTAAGTATTTTATTTGATCCTCTTTTTTAAAACCACAAACTCTTTCTTTTACAGAATCAAATTTAGAATCAGCAAAAAACACCATAGATTTTTCTATGTATTCTACTAATTTATCATTAAAATCATTAACATTATTTATTGTGAGTAGAGGAATTGTACCATCCACATTATGAACTTGATGATTGTGGATTTGGGTATTAAAATGAATATGATACTTAATTCCATCTACTAAAATAATACCCGTTTTACTAGCATTAGGAATTATTTCTTCATAAAATATATTAAATATTTGTTCTTCCATATCATATACATCTCCTTTTTGGATATTTTATTTGATAAACATTGCATCTCCAAATGAGAAGAAACGATAATTTTCAGAGACTGCTATTTTATACGCATTTAAAACATTTTCTCTTCCTGCAAAAGCAGATACTAACATTATTAGGGTTGATTTAGGTAAATGAAAATTTGTTATTAAACAATCAATTCCCTTAAATTTATAACCTGGATAAATAAATATATCTGTAAAGCCACTATCTTCTCTAAATTCATTATACTTAGTCATTATAGTTTCTAAAGTTCTAGTAGTAGTAGTACCAACTGATATAATTCTATGACCACTTTTTCTTGTTTCAATAAGTTTTTTACAAGCTTCACTACTAATACTATAATATTCACTATGCATTTTATGTTCTAAAATATTTGAAACACTTACAGGTCTAAATGTACCAAGTCCTACATGAAGTGTAATATAACAAATATTAACTCCTTTATTTTCTATTTCTTTTAATAACTCTTTTGTAAAATGAAGCCCTGCAGTAGGTGCTGCTGCACTACCAATTTCTTTTGCATATACTGTTTGATATCTAGATTGATCTTCTAATTGTTCATGAATATATGGAGGAAGAGGCATTGTACCTAATTTATCTAATATTTCATATAAAATCCCATTATATATTAATTCAAAATGTCTAATTCCACTATCAAGTTCTTTAATACATTTAGCTTTTAATAAACCATCTCCAAAAGATACTATCGTACCAACTTTTATTCTTCTAGCTGGTTTTACTAGACATTCCCAATAATCATCACTTATATTTTTTAAAAGTAATATCTCTATTACTGCATTGGTTTCTTCTTTACTACCTATAAGTCTTGCAGGTAATACTTTAGTATCATTTAAAACTAAAGTATCGCCTTTTTCTAAATAATCAAGTATATTATAAAAATGTTTATGTTCTATATCTCCACTTTCTCTATCTAAAACTAACATTCTAGAAGAAGATCTATCTTTAATAGGAGTCTGTTCGATTAATTCTTCTGGCAAATTGTAATCAAAGTCTTCAGTTTTCAAAACTTTATTCCCTCCTTATTAATTGTATTTTCTATTTGTTCATTTATATTTTCTACATATTTTTCTAAATCACTATTATTAATATTTTTAATATAAAAAATTAATTTTTCATTTATATTTTCACCTACTAAACTATAATACTTATCTTCTACCATAAACATATAGTTAATAAAATTATCCGAAGAATTAGATTTATTATCTATTTCAGTAAGTACATCTTCACTAAATATATTCATAAATACTTCTAAATTATCTGGAGTAGTCAAATAACCAAAATCAGCAATCATAGCAATACTCATATCACTAAGTTCTAAAGATTTATCACTATACCTATCTAATATAATTGATGCAGTCAATATAATTGGTATCTTTTTACTAACTCCATCATCATAGTTATTATCAACATAGTTTGCAATAGATATTATTCTAGAAGATTTTCTTAATCGACTAAATGACTTTAAACCTTCTTCTATATTTTGATTATTTGAAAACATTACAATATCATCTATATTATTATTTATAGTTTTATTTATTTCATTATAATTAGTTTCACTATTAAATAACTTTTTCTTCATACTATCACCAAAACATTGATATTATATCATATAATTTAAAAATACTCTAGTTAGAGTATTAATTATTATATGGTATTCCTAAAGCTTTATAGCCTAATTCAGTAACAATTCTACCTCTACTAGTTCTTTTAAGAATCCCAGTTTGTAATAAATAAGGTTCACATACATCTTCTATAGTTGATACCTCTTCTCCGATAGAACTACTTATAGCATCAACACCAACAGGTCCTCCATTAAACTTATCAATAATAGTTGATAAAAGTAAATGATCTGTGGCATCAAGTCCTTGCTTATCAACTTTTAGTCTATCTAAAGCCATATCGGTTATTTTTTTATCTATAACTCCATTCCCCTCTACTAATGCAAAATCTCTAACTCTTTTAAGTAATCTATTAGCAATTCTAGGAGTTCCTCTACTTCTACTAGCTAATTCTATTGCGGCTTCATCTTCTATTGTAGTATCAAGTACACGTGATGTTCTTTTTACTATTTCTGTAAGTTCATCTACAGTATAAAATTGTAATTTAGAAACAATACCAAATCTATCTCTTAATGGAGATGTTAAGTCTCCTGCTCTTGTTGTTGCACCTACTAAGGTAAATGGTGGTAAATCTATTTTGATATTTTTACTATTACCTTCATTTCCTATTATTATATCTAATGTAAAATCTTCCATTGCTGGATATAATATTTCTTCAATAAATTTTGGCATTCTATGTATCTCATCTATAAACAATACATCCCCAGGCTCTAATGATGATAAAACTGCGGCTAAATCTCCTGATTTTTCAATACTAGGTCCACTTGCTGTTTTAATATTGGTTCCCATTTCATTAGCTATTATATATGCTAAAGTAGTCTTTCCAAGTCCAGGAGGGCCATATAATAGTACATGATCTAAGGCCTCCTCTCTCATCTTTGCAGCTTCTATAAATACCTTAATATTTTCCTTTACTTCTGTTTGACCTATATACTCATCTATAACTTCTGGTCTAATAGAATTATCTAAAATACCATCATCTTTTACCGAAACATTTCTAATTATATTCTCATCTGTCATAATATCTCTCCTGATTTTTTTTAATTTTATAAGCAGCAATACTTACTATTTTTCCACTATTAAGTCCTATAGAACTAGGATTTAAGTTTCTATTAGTTTTAACTTCCCATATAGAATCTAAAATGTCTTCACTAGTAATTTTTTTCCTTCCATTTCTAATACCATTCATAATAGTATATCTTAAAAAAATATCAATATCTTCTTCATACTTATATATATCATTATGATATTCATAAAGTTTATAAATTTCATCTATTAATTTCTCAAATTCAGCTGATGAAAAGTCACAACTAATTCCAAATGAAATCCTAGCTATACTGAATAACTCAACACTTTTATGAATAGTTCTATTCTTAATAAAATCACTAATATTATACATAATTACTTCCTACTACTTTAACAACAGCCTTAGAGCTTCCTTTATTTGTTGCTCTATAGATAAATTATTATCAATTTTATTAACTATTGCTTTTATCTCTTTATCCTTATATCCTAATCCTTGTAATACCTCAACTAATTCACTTGTAGTATCTTCTACTATATTATTAACATTCATATTAAGTTTTCCTTTTAAATCTAATATAATTTGACGGGCAAGCTTATCTCCAATTTTAGGAAACTTTTTAAGATATAATATATTTTCTCTTTCAATAGCATCTATTATACCATCTGTAGATCCAGTTGCAAACATAGGAATTGCCATTTTGCAACCTAAACCTTTTACACTTATAAGTTTTAAAAATAAATCTTTTTCTTCTATATTTTTAAATCCAAAAAGACTATTATCTTCTTCCTTTATTTGTTGATAAACATAGATTTTATACTCTCCATTTTCTTGATAAAAAAATGGATTTGCAACGTAAATTAAATAACCTATACCATTATTCTCTAAAATAATAGAATTAAATTTAATATTAGTAACCTTACCTATTATATAGTCATACATATAATCCCTCCTATAATTATTTTAACATAATATTTATATTAATAAAATAAAAGCCATATAAATGACTTTTATTTAAATGATTTTTTTGTTATAGAAACTACTGGTCTAACACCAAAATCATTGGCATTATTATATGAAGTTTTACTATAATTACCATCCGAAGATATAGTATAAATACTATTAGCATCTCCTGATGAACCTAACCAATAAGAAGTCGTATAAAGGAATTTATATCTACTACTAGAACAATTAGCTCCCCCTAAATCACATCCTAAAGCCTCTGCTTGTTCCTTACTTAATAAAGTTACTACAGCATCACTTATCTTAGCTCTATTAGATAAATAATTCTTATATGAATTTAAATACTCATATATATTAGAATTTTCATTATATATAAAATTACTATCCGTAATATAACTCCAGTAATTAGTTGAACTAAATGCTATATTACCATATGTTACTACATTTGGTTTTTTTCCTAAAACATCTTTATCTTGAATATTTTCAGTACTAGTAGTCTTATTAGCACCTACATTTAAATTATATTTAGCAAGCATCGTAATAGTATTTTCATCACTTGAGATAACATTAAATTCTTCTGTTCCACATACTATTTCATCTCCAACTGTTGTTCCGCTTCCATTTATAGTACTACATAATGTAGAGGTATTTTGAGATTCAATTACTATTTTACCATGATAATGTCTACCTAAAACTTCATTACCACTTTCATCAGATAACCAAATTCTAATAGAATACTCCTTATTTTGTCCTGCAGATAAATAACCAGTTTCAACTACATAATCATTTCCTTCTGCATTAGATAATGTAAAAGCATCCTTACCATCTACACTTACTCTTATATTATTTTTATCTAGAAGATTATTTTCACATTCGTCTTCTTTAATCATATCTTTATCATCTAATATTTTAATTTTATATCCCACATCTACATTACCAGAATTAGTAAGTTTGAACGAATAAGGTTCTTCTTTTAATCCATCACTATCAGGCTCTGGATAAGCACCATTTAAATTAATAATATTCCCCATTCCATTTTCATTATCACTAAAAGCAACATTTAAAGTACCAACTGTTAAGGTATTAGCATCTTTTGTCTTGTCTATAGAAGAAAATACTGCAAATGCACTAGAAATCATTACAATAGTAACAGCGAATATAGAAATAATTGTAAACTTTATTTCTCTAGATAATCCTTTACTTATTACCTTATTAACACCACTAAAATCTGTTTTAGAATTCTTATAACCATTAACTTTAATTTTTCTTTTATTTCTTATAGTTTGATTTCTCTTACCCATAAACATTCTCCCTTATACTATAATATAATTATATCATAAAAAAAAATATCTACAATAGATATTTTAATCTTTCATATTAAAGTAGACACTTTGAACATCATCAATATCTTCAAGCTGTTCAATAAGTGATAGTACTTTTTCTTTTTGCTCCTGATCCAAAACTTCTACTTCCATATTAGGAATATAAGTAACTTCACTTTCTAAGAATGTATCAACGCCCATATCTTCTAAGGCTTTTTTTACTTTTAACATATCATCTGGATTAGTTGTTATTAAATAGTTTTCACCATCAGATTCAAAATCTATCGCACCATTATCTAGACTAACTAACATTACTTCATCTTCATCATAAGTATTAGGTATTACAATAGAGCCTTTTCTTTCAAACATATAACTAACAGAACCATCTGTACCTAAATTGCCACCTTTTTTTGTAAAAGTACTTCTTACAAATGACGCAGTTCTATTTTTATTATCAGTTAAACAATCTACCATAACAGCTACTCCATTTGGTCCATATCCTTCATATCTTATATTATCATAATGTTCACCATTACCGGCTCCCTTAGCTTTATCAATAGCTTTTTCTATATTATCCTTTGGCATATTAGCAGCTTTAGCTTTTTCTACTACCATACGTAAAGATGCATTTTGTTCTGGATCTGGTGTTCCACTTTTAGCAGCTACATATAACTCTTTTGCTATTTTTTGAAATACTTTACCACGAGCCGCATCAATTAATCCCTTTTTTCTATGTATAGTTGCCCATTTAGAATGTCCACTCATTATAATTCCTCCTTTATACATTATATTTATCTAAAAATATATTATCATAAAATCAAATTTAGATAAAGACTTAGTTTGAAAATTAATACTTATTATGTTAATATTAAATTAGAAAGTGTGATTATATGAAGTTAATTATTAATAATAAAAAAATTAAATTAAAGAAAATAGATGGTTTTTATAATAGATTTAAATTATTAAAATTTAATCTTGAAAAATTAGAAGAAGGATACATACTTTCTAAGAAAAACTATTTAAGTACATATCTATTTTGTCAAAGAGTTGATATAGTAATGACAGATAAAGATAATAAAATTCTATATCTATATCCAAATTTAAAGAGTGAAAAATTTATTTTTTTCAAAAGAAAAGTATACAATGTCTATATATTACCACTAAATACTATAAAATATCTTGAAAAAGGAAAACTATTAAAAATAGAGAAAACGGATTAATCCGTTTTTCTTTTAATATTATATCTATCATAAATAAATACTAAAATAAATAATATAATACCTAGTACTGATAAAACTACACCTTCTCTAAATAATGGAGAAGTATATTTTATTTTAATATGATGGCCGCCTTTTTCAAGTTTAAAACCTAAAAATGCTTTATTAACAATCTCTGTTTTTACCTTTTTATCATCTACATATACTTTAAATCCCTTATCAAAAGGTATACTTGTTATAAAATAACCATCTGATTTCATATTAATATATCCTTTAGTATCTTCGTTACTAGAACTAGCCTTATCAACTATAAATTTTGACAATCCCTTTTTGATATCAACTAAATCATTATATTTTAATTCATACACCTTAATATTACTAATATCATAAGTATTTTTATCAAATTCAATATTTAATTTATTTAAATCATCATTAGAAGATATAACATAATTAAATACTTTATTATTATTTTTATACATCCATTCCTTACAAGTTAATACATTAACTACATCATTAATCTTTATAGTAGCATCACCTTTATTACAACTAGGTGTATGTTTTAATTTAAAACTAATTATTAAAATATCTTTATTTAGGTTTCTATTTAATCTTAATACAAGCTTACCATTTTTCTTACTTTTAACCCTTATATAATTAGATTTTTTTGAAATATCTAAATTTTTCTTTTTCTCTACTACATAATCTAAATTAATCTCTTTTATAGTATTAGTAACATCTTTAGTAGATATATTGGAAACAACTGCACTATTAAGTAGTGTACCTATATTATATGGATAACTAAGTTTATCAAATATTTTTTCATTAGTAAGAGATGATGTCCCATAAAACATTGGTAATACATTATCATTCTTATACACATTTTTATTTACTTTCTGATAACCTGTTGGTATAGATGATTTAGAATATATATATTTAACCCCCATAAAGGTTTGAAATAGTATATCATTATTCTGTGCTAAAACCAAATTATTTCTATAAGATAGCGCATTATGAAAAGTTTTTATATAAAAATTCTTATACAGTATATTAGAAACCGAGGAATATAAAGAATCCTGATTATAATTCTTAATGAATACTTCATTTACATTTTTTAAAGTATCATCTAAATTATTAAATCTAACTATATCCTTTTCTCTTTTTAAAACTTCTTTTATTTCACTATTAACTTTAGTATCATCCTTACTAAAAAATGAACCCTTTAAATATTTATCACTATTATTAGATACTAACAAGGTAATAATAGGTACTAGTAATAAAACAAAAGAAAGCATTTTCTTATTAGTATAGCCTTTTAAATAGAAATATATTAATAATAAAACTAATACAGTATCAGCAATAAAAGCATAACAAATGCTATAGTTATCCTTAGTACATAATAAAGTTACACAAATAGATATAATAACTAAAATAATAAGATTAAAAAATGAAATTTTCTTATCAAAAACTAAAGATAAAAATTTTCCTATAATTATACCAAACATAGGAATTAACGGTATTAATACTTTATCTCTATAATATAGCATTCCATTTAATAAATAAATAAAAATAGGAATACAAATTATGATTAAGATTATATATACTAAGTATTTGTCTTCCATTTTTTTAGAAAAGAATAAATAAAGAAGTGATAAAAAAGCTATAGAAGTTAACCCTAATGTATAATTACTATATAAGAGTGCATCTAAATTAAATGATGGCGATAAAAGTTTAATATAATCAAATGTATTACTTAAATTACCTCTACCTGTTTTTAATACATATATAGTTGGAAGTAATAATACTGAACTAACTAAAATACCAATAAATATAGGAACTAAATATTTTAAGCCTTCTAGTAGTATACTTTTTACTGTAATTTTATCAGTTTTTTCTATATATTTATATAATGCATAAATACATAATACACCTATACTAAATATACTATAGTAATAACTAATCATTATCATTAAAAATACACTTATTATAATTAAGATTCTACTTCCATTTTTAAAATATTTATCAGTACCAATAAGACCCAAAACTAAAAATGGTAAATAATCTACAAACATAAAGTGTTTATGAAAATGATATAAAATTGGAGCAGCACAAAGTAAAATCATAGTAGTTAATAATGATATATCATTCCTAAATTTATCTTTTAAAAAATAATACATTACTAAACCAAAACTAATATAGAGTAAAGTATTTAAAATAATAATATAATTAGTCATAGAAATTTTAGGGAATAAATAAGATATTAAAATAAGTGGATTTAGTAATCCATAATATGAAAAATTATAAATATTTTGACCAGCACCTAATGATAGAGAAAAATTAGGAAACAAATTTCCTGTTTCATAAAATAAATTTCTAAAGTATTTAGGGAAAACTGTATGTTGACTTGCCCAATCTATTTTAGAACCAAAAACACAGTTTTCAGGTATTGATATAAATAGTGCGATTAAACAAAAGGCTATTATTACATAATAATTTCTATCTATTTTGAATATTTTCTTCATAATAAATCACCCACATTAGTTTTTAAAATCAAAATAAAAATCTAAAATTCTAACTTGATCTCCTTCTTTAGCACCCATTTCTTCTAACTTTTGGTCTATTCCTAGTCTTCTTAATTTCTTAGCAAATCTTAGCATACCTTCTTCTGATGAAAATTTAGTCATTTTAAATAATTTCTCTACTTTTTCACCTCTTATACACCATAAGTCATCAGCTTCTTTTTCTATGGTATAAGGCTCTTCCTTTTTAAATTTATATAAAACATGACTTTCAAAAGCATCTTCTTCAAATAAAGGCATATAAGGAAGTTCATCTAACATACTAGCTAAACAGTCAACTACTTCACTTAACCCATCATTTGTAGCAGCACTAACTTCAAATATTTTTATCGAAGAATTATTAAGCCTATTTTTAAATTCTAATAAGTTATCATTAAAAGTTTCTACATCTTTTTTATTTGCAATAATTATTTGAGGTTTATTTAATAATTTTTGATTAAATTCACCTAATTCTTTATTTATTAATAAATAATCATCATAAGGGTCTCTTCCTTCAGTTGCAGCCATATCAATAACATGTGCAATTACTTTAGTTCTTTCAATATGTCTTAAAAATTTATCACCTAGACCATCTCCTTTTGATGCGCCTTCTATTAAACCCGGTAAATCTGCAACTACAAAGCTTTTACCATTACTACTTTTAGTAACACCTAAATTAGGGGTTAGAGTTGTGAAATGATATGCTGCTATTTTAGGTTTTGATTTTGATATACAAGATATAATAGTACTTTTTCCAACGCTAGGAAGACCAACAAGCCCAACATCTGCAAGCATCTTAACTTCTACCTTTAATGTTTTTTCTTCTCCTTCTTCTCCATTTTCAGAGTAATCAGGCGCTGTATTTGATTGAGTTTTAAAAGCAGTATTTCCTCTTCCTCCACGTCCGCCTTTAGCTACTACTACACTATCATCTTTTTCCTTTAAGTCTCCTAAGATAAAACCAGTATCAACATCTGTCACAACTGTACCTAAAGGTACTTTAACAACTAAAGCTTCTGCACCTTTTCCATGTTGATTCTTACCTTTACCATTTTCACCTTTTGCCGCTTTAAGTGTCTTTTGATATCTTAAATCAAGTAAAGTATGAAGCCCAGTATCAACTTTAAAAATAATATCTCCACCATGTCCACCATTACCACCATATGGACCGCCCATAGCAATATATTTTTCACGACGAAAAGCTGTACAACCATCTCCACCACGACCAGCAATAACCTTAATTTCTACCTCATCTACAAACATAAAAACACTCCCTATTATAAGTTATTATACCATGTTTTAATATAATTATCTATACATCAAACTATTTATATATTTTTCTCATCATTTTTTTATTTTCTAATAATGCATATCCATGTAGTTCATTCAAATCTTTTTTTATAAACTCTTTATGTTTATCTATTTTTTTCATTAGCTTAAACTCATCATTAGGCATTAGTATAATTCCAAATACTATAGATAAAATAAGCTCACTTCCGTATAAATGAACTGCCAAAAGATTATCATAGTTATATATCGTAAATGCCGTAGAAGAAACTAATAATACTGCGCCTGGTGCTATAGTTTTTATATCACTCATTATTCTTAAGTTTTTAATTTTCCTATTATTTTTATTAATACGTTTATTCAATTTTTTTATTCTTTTTTCATAATACATACTAAGTCACCACTTTTTGAATATTATACTCCAAAAAATTAAAAAAACAAGTATAATTACTTGCTTTCATTTGGATATACTGAGACTTGTTTCTTATCTCTTCCTAAACGTTCATATTTAACAATACCATCTATTGTTGAGTATATAGTATCATCATTACCGCGTCTTACATTAGTACCTGGAAAAATTTTAGTACCACGTTGACGATATATTATACTTCCTGCAGTTATAAACTCTCCATCAGCTGCCTTAGCACCAAGTCTACGTCCGATTGAATCACGACCATTTGATGTAGAACCTTGTCCTTTATGGTGAGCAAATAACTGAATATTTAATCTTAATAATCTCATCGATATTTCCTCCTTAGTTTATTTTAATAAATTCTTTATAATTATTTTCTAATTCCTTTAGTAGATTAATCATATTACAAATTAATACTTGGGTAGTTCTATCAGTACTATTTACTTTTATAGACATACCCTTTTTACTAACCATGTAACTTAAACTATCTTTATCTAAAGACATAATACCATTTACTGTTGTAATAACAATACTACTAACAGCACTACAAACTATATCTTTTCCATAGTCATCATACATTGCATGACCTAAAACACTAATTTTAGAATAGTTTGTACCCTTTTTTTCTATTTTTACTTTAATCATAATTAACCATTAATCTTTGTAATCTTAATTTGTGTATATGGTTGTCTATGTCCTTGAGTTTTACGGTTAGATCTATCTTTACTTTTATATTTAAATATTCTTATTTTTCTTTGCTTACCGTTTTTAATAATTTCACCCTCAACAGTAACACCATCAAGATATGGATTTCCAACCTTACTATCAAGCATTAACACTTGGTCAAAAACAACTTTATCACCTGCATTAGCATTTAACTTTTCTACATAAATCTCATCGTTTTCTTTAACGAAATATTGTTTTCCACCAACTTTAATTACAGCGTTCATTAATATACCTCCTTTATTTTTCTTAAGACTCGCTCTTAAGGTACAAGTTAACTTGTTTCTACCTTTTCAATGCGGTTTGAGCATGAGGCGTCAAACGTAAAAATTATAGCATATTTATACTATAAATGTCAACTATCACATTTAGTTATTTCTACGACTATTAAAGTCTATTATTTTATTTCCACATAAATTCCTAGAAGATTTAACTTTCTCTTTATTTTTATTTATACTAGTAGTAGCATCTAATATTTTATTTCTTATAGTAGCATTAGATAATTTATCCTGAATCATACGAATATCACTTTCACTCAAATAATTTGATTTCATATAACAAAGGCCATCAATAAAACAACCCATATCAACTAGACTATTTTTAAGTAGTGCTAAACTAAACGCAAATCTATTTAATCTAGACATGTCATCTAAAAATTCTTCCTCTACACCATTATTTTGATAAATTTCATATGCAGTATCAAACAGCAAATCCCAATGCTTTGGTTTTATATCTACACCAATAATCTTGTATTGATAGACATAAGAAGTAAAATTATTAACTACCGTTTCTTGAACCATATCTTTATATGAAGTAGAAGTAGAATTATATGTAGTTGCCTCTATTACTTCTTGTTCTTCTATTATATCATCTATATCATCATCACTATTTAATTCACTAAGTTCTTCTAATACATCATCATCTAAAAAGTCTTCTACATATCTATATCCAAATTCATCAATCAACTGTTTTATTTCTATATCAATATTTAATGAAATAGAGTCCTGTTTTATATTAATAGCAGCGTCTTGAATAATAGCCAATTCTTCATTTAATAATGTCATAACCATATATTCCATAGTAAATCACTCCTAAACAACAAATATTAAATTATTTCTTTATAGATTCTTTTTTACCATATACTTTATTATCTTCTAATGCATAACCATGAAGAACATTAATATATTTTTTGGTACTATTATCAATCTTCTTATTTAACATATGCCCTATTCCAAACCAAATACCAGTACCTGCTAAAGAAGTACCTGTAACTGCAAAAGCACCAGGATAACCAGGTGTTTTAATAAAATAACCCGCAGCTCCCATAGTTAATATAGAAGCAGTAAATGTAAGATTACTACATATATTATTCATTCTCATATTTTTTCTTATTTTACTATTAAGCTCATCTATTATTGCATCTTTATTTCCGTTTTCCATAATACTAATGCCCCCTTAAAAGTATTCCTATTATAACATAACAATATATATAAATCAATAATTAAATTAAAATAAAAAAGCATATAATGCTTTTATAATTGATCATTAAAATAAATTGTTTTATCAAGTACTTGTTTTACATCTCTTTCATTAAATGGTTTTACTAATATATCAACTATACCATAAGAGAAAACTCTATCTCGTGTTTCTTTAGAATTATCACTTGTAATAATAGATACAGGAATTGTTGAAAATAAATTATTAGTTTTAAAATAATTTAATACATCATAACCATTAACTCCAGGCATATTAAGATCTAACAATACTGCAACTATTTTATGCTCAGTATCATTTGCAATATAGTTAATTGCATCATTCCCATCCGGTGCTATTTTTACATTATAAGTATTACTAAATATCTTACTTACAAAATTTCTAGTTACATTAGAATCATCAACTACTAATATAGTTTTATCACTAATTGGTTTTTCTTCAGTAGAAACAGTTTTAACAACAATTTCTCTTCCTAAATATTCTTCTACTAATTTAATAATTCTACTAGCTTCACCTATTAATTCATCATAGTGATCAACAACATAAAACATATTATTCTTTTTACTTTCCATTTCGTGATTATAAGCTAGTTCTGCTAATTTATCAAATCCAAAATATTTAGAATCACTCTTTAGTGCATGAACTTCTATCGCATAATTTGCCATATCAGATATTTCTTTATACTTTTTAATTCTATCAAGTCTATTACCTACTTCATTTAAAAAATCTTCTAAAGTAGAATCATACATCTGCATATCACCAAATAATTCTAAACTTTTTTCTACATTAACTCCATTTGCTATTAATATATTTACATCTTTCATACAACCACCTATTAAATATTTCCATAATCAATTGTTTTTTCTACAACAAGTTTTACATTTTCCTTAGAAAAAGGTTTATTAAGCATATCAACTACTGGATAAGTAAATGCTTTATCAATAGATTCTTTATCACTAGCACCAGAAATTATTGATACAGGTATTTTATTAAATAAATTATTCTCTTTAAAATATTCTAATACTTGAAAGCCACTAATTATAGGCATATTAAGATCAAGTAACATAGCAGCTATCTTATCTTGATTAGAACTAACTATATTTATTACTTCTTGTCCATTAGATGCCATTAATAATTCATAACTATCACTAAATATTTCTTTAACAAAATCTCTAATAATAAGTGAATCATCTGCTACTAAAATAGCTTTAGTAGCCATATTAACTTCCTTTGGAGAAATTACTTCTACTGTATCACTACTATTAGATTGATTTATATTAACAACAGGTGGAGTATTATTAGTAGTATCACCACTACCTAAATAACTATTAACTACTGATATTATTCTATTAGCTTCAGTTATTAACTCATTATAATGATTATTAACACTAGTAATATCACCTGCTTTACTAGCCATTTCATGATTATATGCTAATTCTGCTAAAGCAGTAAAACCTAAATACTTTGAATCACTCTTTAAAGAATGAACCTCTATTGCATAGTTTGCCATATCAGACATTTCTCTATATGTTTTTATATTAGCCATTCTATCATTAAATGATTTTTGAAATTCACCCATTATCTGATTATACATATTAATATCACCAAGTAATTCAATACCAGAGTCTACTGCAACACCATTTGTTATTAAAAAATTCTTATCCTTCATATTATCACCCTATTATAAATTATAACATAACTAATTATTTATTTAAATACTTTGAAATAATATTATTTAACTCTACCTTGTTAATTGGTTTTGCTAAATAGTCTGTAAATCCTTCAGAAATATATTTTTCTCTCATTCCTGCTATTGCATTAGCGGTTAGTGCAATAACTGGTACATTAAAGCCATCTATTTCTTTTAATTTTTTTAAAGTTTCAACACCGCTCATTTTAGGCATCATATCATCCATTAAAATAATATCATAATTTTCCCCTGCATTAATTTTATCTATACAAGAAAAACCACTATCAACTTCTTCTGTAATAACTTTATAATTTTGTAAAAGTCTTGATGCAACCTTTAAATTAATTTTATTATCATCTACAATTAATACTCTTTTTCCTGATACATCAATTTCTTTTTCTTCTTTAATGTCTTCTTCTATTTCATCTGCTACAGCAGCAATAATCTTTTGGTCTATTGCTATAGTAAATTTAGACCCTTTTCCATAAACACTTTGAACAACAATTCTACCACCCATTAGTTCAACTAACTTTTTAGTAATAGCAAGACCTAAACCAGTGCCTTCAATAGTAATATTTTTATCTAAATCAAATCTTTCAAACTTAGAAAATAACTTAGAAATATTTTCTTGTTTAATACCAATACCAGAGTCTTCTACAGATACAATTATTCTACATATATCATCTTTAATAACAGAAGAAACTTTAAAATCAATATACCCTTCCTTCGTATATTTAATAGCATTAGTCAAAATATTTAATATAACTTGTTTAACACGAGTATAATCCCCATATAATATGGCAGGTATACTATCATCATAAGAATATTTAAACTCAAGAGCTTTATCACCCAGTCTACCTTTAGATAGTATTACTAATTCATCAAATATTTCTTTAAATCGATATTCTTTATTAACAATTTCAATTTTACCTGATTCTATCTTAGAAATATCTAATATACCATTTATAATTTCTAATAAACTATTAGATGCCATAATTATATCGTCTACTTCTTCTAAAGCCTCTTTAGGAAGTTCCTCTTCTTTCAAAGCTTGAGAAAAACCAACAATTGCATTTAAAGGAGTTCTAATTTCATGAGACATACTAGATAAAAATTCAGTCTTAGCTTGATTTGCTTTATCTGCCCTGTCTTTAGCAACATTTAATTCTTTTATCAATTTCATATCAGGATTTTCTATTGTGAAGTACATTAAAAAAGTAATAAATGTTTCCATAGAAGTCATTACCAATAATCCTGGATTTGTAGATTGTAAAAACATAACAAATAAACCTATAGTCATAAATGCAAAAAGTGGCATATACTTTTTTTGCTTTAATTTCTTAAAGTTAATAATCATACATATTATCCAACTAAATATCAATAACCCACTTACTAAATAAGTAAAATCAGCACTTGGGCCATAAGAATAAACTGTAGTTCCATTATCTTTATATAGTAATGGTAAACAACTCATTACTACAATACTTATTATCAATAACGTTATTATAATTTTTATAACTTTTTTAAATTTTATACCATCTTTTCTTGATATAGCAAAAATATATAACGTAAAAATATAAATCCAACATAAAAGATAAACTAAATACATCTTTGTTACAATCAAATTTAAAATTGGAAATTGACTCATAACTTTAATTGTATAAACACTAAATATATCAATAATTAACCCAATAAAGTTAGTAATCATTAATATTCTAAAAATTTTATTTTCTATTGTATCTAATCTCTGTTTTGCATAATAAACGATCAATAGCAAAATCATATAAATAATACTAATAACTTGAAAAAATATACCACTTGACATATAAAAACTCCTTCATCTATTTTTATCTAATCTTATATAGAACATTATAACATAAAAAAAGCAATAAATATTCATCTATTTACTACTTTTTTCTCTAATGTATTCTAAATTTTGTTTTTCTAATGTTAAAACCTTATTTCTGAGAATTTTATTATCTTCTTCTAATTGACCTGAATGACAACAAAACGGAGCTCCAAAGCGAACAATTAAACTATCACTTCCAACATTATAATTTCCATTAACAGCAAATGGTACTACTTGCGCATTACTCTTTGCAGCCATAGAAACTGCTCCATATTTAAATGGTAATAATAAAGAATTATCATATTGTTCTTCATCTATTATCGACTCATTTTTAAATTTAATTAAAGATTCATCTACATTAAAGATATATTTACTTAACATTTCATTAGATATTTTTTCTTGTTCATATAGTTTTAGTAATAAGTTTACTTGAGATTCTAATGGATTTTCTTGTCTAATTTTTTTATAAAAATCTTCATAATTATATTCCTGGTTAGTTATATTATATAATTCCTTTATTCTACTACTTTTCAAACCATTTCTAGTACCTTCTGGGAAAAGTCCAACTACACTTCCAAGTTCTAAATATTCAAGTGAAATATCAGTAGCTTCACTAGCATCTCCATTTCTATCAACACAAATAGCACCAGTTAGTTTAAAAAAGGGACCTAATTTACTATCAAAGTATTCTTTTTTTGACATCCAATGAGATGTTCTTTTAGTTGAACAGATAACTGGAAATTGATCCCAAACATGTAAATGATTCCCACATAATAATACAGGACCATCCTTAGGAATATATCCCTTATTTATAATCATAGGATTATAGCAAATTTTAAATAAGGGAGAACCAACAAAACGACTTATTTGATAACCTATTTTACCTTTTTCTTTAACCATTTATACCACCTTTTTGAAATACTCTATAACTTCTTCTTTTATATTCAGTAACAACACGATAAAACTCTAGAAAATTTACAACTTTATATACATTATCTATATTATCATATTTACAATCCTTGTTATGATTTTCTTCGAAATAGGAAACATTGGTAACTGTCTTTAAACAATTAATATTTTTAGATTGATCATCCACTGCAAACTCTATTTTCTCATTAATACAAGTCTCAGTTTTTTCAATAGCACTAGTTTCTTCATCATAATAAAATATATGATCATATGGAATATTTTCTTTACGAAGAAAATATTTAAGCATACTCCTAAATAATCTACCCGTAGTATTTTGTTCCGTTGTATGGGCTCTTGCTGTTAAAATGTATATTTCGTCTCCCTCTTCTTTCAATTTATTCATAACTAGAGAAGCATCTTTCCTAGCCTTTTCTAATAAACAATATCTCCAAATATATTTTTTCCAGAATTTATCTTCTTCCTCTTGGCTACAATTAAACATTTCTTTAAATCTTAATTTACTAGTATCTATGGGTTTATTTTGATCACCAAAAAATCGTCTACCATATTTAATTTCAAATTCCTGCAAATTTGTTAAAATACCATCTACATCAAATGCTATTTTCATCTTTTATTCCCCCTTTTTTCATATACTTTATATCCTTTTATTCTTTCTTCTTCTTTTTTTAATTCATTGTGACTAATTTTTCCTAATAAAGTTTGTGGTAATTTATCTCTATATTCATAAGCAAATGGTTGTGAATATCTATCTAAATTTTGTCTACATAATTGTTGTATTTCATTATCAATTTCATCTGTTGCTTCAATACCTGGTTTTAACTCAATAAATGCCTTAGGGACTTCCTCCTTATAAGGATGATCTATACCTATTACAGCACATGCAGCAACTTTATTATGACTCTCAATTACCTGTTCAATTTCACTAGGATATACATTAACTCCACTTGATATAATCATATTTCCTTTTCTTTCACTAAAATATAGTCGTCCATTATTCATATACCCAAGATCACCAGTATGTAACCATCCATCCTTTATAGTTGCCACTGTTTCTTCGATATTATTATAATATTCTTTCATAACAGTAGCTCCCCTAACACAAATTTCACCTACCATATTATTAGGTAAAATTTCATCTGTTTCTTGATCTACTATTTTAATATTAGTAGCAACCATCGGAATACCATTATTATTTTCTTCTTTCATATTTTCATCTGCAAAGGTTACTCCTGCTACTGCTTCAGTTAATCCATAACCTTTTGATAATTTAATATCTGCTCCATTTTCTTTAAAAAATAAATCTGTATCATCCTCAAAGCCATTTTTAGCAAGAGACCCTCCACTTACAGCATACTTTAATCCTTTAAGATTAAAATTCTTTAATTTACCTGTAGCTTGTTTTTTTCTTACTACCATTTTTAACCCCTTAAATAATGTTGGAACTGCTACAATATGATTTATTTTATATTTCATTATTAATTTATCAATTTCATTAATATTTATTTTAGGAATTAAAACTATTTTTACTCCTAATGAAAGTGGTAAATGACACGAACTACATAAACCAAATCCATGAAATGGGGGCATAATAGTAAGCATAGTATCACCTTTTTCAAAATTAGTTGCATTAGCTTTAAATTGTTCTACCATTGAATTAAAATTATCATTAGTTAAAACAGCTCCTTTTGAAGGGCCAGTTGTTCCACCCGTTTGCATTATAACAGCTGGTCTATCTTCTTCATATGGTACAGCCTCTACCTCTGTTCCATACCCCTCTTTTATAAATTGTTTCCATGTTATTAAATTTTTCTTATCATCTATTTTTGCTGCATCTTTAGTTAATGGATAAATAGGTTTCATATATAAAGGCATAGAATCACTTGGTGATACCATAATTACTTTATCAACACAAGTATCATTTCTTATACTATTTACCTTATTATAAGAAGCATCAATTGATATAACTAGTCTAGATTTTACTTTATTTATATATGTTTTTATTTGATTTTCACTTGATAATGGATGAACCATATTTGCAACTGCACCTATTTTATTAAGTGCATAAATAGAAATTATAACTTCGGGTGTAAATGGCATACATAGCGTTACAATATCACCTTTTCTAATCCCATTCGCACAAAAACTTGCTGCACATAAGTCAATCATATTAAAAAGTTTTCTAAAAGAAATTTTTTTATCAAAATAAATAATGGCTGTATTATCTAAATTAGCCATATTAGATTTTTCTACATAATTTATCATAGTTGTTTTAGGCATCTTATTTTTAATTTGTTCTTCCGTATAATTAATCAACCATTCTTTATCTATGTTCGGAAAATCTGTAAGTGGTCCTATAATTTCACCTGTTAACAGCTTTCTTAAATATAAATTTCTTTCTATTTCTTCATTTTCAGATAACTTATCATATTTGGAAGATAAATTATCTATATATAATTTATTCACATTTCCCTCCCATCTATTTCTAATACTGCTCGAAATTAACGCTTATTATAGATAAAAATTTACTTTTTGTCAACTCCTATACTACAATACATACTTATTTTATTATAATTATAGGGTTTATACTATATAATTTTACATAACTTTACATATATTTATAAACAAAAAGAAAAATTATCTATAAATCACAGATAATTTTACTTTTTATTAACACAATTACTATTATTAGGTTTAAATACATCTACATTACCTAAAGTTTTTACTATATTTTTATTTCTATTATAAATGATAGCTCCATTATCATATATAGCATAGACATCTTTTTTCCTATCATTAGCAATTTTTTGAAGATTATCTAGATAGAACTTATTATTAATCGAATGAACATCAAAGTAAAAAGGGTCATCTAAAACTCCAAAACCATCATAGAAAGCAAAATATTTATAATAATTATTTTTAGCAGAAATAAAATATCGTTTTAATTGTAATTCAGCACCAGCACTTTCACCAATAATAATTCCACTAAAGTATTTAATATCATATAATATTTCAGTATCATGTACTACTTTTTTAAAAAACATTTCTGGATTACCACCTGGTAATACTAATATATCACTTTCCTTAATTATTTTCTTTAGTTTTTCTTTTGAATCACTATAACAATTACAAACTATTATATTATTTTCATCTATTCCTAGTTCTTTTAACGGATTTACATACTTATTATATCGTTTTCCACCTTCTTTAAAGAAGTCATTTTCCAACTCATTTGAATCTATTTCAATGGGAAAAGCCCATGGCAATATAGAAACTTTAGAATTCTTAGAAACTCTTTTTTCTAATTCTTCTTTTATTAAATCAAAACCATATTCTATTTTACTTAACAATACACTATACATAGCACCACTTCCCTATATCTATATTATATAACATATAATATATTTTCTATAATCTTCCTTCTTTGTACATTTTTTTCATTACCTTTATATTATTTTGCATATTAGTTGTTCTTATTAAAATATCATTTATTTGTTTATCTACACTATTATTATCTATTATATCTTTTGCACTCATTATCATAGATTTATATAAATTATCTAATTTTGTTTGGCTTATTTTATTTATATAATCTATTATAGTATCAGACCATGTGCAATCTTTTTGACCCCATCTTAAATTATAAAGTATAAATAGTTTTTTATAAGAAAATGATTCTTTTGCTTCATATTGAGTTAATATTTTTGACATATTTCCTCTAATATATGGATTAGCTACAAATTCTATTTTTTTACTTGAAGTCGTTTTTGCTAAAAAATTCATTAAATACATAGTTAATAACTGATGATTACTTGCTAATAGAATTTGATTTTCTTCTTCAAACAAATTAAAATAATTACTCCACATAAAATCGATATCTATATTAAATAACCCATTAATAGTATCTAAATTGTATCCTGTATCTCTTTTTTTAGAAACTAATATTTCTCTACCTTTGAATGAGTTTGAAATACCACTAATATCTTTTTGTAAAAAATTAGGTGAAATCATAATAGTATCATCTTGCTTATTATCAAGCTTAAATACCAAAACTTTTTCAACAGAATGTTTACACATACTATTGCATGAATTACAATATACTTTTCCATCTTGTTTTCTATAAAGTTTTGCATTAGTAATATCTATAGCTTCTTCTAACATATCAACTTTACCACAATCACATCTAATAACATTTTTCAATTTTACTTGTAAAAAGCCATTTTTATATAATTTGTCTATTATTTCAATAAGTTCATCTACTCTATCTTTATCAATCAATATTGAATCATAATCAATTTTATTTTTATCTATACTATTTAAATATATATTAGCTTGCGAATCTTTTTCTTGATAAGTATTTAATGTATTAATACTTATTACTTTTTTAGAATCATACACATTTCCAATAAAATCCATTATTGTTGGAGCTAAGAGCATTCCAATATTTGTTGTTACTTGTGGTTTAATTGGTAATGTTGCTATTACAATATTATCACTCATAAATTAATATTTATCCTTTCTATAATTTTATTAGCTACATTTATTAAATTATTTACATAGTTATTATAATCATCTAACATAATAGAATCATAAAGATTATTATATTTCTTTAATATAACATCTATATCTATTGATGTATATTCTCTAGAACTAAAATTCATTTTGCTAACTAAAAACATATTCTCAATTCTATCAACAAACCATCTATATTTTGTTATAACATCTTGAAAATCCCTAATTTCTTTTTTACTAAAATATTTTTTAATAATTTTATTATTCATTATTTTATCATAGTTTAAATACAAATTAGTACCATTTTTTACAATTATAAATTCTTTCATTACTAAGAGCAATTGATTAATTATATTTAAGTTTTTTACTTTAATTAACTTATTAAAATCTGCAATTTTACTAATTGATAATAAGTTATAATTATAATATTTTAATTCATTAGTAAATTCCATAATCAATGATGATAAAATATATTTATTTTCTTTTAATAATTTATCTTTATTCTTAAGCAATTTTCTAATTTTTATAATACCTTTTATATTAATTCCCTTATATGAATATATCCACTCTTTACTATAACCTTTATCAAATATATATTTTTCAAAATCATCAAAGCTACGAGAAGAATTTAATATTTTAGGATATTCATGTTCATAATTATTTCTGCACTTAAAATAAAATTTATTTTTTCCTATTTTTATCACATGATTTTTTGTCTTTATTTTATACTTATTATTTTCATACATAGGTAAATATACCATTACATTATGAACTTTGTCTCTTCCTGTATAATTAAATAACTTATATATTAGTGCCGCTATAAATTCTTCAATAACTAAAAATTCTTTTCTATATAGATTTGAATACAAAATATTCAAATCTATATCACTATTCCAACGATTAAGATTTCTAGCATAGCTCCCATGTAAAAAACATATTATTTTATTTTTTAGATTATATTTAAATATATTAATTATTTTATTAATATATTTTATATCCAACTTTCTCTTTTTTTTCATTAACTTATTATAATCTTTATAATTATAATTTAATAATAAAGTTGAATATTTGTTTTTTAATATTGTTTTTTTATCATTATATTTTTTATATATTTTTTCATTTTTCGTTATTATATGATTATATGAGGGTTTTTCTATATTATATATAAATTCCATAATTAGTCACCTGTATAAATTCTTTGTTTTTTAACACTATCTTTTTTAAGATTATAGCAAAACACAAAAACCTTCTTTTTCTATATTTAAATCTACTATTTTAATATGTAAAAACTTTCTAGTATAAATTACCTCTAAAAAATATTAAACCCAAATTAAACCTTTTTTACATGTATTGTCAATAGCTTTTTATATCATTCTATATTTATATTAATATATCAATTACATTATTTTTAATATTAAAAAGAGAGCCTACTCCCTTAAACTTCTTGTATAACTGTAATAATCATTGGTTTAGATTCAGTTTCTTTATAAAAGAATTTACCTAGGCGATCTCTAACATCATTTTTTATTTTAGAATAATCTACTCTTTGAGAATTAGGTACTATATTATCATTTATAATAGAACGCGCTAACTCTTTAGTTTCTATTAATAAATCTTGGCTTTCTTTAACATAGATAAATCCACGAGTAAGTATTTCAGGTCCTCCAATAATTTCTTTAGATCTTTTATCTAGGGTACAACTTACAATAACAATTCCATTAGAACCTAACATTTCTCTATCTTTTAATACTAAATCTCCAACATCTTCTTGACTATTACCATCTATTAAAGTATCATCAACATCAATATGAATAATTGAATTAGTCATTTTACCATTAACAAATTCTACAACATCACCATTTTCCTTTAGGATAATATTTTCTTTTGGTATATCAACTTCTTCTGCTACTGTAGCATTAGCATATTGATGTCTATATTCACCTTTTACTGGAAAATAATACTTTGGTTGCATCAAATTTATCATCATCATTAAATCTTCACGAGATGCATGATGTAGAAGATGTTTTTTACTAGATAATGAAATAGCATTAGCACCTAACATTGCAATATCATCCATAATAATAGCCATTCTCTTTTCAATTCCTGCATAACTTGGTTCAGTTATAAAAATTGTATCAGTATCTACTAGCTTTATATATTTATCATATCCTTTTATGATTCTTTCCAAGTTAGCAAGAGGTTTTTCTTTTTCATCTGATATTAATACTACTACATCTTTATCATTTAAATTAGATAAATCTCCTATTCTTCTATTATCAATAGTTAAATAATTATCTCTAATAGCAGTATTTATCATAGTTTGTAAAGTTTTACCCATAATAACTATTTTTCTATGAGTTTTACTAACTTCATCAAATACTTCTTGAATACGATAAAAATGTGCAGGCATAACAGTAGCAATAATTCTACCTTCATTCCTTATTAATACTTCTCTAATAAATTCAGAAACTCTATTATTTGGACTCGTATGACCTTTTTTTTCAGCATAAATTGATTCTGATAATAAACATAATACTCCCTGTTTTCCAACATAAGCAAGTTTACCAATATCTGTTTGATAACATCCTGTCATAGTAGCATCAAATGTAAAGTCACCTGTATAAACTATAGCGCCATCTTTTGTATTCAAAACATAACAAACTGCATCAGGTATTGAATGAGTTATACTAATAGGAAATACTGAATTTTTACCGAAATTAATTTTAGTATGAGCTTTAATTTCATTAAGCTTATATTTTTTTATATTTCTTAAATCCAAATCATATTTAAGCAATTCCATTGTTAGTTTTGTTGCATAAACTGGTATTTCCGGAACAGTTTCTAATAAATCCGGTACTGCTCCTATATTACTGTCATGACCGTGAGTTAAAAATAATCCCTTTACTCTCTTTCTATTCTTAATAATATAATCAAAACTTGGAATAATATAGTCTATTCCTAAACTTCTATCGTTATCGAACTTTAATCCGGCATCAAAAATAAATATATCTTTATCAACTTCGACAACATACATATTTTTTCCGTTTTCATTTAGTCCACCTAAAGCGAAAACTTTAATTTTACTCATAAATGTCTCCTTTCTTAATTTTTTATAAGTTATCAAACTTCTACATTATATCAAATTAACTAAATAAATTCAACTTTATTTATAATAAAAAAAGCTATATGCTATAGTTTTTTCCTTAATTTCACTTATTAGGATAAACAAGACTAGTCTTAACTAATTTTTTTTATTTTTCTATTGGCAAAATAACACCAAAATACATCTAAAAATATACAAATTATAATAGAAACAAAAATATTATAACCATTCTTTTTTAGTGCAACACTTTTAATTACAGCAGAAATCAAAAATAAGATAAAATAAATATCAGAAATAATAGAACTAATTATATCAAATGAGGCTTCTTTATAAGATGGACCAAAACAAAAGAAAAGAATCCATACTACTCTAATTATTGTTACCGCTATAAAATAACAAACTTCAAATCTTTTTCCATAATTTAAAAATTTATTAATTATTTTTCCTTCATATAACGCTCCCAATCCAGGAATCCATAATAGTCCATAGTGACTAATATTTAAGTTTCCTGATAAAATAGTCATACCAATTTTTTTAATACAAAATAAAATTGCCATAATAGAAAATACAAAAATCATGAAAATTATTGTCATCATAAAAACTGAAGCAAACGCCATATATATCACCAAACATTCAAAATCAAAAAAAGCATTTCACTCTTTATAATCGCAATTTTATCATTAATTAGTCCAAAAGTAAATGTATTATTAATATTTTAGTTGTGTTAAAGAAAATACCTAATAAATAAAAAACTACTTTCTTCTAGTAGCTTTAATCTTTTGTCTTACATCTTTATTACGAGTAAGAAATAATTCTTTTTCTGATTCAATAATTATACTTCGTTCTTCTTCACTAAAGATACCCAATTGAAATTCATGATCTAATTCCATTGCTTTTAAAATATTTGCACTTTGAATAGATTTAGTAAGTTCTGGAACACCATTTTTTAATCCAGTTTTTATTCCGCTAAGTATGTAATCTGTCTCAGCACTCATTTTATATCCCTCCGTTTAGAAGTTATTGTAACACCTATTAATTATTAGTACAAGTATTATTTTGCCAACTTTTCCATAGCCTCTTTAGCAGCATTTTGTTCTGCTTCTTTCTTACTACCTGCTGAACCCCTACCATAGACTATATCATCTATTTTTACCTCTATAGTAAATGTTTTATTATGTGCAGGTCCTTCTTCTTTAACTAAATCATAAAATATTGTTTTTTGTTCTGTTTGAACATATTCTTGAAGTGAAGATTTATAATCACTAAAAAATACTTTATTTGGATTTTCTATATAAGGAACTATTATATTTAAAGCTGTACGTCTTGCAGTAGCATAACCTAAATCTAGGTATATTGCTCCAATTATAGCTTCAAATATATCAGATAAAATTGCCTTTTTATATTTTCCACCTTCTTTTTCTTCTCCATGTCCGACTTTAATATATCTATAAATTCCTAAATCCATACTATATTCATATAAAGCATTTTCACATACATAACTTGCTCTTACCTTGGTCATTTCTCCTTCATCTTCATTATGATTAGAATACAAATAATCTGCTATCACTAAGTCAAGTACAGCGTCCCCTAAAAATTCTAATCTCTCATAATCTTTACGAGCTTTATGTTCATTAGCATAAGAAGAGTGAGAAACTGCAGTATTATAAAGTTTTTCATCTTTTGGAAAAATACCAAGTTTTTTATATAATTCTTCCATATTATCACCAAAGTAATTATATCAAAAATAATAATTTAAGTATAGATTAAAATAAACATCATATAATTAATTGTTTAGAAAGGAGCAAAAAATGGACAATTTATACAGATTAAATAAAAAACTAAATAATTATAATAATAAAAAATTAAACGCAATTAAAAATGTATATTTAGGTAGTGCAACTCTTTTAGCTACCACCCCTATATGTATATATAATATGAATATAGATGATTTACCTGTAATTGCACTAACTATCTTAGAAATAGGAGTTATATCTATACCAATTATTAGTATTAAAAAAATAATAAACTCTTCAAAAAATATTAAATTAGTAAAAAAGAAAATGACAAAAGAAGAGTTAAGTTCAAAAAATATTAAACAAGCATATAAAATAGTAAAATATGATTTAGATGATCAAATAAACAATGAAAAAGAAAAGAAAAAAAAGAAAAAACTCATAAAGTTAAGAAATTGCATATCTAAATATAGTACTAATTAAGTTTTTATCTTTTAATAATAATTGATATTTTATAACTTTTATAGTAGAATTGATATATGGTGATGATATGAAGAAAGGAATTATATTTATAATAAGAATTTATCAAAAAATTCCTGGACCATGGCATAGTAAATGTCGCCATATCCCAACCTGCTCTAATTATATGATAGATGCTATTAATGAGTACGGTATAGTTAAAGGAGGTTTTATGGGAATAAAAAGAATATTAAGGTGTAATCCTTTTGGAAAAAGTGGATATGACCCTGTTACAAAAAGGAGATAAAGTTATGAAAAAGAAAATATTTTTATTATTATTAATGATACTTGGAATATCTTTAACTACAACTGGATGTAAACAAGATAATATGGAAGATATAGATATTGCAGTAACAAATTATCCAAATGAATATATTGTAAATAAATTATATGGAAAGCATTCAACTATAAATAGAGTTTATCCAGATGATGTTACAATAGATGAATATAATGTTACTAAAAAACAAAAAAACAATTTTAGTAATATGGGATTATTTGTATATACTGGATTAGTAGATAAAGAAAGAAAACTGGCAGTTGATTTATTAGATATAAATAGTGAACTTAGAATAATAGATACATCTTATGTATTAGAAACTGACTATTCAAATGAAGAATTGTGGCTCAATCCTGCTTCTTTACTAATGATGGCACAAAATGTTAGACTTGGACTTAAAGAATATGTAACTAGTAACTATTTATCAAAAGAAATAGATAAATCTTATAACAAATTAAAAGTTTCCCTATCAGAATTAGATGCCGAATATAGACTGGCAGTTGAAAATACAAGTAATAAAATAATTATAGTAACTGATGAATCATTAAAATTCTTAGAAAAATTTGGACTTAAAGTACATTGTTTAGATAGTAATTCTACAGATAAAGATATTGCAGAAGTTGATGAATTAATAAAAAGTAAAACAGTAAATTATATATTTAAGTTTAAGAGTGATAAAATAAATGATACTGCCGAAAAAGTTATAAATAGTAATTCTAATATAAAAGTTCTAGAGCTTAACAAAATAGATAATATAACAGACGATGATAGATCTGATGGAAAAGATTATATTACATTAATGAATGAAAATCTAGATACATTAAAGCAAGAATTATACCAATAAAAAAGATGACTATTTAAGTCATCTTTTATTTTGAATTTCTTTAACTAATTCTATACCCTTCGATCTATCGGTAGCATACATAAGTAAATTTTCCTTTGTAGTTGTATAAAACTTTGGGGTATTACAACAATTTACTCCCATATAAATTAAATATTTAAAATCACTATGTTCAGCTTTTTAGTTGTTATACTATTTTCTAATAAATCAACCATAGTCATTGTAGTATAATAAGTAATTCCAAATTTCCCCCTAATATCAGGTTCATAATTAAAGTACCTACCATCCGGTAAATATACTATTTGATTATCTTTAATAACAAAACTACCTATTATTTCCTCTTTCTCATCTGTTAGTTCTACTCCATTTATAGTCTTTAGATTATTACAATTATATCTAGCAATATATTCATCATTTTTAGAAAATATACTAGTAGCTCTATTAGAAGCTATTCTTTCAAATTGCTCTTTATCAATATGTTGTAAAATAAATTTAGTATTTGTATTTTTAAGATAATCTATAACTGATTCATTTTCTGATAAGTCTATTGCATGAAACCTTATAAATTGGTTTTCTATTATTTTTGGCACAATACCACTTCCTAATAGCACACTATAATAGCACATCTAAGAAAAAAAGTCCATATATTATGGACTCCATATATAATAGTTTAGTTTTTATTTTTAATAATCTTTTTAAATTTAGACCATACCTTTTCGTTTGAATAATTTAAAATTCCTTCTTTATATATTCCCATACCATGTCTAAATATAAATATATTGAATATGAGTAATACCGCTATAGATATCAAAACATCAACTATACTAATTTGTTCTATAACTAGTAGTGCTGGAGAAAGTAAACAAGATATAAATGGAACATAAGAAAGCACTTTTATAAATGTAGAACCATCAAATACACCTGCCATTATCGCAAGATAATAAGAAAGAAGTGAAACTAACATAATTGGTGTTTGAATTTGTTGATAATCCTCCATATTTACTGTCATAGATGCAAGAATTCCAGCAACTAACGAATATGCAAAGAAACTTAGTAATAATAACAGTAATGTAATTGGAATTATATAGTATAATTTATCTACAAAACCACTTTCTACTAAAGTAGTCCATAAAGTAGAAAACATAGAAGTAATTGAAGATGATGATGAAGTACTAATATTATTCTTTACTATTAGGCCAATCGCTCCATAACTAATTAATAACGTACCTTGTATAATTGCAAATAAATTTGAAGATATGATTTTAGAAATAAAATGTACTTTAGGACTAACACTAGATATAATTATTTCCATACTTCTAGATGATTTTTCTTCATATATCTCAGAACCTATCATTTGAACTAAGAAGATTACTAACATAAAGAAAGGTAATATAATTGTAGGAAAGACAGTCCCCATAATAGTATCCATATTATCAGCAGCAGATTTAGAGTCTTTATCAAGTACTACTCTATCTATTTTCATTTCACTAGATATCATTTTAAGTTTTTCAATATCAATATTTGTTTTAATAAGGCCATAATTATATTTAGTAGAAGATAAAGCCGAAGTTATAAGCTGATAATCAATAGCATCTATTTTCTTTTTACTAATTACTTTAGCCGTTAGATACTCTTCAGGTGATGATTTTAATACTATCAGAATCTTATCATCTAGTTTTTTCTTTAATTCTTTTTCTGATTTATTAGATTTTTTTATTTTTATAGAATTATCACTATCTAATACTTCTTTTGAACTATCAATGTTTGCTTTAAATATATCATAAACTTCTTCAGTTTTATCAATAACTACTACCTCTAAATTATTAGAAAAATCTCCTCCAAAAAAACTAATAATACTATCAATATTAAGAATTCCCACAATAATTATAAGTATTAAAATATTAATACCGATAAACCATTTAGATTTTATCTTTTTTAATAAACTTGTTTTTGTTAAAAATCTTAATTTTTTATTCATGATATCCACCTACTTTTTCTATAAAAATATCATTAAGTGTTGGTTTTTTGGCATCAAATTTTAAAACTTTATACTTTTTTATTTCCTTAAATATTAAATCAACAACACTTTCATTATCTATATTTATCTCATAATAATCTCGTTTTTTATTAATCGTTTTAACTCCCTTTATTTTAGATAATTTTTCTACATCATAATCCAATACATTTAAAAGTATTTTCTTTATTCCATATGAATTTTTTATATCTTCTAAGTATCCTTCTAGTATTGTCTTTCCTTTTACTAAAATAACTAACTTCTCACAAAACTCTTCTATATATTCCATTTGATGAGATGAAAATATAATAGATGTACCCTTCTCTTTTAATTCATATATGGCATCTTTTAACATTTTTACATTTATTGGATCTAAACCTGTAAAAGGTTCATCTAATATTAATAGTTTTGGTTCATTAATAACAGCAGATATAAACTGAATTTTTTGTTGATTACCTTTACTTAATTCTTTTATCTTTTTATTTTCATAATCTTTAATACCAAACTTATCCAACCAATAATCAAGTTTTTTAAGTATTTCACTATTACTCATACCCTTTAGAGAACCATAATATAGAATTTGTTCTTTTACAGTTAATTTTGTAAGTAGACTCCTCTCTTCTGTAACAAAGCCTATTTTATCAATTGTAGAATAATCAATCTTTTTGCCATCTAATGAAATTGTACCATTATTAGGTTCAAGCAGTCCCATTATCATTCTAAATGTTGTTGTCTTTCCTGCTCCATTTTCACCTAGTAGACCAAATATTTCTCCATCTGAAACTTCAAAAGATAAATTATCAACAGCAACTAAATTTTGATAATTCTTTTTTATATTTTTTAGTATTAACATTTTATTACCTCTTTCTACTTCATTTATTATATCATACCCCCCCCCCAGGGATATTTGTCAATAGTTTACGTATAGTAAAAGTTATAAACTATACATACTTAAATAAAAAACAAAAGATTATTGTTCCTTTGTTATAATTTTATTTGGTAATAATATTACCTTAGCGCGATTAGTGAAATCCATTTTAGAAATGATTTCATCAAGCTTTTTCTTATGAATTTTTTTAATCAAATCTACTCTATTAAAAATTACTTTATTATAGCTTATTTTATCTTCAATTATACTAGATACCATACTCTCAATATAATCTATTGCTTTTACTTCATTAGAAATCCAAACTTTTTTAATTCTTTCTATATCATCTACAGTAGTTTCTATATTTTGTAATTCTTTTTCTACTTCACCTATTAAAAGTTCAGGATTTTCTGTTTCAGCAAATATTAAAAGTGTTTTATATCCTTTTATAGTTTCCCATTCATAATAAAAACTAGTCATCAAGTTATTATTACGAACTCTTTCTTTAAATAATGATGATGATCCAAATAATAAAGATGCGAACATATTAAGATATAAATCTAATTCTACATGGTCTTTAATTTGAAAAGTCTCAAATGGCATTTTATAACCTAGAGCTATTTTAGGTATTTTTACATTAAGTGATAATTGCATATCAGGATTAGCAACATTCTTAGATTCTTTTACTCTTCTAATTCTTGCTTTACCTTGAGTATTAACCTTTGTTCCTAATTCTTTTTTTATTATTGCCATAGCACTTTCTATAGAAAAGTTTCCAACTGCTACTAAAAACATATTATTTGGTTGATAAAATGTATTATAACAATCATATAATTCTTCTTTAGTTATACCATCAATGTCTTCAACTTCACCAGCTATACTAATTCTTCTAGGATGTTCTCTATAAACTGCTTCTCTGATTTTCATTTCCAATACCCATTCAGGTATATCTTTTTGTCTTTTAATCTCCTCTTTTATAATACCTTTTTCTTTTTCTACATTTTCATCTGTAAAATAAGGAGCATTAACATACTTTAATAAATATTCTAAATTCTTTTCAAACTTTTTTGTACCATAGCACACATATTGAGTACTATCAAAAGAAGTAAAAGCATTAGCACCAGTTCCACTTTCTGCAAAAAATTGAAAAGGATCTGTACCATCTGATTGTTCAAATTTCTTATGTTCTAAAAAATGAGCAACTCCATTTGAATACTTTTTATATTTTTTACCTCCAGCAGGAATAAATGTATTTACTTCGCTACCAAACTTGGCAACATAAGATATATAATAATCCTTTTTATTTTGATATGGAATTAAAATAATATCAAGGCCATTTTCTAATGTTTCAACATAACAATCTGTATCAATCTTTTCAAATTTCAGTTTTTTCATTCTTTAATTCCCTCCAAACAATATACAGTATCCATTTTAATTTTCTTAGCTACTTTTATGATTTCAGATTTAGTTACTTCTTGCATTTTCTTACGTCTAACATCAAGATTATCCAAACCTAATATATCCATCATAAAGTAAAAATCTATTATGCTAGATTCACTTTCAAGCATAGAATCAAGGGAAGTAGAGAAAAATTCTTTTGCCTTATTTATATCCTCTTCACTAAATTTACCTTTTTTCATCAAATTCATTTGCAAGTTAGATAAGTCAACTGTTTTTTTAATATTTTCTTTATCAATACCTGCTCTAATAATTAAAGTATTATCTAATTTATTTAGTACTGAATTTATTACATAACATAATAAATTTTTTTCACGAACTTCTGTAAATAACTTAGAATCACTCCCAACTCCTAAAATTATATTATACAAAGTAAGTGGATAATTTCTCTCATAACTACTAAGTCCATAAATTCTACATCCAATTGAAAGTTTAGATTGTGCATTCTCATCATCTTCTTTAACATAGATTTTTTTGCTACGAGCTTTCTTTTCTGGAAGATAATAACTTACTCTACTCTTCTTAAATGTTTTTAATTCAAACTTCTCTTTAATCATCTCTTCAGTTTCTAAAAAATCAATATCACCAACTATAAAAATATCCATTAAGTCTTTATTTATCATATCTTTATAATATTGATATAAGTTACTAGTATTAATCTTCTCTAAATCTTCTATATAGCCACACATTCTATAAGATAAAGGGCTCTCACTATCCATCTCTTCATATAACCTTACAATACTATAATAAGTTGAATCCTCTTTTATACCCTCTAATGAAGTCAATGCATCTTTTTTAACAATATCAAGAACTTTTTTAGAAAACTTATTACCAGATATATTAGGATTATAAACAAGTTCTTTTAAAAAGTCTATTGCTTTTTCATAGTTACCTTCCTCTGTATATTTATCATTTAAAACTGTTAAATTAACATCCGTATTTATATAATTACCATATCTAGAATTTCCTATATATATAGAAGCATCATACAAGTTTTGAGCTTCTATAATTAAATCTCTTTTTGTCTGATATTTTTTAGAGGAATAAGTAAGAACATTAGACAAAATATTTCTCATTGTAATTTCATCTTTCTTAATTTGATTTCTAAAACTTATTCTTACTTTTATAGTTTTAAACTTATTTGTTTTAATCATATGTAATTTATATGATCCAAAATTTTTCTCTACATATTCCATAGTCCACCTCATTTTAATATTATGTATTTATTTTTAATTTTTATTATAAGATTGAGTCTAAAGCCACTTTAATCATATTTTTTAAACTTTTCTCTCTATCCTCACTCGTTGCTGATAAATTTTTCCCAATAACATCAACTATTGAAAGTAAACATGCTGCCTTTTTTTGTAATTTTTTAGCTAAATAAAATAAACAAAATGACTCCATTTCCATTGCAACAAATTCATAATTAGGATAATTACTCATGTATCTATTAAAATCATCTAGGTATGGATCAAATACATCACTAGTGATAATTTTACCTGTTACTAATTCTATATTATTTTCTTTTGCTGAGGATAAAATTCTATCATTTAATTCCTCACTAGCTAAGGCTTCATTAATATCATCATTACCAAAAAGTTTAGGATAATTTGAAAGACTATATGATGAGGTAGCAAGTACAACATCTAATAAGTTAGAATCCTGTTTATTAGTACCACATGTACCTATTCTTATTATCTCTTCTACATTATAAAATTTATATAACTCATAAGCATATATACCTATACTTGGAATCCCCATTCCCGATGGAAAAACTGTAACCTTTTTATTACTATAATAACCAGTATATGCATACATATTACGAACAGTATTCACAATTTTTACATCACTCAAAAAATTATCAGCAATATATTTAGCACGCAAAGGATCACCTGGCATTAATATAGTTTTTGCAATATCACTTTCTTTTGCTTCTATATGTGCAGTTGACATAAGTATAACCTTCTTTCAACATTAATTATATCAAAAATAATTATAAATATCTATAAAAAAGAAACTACATTTTAATGATATTAGTCTCTTTTTTGTTCATATATAAAATTAATTACATAATTTCGTTTTTCTGATTTTAATACGTTTTTAGTATTATCATAATAAATTTTTAAATCTATTATATTTTCTCTTCCAACTGGTAATTCAGTTTTACCTATAGAAACTCCCGAAATAGAATACTTAATAACATTTGATTCTAAATTATCATTATTTTCAGATACAGTAATTCCACTTAAATATGCATTTATAGTGCCACTATTTTTAATTTTTATTCGATAGGTAATAGAATCACCTGGCTTAACCAAATTAACACCAAAACTGGCAGAAGTAGACGATAAAGATTTTGGTTCAAATACAGTTGTTGCAGAACCAGTTATATCATCATCTTTAATATCAATTATCTCAATATCCCAATTAGCATTAATTTTACTAGAAGAAGCTACAAACAAGTTTTCTGCTAAGGCAGCATAACCAACTGAAAACAAAGAAATTACAATCAAAAGACCTAGTATAATAATTCTTCTATTTCTAGCTAATTTATCATTCATTATTGCTCTCCTCTTGATTTAATTTAACTAAAACTTCTCTAGGTTTAGAACCATTAGATGGACCAATAATCCCATTTTCCTCTAACATGTCAATTATCCTAGCAGCTCTATTATAACCTAATTTAAATCTACGCTGTAATAATGATGCACTTGCTTTTTGGGTATTTACAACAAACTCAACTATTTGATTATATAATGGATCAGAATCATCATGAACAGAAACATTATTATCATCAACTGAATTAGAATTATCAGAAGATTCCAAGTTTTCCATTTCTGGATCATACTCTGCTTGTTGTTGTGAGATAGTATAATCTATAATTCTCTTAATCTCATTATCAGTGATAAAAGATCCCTGAATACGAACAGGAGAATTCATTCCTATTGGTAAAAATAACATATCACCTTTACCTAATAACTGTTCAGCACCTGTTTGATCAAGTATAGTTCTAGAATCAATACCAGATCCAACAGAAAATGCAATACGTGATGGTATATTAGCTTTTATTAAACCAGTTATTACTTCTGTAGATGGCCTTTGAGTTGCAACAATTAAATGAATACCTGCGGCTCTTGCCTTTTGAGTAATTCTTAAAATCGAATCTTCTACTTCCTTAGCAGCAACCATCATCAAATCAGCAAGTTCGTCAATAATAATAACTATATATGGCATTCGAGATTTCATCTCATCCTCATTTTTATGAGACTTATTCCATTTATCAATATTATTATTATAGCCTTCTATATTTTTAGTTTTTGTATCACTAAATTCTTTATATCTTCTTTCCATTTCTGCTACCATTTTAGCTAAAGCGATAGATGCTTGTTTAGGATCAGTGACAACCGGTCTTAATAGATGTGGCACACCGTTATAAACAGATAGTTCAACTACTTTTGGATCAACCATTACTAATTTAACTTCATCCGGTCTAGCCCTCATAAGTATAGAACAAATTATACCATTTACACATACTGATTTACCACTTCCAGTAGTACCTGCTATTAAAAGGTGTGGCATTTTATTAATTTCACAAACACCTATATCCCCCATAATGCTCTTACCAAGAGGAACCATTAACTTTTTATCCATAGAATTAAGCATTTTTTTACTACTTATAATTTCATAAAAACTAACTGGTGTTGGAGTATCATTAGCAAACTCTATCCCAACAGTATTTTTACCAGGTATTGGAGCCTCAATTCTAACATCTTTTTTGGCTAAAGCTAATGAGATTTCTCGATTAATGGCAGTTATTTTATTAACTCTAGTCCCACTAGCAATCTCCAACTCATATTGAACAACTGAAGGTCCTATATGAACCTCAACAACTTTTCCAACTATTTTAAAATCTTTTAGTACATTTTCTAATGTATTTATATTTTTTTCTATAATATCCTGATTAGTACTTTTACCTTTCTTTTTAGGTTTATCTAATAAATCTAAGCTAGGAAGATTATACGGTTTATTAACATATGATGATTTTACATCATTTCTTATCTGGCTAGATTCTGGAGTAGCATTTTTTTGTCCTATTTTAGTAACTTCATCTATACTAGATATTTTTATTTTTCCATCTTCATCTTTAGAATCACTTGATTCATCATCATTACCATCATTTATAATAACACCCTTTGTCTTAGTTTCAGTTTTATCTCTTTTTTGACGAGGTTTTCTATTATCCCATTTTTCTTTAAGAACATCAAATAATGAAAACCCAATAAATAATGAAAAACCTACTACTATTAAAGTCCATGCAACTATTTGCATTCCTGTATATGAAAATAGTTTATCAAAAGTTATAGCAAAAGTTCCACCAATTATTCCTCCACCAACCGCAAAGATATCAGAAATTGAACCAGTTTTCATAATACTATTAAAGGAACTCACTAATTGATTAATAGATTCTTTAAAAATGACCATAACATTACCATCATTTTGAGCTATAAATTCTCTATGCATTAAAATTAAAAAACCTAAAACGAAAATATATATTCCAATCAATTTAGATGTAAAAAAATCCGGGAAGTCTCTTTTTATTACTAAATATCCACCTAGTAAGAGCAAAACTATTAATAAAATCATATATATTGACCCTACTAAAAAAACACAAAAAGAGCTTATAAATTTACCAACAGGTCCATATTTACCTAAGCCTAATATTGCACACAATATAAGCAAAACTCCATAAAGTTCAGCTGAATGTTCAAATTTAGATTTTTCTACTTTTCTCTTTTTTTTCTTTGCCATAACATACTCCCTCACTATAAAAATTATATCACTTATTTTATAAGTTGGAAAGAAAAAATAGTTAATTCATACTTAACTATTCTCTACTCTAAATCTAGTACTTCTATTTCTTCAACTACAGCCATTTGCTGTTCCATAATCAACTTTAACTTTCTTTTAAATATTTTCATATTATTTTCTAAGGTTTCTGTCTTTACTTCTATTTTCTCTGCGCGTAGAAGAGCTTCGTTTACAATACGACTAGCATTATTTTTAGCATCAGTAATAATCATATTAGATTCTTCCCTAGCCATTCTTTTAATATTGTCCCCAGCTTCCTCTGCTCTAATAATCGCATCCTTTAATGAACTTTCTAAATCTCGATAATGTTTTAGTTTTTCCTTAAGCTTTTCTATCTCATTTCGCTGTTCCTTACATCTTTTAACTATACCTTCTGTCTGAGTAATTACTTCATCTACAAAATTATTAACTTCTCTACGATTATATCCATTGGTTTCATAACTGAATTTTTCCATAGAAATCACCTCAGAATATTATATCTATTATTTAGCTATTACCAGTTGAACTCGTCTTCTTCTTCATTATTAAATTTATTCTTTTTACTCACATTAGGAGCATTATTAGCAGCAGGAGCGTTATCATCGCTAATTTTTCCTTCCACATTAACATTATTAGGTGTACATAGGAAAATTCCACCACCAAGTTTTTGAATATCTCCATTAATTGCATATAAAGTACCACTTAAAAAATCTACAATTCTTTTGGCTTGATCAGGTGTTACTCTTTTTAAATTAACAACAACAGCATTGCGTAATTTTAAATAATCTGCAATTTGCTGTGATTCTGAATATGCACGAGGTTCTAATAACATCATTTTAGAACCAGAAGGCCCATTGTCCTCATGATACTCTTCTCTTGATTTACTATAATATCCTTCCTCAACTGAAGTCTCAATTACTTCCTCCTCAGTACCAAATAAATTTTTTAACTTATCTAGTGCCATATTAATACCTCCATATTATTATTATTTTTCTATCTATAATTATTGTACCATAAATAACAGGAAAAAACTATACAGATTTTACATTTTTATGTAAAATTTAATATTTTCTAAACTTTTTCATATTTTTATAAAACATTTTACTATTAATGATACCAAATTAAACCTAAATTAACATTATTACTATTAGGTGTAGGATTAGGTAGTTCTACATACATAGATATAGGAACTTTAAATGCCGAACCAAATGCAATACAATGACCAGGTTGTAAGCTTTTTAATTGTTGCACTACCTCAATTGATATATTTGGCACCATATTTCTTATATAATCCAAATCCTTAGGATGCAAAGTTCTTAATATAATAAAGTTAGAACATTGAGATATTGCTGTATCAGATAATTCTGATGGTCTTTGTGTAATGAGACCTAAAAACACACCATATTTACGTCCTTCTTTTGTAATTCTTTCAAAGATGTTATATCCTAATATATCAACATCGCGATCTTTTTGAACATATCTATGAGCTTCCTCAATGATAATATGAAAAGGAATACTACCCCTATTATTATTTTCAACAGCTACTAAAAATAGCATTCGTGATAATATCTTAGTAATAACTTTAGCAAGTCTATCATCAATATAATTTATATTAAAATTAACTATTTGACATTTTCTTCCTGAAGATTTATCAATCATTAAGTTTTTAATATAATCTATTCTATCAACATATTGTGGATAATCAAAATACACGCTAGATTCACTATTAGCAAGAGTATGAAGTCTAACATTTAAAACATTAGCACTATCATACACTTTTTCGCTCTTCAATATTCCTTCTGATATAAGTGCAAATTCCATTGCTTCTTCTAAATCTTTTAGTGTATAAACTTTTTTCTCATCAATATCTGAACTTCTTATTTCATCAAAGTCTTTATTTATAAAACTTCTAATAAATTCAGTAACTAATTCTATTTCTTGAAATTTACCACTTTTATCTATAAACAAACATTGTTTTAAAGTTCTTACATAACCTGGTTGAATAATTTGAGTTTCCAAATTTAAATCTCTAGTATTAAATTTTGTTAAAACCGCGGTAACTTGATCCCTTATTTTTGTAGAATTAGCACCACTTAATAATATATCTTCCAATGCCCTTGCAATGATATCGTTTTTACGCTTAATAGTTTCTTCTGTATTACCAGTCAAAATATTAACAAGCTTTAGGGCTTTCTCTATAATTGGCAATTGATTTGGACTATTAACATCTAGTAATAGGGCTATATCATCCACATCTAATAACCATAATGGTATCTTTATTATATCTGTCTCTGGATTTTGCAAGTTAGTTGTAAATGTTTTATACATAATATTCTGATTAAACTTTGTAAGATTACTAAATGCATCAGTATATTCCCCATATGCATCAAATAAAAATATATTTGATTTAATTGGTGGTGTTTTTGTAGAAGTAAATAGTTTTTGAATGACACTAGCAACAGTACAGCTTTTACCTGAACCACTATTTCCTAATATAGAAAAATGATTGCTAAAAAAATCATTAACACCAACATTTATACGATAGTTTTCATAAACTGTAGAATATCCAAAAAAGGTTTGTCCTTCGCTAGGAGTTTGAGGTCCTAAAATCTTCTCAAGTTCTTCAAGAGTTATTATTCTTATTTTTGATTTAAATGATGGTTTAGTAGAAAATCCTGGTAAGAATTTATTGTCTTTTAACTCTCCTACAATATTAACTGTCATCTTATCTTGACCTACATTAACTATCTCACCAACAATCTTTTTTATATCATCTTCAAAGATAACATGTAAATTAATTAAATTTGTTTGATTATTAATATCTATATCAAGTTTAATAAATACCTGATTATCTATGATTTCAATAATTCTACCCAGCATAAAAACACCTTCTTATTCTTATATAATTATAACATGAAGAAATATAAAATAAAAGATTTTTATTCAGATAGATTTATTTTTTTAATATTTACTATTATTAGCAGGAAAAAAATTAAGTAATAGATAATAATACTATTAGAGGTGAATAATATGTATGATTTTTGTGAATTAAAAAATAAGACTAGAGTTATAAAGAAGCTTGGATGGATTAAATGCAATAATAACTATTCAAATGTAGCAGGTTTAACATTTGAAAGATTACTTGGTAAAGAGATAGAAAACTTTCCAATACCTGATTATAATGGTATAGAAATTAAAACAAAATGTAAAAGTAGTAAATCAAGAATAACACTTTTTAGTGCTACTCCTGATAGTTTCCTTTTTGAAAATAAGAGATTAGTTAGACTATATGGATACCCTGATAAACAGTTACCACAATACAATGTTTTAAATAATAGTGTTTCATCTAAAACTTTAACGTATGTAGGAAATAATCATAATTTAGGACTTGAAGTAGATTGGAAAAATAAAAAAGTAATTTTAAATGTATATAAAGGACAATTTCAAATTATTGATAATTTAACATCATGGTCATTTGATCTAATTGAAGAAAAAATTAATTTGAAAATTAAAAATTTGTGTTATATTACAGCTGATAAAATAACATACAAAAACAATACTTATGTAAAATACATAGATGACTTTTATTATAAAATGAAAGAAAATAAGGTCTTTTTTGAATTAATTGAAGATGGAACTATATGGATTACATTTAAGCTAGGGGTATTTAAATCTGGAAAAAAATTAGGAATGTTACATGATCATGGTACAAGTTTCGAAATTTATGAAAAAGATATAGAAAAATTATATAACAAATTAATATGTTGAAAAAGGGGTTGCAAAAATCCTTCTTCCACAAATAAAAAAATCCTTATTAAAGGATTTAATTTCATAATGGTCGGGAAGACAGGATTTGAACCTGCAACCCCTTGGTCCCAAACCAAGTGCTCTACCAAGTTGAGCCACTTCCCGATATATGGTGCGCTCGAAGGGATTCGAACCCCTGACCTTTTGGTTCGTAGCCAAACGCTCTATCCAACTGAGCTACGAGCGCATGATAAACCAATCTATATTAATTAGTATAAATTCAACTCACAAACAGGTCATAGTGCTTCTCAAGACAAATACAATTTTACCATCTATTTAATATCAAGTCAAGAATTTATATATAATTTTAATAATATACTATATTAATATTTAGCTCTATTTAATCTTATGACATTCAGTGAAATATATTAAAAAAGCCCAACATATAAGGCTTTTTTATTAGCATTCTGGTGGCTCCAGCGGGAATCGAACCAGCGACACAGGGATTTTCAGTCCCTTGCTCTACCGACTGAGCTATGAAGCCAAATGGCGGTTCCAACGGGACTCGAACCCGCGATCTTCTGCGTGACAGGCAGACGTGTTAACCAGCTGCACCATGAGACCAAATTTGGTTGCGGGAGGAGGATTTGAACCTCCGACCTCTGGGTTATGAGCCCAACGAGCTACCAGACTGCTCTATCCCGCGATATTATAGTAACTTAAATTTAAATGGCGGAGGAAAAGGGATTTGAACCGCTTGCGCCACCGAAGTGACCTACTTTATAGTAAACCATAAAGCCCCTTTAACCAGACTTGGGTATTCCTCCAAATATATAAATTATAAAGTGGCGGAGGAAAAGGGATTCGAACCCCTGCGCCGCTTGCACGACCTTCCGGTTTT
>CAOJEH010000003.1 GCA_948434005.1 uncultured Mycoplasmatota bacterium
TTTTCGGCAATTTCTTCATCTGTTGGTTCTCTATTTAATTCTTGTGTTAATTGTCTTTGAACACGAGCTAGTTTATTTATTGTTTCAACCATATGAACGGGAACACGAATTGTTCTAGCTTGATCTGCAATAGCACGAGTTATAGCTTGTCTAATCCACCAAGTTGCATATGTTGAAAACTTATAACCTTTTGTTGGATCAAATTTATCTACTGCTTTCATTAGACCAATATTACCTTCTTGAATTAAGTCTAAAAATAACATTCCACGACCAACATATCTTTTGGCAATTGAGACAACTAAACGAAGATTTGATTCTGCTAACATCTTTTTAGCTTCTTCATCACCTTCAACTGCTCTTTGAGCATACTCAAATTCTTCATCTGATGTAAGTAAGTTAATACGACCAATTTCTTTTAAGTACATTCTAACTGGATCATTTATTTTAATATCTTTAGTATTAGTTAAATCCTCAACTTTAATATCATTAGTAATCTCCTCACCACTTGCATCATCTGAGCCGTCTTCTGAGACAATATCAATATCTTCTTCAGTTAAAGCATTATATAATTCATCTAATGAATCACTATCTATTTCTAATCCTTTAAGTTCATTTGCTAGTTGTTCATATGTAATATAACCTTGTTCTTTTCCTAATTTAATTAGTTTTTGTTTTCTTTCTTCTAATGTTTTTATTTCCCCAACCATGTCTATTCTCCTAACTTCAACTTCCTAATTTGTTCACTAATACGTGCTTGTTCCATTATATCGGGTTCTTCTTTTATCTTTTTTTCGAGTCTTTTAATTTGCTCGTTCACACTATATTCCCTAATCACTTTGAAATAAGCAAATATCTCATCTTTAGAAATTGTTTCTTTATAGTCATTTGCAACAATTTCATTTAATAGATTTAACAAATCAGGTTTATCTTCTAAATAAGTATAAAAATCGGCAATAGTTATTTTACCGTGTTTCTTGTAATAATAAATAACCTCACTAGTTAGTAGTCTCTCTTCATTATTTGGAAATATTATATTTTCATTTTCCACTTGCTCTACTACCCAATCATTGTTTAACATATAGTAAATTAATTGTTCTACTGCTAAAATATACTTATTCTTTCTAGACTTCTTCTTTTTTTGTGCTTTAATTTCAATCTTTGGTGCTGGTTTATCTTTTTTTAACTCTTTAAACCTTTTTTCCAGTGTATTATACCCTATATTATAATCTTTTGCAAGTTTTTTTAAAATTATCTCTACTCTTATATCGTCATTTATTTTGGATGTTTCTAATAAAACACTATTTATATAGTTAGCAAGAGATTCTTCACTATCAAAATTTACATTCTTTTTTAAGCTTTCTATTTTATAGTCACTAAAATTAACAGCAGACTCTATTAATCCTAAAAATCTATCTTTTCCATTAGATAAAATAAATGTATCTGGATCATCATCATTTGGAAGTGCTACTACTTTTACATCAAAATCTTCACCTAATAATACTTCACCTATTTTTAAAGTAGCATTAACACCTGGAGAGTCTCCATCTAGACATAGTATTATGTTTTTAGATAATCTTTTTATAAGTGAGATTTGTTCTTTTGTTAAAGCTGTACCCATTAGAGCAACAGTATTTTTTATTCCTATGGTACTAGCTCTTATAACATCCATAAAGCCTTCCATTATAATCACATTTTTAGATACTCTACAGGCATCTATAGCAATATGATAATTATATAGACATTCACCTTTTTTAAATATTTTAGTCTCTCTAGTATTTATATATTTACTTTGACCTTTATTCCCATCTCCATAAATTCTACCTGAAAAACCTACTATTTTGCCATATGGGTCATATAATGGAAACATAATTCTATCTGTATATATATCTCTATCATCAATAGATAGTCCTATTTCATTAAGGGTTTTAAAATCATATTTTTTATTTATTAAAAGTGTTGTTAAATCTTTTTTATCATCTAGTGATAGTCCTATTTCAAACTTTTTTATAATATCTTCTGTAATACCTCTTTTACTTAGATATTCTCTTGCTTCTCTTCCTACTTGTGAAGCTAGGTTATTTTGAAAATATTTTGTAGAAAATTTATAGGCTTCATATAAATCATCATACTTAGTACTTACTTTATCTATTTTTATATTAGAAGTATTAATGCCTACTCTATCTCCTAAATCTTTTAATACTTCTTTAAATTCTTTATGCTCATAATTCATTAGGAAAGAGAAAACATTACCACTTGCACCACAAGAAAAACATCTATAAATTTGTTTTTCCCTAGAAACACTCATAGATGGATTAGTATCATCATGAAAAGGACATACACCAAAAAAATTTTTACCTTTACTTACTAGGGGTATTCTTTCGCCTATGATATCAACTATATCTACTTTACTTCTTATTTCATTAGTTAAATCATAATTATTCATATATTTCTCCTAACGATATATAACTATCTCTTCTTATACCACAAATACACATTTTTTTCAAGGAATAAAGATGTTTTATAAAGATTATACTATTAATAGGTGATACTATGAATAAACTAAATTTTAAAAATATTATTATTAATACAATACTTATATTTATAGTTTGTAGTATATTTCATTTTGTATATGATTTAGTACCAAACTTTGTTACATCTATATTTTTCCCAGTTAATGAAAGTATATGGGAACATTTAAAACTAATTTTTACATCTTCTATAGTCTATACTCTTATATCTAATTTATATTACAAAGATAATAATCAATTTCTTATAGGTTATTTAAGAGGTATGTTTACGATTATAATATTACTAATCATCTATCTACCTATTAGAAAATTATTTGGAGAAGTAATGATAGTAACTTTAATTATATTATTTATATCTATTTTACTTAGTGAAACTATAGTTAATAAAATAATTAAAAAACACTATAATAAACTAAATATTATAAGTGTTTTCTTAATCATTATAAATTTTATTATCTTTACTTATTTAACATATAATCCAATAAAAAGCTATTTATTTTATGATACTGAAAGTAATAAATATGGAATTGATATTTTAAATAAGTGATTTTCTCATAAATGTTTTTATAGTTTTATCTATATATATATTAACTTTTCCTTTATTAATTATCTTAATAAAACCTAGTCCATTTATAACTAAATCAGAGTCATATTTTACATCATAATCTACTTTATTTAAATTCTTTAAATCATCTCTTTTAGAATTAATTCTTTTTACATTAATATCATTAGATATAAATAAAGTAAAACTATTTCTCTCTCCTTCTATATAATCTAATCTGAATATATCTTCTATAATAAGGCTACTGCCTTTTTTTAGTTGATATGTTCTTGGTTTTATCTCTTTTTTAGGACATAATTTCTTTAACATTTTTCCATCAACATAGTTAATAATTGAACCCATATCTACAAGACCTGGTGTATCTATTAAGGTTAAATAGTCATTAATCTCTATTTTTACTGTATTTAATGTAGTTGATGGTAGTGGTGACATAGTTAATTCTTGATTATTATCTGAGTAGTTTTTAATTAATTTATTTATTAAAGTAGATTTACCAGCATTAGTATGCCCTACTACATAGACGTTTTTAGTTGTTTGAAAAAATTTAATTCTTTTTAGAAGATAATCTATATTTATATTTTTCTCAACACTAATTACAATAATTTCTTCAAAGAATACATTATTTTCTTCAAAATATTTTAATAGTTTTTCTTCTTTAACACTTTTTGGTAATATATCTTTTTTATTTAAAACCAAAATCATTTTATTTTTAATATACTCTCTTATTTTTAATATATCTTCTTCTAAATTCAATAAATCAGTAACATATAAAACTAAATCTTTAGTTTTACCTACACCTTTTAATATTTCTAAATACTCTTCATTTGATTTAGTTACTACTTGATATTCACCATAATTCTTCATTCTAAAACATCTTTGACAGATATCATTTTCTAGTGATGTAGTATATCCTTCTATGAGGACATTCTCATCTTGTAGCTCTACTCCACAACCACTACATATTTTTTTTTCATTATTCATAATATTTACCTCTTTCGAAGATACCCCTTTTCCTATATCTATTGATGATATAGGCCTCTATCTTTCTATTTAAATTTGTTATTTTTAAATCTTTTACTCCTAATGGATCTACTAGTATCGTTTTAATCCTAAAGTTCTTTCCTGATATAACATCAGTTACTATTTGATCTCCTATCATAACCATTTCTTTTTTCTTTAATTTATGTATTCTTTTTATTCTTCTTAAACCTCTAGTTAGTGGTTTCATAGCAAGTCCTACTGCATCTACTCCTAAAGCATCCATATATGGTTTTATTCTTTTTCTTGTATTATTTGAAATTATAAAAACAATAAAATCTTTTTGAAGTTTACTTATAAGCTTATAAGTTTTAGCGGGACAGTCTTTTTCTTCTATTAAAGCTAGAGTATTGTCAAGATCAAATACTAGACATTTAATACCTTCTTCTTTTAGTTTTTCATAATTGATAGAAAAAATATCTTTATAATATCTCGTTGGTTTAAAACCTTTCATAAATTACCACCTTTTTATATTATACAATAAATAGTATTTTTTTTCTAGTTATTGACTCTTTGAACGATCATCTCACTACTATCTTCTATCTTATCAAAGATAAATCCATTTTCTTTACCATATTTAATTATGTCTCTTAAAGCATCTTTTGTATATGATTTAATATCATGCATTAAAACTACATTTACTCTGTCTTTAGATAGTTTTTCAGTAACCATTTGATAAACAACTCTACTATCAGTTGTCTCTCCTGCATCACCACTTAAAATATTCCAATCGTAATATCTATAACCTCTTTTAACAACTTCTTTTGTTAACTCACTCATTATCCCAACTTTATATCTTCTACTTATAGTATTACTACTTCCACCTGGGAATCTAATGATTTTTGATTTATTACCAGTTATTTTATAAACTCTATCTTGTACTGATTCTAAATCATTAAAATAGTTATCTATAGAACTATAAATATACGAATAGTTATGGCTTGCTGTATGAAGACCTACTGTATGACCTTCATTATATTCTCTTTTTATTAAATCATCTGGTCCAGAATTAGTTACAAAGAAAGTAGCCTTTATATGTTCTTCTTTTAAGATGTCAAGTATTTGGTCGGTAGTGCCTTCTCTTGGCCCATCATCAAAAGTTAAATAAACTGTACCTTTGGCTCCTTTTACAAATACATCTACTTTTTTCTTTTTTACTGTTTTATTACCATATTTATCAACAGCTTTATATTTTACTATATACTCACCTGGTGTTTTTACATCGACTTTACCTGTAACTTCTACATTTAGATTATCTTTATCACAATTATCAACAACTGTATAATCATCATTATATTTACTATTTAACGCAAGTGAAATCTTATCACTAGTTTTAAAACTTATAGTAGGACCTTCAACATCTTTATAATGAATCTTTTTATTAATTACAGTTTCATTTCCTGATGAGTCTTTTACTGAATAACTAATTGATGCTCCTTTTCTTATTACTTTCACTTTATCTGTTATATCTTTATCAAGATTATCATAGGCTTTATATTTGCTTGGTACGAATTCTTCATCTGGACATACATAAATATCATTATTATCATATAACTGTATCGTTGGTTTTTCTAAATCTTTTACGTATACTTTTCTAGTTACTTCTTTTATTTTAGAACCTTCTATAACACTATAATTAATATTATATACTCCTAGTTTCTTAGTATTAACACTTCCTTCTACAAATACATTGTTAGTTATATCCTCATCTTTATATGTTGCCTTATAACCTGGTTCTTTATACTTTGAATTGAGATTAATTACTATATCTCCTTTTTTTAAAGTTATTTTTGGATAATATATATAATCTATTATTGCATATAAAGAAATTAATACTATAAATATTAATAGTAATAATAAAATAAATTTTGAACCACCCAATTTTTTCATAATATCATCACTCTCAGTTCTTATTATACTTATATTTTTCCTGAGTGTCTAGGATATTATTCATAATTATTATTTTTTATAAATTCTCTTAAAATTTTAGTTAAAGCCCTTTTTTCAATACGTGAAACATAACTTCTTGATATTTTTAATTCTTTTGCAATAACTTTTTGTGTTTGTTCCTCATGATTATTTAGACCATATCTTCTAATTAGAATTTCTTTTTCTCTAGGAGTTAAAATATTCATATAATCGTTTAATAATTTAATATTATCTTTTAGGCTTATATCTTCTATAAAATCTGGTTTTGGTGCTTTTAAAACATCCATAATAGAAATTTCATTTCCATCTTTATCATAACCAATTGATTCATTTATAGAAATATTTTTTGTTGTTTTATTGTTAGCTCTAAAATGCATTAAAATTTCGTTTTCCACACAACGAGCACAGTAAGTTGTAATTCTTACTCCTTTATCATTTGAAAATGTATCTACCCCTTTTATTAATCCTATTGTTCCTATACTTATTAAATCATCTTGGTCTACGTATTTACTATCAAATTTCTTAACTATATGAGCAACTAATCGGAGATTATGTTCTATAAGTTTATTTCTAGCTTCCTTATCACCTAACTTAGCTTTTTTTATACAGATATCTTCTTCCTCTTTAGTGAGTGGTTCTGGAAATACTTGATTAGAATAAGAGCCTGTTAAAAATATATCTTTTAAAAAATTAAAGATTGCAAAAAACATAAAATCACCTAATAAATAATATGACAAAACTAGACAAATTATTTATTAAATCAAAAAAACCATACTTTATATAAAGCACGGTTTTTTATATATAAATAAGTTACTTAATTTCTTCTATTTTCATAAAGTTTGTTGTTTTTTCTCCACTGTTAGGGAAACCACCTGTAATAATAACTTTATCACCTTTCTTCAATTCCATAAACTTTCTAGCTTCTTCAACTCCACTTTTTACTAACTCATCAGTTGATTTATATTCAGGAGTTACTACAGGATACACACCCCAATTCAAAGATAATTTACGAGCAATTCTTTCATTTGGTACAGGTGCTAAAATATAGGCATCTGGTTTTAAATTACTAATTTTCTTAGCAGTAAATCCACTCATTGTAGCAGCAACTATTACTTTAACTTCTAAATCTTCAGCAGCTTTTACAACACTTCTAGCTATTAAGTCATGCATCTCAGGCTCACCTTTAATTGTATATTTTGTAGCATATTCATCATAATGTGCTTCTGCTACTTCGCTAATTTCTCCAAGATATTGACTCGCTAAATCAGGATGAGCACCAATTGTTGTTTCATCACTTAACCATACTGCATCTGAACCGTCAAATACAGCAGTAGCTATATCTGTAAGTTCTGCTTTTGTTGGGCGAGAGTTTTTACACATACTCTTTAACATTTCTGTTGCCATAATACATATCTTACCTTTTTCACGACATTTTCTTAAAATCATTTTTTGTAATATAGGTACATCAACAAATGGAACTTCAACACTTAAATCTCCTCTTGCAACAATGATTCCGTCTGTTTCATCTATTATTTCATCAATATTTTCAATTGCTTTAGCAGTTTCTATTTTTGATAAGATTAACATATCAGGTCTGCCATACTTTGTTAATAGATTTCTTGCAGCTTTAACATCATCTGCACTAGAAACAAATGAGATACCAAGATAATCTCCATCATGTTCACATGCATATTTTATATCTGCTTCATCATCTTCAGATACAAATGGAATATTTAAAGCAACTCCTGGAATATTAACTCCACGCTTGCTTTTTAAAGTTGCATCATCTAATATTTTACATGTTACCCCATCATCTTCTACTGAAACAACTTCTAATCTAACAAATCCATCGTTAAGAAGAATAGTTGTTCCAACTTCTATATTATCTATTACTTGTGGATAATTAAAACTAATTCTTTCTTTATTACCTATAACAGATTCTTTAACAATTCTAATTGTATTTCCAGCAATAAAATCAATTTCATTATTTTCAAAATCACAAGTTCTTAAATCAGGTCCTTTTGTATCAAAAAGAATTGCAACATTAATGCCTAATTCTTTACGTGCTCTAAGTGCTAATTCCTCATCTATTCTTCTTTCTTCCATAGTTGCATGAGAGAAATTAACTCTTATAACATTCATTCCATTTAATACTAATTTTTTAAATACTTCCCAGTCTTGTGTAGCTGGTCCTATTCCACAAATCATTTTTGTTTTTTTCATTTTCTTACCTCCAAAAATATCCATTTAATATTATCACAATAATTTATAAAAATCAATATATATTATTATTTTTGACATTTATCGCAATAATATGTTCCTCTACCATTAATTTTAATATTTTTTAATAATTCTCCACATTCAGGACATACTCCATTTTTTTTACCATGAACTAATAATTCATTTTGAAATAGACCATGTACACCCTCGCTAGAAGTAAAACTTTTTATAGTAGTTCCACCTAATTTTATGGCTTTATTTAATACTATATTTGTATTATCTATTATTTTTTTACATTCTTTTAAAGTTATAGTATTTGATTTTCTCTTAGGATTTATTTTACTTAAGAAAAGTATTTCATCATCATAAATATTACCTATACCTGTTATAATACTTTGGTCTAATAAACTAGTCTTTATGGGTATAGTCTTTGTTTGTAATTTATTATATAGATAGTTTTTTGTTAAATTTTTATCATCAAATTCATAACCCATATCTTTAAGTGGTAGTTCATTTAAATAATTATCTTTATCTAATAAATGCATTTTACCAAATTTTCTAACATCATGAAACCTCATTTCTATACCATCAGTAAACTTAAATACTACGTGTTCATGTTTGTTTCTTTCATCATCTTTAGTTCTAAAGAAAAATTTACCTTCCATTCTTAAATGAATTAATAAGACACTTTTATCTAAGTGAATTATAATCCATTTCCCTCTTGTTGTTATATTAATTATTTTTTGATTTTTTAGTCTATTTTTAAAATCTTTAACACTAGGATTTACAATTATATTATCCCAGTATACTTCTACTTTTTCTATAGTTTTTCCTAATATTTTAGTTTTTAATGAATTAACTACAGTTATTACTTCTGGTTTTTCTGGCATATTATCACCTACTTTGCTTCATACCAATCATTACCAAGTTCTATATCAACTTTAAGTGGTACTTCTAATTTATATGTATTTTCCATTATATCTTTTACTATTTCTTTTACTTTATCTAACTCATCTTTATAGACATTGAATACCAATTCATCGTGTACTTGAATAAGCATTTTACTTTTTAGACCTAATTCCATAAACTTATCATGTATTTCTATCATTGCTTTTTTTAATATATCTGCTGAACTCCCCTGAACAGGAGTATTAAGCGCAATTCTCTCACCCATACTTCGAACCATATAATTCTTACTTTTTAATTCTTCAATAACTCTTGTTCTATTCATTAATGTTTTTACATATCCATTTTTATAAGCTTCTTGTTTTTCTTGTTCCATATATTCTCTTATACCAGGATATGTTTCTAAATAATTATCAATAAAACTTTTAGCAGTTTTAATATCAATTCCTAAATCCTCTGATAAACCAAAACTACTTATACCATATATAATTCCAAAGTTAACAGCTTTTGCAGTTCTCCTCATTTCTTTATCCACTTGATCTAAACTAACATGATAAATATCACTAGCAGTTTGAGTATGAATATCTATTCCTTTTTTAAATGCTTCTATTAAGTTAGTAGCATTTGCCATAGCTGCAAATATACGCAATTCTACTTGTGAATAATCACTAGATAAAATAACAGAATCCTCATCAGGTATAAAAGCTTTTCTTATCAATCTAGAGTATTCATCTCTTACAGGTATATTTTGAAGATTTGGACTAACACTTGAAAGCCTTCCTGTTCTTGTTAAAGTTTGGGTAAATATGGTATGTATGCGTCCATCTTTTCTTATTTCATTTTTTAAACCAACAGCATAATTTGTATATAGTTTTGATATAGTTCTATAATCTAATATCATATTAACTATAGGATGTAGGTCAATGATTTTGTCTAATATCTCTTTACTAGTTGAATATTTATTATCTTTAACTTTTTTTGGATATTTAATTTCTAGCTTTTCAAATAGTACTTCACCTAATTGTTTTGGAGACATGATATTAAATTCACAACCAGCCGAAGTATAAATTTCTTGTTCCTTTTCTTTCAGCTTAATAGCTAAATTATTACTAATTTCATCTAAATAATCACCATTTACTTTTATACCTTCCATTTCCATATCAGCTAAAACATAGGATAGAGGCATTTCTATATCTTCGAATAGGTTTAATTCATCCTCTTTTTCTAAACTTTTTAAGATATCATCTTTTACTTCATAAATAAATTTTGCTCTTTCTACTATCTCCTTTTTTAATATTTCAAATTCTGGCACTTTTGGTTTTTTTAATGTTCCAAATAAATCTTCATAACTAGTGAAATCATACGATAAAAACTTTGCTAAATAACTAATATCATCTTTAACAGTATAATTTAATAAATATGCTGCTATCATAAGATCAAAGGTAGTGTTTTTAATTTTTAATCCTAAATTATTTAGAGATACAATATTCTTTTTATTATCATAAGTACACTTATTATTGATTGATAAAAATATATCCTTATTCTTTATAATATCTTCTTTTGGTATAAAGTATCCATAACTTCCATCATATAATCCTATCCCAATAATTTCACCTTTACTATAATTATCCCCTACTATTTCAATATATATTGAATACTCTTTATTAATATCAAACTCTTCTATATCTTTTATTATTAATTCTTTTTTCTCTTTCTTTTCTTCCACTTCTTCTTTTATTTCTTCTACTTCAAAATCTAATTTTCTAAGCAATGAATTAAACTCTAACTCTTTTAATATTTTTATATATTCTTCTCTATTACATCCAGTATATTTTAAATCTTCTAAAGTGAAATCTAATTTTACATCCCTATAAATAGTTGCTAAATCATAGCTCATATAGGCATTTTCCTTATCTTGTTCTAATTTTTCTTTAGTTTTACCTGTAATATTATCAATATTTTTATATAAGTTATCTAGGCTTTCATATTTAGAAAGTAAATTGATAGCAGTTTTTTCTCCAATTCCTCTAACCCCAGGTATAGCATCACTAGGATCTCCCATAAGTGCTTTTAGATCTATCATTCTAATAGGCTCAACTTTATAAGTATTATAAAATTCATCTCTATCCATTCTAATAAATCCACTTTGTTTTAGAAGTTTAACATCAACTTCATCACTTATTAATTGAAGTAAGTCTTTATCACTACTTACAATTGTTGCAATAAACTCATCTTCATTATCAACTACTTTACTAACTGTACCAATAATATCATCAGCCTCGTAGTTATCTATCTCATAATGTCTAATACCCATTGCATCTAACACTTCTTTAGCTTTAGGAAATTGCAATCTAAGTTCATCAGGCATTTCTTTTCTACCAGCCTTGTAGGAATCGTATTTATCATGTCTAAAGGTTTTTCCTTTATCAAATGCAACCAATATATAGCTCGGATTTTCTTCTTTCATAATTTTATTAATCATATTAATAAAACCGTATAAAGCATTAGTAGGGAAACCCTTAGAATTTCTCATAATAACGCCCTGATATGCTGTTGCAAAATAACTTCTAAATAATAAATTATTTCCATCAACTAGTATTACTTTTTTCATATTAATCACCTAGTAACTATTATAACATAAACTTAGAAATTTTACTTTGCTAAATTAATAGATAATGATGTATTTGTATTTCTAAAGTCATTAGAGCTTTCTAATTCTTTAACTCTATTAGTTACCATAAATGTACACATAACTGCTACTGTATATATTGTTAGAACGACTAACCCCTTTCTTATTATCTTTTTCATAACACATCTCTCCTTTCTGTAATTTAACTTTACTACAAACACTAGTTCGAGTCAATATCTTTTTGAAACATTTGTTTGACATTTTACATATGTAGTGTTAAACTAGATGTATAAGGAGGGAATTATGGAGAAATTAACAAATAGACAAGCTACAATTTTAGATGTTTTAAAAAAGTTAATAGCCAAGAAAGGATATCCACCTACTGTTAGAGAAATTGGTAAAGAAGCTGGTCTTAGTTCTACTGCTACTACTCAGTTTCATTTAACTAAGTTAGAAGAAAAAGGATATATAAAAAAAGATAATAGTAAAAATAGGACTATTGAGATTTTAGTACCTAATGAATATATAGAAACAAAAGAAAATATAGTTCAAGTTCCTCTTCTTGGGAAAGTAACAGCAGGTACCCCTATTGAAGCTATTGAAATGCCCAATGAATATTTTTCACTACCAACTGAACTAATAAGCAGTAAAAATGATATATTCACTTTAAAAGTAAGTGGTGAATCAATGATTAATGTAGGAATATATGATGGTGATATCTTGATTGTTGAAAGATGTAATACTGCTAAAAATGGTGATACAGTAGTAGCTATGAATGCTGATAACGAAGCTACAGTTAAAACATTTTATAAAGAAAATGGATATTTTAGATTACAACCTGAAAATGATACTATGGAGCCTATTATTTTAGATCAAGTTACTATTCTTGGTAAAGCTATTGGATTATATAGAAAATTTTAAAAAATAAAAAGAAGGATTAAGATGCTTATAAAGATTAATTACTTAATTCTTCTTTTTTTATTTAATTATTTAAAATATCATAACTTCTATCTATCAAATCTTTAGATTTATTATTTTCTATTACTATTTTTCCTTTACTTTCTGATTTATTTAATAAATTATTATTTACTAATTGATTTTTGACTTCTTTTGCTACACCAATACAGCCATCTAATAATACTGTATTTGGTAAAACTTTTTGTATCTCATTTTTTATTAATGAATAATGAGTACATCCTAATATTAAAGAATCCGCGTTTTGATATGGTGATAAAATCTCTAATAATAAATCATTTATTTTTTTATTATCACCTTCATCAATAAGATTAGCTAGATTTTTACCAGATGCTAAAGTAATTTTTTGACTATGATTATTATAAGTATTAATTAACTCTGAAACTCTTTTTGAATTGATTGTATAATTAGTTGCTAAAACAAGTGTATCTTTATAATCATTGTCATATGCTATTTTAATAGCAGGAACTGTTCCTACAAAAATTGTATTTTTATATTTTTCTTTTAATTTTTTCATACATGAAGTAGTTGCAGTATTACAAGCAATTACGATTATTTTACAATTATTTTTTAATAAGTATTCAACAATATTAGAAGTAATTTCAAAAAGTTCATCATCGCTTTTTTCTCCATATGGATTATTAATACTATCCTCATAAAATAAATAATCTTCATTAGGTAGTATAGAAAGTAATTCCTTTAATATTGATAAACCGCCTAGTCCAGAATCAAATATACCTATTTTATCATTCATATAGACCTTCTCCTTATTTTAATTTGTTTGTTCAACTTTGTCTTCTCTTAACTTAACTGCTCTATATGCTTCTTCTATATCATTAAAATATATTGTTTCATTCTTTAATTTTTGATATGTTTCGTTACCTTTACCAAGTATTAATACCATATCTTTTTCTTTTGCTATATTAATTGCTTTTTCTATAGCAGCTCTTCTATCAATAACTATTTCATAGTTATCATGATCTGCTTTTAATTCTTTTATAATATCTTCGCATATATCTTTAGGATCCTCACTTCTAGGATCTTCATATGTAAATATAGCATAACTAGCATTATTAACAACAGTATTACCTACTTTTGGTCTTTTTAAATAATCTCTTTCTCCGGCTTGACCAATTACTACTATTGAACGATTTATATCTAAAGTATGAACAAAGTTAAGTAAATTAGTAATACCATTAGGAGTATGTGCATAATCAACCATAACATAATATGGAGTATCAGTATCTAAAATATCAAGTCTACCACTTATATTTATATTAGGAATATTTTTAATTAGATAATCCATAAGAAATCCTAGTTTTAAACAAGCAAGTAAGCCTGCTGTCAGATTATATACATTAAAGTCACCTAATAGTGGGCTTTCTATTTCGTAAGTTGCATTATCATATTTAAATGTTATATTAGTTTTATTTGGAAATATAGAAAAATCTATAATTTGAAGAGTATTATCAGTATTTTTACCGTATGTATAAATATTACCATTACAAACTTTTTTAATTTCTTCATAATATTTATCATCACTATTTAAAATACATATACCATCCGTTTTAGTTCTTTTAAAAACCTCTTTTTTACATTCAAGATAATTTTCAAATGAACCATGAATATTTAAATGCTCACTTGTAATATTAGTATATATACTTACATCATATTCTAAATTTTCTAATCTTTTTCTAAAATAAGCTTCACTACTGGCTTCAATTACTGCATAATCACAATTATCATCCCTAAAATCTCTTAAAAATTTATATAACAAAGTTTCATCAGGTGTAGTATTTGGATTATCATCTTCTATTTTATCGCACCAACTTCTACCATTAGTTCCAATATATCCGCAATCATTTTTTCCTATTAAAGTTTGAATTATTGTAGCAGTTGAAGTTTTTCCATCTGTACCAGTTACTCCTATCATTTTTAATTCACTTTCTGGATAATCATAAAACTTCTGACATATTTTTGATAATTCTTGATTAGTATTTTCTACCTTTATTACAGGAACCTTTTTTTCTCCTACATCACGACTAACAACTATAGCACTAGCACCTTTTTCTATAGCTTCATCTATAAAATCATGTCTATCTGCAACAACTCCCATTGTACACATAAATAAATCACCAGGTATAATTTCTTTAGAATTGATTTTAATACCTTTAATTTCTACATTACTATCTATATCATATAATTCATTTAATTTTTTTATCATATACTTCACCCATATAAATTATATCGTAAACATCTTCATAATTAAAGGTTTTTTATTGAAAAGTATCATTTTTTTAGTTATAATTATATAGGTGATATAATATGAAAAGTGTAATAATAGGAGCAGGTTCTGATTTAGGTGTCCATATAGATGGTGCTCATCTTGGTCCTACTCAACTTATAAATGATGTAAAAGGATTTTATAAAGGGGAAATATTAGAATTTATACAGGATGAATCTATTATAAAAAGTAGAAGTATGTCCGATAGAAGTAAAAATAGATATGAAGTTAATATGCTTAATGAAAAGATGTATAAAGCAATACTTGATAAGATGCATAGAGGTTATTTTCCAATTACTTTGGGAGGAGACCATTCTGTTGTTATTGCAAGTGCTTTAGCTAATGCTAAGCAAAATGAAGAAATTGGAATGATTTGGTTTGATGCACATTCCGATTATAATACATTTGAAACTACTATAACTGGTAATATTCATGGCTTACCTCTTGCGGCTATAAACGGATATAAATGTAATGAGTTAAGAGCATTTCATAAAGGTGAGGTTATCCAACAAGCAAAAACTGTTATTGTAGGTGCTAGAAGTATTGATGATGCTGAAAGAGAAATATTAAAATATTCTAATGTTACTGTCTTTACAACTGAAGATATAAAACGTGAAGGCGCTAAAGCTATAACAGAAAAGGCTTTTTCCATTGCTGGTTATAAAACTAAAGGTATTCATATAAGCTATGATTTAGACTTAATTGATCCTGATGTTGCACCAGGAGTTTCTATTCCAGAGTTTGATGGTATTAATGAAGAAGAAGCTATGGAAATATGTGATACAATATTAGAGCATTTTAATGAAGTTACAGCATTTGATTTAGTTGAATTTAATCCACTTCGTGATGTAGGCCGTAAAACAGAACAAATTGCTGTAAATATATTAGCTAAAACAATTAAAAAAATTGAAGAACTTCCTGAAAAAGAAGTTGAGGATGAATATCTAGTTTAATCAAAAAAACTATTATCTTCAATAGTTTTTTTATTTTACAATTTATACAAAGAAAAAAGAGATTAACTCTCTTCCGCTTTATCAAAAACATAATGATAGTTTTCTTTATCAAATTTAAAATAGTAAGTTACTGTAGTTGATTCATTTTTTTCTTCATCAAGCATATCAGTAATAATCTTTATTTTATCACCTGTTTTAGTAGCTTTCTTAATTGTTTGTTTAACTCCTCCGCCACAAGTACCGCCACCTTCACAACTATATTTTGCATATAAATCTTTTTCTTTATCATAATGCATTAAATAACATGATGGTTCTACATCATTACCTATACCAAAATCTTCATCTTTAACTTTAAAATCACTACCAAATAATTCCCTTACTTTTCTTCTTAAAATATTTGCATCTAATGAAGTAGTATAATTATTTTTTGTTGCTTCATTAAATTTATTCATATCACCAGTACCATATGCTTCTGACATTTCACCATTCATTCCTCCACAGTATGATGCTTTTCCAACTACTGCACCAACTTCAGAGCATGAAACGGTAGAAAAATTAGATTCTCCTAAATTATTATATGCTAATCTTAATTTTAATAGGTTATTATTATTTAAATCATTTACAGACATATAGCAGGCCTGATCTAATCTAAATATACCAAAGAATTCCTGAACTAAATCATTATTAATATCTAATTCTTCTACTTTTTCTGTTCTTGTTACTTCTTTAGTATCTTTTTTTACCATTAGCTTATCGTATACTATATAACCACCTGAACCCAATAACAATATTATTAATATAACTATTGTTACTATTAAACCTTTATTTGTTTTTTTCATAAATTCACCTCTTTTATTATTTAATTTCATTATATATAACTTCATACGTAAAATAAAGTAAATTTACATAACATTTTGTATAATTTACGTTTTATGTACAAAAAAACTATTAAGCTTAAGCTAATAGTTTTTTTATATTCTTTCTACATCAATATATGCTTCTACATCGTTTAACATATATTTATTTTCTACTTCTTTCTTTTCAATTTTTTCTGCTAAAGTTTCTTGCATAATATAATCTTTATACATATTTATCATTTTATCTAATACTTCATTACCATTATAATATACATTGATATGGTCAGTTATAATAAAGTCTTTTTCTTTTCTTAAACTTTGAATAGTTCTTACCATTTCACGAGCAAGTCCTTCTAATATTAAATCTTCTGTTAAATTTGTATTTAGAATTACACAAGTATTATTATCGTTACTAGCAGCATAACCCTCTTTTACATTTATAGATAATAATGTATTAGCACTATCTAGTGTAAAGTCTTCTCCTTCTAGTTTTATAGTTAATGGTTCATTTGTAACTTTATAACAATCTTCACTAGACATATTTTTTAATACTTCTTGTAATGGTTTAATTTTTGGTCCTAATTCTTTTCCTAAAACTTTGAAATTAGGTTTTAGAGAATAAGTTAAATATTTAGTCATATCAGTCTTATATGTAATAGTTTTTACATTTAATTCTTCTTTAATTATTTCATCTAAATTTCCTATTATATCTTTAACACTTGAATCTAGAATAACTTCACTAATTGGTTGACGGACTTTTATATTAACTTCTTCTCTAGCATCTCTTCCTAATCTACAAATATCTCTTACTAAATCCATTTTCTCTTCTATATTTTCGTTTATTAAACTTTCACATACATCTGGAAAATCAGAAAGATGAACACTTTCTTCGCCTGTAAGTTTAGTATATATTTCGTCTGAGATAAATGGCGTTACTGGAGCTGTTATCTTAGCTAGAGTTACTAATACTTCGTATGTAGTTAGATATACACTTCTTTTACTTAATGTTAATTCACTATCCCAGAATCTTCTTCTATTACTTCTAATATACCAATTTGATAAATCATCATTTAAAAACGGTATAATTGCTTTAACTACTTTGTTTAAATCATATTCTTCATAACCTTCTGTTACTGTCTTTACCAATCTATTACATTTAGATAATAACCATTTATCAATTAGTTCTCTATCTTCTACTGAAACATCATATTCTCTTGGATCAATATTATCTGCATTAGCATACATTTCAAAGAAAGAATATGCATTTTTTAGAGTTGAAATATATTTAGAATAAATTTCTTTAAGTCCTTCTGAATCAAATCTAAGTGGGGTCCATACTGGAGATACATATGGTAAATAAAATCTTACTGTATCTGCTCCATACTCTTTAATTGTAGTAAATGGCTCTACTATATTACCTTTAGATTTAGACATTTTCTTTCCATGCTTATCTAATAATAAATCATTTACTAATACATTTTTATATGGGGCTTTTCCAGTTATAAATACTGAAATTACTAAAAGTGTATAAAACCATCCACGAGTTTGGTCTATTCCTTCTGCAATAAAGTCTGCTGGAAATTGTTCTTCCCATAATTCTTTATTTTCAAATGGATAATGATATTGACTAAATGGCATTGAACCAGAATCAAACCAACAATCTATTACATCAGTTACACGGCTCATTTTTTCGCCACATTTAGGACAAGTTATATGAACATCATCAACATATGGTCTATGTAAGTCAATTGTTCCATCAATATCTTCAATAGCTTTTTCTACTAATTCCTTACGAGAACCAATCATTTCATCATGTCCACAACTACATCTCCATAATGGCAGTGGTGTTCCCCAATAACGATTTCTAGAAATTGCCCAATCTTTCATATTTTCTAACCAATTTCCAAATCTTTTTTCTCCTACAAATGAAGGATGCCAATTAATAGTTTTATTAGCTTCTATTATTTTATCTTTTAATTTGGTTGTTTCTATATAAAAACTTGGTTTAGAATAATAAATTAAAGGTGTATGACATCTCCAACAATGAGGATATTGATGTGATATTTTTTGTTTTTTAAATAACTTGTCATTTTCTTTTAAATATTTAATTACTTCTATATCAGCATCAAATACTAACATTCCTTTCCATAAACCATCCGAGTATTTTCCATCTTCTCCTACAGGATTTAAATATGGTAAATTGTATTCTTTTCCAACTAGCGCATCATCTTCACCAAAAGCAGGTGCAATATGAACAATACCTGTACCATCTGACATAGTTACATAATCTGCACATGTGACAAAGAAGGCTTTTTTATTAACTTCAAAGTCTGGTATTAATTGTTCATACTCTAAATATTCTAAATCCTTACCTTTATATTCTTCTAATATTTTTACTTCATCTCCTAAAACTTTGGAAACTAAAGTTTTACCAAGAATAAATTTATTGCCTTGAGATTCTACTTTTACATAATCTTCATCTTTATTAACACATAATGCAACATTAGAAGATAGAGTCCAAGGTGTTGTTGTCCAAACTAAGAAATAGCAATCTTCATCTTTCTTTTTAAATGGTACTATTACGGTATTAGCAGTACTTTCTTCATATCCTTGGGCTACTTCATGAGAGGCTAGTCCTGTACCACATCTTGGACAGTATGGAAGTATTTTACTTCCTTCATAAAATAGTCCTTCTTCAAAGAATTTTTGAAGTATCCACCATTCTGTTTCTATATAGTTATTGTCATATGTAACATATGGATTTTTTAAGTCAATAAATTGTCCCATTTCTTCAGTAAGTCTTGTAAATGATTCCTCATTTTCCCAAACAATTTTACGGCATTCTTTATTAAATTTCTCAATACCATATTTTTCTATATCTTTTTTACCTGAAAAACCAAGTTGTTTTTCTACTTGTAACTCAACAGGTAGACCATGTGTATCCCAACCTACTTTACGTATGACTTTATGTCCTCTCATAGTTTGATATTTACAAAATGAATCTTTTAAGAATTTAGCCATCATATGATGAAGACCAGGATGACCATTTGCAGTAGCAGGTCCATCATAAAATACAAATTTTTCACTATCTATTCTATTATCTATAGACCTATTTAGGATGTTATAAATTCCACCCCATTTTTCTAATATATCTTTTTCTACTTCATTAGTTTTTTTATTTATTAGTTTTTCAAATTTCATATTAATTACTCCTTCCTTATCCCATAATTACATAACTGTAATATATAACAAATATTATTAAAAATATTATTCCTTCTTTTTTGCTTATTTTATAATCTTTAAAACTAAATAAGAATAATAGGACTGCTGATAAAAGCATTGCAAATAAATCAATATAACTAAATGAAATATGTGAAATATTTCCAAATATAGCAACAGGCATTCCAATTACTATACCAATATTGAAAATGTTACTTCCTACTACATTACCTATAGCTATGTCATATTCACCTTTTTTAGTTGCCACTACACTAGTTACTAGTTCTGGAAGTGATGTTCCTAAAGCAATAATTGTTAGTGATATTAATCTCTCACTTACTCCTAATATTTTAGCAATACTACTGGCGGAATCTACTACAGCATTACTTCCTAGCACTAAACAAACTATACCTACTATAGTAAATAGTACTGATTTAATTAATCCATATTTTGGTTTTTCATCTGTAGATTCTTCTTCAACTTTATTTTTCATAACTGTAAATAAATAGTATATAAATATTAAGAAAAATAATAGTATAACTATTCCATCTGATCTTGATAAAATATTACTTTTTGCACCAGATAATAATTTATCATTAATTAATACTATAAATAAAGTTGTAATTAGAATAGTAATTGGTAATTCTTTTTTTACAGTTGCATTCTTTACTTTTAAAAAGTGAATTGATCCTGCTATTCCTAATATTAATAATATATTTAAAATATTACTTCCTATTACATTTCCAAGGACTATATCTCCACTACCACTTACCATTGATTTAATTGATACAGCAAATTCTGGAGCACTTGTACCAAAAGCAACTATTGTTAGCGCTATTAACATCTTTGATAAGTGAAAATTCTCTGCAAGTGATGATGCAGCATCTACAAATAAATCTGCTCCTTTTACTAAGACAACAAATCCTATTACTAAAAGTATAATACTAACTAACATTTTCATCTCTCCTTATATAAAATTATATGTAAATAAAAAACTATTCTTCCAAATAAGGACGAATAGTTCGCGGTACCACCTTAATTTATGGATAATTTATCCATACACTTAATTCACTTAACGCGTGTTAACGGTTTTAGCTTATCCCTAAAACGCACTTGAAAGTGATCTAAATATTACAACTTAACTTCTTTCCACCAACCAGAAGCTCTCTAAATAAGTTTTATAATATTCCGTCTTTCGCTCTTGCTTTACCTCAATAATATAACATATCACAAAAGAAAAAGTCAATTATAATTGACTCTTATTTTAATAATTCCTATCCTTTAAGAATGGAGGTAAATCAAATTCACTATCATCATTTGGTGCTTGATCTACTTCATCTTCTATATTATTAGGTAAAGTTTCCTCACGTGGTTGATATTGTCTTTCGGTCTCTATTCTAGTATTTCTCTTTGGTTGTGCTGCAACATTACTATATACAGGTCTATTCATATCATCTAATTCTTTTGCTTTGTTTTTGTCAAAACCAGTTGCAATAACTGTTACAATTACTTCATCAGACAAGTTCTCATTAATTACAGATCCGAATATCGTATTTATATCTGTATTTGCTGCTGCTCTTACAACTTCTGCTGCTTGTTCTGCTTCAAATAAAGTTAAGTTTACGCCACCTGTAATATTAATAATTGCATCTGTTGCGCCATCTATTGATGTTTCTAATAGTGGTGATGATACTGCTTGTTTAGCTGCTTCTATAGCTCTATCTTCACCCATACCAATACCAATTCCTATAATAGCGTGACCAGACTGTTGCATTACAGCTCTAACATCAGCAAAGTCTAAGTTAACAAGTCCTACTACAGCAATTAAATCTGATATTGATTGAACACCACGACGTAAGACGTTATCAACTTCTTTAAATGCTTCTAACATTGGAGTGGATTTATCAATAATCTCTCTTAATCTATCATTAGGTATAACAATTAAAGTATCTACATGTTTTCTTAATTCTTCAATTCCTTCTAAAGCATTTTGCATTCTCTTTTTACCTTCAAATGAGAATGGTTTAGTTACAATTGCAACTGTAAGTGCACCTAATGCTTGCGCAATTTCAGCAACTACAGGGGCTGCTCCAGTACCAGTTCCTCCACCCATTCCGCAAGTAACAAATACCATATCTGCTCCTGCTAAGGCATCTTCTATTTCTTTTTTAGATTCTACTGCAGCTTCTTTACCAATATCAGGTCTAGCTCCTGCTCCTAAACCATCTGTAAGATTAGCTCCTATTTGGATTTTTACATCTGCTTTAGAACTATTTAATACTTGTAGGTCAGTATTTGCAGCAATAAATTCTACTCCTTTAACACCAGACTCTACCATTCTATTAATAGCGTTACCGCCTCCACCACCAAGACCGATAACCTTTATTTTCGCCAATTGATCCATTTCTAATCCGCCTATCATATACCTTATCCTCCTAATTCTCAAAAAATCGACCGAACACTCTATTTATAATATTTCCATTATTATTAGTATTTTCATTTACTGATATTAATGTATTAATATCTTCTTCACTTAACATATTAATACTTTTATCTCGTAAGCTCAACTTACTATCTATATATTTAATAAGTCCTAATGCACTACTATATTTATTATGTCTAATTCCCATAGTAGTAATATTAGATACTCTAGCTTTAATACCTAGTATATTCTCAACTAAATATTGAAATCCTGCTAGTTCGCTTACTCCTCCTGTTATAATTATATAACTAATTTCTCTTTTTGTTAAGTTTTTTATCTCTTTTTTTGATATTTTTAAAATTTGATCACATCTAGATTCTACTACTTTTGAAATATCTAACTGATTAATTTCCTTTTTTTCACCTGCTATTGTAGTAATTTCACATACTTCATTAGTATCCGCATACTCTGATGCTGCAACAACAAAATTTTCTTTTAACTCTCTTGATAATTTACTATCTATCTTATATATATATGATAAATCACTATCTATATTTTTACTTCCAACATTAATTGTTTTACTTTTAATTATAATTCCTTTATTAAATATTGAAATATTAGTACTATCTTCTCCAATGTTTATAACTGCTCCTACTTCTTTATCAAGATTTTTATTTCTCGCCTCATAATAATCTCCAATCGATGTATAAGCTATATCTATAACTTCTAAACCACTTAATTTTAATACTTCTAAAATCCTATATATTATATCTTTTGGAGATGTTGAGATAAGTACTTTAGCACCTAATTCAGATCCCATCATTCCTTTAGGATTTTTTATATTATCATTATCATCAACTCTAAAACTAATAGGTATTGCGGTTATAAGCTCTTCATTTGGATCGATACGTCCTTTCACAGAATCTGTTATTACTCTTGATATTTCATGACCAGTTATTCTAGTCTCATCATCAAAACCAATTGACCCTACTGTTATATCCATTTTGCATGCAGTAGTAGGAACACATGCTATAACTTTATTAATTTTAATACTTAATTTATCATTAATACTTTTTATAGCCTTTTTAGTAGCATTAATAGCTTGTCTAACATCAACTATATTTCCTCTTTTAATTCCTTCTGATGGAGAATCTATACTTGCTATAACATTATAACTATTTCCTATTTTATTACATACTAATATCTTAATACTATTAGTACCTAATTCTATACTAGTATAATAATCATTCATACTATCATTCTCCAATCTTAATATTATTATACTATAAAGTTTAAAAAACACCAAGAGTTTTTATAATTCTATTATTCTTTATAATAAACTTCATAACCATATTTAGAATCTATTTTTTGATAATTCTCCATAATATATTTAGCAACTTCTTTAAAAAATTGTGAATCTTTTTTTCTTTCATTATACTCATTTGTAGATACTATAAATATTTTGTCATTATAACTATCAACTTTTTCTATCATTTTATTAATACCATTATAACCAAAATTGCCATATAAAGGAACTGAAAAATAATCAATTTCATAATCATTTATAACATTATATAATATATTACTATACCCTATAATTAATGGGTTATCAAATTTAGAAAAGTATTTATATATAGTTTCAGCTTCATTATAATCATCATTAAATACAATTGTATACTTAAAGTGTTTTTCTTTAGATATAGTTATTACCTTTAATAAATCTATACTAACAATAAAAAGTATTAAAATTGACGATATTATAGATATGTTTTTTATTAGTTTATCATTAATTTTAATATAAGGAATTATCATTGCCAAAATACAATTAAAATACATCATAGAGTGAGAAAAATCAAATAGTGGGACTGCAAAAAGTACTCCTAAAAACAAATAGTAATTACTAATTTCTTTTTTATTTTTTATTATAATAAAAATACTAATTGTAAATAAAAATATAGATAATATAAAAAATGGGGTATTAATTTTTCCTGCTCCTACTCCATTTCTTTTGGAAAAATCAAATAATCCTAATATACATAAATCTATAAAACTATATAAAGACTTAGTAAGTATTAAGTATATTAAAAATATACTTATTGGTATTATAATACCAATAAAACGTCTTACTATTTTTTTAGGTTCTTTCATATAAAAGATTACACTTGGTATTATAAAGAATGCTCCTACTGTATGTTTTGAAAGAATTGCTAGAGAAATACATATTCCTATTAAGTAATCTTTATCACTATAATTCTTTTCTAAATATATGATTATTATCATCATAAAAAAGCACATATAATTATAAGTTCCTATTATATTTGCTGTTATAGTAACACATGTAATTAATAAATATAAATATACCTTTTTTCCATATAATTTATAAAGTAGAGAAAAGGTAATTGTAACTAATAAGGCTTGTCCTAATAAAAACATATTAAAATTATCCCAAATCAATAATCCTACTGATTGATAAAAAAGATATAGTGGTGTTGATATAGTATTAAAATCTAAATATGGTATTTCTCCTTTTATAAAAGCATGACTGAAGCAATAATTTGATGAAGGATCATTATAATTATTATATATACCAAAAAACCATAATAATATAAATGAAACTATAAAAGTAATAACATATTTATAATTATTTTTAATAAAATTCTTCATAATACCTCTACTTTCTAATATACAACTTAAAGTCTTTAAACTCATCTATTTTTTTACATTTTTTACTTATATATATCAATGCATTAATATCAGTCTGATCATCTTTTGTAAATGTAGTTTGAACAACATATAATGCATTTTTTTGTTTATCTAATTCTTTATAAAGTTTATCTTCACCATTATATCCAAAATTACCTCTACTAATCAAATCTAAATAAGTAATCTTTTTATCTGACATTAGTTTATATAAATATGAGCTACGACTTAAAAAAACAATATTATATTCATTATATTTATTATATATTTCTTTTATCTTATTTAACTCTTTTTCATGTTTATTAGAAATATATTTATATTCAAAATGATTAACTTTATTTGGATAATGAAAAGCTTGTCTACCTACAGTATTAAATATAATAAGAGTATTTAATACTATCATTATTGCTATAGAAAGAATATTATAATTAATTCTTTTTATATTTATTCTTGGTACAATAATAAACATAGTAAATGCTATAATAAAATAGTTAAAATGATTTATATCAAACATAGGAACATCTATTGATAAAAAACCTAAGATATACCAATATATATAACTATCTCTTTTTTTGATTATTAAATAAATCATTACAATTAAAGAAACTAAAAATAATATATAAATAAAATTAAAATCTAATCTATTATACTTACCAAAATCATATAATCCATATACACATAAATCTAAAAATTCTTTATAACTATTGCTTAATAATAAATATATAATAAATATAGTAAGTGGAAGGAATACTCCTATTAATCTTTTTGGTATCTTGTCTATTTTTTTATTAATACATAGATATATTATAGATGAAGCTAAAATACAAATACCTACAGACTGTTTCGTAAGAATCATTAATCCTAGTATAAACCCTATTATATAATCACTTCTTTTTAATGATTCTAAATAACATAGTATGATTAATAAAAATAATAAAAACGAATTATATGAAGGATATATACAATTAAAAAAACAGAAGAATAAAATTAATAATATGTTTGCTTTATCTTTATACATTTTTTCACATAAATAAGACGATACTAATATTAATATAGCTTGTAATATTTGTACTATAATTAGATTTGATTTTATAATTAAAAAAATTGAACATAAAAAAGGATAAAGCGGTGTTATAACCATATTAAAATCTTTATATGGGATTAATCCAGTTGCAATATTATGGGCAAAGCCATAATTCCAAATTTCATCTAAATCTAGTGGTATAAATATTTGAAATATTAAAATTAGTATAAATAAAACAACGTATTTTATAATTTTTTTCATATCTTACTCCATTACTTTAAAATGATTACCACTATCTAAATATAATACTCCTTTTTTACCACTTAACTGAGTTAGTACCTTATTATAATAGTTAATCATATTAAGTTTAGTTAATGTTATATATACACTATTACCATCATCCATATATAATAAAAATCTATCTTTATCATAATCTGTTGGTAAATATGTTATTTCAGATATTTTACCTAATATATCTTTATCTACTTTTAAGATTCCTTTTATAAGAGTTTCATATTTCTTATCTGGTACATAGTTCATAAGACGTGGAACTCTTTTTATATTAACTAATTCATCTTTAGCTATTTCTTTTTTATTTTCTAGTATAAATTTATCATTAGCGGCATAATCAAATAAAATTCTATTTTCCTCTACATTGATAGTTATAATATGACCTATACTTTTCTTTACTTCTACTTCTTTAATATATGGACTAGACTTTAATCTCTTTTTTATTCCATGACTAGTTGTATAATAAAAACTAGGATAATCATCTATTTTGGCAAGTTCAATTATATAATCATCATTTAAGTATGTAGTTCCCTTAATAACAATATTTTTAATACTTGTATCTAAATATAAATAAATGGCAAAAACAATAACTCCTAGTATTAAAATAACTAGAAGTAATCTAAAAATTCTTAATTTTTTTCTTTTTACCAGTTTCTTTGCCATATTTTCCCCTATTACCAATTTACAAATTCTTGTTCTACAATCATTTCTACATTATATTTTTCTTTTACTTTTTCTTTTGCATAATCAATTAGATATTTTATATCTTCACTCTTAGCATTTTCACTATTTACTATAAAGTTTGCATGTTTATCACTAATCATTGCTCCACCATGTTTCATTCCTTTTAAACCTAGATTTTCTATTAATTCACCTGCAAACATATTAGGAGGATTTCTAAAAACACTTCCTGCACTAGGATAGTTTAGTGGCTGTGACTCTAGTCTTCTTTTAAGTCTATTTTTCATAAGATTTTCTATTGCTTGTTTATTACCATGTTCAAGTTTTATAATAGCTTCTAGACATATATATTTAGGATGTGTTTTTAAAAATGATGTTCTATAGTGAAAGTTAAGTTCTTTATTTTCAAGTTCAATAATTCTATAATCAGGTGTAAGTACTTTAATACTTCTAACAATATAACCCATATCACTTTTATAGGCACCTGCATTCATAAATACTGCACCACCTACAGTACCAGGTATTCCTGCAGCAAATTCTAAGCCAGTAAGTGAATTTTTCATAGCCATTCTCGATAATTTCATTAATGAATATCCTGCACCTACTTTTATACGATTACCATTTATTTCAATACTATTTATATCAGATAGTTTTACTAAGACTCCTCTAAAATCTTTATCACTAAATAAAAGGTTTGAACCATTTCCTAAAATTTTATAATTAATATTATTTTGATTAAGTATTCTTATTAATAGAACTAATTTTTCTACTGTTTTTGGATATACAACTAAGTCTGCTCTGCCACCAACTTTATATGTTGTATATTTTTTTAAGGAAACATTCTCTTCTATTTTACCTATATTTTCTTTTCTTATTTTCTGTATTAATTCCTTCATTATTTATCTTCCTTAATAACCTTTTTAATTTCTTCATAAAATTTTGTTGCAGAGTTAGGAACACCTAATTTTTTTGAACATTGTCTCATTTTATCATAATTAGTATTATCATTAATTATATTATCTATAGCAGGTAATAATGTTTTTATAGAAAACGCTTCTTCTGTTATTAATTTACATGCTCCCATATCTTCTAATTCTTTAGCATTTATATATTGATGGTTATTAGTTACATATGGAGATGGCACTAAAACGGATGGTAAGCCTATAGCAGTTATTTCTGCAATAACTGATGCTCCTGCTCTAGAGATAATTAAATCAGTACTTTTTAATAGATTAATAAAGTTATCTAAATATGGTACTAAAGCTACATTTTTTGGGCAATTAAGAGTTTTATAACTTTCATAATATTCTTTACCTGTTACTATTATTACTTGATAATCTTTCATATTAAATGCTGGAATAATTGCTTTTATCTTTTTAGTCATTGTTGTAGAACCTAATGATCCCATAACTATAACAACTAATTTCTTCTCATTACTTAGTCCATAGTCTTTTTTATCAGCAGGTTTAACTGAAATAATTTCTTCACTTCTAGGATTACCTGTATACACTACTTTATTTGAATCAAAATACTTTTTAGTATTAGGAAGAGATATACAGATTCTATTAGCATATTTTGATATAAGCTTATTAGAAACACCTGGTATAGAATTTTGTTCATGAATAATTATTTTACACTTTAGTTTGTGAGCAGCAATTATGACAGGTGCGGTAATATAACCACCAACACCGATTACTATATCTGGATTAAATTCTTTAATTATTTCTTTTGCCTTTTTTATAGCTTTTTTATATTTAAAAAAAACATTTATATTCTTAAAGATATTTTTTCTATCTATACCTTCCATTTCAATACCAATAAACTTTATGCCTAATTTTGGTACTAAATCTTTTTCCATTCTATCTGTTGTACCTATATATAATATTTCACTTAATGATTCTTTTTCTTTTATTTTGTTTATTATTGCTAAGGCAGGATATATATGGCCACCTGTTCCTCCAGCACATACAATTGCTTTCACGAAATCACATCCTTGTTATTCTATCATAATTTTATGCCTGTAAAATTAAAAAAAGACGCTCTTATGAACTTAATCATTAAAGTTTTGATCACTTTGGATAGCTTCTATTTTTACTTTACCATGGAAGTGTGTTCCCATAATATCACTTTTTGCATCACTCTTTATCCATAACTTTAGTGAAAATGATTTCGACTCACCAACATCTAAAGTGCCTTCATCTAACAAACCATTAGTTGCACTTAATATATTAGTATTATATGAATTATTATCTATATTTTTAGATAAGTATTTTATATTTGATAAATTCATCTTATTTTTTTCACAATTATCCTTTTTATATGAATTAGAATCCTCTACTAAATAAAGTCTATAGTTGGCAGCTATTTTTCCTACATTCTTAACTTCAAATGTATATGGTTCTATTAACTTACCTTGTTCATCAGTTACAGGTAGACTATTTTTTAATGAAATCTTATTTTCTTCATTTTGAAATTTTATACTTAAATTTGCTGTAGTAATTTGATTTATCTTCTTACCACCTATAAATTGTGTCCAAGCTGCATAACTTATACTTATTATACATATTAAAATACTAAAGCATAGTATAATTAAACCTAATCTATTTTCCTTTTTTATCTCTTTTGTACTATCCTGTTTATTATGTATATCTTTTTTCATGATTACACTTCCCTTATATATCTTAAATTATATATAAAATTATCTGTTTTGTAAATAAAAACAACAACTAATTTATTTAATTGTTGTTGCTACCAAAGCACCCTCATCTTCTACTTTTATAATGCCATGATAATGCATTTTAGTACCTGTATTTTGAGTAGATTTATTACTAATCCAAAATCTAACTGTATAATTTTCTTCTCTATTCGCTTTAATTATTCTATTTATAACATTTCCATTTATTAAATCACTTAGGTTATAAATATTATTTTTTTCTCTATCATTATGAATAGATAATTTTATTATATTTTTAGGAATCTTATATTTATTACATTTATCACTTTTATATAATTCATCATTATCATTTATATTTATGGAATATTTTATACTTTTATTAGTATTATTTTTTATTGTAAAAGTATAAGCCTTTGAAGATAAACCTACTGAGTCGGTTACAGGAGTATGTCTCGTAATATTAATTTGATCTCCATTTTTTTCGTGAAAGGTAACATCTAGAGTATCTGTATTATAATCAGTACTCTCCTTATCACTAAATTTATAATATATATTATAAGTTGCCACTAAAGCAAATGTTAATATTATAACAATTATTAGAATTTCTTTTTTTCTATATTTAATACTATTTAACATAATTACACCTCTTCTATATAACACCAGTTATAAACTAATATATAGTTAGTATATCATATATTCAGGGAAAAATGATAAATAAAAAAGAAAAGCTTTCTAGCTTTACTTTTTTATTTACTATTTTGATATAGACTATTTGATTTAAATTTCTTTAAGACTTTAATATTTTTCTTTTTCTTTTCTCTAGCTTTATTTACTGAATCAATGCTATGATACTTTGTAAATTTCCCATAATATGAGTTTTCAAATCTTACTACATAGGCTCTTGATATTTTCTTTGTTCTCCATAAAGCACCACCATTATAACATCCTGCATATTCTATAGGATCGAAACTATCTTGACGACTAGAAAGTTCTTTATATTCAAGACAACAACTTACAACATTAATATAATCATTATCTCTCATTAATTTATATATCATGTTATATTCATCACTATCATTACAGTCTACTCCATACCTTTCGCAAAATATTAATAGTGCGCTGTTAGTATTTTGTTGAGTAAGGCCTAAATCATAACTGTCTTTACTAGTATCTCCATTATAACTAGGATTATATGATTCTAAACCACTTGAATTGAATTCACCCATTGTTTCAGTATCAATAGTTGAAAATAGTAAGTCAGCTGGAAAACCACTAACAGTTGCTTGTTCATATATAAACCATTGTAGTGGTGCAGATAATTTACAATCCTTATACAATTTATCTTCTTCCGTTAAGCCTAGTTTTTCTAACTCTTTTTGTCTTTTTAAAATATCATTAATAGTTTTACGCTTTTTAAAATCATATAAAACTTTTTTCTTTTCTGCACTCTCAATTTTTTTCATTCTAGCTTTTTGTATTTTTATAATTCTTTTATGTTCCTTTTTTATTTGCTTTTGTAAATCATTTGTAATATTAATAAGACTCATATAATGATTAGAAACAATTCTTGAAATAGTATTAGTATTTACATAATCTAAATTGATATTATTTTTATTATCCGATATACATTTAGTTTCTTCTTCTTTGGAGGTATTTTTATAACTACTGGTAGTTATAACAGCTACTAATAAAGTAGCTGTTGCAAATAAAAACCTTTTAAAAGCTTTGCTACTTATCTTTATTTTTCTACTTTCTTTAGAATCTTTTACTATCATATTATTTGCAACTATAAGTGGGATTAATTCTATTTTTCTAGAATCATTAATCTCATTTTTTCGTATATCTTCTAAAATTATATTACTAGTATATTCACTTAATTTTTCTACACCAATTTCTGCTAATTTATTTGGAAGATTTCCAATATCTTTTTTACTAATTAAATTCTTTATTAATTCAATGGTATCTTCTTTTGTATGAACTATACTATATTCTTTTAAATAAGCTTTAATTAAATCATTATTATCCATTAATAAATCCCCCTTTTAATACCGCTACATTATAGCATAAAATTACTATTTTGTCAATTAAATAAAGATTTCAGCTATAAAAGGTTCAGATTTATATATAAGTTTAAAAGTAATACAAAATCATATATTAAATAGTTTGTTTTATAATCGATAATTATAATAAAATATATTAATTAAAATACATTTACAAATTTCTACTAATATTTAAAATTATTCCTATACTACACATTGTTATTAATAAACTAGATCCTCCATAACTTAAAAATGGAAGAGTTACTCCCGTTACTGGTATCATTCCAATAACTACCATTAAATTCATTAAAGTTTGAAAAGCTAGTTGAAACATCATACCAAAAGCTAAGTACTTAGAAAAATGATCTTTTGCTTTTAATGCTATTCTTAATCCTCTATATATAGCAATTGAAAATAATCCTACTACTATAATTACACCCATTATTCCAAATTCTTCTGATATTATTGAAAATATAAAATCTGTTTGTGGTTCTGGTAAATAAAAATGTTTTTGAATAGAATTTTGAAATCCCATACCTAATAATCCACCTGGACCTATTGCATATAAGCTTTGAATTATTTGAAATCCCGTACCTAAAGGATCATTCCATGGATTTATAAATGAAGTTATTCTATCCATTCTATATGGGGCGATTAGTATTAGTATCACTATACCTAGTATTCCTATAATTCCTCCACCTATAAAGAATTTCATATTAACACCTGCGATAAATAAAAGTGAAATTATAGAAACTACTAAAATTACTCCTGTACCTAAGTCTGGCTGTAACATAATAAGACCGAAAAAAATAAATAGTATAAAAAGAATTGGAAAAACTCCTTGTTTATAACTTTTTATAAATTTATTACTATTAGCTAAATATTTACTGGTAAATATTATCATTCCTAGTTTAGCGGCTTCACTTGGTTGAATTCCAAATGAACCTATTCCAAACCAACTACGGCTACCATTTCTAATACTACCTATTCCAGGTATTGCTACTAAAACTAGTAATATAAAACATATTAAGAGAATTTTATTAGCTTTTTTATAGTATAAATTATAATCTATTTTTGATATAAATATCATTAAGAAGACTCCTATTACTGCAAAAATAAGCTGTCTTTTTATATAATAAAAACTATCATTAAATTTATATTCTGCCCAAATTGATGATGCTGAATATATCATAATTATTCCAAATACTATTAGTAAAATAACTGCACTAAAAAGGAAAATATCTACTTTCTTTTTCATGATATCACCTAATATATTTTATTATAAATAATATAAAAAAGAACTCCTTGTAGTTATTTTATATATATACATCACATTTATTACAATAAAACATAAAATACTTTAGGACTTGGAGGTTTTTATGTTAGATTGGTTTAGCAATTTAAATTATCCTATACAAGCCTTACTTGCTACTACATTTACTTGGTTTGTTACTGCATTAGGAGCAGCTATTGTCTTCTTATTTAAAAAAATTAATAAGAATGTAATGGATGCAATGTTAGGTTTTGCAGCAGGTGTTATGATTGCAGCATCTTTCTTTTCTTTATTATCGCCGGCTATAGAAATGGCAAATAATTTAAAACTATGTGCCTGGATTGTATGTGCTGTCGGAGTAATATTTGGTGGTATATTATTATTTGTTGGAGATAAATCATTTGACTTTATCGAAAAAAGAAAAGTTTTAAAAAATAGTTCTAGTTTTAAAAGATGTTTAATGTTAATAACATCTATAACTCTTCATAATATTCCGGAAGGTCTTGCTGTTGGTGTTGCTTTTGGGTCATTATTTTATGGGTTAGATGGAGCTAATACTGCTTCTGCTTGTATGTTAGCATTAGGTATTGGGCTACAAAACTTTCCTGAAGGAATGGCTGTAAGTGTTCCATTAAGAAGAGAGGGATATTCTAGGAAAAAGGCATTTTTTTATGGGCAATTAAGTGGTATTGTAGAACCGATATCTGGTGTTATAGGTGCAATATTAGTTATTAAGATGAGGAGCTTATTACCATATTTACTTGCTTTTGCTGCAGGAGCAATGATTTATGTAGTAGTTGAAGAACTAATACCAGAAAGTCAAACTAATAAGAGAAAAGAAGTTATGGCATTTTTTACACTTATTGGTTTTTCACTTATGATGGTATTAGATATAGCTTTGGGATAAAAAAATAAGAGTTAACGCTCTTATTTTTCTATTATTGATTCTAACCAATTAGGATTAGGTTCTATATCAAATAATTTAGCTACTGTTGCTGCAACATTAGCGAGTCCAAAATCTCCATCTTTTATTTTTATATTATTTAGATCTTTTCCAAATATTATAAATGGAACTTTATTTGTAGTATGAGAGGTTTTTGGTGTTTTTTCTCTATCATTTAACTGATACATTTCTTCTACATTTCCATGATCTGCCATAACAATTAGAATTGAGCCATCCTCTTCTACTGCTTTCATTATCCTTCCTAAATTATAATCAACTGCTTCTACAGCTTCAATTGCTGCATTATAATTATCAGTATGCCCTACCATATCTCCATTTGGAAAATTACATCTTAGAAAGTCATATTTATTAGATTTAATTGCATCTATTAGTTTATCTGTTATTTCATATGACTTCATTTTTGGTTTCTTATCAAATTCTATTTTATCACTAGGTATTTCTTCATATGTTTCTAATTCTTCATTTATTTTTTCTTTTCTATTTCCATTCCAATAGTACGTAACATGTCCGTATTTTTGGGTTTCACTAACAGCATATTCTCTAATGCCATATTTAGATAATTCTTCAGTTAGAGTAAACTCTATTGTTGGTGGTTCTACTAGATAGTGCTTTGGTATTTTAAAATCAGGATCATATTGTACCATACCTACATACATTACCTTTGGTACTCTAATACGATTAAATTTATTAAATTTTTCATCTGCCTCAAAAGCTTTTGATATCTCTATTGCTCTATCTTTTCTATAATTATAAAATATAACACTATCTCCATCTATTATTTCTCCTACTGGATTATTATTATCATCTACTACGACAAAAGAATCTAGATATTGATCTGTTACATTTTCTTCTTTTCTATATGTTTCTATAGCTTCTTTAGCACTAGTAAACTTTCTAGCATCCCCTAAAACATGAGCTTTCCATCCTTTTTCAACTATTTTCCAGTTAGCATCATATCTATCCATAGTAACAGTCATTCTGCCACCACCACTTGCAATCATACTATCAAAGTTATCATCATTTAGACTATGTAACTTTTCTTCTAACATATCTACGTATTTTAAAGCACTTGTCTCTTCTACATCTCTACCATCTAATAAAATATGGACTCTTACTCTTTTAATACCTTCCGCTTTAGCTTCATCTAACATAGTAAATAAATGATTTATATGAGAATGAACGTTACCATCCGATAATAGTCCTATAAAGTGTAGAGTGTTATTTTCTTTACAATAATTTATTAATTTTTTCCAAGTAGATCCTTCAAATATTTTCTTTGTGGAAATAGCTTCTTCTGCTAATTTTGATCCTTGTGGATATATTTGACCACATCCAATAGCATTGTGTCCTACTTCACTATTTCCCATATCTTTATCACTAGGTAATCCTACATAAGTACCATGTGCCTTTATTAACGTATTAGGATACTCTTTCATTAATAAATCCAAATTCTTAGTATCAGCAGCTTTAACGGCATTTCCATATTCTTCTTTTGTTATTCCTACTCCATCCATTACTACTAATGTTACCTTGTTCATATTTTTCCTCCTAAGGGCGTAAAAAAGTAATTATTAAATTACTTTTTATAACCATACTCCAAATATTATTCCAGACATTGCAAGTATTAATCCAAATACCCAAAATAGTTTTACAATGTCTGTTTCTTGCCATCCTAATTTTTCAAAATGATGATGCAGTGGTGTCATTAAAAATAGTTTTCTATGTAACACTTGTACCCAAAATACTTGGATAATTACACTTAATGTTTCTATTACAAAGATTCCTGCAACTACTAATAAAGTAAGTTCTCTATGAGTAAGTATTGCAATTGTTCCCATAACTCCACCTAAAGCCAGTGAACCTGTATCTCCCATAAATATTTTTGCTGGATGAGTATTAAAAATCAAAAATCCTATAATACTACCAACTAATATTAAGGAAAATATTCCTATATCTTCAAATCCTACCATTAATGATATTAGACTAAAAGCTATAAAAGCTATTGCAGAAAGTCCTCCAGCTAAACCATCAAGACCATCCGATAGATTAACTGCATTAGAAGACCCTACTAATATAAATAATATGAATAGTCCATATAACCAACCCATTTCAATATCTATATGAAGTGTTCCTACAACCCAAGATGTTTGTCCACCATTTTTCATATAAATATAGAAAAATCCTACTGCTATTAAAACTTGTAAAAATAGTTTTTTATATGTTGATAATCCCTCATTATTTTTCTTTTTTATTGATAGAAAATCATCTAAAAATCCAATTATAGCATAACCAATAAATACTAATAGTACTATTCCTAGGTTTGATGTATATGATATTTTATTTGTTATAATTAATCCTAAGGATACTAATACCGTTGGAATAATAAATATTAATCCCCCCATAGTAGGTGTTCCTTCTTTTTTTCTATGACTTTCACCAACAAATACACTTATTTTTTGTCCTATATGCATTTTTTTAAGTAATGGTACTAAAATAAGCCCTAATATTGATGATGATAAAAATCCAATCATAATCGCAAAGATTGCTTTAGTGAGTAATAACATTGAATTCCACTCCATTTCTCTGCAATAGTATATCACAAATTATTAAATAATAGTCCAAAATACTCAAAGTTAGACAAAACTTTACAAAAAAACTATACAGCTTTTTTGCCTGTATAATTTGCTTCTTGATTTGCTAATATCTTCTCTTTAAATAGTGGACAAGTCTCTTTAGCAACTCTTATAGGATCATCATCTAATATAGTCATAGTATCTATATCATTAATACTTATTTGTAGATTTAGGCTTCCAAATACATTTTCAGCAATCTTTTTTTCATCTTCTATATCGTATTGTTTATTCATATCACTTTCGATTTCTTCCAATGAAGTTTCTCTTTTAAATCTTTCAGCTGATTTTCTATCATCCTTTTTTAACATGGAAATATATGCATTTTCATTTTGAAATAAGATTCTCTTTTGTCTAATTTCTTTTATTTGGCTATTATAATAATTTGCAACTTCTTCACCTATTATACCCTCTAATTCTTTTAGAGAATCTACATATTCATATTTATCATGTGTTTTATAATATATGCAATTTAGATATGTAGTTATTCTCCTACTATATAATTCCTGTCCTTTTATTTCATTTTCTTTTTTTAAAATCTGATTATTGTATTGTTCCAGTAACAAATTTTTTTTATACTCTAAGCCATAATTATACATTATATCTTTATATTGATCTAAATCTCTTATCTTTGATGATTTTAAAGTTTCCATAACTTTTTTAGCAACTGTCATTTTATTTCCACATACTTTTAGAGAATTAATTACTTTTTGTTTTAAATTTATATATTCTAAAGTACCTTGTACGTTTTCCATATAATCACTATCCTATATTTTTTATTTTAGCATATACATTTTTTATTATCAATAATATTGTAAAGTACTATACAAAAATATTAAAAAAATATCAATTAAGATATTTTTCTATTTCACTTGCGATGTATGCACCTAATTCTAATACATAATTATTAAAAGTATTTTTGAATATTTTTATATTTTTACTATGTGAGTTAGTTCTATATTCATAACTACCATCTGATACTAAATTAAGATATTCTTCTACAGTAACATCAAAATAATTAAATTTATTTAGGATTTCTAATACTTTTGCTTTATCTTCTTCATTTAGACTTTGAGCAAACTTATCGCTATTTAACTCTTGTCTACTATAATTTTCATTTAATATATCTCTTTCTTCATCAGTTAGACCTTTAAACATTTCTTCTTTTTCTTTACTAGTTAAATATAAAGGTAACTCTGGATTTTCTATGATTACTAATCTTTGATTAAGCCAATCTTTTTGATTTAGACCTTCTGATAATTCATCAATAATATCATTCTTTAAAAAGATAAGTGAATTGTCTTCAATATTAATTCTTAAATACTTATTTTTAAAGCTTTTTAGGTTTATATCTTCTAATAAATCATTATCTAATACATCTTTTATTTCTCTAGCAATTGTTTTATAAAAAGATTTAGTTTTTTCTTTCCAAACCATACCATTAGCTAAAGAAACAGAGATAGATATTGTCTTATAAATATCTTCTAACATATCTTTTTTATTCTGATTAGTATATATTTCTCTTATATCATTCTTTATCATAATCATCCCTACTTTTTACTCTTTTATTATTCTTTATATTAGTATAACACATTTAAATATAATTTTAAAGAAAAAACATTTGATATTTTATCAAATGTTTCAATTTATATTAATTAAGTTATACTTACTTCATCATTATTAATTACTTTTAAAATATTATTATCTAACAAATCATTTACTATTTTCTCATCTTTTAAAATCTTTAATAATTTTTTATATACTAATTCAGTATGATCAGAATGATTTTCTCTATGTATATCACTACCTAAAAAGGAAATATATTTTTTCTTGAGTAGTTTTTTTAGAGTTTTTTCACTATTCTTACCAAATTTTCCAAATAGACTTTCATAATTTCCTTGAAGTAATGCACCCATATCTATAAATTTATCTAGATAAGTTATATCTTTTTGTATATAAGCATATCTTTCTGGATGAGCAATTATAGGAACTATACCATTTTTCATTAAATCATAAATTATACTATCTAAATCTTTTATTTCACTACTCATTGGTAATTCTACTAGAAGATACTTAGAATTATTTAGGGTTGCTACCTCGCCTTTTTTTAATAATTCTACTAAATCACTATCTATATATACTTCATTTCCTAAATATAGATTTATCTTACTATACTTCTTCTTTAACTCTATAAATAAATCAAATTTTTCTCTATTTGCAACATTATATTTTGTCCCTTTAATATAATGAGGAGTAAGAATGATATCCGTTACTCCTTTTTTATATAACATATCTAATATGTTTATACTTTCATCAATTGTTCTTGCTCCATCATCTATTCCACATAAAATGTGGGAATGAATATCTCGCATTATGATGATTCTCCATAATATCCATAGTATCCATAATATGAATTATCTTCTGCTCTTACTCTATTTAAAATAACTCCATTTATTTTAGAATTAACCATTTCAAAAGATTTTTTTACTTGATTTAGTAATTCTAATTTTGTTTTTCTTTTAGTAACTACTACTACATTTATATCTGATAATTTTGTCATTACTAGAGTATCATTTAATCCTAAGACAGGAGCACAATCTAGTATAATAATATCATACATTTTTCTTAGTTTCATCATTAATTCTTCGTTATTTATAGATGCTAAAAGTTCTGAAGAGTTTGGAGGCATAGCACCTGTTGGTAATAAGTCTAAGTTTTCTATTTCTGTATGTGTTATATAACTATTAATAGTACGTTCATCTTTTGATGATAAGATTAAGTTAGAATATCCTTTACTACGATCATTTTTAATATTAAATATTTTATGTTGTCTTCCTTTTCTTAAGTCATTATCAACTAATAATACTTTTTTATTTTCCTGTGCAAAAGCTACTGCTAAATTTGCAGATACAAAGCTTTTTCCATCACCTGGTTCAGGGCTAGTTAGTAATATTACTTTAACATTACTATTAACTAGTGAAAATTGTAAATTTGTACGAATAGTCTTAATTGATTCACTAAATGATGACTTTGGATTATGGTTTACTAATAACTCTGTCTTTTCCATAATTATCTCCCCTTATTTTTCTTTCTTTTTTTATTTTTATCTTCTACATAAGTAACATTACCAATTACTGATAATCCTAATTTCTCTTCTATATCGTTACCCGATTTTATACTTGTATCAAAATAGAATATTAAAAATATTATAACTGTTCCTATAACAAACCCTATACCTGATGATATAATTAACTGTTTAAATGGTTTTATATTATAAGGTTTTTTCTCTAAATAAGCTTTATCAACTATGGATACATTAGTTAGGTTATAAATATTTTGTACTTCATCCATAAATACAGTAGCAGTTGTTTCAGTAATCTTTTTCGCTATCTTATTATCTTTATTACTTACTTCTATTTTAATAATTTCAGTATCTTCTACTGATGTAACTGTTATTTTTTTAGATAATTCTTCCACGCTTATATCTAAATCTACTTTATCAATAACTTGTTTTAAAACAGTTCTACTTTTAACTATTTCACTATATGTTGTAACTAAATTTTTATTAAGTAATACATCACTTTGAATTATATTAGAACTTTCATTTTTATTATCACTAACTAATATTAAAGTAGTAGAACTATGATACATAGGTGTTAATATGTAATTAACATATAGAAATCCCCCGATAAAAAATAGAATTGTTGTAGATAATACTATACTAATTTTAGATATAAAAAACTTAAATAATTCTTTAAAATTAATCTCTTCCATAAATATCCCCTTTTTCTTTTATTTCTCGCATATTATACTATATTTTTCTTTATTTGTCAATACTGTCAATAATTTTTACTAAAATAGTAAAAAGGAATTTCTTTAGAAATTCCCTTATTTACAAGTATATCCAGCTTTTTCCATATCTTCTTTAACTTGACTATAACTATTCTTATTACTTGATATTGACATTGCCTTTTGGAAACTATTATTAGATGCACTAAATGACATCTTTAAACCAGTATCTGTTTCTTCATATTTTGGTTTTATTTCATATTTCTTTTCATAAGTACTATATTGTTTTTTAAATTCTTTTACAAATGTATCTTTATATGGTATATATCTATCTTTTAATTCAATATTAAATGTTGCATCAACCTTGTCTGCTTTATTCATAGAAAATGATATTTTAGCTTCAGCTTCCATTTTCATTTGTGATTGATCCATAGTTTGTGTACATGTCAAAGTTTTATTACCAGATACAAAATATACTACCAATGCAATTAAAGCAATTACTATTACTGCTATAACTACAATAATCGGTGTTTTACTACTTCCTCCTGTTTTAGTTTTTACTTCTTCTTTGTTATCACTCATTTTTTCACTCCTCATATATATAATAACAATTTTATATTATTATTTTTTTTAATTATTGTCAATAAAAATATCTATTTATTGATATATATTTTAGCAATTTGTTCTGCAATTTTTAATCCATCTACAGCAGATGAAGTTATTCCTCCTGAATATCCAGCTCCTTCTCCAGCAGGATAGATTCCTTCTATATTACATAAAAATTCTTCATTTCTTAATATTCTTATAGGTGATGATGTTCTTGCCTCAACTGCTGCTATAATAGCATCATCTCTTCCAAAACCCTTTATTTTTGTATCAAAATAATCAATCCCTTCTATTAAAGATTTTATTATATCTTTTGGTAAAATATTATTAATTTTTCCAAAAGAATAAGCTCCTTTCATTATTGGTTTTATTTTTCTATATTCGCTTCCTAATTTATTTTCCTTAAAATCTTTATATAATTGTATAGGAATTTTTCCCCTACACTCTTTATATGCTAAGGACTCTAGTTTTCTTTGAAATTCTACTCCATCTAATGGATTATAACCAAAATCATCTGGAGTTACAGTAACTATTACAGCACTATTAGCATTACCACTATCTCTTTTATAATTACTCATTCCATTAACTACTAGATGATTATCTTCACTAGAAGAATTTACAACATAACCTCCAGGACACATACAAAAAGTATATACACCTCTATTATTACTTGCTTTGTAAGTTAGTTTATAACTAGCATTTCCTATTTCTTTATAATCTTTTCCATATTGCTTTAGATTAATCATATCTTGAGGATGTTGTATCCTAACTCCTATTGCAAATGGTTTAGGTACTATACTAATTTTTCTATCAAGTAGCATTTTAAATGTATCTCTAGCACTATGTCCTATTGCTAATACTAAAATATCTGTTTTTATTACTTCACTATTATTTATTTCAATTTCTTTTATTTTATTTTTATCTATTTTTATGTCTGTAAGCTTATTTCTAAATCTAAATTCTCCACCCATAGCTTCTATTTTTTTTCTCATATTTTTTAAAACTGTTACTAATATATCTGTCCCAATATGGGGATTATTTATATAAAGTATTTCTTTAGGTGCTCCACAATCTAGGAATATTTCAAATATTTTCTTTTGCCTATATAATTTATCCTTTGTTAAAGTATTTAGTTTTCCATCAGAGAATGTTCCTGCACCACCTTCTCCAAATTGAACGTTTGAATCTTTATCTAAATTACCATTACTCCAAAACTCTTCTACTTTCTTTATACGGGTATCTATACTATCACCACGTTCTATTATAATAGGCTTATATCCTAGACTAGCTAACATATATGCACAAAATAATCCGCATGGACCACTTCCTACGATAATAGGTCTATAATTTAGTTTCTTTTTACCTGATACATTTATAAAGTATTCTTCATTAGGAGTTTTAAATATATCTTTTGATTTATATATACTTAATATTTTATCTTCATTATCTAATAAGATATCTACTTCATATATATAGCATAAATTACTCTTTTTTCTAGCGTCTAAAGACTTTTTATTTATCTTATAATCTTTTATTTTATTAATACTGATATTTAATTTTTTTGCACATTTTTCTAATAATTTATCTTCCTCTTCTATCCCTAACTTTATTTGTCTTAATCTTATCATTTTATACTATTACCTACCTTAATACCTGTTAAAAAGCAAAATCCTAAATTATAACCACCACACTCGCCATCTGCATCTAATATTTCTCCAATTATATATAAATTATCTACTATTTTTGATTCCATGGTATCTATATCAACCTCAGATAAAGGTATTCCACCTGATGCAGTTTGAGCATTATCAAAAGAGTTAGTACCTACTATATCAAGCTTATGGGATATTATATTTTTTGAAAGACATAACTTTTCTTCTTTATTTAAACTATTCCAATTATTATTTTCATTTATTTTAGATAGTTTTATTAACACCTTACCTAATTTATAGTTAATAATACCTTCTAATAATTCACTTATAGTTCTATTTTTTAATAACTTATTTCTGTTTTCCATAAAATCTATAAAATCATTTATATTATCTATTTCATTATAAAAATTAATTTCTATATCTACTTTTTTATATTTATCTAGACTTCTTGCTACTAAAGTACTTAAATTCATTGTACAAATACCACTTATACCATAATCTGTTAGTTGTACTTCTCCTACTTCTTCTTTTATAAATTTATCATCTTCATATAGTTTTAAAGTTGCTTTTGATCTTATTCCTTTCCAATCTTTTAAATACTTTTTATCAGATTTTAATTGAACAAGTGCAGGTAAAGGTTTAACTATATTATGTCCTAATTTCTTTAATATTTCATAAAAATTACCTTCACTTCCTGTTTTTGGATAAGCATATGAACCTGTACTAATAATAACTTTATCTGATAAATAGCTTTCTTTATCAGTTATAATTGTAAACTTATTGTTTTCTTTTTTTATATCTTTTACATATCTATTATATACAATCTTAACGTTAGAGTTTTTTGCTTCTACTTCTAAAGTATTTCTAATACTAGTAGCTTGATTAGAATATGGATAATAATATCCATTATTTATATTTGGTATTATACCTATACTATTAAAAAAGGATAATACTTCTTTTTTATTATTTTCAGTAATTAGATTTTTCAATAAAGATATATCTCTACTATTAAAGTGTTTTATGTTAAAATCTTCATTAAAATAGTTACATCTACCATTACCTGTTATTAATAATTTCTTGCCACAAATATTATTTCTTTCTAAGATAACTACATCATTATTATTACGTGCTAAAACAATAGCAGCACAAAGTCCTGATGCTCCTCCACCTATTATAGTAACTTTAGACATAGTATCAACTCCCTTAAATAGTAAACATAATATTATAATATCATAATCTTTTAATATTTGGTATTTTCTTATAAAATAAAAAGAATAAATAATTCTTTATCCTTTTAAAATATACTTTATTTATTTCCTAGCATTAATCTTATGGTTCCTTGGTCTTCTAGTTTTTCTTTAGCTTTAGGAGATTGGGATACTATGTAATCACCTACTCCTGAATATTCTATATTAAAGTTTACTAACAACTTTTTAGCGTCATCTCTTTTCATGCCTACTACATTTGGAACCTCATACATAATTTTATCTGTCCACTCTAAATCTTTTTCCATTCCACCAGATTGTTTTTTTATTTTTAAAATATCAATTATATCAAGAAGAATTCTTCTTGCAATAGGTGTTGTTGTATAACTAGATAAGAGAGCAGTGTTTTTGGGATTATCAATAGCAAGATATAATACTGCTTCTGGGTCATTAGCTGGTACTACCGCAACAAATGACATAATATAATTATTCACTAAATATTTTCCATCTTTAGCTTTTTGGGCTGTACCTGTTTTTCCACCAATTCTATAGCCTTCAATATATGCGGCTTTACCTCCACCTTTAGCTACTACACTTTCTAGGCCCATTCTCATAGTAGCAGAGGTTTCTTTACTAATAGTTCTTCTAACTAAATGTTTATATTTTTCCTCTATAACATTATTTGTAACAGCATCATTTATTGATTTTAAAATATATGGTCTATATAAATATCCACCATTAACAATTGATGATATTGCAGTCACTTGTTGAATTGGCGTTACACTAACACCTTGACCAAAAGCCGTAGTTGCAAGTTCAACATTACCTACTTGATTTAAATCAAAGATTATACCTTTTCCTTCCCCTGTTAAATCAATTTTAGTTTTTTCTCCAAAACCAAATTTATCAATATATGAAAACAATTTTTCTTTACCTAATAATTGACCTAATTTTACAAACCCTGGGTTGCATGAGTTTTGTAATACTTGTAAGAAGGTTTGATCTCCATGACCTCCTGCTTTCCAACATTTTAAAATAGAACCATCAACATTAACAGATCCTGAATCATGGAAATGATCTTTTTCTAAATCAACTACCTTTTCTTCTACAGCAGTTGCAGTTGTCATTATCTTAAAAGTACTTCCTGGTTCATATGATGCAAAAATTGGTAGATTTTGACTTAGGCTTTCTAATGAATAATCTTTATAGTTATTAGGATCATACGAAGGTCTTGAACCCATCGCTAAAACTTCACCTGTCTTTGGATTCATTACTAAAGCTAGAGCCATATCAGGTGAAAACATATCTACAATATTATCGAGTTCTCTTTCAACTGACTTTTGAATATTAAGATCAATAGTTAACTGAATATTCATACCACTTACTGGTTCTACATAAACATCTGATAAATTTAGTTGATTTCCTTTAGCATCAGAAAAGTATTTTATAGCACCACTTGTTCCTGATAATATATCATCATATTGAAGTTCTAATCCGGAAAGACCTTGGTTATCTATTCCAACATATCCTAGTGAATTTGCTAGCAAGTTACCATTAGGATAATATCTTTTAGATTCTTTAACTAAATATACACCTTTAAAACCTAAACTATTTATCTTATCTGCTATCTCATAGGATAGTCTTCTTCCCTCAGGGTGAACTCTTTCTATAGAAGTCTTTTTATATACATGTTTATCCATTTCTTTTTCTGTAACATTTAAGATTTTAGATAACTCTTTAGATACTTCTTTTTTATTTTTTATTTGATTAGGTACTAATACCAAACTAGTAGTTGTAACATTATCTGCTAAAACTTCACCATTCCTATCTAGTATTTTTCCTCTATCCGCTGCTACTTCTAAATCTCTACTCCATAAATCATTAGCTAAATCTTTTAATTTGTTATAATCAAAAACTTGAATTTTAAATACTCTAAGAACAATCATTATAAATAATATAAGTATTATAATTAAAACTATTTTTATTCTTTTATCTATACTTTTAAAAAACATATATACCTCCTATTCTTATTTTATTTATAATGCAAAAAAAAAGAACTAATATAATTATTAGCTTCTTATGCATGAGCAACCATACTTATAGGTCTTCTGCTTTTCTCTTTTACTTTGTTAGTTTCTGATATTTTCTTATAAGACTCTTTTTTCGCTATTTCAGCCAATTGCTTTGCCTGTTCATAAACAGTTAGTAATCTATCTGTAATTTCGCTTTCTTCCTTATAAAAATATTCAGCTATACCTTTTAATCCCATTAAGCAACTTGAATCCATATTAGTAAATATGTCCCATTTTACTCCGCCAACCTCATTTTTTTGAGACATAATATCAAAATCTTCTCTAGTTATTTCTACTTTACTGGTTTTAGTATCTTCATCAACTACTTTTCTAATACATTTTTTACTAACTATAACCTTTTTTTGTGTTCTAGCTTCTCTAAAACCTATAATATTACCAGTAGCTTCGTCTGTAATTGGCATTACTAAAATTATTCCTAATGGATCAGATATAGATAATTTTTTCCTATTATTTTTTATTATTGCTCTAGCATATGCAACATATAAAGTTTCTTGTTGAATACTACTTTGTATATAATCTTTTTTCATAATAATTTCCCCTTTGCAATGTAGTCCCTAGTAAGATATGCATTAATATTTATATTTATTACTTTTTTACTAATAAACTATTTAATAGCAACGGGTCTTATTGTAACATAGATTATTTATTTTTGCAAGTATTTTTGTAAATATTATAAGCTAGAATCATTTCATCTCCTACTATTTTTGCATCTTTATACTTATTATAATTAGTAGTAATAACATTTACTAAATCTTCTAATTTTACATATTCAAATCTAAAATCGTTATCTAATTCTTCTTTTGTACGATTAGTTTTTTCTATATTAGGTTTTAAATCTGTTTTTACTACATAATAGTAGTGCTTACAATTCCTATTTTCTTTTGTTATAGGATGATCATTACAATAGTGTTCTAAAAGTAGGAATGGTTTGATATCTGCTATATTTAGATCAATACCAACTTCTTCTAATACTTCTCTATTTAGACATTTTATTAAGTCTTCTTTATCTTCTATATGACCACCAATAAACTGATAACAATTTCTACTATAACCTAATAATATCTCATCATTACTATTAATTAATAATACTTTTATCCTAGTTACTTCACTAGTCAGTTCATCTTTAGTTATACCTAAATCATTTTTTATAATGTGTTGCATTTTTACACCTTCCCTAGATTATAGTATCAAAAAAAGAATATGATAGCAAGTAACATATCCTTTATTAGTTTATCTATGTTTTATATGATTATTCATATCATACAATGCAATTATTTTTCTTCTAAATATTCATCTAATTTTTCTTTTGCAGTATTTATAGTCGCCTCATCTGGTATCATAACATATAAATTTCTATTACCCATACTATAAGTTGGTTGCATAGAACCTGTTCCATCTAAACTAATTGATTCTATTTGCCAATCTGTTCTTTTACTTATTTGCATTTTAAATATATCTGTCATTTCTTCATATGTCATACTAGTTTCAAAGGTTCCTTCAAGTGAAGTTAAAATATCTTTATATTTAGTAATATATTCTACACTAGACATTTTCTTTATCATTGCAGTTATAATGGCTTGTTGATTTTCTCCTCTATGACGGTCTCCTGTTGCATATGATTTTCTTTCTCTGGCAAAAGCTAGTGCAGTCTCTCCATCCATATGATTAATTCCTTGATTAATTCTAATTCTTCCTAGTTGTAAAGCTTTATCTGAATATACATCTACTCCATCTAATAAATCAATTGTTTTAGTAAGAGTTGAGAAGTTAATTCTAACAAAGTAATCAATTTTAGTATCTAATAAATTATTAATAGTTTTCATACTAGTATCTATTCCATAAATACCTGAATGAGTTAATTTATCTTTTACTCCCTTAGTATTATAAAGTTGTACATAGTAATCTCTAGGTATAGATAGTAATAGTATTTTTCCTGTATTTGGATTAACTGCTGCTAGGATATTAACATCACTTCTAGATACACTAGAAATTTGTCCATATGTATCTATACCACTTATATAAATTAAGAATGGTTCTGTAGATGTAGATTTAATCTTCTTTTTATTTCCTTTTTTAACAATTATTTTATATTGTTTAATTATCTTTGTATTTAGGGCTAAATCTGCATTTTCTTCCTTTAATAAACTATAGTAACTATCTTCTATTATAGCGCCTGTAATATTACCCATAGTAATATCTTCCGTAAACTTATCTACTTCTTTATACTTTTTTTCTTTATAATTAACATCTTGTTTTATTTTAAACTTAACTAAACTATAGTTTTTATCTGATTTTAAATAACCAACGTCTTTATTATACAAGTCTCCCATATGGCTCATACTACCATTTGAATTTACTACTACATCATATGTTACTTCTTCAAAGTTTTTAGCAACTAGGCTATTCATAAAATCATGAGTAGCATTAATATAAGTCATTAAATATATTTGTCCTATAATAAAGATAATAGATAATATATTAAATAGTAATCTACTAATAAATCCAGTCTTTTTTCTTATTAATTTAAATACAAATAATAATACAAATAAGAGTAAGACTATACCTATTATTAAGAAATATCTAAATGGTATTAAATTTAGATTATATATCATATACATAAGGATTAAAAATACTATAGTTAGTATAAATCCATTTATTTTAGAAATTGTTTTCATTATATCACTTCCTTAAAAGTAGTAATTATTATAATTACTATTTTATAATTATTCAATGTATTATTAAGTAAAATATGTAAATATATGTAAACCATAGAATACAATTTTACTTTTCATAATATTAATATTTATTTACTATTTTCTTTTAATAAGGTTAATGCAATACTTAAAATTATTGTTATTTTTAAAGATCATTATTATAATTATATTTGGTATTAAGATACTTATAATAGTATTAAATATTAAACTTATAAAGTTATTATTAAAATTAACTATACTTGATATAAAATAACTTACAGAGATTATTGTTATAAAAAGAAATAAATATAGTATTGTTTCTTTTATATAAGATTTATATTTTCTATCAAATAATTTTTTATAAACAAATTTAGGATAACTATAGCACCATATTATTAAACTACTAATTATTGTTCCTATAAATACGCCTGCTAATCCAAAATTTTTTACTAATATAACTGATGCTACTATATTTGTAGTTGCTTCAATTATTGGAACATATCTATCTTCATAATAAATACCTGCCGCCTCTTTAAAAATACTATATGAATATCTCATCATTTTTTGAAAGTAATTAATAACCAAGACTAATAAAACATATATTGGCAGTAAATATTCTTTTCCAATCCATATTTTAATAAAATCACTCATCATCAATAATAGTGCTGTTGATGTAAATGTACAAAGCCAAAAATTTAGAAATCTTATTTTTTTAAATATATCAAATGCCTTTTCTTTACTATCTTTTACTATCATATTTCCTATACTAGGTGTTAATGATGTCATAACTTGTCCAAACAAAACATTTATTGCATTAATAATTAAATAGTAATTAGAATACAATCCAACTGATATAACTCCTAAAAATCTGGATATTACTATATTATCAGTTCCTAATACTACAAATGCTGCTATTTTATGGAAAAATAATGCCTTAATTTTTTTAAATATGTCTTTTTCTATTTTTTTATCTAGTTTTTGTATATTTTTTTCTTTTAAATATTTATATTTTTTATTTACAATAATAGTAATAAATATATTTTCAAGTATTCTAAATATAATTTTAACTACTAAATATAAATAATAATTTTTAGTTATATACAATGCTATTAATTGTGTAGTATTTAATAATATTAAATATATCATATGTACTATATTAACAATATAGTTTTTTTGATCTGCATATAATAGACTTCTTTTATATGAAAATATATAAGAAAATACTATATCAATAATAAATAATATATATATTAATTCTATGTTAACAGCTATAGTAACTTTTCCTGTAAAGTAACCTAAAAAAGGTGTTATAGATATACCAATTAATAATACAATTATAGCTATAATATTATAGGCTTTTTTATAAAAATTCATTAATGAATTTATAGTATCATAATCTTTATTTACAATAGGTTTATATAGATTATATATAATAGCAGAGCCTATACCTAATTCAACTATACCAAGCATTGAAATTATATTAGTAAATAGACCATTTATACCTAAATATTCAGCCCCTAGTGTTTTAATAAAAACAGACTGAGCAATCAACCCCACAAATATAGCTACAATATTAGAAGCTAGTGCTGCTATTGTATTTCTTATTGAATTTTTTGTTCTCACTATATCACCTCATATTTAGTATAACTAATCATTATATACTTCAAATAATTTTTTTATAGTTGTATCAATTGAGTATATACCATTTTTTAATTGTTTTTGTGTATCTATTCTATTCATATCTGTTTCATTTATCTTTACTGCCCAGTCCTTTGAAGTTTTTTTAAGTGAATAAAATTCTATACATTCTGTTAATTTTATCTCTTTAGTTATCACATCACTAATAATTGCTTGTAAACCATTTGCTTGCACCTCAACTAATGATACTGGAAAGCCTTCATATATAGATGGAAATATAATGATGTCAAACATATTTAAAATTTTATTAACATCATTCCTACTTCCTAACATCTTAACATTATTTTCTAATTTTTTTCTTTTAATATCATTACTTATTTCATTATATAAAGGACCATCTCCAATTAAAACTAATTTGCTATTTTTATTTATTTTCAAATACTCATTATATATTTCTAATAGAAATTTATGGTTTTTGGGGGTATCTATTCTACCAATATGTCCTATTACTACTTCATTATCCTTTATATTATATTGTTTTCTATATTTATTTCTTTCTTTAATATTAAATTTGTAATTTGAAATATCTATACCATTAGGAATTATATCAAATTTATATTTTCCATATAATGCTGTTCCTGCCTCATTACTACAAGCTAAAAGATTAGTAGAAAATAATTTCATTATAGTTCTTGAAATAAACCATTTTATTTTTTTTAAAATACGCTTTTCTAAAAGTGCATAAGATGAATGTGAATGGCATATTCTTTTTCCTATATGTGAAAAGTATGATGCAATCATAACGTAAGCACAATTAAAATGAGTATGTGCATGAACTACATCAGGTTTTTCTTTTTTTATTACTTCATATAATTGCTTTATATGTTTAAAAGTTGATACACTATTTGGATTAGAAATCCTTATAATTCTTCCACCCATACTAATTATTTCCTTTTCATAATCAAATTCTTCATCAGTATAAGTTAAAAATACTATTTCGTTTGTTTCTTTATCAATATTCCTATATATATTCATTAAAAAAGATTCAATACCACCTATATTCATAGTGCTATTTACATGAATTATTTTCATTATTTATCCCCCTTTTATTAAACTAAATATATTTTTGAATAAACTTAGTCCTTCAAAATTTTCATTTCTAAATACTTTATAAAAGTATGTAATATATAAAACTCCTAATATGAAAGTAATTATATATAATGATAGTTTAACTAAATTGATTTTTCCCTTAGAAAAATAATTCATAAGTGGTACTATACCTATTAATTGAATTCCCATAATAAACCTTATCATTACAATTGATTTTGGCATCATTAAAATAGTACTAATTGCTAATAGTATTATAAAACTATTTTCCTTAACCGATTTTTTTCGATTTTTATTTAATACTATTGATAATATTATTACAATTAATTTTGTAATTTCTATAAAGAATATCATACCTCTATAAAGTTTATGCATCCTATAATTTTCTTTTATATAGACATTATACATATTTAATATTGTAGCAAATATTTCTGATGAAAATATATTATTTATAAAATTTATTACATAATATGAAAATATGAAAATTAATAAACAAGTTGCTATTGATTTAAAACTTAACTTATTTTTAAATAATTTAAATATAAATAGTATTGCTACTATAAAAAACATTGAATTATGAATAAATAATGTTAAGAAATAAATAATATATGATAATAACTTATTACCACCTTTCGTATATTCATTATAAAAGGCAAAAGCAAACAAAATTATTGCTATATAATAGTATAATCCACTAATAAAATAAAGAGCATTAAAACCAAATATATTAAAAACTACAACTATTATGAAAGCTGGATTTGATATATTAACTTTCTTTCTATAATCATACATCATATAAAACATTAATGTATAACCTAATGATACTACAAAAAATTGCAATAAATTATAGTTAGAAGTTAATGAGATTATATAACTATATATTAAGGGTATAATCTCTAAATCGATAGTTTTGGCTTTTATTAAAAATTGTGCAAAATTTAAATTTTCGACTTGTTTTAATATTAATTGATGTCTAAATAAATCATAATTACTTGGAGGTATAAAATAATAAATAATTATTCCTAATGTAACACCTATTAATAATGAATAAATTATGCCTTTTTTCTTTGAATCAAATAAGTAAAAAAATAAAAATACTGGTAATCCTATAATTGGAAACAGGAAAAATAATAATAAACAGACAATTAACATTTTTAATCAACCCTTTCTATTTTATAATTTACTTATTTCATCAAAAACCCTTTTACAATTATTAGTATCATTAATTTCAAAAAAGTCATCAATTCTATTAATATATTTACTATTTAATTTATAATCATTTTTTATTATACTTATTATCTCTTCAACTAAACAATCTTCGTTATATATTACTTTACCGAAGCCATCATCTTCATAAGAAAAGAAGCCTTCTTGTAATTGTTTTTCTCTATATTCTTCTATATCAAATTGATAATATAAAAGAGGTTTTTTCATATAAGCAAAATCCATAGCAACACTAGAATAATCAGTTATTAATAAAGCCGATTCTATAAGCAGTTTTTGTATATCAATATCTTGATTATCAACAATTTTTACATTATTTGATTTTGTTTTAAATTTGTTTACAAATTTTTGCATATTTCTATGTGGAAAAAAGTATACAGTAATGCCATGTTTTTCTATATAATCAACTAGTTTTTTATTATTAAGTAGATTGTTATATCGTTTATAATATTCGGTAGTAATAAAACTTTCATTTTTGTTTAATGCATTAGTATCACGACCTAGCCAATTTCTCCATGTAGGCATAATTACAACTTGTTTTTTATTAATACTATTTCTATTTAAATTATCAAATCTAGGGAATCCCAAATATTTAACATTATCATTTGGATAACCAAATTTAGATTTTATATACTCATACTCTGGTTTTGCTGCACAAATGATTGTAGAAAATTTTGTATTTTTATAATATAACCACGGAGAATCATTATGTGTAATACCATGTTGTAAAAAAACTCTATTATTAAATAAATTTAATACTACATGTAGTATATAAAATAATGGAGGGTTTGGATTACCATATTTATGAGTACTAATATTTTTATATGCTGCAAGATAATAAATCCAATGTTTTAAACTTCCAAATGATATTACATTTCCTAAATCCTTAATTTTTAAATAATCTTTACTCTTCTTGTTGATTGCATAGTAAACATAATCTTGTTTATAATTAGTCCTTATGTATTTAAATAAATGATATCCATTATCTCTAGCTTCATTCTCTGCCTCACATATTAAATATAATTTTCTATTTCTTATTTTTAAATATAATTTATAAATTAAACTAGGAAGTAATAAAACTAAAAATATAAAAACAGATAAAATATCTTTTAATTTTATATATTTTATACTGTCACTAAATTTCTTCATTATTATCACTCCCAATTTATACTTTATATTATTTTAATTATCAATAACATCTTTTATATTCTCTTTTTAACTGTATTAATTGCATAAAATATAAAACAATAAATACTTTTAAATATATTTAAATGTTCTACATTTCTATATAAATTCCATATTCTTTTTATAGCTTCTATTTTATTAGAAGATAATGATCCTTCTGTTCTTCTATAATAGGATAATGCTTCATTTAAGCCATATGCAGTATAACCATTTTTTAATATTTTCCACCAAGTGGCAGTATCTTCACTCTTTACATTTGGCATATATATTAAATCTTTAGTAATTTTAGTCATATCAAACATAACAGTAGTTGTCCAAATAATAGTATTTTTTAATGATTTATTATAATCTAATTTACTTGGGACTTTTGCTACTTTACCTAATGGTTTTAAATTCTTATCTGCAAATTCATATCCAGTAAAAGAAAATGCACAATTGTTTTGCCTCATAAATTTAATTTGTTTTTCTAGTTTATCTTCAATCCAAATATCATCCGCATCTAGAAATGCAATATACTTTCCTTTTGCTTCTTCTATTCCTCTATTTCTAGCACCTGCTGCCATACCCTTTTTTTTAAGTTTTATTAATCTAATATTTTTATTAGGGTGATTTTTCTTATATTCATCTATAATTTCTACACTATTATCTGTAGACATATCATCTACTAAAATTAACTCCCAATTAGTATAGGTTTGATTTATCACACTATTAAGAGTATCAATTATAAATTTTTTAGCATTATAAACTGGAACTATTATACTTACAAGTTCTTTATTCATAAATACCACCCCATTATTATTCTTTTATTATTCATTTATAACTGTTGTTTTATTATCATATTCATCTTTATTAACTATACATATAGGTGTAGTTACGTGTAAATAGTTAAACTTTAAGTCTTCTATTTCATGGTGTATACCACTTTTAGATATTTCAGCACCTTCTTTTGATAATACTGTTTTTATTGTTAAGAATATAACTTTTATATCTTGTATTAGCGAGAAGTTATTTACATATTCAATGTCATAGTTTATTTTATCAAATATTGATAAATTATTTCTACCTATTGCTTGTGCAAGTCCTGTAATACCTGGTAATACTTTTGCTCTTCTCTTTTGGTTTTCAGTAAAATTATTATAATATTCTGGTATCCATGGTCTAGGTCCTATAAAAGACATATCACCTTTTATAATATTTAGTATTTGTGGTAATTCGTCTAAAGATGTTTTTCTTAAAAAAGTTCCTACCTTTGTTCTTTTATTCTCTTCAGTAAAATTTAATACATCATTAGTTACATGCATACTTCTAAATTTATATAGTTCAAATATTTTACCATTTTTTCCAGTTCTTTTTTGCTTAAATAGTACTGGCCCTCCATCTTCCATTTTAATAGCAAGTATTATAAATAATACTGGAACTATAAATATAATTAAAAACATAATAGCCATTAAAATATCTAAGCTCCTTTTTATTCCTGCATAAAAAACACTATTTCTCATAATAACCAAGTCCCCCTTAATTAATTGTCCTATATTATACCATATAAACACAATTTTGTAAAGACATTATTATAGAAATAGTGCTTATCTACTGATTAAAATTATCATTATCTGTTTGTTGTGCCAATTTTAGTGAACATAGTAAAAATAATACTGCAATAGTTAAAAATGTTATTAATAATACTGCTATCATATACCTCACCTATCTTTATAACAAGTATATCATATATATTAATAAATACAAATAATTTTATTAAAAAATAACTATTCTTAACAAGTTCCTTCAGTAAAATTATTATCTCCTTTATAACAATATTCATATATCTTATCATTATAATTAAATTTCATATATGAAAAAACTTTACCACTTTCAATATAATACCAACTATCTTTTGATGCATATAGTTCGTTTTGATAGTCACCTGATGCATTAATTGTTGTTATATCAAGACCATCTTTACTATATTTTTCTTGAGTTGTTATTTCCTTTGCATAATTAGTTAATTTATTATAAATATTATTAGCATATACACTAAAATCTTTATCTAACTCTTTTTTTTCATAAAATGATTTATTTTCTCTATATTGACTTATTAAATCAATAGAAATATTATATAATTTTTTAATATTTTCTATATCTTTATCAGATGAATCATAGTTAAGACTAATTAGTTTCTCTCTTAGAGTTGTACTACCGTCTGTTATATTTTTATCTACTCCGTATACTACTAGTTGTTTGTTAAATTCCATTTTAATTTCATTATAAATACTTATATTACCATAATCTATTAATTGAATATCGTCTGTATCATTAAAGTCATTACTATTTTTTAATTTATCAACTATTAATTCTATAGCATCTTCTATATTTTTTCCCTCTATATTCTTTTTATATAATGAATCAATACTATAACCATTTAAAAATATGATATTTGATACTTTTTTCTTTTTATTAATAAAAAGTATAAAATTAGATTTAGATTTTACTTCAACTGATGTTAAATATTGATCTGGTTTTAATCCTACATTTCCTGTTAAATCATTTAATACTACATGATAAAGTATATATATTCCTATAGCGACTACTGCAATAAATGTTATTATTGCTATTATAATTATTTTTTTCTTCATAATAATCTCCTAACTATTAAATTTTGGACTTAATGTAAGTGTTATTTCCATACCATTTGCTATTTCGGTGTTTTCTCCGATATTTTGACTATTTACATAACCACTACCTTCTAATTTTACTTTTAATCCTAACATTTCCAAAATAGTTTTAGCCTCTTTACTAGATAGACCTACTACGTTTGGAACTGTATATTTAGTTGCATTAGTTATCAAATATACGGTATCCTTATTAGTTACTTTTACATTCTTTTCAGGATATTGTTTAATTATTTTATTCCCATCACCATATATTTTATAATTCATTGAATTATTTGTAAGAGTTGTTTTTACTTTATCTATATCCTTATTTATAAATGAGGGTAATTTATATTCTATAATATTATCTGTTATAGTTGTTTTCTCTGTTCCTAAGTATTTTCCCACATTAACAACAACTTCTTTTACAGCATTTGATATTGGTTTTTGACTTCCTCCTGCAGGTCTTTTTACTGATGCATATACAATTATTTGTGGATTACTTTTTGGGTATATTCCTGCGAATGAAGATATTATATCTGCTTTACCAGTTAGATATCCACCACTTTTTTCATTTGCAATTTGAGCAGTACCTGTCTTACCTATAAGTTCATGACTATCAATTCTATAACCACTACCAGTATATCCTACCTCATTAACTGTAGTATCCATAAGTGATATCATTTTTTCTACTGTAGCAGTACTTGCAACTCTTTCTATTTTTTCTTTTTTTCCTTTATAGACTACTTCTTTTGTTGCAGGATTTACCATTCGGTCTATTAGATAAGGCTTTAGTAACATACCATCATTTGTTAGAGGTGTTAAAGCTTGAATATTTTGAATAGCAGTTGTTGTTATACCCTGACCAAATCCAGCATTATAAATTTCTGTTTCATATTTAAAATTTAGAAGACCACTCATTTCATTTGGAAGAGGTATTCCTGTTTTATGCCCAAAACCTAATTTTCTAAAATATTGTCTTAGCATAGCTGAATTCATATGTCTATTTATTAAATTTATGACTCCAACATTACTCGAATATGCATATCCTCTATCATATGAAATAACACCCCAACCATTTCTATTCCAATCACCTATTTCAGTACCATCTGATGCACTATATACTCCTGATTTATATGTTTCATTACCATCATAAACTCCATTTTCTAATGCTGCCATATAGGTAAATGTTTTCATAGTACTACCAGGTTCGTATCCAGTTATTGTATGATCTATATAATCTTTTATTTCTCTTTTATTAGGATCAAATGATGGAGAATTTGCCATACCCAAAATAGCTCCTGTTTTGGCATCTGCTACTACCATAGTAAACCAATCATATCCATATTCATTTAAAGATTTATTCATTGATTGTTCTATAAAAAATTGAACATTACTATCAATAGTTAGATAAATATCTTTTCCTTCAACTGCATCTTCTTTTACTTCTGGAGTATCTACGATTTTATATCCTCTTAAGTCCTTTTGATAAGTAATAGAACCATCCTTACCTCTTAGGATTTTATCATAGTATTTTTCTATCCCCATCTCACCTACTATATTATCTTCTTCATCTTCACTATTTTTAGCATAACCTAATGTATATGATAAAAATTGACCTTTTGGATAATATCTCTTATAACTTTCAATAAAATCGATTCCTGGAAGATTTAGTGACTCTATTTTATTTTTAACTAGTTCTGATAGGCCTTTTCCTTTACTACCAAATTCTGTTTGATAGGAGTCCTTATTTAACCTTTTCAAAATATCTTCTTCACTTATTCCTAAAATGGGTGATAATTCTTTTGCTGTTTTTTCTTTATCAACTACATGTTGAGGATTGTCTTTTTTATCAGTTCTTGCCTCAGATAAATAAGCAATTATTTTATATGATGCAACATTTATGGCTAATTGTTCATTATCTTTTGAATAAATTGTACCTCTTTTAGCTTCAATAATTTCTTTTTTTGTAGTTCTTTTACTAGCAAGTTCTTGTAAATTAGTTCCATCTATCTTTTTAGATGTTGATAATTCTAGTACTCTTAGAATCATTATAACAAACAAAAAAAGAGAAAGTAAAATAACAATCTTGCTATACCTTATTTTATTTCGGGTCTTTTTCTTTCTCTTCATTTTTATCACGTCCTATTTTTTATCAGAAATTATCTTAATGTTATTATTATTATAACTTAATCCCTGCTCTTGTGCAACTTCTTGAACTTTTGTTAATGACGCTAATTCGTCAATTGTCATTGACAACCCTTCATTTGTCTTTTCTTGTTCTTCTATTTGCCTTTTTTCTTGTTCTACCTCAAAGTTAACCTTAGCTAATGTAGCTTTAGAAAAAACTATAGATATTGGAGATACTAACAATAGAAAAATTGCGAAAGTGTATATAAACTTTTCAAATTTAGTCATCTTCAATTGTTTTTTTGCCTTCTTTTTTCTCATATTATCACTCCTATTTTATCCTTTCTATGACACGAAGTTTAGCACTTCTTGCTCTATTATTATTTTTTAGTTCATCCGCACTTGGTTTAATTGCTTTGTTAATTACTAATCTAAAGTCAGGTAAAAACTCATCAGGTATATTAGGAAGACCTTTTACTTTAGAATCAATTTCACATTTTTCTTTAAAATATCTCTTAACTATCCTATCTTCTAATGAATGAAATGTAATTACTGATACCCTACCACCTACATTTAATAACGATAACGCATCTTCTAATGCAGGTTCTATTACACCTAATTCATTATTTACTTCTATTCTTATAGCTTGAAATATTACTTTTGCAGGATGTTTATCTATTCTAAACTTCATTGGAACTGCTGATTTTATTATCTCTACTAGTTCTAATGTAGTTTCTATCTTTTTATTTTCTCTATATTCAACTATTTTCTTTGCTATATTTCTAGCAAATTTACTTTCTCCATACTTATTAAATATAGTTGTTAGTTTACCTATATCATATTCATTTACAACGTTATATGCAGAGAAATCTTTTTCTTTATCCATTCTCATATCAAGCTTGGCATCTTTATGATAGCTAAAGCCTCGCTCATCTGTATCAAGTTGTCCGGATGAAACTCCCAAATCGAATAAAACCCCATCTACTTTAGTAATTTTTAATTCATTTAACTTTTCTTTCATATTAACAAAATTACTTTTAATGATAGTGAAGTTGGTACCAATCGCATTTAAACGATTGGTACTGTAAGGTATAACTTCACCATCTTGGTCAAAGGCGAATAAGTGCCCTCTTTTTATTCTCTCCAAGATTTTACTACTATGTCCCCCATAACCTAGAGTAGCATCTACTATAATACTATCTTCATCTAAAGCAAGAGAATTTACAGCTTCTTCAAGTAAAACACTGATATGCATTATAATGATACATCTCCATCAAATAGATTTTCAGCTATATCGGACATGTTGTCTTTAGCAGAATTGAAGAAGTTATTCCAATCTTCTAAGGACCATATTTCTAACCTGTCTCCTACACCAATGATGACACATTCTTTTTTTATGTTGGCATAAGAAACTAATGGGGAGGTAATATTAATACGTCCTTGTTTATCAATTTCTGCATTAGTAGCGCCTGATAGAAAGAAACGATTAAAACTTCTAGCGTCTCTTTTAGTAAAAGGTAGAGATTCAAGTTTTTCAACTATCTTATTCCAATCCTTTTCAGAATAAGCAAAAAGACAGTTTTCTATACCACGAGTAACGATAAACTCATCGCCTAATTCCTCACGAAACTTGGCTGGAATAATAAGTCTACCCTTATCATCAATATTATGATGATATTCACCCATAAACATATAAATCCCCCCACTTTCTACCACAATCAACCACTGCTTACTTCTATATTACTATATGGGGTTTTATTTGTAAATAAAAACAAATAAAAAAAGTAGAAATATTTCTACTTTTATAAATATTTACATATATTTTACATTTAGCCCGAGTATTTTCTATTAAATTCCTCTATACGATTTGATTTTTGCATTACTTTTTTTGTTTCGGTATTACCTTGATAAGTAATTGTTTTATCACACGGATACATTGATAAAATTTCTCCTGTTGGTAATATTGAAACATTAAAATAATTTGTAACTCCATTATTTGTATATCCTATATTTGGATATTCTATTTGATATAATTCTATAAATAAATTTTTACGAAGTGAAGCATTACCTTGTTTTATTAGCATAGGAATCTCTTCCATTAATTCTTCTAAATTTATATCCTTATTAAACGCCGAAGTTTCTTCACCTCTTTGATGTAGTCTATCTATAACTTCAAGGGCTTCTTCTTTGTTATAATCAATAATTTGTCTTTTAACATAACTATCTACATATGGATTTGCATATTCAACTAAATTCATTTTTTTCCTTAAAAAGATCTTAGCAAAATATGCCTCATTTTTTATATCTCCTATAAAATAGCTTCTATCAATTTTTGAGCATTTGTTATATGCTTTAGCGTATTTACCTTTTTTAAGTAATATTAACATTTTATAAAATTCCAATGTTTGTTGTTGCTGTTGTTTACTAAACTCAACCTTATTAAGATATTCTAATGCCCTATCATAGTTTTTTAATTTATATTCCATTTTACCTATATTATAAGTTCCAACTAATTCTTTACCAGAACATAATTCATCTATCTTTAGATAAGTTTCTCTAGCTTTTTCATAATCTTCAAGTTTTTTATATGCATCTCCTATAATTTCAAGAGCATATACATGCTTAGTTATATTCTCACTACATAATAGTTGTTCACAAATTTCTATAGCATCTATTGGGTAGCCCATTCTTAATCGTATTCTAGCTTCCTCCTCTTTAGCATCCGAATAAATATTTGTTTTTGTGCCAGCTGAGATTTTATGAATACAACTAAGGGCTTCTTCAAAGTTCTCTTTACTCCTATATAGCATAGCTGATACTAAATTATACTCTCTCATAAAGTTATTATCTTTATTCTTATCTACTGTATTATAAAGTTCCTCTGCCTCATCTACCATCTTAAGATTAATAAGCATCCTAATTTTAGTTAACTTTAAGTACTCAGCATCACTCATTTCGTCATAACTAAAACTATGAAAAATATTAGGTTTAAATTCTCCATTTATTTTTCTATCATAATAACCATCAAGCAATTTAAAAGCATTATTATAATTTCCTTTTTCATATTCAATATTTGCTAATGCTATTCTAGAATATATTTCTGGATAAGGGCTTTCTTCTATATTTTTTCTAAATAGTTCCTCTGCTTTTACCTTATCGCGGTTTGTTCTTGCAATAACACCTTTTTTATATAAAGCACTAAATTTTCCTTCTAAATTATTTTCTATAATAATATCCAATGCTTCTTCTGCTTCATCATAATAAGATAGAATCATTAAAATATTAGCTTTTTGAATTAGACCATAAGAATCATTAGGATAATCATCTAAATAATTATAAACCTCAGTTAGAGCCTTACTAAGTTTATCTTTAGTAATTAAGTTTTTAATACTAAGTATTCTTTTCTTTTTTATAGTTCTAGATTCTAATTGTTCTTTTTGATTTTTTCTATAACTTCTACTCATACTACACCACCGTTGCTTAATATTATATAAATATTTCATATTTTTCAATAAAAAAAATAAGTTTTTTACTTATTTCTTCTTTTAGATTTTATTTCTTCAATTAATAGTTCAACAAAATCATTAATCTTTATAGTTATAGTTTCTTTTTCTCCATGTAGTCTATAACTTATTGTATTACTATCTTTTTCACTGTCGCCTAAAATTACTGTATATGGTATTTTCTTAGTTTGTGCCTCACGTAATCTATAACCTAATTTTTCTTCTCGGCTATCTAGATTAACTCTAATATTATTTTCTTCTAATAACTCTTCTATTTTTTTTGCATATTCTAAATGATATTCATTATTAACTGGTATAATTGCAACTTGAATTGGTGATAACCATGTAGGAATCAATCCTTTAGTCTCTTCTAATATATATGCCATAAATCTATCAAGGGAACCTAGTATTGCCCTATGAAGAACAACTGGTGTTTTTTTAGCTCCATCCGAATCTATATATTTTAAATCAAATTTTTGGGGTAAGCAGAAATCTAATTGGCATGTTGATAAAGTATATTCATTTCCAACAGCAGGCTTTACATTAACATCAAGTTTTGGTCCATAAAATGCTGCTTCACCAATTTCTTCAGTGTAAGGAATATCTAAGCTATTTAGAACTTCTCTTAATTCATTTTCTGCTTTATTCCACATTTCATCATCTTGATAATACTTCTCTTTATCTTCAGGATCACGAAGTGATAATATATATTTATAATCAGTAATTCCAAAATCATTATATACTTCTTTTATCAAGTCTACTACTGCTTTAAATTCATCTTTAATTTGTTCTCTTGTAACAAACAAGTGAGCATCATTTTGACAAAAATGTCTTCCTCTTTCAATTCCTTTAACCGCACCACTAGCTTCATATCTAAAATCATGTGCTATTTCGCCAATTCTAATAGGTAAATCCTTATATGAGTGTAGGGAATTTTTATATATCATCATATGATGAGGACAATTCATTGGTCTTAACACAAAACTTTCTCCATCTAATTCCATAATTGGAAACATATCTTCTTTGTAATGTTCTAGATGTCCTGATGTTTTATATAATTCTACATTTCCTACACAAGGAGTCATTACGTGATTATATCCTAGTTTTCTTTCTTTATCTTTTATATATTTCTCTAATCCTTCAAAAATCATATAGCCATTTGGTAAGTACATATGAAGACCTTTACCTACTAAATCATCTGACATAAATATATCTAAATCTTTACCTATTTTTCTATGATCTCTTTGTTTTGCTTCTTCTAATTCTTCTAAATGTTTTTCTAAATCTTCTAAAGATTCAAAACATATACCATATATTCTTTGAAGCATTTTATTCTTAGCATCACCTTTCCAATAGGCTCCGCTAACTTTTAAAAGTTTAAAATATTTTAATTCTTTTACAGTATCAACATGAGGTCCACGACAAAGATCAGTAAAATCACCTTGAATATAACAACTAATCACAGTGCTATCTTCATCCATTCTATTGATTAAATCAATTTTATATGGATCATCACTAAATTTCTCTAAAGCATCTTTTTTTGATAATTCTTCTCTTACTATTCTTTTGCCATCCTTAGAGATTTTTTTCATTTCTTTTTCTATTTTAGGTAAATCTTCTTCACTTATAACATCAACACCTAAATCAATGTCATAATAAAAACCTTCTTCTATTACAGGCCCTACCCAAAACTTTGCATTTGGATATAAATGTTTTACTGCTTGTGCAAGTAAATGTGCACAAGAATGGTTCATTATACTTAATTTTTCATTTTCTTTTATATTTATCATTTTTATCTTCCTTTCGATACTAAATGTCTACCAGTAGTAAGTACATATCTTCTTTGACGATTTTTAGAACTTGTTATATTATATTCACACTCATCATATGATTCTAATTCTTTTTTTGGTACAACATCTCCATATATGTCAGTACCTAAATTAAATTCCTCATTTAGAATTTTTTCTCTAATTTTTGCTAATTGCTCACTGGTTATAGAAGTATTTAATTCGTTTAATAAGGCTTTTGGTGTAAATGGTATTGGATTTTCATATATTAATTTTCTGCCTTTTTTATGACGTTTAGTTTCCTCCCTAACTACTAAATATTTTCCTGTATTAATATCATTTTTTTTTACTCTGGCAAAACTAACTTTTCTTGGTAAGGGATAGCCATTTTCTATTAAATATTCTTGCATTTCATAATGTGTTAACCTTTCATCTTTATCATATTGAACATTTAAGTATTCACTCATAAACTCTTTAATTCCAATTATATTTTCTTCACATACCACTAATTTTTTTATACTCATTTTTAAAACCTCCCTAAAAAAATAAAGACCCCCTCTTTCCAGGAGTCTTATGACGGTACCATCCATTCTTTTACTTTATTTCTATAACGGGTTTAACCGGAATTACTTTTCATAATTCAACTAATAAGGTAGTAATTATATTTTTCTTAATCTATTTTCACCAACCATAGACTCTCTAAATAAGGTTAAAATATAACCAAGTCCTTAATCACTGTTTTTAATTATAAAAAGATAATATCATATAAATTAAAAAAAAACAAGATAAACTTGTTTCTATTCAATACCTTGTTGTTGAGCATCTAGTTTTATATTACCAATATACGCAGTATCCTTCATTTCCTCATATGATGCATCTTCATCTATCCATAAAGTTAATGTATATTCTATATATTGATTAGGTTCTAATGAACCAACATCAAGATTATCAGCAGAATTTAAAAATCTTATTACTCCTTCATTATCGGAACTTATTATAGTATCATTTTCACTATCTCTATTCGCAGTTTTCTTTTGTTTTACAGTTTTTTTGATATTATATTTAATACGATTTGTTGGCATATCTTTTAAACCTTCTTGATTTAAATAAGCTAGTGATTGACTTTTTAGTGATACTTTGTAATCTGCTATTATGTTTCCAGTATTTTCAAGTGTAAACGAATATGATGGACCAGTCAAGCCAGTTTCATCAGTTGTTGGTACTGCATCTAAGATTTCGATTCCTTTTGAGGTCTTATCATCTAAATCCATTCTCAAAGTACCTGCGACTATTGTATTTACTTTTGAGCCATTTTTTGTAATTGTAAGCCAAGCATATGTACCACCTATTAATATAATCAATATTAAAATGATGATTATAAGTATAATTGATTTATTACTATTTTTTTTCTTTTTATTATTTTTCTTCATATCGCACCTACCTTATATTAAGAATACATTATATTTATTTTTTTATCAACAAAAAAACTTTATATTTACACTAAAATTGTTATATTTTACTTTTTTAACTTAGTTTTAATACTATCATACTCATTAAAAAACATTGAAATATTATCAGCTTGTCTATTTATAATATCTTTTGATCTAATAATAAATTCTTCTAAACTATAAATATCTTTATCACTAGGATTAGAAAAATAACATACATCTAAAGCTCTTTCATTTACTATATCTTCTGCTCTTCTAATAGGAGAAGTACAATGGCAATAATGTTCTAAATTCATTCCATAATGAGATCCTTCTAAATCATTTCTTGCTTTTGGATATAGATGTAATAACTTAGAATATAACTCATTAAATGCTTTTTTATTATTATCTATTGGTAATTTATTTATTTCCGATTTTAGTTTGTCCAAGTCTTCATTACTTACTGTATGTACTCTGTATAATAGTGGATAACCATTACGAGCAAAATAAGTTGCTACTTCGCTTCCTATTAATGTCATAACTCTGCTTACCATTAATTCAGATAGAGAATCACCTACTTTTAATCCAGAAGGATTAGCAGTATTCATTTTTTTATCCATATATATTTTTTCATATTTTATTCTATTAGATAGTATTTCTGATATTTCTTGTAAATTATTAACTGTTTGTAATAATCTCTCATTATTACAACCGTTTTGCAATATATTATTAACTTCATGATAATTACATTTTTTATTATTCTTGATAGTACTTTCAAAAAATTCACTTTCTATTATATCTCCAGAACTATCTATTCTGAAATAATATGATTTTGCACTTCTTATTTGTCTCTCATTTAAAGAAACTATGTTAGTTGCAAATTCTTTTGGGAACATTGTAATTACAGAAATTGGCGCTTTATTTGGTATAAGTTTTACTTTTTTATGTAAATGTATACTACTAGTTCTATTAATTGCTTCTTTTATCATTGGTGAAGTAATATCTATATATGATAAAGGGCTTGCAATATGACCACCTAATAAATATGTTCCATCAGATAATTTTTCAGCTGATAGCCCATCGTCTATCTCAACCGTATTGTTACCATCAATACTTATAATGTAGTCACTTATTTTCTTCCTTTTTTGATTATATTCATATCTTACTTTTTTGGCATCTTTTAATACTTTTTGATTAAAGTTTATGTGAATATTATATTTAGATACTAATTCATCCATATTTTCAATATCACGAGCAGATTTATTTAAGACTGTTTCTTTTAAACTGTTTATAGCGGACTTTCTAAATTGATAGTCTTTAATATTTGAATTTAGAGTACCTAAAAAACCATATATCATATTTAAACATAATTTTTTTTCATCTTCTCTTGGTTCAAAACAAGGATGCGATTTCATTAATAACATTATGTTATTATAGTAAAGAAGTCTTTCTTTACTATTTTCCCCTTCTTTAATAGTTTTTATATATTTAGCTACAAGATTATAAAACAAAGAATTTCCTTGATCATCTACTGCATTTATAAAACCTTCTGAATACATAAAAGTCTTTTCTATGTATTCTATGTTTTGACTGTTTTCTATTATATATTGTATTAATTCATATCTATCACTACTAAATGCTTGAGCATTATTTAAGTTAGCTATTCCTTTATCTATTGCAGTTGATATTAATTTTGTATTATGAATTCCTTTATTAGATAATTCCATTACTTTAGCTTGTATTTTTAATAGTCTCTTTCTTATTTTTGCTTTATCTATATCTTCGCTTTCTCTAAATAAATCATTTACAAAATTAATTGAATTAACAATCATATATAAGTTTCTTTTACCCTTATATTTTTTTACTTGGTCATTAATAAATTGAAAAAGTGTATCAAACTGTGCTTTTTTTGGTTTATTTCCAACTATAGAATAAAATTCTTTCATTGAATTTTTATCTTTATTAAAAAAACTATTTAGTTTACTATATACACTTACACTCATTATTAACCTCTTCTATTTTTACTCACTAATTCTACTGATATAGTTAATTGTTTTATTCTTTCAACAATACGTCTTGCTTTCACTTTATCGACACCTGAAGTTGTTATAGAAAGGTTTTTTTCTAATTCTTCCATAGTTAAATTTGATGTAAAGAAAGTTGGTAATTCCTCTTCCATTCTATATTGTAGAATTGGTCCTAAAACTTCATCTCTATTATAACTACTTACATTCTCTGCTCCTATATCGTCAAGTAATAATAGCGGCACTTTTTTTATATAATTAAATTTATCTTCATAATCAGTTTTAAAAGATGCTTTTAAATCTCTTAAAAACTCTGGATAATAAACAATAGCGCATTTTACTCCTTTTTTAGCAAGATCATTAAATAATGCAGAAACTAAATAAGTCTTTCCACTTCCAAATGAACCGTTAAGATATAATCCTTTAGGTTTTTGTCCCTTATCATAATCTTTTATAAACTCAGTCATATATTTTAAAATAGGTACTCTTTTATTATCATCTTTATAAACATCTTTAAAAGATGCTGAACTTAAATCAGTAGATATATCATAATATCTAATATTCTTCAAGTATTCTGTTTTTTCTTCATGTCTTAATTTTTTATCACACGATTCATATGAAAATGTTATATTATTACCATTTTTTTCTGGAACATATCTATATCCTTTAACTTTATTCTTACAGCAATCAAGACTCTTACATTTTTTACAATTTAAAAACTCAGAAAAAGACTCCTCTAATATAGAAGTATATTTAATAAGTATATCCTCTTCAATTGGTAAACTTGATACATATTTATAAAAATCTTTATTACTACATGAATCCATATAAGAACGTTTTAATGTGTTATAATCAGATTTATCAATTAGCTTATTTACATCTTTCATATAATCACCACCATTAATTTAATTGTAATAAAATAATGGGAAAAAGGCAATATCTTTATAAATAAATTTCTATACTATTTGATATTTTCTTGCTATTACTTTATCATCTGAACAATATTTAATTATATATTTATTATCTTGTTTACAAATTATTATTCCAATAGTTTTATTTTGAGTTATTTTCTTTATATTATCATCACAATAATTCATATACACTTGTATTTGACCAATATGTTCTTTCTTTAGTTCAGTTATTTTTAATTCAACTACAACATAACAATTAAATTCAATATTAAATAATAATAAATCAATATAATTATAGGTATTTCCTAATTTTATTTTATACTCACTACCAATAAAACAAAATGAATTTCCTAATTCGTTCATAAATTTTTCTATATCTTCTAATATTATTCTTTTTAATACTTTTTCAGAAAGAATTTCATTGTTATTACCTTTTCTTATTAATATTGGATTAGGCACTAGGTCTTCTATTTCTACTTGTTCTTCTTTAATTAACTTATTTCTAAACTCAAGCGGTAATCTTTCAAATTCATTTGATTTTAATTTATATTCTAATTCTCTAACTGAAATATGTTTGTTTATAATAATTTGAATATAGTAATTTATAGAACGATAATCCATACCAAACAATAATCTAATATGACTCTATGTTAATTGTGTCCACAATGTGGACACTTTTTCATCACTAAATATATTATAAAATTGCCTCATTCTAAATAAAGTTCTAGAATTATACTTTTTACCAACTTCTATAACTAGTTTTTTGGAGTACTCATCTATAATACTATCTCCGTATTTTCCACCTGCTTTATTTAATAATTTACCTATTTCAAAGTATGTAATAACCTTATTCCTTTCTTTTGAATAGTCTTTTACTCTTGAATATACTTCATTATCAATCAATTTAGTTTTTATCTCATTATAATAATTCATATTACTCCTTTCTATGGTGAAAATTTTTCTACTTCTAATTTATTTTTCTTAATTTTAAACATAATACTACCACTCTCGTCTGTTCTATATATTTTAGAACTTGATAATATACTTAATACCTCTTTATTAGGATGTCCGTATCGATTATTTTTTCCAACTGATATGATAGCATATTTAGGATTAATACTTTTAATAAGTTTTTTACTACTACTAGTTCTACTACCATGGTGACCAACTTTTAAAATATCTATATTACCAATATCATAATCTTTCATTATCTCTTCTTCACTTTTTATACTAGCATCTCCAGTTAGTAATATCTTCTTTTTATTAATATAGACTAAAAATACTAAACTACTATCATTTTCATCTTCTAAATTTTTATTCAACTCTAGAAATTGTGCATCTCCTATTTCAAAATAATAATTCTTTCTTGCTATTTCTATATTAGGAAATTTTTTTATAATACTCTCTTCTAGATTATTAATCCTATTAGAATTAATAAGAATTTTACCAACATTAAAATTATCAATCAAATAATTAGTATCGCCTAAATGATCAAAATCACCGTGAGTTAATATTAAATAATCTATCTTTTTTATACCTTTTTTCTTTAATAAGGGAATAGTTACATTTTTAGTAACATAATACTTATTTTTTGAATTATAACTTTTAATACCTCCTGTATCTATTAAAACATTCTTATTATTAGTATGAATTAATATAGAATCTCCTTGCCCTATATCAAACATAACTAAATAATCACTTTCATCAAAATAAGGCATTAAATAATGAGTTAGTAAACTTATAATAAATAAAATTGTTAGTTTCTTTTTATTATTTATAATTCCTTTAAAGAATAGCATTATTAAAATGTAATATATAAAATAAATACCTATAGGAATGCTTTTAAATATAAATTTAAATAGATTAATTTTATTTAAAATGGATGTAGTAGACTCTAAAATACTTATAAATATATTTAGTATAAATAAAAATTTAGGAAATATAAAACTAATTATAGATAATGGAAATACAATAATACTAATTAACGGTACATAAAATAAATTATATATTATGCTTAATAAATTTATACTATTAAAATTATATAAAGTTATTGGAATACTTACTATAAATGATATTATAGATGTCTTAAATAATTTAGAAAAATAGTTATTATTACTATTAATAAAATCTTGTAATACTATTAAAGAATAACTTATTATAAAGGAATATAAAAATGATACTTCATATATATAAAATGGATTTACTAATAATGATAATCCTAATACAATATAGTATATATTAGTACTTTTTATATAGAAATAATATACTTTATTTATACTGAAAAATATAAAGAATAATACTGCTCTTAAAACAGAAGGTGATATACCAGTAATAAATAAATATAGTATCAGAAATATACTTACTAAGATATATCTTTTTATTTCGTTTACATTTAATTTTTTTAATATAGATAGTAAAATGCTAGAAAGTAATGTTATATGCATACCACTTATAGCAAATAAATGACTTATTCCAATGTCTCTATAATTTGTAAGTATAGTATCATTAATATCACTTGTGTCTCCTAAAATAAAAGTTTTTAAATAGGGATTATTGCATCTTTTAATAATATTATTTTTTAAATAGTATAAGATATTATTATTTTTAGATAAGATATATATTTTATCTATATTTACTTGATAATATATTTTTCTTCTTTCTAGATACTTTCTATAATTAAATATTCCCTTCGTTTTAGTATCATTTGTTCTAGTAAGTTCTCCTTTTAATAGAACTTTATCTCCTAGAGTTAAACTCTTTTCTATATATTTTTTATCAGAATTATTTTTATAATAAAAGAGGCCTATAATATTTTCTTTACTATTTAAAGTTATTTTTACTTTATCATTATCTATAGATAGTTCTTTAATTATACCCGTTACTTCTTTTAATTTATTACTATAGATACTTGTATATTTATAATTTATTCTAAATATAGATATAATTAGTATTAGTCCTAAAAATATGTAATAAATATAATTACAAAGTAATATTTTCCTTAATTTTATCAAATAAGGCATCTCCTATACCAGAAACATTTTTAATATCTTCTATATTTTTAAAACCACCATTTTTATTTCTATATTCGATAATACTATTAGCTTTAGCTTCACCTACTCCAGATAATGTCATTAACTCCTCTATAGTAGCACTGTTTAGGGATACTTTGCCTGTTTTCTCACTAGATTTATCAGCTTCAATACAAGCATCATTATTAACATTATCATAACCTGTTTTACAGTTTTCTAATACTGTATTTTCTACTTCCTTAGTTTTTTCAAAGTTTTGCACTTCATAATTACTATATATAATTATTACCATCTCATCAGTTAATTTTTTGCTTAAATTTAAAACACTAGTATTAGCATTAGGAGTTAAGCCTCCTGCCATATTTATAGCATCTATTACCCTACTTCCAGATTTCAAAGTATAAATACCTGCATTAGAAACTTCTCCTTTTACATCTACCATTATTTCGGTATCTTCTTCTTTTTTAGGTGCTTTTTTCCTCTTTTTCTTTGTACTTTCTAATAATATAGATGCCTTTTCACTATCTTTTTCTTCCTTTTTATTACAATATACATAATATCCTAAAGCCCCTAGTAATAATACAATAATGCTTATAATAATTATTTGTTTTCTATACCTATATTTAAAAGTCATATATGCCTCCTCATAATTATCATAAGATATAAAATTAAAAATTCCCTACCAATTGTTTTTTATATAAAAAAACTTGCAATTAAATACAAGTTTTTTTATAGATAATTATTTTGTAATAGCAAATGAATTATATAATTCTACTTCTCCATAATACTGATTATTCACTGTATATGAATTAACTATCAGACTATTACCATTTATTTCAACAGATGAAAACATCGCTAAGTTAATACCATTATCTTTTGGTGTCTCTATTTTTTGAAATTTATTAAAATACCTATCTATCTCTTCAGTAGATAAATTTACTTGGGCTCCAGAGTTAGCTTGCGGATCTATTATGTAATTATTATTTTCTTTTACTAACATAGGCTCATATTTAGTTCCTGCTGTTCCTCCTATAAAATATACTGGGGAATTGTTATCTTTCATAGATACTACTTCTTTTTTTAATTCATTTGAATAGACTTTTTTATTTACTATTGTTTGTTTTTCACCAGAACTGTTAATCGGATATGTGAGAGCATATGTATGATCATGTCCTTGGAATACTAGGTCTACATTATAGTTAGCCATAACAGATGTTAACTGATTTGTTAATGTTTGGATATCTTTCCAATAATAATAATGAGGGCCGGTTGTATATAAACCCCTATGCATAAGAATTATTCTAAATGTAGCATTTCTAGCAGCACTACTAGATAAATCACTTTTTAACCATTCTAATTGTTCATTATCTAATCTTCCATACCAATTACTATTAGTATTTAGTACTGTTATATGAGTATTTCCATAATTCATTGAGTAATATAAGCCACTTTCTGTATTATCATTATCTAGGTCATAATAGAAATGATTTTTTAATGAATTGGATACTCCAATATTAGAATATTTATAATCATGATTTCCTGCGGTATTTATAGATGTTAAATTTCCATAAACATTAAAATTAAGATTATCAGACCATTCTTCTTTTTTTTCAGGATTATTTAATAAATCACCTGCATTTAATAAAAATTCTGCATTACTATTCTTTTTCATTGCTTGTTGCATAGTATAAATAGCTTTTGGAGCTCCTCTAGAACTACTCTGTTGATCTGCCATATAAAGAAATGAGAAATTATCATCTCCATTATCAGTTACAAATTCTCCTATTGGGCTCCAACTATTAAGTTCTTTATCACCAACACGATAATAATATTTAACACCAGGTTCTAGATTTGTTGCCTTTGCTTGATGACCATATAGATTAAAAAATACTCCTGTACTATTTCCACTAAATTCTAAAACATCAGATTTATTAAAACTTTTCTGATCCTTTTTATGATTATTAGCTTTGATAATTTGAACATCACTTCTAAAGTTTTTCTTAGCTACATGCCATGTAAAATTACGTTCTGTTTTACTGTTCTTAGGCATTGTAACTGTTACTTTTTCTGGTATTGGGTTATCACTTTGTTCTGCGATAATTCTAATTTTTACTGAAAAAACTGTATCCATCACATCAGTAGTTGCATCTTCATCTATCCATAATCTTAATTCATAACTGTTACTTTTTCCTGGTGCTAAATAACCTACGTCTATTACTCTACCTCCATTTACACCAGTAGACGATAATAAATCATTAAATTCATTTACACCGTTTTTATTCAAATGACACCTTATATAGCTATCCTTCATTCTAGCCTCACCTGTTGGAATATTATCATCATCTAAATATTATAGTATATTTGCTTACAATATTTCCATCATTTTCAATTTTAAATGTAAACGGTTTTTCTTTAAGACCTGCAGATTCTTTTTCGGGATATGCTCCTAATAAATTTATACTATTATCTTTAGTTAATAATAAACTAAGTTTACCCGCTGTAATAATATTTTTAGTATTTGAAGTTTTAGAAATTATAAACCATGCGTAGCTTGTTCCTATTATTAAAACTATAACTATAAGTATTAACATTATTATTGTTTTATTTTTATTTATTTTTTTCTTTTCCATATATACTCCTATTTGTTAATTCCGTCTCTTATTCTAGTTTCTACACATACTCTTTGAACTACGGTTAGCGATATAATTAGGCAAATAGTAAAACTTCCACCATAACTCATAAATGGTAATGGTACTCCTGTTAGTGGCATAAGTCCAAATAAACCTAATAAGTTTATAGCAATATGACAAAATATATATACTGCTACTCCATAGCACATTAATGCGCCCCGATTAGTGTAACTTTTTCTTCCTATTAAAAGAATTCTATATAAAATAAACATATATAATAGTATTATTCCTATTCCAAATATTGCACCCATCTCTTCTACTATAATTGCATAAATAAAATCTGTATATGGTTCTGGCAAATATAAATATTTTTGGGTAGAGTTTCCTAATCCCACTCCTGTTAGGCCACCATTATTTATAGCGATATAACCATTACATACTTGTGAACCTGTATCAAGTAACTTAGAGCATGGGTCTCTAAAATCAAAACGAGATGCTTGCCTTTCTAATAACATAGAATTTCCTGTAGTGGCTAAAACTATTCCAATAATACCAACTAGTCCTAAACATCCAAATAATGTTTTACTCTTAATAATACCAGGAATTGGTGATGCTACAAAAAGTATAAATACAATAGCTGAAAATATAATAGCAGTTCCTAAGTCAGGTTGTAACATAATTAGTAAAGCAATTCCAACTGCAACAAAAGGAGGAAACAAACTAGTTGTATATGACTTTAACTTTTTTTCATTTACTTCATAAAATCTAGCCATCCAAATAATGTATATAACTTTTATAAACTCACTAGGCTGAATACTAATAGGCCCAAGGTCAAACCAACTTATTGCATTATTAGTTGCTTTTCCATATATTAACAATAATACTAAACTAGCACTTATAGCAATTAGTAATACCCACGAAAACATACCATATACTTTAGTATTAAATTTTATCATAACTAAGAATAAACATATACCTGCTACTAAAAATATCAGTTGCTTAATAAAATAAATATAAGGACTAACTGCATGAGACATATATGCGGTAACATTAGATGAAGAAAAAACCATTATAAGACCAACTATAAATAAAATTATAGTAACTATTAATAAAGGCTTATCTAGATATTTAAATACTTTTTTATCAGATTTCTTTTTAGTCATTTATCTCATACCTTTCCAATTTTATAATAACATAAAATAGTTTTTTTTTATATATTTATTTTTCTAGGTAACTTTAATTAACATAATTTGTCGTTTTACATAACCTATAATAGATTAAGTAAAAAGGAGGCATTGTCTATGTATTACTATGGTGGCGGTTCATCTTGCTGCAACAACAACATGTCATACCCACAAATGCAATATTATCCATATTGCTGCAATAACAACAATAACAACTCTATTTATGCAATTATTTTAGTATTATTTATTCTTTTAGTTATAGTGATCGGAACTCGTTGGGCTCAATAATTATAGGAAAAAGACTTTTCTTTTTCTTTTTTTTTTAGTATAATATCTACGTCGGGTGATATATATGTTGAGAATGAAAGATATTCTAGATGAAAAAGATAAAAGATTAAGAACTATAAGTAAAGAAGTTACTTTTCCATTATCAAAAGAGGATAACAAGCATATAGAAGATATGATTGAGTATCTTACTAACAGTCAAATAGAAGAATTATCTGAAAAATATAACCTTCGTCCTGGTATGGGACTCTCTGCTATACAAATAGGTATTAATAAAAGATATTTTGTAGTAGTAGATGAATATGAAGAAGGAAAATTTGATAACTATATTATTATAAATCCTAGAATTATTAGCAATTCTATGGAGAAAATATATGTTGAAATGGGAGAAGGCTGTTTAAGTGTCAATCGTGAAGTTGATGGTATTATACCAAGATATGCAAGAGTTACTTTAGAAGGTTATGATATCGAAGGTAATAAAATAAGAATTAGAGGTCGTGAAGAACTTGCAATTGCATTTCAGCATGAAATGGACCATTTAAATGGAATTCTATTTTATGATCATATAGATAAAAAGAATCCATTTAAAGATAAAGATAAATATAGAGCTATTTAAAGCAGAAAAAGAGACTAATTAAAATTAGTCTTTTTCTTTATAATGTTTATTTTTTTCTTTTTGTAATTTGATTCATTGTAAGTTCCATATTTATACCAAGCATTACATAAGATAAATATTCTTCATTTATGGGAAAATCATCATTGCTATTTGCCATTTCGTTAAACTGTTTACATACCATAGTTATTTTTTCTTCTAGTGACAAATCCTTAAGAACTGATTCATTTTCTACAAGACTTTCTGATGCAAATATTATACCATTTATAAAAGGAACCCTTTGTTCTATACTTAAATTAGGCTCTAAATAGTATGAACTAAATGCATTATGCAAGTTTGCTTTTAATCTAAGGTCTTTTTGGTATGAATCATAATCACCTACATTAGCCATTTTTGTACATAAATCAAAAAGAAATTCCGTTTCTTCTTTTATTTCTATTATATTCATACTATTTTTCGCATCACTAATTATTTCAAATAAATTCATTTTCCATTCTTGTTTTTCTACATTGGTCATTTTTATCATACCATTCCAAATATTAATTAATTAATTAATTATTATGCTTTTTATCATTTCTCTTTTTATTTTCTTTTGGTTTATTAGTATCATACTTATACATCATCTCAATCACTTCACATATTCCCAAAAGTGTATAACAATCTTCTTTTCTAGCCACTTTAGTATTGTCAAGTCCAAGATCATTTCTTAAAGAGTCATATATTTCTTTAGCTAAATCTGGTGGATTTAGAGATAATTCTTCAAATTCTATATTTTTATCTTTCATATCCGCAACAAATTGTGTCCCTATATTTATACCATTAATGTATTTAATTCTATCATCTATAGGAAGACTTTTTGGTATCATTCTATATGAACTTATAGCAGATGATACACTTATATCTATATATACTTCATTAGCTTCTTCGTTTTCTGATATAGCTGATTCTAAAAAAGAATTTATTATAATGTCAACCTCTTCTTGTGCCTTAATAAAATTAACATATAATCCATTTTCTAATTTTGATTCTATTATAGCAGCTAATAATTGTCTTTTATATTCATCTATTTTTTTTCATAATATCCCCCTGAATTTGTACTATATTATAATACAATTATAAAAAAAAGTAAAGGATATTCTTTACTTATACAATTTCTATTTTTTCATTTAATTTAACACTTACTAGTTTAGATACACCAGACTCTTGCATTGTAATACCATATAGAGTATCTGCAAATTCCATAGTCTTCTTTTTGTGTGTAATTATTAGAAATTGAGTTTTTTCTTTATAATGATTCAAATATTTACCAAATGCTTCTACATTAGCTTCATCTAGTGCAGCTTCTACTTCATCAAATAAACAAAATGGTACAGTTTTAACATTAAGTATTGCAAAAAGCAAACTAATAGCAGTAAATGTTTTTTCTCCTCCTGAAAGTAATGATATTGTAGTTAACTTCTTACCTGGTGGAGAAGCAACTATTTCAACACCTGTTGTTAATAAGTCATTTGGATTAGTAAGTTTTAAATCAGCATTACCTCCTCCAAATAATTCTTTAAATACTTCTTTAAATTCATTTCTAATTTTTTCAAATGTATTAGAAAATTCTTCTACCATTACTTCATCCATCTCATTCATAATTTCTAGTAAAGTATCTTCTGCTTTTAATAAATCATCTTTTTGTTTAGTTAAAAATTCATATCTAGTATTTACTCTTTCATATTCATCTATTGCCGCTAGATTAACCATACCAAGTCTTTTTATATTAGTTCTATACTTATTAACTAATTTTCTAGCATCATCTGGTTCTATATCTAAAATATACTCACTCTTTGCTTTTTCAAATGTAAGAGAATATTCTTCATTTAAAGTATTTAACATTGTATCTAGTTTTACATCTAATCTTGTAATATCAATATCTAAATCCTTTATTTCTTTTTCTATAGTTCTTATATTACTATTTTTTAATTTATCACTGGCAGTTCTTTCTTCTATTTCTTGTTTTAATTTATCTATTTCAATAATTAGGTTTTTACTATCTAGTGTTAATTTATCTTTTAGAGTATTTTTAGTATTATAATCATTAATTAATTCCTCTTCCATTTCACTAACAGAATTATTCTTTATACCTTTAAAACTATCTATCTCTTTATTTGTAGTTTCTAGACTTTTATTAAGTAAAACTAAATCATCGTTTTTAGAATTTAATATTTCTTGTTTTAACACTTTATCTCTAGATACTTTTAAATATTTTTCATTAATATCGTCAATGCTAATATTTAATTCATTTAGTTTATTTCTAGTTATAACTATATCTTCTTCATCATTTTGAAGTTTTATTTTGGCAGTTTGTAATTCTTGTTTTAGGGAAACTATACTTCTACTTTGATATGAACTTCCTCCAGACATTGAACCGCCTACATGAATAACATCTCCATCTAGGGTTACTACCTTATATCTATGACCTATAGTTCTACTAAGTCTTGTTGCACTATCAATATCAGGTGATACTAAGACAGTTCCTAATTGGTTACAAATTATATTATCATACTTTTTATCATATCTAACCAAATCTGAAAGTACTGATATAAAGTCATGATTATTATCAAGTATATTTAATATATTATTATCAACATATCTTGATTTTATTACTGTTAATGGAAAAAAAGTAGCTCTTCCTAAATGGTTATCCTTTAAATAATTAATAGCTCTTTTAGATGAAGCCTCATCATCTGTTATTATAAAATTCTTACTGGATGATATTGCTATTTCTAAAGCTTTTATATATTTATCATCTATTTCAATAATATTTCCTATAGTATTATGAATACCTATTAAACTATTACTATTTAAAATGCTCTTAACACTATTTGGAATACTTCCTCCATTTTCTATTTCTATAGATAATGAATCTATCTTATGTTTTAAGTTTACAATATTCCTATCAAGAGTTGTATACTCATTTTGTTCCATTCTTTTTTCTTTTGATAGTTTATCTAATTTATTTTTCAATTCAGTTAACTCTTTATCAATACTATCTAAATTACTATTTATAGATCTAGTCTCTGTATTAATAAGTTCTATATTTCTCTTAATATTTCCTTTTTCATCTAGTAGGTTTCTTACTTTATTATCAAGTTCCAAGTCATTACTATCTTTACTGCTTCTTTCTTTTAGTAAGTTTCTTTCTCCATTAATCTTTTCTACTTCTTCAGTAACTTCTAGTAATTCCTTATTTATATTTGTTAGTTCTTTTTCTAGTTTTTCTAATCTATTACTGTTTTCAATATTTTTAACATCACTACTTGAATACTCATTAGATAAAGTTACTATTTCTTTTTCTAATTTCTCCTTTTTAGATTTATTCTGTTCTAACAAATTATTATAATATTCAATATCATGAGCAAGTAGCGCTACTTCATATTTATCTAATCCTTCTTTATTTTCCAAATATTCTTTTGCTTTAATACTTTGTTCTTTTAAGGGCTCAACTTGTATTTCTAATTCACTTATAATATCATTTACTCTATCAAGATTATTATGAGTACGATCTAATTTTCTTAAAGCTTCTCCTTTTCTTGTTTTATATTTTATAATACCTGCTGCTTCTTCAAAAATAACACGTCTATCTGTAGGAGAGTTACTTAAAATTCTATCAACTTCACCTTGTGAAATAATATTAAATGATTCCCTACCTACTCCACTATCCATAAGTAAATTAGTGATATCTTTTAATCTACATCTTTCTCCGTTTAAAAAATATTCATTTTCTCCACTTCTATATACTTTTCTTTTAATTGAAATGTCAGTATATGGAATATTTAGGTAGTGATCACTATTATCAAAGATAAGTTCTACCATTGCTACATTTAAGGGATTACGGCTCTTACTTCCAGAAAAGATAACATCACTCATAGAGCCATCTCCACGAAGTGACTTTACTGATTGTTCTCCAAGAACCCAACGAACTGCATCTACAACGTTACTTTTTCCACTTCCGTTAGGTCCAACTATACAAGTAATTTTATTATCTAATTTTAAATCTATTTTATCTGCAAAAGATTTAAAACCATTTGTTAATATTTCTTTTAAATACATATATCTTCACCCTATCACTTTAATTATTATACTATAAAAATACTTGTGTTTCAACTTATTTACTTTTTTCTTTACTTATTTAAATTATGTGATATTATAGTAAATTAAGTGGTGATAATATGGAAAAAGAAAAGCTAAATAAATTATATGATTTTGTTATAGACAATGACGATTTAACTACTAAAGATCTTAATGACTTGGGTTTTAATTATAGAAATATACGCATCCTAATAGATAACAAAAAATTAGAAAGAATTAGAAGAGGACATTATAGACTAATTGATTATAATGCTATGCTATCCTATGGTAGAGACCTATTAAAAAATAGGGAAAACGAAAAAGCTTAGAAATGTTTTGATAAAGCACATGAAATTAATCCTAAGGATTATGAGAATACATATTATTTTTTTAAAGATAAAATTAATCAAAAAGACTATATGGGAGCCTATAACTGTTTAAAACCACATTTAACATATAAAAATATAAATCATTATAACAACTTATATTTGCTTTTATTAAGTCATTTAATAAAATTACCTGATGGTAACTCTGATTATGTAAAACATTTTGATTTTAATGATTTAACCACTGGCAAAGCTAATAGATCTAAAGATTCTATTAAAACCAATAATCAAATTGCTTTTGATATAATTCATGGTCACTTCCGAGATGCTTTAAAAGGTATATTAAGTATTGGGCATTATGATATTAAAAGCTATATTACATATAAACTATTAAGTAGTATAGTTAAAAAAATAGTATTATATCATTTCAAATAGATCAAATGGTTTCTAATAAAAAATATGATGATGTAATTAAATTGCTTGAAGAAGAACAAAAAGCCCACCCATTAACAGAGTATCATGATTCTATTTTGTCATTATGCTATGATATTACAAATATGAAAGAAAATAAAGAATCAATTAAACCTGAAGGCGAATTTTATAATATCTCTGGTAATATATATGGGCATAATTATGATGCAGCTAAAGCATTATTAAATAAAAGAAACACTAGTGATTATAGTACATTATATAATCTCTTGAATGAATGTATTAACTTAAGAGATTATATAGATAAAATTAATCAGGGTATTGTAGTTAATCATTTTACTTTAGCTTCTAATTTATATTCTGAAGATTATGATAGTTTTTTTGATAATTTACATTTCTATTTATATTCAAAAGATATGCTTGAATATGAAGAAAAGTTTACTCAATTAGTAGAAATGCATAAAAAAGAAGAAGATAAACTAAGTTTGATTCCTATGAAGTACTTAGAATTAATTGAGGGAGATAATTCACCAGCTATTTGTAATTTCTTTGTTGATAGATTTAATGATAGCATCAATTCTAAAGATTCAATAGGTGCAGAAATATATTTTGATATAGTTAGTCAATTTAATAATGATAATGATGTAGATAACATTAAAAAATACAAAAAAATAAATAAAGACTCTTAGTCTTTATTTTATATTACCTGCTTCACTTAATAATACATCTAAAGTATTAATAGTATATCCCTTTTGTTTTAGATAACTTATAATTGTAGGTAGTTCTATTTCTACTGATGATGATATGGGTAATCCTATTATAGAGCCTTTATGTATTTTTTTTACAATATCATTATATGGATAGTTTCCAGTCATAATAGTAGGTATGATTGTATGTAGTTGTAATTTTTCACATAGTTGTAATACCTCTTTATTATCATATCTTGCATAACAATATTTAGGTTTTATATTTGTAATTGAGTTTACTAAATTAAGACTACTATTAAAGTATAGTTCTTGATAACTATTATCGTAATTTAGTACTTCTATTTCATGACCTAAAGAAGCCATTTCACTAACAAGATTTTGATTATTTTCTAGCCATAACCCATCTACAAAGAATGTGGCAATAGTATTAGTAGTTTTTAATGTATTTATAATACCTTTTACATTATCTTTATTTTTCACTTCAAATACTAAACTAACGTCATTATTAATTCCACTACCTTCTGAAATATATTTATCATAATAATCATCTATTGATATTGTTGGCTCTATTTCTTCGAAAACAGTTAAGCTTTCATTATATGTACCATATTTTTTCATTTTTTGAAAACTTTTATCATAATCAACTTTTTTACCAGATATACCTGGCTTTATTTTATTTTTTTTAATAACAGCATTAACTGCATCTATTTTATTTTTTTTATCATACTTTTTAATATTTTTCATTATAGGATCTTTATCTCTAATAAAATCTATTACTTTCTCGGTATAAAAGAAACTAATTAAACTTAATAATAAAACAATTAATATTTGATATATTTTTCTCATTAAATTCACCTATTTAAGTATATGAATATAAATAAAAAAAAGAATAGTTTCCTATTCTATTTTACTATTTGAGTTGCTTTTATTTCTAAACGTTTACCAAATACTTGTCCTTGATCATCTATAGTTGCAGTATGATCCATCCAAACTTGTAATATATATGTATTGCTTTCTTTCTTTTTTAGAGAACCACTATCTAGGACTTTCTTTTCAGTATTATTAGGTACTGCATTTAAATTTGATACATAATCTATTCTATCATAGTTACCTATTTTTTGTAATCTATATTTAATAATACTATCGCGTATTCTAGTCTTACCTTTTGATATTTCAGTATCAACTAAATATAATTCATATGTATTATCAGTATCTCCATCATTTAAAATTGAAAATTTATATACTGTAGATTGACTTTGTCCCTCATTATCTGTCATAGGATATGCCTTAGGAATATTAATTCCTTCACTTAATGATTCATCTAACACCATTGAAATATCTCCAGACTTTATGACGTTTTGTTTATCACTACCTCTTGTTATAGATAAAAAGGCATAACTACCACCTATTAAAAGTACTACTAATAAGATTAGTATTACTCCTAGTACTATTATTTTTTTCTTGGAATTATTGGTTTCATTTACAACTATCTTACTCATTATAATTCACCTTACCTTATATTCATATTTTATCATAAATAAAAAGTAGTATACAATACTAAATATACTACTTTTACACATTATTTTACTTTTTAGGTTTTATTTGTTTTGGTAGAGCATCTTTTCTTGAAAAGTTTTGTCTTCCTTTTTTATCAGGGCCTAAAGCTTTTACTATAATCTCATCACCTAAAGATACAATATCTTCTGTTTTATTTACTCTATCACGATCAAGTTGAGATATATGAACTAATCCTTCACAACCTGGCCATAGTTCTACAAAACAACCAAAATCTTCTATTTTAACTACTTTAGCTTCATATGTTTTTCCTATTTCTACTTCTCTTGTTATATCTTTAATCATTTCTGCGGTTTTATCAATTATTTCTTGATCAGTATGATAGATAATAACTCTTCCGTCATCTTCTAAATCTACTTTAACTGCGTTTACATTATTAACCTCAGTTACATTTGAAGCTTCACATATAATCTTAGTAATCATTTCTCCACCGCGTCCAATAACATCTTTTATCTTTGCTGGGTCAATAGTAAATATCATAGTCTTTGGTGCATATTTAGAAACTTCCTTACGAGGTTCTTTAATTTGTTTTTCAATAACTTTTAAGATTTCTAGTCTTGCTTTTTTAGCTTGTGCTAGAGCTTTTTTCAGGATATCTTCTGTAATACCTTTTATTTTTATATCCATTTGCAAAGCACATATACCTTTTTTAGTACCTGCTACTTTGAAATCCATATCACCCAAATGATCTTCCATACCTTGAATATCTGTTAAAATTGTATAATCATCTTCATTTGTAATTAATCCCATAGCAATTCCTGCGACTGGTGACTTTATAGGAACTCCTGCAGCCATTAATGACATACATCCTGCACAAATTGATGCTTGTGATGATGAACCATTTGATTCTAGTATTTCACTGACTACACGAATTGTATATGGAAATTCATCTTCATCTGGAATTACTTGTGCTAGAGCTTTTTCTCCTAGGGCCCCGTGTCCTATTTCACGTCTTCCTGGTGCTCCATATCTTCCTGTTTCTCCTACTGAAAATTGTGGGAAATTATAATGTAACATAAATCTTTTTTGATCTTCAAGACTTAGCCCATCTAATATTTGATGTTCTCCTAATGCCCCTAAAGTTGTTACTGATAAACTTTGAGTCTCACCTCTTGTAAATAAGGCAGAACCATGAGTTCTTGGAAGTAAATCTATATCTGTAGATAATGGTCTTATTTCATCCATCTTTCTTCCATCAGCACGTTTCTTTTCTTTTACAACAATATTTCTAAATAATTTATACTCAATATCAGATAATACCATATTAACTTTTACTTCTAGTTCTTTTAATTCGTTATCTTTCATAGTATCTTGATTTTCAATAATATATTTATCAACTATTTTTTCTTTTAATTCATCTATTGCAGCATACTTCTTTAGTTTATCCTTAATCCTTAAAGCTTTATCCATATCTTTTGTAGCAAGAGCCTCAATTTCTTCACGTAGTTCATGAGTTATTTCTAAAGTCTCATATTCCATTTTTTCTTCACCAATTTCATCGATGATTTTTTCTTCAAATGCAATTAACTTTTTTACAGCATCATGTCCAAACATTAAAGCTTTTAACATAGTAGCTTCATCTACTTCTTTAGCACTAGACTCAACCATATTTATAGCATCTTTAGTTCCTGCAACTGTTAAATCTATTGTAGATTTTTCTAACTCTTCTGGAGTTGGATTTACTATAAATTCTCCATCTATGCATCCAATTTTAACACCTGCAATTGGACCATTAAATGGAATTTTACTAATAGATACAGCTAGACTTGACCCAAACATTGCAGTAAGTTCTGGAGAACAATCCTGATCAACTGATAAAACTGTATTTATAATTTGTACTTCATTTTTAAAACCTTCAGGAAATAATGGTCTCATCGGTCTATCAATCATACGAGCAGCTAAAGTTGCATTATCGGTAGGTCTTCCTTCTCTTTTTATAAAACCACCAGGTATTTTACCAACTGAATACAATTTCTCTTGATAATTAACTGTTAGTGGAAAAAAGTCAGATAATAAGTTAACATTTTTATTAACTACTGTTGCTGTTAAAACTACTGTATCATTATATCTAACTAATACTGAACCAGTTGCTTGTTTAGCTAGTTCTCCATGTTCAACTATAATTTTTCTTCCATAAAAATCTAGTTCAAATTTTTGTTTTTTCTTCTTCATATTTTACTCCCTTTTCTAAAAAAAGAGACACTTATATTAATAGTGTCTACTTTCTTAAACCTAATTTTTTAATAATTTCACGATATCTAGTAACATCTTTTTTAGCAAGATATCCTAACATACTACGACGTTGTCCAACCTTTTTTAAAAGTCCACGTCTTGAATGATAATCATGAATATGTACCTTTAAATGTTCTGTTAGTTCTTTTATTTCTTCTGTTAGAATAGCTATCTGAACTTCTGCAGAACCAGTATCATTTTTATCTCTAGCAAATTCTTTTACTATAGATGCCTTTTGTCCTTTTGTTAATGCCATATTAACACTTCCTTTCTTTTAATTCACCAAATTCTAAGTAAAAAGCCGGAAACTCTTTAAACTGAGAATCAGTAAGCATATATAATATACTAAATATTTATTAATTAGTCAAGTATCTTATATATTTATTGTTCTTTACCACAATGTGAGCAATATCTTTTAGGTGGTTTTAATTTAGAACCACAATATATACAAAAGTTATTATTATTATCATCTAAAACACTATTATTTAGTTTATTTTCTTCAATTTCTTTATTACTCATATTCATTTCATCGTTTCTCTTATTCTTCTTCAATTCTAATTTGGTAACTAAAACAATTATTGCTATCCCTCCAATAAATAAATATAACCAAAATGGAATATTAGACCAAAAATTTCTTAATTGATAAATTATTGTAATTATTAGAGTTATAATAGAAAAATTATATAATCCTTTAAACTCTTTTCTATTATTAAAATATATAATTGCTAGTACTAATAAAGAACCCATTACTATTACAGATAATAAATCATCAAAGAATAAGTTTATAATTGCTAAAACAAATAATATAGTTACTTTAGCTACTTTATCTTTTATTTCTATTACCCTATCAAATATATATACTAATAAAGCTAGATATAATGAAGTAAATATAGAGAAATATTCAGAAAATTCAGATATATCAAATAATGGTATTAATACCGCTACAAGTGATATTTTTAAAGATAGTTTTTTATCATCTAATTTAATATATGACAATATAAGTATAAGTAGTATTGTTATAATATTTATAATTATAGATTGATTAAAAATATGCATAGAAGAAAGAATTATAAAAATATAAAATATATAATTGAAAATATTAAAGTTTAACAAATCTTTTTTATTAATAATCATAAAAGATAAACATGCTAATACTAATGATAGTATAATAGATAGTGAAGTTAAAATATCATTTGGTTTTATATATGTACTTAATATAAATGATACTATTACACCTATAATATAATATGTAATTTTATTTAATTTATCATTAGATATATAACTAAGAACTAAATTTATAAATAAAGTAGCTATTAAAAATATATGAACATCTATAATAGGATTATTATAACTTATAAACTTATATAATGAACTTATAAATAATACTACTTTATAAGGTTCTAAATATTTTTCTATCTTATTAGAATTAGATATTTTATTCTCTATATTAATAAGTAGAAGTAATCCTGTTGCTATTAAAAAACCCAAACTATTAATATAATATAGAACAATACAACAAACAAAACCATATATATTATTTTGAATATACATAGAGTTAACTAAGTTTTTATTTTTACTAAATATCATTTTATAAATAATTGTAAATATAAAGTTTATTATTACATAAAGTAAGAAACTTTTTTCCATATTTATTGTATATAAATATACATTTTTAGTTATAAAAACAAAGGTTATAAATGGTATTATAAAGTCAAAAAATGTTATATTTTTTTCTACTTTATAAGATAATAAAAATAGACTTATTATCGATAATATACTAAATATTAGTGATTCTATATTATATATTTTTATAGGCATAATCATATATATAGTTATTATAATATATTGTAAAAACTTATTATTTATCTTAAGAGTTTTAATATAGTTATTATTAGTATTAATAAAGTTAATTACTAACATAATAATATTTATTATTATAAGTGAATATATTAAATTTACTTTAAAGAAAGATAGTATCAGTGCCAATGATAAATAGAAGGTATTATATGATAAATAAAGAAAAATAGGTTTATTTATTTTTTTATATGAAATTATAAATAATAAACCAAGTACTAAAAAAATATTTGATATAAATAATTTATAACCATCACCAAAGAAGGAGTACCAATTACCTAATAATTTAAAATAGCCTAAACTTATATATGCAAAATATAAAAATATTACTGATAAGAACCAATATACTAATGAACTTATTTTAAGATTTAATTTTTTATTAGTAAATATTGATAAAAATAAAAATATGATTCCAAATACTATTAAAGATAATACTTTAAATATTCCAGTAATAGAATGCCATGTTGTAGTTGAAAAGATAATACCTGAAAGAAGTATCATAAATACTCCTAATATAATAAGGTTTCCTATTTTCTTATTTTCAGAATTATTATTCATAAAAACACCTCTAACTATACTCTACTTTAAGTTTATTAAAAAAAAGTTTAAATATCAAGAAAAAAGACATCTAATTATATATTTAGTGTCTTTATTGTCAATTATATATAATAACTTAATAACATTTACTTTTTTGGTAAGAGTGATACTTTTACTTTAAATCCTGTATCCTTATTTTTGAAAACCATTTGTTTTTGTTTACCTAATTCACTCTCAAAAGTATGATGATCAGGAATTTCTATAGATAAATTACCATTGTCAATTTCTTCTAACACACCTGGTAAAGTCTCTAACATTTTGTATTGGTCATTGGTATCACTATCTATAAAATAATCAGATGTAACGAAATTATATAGAATCTTACTATTTTATTTGGTCTGGCAATTTACTAATTGATCAACAATTTGTCCTGCTACAGCTATGCCGTATTGGTCATCATAAAAGCTTGCAAATTTAAATATATATTTTAGGCGTTTATATTTTTTATTTTTTCCTAGTTCTTCTAATACTTTATTCTTATATGATGAAGAACTGTCTCTAAATTTCATTTTTCTAGAAAAATCTTCTAGACTATTTTTTTCGAAAAATTTACTATGTGCATCTAAGTACTTTATTTTATCCTCAGGATTTAATTCCTTAATTTCGGTATCTAATGAGTTTAAACATGAATCACATACATTTACTGATACAGAGTGATCTTTTATTTGACTTTTAATTCTATTTAAAACTTCTAACTTAGCATCTAAGACAGCTTCATCTTTCCCTGTTAAAACAAATTTAAATATACTGCTAAAATAGTCCTCAGAAATGTTTAATAGAAATGCATTACTACCACTACTATCATATGGAGAAAATAAATAATATACTGTCTTTTTGTAAAAAAGTTCATTTTTTAAATCAGTTAATTTATCTAATATAAGACATTTTTGATTTTTTCTTAATGACAAAAATACTTGATTTTTAACTAGGGCTCTAGCTTGTGATCTTCTTTTAATTGCAACCATATTAAGACAATTAGCATATTCTATACAAGTATTCAAATCGATATCATTAATATGTGAAATAAAATATTTTATATCATCATTATTAATTGGATCTTCGCAATCTTTTAAGTATTCAAAAAGATATGCTGGTAGAACTTTGATTTTTTGAGCTAATGATTCATTGTATTTTCCATCATTCATTAGAATTTTCTCTGCTAGATAAGCTCCGATAGGTACACTTCCTGCTACAGACTTATCCAATATGAAGTTTAAAACTTTAGAAAAATCGCACTCTGTTATATTTAATTTATTGATAAAAGTTTTAGACTTAATTATATAATCTAATAATGCAGTGATTTCCTCTTTATCCATAGGTAGAATCCTTCGATCGTAATATAGAATTACACGTAAGTCACAATTAGACATATTAAGTATATTATCAAGTTCCCTATCAGATTCTATCGCTACATCTTTACAACTTAATTTATTAAGTATATCCATCTTTTCATTAAGATTTTTTATAGTTTTTCTTCTTTCTTCCTCTTGATTTGGATATGAAGCAGATATTGTTTCAAGATATCTATTCATAAAAAGTGTATATGTAATTCTATTATGCTTTTTATTTAATGCATATAACTTATCAAAATCTGGATATATATTGGAGTGTTCAGTTTCTCCTAAAGAAAATAATTCATCTAAATTTAATAGCGGATGGTTAGTTTCTCTTGCTGAAATTATAAGATTTATTTTATCTCTAAAAATATACTTAACACAGCTCAAGTCATAATCATTTTCTAAAGTCTTAACTAAAAACTTTTTTTATATTGTAGATAATTTATTTTTCTTAATAAGTTCATATAGTTGTCTTAATACATAACAATCTTCTTCTTCTTCTTCTACTACATCGTCTATTATATCATCATCTATTTTTTCCTTATAACTAATAGGTGTATCAGTTATAGTTGAATAATAATCTTCTAAAAACTTTTTTAATTTTCTTTTTTCCATAAACATAATATGTCCTCTTTTCTTTTTTGCATTTTATTATAACATATATAATTAATATAAATCAATATTAACCTACTTTTAATTATTATTAATCATTTTATATATTCTAAGTTTATTATTAATGTTTTGATATATTGCTACTAGATTATTATTTTTATCCATCATTAATACTTTATCATCAATATTATAAGTATTATCTATTACTACACCATTAGATATTTTTTTAAATAATTTATCATCCATAACTATTTTAGGATATTTTAATACATCACTTATTTGTAATATTTTAAACTTATTATCTTCTATATCCTTTAATGTATATGCATAATCTATAGAGAAATTACCTTGTTTAGTTCTAATTAAGCTACTCATTACAAAGTATTCATTAATACTTTCTCCCATATCTCTAATTAAACTTCTAATATAAGTTCCTTTAGAAACAAGGCATCTAAATTTAAATGATTTTTTATTACTTTCTAATAGTTCTATTTCCTTTATAGTAACTTCTTTTTTAGGAAGTTCTATATTAATACCTTCTCTAGCATATTCATAGAGTTTTTTTCCTTTAACTTTTACTGCAGAATATATTGGTACTTCTTGCAGATATGTTTTCTTAAAACTATTAATAATACTATTATAATCTATATTATTACATGGAGTTTTTTCTTTTATAATTTTACCTGTTGTATCTAGCGTATCAGTAATATATCCTATATTTACACTTGCAACATACTCTTTTTCATATGAAGTTAATAATTCTCCTATTTTTGTAGCTCTTCCTATAGTTAAGACTAGGACTCCTTCTGCCATAGGATCAAGGGTTCCAGTATGCCCTATCTTTTTTATACCTAAAATTTTACTTACTTTATTTACAACGTCGCGGGATGTCATACCTTTTTCTTTATTTACTATTAAAATACCCGAATAGTTTTTTAAATTATCCATAAAAATCTCCTATTACCGTTCATTTTTTATATTATATCACTTATTCTATTAAAAATAATAATATATTCTATACAATTTTATTAATCTTATTAATTAACAAGTTGCAAACTTCTTCATCACCTATTAAATTAATTGAAAAGGTCTTATATCCAATTCTGTTTATACTTGTTCCACAATGATAAACTTGTTTCTTATCGATTATGAAATATCTATCATGAAATTTATTGTCATATATAACCTTTAAATTATGATACTGTTTGTTATACTTTTCTATATCTTGGCATGTCAAAAGATTATCTTTCTTAGTTATAATTATTACTTCAACATTTAATCTTTTTACAATATCTAATATTGTATTATCTGCATAGATATCTATTATTATTAATGAGTTGATTGCTAGGCTAAATATTTCTTGTATTTTAGAATAAGCATCATATATTTGACCATTAAAATATATTTCATTAACCTTTCGTTTTTCCTCTAATTTTTGGAATGAAGTTTCCAATGCTTTTATTTTAGTATGATCTTCCAACACTATATTATTAATATATTTTTGTTCTATAAGATTAGATGAAATATAATGTCTCATCATAACAAATGCTCTTATAATCTTTTTGCTCATGTTTATGGCTATAGTACTATGTAATACACTAGCTAATGTTGTAACTCCCATTTCAGTGAACACGTAAGGCAATGTTCTTCTACCTCCATAACTTCTTGAATTTGAGGTGCCAGTTTGGCACTTCAAGTTTTGATATTCTATAGTAGTTAATTGAAACATAAAATCTTCATCAAATCTTTCAATATTTCTTTTAACCTGCCGATTAAGTTGTTTGGTTTCAACTTCATACAATCGTGCTAAATCAGAGTCTAACATAACTGGATTTCCACGGATTTCATAAATTAAATTTTCAATAACAACTTTATCCTTTATTTTTACTTTGCTCATAACTTTCCTCCTTACTTTTTAATTAATATATTTTTTAATCAAAGAGTTAGATTTTAATATGCATATTCCTTATATCAAATGTTTGTTTCAGTTACAATAGAATAGTGTAAATTACCAAAAATTAACAAAAAAAGAAGCTAATCTAGCTTCTCAAATCTATATTTCTGCTCTACATCTGGATACTTTTCATGATCTACTTCTGAAAAGAACATATCAATAGGTCTAGCACAACAATGAGATGTATTTCCAACTTCATGATATACTACTAATTCTTCCCAAGTTTCAGAATGATTAGCATGTGATAGGATTTTATATTCTTTACCTTTAAAATGTCTAAATACTGTAGCATTATCACTATCCTCTAATATTGTTGTATACTCTACTTTTCTTCCATTCTTATTATACTCCATAATAACTCCTTTCTAAAACAATGATAATTGGTTTGATTCTGGTAAATCTTTTAATATTCCCATTTCTTCCATCTTATCAAGTAATGTTTTTGAAACCTTTCCTCTAGTTTGAACGTCTTCCATACTAAGGAATGGTTTATTTTTTCGTTCTTCTACTATCTTATTTGCAACTGTATCACCAAGACCATCTATAGAATTAAATGGTGGATATATTTCATTATCGCTGTTTACTAACCATGTAGTTGCTTCACTTTTATATAAATCTACATTTAAAAATTTTATTCCTCTTGCTGCTGCTTCTAATGCAATTTTTAAACTTTCTAATTGTCCATTTTCTTTATTAGTAGCTTCATATCCTTTAGCTTGTATATCTAGGATTTTTTCTCTTATGGAGTCATATCCTTTTATCATCGACTCTACATCTACATCAGTTGCTTTTGATGAATACCAAGATGCATAAAAATATACTGGCATATGTACTTTATACCATGCAATTCTAAAGGCTGAAATAACATAAGCTGCTGCATGGGCTTTTGGGAACATATACTTTATTTTTGCACATGAGTTTATAAACCACTCTGGTATTTTCGCATCTTCCATAGTTTTTACATGACCTTTCCATGTTTCAGGATCTTTTGATGCTTTTCCTTTTCTAACAAATTCCATTATTTTGAAAGCTTTAATTGGCTCAACATCATGATACATTAAATATACCATTATATCGTCACGACAGCCAATAGTTTCCGAAAATGGAACGACATTGTTTTGAATTAATTCTTGAGCATTTCCTAACCATACATCAGTACCATGTGATAGCCCAGATATCTTTACAAGTTCAGCGAAAGTTGTTGGTTTTGTATCTTCTACTAATTTTATTGTAAATGGAGTTCCAAACTCTGGGATTCCAAGAGTTCCTGTATTACACATTATTTGTTCTTTTGTTACACCTAGTGCTTTAGTTGATGTAAATATACTCATTGTATCTTTATCATCAAGAGGTACTTTCATTATATCTGTATTTGATTGCATTTGAATTAGTCTAAGTTGTGTTGGATCAGAATGACCAAGAATATCTAGTTTTAATACATCTTGATCAATTGCATGGTAATCAAAGTGAGTTGTTCTCCATTCTGCATTTATATCTTCTGCTGGAAATTGGAATGGTGAAAAGTCATATACATCCATATAATCTGGTATAACTACAATACCTCCTGGATGTTGACCCGTTGTTCTTTTTACTCCAGTACATCCCATTGCAAGTCTTTCTATTTCAGCCGTTCTTATATCTTCAATTCCATTATCTTCTAAATATCCTTTTACAAAGCCATAAGCTGTTTTTTCTGCTACTGTACCAATAGTTCCAGCACGATAAACATTATCTTCACCAAATAATACTTTAGTATAAGCATGAGCACTGGCTTGATTCAGGTCTGAAAAGTTAAGATCAATATCAGGAACCTTATCTGCATTAAATCCTAAGAATGTAGCAAACGGCATATCTTGCCCATCTTTAATAAGTGGAATATTACAATTAGGACATACTTTATCAGGAAGATCAAATCCCGATGAATAGTTAGCACCTAATGATTTTCCTTCATCATCGTTAAAGATGCTAGTTTTACACTTTGAACATCTATAATGTGCAGGAAGTGGATTAACTTCTGTAATTCCCATCATTGTGGCAACGAAACTTGAACCTACTGATCCACGGGATCCAACTAAATATCCTTCGTCATTAGAATGTTTAACTAATCTCTGAGAAATTAAATATATTGGATCAAATCCTCCACCTATAATACCACCTAATGATTTATTTAACTCTTTATCTAATTCTTCATCACTTAATTTTTCTTCAGATTTCTCTTTTATATGTTCTCTTACTAATTCTTTTACCGCATCAAATCCATCTGTAATAACACTATGTAATTGTTTAAATGTTTCCTTTTCCATATCATCATCAGATAACTCTTTACTACTAAGTTCTTCCTTAATAGTTTTTAAAACAATATCTCCATATAATTCAGTTGCAATTCTTTCTTCAATATAATGGGGCAAAGTTTCTCCATACCAGTCTTTCGCTTTTGTATAAACTAAGTCAGTTACAACTCTAGGACAATCTAAATAACTTTTTCCATCATCACTTTTTACTCTTGGAGAAAATGGAATACCACCTGTATCAATAATAACCTCTATTATTTCAACCATATCAGCAATTTTATTTGGATTATCTATTACAATTCGTTTTATTAATTCTTCGTCTTTTAAGAATTTAAAATCTTCTAACATTTCATCTGTTGTTCTAAAATGATTTGAAGGAATCTCTTTTATATTTTTTCTTGCTAGTGGGTGTCTTCCTCCACCAGGAACTTTTTGATTAACAATAATTTCTCTATAAATCTTATCATCTCTTTTTATATGATGAACATCACCTGTTGCGACAATAAATTTTCCAGCTTCTTCAGTTACTCTAATAATCTTTTCAAGATGCGCTCCAACTTCTACTTTATTTCCAAAATCACCACTTTGTATTAAATGATCATAGCATTCTATAGGTTGAACCTCTACATAATCATAAAATCTTATAATATTAGAAAGTTCATCTTCACTTTTACTTCTAGCTTCTACAAAAACTTCACTTTCATAGCATCCACTACCTATTAGAAGTCCTTCTCTATTTTTATTTATCTCACTACGTAATATACGTGGAGTTTTATATAAATAAGTTGTATTAGCTAGAGAAATTAATTTAAATAAATTTTTTAATCCTACTTTATTTTTTACTAAAATATTAACATGATAACTACGTCCATACTTATGAATTTCATCACGAGATACCAATTCATCTAATTGATTCATATTTTCTATATGTCTATTATCTAATTTCTCTAGCATTTTATGAAATACTAAAGCAGTTCCTTCAGCATCATAATCTCCTCTATGATGGGCTTCTTCATCCCAAGGTACATTATATCTTTTTACTAATGCAGATAGTGAATGTCTTGCATAATTATTATCTAAAGTTCTAGATAGTTCTAGCGTATCTATAACTGGATTGGTAAACTGTCCTAGTCCATATTTTTGATATGCCATTTCTAAGAATGAAACATCAAATTTGGCATTATGAGCAACCATAGGTAAATCACCAAACCACTCTATAAACCTTTTTACAGCATTTTCTTCATTATCTTTTCCTTCTAACATATCATCAGTTATATTAGTAACATCAATAATTTTTTGTGGTAGTTTTCTGCCTGGATTAATTAACTCATCATATTTTTCAATTATTTCCCCATTACAAATTTTAACCGCACCAATTTCTATAATTGAGTCTGCACCACCGGCATTAAAGCCTGTTGTTTCAAAGTCGAATACTACATAGGTCTGCTCTAACATATTTTTATCATTTGGTCTAGTTACAATATTTACGGAATCATCTATTAAAGTTAGTTCTGCACCATATATAGCTTTAAAAGGTTCTTCTCCTTCAGCTAATTTCTTATTATGCGAAGTTACAAAATTAAATACATGTGGAAATGACTGTACTCCATTATGGTCTGTTATTCCAATTGCTTTATGTCCCCATTTAAGTGCCTGTTTAAGCAAATCTATTTCATCTGCTAAACCATCCATTTGACTCATTTTAGTATGACAATGTAATTCAACTCTTTTTTCTAAACTAGTATCTTCTATATTTTCTATTTTCTTTTCTACTTTAACTATATCTCTTGCATTTAATACTAATTCTTTTGAAAAAGTATCATTTTTTGTATATCCTCTAATTTTTACCCAAGTACCTTCTGATAGTTCTTTTTTTAATCTCTTATATTCATCTTCATCTCTAACAAATACTTTACAATAAATACTATCAGAATAATCAGTTATTTTTAAAGTTATAATCTTAAAATCAGTTTTACTAGATTCAAAATAATCAGTACCAAATATATTAGCTTCTACTACAACATTATTATCTTCACCTATTAAGGTTTTTATTCTTATTGGTACTTCATCTATTCCTCTACCTAAAATACTATTAGGATCTTTTTCTCTTCTAAAACTTCTATTTCCTTTTTTAACCTCAGTTTTTTTTGTTTCTTTTGGAATATCTATTTTGATACTTTCTTCTAATTCTTTTTGAATTTCTTCTAAAACATTATCTTCTTTTCTAATAATTATGTCTATTTCTAATTCATATGAAAACCTTTTATAAAAATCATTTATTTTATCAATACACTTACTTAATTTAGACTCTTCTATAGAATTAGATACTACAAGTATTAATTTGTTATTTTCTATTTTTAAACAATCACTATAAATTTCTGGTACACCTATATCAAATTTTATTAATTCTAATAAATATGAATAGTAATTTAATAAGTAACTAATATCTTTATTATTAATATTATAAATTATATTAAATTCTTTTGTATTATTATCTATAAGTTTAATCTTAGAATCTAATTCTTTAACTATTTCTACAGGTATATAATTTTCATTTTCAATAAAGATAGTCCAACTTGAATTTTTTGGACTAACAATTATTTTAGATAATTTAGCATTTTCAAAAGCATTATACATATCTTTATTAAAATCAATTTTATCAAGTAATAATTTCATTTTTTCTTCCACGGATATACACCCCCCTGCTGTTATTATATAATTTCTAGCTCATCTATTTTCACAATATGTTTTTGATTTCTAATACAAAAATCTATAAAACCATATAAGTCTAATTTTCTTAATTGCACTTCATTTGTATATCTTGAAATATCAAAATCTACTTTATCGCGACTTATATATTCACCCATCTTACTTTTATCAACACCTAAATACATTAACCAATATGGGTATATTTGCTTCTTTAAATACTTTAAAGTATTATCTCCACTTAAATAATGTGTAACGCCTGTAAGTCTTGTTGCAAATTCATTTATTATAGCAAGTTCTACTATAGCATCTACTATATCCTTATACTCTTCTTTATAATCTCTTAGCTCTCTTTTAACAATTTCAAATATTAAATTAATTATAGAATTATATGGATTATCACTATCAAATTTCTTTCCCCATACTATAGTATTCATTTTAGAGCCTTTTACTTTTGTAGAATCTACAATATCTAATTGCTCACATACAACCAAAACGTTATATAGTTTAATATCAAATCTTAATATATCTTTTAACTCTTTTACAGCGTTTTTTTTATTCTCATCCCATTTTTCTAATAGTTTAACTCTAAATTTATCAGTTATTTTTTTTACTCTTTCATAGTCTTTATTTTCCATAATAATATTATATATTGTATCATCATCAGGTATAAAGTTTTTTGGATCTTTTAGTATTTTTAAATTATCTTGAAATGTTTCATTATATTGTTTTTTATAATTAATCCATATCTTTTGCTTTAAATTGTGAAGCTCTTCTGATATAGATGCTTGAAATAATAAATTCCATATTAATACATAGTCATTAACTACAAATTTTAAGTTCATATAATACACATCCTTACTACATATAAATAATATATCATAAATAAGAAAAGAATAAAATATTTTTACTAAAAAAGAACTATTAATTAAACTGATAGTTCTCTTCTACTTCTTTCAAATATATTTCTACTCCTTTAGAATTATTATCTAGTGTAGTAGCGTCCGCAACCTTTTTCAACTCTTTACAAGCATTTTTCATAGCTACACCACAGCCTGATTTTTTTAATAATTCTATATCATTTAATCCATCACCAAATGATATTACATCCTCCATACTTATATTTAATTTATTTACTAATAGTTCTAATCCTTTTGCTTTACTTACTGAATAATTTGTTATATCAACTATATACTTTTTATCATTAATTATTAAACTAGCATTTATATCTAACTCTAGATTTCTTATTTCATCAAGGGATTTTTCTGCTTCTTTTCTACTTTTAAAATATAGTTCTATCTTATAGATATTATTTTTATTTTCGTTAAGGAACTCTTCTTTATCATCTACTACTATAGTGTCTATATCATCTGTATAAGCACTTTTTTCACTTATTAAATTCCATGTCTTATTATTAACCAAATATATAATAGCTTTATCATAATAATTCTTTAGTATTCTTTTTATATTTCTAATTCCAATATTCTTTTTAAAAATAGTTTTATCTTTATTATTATCATAAATATATGCCCCATTTGAAGTAATTAAATAATCAATAAAAGGAAAATCTTTATTATAATAATTTACTGATTCTATAGGCCTTCCTGTTGCAATTACAAATTTTATACCTTTTCTACGTAATTCATCTATTAATACTATTGTACTTGCTGGTATTTCTCCATCATCATTTATCAAGGTTTTATCAAAGTCACATACAATTAGTTTATACATCATATTTCCTCCTAATCCTTACAAAGATTATTAAATATATAAGTGATAATATATATCCTGCTACTACATCTGAAAAATAATGTACTCCTAAATATATTCTACTAATACCTATTAAAATTATCAAGATACTAAATATAGATATTCCAAGATATTTTAAATATTTATTACTTACCTTTTTATAAATTAAATAAATTAGATATCCATATACACCCATAGATATCATAGAATGACCACTAGGATAACTATATTCACCTATTTTAATTAACCTTAATATAGCAGGTCTATCCCTTCTAATAATTATCTTAACAATATAATTTAATAGTCTAAGACAAATTAAATTAAATATTATAAAAATAGCATCTTTATTTCTTAATAACAGTAATATTAATAATACAAATATAACTAAAAATACTACTTCTGACAATTTGGTTATAATCTTAAAGAAAGTAGTTAAACTTTGATTTTTAAATCCTATTACAAATTGATAAATCCTACTATCTATAGATTCTGTATTATTAGTCACAACTAATATTGTTATTAATATAAATAAAATTATTAAACTAATAAGTAAAATATTTTTCTTTTTCATTATATCCACCTAATCTATTATAACACAAAAAAAGTAGCTTTATTCGCCACTTTATATTTTTATGATACAATAAATTGTTCTAGAACATATCTTACTATATAATACGCTCCTATAGCTAAGATAGCACATAGTATTATGATTAAAATTATTTTTATTACTAGAGGCAGACCTTTTTCTTCCTCATAATCACCATCAATATCAAAATCTTTATCTGATAAGTCCATTGATTTAGTATAAAATGATTTATCTAAGTCCTTCATGATATCGTCAGTAGTATCAGTAACTTGCTTTTTAGCTTGTTTAAGCTCTTTTAGGGCTTCTTTATCTAATACCTCTTTTGATAAATCAACTTTATCTTCTTGTTCATCCTTTTCATCTTTATCGTTTTCATTATCAGGCTCTTTTTTATTACCATCTGAGTCGTAATCTTTTGGATCAACTTTATCCATTACATTTGTTGCCATTAAATCACTTAATAAGTCAACTCCTGTATCTTTAGATATCTCTCCTGCTAGAGTCTTTGATGTTATAGTATCAATTAAATTTCTTAATTCATCTTCTTCTGGTTTATTCTTTTCTACTTTATCTTTTCTATATCTTTCTAGTTCTTCTTTATTAAGGGATGCTAAAATATTATAATTTGTATTCTTTAATTTTCTTTTATTTTCTAGTTCATCTCTATCTTTTCTATTTTCTTTTGCTTTTTCTAATACACTATTAATATCATAAACTCTATTTTCTTGTTCTTGATATAAATAATTGAATTCATCTAAATCTTTTTGTGCCTTTGGTCTTCTATCAACATTACCATACTCTCTAATTGTTTGATAACCCTCTCTTGTACGATAATTTTTTTTTGCATCATTTAGGGAAATAGCATCTATTTTACTTACATCTGTAAAATTTGTATATTTAGCATTATTGCCAATATTATCATACAAATCTTGATTTTTATCAGAACGACTAATTGTTTCGTTATCTGTTATATCTACTCTTTTGTATCTATCCATTCTACTTCTCATTCTTGACACCCTCTTATACATTAATCCTCTATTATAAGGATATCATATATAGTAAAATTAATTAAGTTTTTTAATAAATGTCATTTTTTCTTTACGTAAAGAATAATTTTAGTTATAATGAGTAAGAAAGGAAGTATTTATAATGAAAGTAAAAGTTAATGATGATGCTTGTATAGGTTGTGGAGCTTGTACTGCTATTGCACCTGAAGTATTTGAAATGAATGATGAAGGACTATCTACTCCTATAGTAGATGAAGTAGCAGAAGATAGTATTGATAACGCTAAAGAAGCAATAGAATCTTGCCCTACAGGAGCAATTGAAGAAGAATAAAAAAATGACAATCTAGTCATTTTTTTTTCGTATAAACTGTTTTTTTAGAGCCTACATTTGAACCATCTATCTCCCATGTCTGTGGTCTCATTTGATGGAATAATTTACACATCGTTATTTCTTCGTAAATTGAATCAGCATCTTCCTTTTTATATTTATTTGATAACTCTTGATAAGTATACTCGTATAATCTAACTTTATCTAATTCAGCTAAATTTGTAAAACTATAATAATTGACAATATCCCATTCCCAATGTTCTATTACTTCATCATAATATTCATCTTCTTGATAAAAATCATAAATTAGTTCTGCCTTTTCTTCCATATCCCAGTTTTTATTCATTAATATTAAATATCTTATATCAAAAAATCCTAAACTATGTGATGGTACTATACTATGTAGTTTTGTATTACTTTGAAACATAGCTTCTTTTACTGCAAATTTCTTTTGTTCTTCTGTTAATTCTAAATCAGGATTACATAGTGTTTTTTCTAAAAAAGTAGACTTTTTTATACCACTACCACTAAGTCTCGCAATATCTGCATTTGTATAAATAATATTTATAAGTTCATTATAAATATTTGGAGAAACATCATTACAATTATTTAAAATAGCATCTGCTATTAATAAACCAAATAATGTATAGTTATTTCTTCTGTTTTTAGTTACTTTAATAGCAGTTTTCAAGACACTTTCATTTTCTTTTATTTCGTTCCAAATTTCACAGTAAAAACTATTATCTCCTCTAAAAGCTGCCTCATATAAATCTTGATTATAAGACGTAGTTTCTATCTCTTCTTCTGTTAACTCTTTTTTCATATACCTCACTCCCTAAATAAATTATAACAAAAAAAATAGTATTGTAAATACTAATTTTTTATTGAATATATAATTGAAATTTCTTTTGGAGTTAATCTTCTATATTTACCAGATGAGACCCCATCTAGAGTAAATATCCCTACCCTTTCCCTTTTTAACTTTAATACTTCAAATCCTACGGCTTCAAACATTTTTTTAACTTGGTGGTTCCTACCTTCATGAATAACTATTTCCACAGTTGATGTATTATTATTAATATTAGTCTTTCTTAACTTAACTCTACATTTTTCACATTTTCTTCCATCTATAATAACACCATTTTTTAATTTATTAATAGCATCTCCCTTAATAATTCCTCTAATTTTTGCAATATATACTTTATCTATCTTATTATTTGGATGCATTAATATATTAGCAAATTCTCCATCATTAGTAAGAAGTAAAACCCCTGTAGTATCATAATCTAATCTTCCTATTGGATATATTCTTTTATTTGTATTAATTATATCTACTACAGTTTTCCTTCCTTTATCATCGCTAACTGAAGTTATAACTTCACGTGGTTTATTTAAAAGATAGTATTCTTTTTCTTCTTTTGTTAATATTTCTTCATCTATAATAATTTCTTCTTTACCACCTACTTTTGTTCCTAACTCTGTTACTATTTTTCCATCTACTGTTACTTTACCACTTGTTATTAATTCTTCTGCTTTTCTTCTAGATGTATATCCTGTTTCTGCAATAAATTTTTGTAATCGTTCCATATCTTCACCTTCGCTATTATCATTTTAACTTACTTTTTCTAAATTATCAATTAAATCTTAGTGGTAATTGTTTTATTGCTTTACATTCACAACAAAATAGTAATACTGTTATTTTCCTTAATCTTATTACTAATAATAAGCACTTTATTTATAGTTTCTCATACTTTATTTATAAAGGAGTGTTTTTATGAATAATTATTGTTCTAATAATATGTGTTATCGTAATTATCAAACCCCAAGTAATAGTTCTAATGAATATTATAGAGAAAGCGTAATACCTAATTCTTATCAAATGAATCCTTATAATTCTAATTCTTTTACTAATTTTAATACACCAAATGGTAATTTTGGAACAGAAGATGATAGATTCTTCTTTGCCCCATTTTTAGTTGGAGGATTAGCAGGAACAGCTTTAGGATATGGTATTGCTAATAACAATCAAATAAAAAACGGAGGTTACTATATGCCACCTCCACCAATTTACTACTATCCAACACCTACACCATATACATATAACAACTATTATTATTAAAAGAAAAGTTTAATTACTTTTCTTTTTTATATGGCAGTTTTATAGTAACTTGAGTATACTTTTTATTAACAGATGAATACTTCATAGTACCATCATGTAGCTCTATTATTTCTTTTGATAATGCTACTCCTAATCCAGTACCTTTTTCCTTAGTTGTATAAAACATTTCTGATACTTTAGAAAGTGTTTTTTTATCCATACCTATACCATTATCTTTTATTTTTATAACTACATTTGTCTTACCTTTTATAACTTCTATATTAATATACTTATATTTTTTCTTTTTATCTTTAGCTTCTATACTATTTTTAAATATATTAACTAATACTTGTTTCATTCTATTGTAATCTAAATCCATATATATTTCATCATCTGGAATATCAAATTCTAATTTAACACCGGCTTTTTTAAATAGAGGTTCTGATACATCACAACTATCTTCTAATAACATATATAAATCAACATTCTCTCTATTTATCTTTACTTTAGTATAATCTAAGAAATCATCCATAAGTATTAGAGTCCTATCTATTTGGTCTTTTATAATTGGTACATATCTTTCTATTTTATCTCTATCAGAATAATCAATCATATCTAAATATCCCTTACATACTGCGATAGGATTTTTAATTTCATGGGTTATCTTAAACAAAGATTCTCTTAGAGATTTTTCTTTTTCTAATTCATTAGTTATATTATTTAAATCTATTATATCTTCACCTTTTTTTATAATATATAAACATAAATATGCGATAAAGGTAAATATTGTCATTGTCATAAATAGATCTATAAAATTATCTATAATGTCATTTTGATTATTAAATATTAAAAATGTTTGTAAAGATAAAGTAAAACTTTTTATAATTACGAAAGTTGTTAATATAGCTATTTTAGAGGCTTTTCTTCTATGGGTTATATAATTACATATTAAAAAGTACATTGTATATTCTATTATTAATATAAAGTAACTTATAGTTGTTGTGTTTTTATAATATACTACTAAAAATAATGATATTAGAATTGCAGTTAAATTTTTCTTTTTTAAATACGCTAGTAATAATAAAACATTATATATAATCATTGGATATATTAAAGAACTATTTCTACCATATTTAAATAATAAGTATAATGATGAAAATAGCGCTATTTCTAAAGATAAGCTCTTATATTTTTTATCTAATTTAGTAGCACATAGTGTTACTAGTAAATAAACTAATAACGGAAATAATAAATAAATACTATTTAATAGTATACCTTCAAGTATTTGCATTTTCCAACACCTCAGCTACATTATATTAAATAGTTTTGTCGAATTTTGTCGAAATATATAAAAAAATGACGTTTATTGTCATTTTATTTCATCAATATACTTTTTTAATTGTTTAGATTCAGGTCCTAGAATTATTTTTAACTGATTATCTATTTCAACAATTCCTTTAGCACCTAACTTCTGAATAGAATCTTTATTTGCTTTACTAACATCATTTAAGGTAACTTTAAATCTAGATAAATTTATTTCAGATGAGATAATATTATCTTTACCTCCTAAAGCCTCTACTAATTTATTAAAATCTAGTTTAGCATCTTTTTTATTAGCTTTTAATATTGCTAGTAGGACTACTATTAATACTACTCCTATTATTATATATTGTATATATTTCATTTTTATCACCATATTCATTATACATTATTATATGAAAAAATAAAAGATATTTAACTATTAATCAATTTATTGATAGTAGTAAAAATTATTTTTAAACATATAATTATATAGGTATAAGCTATACACTATTTTTTTATAAATGAATATCTTATATTAGAAAAGATAAGGAGGAATTTTATGGAAAAAGATGAAAATTGTTGCTTAGCTAAAATATTAAGAGTAATAGACATCTTACAAAAAGAATGTAATTCTGGTTGTATTAGTGAAGGATGCGATAGACCTTTCCTAGGTGGTGGGGAATTTTCTATTTATAATACTAGACCAATAACTTTATATAGTAGATCAGGTAATTTATTTGTTGCAAACTATTTTGTTAACAATGTAGTTACTACATCATCTACATTTAGAGTTGAAGATGTAAATGGTTGCTGTGCCAAACTTAGAATTCTAGAGTCTACAGAAGGTGGATTTAATGCCACTAATGAATTTGTGACTGTTAACTTAGAATGTTTCTGCATCTTAAGATGTTTACCTGATACTTCTATTGAATTATAATTGAGGAGGAGAATATTTATATGTGTAATGATAAAGAAGAAAAAAGATGCAATGAATGTAACTGCATCAGTGATATCTTAAATAGAATAATCCATTTACAAAGAAATAGCTATAGATCTTGTCCTAATGAGGGATGTGATAAGCCATTCTTAGGACCTGATAATATTGAATGTTTCAATACTAGACCAATTTCTTTTTATAACTGTACAACAGGTAATATTTGGGAAGTAAATGGAAGTACAATATTTAGATTAGAATCACTTGATGATTGTTGCTGCACTTGTAGAATTTTAAATTTCGCTGATGGTGTATACACTGCTACTAATGATTTCTTTACAATTAACTTAGAGTGTGTAAGTGCTATAAAATGCTATGGCGATATAAATTTAGCTATGTAAAAAAATAAAAATCCATTATGGATTTTTTCTTTTTATAGAAATGATATCATCTATTTTTATTTTATCTCTATCAATTGTTAAAATATAACCATTTCTTTTTGCTATTAAACTAGTATTATAAATTTTATTATCTGTTTTTATAATAACTTTAGTATTAAATGCATATCCTGTAGTATTAAATATATTATCAATAATTTGATTAACTTCAATATTTGTCATTTCTTTTAATGACCTATTACTATTTTCTTCTATATTACTGTTCTTTACGTGATAAGTAGTTTTATTATTATTAATTTTTTTATTGATATCATTTTGATATATTTTAGGTAGTTTTTTAATAATAATCACATCCTTTATATTATTTTATGATTATTGTATATAAAAATTGCATTTTTTTGGTATAATAACTATTAGACAGGGAGAGATAGATATGATGTTTAAAAACAAAAGAATTAATTTAGGAATTGTAATACCTATATTTATATTAGCAATAGTTAGTATTATTACTATATATAGTGCATCTTCTTATATTTCGCAGAGTATGGGAAATCTTGCCTTAAAACAAAGTATCTTATACTTTATTGGTATTATATTAGTAATCATATTAGTTAAGTTAAAGAATGAGTATTTATATAGTCATACCTGGTTTATATATATATTAGGTAATATATTATTACTTCTTTTGCTTTTATTTGCACCTGAAATTAATAATAGTAAGTGTTGGTTTGTTATACCTGGTCTTGGTAGTTTTCAACCTAGTGAATTTATGAAAATATTTTTAATGTTAACTCTAGCTACTATGATACATAATTTTAGATCTGAATATGAAGAACCTGATATAAAACAAGAACTAATATTTATTATAAAAACATTTATTATATTACTAATACCTTCTATTCTTACTTTTTTACAACCTGATACTGGTTGTGTCATAATCTATTTTATAATCTATTTTGCTATGATGTTTGCATCAGGAATTAGAGCTCGCTGGTTTATTATTGCTTTTGCTATATTAGCTTCAATATTAGGTATTATATTTTTAATATATTTTACTAATGATAAATTGTTTATTACTATATTTGGAAATAATTTATTTTATAGATTTGAAAGAATTTTTAATTGGTCTAGTGGTAGTGGATTACAACTTGAAAATGCCAAAGCAGCGATAGGCTCTGCTGGATTATTTGGACATGGTTTTAATAAAACTCCTATATATTTTCCTGAAGCTGGAACTGATTTTATCTTTGCTGTATTTGCATCTAATTTTGGATTATTTGGATCATTTCTACTTATATCATTAATAGTATTTTTTGATATACAAATAATACTACTTGCTTATAAAAAGATTTTAGATACTGATAAATATATCCTTGTTGGTATAGTTTCTATGCTAGTTTTTCAACAAATTCAAAATATTGGAATGACTGTTGGACTTTTACCAATTACAGGAATAACACTACCTTTTATTAGTTATGGTGGTAGTAGTCTACTTTCCTATATGATTATTATTGGAATACTTATAAATATTTCTATGGAAAAACCACATAAATATAGATATAAATAAAAAACTACGTAAAAGTAGTTTTATTTTAATGTTTCAATTATATATTTTAGCCTTTTGGCTATCACTTTTTGGTCTCTTTCTTTTGCTACTTTGTATGCTTCTTTAGTTAAGTCTTTTAATTCACCATTTAAAATAGATTTTATCTTTTTTTCAAACTCAGGCATACTCTTAGCTTTATAAACATTTACGCCATCTTTTAACCAATCACTAAATACAGGAATATCACGAATTAGAGCTTTAGTTTTACAAGAACAAGCTTCAACTATTGGGATACCTTCTGTTTCTTCTTTTGTTAGATATAAATATAGATCACATCCACTTAAGGCAGCTTTAATCATTTCTCTTTCTGCATAACCTGCAAATATTAGATTAGGTAGTTTTGTCTTTACAGCTTTTCTTATCTTTCTTGGTGATGCTATTAATGGAGAATATCCAAACCAAATAAATTTATATTCTGGCATTTTTTTGGCTAACTCTACAAAGTCTAGAATACCTTTTCTTTCTATATATAACCCTATCGAAATAATTACTTTTTCATCATCTTTTATATTATATTTATCCCTAAACATCTTACCTAGTTTTTTATCTTTTTTTAAAAACTCTGTATTTATACCATTAGACAGTGCATATATCTTTTTATTTTCTAATCCCTTATAGCCTTCTAATAATCGTTTAGAATATGGTGTTGGTGTTAAAATTACATCTCCTAGAGAGTAACATCTAATTAATTGTTTTTTAACTATTTTAGATGTTTGATTAGCTAGTATAAAACCATTTTTATAATCTTCTTCTGTTGAATGAGCATAATATATTACTTTTTTACCTAGCTTTTTAGCCTTTTTAGCAACAAAATAAGATTTTATAAACCAAGTATTTATTAATAAAATATCATAGTCATCTTTTAAATTAGTTGTATACTCTATATTTTCGTAATCTAGAGATTGTTTTTGATGCTGTATAGCTTTACCTAAACCACTCTTTCTATTTAATTTTTCATTTTCTGTATATAATAATACTTTCATATCATCACCTCTATATACTTCCATTTAATACTTTAACTTACCATATTAATAAAACTTTCAATACTTGTCGTTTTATAAATAGGATATCTTGGCACTAAATATTTATTATCGATTTGTCTAGCTTTTCTATTACCACCTATAAAAGCAACTCTAAATCCTGTTTCTTTAACTGCTTCTATAGCAGTATTATTATAAGAATAAAATGGATAACAAAAAGCTAAATTAGTGCCTAACTTTTGTTTTGATTTATTAAAATCATCTAATAATTGATCCTTATTTAGACAATGAATTTTATTTTTACCACAATCACCAGTTATATGAATATCGTCTCCATGAGATTCTACATCTAAATATTTTGATTGATAATTACTTTTATCCCACCATGCAGTTATTAAAAATAATGTTGCATTCATTTTGTATTCTTCTAGTATTGGAATTAGCTTATTACCATTTATTTTACTAGTACCCATCGCGCCATCGTCTACAGTTATTAAAACACTTTTTTCTGGTAATGTTATTTCACTATACATCCATTTTACAAATTCATCCATAGTTAAAGTTTTATAGCCATTATTTTTTAAATAATCAAGTTGTTTTTTAAAACTAGATGTATCTAAGCAAATATTCTCATTACAATTTTCTCCTGCTGCTCCATCATAAAAGAAGTGATAATTTAATACTGCTACTCCTCCACCTTTAGATTTATTTGTAGGAATTTCTTTTTTTTCAACAACACTTTCTCCTGCTACCATACGTTTAAAATCATCCATAGTAGTTTTATTTTTTATATTATATCTATTTATACTATTAGTTGTTTGTTTAGTATTTTTAGTATTATTATCATTAAACTTTAATTTTGTATCTTTAATATTTTGTATAGATAAACCAAACTCTTTATCTAAATCTTTTATATAGTCACTTGTACTAGTAGTTAATAAAATTGCATTAGGTTTTAGTTTAATATTTCCTTTTATCCATTCTTTATACTCATCTGCTGTAATAGTATAATAGTTTTTTTCTCTCAAATATTTAAAATTATCTTTTATAAAAGATATATCAATACAATCCTCTTCATTACAAGTTTTACTATTTTTATCATATATTTTATTATAGTTAATAACGCTAATATAATCTGTTTCCCTATCCTTAGTATTTTCTTTTTCTAATACTTTTATATCTTTCTTTTCTACTTGTAATAATCTATTTAAATAGTAAACATAATAGTATTTATCATCCATATATTCTATAGGTAATGATAGTTTTTTATTTAGAGAGATTGCTTTTTTATTATCTATATAAAAAGTAAGATTTTTTCCTTCTATAGTTTTATTAAATACAATATATTTATCATTAAGTTTATCTTTTACTATCTTTTTTACTTTTTTTACTGAATCATAATATAAATAATAATCAGTATCTTTTATTTTAAAATAAGTATCATCAGTATCATCTATAGTTTTATTTTCTATATCAAATGTATAACCTTTATTTACTTTACCTATAACTTTTTTATTTTTACTATATATCTTTGTATTTTTAATTATCTCAACTTTTTTTCCATAATGACTTTTTATATCATTTATAAATTTATTTCTACTATAAATTAAATACACTATAAAACTTATAATAAAAACTGCTATTATACTAATAATTATATATAACTTTTTATTTTTAAACTTACTATTCTCCTTTGACATATTAATCACCAACAACTAATATCATTTATTCTATATCAGTTATATCTCCTTCATCATCTTCTATATCCGTATCGTTTTTATCATCTACAATTTCCTCTTTTTTTTCTTGTTTTTTACTTACTACTAAGATTACTACTTCATTATAATCTATTTTAGTTTTTCTATATGGAGATTGCTCTATAATAATATTTTCAGACTTTTCACTTTCTTTATACTCTATTTTATATCTTATATTGTTATGATTTAATTCATTTTTAGCTTCATCTAGAGTTTTACCTATAAGATTTGGCATAGTATATTTTTTTAAAATTCCTACTGTTAGTTTTATTTTAGTATTTTTTGATACTTTAGTTCCCATTTTCTTATTTTGTTTAATTACAATATTGTTTTCGTTTATATCATCTACTTCTTTTTCAACCTTTATAGCAAATAAATTAGATTTTAATAATTGTAATTCTGCATCTTTATAACTAAGTCCTTCTACATTTGGAACTTCAATATTTAATTCTTGATTATAATAATAGTATCCTCCAAGAGCACAAGCACTTAATAATATTATGATAATCAATGTCATAATTAAAAGTAATAATTTTTGTCCAAAACTCATTTTTCTATCAGTCTTCTTGTTTTTATTATTTTTATTTTTTACTTTTACCTTTTTTACTTTCTTTTTTACTTTTGTTTTAGTTTTAACTTTTTGTTTATCATTACTTTTTTTATTATCTTTATCATTATTATTTAAACTTTGTCCACATTTTTTACAAAAAATTGAATCTTCATCATTTATAGTACTACAATATTTACATTTCATTAATAATCATCTCTTTTCATTAAAATATTATGTATCGTTTCTTAAATTTTAGAATCTAAATATCTAATTTATAAGCTTTATATCCAATTTTATCTAAAACTTTTTGTAATTCTTTTTGTTTTTCTTTACTTTCTACTAAAAACTGAACTGCTCCATCACCATGAGAACCTACACCTTTAGCACCTAAAATTAGTTTTTTGACTTCTTTATCATTAATTATTTTATGAAGATTAACTTCTTTAAACTCTTCTCCTAATACTGGAGTAATATTTTTATCAAATATTTTTTGCGATTCAGTCATTAATTTACCTAATCTTTTTACATAACCATTTTCTATATATTCTATAGCCTTTGTAATTGTTTGTTTATTATACTCACCAAAAGTCTTTTGAACTGCTTTATCTTTTAGTTCTTTTATATTGGGATATGACTCATTTAATATTTCTAAAATTTTTCTAGTATTTTTTTTCTTTATTATGCAAAACACAAAATATAATTTATTTTTAGGTTTTATCTCTTTTATATTTAATTCTTTATCAAATTCCATTTTGACAAGTTTTTTTCCTAAAGCACATATATGATCCATTTTACCACATTTAAAATTTGCACTTCTTTCTGATCCATATGAAATATTCATTATATCTTCTAGTTCTATTTTTAATTTATATAAGTTATTAAATGCCTTTACAACTAATACACATATGGCTGAAGATGATGATAGACCACTACCTATTGGCAAATCCATATCTTCTATATTAATATCAATACCACTAACATTGTAATTATTTAGCATATATTTGGCAGTTTCAATAACACAACTTAAAAATTCATCTCTAAAATTATATTCTTTTAATTTTTTCAAATCCATTTCAAAACATATATTTTTATCATTAAATGAAAACTTAAACTTTTTACTTTTTTTTACTCTTGCATAAATTCCTTGATTTATAGTTGCAACTAAGGCATATCCTTTTTCTATATTTTTATTGATACTTCTATATTCACTAGCCCAATCACTATGTTCACCAAATAAACATAGTCTTCCTGGAACAAATATTTTTACTTCCTTTGGCATTATACATCATCCTCTTATAAAAATATTATACAATAAAAACTATATATAATCTATCTTTATTAAAAAAAACTCAACATAGAATGTTGAGTAAAATATAGAATAGTCTACATTTTTTGAGTAAAATTATTTAAAAAATCACTTATAGGATTAAAATTATTTTCAACTTCATTCATAAAGTTATTTACATTATTGTTATTATCAGAAACCATTTTATTGTCAATCATTTGTTGTTTAGGATTTAATTTTTCTTGATAGTAATCAAATAGTTCCTTAAATCGATTATAATGAACTACCTCACGTTGTCTTAACCAAAGTAGTGGTCCAATTACATCAGGATCATCAGTTAAATCAATTAGATTTTCATATACAGCACGAGCTTTTTGTTCAGCTGCCATATCTTCTGAAATATCTGCAAGTGGATCACCTGTAGTAGCAAAATAAGTTACAGTAAATGGAACTCCATTAGCATCAGTTGGATATAAGGCTTTATTATGTTCAGCATAATGGCTATCAAGCCCCGCAGCTTCTATTTCTTCTAAAGTAGCATCTTTCATTAATTGATATACCATAGTAGAAATCATTTCAATATGCGCAAGTTCTTCTGTGCCAATATCTGTAAGTAGAGCTTTACCTTTATTATCAGGCATTGTATATCTTTGATTTAAATAACGTAGAGCTGCTGCTAATTCTCCATTTGAACCACCATATTGAGTAACTAATAATTTAGCCATTCTTAAATCTTTCTTTTTAATATTTACAGGATACTGTAATCTTTTTTGATATGCCCACATTAGTTAGCTCCTCCTTCCCATGGCCATTCTTCTTTTTCCCATAAGAAACTAGATGATAAATCATCTGAAGAAACTGTTAATGGTCCATATTTCTTTTCATATTCCATCATTAAATTATTAGCCCTAACTCTATAATCATTAAATAAAGCAAGCATAGTAGCATCATCTGGATGAATATCTAAATATAAGTTTAATTCATGAGCAGCAAAAGCATATCTAGATAATTCTAAGAATAATTTTCCTTTTTCTGTTCTTGATTTAAGAGTAGGTGGTTGATAATTTTTATATGGTTGATATAAATTTGCAAATAAATTTCCTTTATCATATCCTTCTTGAGGAGTATAAAGGTTAGGTTGATTATTATTCATCATACTATTGGGTGTAGTATTTCTAACATAATCATTTTGTAGATAATTATTATAATTATACATAAAATCCTCCTTCTTTGTAATTTATTCTTTTAGATAATTATTGTATGGACAAATAACCATATCTTAAAAAATACTTGATTTTTTGAATAATTTATAATACACTATAATAGTCTTAAATAAATGGCGTCATTGGTGAAGTGGTTAACACGCTAGTTTGTGGCACTAGTATGCAAGAGTTCGATCCTCTTATGACGCCCCAGATGTGAAATCTACTCGAACTTTTCGAGTTTGATAAAAAAAACTAATCCAAAATGGATTAGTTTTTTTATTAAAAAACATTCTACTTTAAAAATAAAATTGAATTTATATGCGATTTTACTAATATTAAATCAACTATTTATTTACTAATTAAGGAATTGGTAAATCAAAAAAGTGTTTACATAACTAACTAAAATAGGATAATGAAGTTACCTTAGATTGTTGCAGGTGTATTTTATACACTTGGTAGTAGTATTCAAAAGGAAGAGTTTATCTCTTCCTTTTATTTTGCAATGTATTTCTTATTTATAGTTATAACAGGTCTAACCGGAAAGATATCACTACCTTTACCTATGCAAATTCTAGCAGGATTAGTATTATCCTTTGAACAAATTAAAATAGGATTACCATCTTCTATATAGCTTGTCAAAGTACTTGTATTGTACAACCATTCTAAACCTTGTTTTTCTATTTTTATTCCTGGTATTATATTTGATAAACTTGTTAAAGTCATAATATCATCAATATCAAGTAATCTTATATTTGAAATAGAAGTATCATCTATATTTAAATTATCTTGTAGTTGATTATAGTAAGTTTCTTCAAGATAGTTATCCATGTCTTTAATATTTATCTTTCCAATATCATTATCACTTAATATAGTTACTTCATCTTCATTACTACCAGAATCATTGATTACATGCCAACTACTATTATCAGATAGTTTTATACTATCACCTGATTTATATACTTTATATATTTTATTACTACTATCAACACTAGTATCTTCATTTATAATTTCTTCATTATTAGATTCTTTTTTTATATTATCTTTAGAAGTTAACTTTAAACTAAATGAAAAAACACCTATTCCTAATATAAAAAGTAATAAAACAACTATAATAGTTAAATTTGTACTATTAGAATCATCCATATTCTCAACTCCTATTTATATTAATATGATAGCACAAAAAATAAAAAATAGTAAATAAATTACTATTTTAAAAATCACAATTTCCCGGAGTCCTTGGATAAGGTATTACATCTCTTATGTTCTCAACACCTGTTAAATAAATAAGTAATCTTTCAAATCCCATTCCAAATCCTGAATGAACACATCCTCCGAATTTACGAAGATTTACATACCAATCAAGTTCTTCTTTATCCATACCCATATCATCCATACGTTTAATTAGTTTATCATAATCCTCTTCTCTTTGAGAACCACCCATTATTTCTCCAGCACCTGGCACCTCTAGGTCAACTGCTGCGACTGTTTCATTATCTTTATTAAGTTTCATATAGAATGCTTTTATATCTTTAGGCCAATCTGTTATGAATACTGGACCATCAAAGTATTCTGTAATATATTTTTCATGTTCTTTTGCAATATCTTCTCCTTGAATTGGTTCAAATTCCCATTTAACATCTGCTTTTTGTAAAATATCTATAGTTTCTTTATGAGTTATTCGTGTAAACTTAGAATTTACTAATTTTTCTAATTTATCTATAAGACCTTTTTCAACAAAGCTATCTAAAAACTTCATCTCATCTTTGCAGTTATCTAACACATATGATACAACATATTTTAACATTTCTTCCATTATTTCCATATCGCCTTCTAAATCACAGAATGCTATTTCTGGCTCTATCATCCAAAACTCGTTAGCATGAACTTTAGTGTTTGAATTTTCAGCTCTGAATGTTGGGCCAAATGTATAAGTCTTTTTATAAGCTAGAGCAAAAGTTTCTGCTTCTAGTTGTCCTGATACAGTAAGAGAAGATGCTGTTTGAAACATATCTTTATTATAATCTACCTCTTTATCTTTTATTGGTATTTTATCAAGATCAAAGCATGTAACATGAAACATTTCTCCTGCTCCTTCACAGTCACTAGCTGTTATTATTGGAGCATGAAAATATACGTATCCTCTATCTTGAAAATATTTATGTATTGCATATGCTGCTACACTTCTTACTCTAAATACTGCTTGAAATAAGTTAGTTCTTGGTCGAAGATAGGCTTGCTCTCTTAAAAACTCCCTTGAATGTTTTTTTGGTTGAATTGGGTAATCTTCTGGACAATCACCTAATAATTTTATTTCACTTGCTTGAAGCTCAAAATCTTGATTCTCTTTAGGAGAAGCTACTACCAAACCTTTAACTTCTATTGCAGAACCTATATGATATTTTTGAATCTCTAAAAAATCTGCTAACTTATTATCATAAACTACTTGGATATGATTAAAACATGTGCCATCAGAAAAATCAATAAATCCAAATTCTTTTTGTTTACGATGATTTCTAATCCATCCTTCTATAGTTACTTCTTTATTCATATATTTATCTATTTCTTTATATAATTCTTTTCCATCTATTGCCATATTTATTCCTCCTTTTTTATTACATATGGTATATAATATTATTTAATTTTACATAATTTCTTTACATAATTATACAATTTGCTATTTTCAGAAAAATCAGCTTCAGTATAAAAATCAACAATACTTTTTTCTTTAAAGAAATTTATATCTTTAATATTAAAATCGTTACGTACAAAAATTGACGTTCCTCCATGCTCTTTGATATATTCCATTGCATAAAAATCTGATACTCCATCACCTATATATATAACATCAGAGCAATCTTCATTATCTATATCATTCTTTTTAAGTATTTCTTTTATTATAGTAACTTTATTTTTATCATCAATAAAAATCTCAAATCCATCTATCTCATTATTATGGTCATAGGTAAAAGTAGTTGCATAAATTTCTTTAAAATATGATGCTATTTTAGTTTTATCTAGACATATTTTCATTCCGGAACTTAATAAATAGTTACTAATATTATTTTTAGATATCATATTTAAGTATTCAATTACTCCAGTATTATATTCAAGATTATCGTATCCTAAAGAAAGATTCTCATCTGTTAGTTTAAAACCTGCATTCTTAACTATTTCGAATAATATATCATACACAGCTTTATATAAATCTATATTTTTTTCTTTAGATCTTATTTTTGTTAATTCTAAAAACTGGGGGTTATATGCATCATCTTCTAAACCACTTTTTTCTAAAATCTCTAGCTTAGGTAATGCATAAGGTGTTAAGGTTCCATCAAAATCATAAATAATAATTTTATTCACTATTATCTACTCCAATCTAAAACTTACTTTTATTGATACTATAATAATGATAGAATCAACATCTAAATTATATCATATTTTTTAATATATTTATAATAATTCTTATGAGTTTAAAATACAAATTAAATCCATATTTAGATTTTATTAATTTTATTTTCCACTTGCGCCATAGTTTGATAAAAATCTTGCTGATGGATCATCTACATTGCAGCCTTCCCACTCTTTATTTGGCATCCAAAAGTCTATTATTAAATCACTTCTATTTGGGTAAAACTCCTCAAATATTTCTCTATACATTAGTGATTCTTTAGTAAACGGAGTATGTCTTTTATATTTTTTGCATTTATCTATAAATTCACTATCTGTATATTTTTGTTCTGCTAGTTCCTTTAAGTCATCAACTAAGGAGTGTCCTACTGCATCTGAGAATGCTGCTTTTTCACGATATAGAATTTCATCTGGCAAATAATTATCAGTAAATGACTTTCTAAGTAAATATTTACCTTGTCCATAACTATTCATTTTCTTAAGAGGATCTATACTCATTACATATTTGATAAACTCTTTATCTGCAAATGGTACCCTTGCTTCTAAACTGCATCCTGATATACATCTATCTGCACGTAAAACATCATACATATAAAGTTCTTTAATTCTTTTTTCACTTTCTTTTTGAAATTCCTCTTTATTTGGTGCAAAATCAGTATATTTATAACCAAATAGTTCATCACTAACCTCTCCTGTTAATAGTACTCTAATATCTGTATTTTCTCTAATCCATTTAGATAGTAAATACATTCCAACTGATGCTCTTATAGTTGTAATATCCCAGGTTTCTAGTTTTTCTATAACTTCTCTTAATGAATCTATTACCTCCTCCTTAGTAATAATTACTTCTTTATGATCACTGCCTATATAATCAGCTACTTTTTTAGCATATTTTAAATCAATTGCATCTGTATCCATTCCTATAGCAAATGTTTTTATTGGTTTATCTAAATTTCTTGCTGCAATAGAACATACTAAACTAGAATCAAGTCCTCCACTTAAAAGAAAGCCTAATGGAACATCTGAATCTAATCTTTTTATAACTGAATCAGTTAGTTTTTTATTTATCTTCGCATAAATAGTATCTAAATCATCATAACAAAATTCATCTACTTTAGATAAATCAATATACTTTGTAAATTTTTTATTTGCATAAAAGTATCCTGGTGGAAAAGGAGAAACTTCATTACATAGTTTTGTTAATGCTTTAGCCTCACTCGCAAACATAATAGAACCACTTTTTTTAGAGTATCCATAAAACATAGGTCTTATTCCCATTGGATCACGACTTGCTATAAAGTCATCATTTTTACTATCATATAAAACACAAGCATACTCTGCATCTAACATACTAAACATTTTCGTGCCATATTTTTCATATAAAGGTATAAGTATTTCACAATCACTTTCACTATCAAATTTATATCCTTCTTCTATTAATTTTTCTTTTATTTTTCTAAATCCATATATTTCACCATTACATACTAATATATTATTATCTCTTATAAATGGTTGCATACCTTCTTCAGATAAACCCATAATTGATAATCTATGAAATCCAAAGTAACCTGTTGAATCTATAATTCTTGTTTGATCTGGACCACGATGTTTTATTTTTTTAAATTCCCTTTCAAATTCTATTTTTGATATGTTTTTTTCTGTAGATACCATAAATCCACACATAATAAATCACCTTCCTTATATAAATTAAAAAGACTAGTCTCATACTCACATATACAAAAGTATACATGGGACGAAACTAGTCTTCCGCGGTACCACCCAATTTATTATAAAGAATTTATAATCACCTTATTCGATTCTTCCAAATCTAGTATCTTATAACGGGATACAATCCGACTTAGCCTACTTGGATATCCTTTCGGTAAGCAACTCCAGAGTGTTCTTTCAAATAGTCTTAATTATTAGGCTTACACCATACCCTAACTCGCTTAAATTTTAACTAATTTACTTTTCTCTTTCAAAGTTATTGAATACATTATATATTATATTATATTCATTTGTCAAATTTTTATTACTGTGATTTATTTTTTCTTTTATAATATTTAACTTCTAATCTATCAAAATCAAAGGTTCTAATCATCCATCCTGTCTTTTCCCACATTGATTCTGGTAATCCTCTAATACCATTATTCTTTAACTGATCCATATTCGTAATTCCAATAGATAGTAGTTTTTGTTTTAATTCAAAGTCGTAGCAAATATCTTCAATCTTTATTTGACTATTCCAACTGTTCATTTTTTCACTAATATATGAAGAAAGGGCTCTTAATTCATCTATAGATAATTTGTCTATTATTCTAAAAATTGATTGATCCATTTTTATTACCACTTTCTATATATATTTAATCAGCTTAGTCAGTTTTAACTATTTGTTTAGGTTTATCACTTGGTGGAACTAGTGATATCTTACCTTCTGTAATATAGTTTACAAAACCTCCATCAACTTGCATTAACATTGCTAAGAAGTTATTATCTGATAGCCAAGCTGCTTGGACATTGTTCTTAAATAAACCATCTACAAAATTGCCATCTTCATCTTTCTTAAATATAGTTTCATATACTTCAGAAATATTTAAATAACCATTATTTTCTCTTTTCTTTTTTAAATATTTAATAACTAAACCTGTATTTTTTTGTGCATCTTTTGTTGCTACTAAGAAAGTTTCTACATTTTCACTAGTATCAGAATCCATTGCTTTATTAACTAAATCAAAACTAGATCTAGCAAACTCTCCCATAGCTTTTAAATATTTAGAATCTAAAGATACAATTGTATGTGCAAAGTCTAAATCATCTTTTAATTCATCAGATGCCAAAGTTCTAAATAGGTCACAAACATCTGCATCATCTCTAAGTTTATATTCTAGTTTACTTTCAGACTCATAATCACGCATAAATACTTTAGTAAACAATTCCCTTTCATCATAGAAAGTTTTAATACCCAACTGCTGTTTTAAACTTTGAATATTACTTTTACTAAAACCTGATCTACTTATTGAACCTACTTGTAACATATAATTTACTATTAAGGCATCTTCATGACTTTCAAGTTTTAAATCATCTTCTAGTTTGGTAGAAGACATAATTTGATAATATGAAAGTTTATTGGTATTCGGACATATTTCTAAAGTCTTTTTTAAGTTAGTATATACATTTTCCATATAATCACCTCCATTTGTTTTTCTATTATACTATAAATGTATACTTATATCAATAATGATTGGTTACATTTTTATAAATTTTCTTTTATAACTATTAACTTTATGGTAGAATTATAAATGGAAGTGATAATATGAAAAAAACTATTCTTACAGGATTACGTCCAACTGGTAACCTACACTTAGGGCATCTATTTGGAGCAGGACAAAATTATGTAAAGATGCAAGATGAATATGAGTTCTTTTTAGAAATTGCAGATGTTCAAGCTCTTACTGATAATTTTAATAATCCTGAAAAAGTTAGAAAAAATGTTTATGAACTTACAATGGATTTACTAGCAATAGGTGTTGATCCTCATAAAGTAAATTTATTTATTCAATCTAAGATACCAGAAATTGCGGAACTTACAGTATTTTATTCTAATTTAGTTACTATTGCTAGATTATATAGAAATCCTACTGTTAAAAGTGAAGTATCTCAAAAGAAAGAGTTATTTGGTAATGATGGTGAAAGTATAACATATGGATTTTTAGGTTATCCGGTTAGTCAAGCTGCTGATATAACTGCTTTAGGTGGAGAGGTTGTTCCTGTGGGTGATGATCAATTACCTTTACTTGAACAATGTCGTGAAATTGTTAGAAAGTTTAATAATATATATGGAAATGTTTTATCGGAACCTGAAGCTGTACTTAGTAATACTAGTAGACTAAAAGGACTAGATGGTAATGAAAAAATGGGAAAAAGTCTAGGTAATGCAATCTTTTTAATAGATTCAGAAGAAACTATCTCTAAAAAAGTAATGGATGCTGTTACTGATCCTTCTAAAATAAGAAAAGATGATCCTGCTAATCCTGATATTTGTATGGTATATTATTATCATAAATTAGTTACTCCTAAAGATGATTTAAAAACAGTATGTAGTGAATGTAGGAATGGTGATAGAGGTTGTGTTGCTTGTAAAAAAGAACTTATTAAAAATTTATGCGATTTCTTACAACCTATAAAAGATAGAAGAAAACAATATGAAGATGATCCACTATTAGTTCAAAAAATACTATCAGATGGTACAAATAAAGCGAGGGAAAGAGCTAAAGCTACAATGAAACAAGTAAAAGAAGCTATGAAAATAGACTACTAAAAAGAATATGTATAAATTACATATTCCTTTTTTTTGTTTTCATTTGTTTTTTTGCTCGATCCTCTTTAAACTTTTTATAATCTCTATCAAATTCATGCATATGATTATTAAAAGCTTTATAAGCACCTGATTTACTAAATTTTCCTTTACAATAGTTACTTGCAGGAACCTTGAAATCAATTGTATATACAGGTTTAATACTAAGACCAGTTGAACTATCTTCCTCTTTAATATCTCTATCACTATTTCCAAGATCTATATATCTTTCACCATCAAAACGTAAAACTGTTGGATAATTATATTCTAATTTTTTTCCGCTAAGTCCAATATTAGCTTCCCAAATGGCTCTATCTAGTTCAGGATCTCCTTGGTACTCTGGATTTATTACTTTAACAGATGAAAAAAACAATTCTTCATCACTATATCTTTCAAACATAAAATACCTCCATTGATTATTATATTATCATAAACAATATATATTCCGCAATAATTCTATATTATTTTTACAAAAAAAACTACTAATTTAATGTAGTCTTCTTCTTATGAGTTAATCTAATAATTCCATATAATTTATCGTGTTTCTCATTATAATTATTATCTATACTATCTAATAATATTTTATATCTATCTACTAAAGACTTATTATCCTTAGGATATATTTCTTCATATAAATAATTTATTTTTTCAAATTTTTTCTTTTTATAAGATATTTTTAATTCTTTTAATAAGTAATTTCTCCTAAATTCTTCTTCTCTTGTTAATAAATAACTATTATTATATCTCTTTACTATTTTATAATCCAAACTTCTTAGTTTAACTTCATTACTTAAATCTAGAATCTCATCTTCTTCATCTAACAAAAGATTGCTTTTAAAAAGTGATTTACCTTCTTTATTAAACTCTACTGCTACTACTTTATAGGTATCTGTAAATAATACACCATAATCTATCTTTGAAGTACCTGTATCTGTATATACTTCTGATTTTCTATATATTTCATTTAGAAAAGATTTATCTACTGTAAAGGTACTGTTAATTATATCATATAAAGTATTAGTTGTTACTCTTACCATTGGTATTTTCTTTATATGTTCTATATTATCTTTTTTATTCCATTCAAATGATTCATATACTCTATTACTATCTATTAAATTTAAGATTATATCATAAACATTTATCATGTTTTTTCTCCTTTCTTAGCATTATTATTAAAATAATAATAATACCTATTAATAGTAACCAACATTCATATCTAGTTATACAATAAGATAAATATTCACTTATAGTATAACCAAAACTAAGTAGATTTATATATATTATAAAATATGAAAAACCTATTATCATAAATATAAATCCAATTAAAAAGAAAACTATTCTCGTTATCATTTTAGCTCCTTAATTATATTTATGAATTATCTAATTATAGTATACAAATTATTTTTTTATTTATACAAAAAAAGAATATTACTATTCTTTATGATCTATTAATTTATCTATTTCAACTTTATTAATTGATGCGAATTTTTTAGTTATTTTTTCTGTTGTTATAGAAACATTTTCTACATCTTTATTAACTGCTTCAATACTACGTGATAATTTATCCCAACGTTCCTTATATCTAGAGAATTCTATGCCAAGTTTATTTAATTCTTCATGGATTACTTTTGTATATTTATCTCTTTCTATATTTTTTATAATCATTTGAATTACAGTTAAAGTTGAAATTAAAGTAGTTGGTGATGTTATCCATACTCTCTTTTTATAGGCATATTCTATAATATCAGAGTGATATGCATTTATCTCTGCAAATATAGCTTCAGCTGGTAAAAACATAATTGCTTGATTACTTGTCTCATTTGGAATGATATATTTTTCACTTATAGCATCTATATGTTTTTTTACATCTACTTTGAATAACTTTTCATATTTTTCTCTTTCTAGTTTTGAAATTCCTTTATCTACCATTTGTTGATAATGTTCTAAAGGAAATTTTGAATCTATAGCAATAGTACCTAAAGGTTCCGGTGCGAATAAAACAGAATCAGCAATATATTTATTACTCATAGTATATTGAAGTTTATAAACTTTATCATTCTTTTCACCAAATACACTAACTAAAATATGTTTTAAATTAACTTCTCCATAAATACCTCTACTCTTTTTATCAGTTAAAATACTTTGTAATGAAACTATATCAGTAGATAATGTTTCTATTTTCTTTTGAGCTTCATCTATTTTAGATAATCTCTCTATAACTGATGTAAAAGTCTTGTTTGTTTTTTCAAAATTTTCATCTAATCTTTCGTTTACTTTTTCGTTTATAATCATTAATCTCTTTTCTACCTGCTCATTAAGTTTATTAAAATCAGTATTCATATTACGAGTTAAGTCTGATTTAAAATTACTTAGTTCTTTTACTATTTCTAATTCCAATTTACCTAATCTTTCTGTGATATTACTTTCATTAATATTTTTAAATAATGAGATTACTATTAATATTAAATTTACTACTAAAAGTCCTATAATTATATAATTCATAAATACACCTCTTACTCTACTTTCATTTTTTTACTTATTAGTTTTGATAGGAAATAGGCAACTACAATAAGAGTTGTTGCAAAAATAAGTGATGAGATATCTGTAATACTCTCGATTAAACTTTTTCCAACTAATCCCCAAAATGCTATCATAAATATTTTTCCTGTTAATAAAGAAATTATATATTTTCTTTTACTAATACCAACTAATCCTGCAGATATATTAATTAAAAATGCAGGTGTAAATGGTAAAGCTAATAGAACAACTAAATTTGGAAAACTTATAGTTTTCATTTTATTAATAACCTTTTTAAACTTTTTCTTCTTTTCAATTTTATTTAAAAATTTATTAGAAAAAAGTGAAAATAACAAAAAGGATATATAACAACCTAAACATGTAGACAACCATGATACAATAATACCTAAAATTAAGCCATAGGCATTTATATTAAGCGCTACAAAAACACCTAGAGGTAGTGCTGGTATTATTGATTCTAATAATATTAACAAAACACCATATATTAAACCACCACTTTGTAATAGGCTTGTGAAATATTCTACTAAGTTGTTAATAAGTTCCATATAATCACCTATTATTATTATAGTATAAAAATAAGTGTTTTAAAAGAAAAAGATAGTAATCTTATTTACTATCTTCAATATAAGAATTATATCCACCTTTTATTGTTACTACATTGTAACCTAAATTAGCTAGATAACTACATAATCCTTTACTAGAGGATCCAAAACTACAAAAAATATAATATGTATAATTTTTATTTAAATATTTTTTTGGATCTATTAATAATTCGTTATATGTTATATTTTTAGCATTTTTTATAGTACCATTTAAATATGAATAATTATCTCTAATATCTATTAATTCTATATTTTCTTTTTTTAATAATTCCTTTAATTCATAAGAATTAATTTCTTTATACATATACTACACCCCAATATAGTATATGAAAAAAAAGTAATCTGAACTATTACAGATTACTTATCTAACTATATAAGGTTTATTTTTAGTACCTTTTCCCTTTTCAATCATAGCACTATCATTTAAATGTATAACTGGTCTTAAAGCATTATTAGAATAAGCATTATCATTATCAACATGTCCTGATGATAAATAATATACTTTTGAACTATCAGTAGCTACTCCATTAGCTAACCAAAAAGTCTCACTTTCTGATAAATAATTATAGTTTTGACATTCTGGTGAAGTTGTTTTTGTACAACCTGGATCTATTGAGGCATTTAAATAATCATATACTGAAAGTAATGACATCTTAGTCTCATATCTCGTCTTACATTCACTGCTTCCATCTTTTGTGGTATCATCTTCTGCTCTAGTACCAACACAAGCGCTAAACTTTTTAAGCTTACTTTTAATTTTTTTATTAAAATATACTTCTTCGTTACTATATTCCATATATTCTTCACTTTCACTATCTTCGAATCCACCATCGTATAATTTTTCTATATGTGTAGATATGGTACTATTTTTATATACATTAATTCCTGTTTCATTTTCCATAGAACTATTATATCTTGAATCCCAAGAATAAGAATTATTAGTAACTTCATCTTTTATTAGTACTATTTCACTATTATTTACGACTTTTATAATTCTCCACAAAGTATCTTTACCCTTAAATTTAACGTAGTTATCTACATATTTACCTCTATAGACATATTCATTATTCATTTTATATAGTCCATATCCAGTTGTAACAATATTATCTTTATTAACTATCTCTTTATATAATTCTCTAGTCTTATAGTTTTCTCCACAATCTAAATATGCAGTATAATTATATGAATTAGAAATATTTTCTACTACTACTTTTCCTGAACATGTCTCATCTTTTATATATTCATCAAGGGATTTCATATATTTATTATTTGATAATGTATCTGCTGTTATATATACAGAATTATTCTTAGATGGAAGTTTACTCTTATTATCTTTAAAATATAATTTTGCAGCTTCAACCATTTCATCTTCAACATCAGAATACGAAAAATTTCCATCAGAACCACCTGATACTAAATAACCTATTAAGATAATAATTCCTACTAAAACAATTGCACCAATAAATAGTTTAATCATTTTAGATCTAAATTCCATCTTTGAGGTTATACTAACTACCTTTTTATCATTTTGAATATTTTCTATAGGTTCATCATCATAGCCAGGTACATCAGTAAGTTCTTCTTTTTCTTCTTCTTTTTGCGTAATCTTATCTTTATCAATATGATTACTGTTAGGATCTATACTCATAGTAATACCTCTTTTCTATATTAATTATCAAAAAAGTCATCAAAGAAATCATCGTCTTCTTCCTCATCATCTAGATTTAAGTTACTTTCTATAACTTTATCTTTATGTACTATTTCTGAGGATTTATCGCCTATTACTTCCATTTTGCTATCTGCTTTTTTCTTCTTTTCCTCTTCTTTGTTTTTCTTTTCTTCTTCTTCAAGTTCAGCAATTTTAGCATCTATCTTTTTAACTAATTCATCAACATCAAAATCAGGAGTTGACTGTTTAGATTTTTCTTCATGAATAGGATTTTTGAAAGGATTTCCTATCATATTATCTTTACCTACAGCTTGATTAGGCATACCTGGAAATGGCGGCATAGGCATATTAGGCATAGAGCCTCTATTAGGATTCATACCGCTTGGCATCATACCTGGAAACATTCCTCCATTAGGATTGTCACCATCATCTGCAGCATTCATCATCTCTAATAACTTTTTCTTCTTTTCACTTTTTACAAATTCTTTTATATCAAATGTTTTAACAGTATTTCTTTTTCTAGTTGGATATTTAGCACTAGCGTACTTCTTTCCCCAATTAATTTTATAATCTGGTGTAAATGTTGTTTTAAATGGGTTCATACGTAGTCTTTTTAAAATAACCTCATTTTCTTTCATACGTTGTAAATCTGCTACTGTTACAAGTGGAGTTGACGCAGTTTTATCATCTTTTTTGCTTTTTACTTCTCCACACATTTTTGAAATTTCTTCTAATGCTTTTAATTCTGTAGTAACTAAGTAAATAAGATTACCACAGTTACCTCTTAATGTTTCTGCATCTTCTTTTCCATATACACTATCTAACTGAGCAAAATTTTGAATAATCATTGTAAATCTTATTTGTCTACTTCTAGCTGCTGTAATCATTGTAGTTACATCTTTAAGTGGTGGCATATTTGCAAACTCATCTAGTAAGAAATTTGTTCTAACTGGTAGCTTCCCACCATGTTTTTGAGCAGTTGCAATTAATGTCTCGTAAATTTGTTTCAATAGTATTGTAACTAATGAGTGATATGTTTTCTTTTCATCTTGAATTACTATAAATACAGCAGTTGGCTTTTCACCAATAGACTCTAAATCTATATCACTATAAGATAACATTTCACTTAAATTTTCACGTGATGCAAAAAGTTTAACTTTTTGTCTAAATACAGATAAAATACTTCCTTTAGTCTCACTTGGGGCCGTAATTGTAGCTGATGCATTAACTGAGGCTGCACTAGCAGGATCTTTAGTTCCGAAGTATTCTTTTATGTAGGTTGATCCACCAAATTTATCTTCTCCAACAGTACTCATTAAATTTATACTATTGATATTTATCTCTTCTTCTTTAGCATCTTCAAATAGACCTAAAGATAATCCAGAAAAATAATCTGCCGAAGTTTTTTCCCAAAATGGATCTGCATTTTTATTTGATTCATCATATAAAATATTTAAAGCTAGGTCATCTAGTAACTCAATAGCTTTATCTTGATAGCCAGATTTATACATTTTATATGGCAAGCTCATTGGATTCCAAGCGTTACCATTTTGTGGATCACGGAAGTTAAGTAATAAAATTTGGTAACCCTTTTCTCTAAGCATCAAACTTGTTTTTTCATAAATTTCACCTTTAGGATCTGTTATTATCATAGATTCTCTTTTTTTAGATAAAATCTTTACCGTAGGTAAAATAACTGTTTGAGTTTTACCTGAACCAGTAGCACCAATAACTAAAGTATGATTTTCTCCATTATCTACCCATATATCATCGCCTTTATACATTAAAGGTGTACCTGCTGCTTTTGTTCTTTTATCATTAATACTTATTTTTTCTACATCTTTTAGTCCTTGAATTTCTTTATTTTTAGCCCATCTACTATAACCTTTATCCTTCTTTTGGGTAGTAAAACCGATACCCTTTTCCATATCAAAGAATCTTGATGAAACGCTTATAATTAGTGCTAGTAGCGCTATTAAATAAAAAGATATAGTTGTAGTTATATTTTCTGTTGAAAATGCTGGTAATGGATTTAATCCTGATAATGATCCATATGATGCTATAGATGAAATATTAGCTACTGCTAAAGCAACTAAATATAGTAAAAATATTGCAAAAGCTATAAATATTGTTAAATCTTCTGGATCTGCTCTAAATTTTAATTTCATACTACAACTTCCTTTCTGCGATTATTATAACATAAAACTAATATTAATTCTAGACTATGTTTTATATATATTTTTTTAAGGCATTTCAGTATCATCTGGTAAAGCTTTTTTAGCATCTTCTCTCATTTCTTCTAAATCTTTTTCTCTTTGATAGTTTTCAGGATATATTATTTGCGTATAAGAAACACCTGTATCAGCTGATGTACTATCAGGAGTTAGTTCGTTACCTATATAACTATATTTAAAATTACCATTACCTAAATTAGTTATTTCAATTAAAGATTCATCTGCTCCTATTGCTAAAGCATAAAAGTATTTATCATTACTAGCCTCATCAAAAGTATTATTATAAAACTCTACTCTATCACATATATAAAAATATTTATCATTTAAATACTCAATAAGACCATCTACACATTTATCTTTATCAGATTTAGATAAATTTAGTATATCATCATTTCTTAATCTTACATTCTTTTTAGTTATATAATTATTATTTTTAGACTGTGACATAAAAATTATAAAGAAAGCGATAACAGATAAGATAATTAATACAATTAATACTTTAATTACTTTTTTATTCATAATAACTCCTTATAACTTTATTATTAAAATATAGAACCTCCATTAATTGCTTTTACAACATGTTGTCCATGTAGACCTAATGCATAATACGGATCATTACCTATACTGTTTTGTCCCATAAATTCTAAAACATTCTTTCCATTTGAATGTCCCCATTTATTTGCAGGATTTTGATCATACCATTTTTTTTCCATAGATTTTGCTTCGCCTAATATTACATTTAGTATTTGTCCATTTGACATATAGAAGTCTACTTTATCCCCTATTTCTCCAAATGTTGGAGTTGTTGCTATTATATATCTTCCCTGTAGTTTACAAAAACCTTTACTATCATGTTTAGAGCCTTCATTTATCCATTTATCTTGGACTTTTCTTTGAGAAGAATCTTCTGGGAATGCATAAGGATTAGTTATTTTTTTACAACATTTCATCATATTTCTAGAATGTGCAATTTCCGTTGCTGTAACTGCCAAATCAAATTCTCTTGTTGCATGGGTTCCTAAATTAGCTGGTAATACTATTTCTTTACCTGCTGTAATACCTACTGCATTATCAGAAGAAGTACATTCTTGAGTTGGATTAGCAAAGCCTACTACTCCTTGTGCTTCTAGATTTGAGTATTGATATGTATTTATTCTTACTGCATTACTTGAGTTTCCTTCTACAGTTATCAATTTATTTGCTTCTTGATTGTATTCTTTTACAATACCTATATGACTTCTGCCTTTTGCTTTCCATATAATTAAGTCTCCAGGTGTAGGAATATAACCAGATGTCAAATCACGAAAAGTTCCTGCCTTTTTAAAATAATCTAGAAAGCTACTAACAGCAGCAGTACGCGGTATAACTGAGGCATCTATTCCTGCCTCATTAGCACACCAAGATACAAAAGCTGCACACCATGCAGTTCCAGGTGAAAATCCTAAATATGATAAATATTTAGCATGAGTTCCATTTGCTTCGTTATTTCCAACTTCAGCTTCTGCTATTTGTAAAATAGTAGTGTTTGATGCACAATTATTTCCAGAACTACCAGTACCAGACATTCCTGTATCTTCATCTGCCCCTATAATTGCAGCAACAGCTCCCATTAAAAGAATAAAAAAGAAACATCCACCTAAAATAGCTATTTTAATTTTTGGATCTTTAAGAAATCCTGAGCCTGATATTTTACCAATTAAATCAAAATCCTTTTCACTTTCATCATCAGATGAACTACCATCTGATGAATCTGTGGGAGTTGTACTTTTTTTTCTCTTTCCACCAAACAAATTAGATGCTCCAAAACCTGGGGATGATTTTGATTGTTTATCCTTATCATCACCTGATTCTTTAGACTCTGAATCACTATTTTTTTCTCCAGGCAGACCACCATTATTCATTCCTCTAGCCTTTTTTAGCGCATCGATAGCTCCAGCATCCTCTAGTTTTTTTGCAGCTTGTCCTAGCCTACCACCTGTTAATTTATCTAGTTTAGCTATTTTATCTGCTGCTTTATCAAGTTTTTTATTAAGTCTCTTTCCAGCTATTGGCACTTTTTCTACTTTGCTAATTGCACCACCAGTTTTTGCATCTAAGGCTGCTTTTCCACCTTCTTTTATGACATTTTTAAGACTCTCTTTATCTGAATTGCCATTTCTATCAGCTTTATATGAATTTTCATTTGATGAATTAGCGGTGCTACCACCTAAATTGCTCTTATCATTTTGTGATGCCATTAGTAATCACCTACTTCTTTTTAGACTATAATCCTCCTCCGCTACCGAATGAATCTAATTCTTCTTTGGTAACAGTTATATTAATTCTCATACGTCTATTTCCACATACAAATAATGCTTCTCCTTGAGAATAGTTTTTAATACTCTCTTTTTCACTTTCATTTAAATCTATTAATAAACTTAAATCTTCTACCGCTTGTTTTTTAAGACCCATTACTAAATAATAAGATGCATTATCAAATATTGCTTTACCTTGAGTAATAATTTCTTGAGATGCAAAATCACTTGGTTGTTGAGTTATAATAATTGTACCAGTATTGTACTTACGTGCACGTCTTTGAACTTGTGCTAAAAAGTCCGCACCTAATCTATTATGATCACCTAATAATACATGTGCTTCATCAATCATAAGCACTGTATCAACAGATAAATCAAGACATAGACCCCATGCATATTTTAATACGTTAAAGAATAATGCATTTTTTACATTAGAATCACTATTCATTAATTCTTTAATATTAAATACCATGAAATCACTATTTCTATTAATTGTTGTATGTCCATCAAAATAAAATTTTAATTCTTTAGTAATTGGTCTAACTTTTAACTCTAGTCTTTCCATAATATCTCTTTCTTGAGTTTGCTCTGTCATGGACATTAATTTACCTTTAATAGTAGCATATACATCACTAAAAGTTGGATAATCTTCTGATGTAAAACCTGAAAAATCTGTATTGTAGTCTATTCCAAAACGTTTATATGTATCTTGTACTATTTCACTAAACATAGTAAGAACATCTTCTTCAATAGATGGATCATAATATTTCATAAAGGCTTTTAGAAATTGAAGAGTTCTTGTAAGTACTGTATAACCAAGTCCTTGTTTTATTTCTTCTTCATCTGCATCTATTACCACTTCAAGTGGATTTATTAATCCAAATTCTCCACCTTTACCAATATCTACTTGATCTCCACCAAATGTTCTTGTAATTTCTGCAAGCTCATTTTCTGGATCGATAGCTACTATTTGACATCTATTTCTAATGTGTGTTCTAAGCATTAGTTTAGCGGCAGTTGATTTACCACTTCCTGATGTACCTAAAATAATCATATTGGCATTATTTCTATTATTTTCTTTTCTTATTTTATATAAAAATTGATTAAATAATATTACTCCTCCTGAAAAATCAACTCCAAGTAGTGTTGATAATCCTGGATCTTTAATACTATCAAATATAAATGGATACATTGCGGCAATAGTAACAGATGGAATTGGAGTCCCTATTCTCTCTTCTATATCTTGTGATGGGAATATAGGTAAGATTGATTTTAGAACTTTTTCTTGTTCAAATCTTAATGATATTGCTCTTAATTCCATAGCATCCAAATAATTTTTAACATTTACTTTCTTTAATTCTAACTCTTCTTTAGTATCAGCAGTAATCATAATGTGCATCTGAAAATCAAAGATACGAGCTTGGGAAGCTGCTAACATAGATATGAAATATTCCAAACTCTCGTAATCTTGTCTAATTCTTTCTTTAGATGTTTGGTCTTTTTCTCTAGTATATCTTTCTTTTAAGTCGGCGACTTGTTTATTTAACATCTTTGAAATCATACTGAATGGTACAGGAAGATGCTTTACAACAACTTTTATTCCTGACATATTTGTTAATGTAGATAAATACCCAGGTTGGATATATCTAGGATATGATACAACTGTTAGTATAGTTGCATATTTATCACTTATAAAGAAATCACTTGGGTTAAAGTGTAATCCTTTTGGCGCTAACTGCCCTCTTATACTTATACTCATACTGGTATCACCGTCCCAAACTCTGTAGTTTGTCCACCATTTAAGAAGTTATCTAAAATTACTCTTAAATCATCATTACTCACCTGTTTGGCATTCAAACCACATGTAGCAAGACCATTTATTAATAGTCTAATTTTCTTTTGTAATTTGTCATCATCTTTTTCTTTAAATAGAAAATAGTATTCTGTATCTACAACATTGTTATTAATAAATGTATTACACTTTTCTATATCCTGAAGAATTAATTTTCTTATAGCTTGATTTGGTGTACTATTAAGCTCTAATTGTAGTTGAGATATATATATAGAAATATCAACTGGTCTATCCGCAACAACTAACCAAAATTCAAAATCAATCATATTATAAAAGTTTTTCAAACTGATTAAAACACTATTTTGAGAACTATCATCAAGTATAAATATATTTTTTGGTGTTATCTTAACACCAGACACTTTATTATTTCCATAAGTTATTATTGTACTATTTTCAATATTTTTAACTGGTAACCAATCTTCACTTGATTTTCTTACGTTTTTGTTTTCTGATGCCAAGGCCAACACACCATCCTTTCCATTTATATCTTCTTTGGTTCTTAAAAAATTCTATTAGCTCTGAAATAACAATTAACATATTATGATAATATGGTACAGGAACTACTAGAAATCCTGTTATTAAAGCAGGTGCTAATATTATTATAGTTACCAAAGTAGATGTCATCTGTATAGTTAATAAAAACAATAATGTTATTAATATACCTGAACCAAATAAAACCAAATCTACTGGTCTAAATAGACCTAAAATAAGTTGTCCTTTCTTTGTATTTGCAGGAATCAAATAATGGTTCACTGTATCACACTCCCTTTATTATTTAAATTTATTAGGATCATCTGCTGACCAAGTATTGTCACGATGTCTATCTCCATCAGACTGTCGTCTACCTAATACTCTATCTGTCATACCTTGATGTTCAGTTGACGTATCAAGATTATTTCTTTTAGCAAAGAAGCCGCGTCTATGATCTTCTTCAAATGTAGTTTCAACATGATGCTTCTGACCAAATTCCAATGCTCGCTCGTAGTTTGTCTTAGCAGCACCATGTGTTTTCTTTTGAGCCTCCACTCTACTATTCAAAGCATCTCTAATAGCTTCATCTTTTCCAGTAAATGTTCCAATAACTCTTCCCCTTGCATCAGTTTTAGTATATACAGTTTGACCTGCAGCATTTGTTCCTGTTGCGGTATAATTATCATTATTTAATATATCATCTTGTTCCCCTGCTGACATTTGCCCATTTTGATATCTATTAAGATCTCCTTGAAATCTTGCTAATTTATTCTCTTCATTATACATTCTGCCTTTTGCTTTTTCCAACTCCCCATGAGTAACACCGTATTGTGAAGCTTTCCTAACCATAGCATCTCGTTGCAAATTACCTTTCAGTCTATTTGCTATTCCTCCTCGTGCTTTTTCATCTCCTGTTCTTATTTGAGCAGCCAAATTACTACCTGTACCCCATGCAGATGGTGCTTGCTTTCCTTGAGCAGCAGCTTCTGCTGAATTTTGCATTGCTTCTAATGCACCTGCTCCTGCTCCTGCTAATCCAGCTCCTCCCATACGGGCACCTGCTCCTCCTAAAATGCCTGATAAGCCGACGTTTGACATCATACCTTTTAGGCCAAGAGCATCTCGGATAAATTTAGGTGCACTTTTAGCAAAGAAAAATAAACCTATTATTATAAATATTGATGAAAACACTCCAACGATACCATTTGTAATAGGTAGGTCTAAACCATTTTCACATATATCTTGAACTAAAAATACTATAAAATAAATAATTGCTAATCTAATAAACAAATCAGCATATGTTGAAATAAGTGCTTTCATCCATGCTGCAAAGGAACCATTTTCACTTGATTTTGGATCAACATAGCTAATTATTGGTATTGGTGCAAGCAATCTAAGAATAGCTAATTTTAACGCTCTTATTGCTATATCAATACAGTAACCAATTAATACTACTAATAACAATATTCCACAAATAGTTGATATAATTGGTGTATAAGTAAACATCCATCTATTTTCTGTATTTTTATCACTAGCAGTAAGAAGATGAAATCCTGGACCATCATTACAATACTCTGTTATATTATCTGGGCTAATAACATCCATTATATTATCGGCTTTTATATAGTTATTTAACTGTTCCATTTCGGAAGGTGAATATCCATCACCATGCACACTACTACATATATAATCATCTTCAGTTATTTTACCTTTACCAGTTGCACTTTCATCTAGATTTATTCTTACAAACCCCTTTAAAACATATATAGCCAAATCATTTGCTTGATCTTCTAATCCTTTACTATTTTTTGATACATCGTATTTATTACTATTATCGCCTAAAACCAGTTTTACTAAAACATTTCCTTTTAAGACCCGTTCTTGCAAAGAATATAGTGTTCCAAAAAGTAAACCACTTTGATTCAAATGATAGTTATAACTTTTAACCTTACCATCTTTAGCTGCTTGGATTTCTGATGAGGTAAGCGGAATACTAAGTGGGATTATTGCTGCAAACATTGCTAACATTGCAATTAATCTAGTGATTATTTTACCCATACCTTTTTTTTGGTCTGTTAAATAATCTGGGTTTATAACTGCGTGTAATAATGATATGGACAGTTTAAATATCATGAAAACGCCTATTATAAGTTGGACTCTACTATAAAAAGCTTTTATGGTATTGGAAGAAAATATAGTTGAATCAGCAATATTAAATAATATTTCATACACTACCGTAACCAATGAATAAACTGCCATATCAAATATTGATAAGATTCCTCTAATAGCCTGCAAAAACCAATTGGGCTTAGAGTTATCAGTATCCATACCACTTACTGCACCTATTTGAAACATCACACGCACCTCTTTTCTTTTTTTATTTTAAACCACATGCTGGATTATCAGTTGAAAAACCAAATACCGACAATAAAACTCCTGTTAATAAAGGCACAAAGAATAAAGCTACTGCAGCTAATATTCTTTTAATAAACCTTGATTGCGCTTTTTTCATATTCTCTTCATCTGATGTAATTATAGCTTTTCCCATATCTATGCTTCCAAGAACAATAGCAATAGTTGGACCAAGAACCTTTATATAATTAAGTATTTTTTGAATAAGCCAAGCAGTTGAATTTGGACTATTGATATCTCCAAAGATAGCAGTAGTATTACCTTCACATTCATCTATATCTGCTATTAGTATAACATCATTAAAATCAAGTGTTTTAGCTTGGATAGTAACAGGAATTACTATCAAGACAAATAAAATAATTATGAATATTTTTTTTATCATTAACGACACATCCTAACATTATCGCATACTATTATAATTATAACAAAAAAAAAAGTAAATAGCAATTAATATTGTCATTTACTTTACTAATTCTATTACTTAGCTTTTGACCAACAAGTAGACCATGACTCTGTATCAGCCTTTCCTCCAGTTGCCTTTTTACTTCCTTTTTGAGCATCACCAACTATGTTCATTATTAATTTAACTAAAAGAACTATGAAGAATATTGCAATTGCATAAATACAACGTTTAATAAGCCTTGATTGAGCAGCTTTAACTTCCTTATCATCACTTGAAATTACTGCCTTTCCTAAATCAATTGTTCCAAATAAAATAAGTGCAATTGGAATTACAAATTGAATTATATTAAATACAGTCTTAACAACCCTAATAAGTGGTAATAAACTATCACAATAATTTATATCTACCATTTGAAATAAATCTAACATAAATACATCTCCTTTAACTAATTATGATTATACATTATACTAACAATATATGTCAATATAATTATTGTCTACTTTACATTCATCTTCGGAATAATCCAAAAATATTCTTACTTTCTGATTTTTTAGCAGCTGTGGCATCACCTATACCAATTCTTGATAAAAAGTCACTAAGTACAGCATTCTTTTTCCTCTCATCTAGAGGTGGTATATTATAAAATACTTTTGAATTAGACTCATATTCAAATTCAGTAACATCTTTATTAGTTAATAAGCTTTTATTTAAAACTAACTTTTTACCAAGTAGTTTTTCAAATACTCTTCTATCACTTTTAATTAATTTATTTAATTTAATAGAACTAGGTTCAATTAAGTATATAACTTCATCACATATGCTTTCATCTTTATAATCATTTAAATCTATTAATATCATTTTCGCAGTATATATGTCTCTTAATTTGGATTCTACATCCATTTCGCTTACAGAAACTAAATTTTTATCGTTAAAAACAGGAAAATCTTTCTTTCCAATCTCTAATCCATAGATATTTGGACCAAACATATCTACTAATTCTCTTTTTAACATATATAGTAATGACGTTGCCCCTGCATGTTCGGTTACGTTTCTAATTCCTAATATTTTTATACCACCTGTTGTATTATTGCCATCACCAAATGAACTACCATTTAGTTGTTGAATTTTTGCAACATCTTTATACTCATTTGGTTTTGAAATTAGTCCTTTAATTGCATTTATATTATTAGTGAAGTTATATACACCAATTGAAACTAAATCTGATAAAAACTTTGATTGACATACATCATCAGGTAAAACTAGTATAAGCTTGTTTTCACCTAAGCCAATAGCTAATTTTTGAATAACATCAATATTTCTATAATTTTTTACAGCAGTAATATCAAGTATCATTTTATCATAAAAAAAGTCTTTGAACATTGCAACTAATTCATCGGCTTCATATTCCCCAGTAACATTCTTTATGACATCAATATCTAAGTTAGATAGTACTTGACTTCTTTGATTAGCTACTATAACGTTCAAATTATCACCCTCTTTTTATTATGTATTAATTACTTTTGGTGGATACAGTTTAATTGTATCTCCGGATACTTGGAAAAAATCAAGGCTTCTCATTAATCTATCAATTCCGGGTATATCTATTTTAGTAGCAGTAACCACCTTAAAATATCCACTGTATCTTTCTGCTTTTTCTGGATTTTCACTTGGAATCCATTTAACACAATAACCTCTTTGACATGCCCAGCCTTCTCCAGTCATGTCCAATTTATTATAACTTGGGTAACGAATTTCATTTAGAGAATTACTTATTTCACTTTGTACTTCACCATCCCAAGCCTCATTTTGTTCTAATATTTTAATTATTTTATTTTTAGCTCTAAAAGCCTTATTATAATTAAGTGATAACGCTAAATATCCTGCTATAAGTAAAATAAATACCGCAATAAACATAAGACTTATTGAACCACCTACAGCATCTTTCATATAATCTCCTTATTATTTATCGCAATCTTTTGGTTGACCATTTTCATCATAACATTTTGAAGCATTACCCCACTGAGTATTTAATGAGCTTTGAATATTAGGCCATAATACTATTGTAAAAAATGCTATTACTATTGCAATTGCTGCGATTGTAATTACAGTTAAGTTTAATTCTCCTGTTGCTGCTTTCATATATACATACACTCCCTTTCATATTATATAAATTATTATATCAATTTTTAAAATAATTATCAATAATTTTTAGTAATTATACACTACTTCCAAACATCTGTAACATAGCAAATAAGATAATTATTATAACTCCAATACCGGTACAAACAAGCATTACCATAGTTAAACTTTCCATTTTATCAAGTCTTTCTTTATATTTAACTTCTCTTGCTTTATTCTGTAAATTTGACACTGATCTTGAAAACATCATAAGTCTTTCTTGCTTTCTTTCCTGCGAGCCTATACCTAAACGGTATAAAAGTCTCATCATTCTCATTGAGTCTCTAACTGGATAAGTATCTGCAAATTCCATATATGGATCAACAGAAGAATCTCCAGCATTTACTCTTTCTATTAGCTTCTTTAGTCCCGGTTTAAAGACATCTGGTGCATCATCAATTGATTTACCTATCGCTACTGGAACTGTATAATGCTGAATTAATATCTCCAATCCTTTAAGATAATATGGTAGTAAAATATCAATTTCATGCAAATGCTTTTTGTAATGACTTTTCAAAGAGTTATAATCAAATTTAAACATTATAAACGCTAAAACAAGAGCTAAAACTATATTTCTAATATTGATTTCTCTAAATATAAAGATTAATGCCAAAAATGCAGTAATTAATCCTGTTTTTATTCTATTTCTATATATAACGTCAGGATCTGCATCTTCTCCATATTTAGCATATACATAAAATTCAAAGTCTTCCTCTTTTAATAACTCAAAATACTTCTCGTTATCTTTAAGAAACTTTTTTCCATCTACTGTTTTATTATAAAATAATATAAAAATTAAAATTCCACATACTATAACTATTTCCATTATTCTGCACCTACATTCTCATTATAATATTTTTCTCCTTTTAATAAGAAACCTGTATTTACTATTATTACAAGATGCAGAACAATACTACAAATAATATTATCTAATAGGGCAATATATTCTTCTGTCCCTAGTAGAAATTGAACTGCCATTACAAGAATGTATAGCATCATACCAAAACCAAGAAATTGCTTATGGAATGTTTTTCTATCAATTCTATCACGATATACACTTTCAACTAGCATATCTATATCTAATTGCATGTTTTCCAAACTATCCATAGAGTTTTGTGCGCCTTCCTTTGTTATTTGTAAAAATAGTTGGTGCATATTTTTTACTATGTAGTATGGATATAAGTTACTAAAATATAATAAAGATTCATCAATACTACCATTCTGATATGCTAATTCTATCATATGTTCAACATCAGTTTTTACAGGATCATCTAACAACTTTGAATCTCTAACACCTTCTATTGCTTTAACAAATGACTGTGTAGTTGCAAATTCCATAATAGTATTAGAAGTATATACCTGTATCTGTTCAAATAAAAACTCACTATACTCTCTTTTACATCTTAAATATGCTAGATATGGCACAAAACATATCGCAATAGCTACATACATAATTGTAATAGGTAGACTATAAAAATATAAATATGATATTATGGCAGCTGCACCAGCTATTGCAGTAACTTGTATGGTATACTGCCTTGGAGTATATTCTCTTCCAAGTTGCTTAGTTTTTTCACGTACAACTTTAAAAGAATATGGTGCTACTTTATCATATACTGAGCCAAATTGAGTTTGAACAAATTTAGATACATTTTGTCCTTGTAATTTCCTAGAAAATACAATTACTAGAGCAATTATTAATAGTATAAAAAACTCCATATATATTCCCCTTTCTACGATTATTTATGGTGTCTGAACATTTGTTGGTCTAACAATTGGTGGCGCACTTACATTAGGCACTGCATTTTGTTCATTATTTGCTATATTAGGAACTGGTGATGGTACTGGTGTATTTTGAACTTGAGGTTTAGGTATATTAACTTGTGGTGTAATAGGCTTTGCCTGTACAGAAGATATACTTGGTTGTTGATTACTAATTTGTTTTGTTGGTTGTACAGTTTGTTGATTGTTAGCGTTTGACGTATTAACATCTTGCTTATTATTTAATTCAGTCTCTACATTTGAGTTTATAACCTTTTCTATATCTATTTCTTTCATATTTCCAGCTACAGCATTTATATCGATATTTTGATTTTCTAAATACTCTAATAAATGTGCACTAGGTCTAGACTGAAGAGGTTCCTTACCATATATCTTTTTATAAATTGTATGAGATTGTGGATTATTATTATCATCTACATAGAATTCAACAACCTCATCAACTTCACGATGAAATTTTCCATATTCTTTACTATAATAAGCCTTTATGTGGACACCTATTTGAATGTATCGATATATTGTATTTAAAAATTGATTAACATCCAAATCAGTCTCCATCAAACTATAAAGACGATATGGTATCGCACTTGCTTTATCTGCATGTATAGTAGATAAAATATTATGTCCTGAGGAAATTGAGTTACGAACTGCACTAACAGCTTCTGCACTACGAACCTCAGATAGTAAAATCCATTTTGGATTTTGACGCATACATGTAACTAATACATCAGTATAACTTGCAACATTGTTTGTCTTCATTGAAACAATATCCCTCTCTGGGAATATCTTGTCAAGATGTAATTCAAGGGTATCTTCAATTGTAATTATTTTTTCATTTTGTTTGGTATGACTAGCTAAATATTTAACGAACTCCGTTTTACCTGAACCAGTTTCACCGGCAACTAAAATATTACAATGGCCTTCAACACATTTAATTAAAACATCATGTATATCTTGAGTGAAATAATTGTCTTTTAAAAGACCCTCTTTCTTTAATCTAATCTTAGCTGGTGTTTTACGTATAACACATGCTATTCCGTTTGTTGCTATAGATTGATGAACAAAGTTAAAACGTAATTCCGTAGATTCTGCATCCAAAAAAGGTTTAGCATTATTAAATGTCGTACCCATAACATTTGAACATTGAAATGCTAACTTTTCCATAAATTCTGCAGTAACACCAGGTATTTGTTTTCTAATAGAACCTTGAGTTAATGAACGAATCCAAATTTGACCACGATTACAAAACGAGATATCAGTTATATCATCATCATCTAATATAGGTTGTAGTGGACCAAAGTCAAGTTTATCAAAAATACTTTCATCCATATAACTCACTTCCCTTTTATTCTTTTATTCTTTTATTCTGTCCAAACAGTAATATCGTTAATATAATTCTTTAATTCTGTACTACTTAATTTCAACTCACCTGGATCATCTTTAAGACTCTCATCAGTTGGAACAGGTATTAATGTAGTATTAACAGATCTTAAATATTTGGATTTCATAAGTAATATATAGTACTCAGACGGTACAGCGAAAATAATAGTTGATGGAGTTCCCTTTTCATCTAAATTTGCAAAAACATTTTTACCAGATGAATCTTGAACTGCTAAGACTTTAATATTTTCTAATAACTTACCTACCATAATTTTATCTGTTGTTACTATCTCGTCACCCTTTGATGCAGCCTCTTGTGCTTTCAAGTATAAATCTATATAATTTCCAGGTGCAATTGAATTACCATAAGTAGTTTCAACATTAACAGATAAATAATATAATACATATCCTGATGGATAATCATATATTATTGCATCTGGTAATTGATCTTTTGTAACAATTGATCTTTTATAAAATAAACTACCTTCTGGAATCACACTATCAGAATTTGCATATTTATCAATAACATCATTTCTATTTGTATATGCAAGATTATCAGCTACAGTCTCACTAGAAACATTCTTTGTTCCTATCATATCCGTAGTTATTTGAGTTCCTGGTGAGATTGTTTCCTTTGCATATGGAACCTCAATAGGTGTTATAGCTTTATTAACTTTCATATTATAACCAAAATATAAAACAAATACTGCTAATACAACACCTATTATAGTCACTGTATTTTTATTAGATAAAACTTTCTTTAATCCTACTCCTATATTTCCCATTTTATTCTCCTTTCTATGCTACTCTACACCTGCTAGTTGAGATCCATTTTTATATGTATAAGCTATTGGGTCCTCATTATCTCCTGCGGCTAGAATTCCGTCAACTCTTGTAACTACTACCGCATTACGATTATCAGCAGTATTATTTGGGTTAGTACTTAAGTTACTAGCCTCTACTTGAACAGATACCTTAGGTGGAACTTCGTTTATATCATAAATCTTTACATTATAATCTCTATCAGTTGCAACAGATTTTGCCAGTCTTAACATAAAGCTCTCTGCAAATTTTTCTTTGTCCATTCTTACAGTACCATTTTTTCTATAATAACCATAATCTGAAGCATCAGTCATAGCACCTTGTACAGTTTCCTTTAAAGTATAGTAATCCATTTCTGTACCCATACTATAATTGCTTATTAGGTTTATTCCTGCAAAAGTGAATATACCTAACATTATAATACCAATTGTTAATATCGCTTTACTCATATATTCTCACCTCTTTATTTATTAGTAGCATATAAATCCACAGAACTATTATAATAATTATTATTTTTGTTAGTGATATCTTTATTTCGTGTTAATTTATATTTTGATGAAAGCTCATCCAATACATTACTTGTATAATGTGTTAATCCCTCTATTGTATTATCTTTTTTAAACGAACCAGTATAATCAGTATAATCACGATTTGAATAATGTTTTCTTATTTCTAGTAACTGATCTCCTGTTAGTTTAATATGGTAATCACATCCAGGACATTCAGATGAAGCAAACTCAGGAGTTTCAAATAATTCTTTTTCTGTAGTATTAATATATTCTACATACTTTTCAGGATTTATTGAATAGGTTTTAGCTTCCTCTGGAGCATCAGAAGGAATTGTATTAATTTTTGCTTCTTTTGTAAAGTTAAATGGGATCTCATTTTTTGCATATTTTTTGAATGCTTCCCCGACTTTTATAACTTTATATACATAATCATCTATTGGTGCTGTTGAATCTTCAGTTGCATAGAAACATTGTGTATTAACAGCCCAATTAAATTTACCAAATTTTTCTATATGTGATTTAATATTATAATTTCTATTTTCATCAGTTTTTTCATATACTTTACCATATTTTGCCTGATATTTTTCTGCACCCCAAGCCTTATAGAACCACCATTTTGAATTATAAGCTTTAGAATTATATAATAGGCAATACTGATCTGCAAATAGTGTACCATATTCGCCATTTGTATCTTTTGTACCATTACAATTTTCAGGGTGATCATTAACATTACCAGATTTATCATTTACACAAGTTCCTGGGAATGTGATTGTTGTTTTATAATCATGATATGGATATTTATTACCATAACAAATACCGTTTATACCATTAGATAAATTTCCATCTTCTTCTTTACTATCATAGCAAATACCATTTACACAATTAGTTGCGCCACTACCATCTGATTGATCTTTTTCACCAGAATAATAATCTTTATAGTGTTCTATACTTCTAAATATATCATCAGTTGGATTTTCAATTCTATTTTCATTATTTTTACTTGGTTGATTTGTATTTTTTAGTCTATTATTATCTGCATCATAGTCTCTTGTAGGAGTTCCTTTTTTTGATTCATTATTAGCACCTATTTCAAAGGTTGATACTTCTTCAGAACAATTTGCTGTTGCAGCTTCTTCACACTCTTTAACTAACTCATTATTTATACCTTCTTGTTTATCATAGTAATCCATTGCTTCACTAACACTAGATACGCAACCATTACCACCAACACTACCACCAGAAGTTGGATAGAAGCCACAATCTTCATGACAATGCCATCCATTTGAAACTTGTCTTTTAATACCATCATTATCAATATTATAATATCTACGATATCCTGCACCATTATGTCCAGAATCTATTCCATATAATGATTTAATTAAAGACTCTGTTTGTCCAACACTTCTCATATAATATTTTGCTGATCTTTTTACAGAATTAAATACTGAATCTGCTCCGCTTCTTTTGCTATTTCCATAATTATTACTTCCATCATGAGAACTATTTTTAGATGGCGCATTTTCGGCACCATATTTAACTTTCCATTTATAAGTGTATGCCTTGTCACTATCTGCAGCTACATATGAACCAAAAGGTTTTTGATTTTTAGCTTTATAAAAATATGTGGCACAGGCAGAAGAATTACTTCTAATGTCTGCTTCTGAATCACAAGATGATTTTACATCTACACATTTATTCTTATCATCATCCCATTGATAATGATATGGGTCAGCGTCTTCTTTTGCTTCACATTTTTCTTCTTTATAATCAGCATATGATAATCCCATATTAGTTAGTGATGTATTGCTAGTTTCATTACCATATAATACTAAAGAATCAGATTTAATATTATTCGATTCATTTGAAGCTAATTTACTGTATTTTGAATTAACTTCTTTATCTATATTAGTTTCATAAACATTATTATAACATTTATCTATACATTTTTGTGAGTATTTACCACCATCACATGATTTTACACAACTGTCAAAATTATCTGCAGGTCCTGCTTGAGTCTCTTCTTTTCTTCCATTACATTCTGCTCCCATAGAAGCACAAATTGTAACACCTTCTGGCCAATTTAATTTTTCATTATTAATCTCTGTCTTACAATATACTTTACTTCTTACAGTGACTTTATAAGAAAAACATAATCCAGAACTTGAAGTAACTGGTGGATCATAAGTTGTAACGAAAGTTTCATAGCAATTGACTTTGCATAAATCATTATTTAGAATTTCATTCTCACTTGAATAAAACTTTTTATCTTCAAAATTTGTTTGATCATCTTCACATTGTAATGTTCCTGCATTTGTAAGATATTGCGAGTCATCTTTTGTATCAGCGTTTTCTGTAGTTATTTGTTTAAATGTGGAATCATTTTTTAAATAGTTCAATTGAGTATCATATTCCTTATTTTCTTCGCTTTTTTCTAATTCTTGAACTCTTTTAATTCCGTTAAACATATTTATAAATTGTTTTTTAATTTTTCTAATTTTAGATTGTGAAAATGATACTGTTGTTGTTGAGCCTGAGTTAAAGCAATAAGAAAAATATTTACCCGCTCTTTTATACCATTCACTAGCTTCTCCACCAGCTTTATATTCAGCTTTAACATCCTTACTTTCATCTGGCCCAGTCTTTTTATACTGTCCATTTCTAAATTCAGTACATGCTGCTGTATTATACATTTTATTCTCAGGAGTTGTTTTTCCAGGAATTGTATAATATGCAAAATAACCAGTACCCTTTTTATCATAACTAGTATTTCTAATTACAACTTTATTATTACTGTTTAGCGCTATTCTTCCTGCTCTACATTCAATTTTATTATTACCTGAACCACTTGTGAATTTTGAATCCAATTCCACAAAAACATAAACAGTTTTTGGCTTGTTACCAACTGAAATTGTTTTTGTATCACTACCACCAGTTAGTCTTGTACTTGGTTTATAGTTATTTTTTAACTTCTTATAGCTACCATCAAAATCTTTTGTAAATAGTTGATCTATTTCTGAATTATCATTATCATCATTATCACCAACGGTTACAATTTTATACTTAATATTAGCATCTTTATTACCTTTAACAGTAATTTTAAATCCTGTATAATTACCATTGCTGCCTTGTCTTTCTCCTGTTACATCTATTCCTAATACACTTTCACATTTTTCATTACTATATGATTGAGTAGCCAAAACATTTTTTGGGCATAGCATAATAACCATAATTATTGCTACTAATATAATCATTTTATTTTTATTCATCCTAAACATCTCCTTTTAGAATAGCTTCTATTTTTTTATAATTTTTATTTTTATATACACTGTAATTAGATATTTTTTCGTTCTTTCTTACTTTTCTTCCTTCAACAACTATTGAATATTTAGAAGAACTTCCATAAAATCTAGTACACGTAACTAAGGTTATTAAATTATCTTTTTCAGATACATCTACATTATATTTAAAATAGCTTTTCTTAATAGCTTTATTTATATATTTTCTAGTTTCCTTCTCATCTAAATACTTATCACTTGTATCAAAGTCTTTTGCAATATAAACACTATATATTTTGAATAAATAGTTCTTACCTGCTGTTGTAAATTGTATGTATTTATTTTTAGAAGCAAATTTGTAATATAAAAAACTTGGTAATTGTTCAAATCTTTCATGATTTTTATTAGCTATCAATGGTTTATTTGAAACATTTCTTATATTATGTGATAGAAATACACTTCTATATTCTAATTTATCATCATAATCTTTATTTGTCCAGCCCAAATCACGAATATCATCACTTACATCAATATCACTATTATTAAATATAGGAAAATCTATATTCGTTCCTTGTATTCTAAGCCATCCTATTGGATTATAGTCTTGTACTTTTATTTTTTTTATATTATTAACTCTATTTTCAATAGAATAATAATTGAATTTATTTTTATAAACTGATATTCCACATAATATAATTAAACCCAATAAAATAGTAATTATTACTATTTTATTGGCTTTTTCTTTTTTTAGTTTTTTATGTTTCAACCTAACCACCTACTTCTTTGATATTTTATAAGGTTTATCTATAGTTCCATCTCCTAATACTACTTTATTATCACCATCTAAATATCCTACTAATTTAACTGCTTTTTCTGTTTCGTTATATTTTATAGCTTCAACGCCAAAATTAGATTCTTTATAATATGATTTTTTATTTGATTTAATATGTTCTCTAAACCAATGTTCAGAGTCATTTTCATCAGTATCTCCTGAAAAATAATCAAACAAACTTACCAATGATAATTTTAATCCAACTTCTTTAGAATTAGTTTTGTCTTTATAAGATACATTATCTTTATAATCAATTATTTCTATATTATTTTTCTTAAACTTGTTAGCACTTATATATGATGCAACTTCATTATTGATTTTATATGCAACATTTCCTTTACTACCTGGATTATAGTTTTGATTTTTTGTTGAATACTTAGTTTTATAAACTCCGTCTTCATTATTACCAACAACTCCATCCATAATAACTTTAACTAAAGTATCTGAATCTTTATTAGATATACGCCAATTATATCCAGCATAATTAATATATTCGCCTAATTTTAATTCGCTTAATTTTGTTCCTGTTTTTGATTTAATCTTATATAGTAAATATGGACTATTAGCAGTTCCTTCACCTGCTATTATTTGTGAATCTTTCTTTATATTTATAACTGGTATAACACCCATTATATCATTCTTTGAATATAAATTTATTCCTATTGTACTTGAAAACATATATTCTTGTTTTCCTTTTCCATTAGAAAGCCAATAATCACTATTTCTATATGCCAACCATGATGTATCTTTATCATAGCTATTATTTATATCTTCCATAGAAAGTAATCCTACAGGTGATTTTTTTCCATATTTATTACATTTTTTATAATTATTTGGATCTGAAATATCTTCATTACACCATTTACTTTTTTCTACAATAAACTCTTTAGCTTTATCACTTAAATTGTTATAAAAATCATCTAAAACATCATCGATACTATTATAATCAGAATATAATATTTCATTGTTTGCAACTAGTTTTACACTACCATCTTCATTTATTCCTACAATACTAAATGCTATACCATCTATATTTATAACCTTTGAACTATTAGATCCTTTATATATGCCAATACTATCTGTATCTTTTTTTACTATTTCATTTAAAATTTGTTCTACTTTTACAGTTCTTACTTTGATAGTTTCATTATTAAAGCTATCTCTTATTTTATATGTAACTTCATATGTACCAATTTTATTTGTATTTACTTTAGATGTATCTATAGTAACATCTTTAGGATTAAGATTTCCATCTGTATCATCTACTACACTTCTTACGCCTTTATCTTTATATTTATCTCCCTTATTTAGAGTAACTACATCATTACCATTCAAATTAATTTCAGGTCCTTTATGGTCTATTTTTGATGATAAGACACCACAATTTAAATATGCATAATATTTGTATTCATTATTTTCTTTTCTTACCTTAGCCCATGATGATTTTGAATCACATATTTTAGAAAAATATGGTGATTTCAAATCATTCTCTATCAAACCTTTATCATATAATTTTTGTAATGTTACTGTTCTAATTTTCTTACCAGTAGGAAGCAAACTATTATTTATTTCAAAATATCTTTTTGCTGCATCTGTAACCTCTTTTTCCATCTTTTTAAACTTAATAAAAGGGCTAATTATTAAAAACCAACAAATTAATAATACTATAGCAACTATTACTATTATTTTTACTTTTTTATAATCCACTATTTTCTTCTTATTCTCCATTTTTATTCTCCTATCTTATCTTATAATAATATTTTTGATTTCTAACTGTATATATAATTTCTATTTGTTTTGATTTTTCTATTTCATTTGGAACTTTAATATATATATACTTACCTAAATACTTCTTATCTTGTAACATATCTTTTATTTTTATTTCTTTGGCCATATTCTCACTATCTATATATTTAATTTTACCATAATCACTAGAAAAGTCAATTAAATCTTGCCCTTCAAAATTATAAGATGAAAACGATATTTTCAATGTTTTATAATCTGATCCTGGTGTAGTTTTTTTAGTTTCTACTCCACATTCATCATTTTTATTACATACCTCTATATTATAACTTGAAGAATCTTCTATTAAAGCATTTTCAAATGTAAAATTCTCCTCATCTCCATTTGGAAATTTAACAGTCATTTCCTCTCCTATTTTTTTACTATTATTAGTATTTATAGTTGAAACATCAGATAGTTTTAATTTCATCTTTCTTAAATACGCTTTTTTATATGATGCGAACTGTTGGTAATATAAAACAAAATTATTTTTATTTAGTTTCTTATCTACTTTAAATATCATTGCAAAGGTTCTTTTTTCTCCTTTATTAAAATCTCTATTATTATAACTATTACCTATATCATCAAAGTAATTAGAATATGTGTTTTCTGAAAAAGTTATATCCTTATTTCCATTAACTAAATGGAAGTTTTCTGAATCAAATTTTCTTTGTCCTCTATTATTTACTATAGTCATATTCAATATTACAAAACTACTATCTTTTTCTATAATTTTACCTGCTTTATCTTTATTTGTATAAAAACTTTTATTTATAGTAATACTATATCCATTAGCATTTAGAGTTTTTGTCTCACTAATAGTTTTATGAGCAACTCCAAAATAATAAATTATATAACCTATTAAAGAAATACTAATTATAAAGAATAAAATATTCATAATAAATTTATGCTCTTCATAGAAATATCCTAATAATCTACCTACCTTTTTATACTTTCTTTTAAAAGCATCTTTATCTATATTTACACTAATTTCAAATTCTTCTTTATCTTCTTGTTCTAACTCCAAAAATTCTTTATCATTCTTGAATCCAAATTTATGCAAATCAAGTCCTGTTATTCTTATAAATAGTATTAAAAATGAAATATATTGTGGAATGGTTGCAATAAATAAAAAATCATGTATAGCTCTTATAGTGGCTGTTGTTTCTATATTCCCGCTATTAAAATAGCTAGCTGTATAACTAAATATTAAGAATACAGCTATATATGTTAATGCTAAAACAGTATATAATTTCCAAGGTTTATTTTTTCTTCTAAGTAATACTATTAAAATAACTATAGTAGCAATTACTACAATTATTGATATATAAAATAATAAATTTGCATATTTAGTTATTGGTTCTAAATAAGGATCATAACTTAAATATTTAGTAAACTCATTTATAAAAGAAGTTAACTGCATTGTTTTATAGTATATAAAGATACATAATAGAAGTAATATAATATGTATTTTTCTAAAATTTTTAATTAAAAATGCATATGGCTTTCTAAATATCATTATATCCCTCCTATTATTACTATTTTCTTTTATTATAGCTTATTTAATATAAAATTAAAAGAATTATTTAAAATAAAAATACTATGTATGTTATTACATAGTATTGGTATAAATTGGTATATTTATTTTAACTTGTTCGATTGTTACAACTATTTAAATATGATACTATTCTGATAGGAAATACTAACTGTTGAGTACTTGCCTCCAACTTATTAGGAAGGAGGCTTGATATTATGAAGAAAAAAGATTTGCTAATCTCATTTCTAATACTAATTATCATTTTATTAATAGTCCCTTTAATGATTCCATGTATAAAAAAATAGTACTCAATCTAACGTCTTAGATTAAGTACTGTATCTAGATTAAGTATAACTTAATTTTTGGGTAAGTACTCAACAAGCGAAAGTTAAGTATTTCCCTTTTTTTATTTTATGCAAGTTTCCCTGACATATTAATAATAGCACAAACACATACTTTTATCAAGTACATCATCCTATTATCTTTCTAAATAATCTTCTCCTTTATGCGGTTCAGTTCTCAACAAATCATTATAATTTTGTTGTCTTAACACTTCATAAATAACTATAGCTGCACAATTAGATAAATTAAGAGCTCTGACATCTTTAGTCATAGGTATTCTCATACAATGTTCTATATCATCTTTTAATATCTCTTTTGGAATACCATCTGATTCTCTTCCAAAAATAAAATACAAATCTTCCCTACTTTTGTTTTCATAATTAAAACTTGTATGTGGTTTTTTACCATACCTTGTAAAGTAATAATAAACACCTTTATTCTTAGACTTAAAATCTTCAAAAGATTCATATACTTCATAATTTAATTTATCCATATAATTAGCACTACTTCTTTTTAAATATTTCTCATCCAAAGAAAATCCTAGCGGTTTTATCAAATGTAATTTTGTATTTGTTGCTACACAAGTTCTCATAATATTTCCTGTATTTTGTGGTATCTCTGGTTGAAATAAAACTATATTATTCATACTGCCCTCCAAAAAAGGAGATTACTCTCCTATTTTATTTTCTTTTAATATTTTACTAACTTCACTAATAGTAAGTCTTTCTTTAGAATCACCTTGTATCATGTCTACTATAGAACCATCTTTAAATATTACTATAGCAGGATAATTATTTTTTAATTCTTTTTTATATTTATAAGAATCATTAAATTTATCAGTAAACTCTTTAGTATTTACATCACTTAAATTAACATATGTAATAGCCTCAGCTAAAGATTTTTTCTCAATTAATTTTTTAAAACTATTCTCATATTTTCTACATTCATTACTACTTGCAGTACATAAATATATAACAACATCTGCATTTTCTCTAATATAATGATCTACTTCATCGCTATTTATTTCTAATAGCGTATTTCTAATAACAGGGATTTCTTTTTGATATTCATTATAGGCATTATACCAACTATATAGATAATAAACTAATAAAAATGTTACTGCAAACATAATAACTACAATCACATAATTCTTAGTAGGTACTTTTCTTAACTCTTCTTTTTTAGCCATATTATCACTCTCCCTATATTTATATTTTATCACAAATTTATACAATTAGTAATAATAAAATAATATTATGTAAATTCCTTTACAATATTTATAATATCTTCTTTTTTTTCATCATAAAAATCTAATCTTTTTATATAATCAAAATTATATAATTCTTCTTTTTTTTCATAATTTAAGATATGAGTTAAACCATTACTATAATAAGCTTTAAAACATCTTTTCCTTTTATCTAATAAATCATAGTTATAATTACTATCTAATGAAAGTATATTTCCCTTTATAATCATATTTTCTACTCTACCATATGATAACACTTCTAGTGGTGGAATAAATTTAAATTTCTCTATAAAATTATTATATAAATTAACTACTTCATTACTATTTAATTCTACTGAAACTGGAATATTTAAAAGGCCATTTTCTAATAAATAATATGTAGTATATATATTATATACATTAAGAGTATAATTACCTATTAAATTTTTATTACTAAAATCTAAGTATTCACTAATAATATTTCTTTTTAATAATTTATCTTCTATACTAAACATATTTCTATTTAACATATAGTAAATAGATTCATTATCACTATATTTTTTATATAAATCTAAATCATTAACATAGATTCTTTTAATACCTAGTTCAAGGCATGTTTTTAATTGTTCTTCATTTCTTATGCTACATACTAAATAATTACCACTACATACATTTAATTCTTTAAAAGTAACATTCTTCTTTACTACCTCTTTTTTACTATAACTTCTTTTTTCAATTAACTCAGATACTGCTTTTCTTCTTAATTCATTCAATTCTTTTATTGGTATAAAAATGTTATTAGAAATATCTATTTTTATATCATTACATATAAAAGGAGTATTTCCTAACTTTATTAATTGTTTTTCTATATCTTCTTTTTTTATTGGATAATTTCTAGCAATTTGTACAGTATTACCTTCTACTTCTACTTTATTACAATTATCTTCTAATATTACTTTTATTTTATTATTTATATGAGCTTTAAAATACATATTTATTCCTATCTTCTTCAAATTATATTTTTCTATATCTTCTACTAGTTTCTTATCAAGTGTTTTAAAGACTCTATCTTTTGTAGTTAAGCCTATTTTATTATCTATATAGACAATATTATTAGATGAAGATATTAAATTATTTTTATCATCATATAAATAATTAACTATTAGTCCTTTAGAACTTTCTAAAAATCTAATACCATCAAATTGATTTAGTTCTCTATTTAATTTAATTTTTATTTTACTTTTAGTAATATTTATAACTTTACCTATTTCTAGTCCAATATGATTAGGTGTATCTATATTTAAGATATCCTTACTATTAAATAAATGACCTTCTGTAAATTTTCTATTATAAATAGTTCTTAATTTATTTAATTCTTCTTCTAAATTTATTTTTTCACCATCAATTAATTTTCTATAAAACCTTGTTATAAAACCAACATATTCAGGGCTTTTCATTCTACCTTCTATTTTAAAGCTTTTAATATTACTATTTAGAAGTTTATCAAAATTATAACTTGTATTTAATTCTTTAGTACTTAATAAATATTTATCTTTAGAAATTACCTTTCCATCTTTTAATAAATCATATTTTAATCTACAACTTCCAGCACATTCTCCACGATTACCACTACGGGATCCTATCATACTACTCATTAGACAATTACCTGAATATGAAATACATAATGCTCCATGAATAAAAACTTCTAACTCTATAGGTATATCTATTTTCTCTATTTCTTCTTTAGATAATTCTCTAGATAATACTACTCTTTTTACACCTAAGTTATAAAACATTCTTATAGTATCTATACTTGAATTATTAGCTTGAGTTGATGCATGTATTTCTAAATTTGGATAAATTCTTCTTACTAAGTTTATCATACCATAGTCTTGCATTAAGATAGCATCTACTCCATTAGAATATAAAAATTCAACTTGTTTTAAAAATTCATCTACTTCATTATCTTTAACTAAAGTATTCATCGTTACATATATTTTAACACCATATAAATGAGAGATTTTTATAGCTTCTATTATTTCTTCATTATCGAAGTTTTTAGAATACGCTCTTGCACCAAAAGATTTTAATCCTAAATATATAGCATCTGCTCCATTATTTATAGCTTGATATAGGCAATTTATATCTCCTGCTGGAGAAAGTAATTCATGTACCATATAATACACCTCAATTTACATTATCATATCATACTATTAATTAAATATAAATTATTTTTAAACATATAATTTATCATGAATAGTAACAATGAAGAATTAATAAAAAGGCTAAGTTTTGAAAATATGATATGGGTAGCATTTATAATTATATCGGCACTAGATATTTATGGAGATGAACTCATTAAAAAGAATTTAAGATATAATGATAAGAAATCTTTAGAAAAAGCAAATAAGCTATTTTTAGGTATAGCAGCATTTTCTATATTAATATATATTTATTTTTTATTAAGAAATTATAGTGATTATAAAAAGTATAAGAATAAGAATTATGAAATTAGATTAGTAGGTAGTACTCTTATTTTAATAGGAAGTTTATGTCTTTTATATTTTCAATATAATAATACTCGTATAGTAGATTCACCTTCTAATGTCTGATTTTAAATCTTCTATTTCTTTATTTAGAGCTGCTACCATACGCTCTAACATTTTTATACCTTGCTCATTACTTATATTTTGATTTGTATTATTTCCACTTCTTTCTTGTTGGACCTGTCTATAAAAAGCGTTAGTACATAAAACTTGGGCAGTTAACATCAACCAGTTACCTAAAGCATTTTGTTCGTTAGCAGTTAAATCATCTATTAATAAATATCCAACTATAACTGCACTAAAAGAAAAAGCTTTTGGAGGAATATTAGGGATAAGATTCATAAAATCACCTATATAATTATATTATCAAAATATGTAGAATATATTTTATTATGAATGAAAACTATAAGAGAATAAAACAAATTAATGTAGAAAATAAAGTTTGGATTATTTATTTTTTCTTAATAGGATTATGTCTATATGGAAATAAAATAGAAAAAAATTATTTTTTATATGGCAATAATTATGATAAAGAGAGATATAGAAAGATAACTATATTTATATTTAGTATTGCAGTTATAGTATATTTATATTTTTTTATAGATAGTTATAAAGATGCACATAATATAGAGCCATATAATCAAAAAAAGAAGACTTATAGTGATTTAAGTCTTCTAGGCTCTACTTTAATATTATTAAGTGGATTAATATTTTTATATCTTGCCATTGTAGATAAAAATCTAGGTGTGGAGCTTGCGTTTAATTAGGGGTATTGAATAGTTATAACATTACTCATCGTTGCATGAAGCAATTTCATTAGAATCTTTTTTGCATATACAATGAATTTTCTTGAAATCCGATTTTTCAAGACCAGCGCCATTTTTACACTTAAAGTGAGTCTGCTTATGTGGATCAATTGTACAATCAAAATATTTAATTCCTGCTTGATTTCCATTTACTGCTATATTATTGTCTGGTCTACTAGAAGCTGTTATTCTAATACATGTACTTTCTCTATTTTTCTTTGTCTGAGAAAGGTTGTTATCATATTGTCCAACATCTTCTTTCAATATTTGTAAGCCAGATTCATCATCACTACAACTTGCTGTTACCGTTCTAGATCCAGGAGAATGATGAATGTTCACAACCGGCCTGGTTTGATCTATTTTAATTTCTTGTATACATGTATTATCACTTATATTGCCGGCATTATCTATAGCTTTCCAACCTAAATATGAATATCCTTGTGCATTTATCTCTCTTTTTTTATCGCGATGATATACCTTATTATTAACATTTTCAGATGCACCTGTTACCGTTACCATTCTATATCCAGAACAACCACTTTTACCTGGTTGATCTTCGCAGTCAACCCAAGCTTTTGTATCCGAGGTATACCAACCATTATCTCCTCGTGTTCCTTCTGCAATATATGGTGACTCTAAATTCTGTACACATTTTGGCGCTTCCCTATCAATTTTAACTTCTATTGGCCCGCATTCGCTACAATGACCAGCATTATCACAAACTTCCCCTGGCGCTGCGCTTACATTTGGTCCTTCAGTTTTTATTTGTACTCTACTATCATTATGACATTGACTAGTTCCGTCTGAACATATTCCCGTAACTTCTACTTCACTAGTATACCAACCAGTCTTTTCTCCATCAATTTTACCTTCATCTCCTCCAGTAATTCTAGTAGTACATGTAGGAGGTGTTTTATCTACTTTAACACGTTCCCCTGTATCGCAGGTTGCCTCATTTCCTGCTTTATCTCTTACATGACCATACCAGGTTTTTACTTTTGTTTCTCCTTGAATAGCTTCTATAGTATTTGTATATAAAGGAGGCACTTGAATTGGAAAAGATCTAATATTATCTGGTGTTAATTCTTGGACTCCTACTCCACTTTCATTTGGATTTTGGCTAGTATCTTCTGAAGTCATTGATAATTTTACATCTTTTGTATACCATCCGTTTTGACCATCAGGTCTATCAGGATCTAAGCTTATAGTACAGCTAGGGTTTGTTTGATCATAATATACTGGTTTATCTGTTTGACACTTTCCTATATTCCCTGCTTTATCTTGTATATATCCATATACATATTTTCCTACTA
>CAOJEH010000004.1 GCA_948434005.1 uncultured Mycoplasmatota bacterium
AATAAGTCTTTGTAAATCAATTACATAATACAACATTTTTCTTATTTTGTCTATTCCCCATTTGTAGGTAATAAGTGTTAGTTCATAGTTTTTATGTAGTTTTCTAATTCTGATATTTTAATCTTCTTACTTAAATTATTGATATAGATTTCGTTTGAATAATTAAAAGCAAGAAACATTATACTATTGATAATGATTCTATGAGGTTCAATATAGTTTAAATTAGTCTTATCAATCTTTCTTATACTACCATTTATAATAGTTGGAGTAGTATTACAAAAATCACATATAATCTCCAATCGTTTCTTTAAAGATTCCTCCATATCAATTTCTTTTTTGATTACATTAATCATAGACACCAACCTTTCTGACTACGATTTCTTTCCCAAAATAGAAAAAAACCAATCTTTCGATTGATTCTATATATCAAAGTTCGAATAGTTCGAACAGATTTCCCAATGGTGCCGAAAGACAGAATTGAACTGTCCGCTGATCCTTACCAAGGATCTGTTTTACCACTAAACTATATCGGCTTATAAAATAAAAACGTTGAAATAATCAACGTACATTACTAAATGGTGGAGCATAGCGGGATCGAACCGCTGACCTTCACGGTGCAAACGTGACGCTCTCCCAGCTGAGCTAATGCCCCAAAACAAGTTAGCAATAAAATTATAGCATAGCCTATTTTTAAAAGTCAATACTTATTATTAAATTTATTATTTAATACAGTTTTTTCAGTATAATACTTATTGCCCTTTTTTATAATATGATATTTACCTCTCATAAACTTATTAATATTATTTACATTTTTTCTCTTTTTAAAACTATATTTATTTAAATACCTTTCTAATAGAAACTTATCAAAGATATAATTTCTTTTATTTTTTTCAAAATTAAGTTTACAAAATAAAAAACTTATAATCACTAATACATTAAGTGATAAATCTCTACATAATAAAAGTATACCCATTAATAATAAAACTATATAAGAAATTATTATAGAAATATCAAAACTATTTCTAAAAGACAATTTAGTAGATAATAATATATTTAACAGTTTACCACCATCTAATGGATATATTGGTAATAGATTAAAAAATAATACTGTATAATTATAAGTTGTAATTAAACTAATATAATTATTAAAATAACCTATATTTATAATAATTAAATAAAAAACAATTTGAAATATTGGTCCCATAATAAGTATAATAAACTCTTTTAATATACTTTCATTTAATGAAATATTAAACTTAGAGACTCCACCAAATGGATAAATATATATCTTATCAACTTCTATTTTAAAAAAGAGTGCGGCTAAAAAATGACCTAATTCATGGACTATAATTAATGAAAGAAAGATTATAAAAGGCATAAAAGCACCTATTAAAAAAGCCATAAGTGCAAATAAAATAAATAATGGACTTATATATATATAATTATAAATATTCTTTATAATTTAAATACTTCCCTTCTTTTTGAAATACCATGTATAATTTTTCTCCATTAACTTCTCCTAATAATTTACCTTTTTCTATATAATCATACATCTTTATATTACTAGTAGAAATATTTGAATACCATACATCTACTCCATCAACCTGCTCAATAATAACAGTATTACCATAACCTTCTTTTTCACCAATAAATACTACAATTCCAGCCTCAAGTGTAGGAACCATATACCCTTTATTAACATTAAGAACTACTCCATCTTTATATACACTAGCCTTATCATATGATATTTTTTCATTAAAAACTTTCTCTTCATTAGGAGTAATTTTATCAACAGATAAGATTTTTCCAAAATATTTTTCATAAATAGATTTTAATTTTGTAAATTCTAAATTATCCTCATAAACATATTTAATTATATTATTTTTTAATGAGGTATTATTTTTTATCAGTATTAGTGTTGATAGAAGTAAAATTATTACTATTAAACATTTACTTATAAATATTTTTACACTACTCTTTAATTTTAGTTTTTTTACTACTTTTTTCCCTGCTCTATAATCATCTATATTCATATCTTCATTCTCCCTAATAAATGATATGAATAAAAAAGAAAGTTATGACTAATTAATCCTAACTTTCTTATATTTTTTTGGTAATAAACCTATTATAAAATATAGTATTTCTCCATATATAATATTTAAAATAAGACTGTGTCCAATTTTATATAATAATCTAGGAATTGACATAGGTACCAAGTTAAATAACACTATAATTAATGCAAATCCACATTCATATACAATTATAGCTATTACTATATCTATAGCAATCCACATATAATTAAAACCAACTATCTTATATATCTTAGTTATAAAAAATGCAATTAATAAAAATAAAAATCCATCTAAAAATAGTAAATTAGTATAAAATAAATCGTAAATTATACCTAGTATAAAAGCTAAAATATAATATTTTTTTTCATTATGATAGAAAAAGTTATAAATAAGTACTAAAGATACTATAGTTAAAAGTGGTGTAAATAATGATAAATGTCCTACTCCATAAGGTAGAAAATTAGTTACTATACCATCAAAGATAAATGATATAACTAATATAATAATACTAGCCATCATTATTTTTTCCTCTTTAAAACTGTAAGATAATGGATAGAGTCAAAATCTTGACCAGTTTCTAAATATAGTGTTTTACTAATATTATATTTATCATTCTCTGCTTTTTTTACTATACCTATATATATACCTCTAGGTTCTTTTCCACCTAATCCACTAGTAACTACTCTATCATTTTCTCTTAAATTATATGTTTTATCTACACCTATAACCTTTAATAATCCTGTCTTACTATCATAACCATTTAATATAGCATTAGTATCACCACTTGCAGTAGATATTGAGACTGATACTTTATAATTAATATCATCACTAGTTATTAATTTAACTTCACTAGAATTTTCACTTACTTTTGCTATTTTTCCAACTAATCCATTTTTTGTAACTACAACCATATCTTTTTTTATACCAGAAGTTTTACCTCTATCGATTGTTACTGTATTAAACCAATAGCTCTTATTTCTTGATAATACTGTTGTAGTAATTGTATCATATTCAGTTAAGGTTTCTTTAAGTTGTAAAGCTTCTTTTAATTCTTTTATTTCTTTTTCTAAAGAACCATTAACATTTTTTTGAATTATATAACTTTTTGATAAATCTTTACCCTTATCATTATTTAATGCAGTAAAAGGATACATAAATATTTTATTAATTACCATAGTAATATCTTTAAAGCCAGATTCTACAACAGTATAACCTCTAGTTAAAGAAATTGATGCGAATAGTAGTAAAAAAACTACTATACAACATACAAATATAATTATATATTTCTTTTGCTTTTTCTTCTTTTTATACATAGGTATCACCTAACTTTCATTCCTATTTATTATAATATAAAAAAATATTAGATACAATATTAAATAATAAAATTATCATCACTTTCATAAAAACTATAATAATTATTATCACTTACTATGATATGATCAACAACTGGTATACCCTGCATTCTACCAATTTCTACTAAGTTTCTTGTAAATCTTATATCTTCCCTACTAGGTATAACATCACCTGATGGATGATTATGTAAACATACTATACTTGAAGCACTATGTAAATAAGCCTCTTTAAAAACTTCTCTTGGATGAACTACACTTCTATTTATTGTACCCATAAATAACAACTTCCTTTCAATTAATTCTTGTTTATTGTTAAAGTATAAGCAATAAAAGTATTCCTGTTTCTTACCATAAAATAAATACTTAGTATCTTCCCATATCTCTTTAGATGATGTTAATCTCTTATTATTTTTTACATTATTGCACAAAAATATTCTTTTTCCTATTTCAATTGTTGCAAGTAATTCAATAGCTTTCACTTTGCCTATACCTTTTATCTTTACTAATTGTTCAAAACTTATATTTTTTAAATTATTAATACTACCAAATTCGCATAAAACTTCTAATGATAGCTCTTTAACAGATTTATTTTTAGTACCAGTTTTTAATATAATTGATAATAATTCTTCATTACTTAATTTATCACAACCTTCATTAAGAAGCCTTTCTCTTGGTCTTTCATTAATTGGTATTTCTAATAATTTCATATTCCACCTCAATTTATTATTAGAAATTACTAATTATTTTACTTAACTAAATCTTCATAATTTGATAAAACAATTTCCTCTATTGTAGTAATATCTCTATCATTTTTAGAACTATCTAGTAAAATATCAAATTGACTTACATTAGAGAAAAACTCAGAGTTATTAATTTCAATTTCTTTTTCATAAACTGAATATCCTTTATTTTTATACATTTTCTTTATTTTTGCTACATTATTAGTATTACCTGTTATACCAACATATACATGATATTTATTATCTTTTTCTATAACAAGTTTTGGATTAATATTTTTAGTATTAGATTCTAATGATTCTTTAGAAGAATATACTCCTTCTTCTAAAAAATAAAGTTTTTCACTATCATTAAAAACATAAGAAGTATCTTTATATTTTGAAAATAAAAACATTCCACTAACTCCACCTAGTATTATTGCAATAGCCATAAGTATTAAAGTATTCTTCATTTATTATCACCATATAAATAGTAACAAACTAAATATAAAAAATATGTCGAAAAAAAATAGTAACTAAAAAATTTACAATATTTATTTACAAAATAAAAAGATCTATTCCAACTTAGAAATAGATCTTTAAATTATTATAAACTATTTTTTAATAGCTCTAATTTTTCTTCCTCTTCTTGCAATTTTTTTCTATCCATATCAACTATATTTTTAGGTGCCTTATTAATATAGTTTTCATTTGAAAGTAGTTTTTTTCTTCTATCAATTGATTGTTCTAATTTTTTAATTTCTTCTAATTTAGATGATTCATCTTCTACTTTATTATCATAAAAATATGTTATATCTATAAACTTAGATTTATAATTAGAATTTGACATATCTTTTATAACATTATCACATAAATTATCATCAGTTATTTTTAATTGTGATTTATATATAGATATTACTTCATCATCTGCTTTAATAAGAACTTTACTATCTTTAGTAATTTTATTAGTAGCTTTAATATTTCTAATAGATACTATATCTTCTAATATTTTAGATAGTTTTAAAGTTTCTTCATCAAATATATATTCTTTATTAACCATAGGATAATTAGTAATCATGATTGATTCTTTTTCTTTTACAGGAAGCATACTATATATTTCTTCTGTAACATATGGCATAAAAGGATGAAGTAATTTTAATATATCAGTTAACACATTTAGTAACACTTTCTTAGTATTAGTATTCATATTAGCTTTAGAAAGTTCTATATAAGAATCACAAAAGTCTTCCCAAATAAATTTGTATAACTCATTACCTACGTTATGAAATTCATACTTTTCCATACTAGGTATAATACTTTCTATAATTAAATTCTTTTTAGTAAGAATCCATTTGTCACTTAATGTTAAACTATTTTTATCTATATTATCATCAGATAAATCTTCTATATTCATAAGTACAAATCTAGAAGCATTCCAAAGTTTATTAATAAAGTTCCAACTTGACTTAACTTTATCAGTATCATATCTTAAATCAGCTCCAGGTGCAGAATTTGTAGTTAAGAAATATCTTAATGAATCACAACCATACTCATCAATAACATCCATAGGATCTACTCCATTACCTAGAGATTTAGACATTTTTCTTCCTTGTTTATCTCTAATTAATCCATGAATTAAGCAATCTTTAAACGGTCTTTTATCCATAAATTCTAAACCCTGGAAAGTCATTCTATTTACCCAGAATGGAATAATATCATAACCAGTTACCAATACATTATTAGGATAATATCTATTAACTAGTTCCATACTATCAGGCCAACCTAATGATGAAAATGGCCAAAGCGCACTAGAAAACCATGTATCTAATACATCAGGATCTTGTACCCAACCTTCACCAGGTGAAGATACTTGTACTTTCATTTCTCCATCTTTATACCATGCTGGAATTTGATGTCCCCACCATAATTGTCTAGAAATACACCAATCATATGTAATTTCCATCCAATGATTCATCGTCTTTTCATATCTAGATGGTACAAAGTTAACTTTATTATTCTTATCTTTTTGATTTTCTAAAACTCTATCGGCAAGTGGTCTCATCTTAACAAACCATTGCTCTGATAAATAAGGTTCAACAACAGCATTACTTCTTTCACTATGACCAACACTATGAACCATTTCTTCTATTTTTATTAAAAGACCTGCTGCATCTAAATCTTTAACTAATTTTTCTCTACACTCTTCTCTAGTCATACCCCTATATTTACCAGTATTTTCATTCATTGTAGCATCCTTATTCATTACAACTCCTCTTGGGAGATTGTGACGAAGACCTACTTCAAAATCGTTAGGATCATGTGCTGGAGTTATTTTAACAACACCTGTTCCAAATTCAGGATTAGCATGAATATCAGAGATTATTGGAATTTTTTTATTTACAACTGGAAGTATTACATTCTTACCTACTAAATCCTTATACCTCTCATCATCTGGATTAACTGCAACTGCGGTATCACCAAATAAAGTTTCTGGACGAGTTGTTGCAACCTCTAAATATTTATCACTATCTTCAATAAAATATTTTAAATGATAAAATGCTCCCTTATCTTCTTGATATATAACTTCTTCATTAGAAAGTGCAGTCATCTGTTCAGGATCCCAATTTATAATTCTTTCCCCTTTATAAATTAATCCCTTATTATATAAATCTATAAATACTTTATTAACTGCATCACTTAAGCCCTTATCAAGAGTAAAGCGTTCTTTAGAATAATCAACACTAATACCCATTTTAGCCCATTGTTCATGTATTGTTTTAGCAAATTCATCTTTCCATTCCCAAGCTTTCTTTAACCACTCAGATCTTTCCATGTCACGAGGTTTTATACCTTCATCTTTTAACTTTTTGTCAACTTTAGACTGTGTTGCAATACCTGCATGATCCATCCCTGGAAGCCACAAACAATCATATCCTTGCATCCTTTTATAACGAATAATAATATCTTGAAGTGTTACATCCCAAGCATGTCCTAGGTGAAGTTTACCTGTTACATTTGGAGGTGGAATTACAATACAAAATGGTTCTTTTGATAAATCTCCAGACTTAAAATAACCATTACCCTTCCAAAAGTCATACTTATTTTTTTCAACTTCAATATGGTTATATTTTTTATCTAACATCTTAATCACCTCTTTTTAATTTTTTGAAACAACACCAGGTAGACGTAGTTTACCATTACCTTCATATACTAATAATTGATTATCACTATTATAAAACACTGCTTTTTTAATCATAATTTCACTAGTTGCTAATTTTTTATATTCTTTTCCTCCTACTATTATTTCTTGCATACCATTCCCTCCTAAAAAAATAAAAACTATTCACCCATAAGGACGAATAGTTCGTGGTACCACCTTAATTTACATAAAATGCCTCATATTTATAACGGAATTACCCGGAATTACTATTGTAACTATGCTCTGTTGCAACCTTCTATAACTTCATTTTGCTATTTCCACCACCCATAGCATCTCTATAAAAATCCATCATATACTCCTCAACATCAACGCATCTATTCATATTATAAACTAATTATATTACTTTTACAATATTTTTTTCTTTTTATTAAAATTATATGATAAAATTATTTTAGAGGTGATAATATGCAAGCAACTAAAAAATTTATTAATAAAAAAAGAAATGATTATATAAGTTGGAATGAGTTCTTTATGGGTATTGCAGAGCTTGCTGCTAAAAGAAGTAAAGATCCATCTACACAAGTAGGTTGTTGTATAGTTGATATGGAAAATAGAATTCTATCAATAGGATACAATGGTACTCCTAATAATTTCCCTGATGATGAATTTCCTTGGGATAGAGAAGGAAAAACTCTTAATGATACCAAATATCCATATGTAGTACATTCTGAATTAAATGCAATCCTAAATTATCGTGGTAGCAGAAAAGATTTAGTAGGTGCTAAACTATATGTAACACTATTTCCTTGTAATGAATGTGCTAAAGCTATAGTACAATCAGGCATTAAAGAAATTATATATAGCGATGATAAATATAATGGTACTGAAGAAAATGTTGCTGCTAAATTAATTTTAGATACCTGTGGTATTAAATATACTAAACAAAAATAGAAGACTCTACTCTTCTATTTTTTCTACTTCATCATATACTTTACCTTTAGTATCTACTAAAGCTTTTTTTATAGTTAAATTATTTTGTAATTTTCCTGTAGCTTGATCACTAACTATTTCATTATCTTCAATCTCTTCTATTATATCCCAACCATCTATAACTCTACCAAATGATGCATAATCTCCATCTAAATATTCAGATTTATCTAACATAATAAAGAATTGACTACCACCAGAATCATTATCTTGACTTCTAGCCATAGATACTACCTTTTTATCATGCTTTAATGTATTTTCATAATTATTATTAGAAAACTCTCCCTTAATAGTATAACCAGGGCCACCAGAACCAGTACCAGTAGGATCTCCTCCTTGTAATACAAAACCGGGCGCTAATCTATGAAAAGTATTATTATCATAAAAACCTTTTTTCACTAAAGAAATAAAATTATTAACAGTATTTTTTGCTTTTTCTGGATATAACTCTATAACTATAGCTCCATAATTTTCAATATACATAGCAACTACAGGATTTTTAGTATCATATGAAGATAACTTAGCTTCATTTTTTTCTATAGAAAAATCTATATTTAATAATTTTTCTTCGGATACCTCATTATTACAACCACTACATAGTAATAATACAATTACTGTAACTATAAATAAAATTTTCTTTTTCATATAAACCTCTCCAAACACTTAAATACTAATTATTTAGTATTGTAATCTATAAAATCATTCATTATATGTCTTATATCTTCCATCATATTTTTCGTTTCTAAATCATTATAATTAAATCTATCAATCAAAATATTTATATAATCATTGTCTTTAACAATTTGATAAGACTCTTTAAAATTCAAATCAAATATAAATGCTAACACACAAATCCAATAATCAAGTAAAGTTTTTCTATCATGTATATCTACGCATCTTTTTTCTTTTATAGTATTATAAACTTTATATGATATTTTTGAATATTCTATATCTTTTTTATTTTTAACTTTTTTTGGAAATATTGCCTCTATTTTTTCTTCTTTTTTAACTCTAAAATTATCTAATTTATCGGCGTCTCTTATTATTTTTGAATGTAATAGCGACTTTTCATCTAATCCATCTTGAATAGCAAATTTGTTATGGTTGCAAATTGCTATTTTTATTATTTCATCATAGCTGTCGTCTTCAATAAAACTCCTAATTAAATTATCCTCAAATAGCATTTTGACTCCATATGATGCATGATCAAATTTAACACTGTCGAATTGTTTTAAAAACGTAAGTTCTTCAAATCTTCCTATATCATGCAACAATGCAATTAATTCAGCTAAATCAATATCTTCTTTTGACAAACTTAATTTTGTAGCTATTATTTTGGCATTTTCCACCACATAATATGTATGGGCTACTTTTAAATTAAAACCTAAAGTATCTTTATCTTCATATTTATTTAAAAAATCTTTAAATGCATTTCTAGCCTTTTGAATATCTATCATTTACTATCACCACATAAATACTTCACAATAATTATATCATAGTTTTTCAAGTAGGAGTGTATCCCTTTTCAATATTTACATTATTTACAATAATCTATTAATTCTTCTACAGTAGTATTTTTGTTTTTAGAAATAACAAAATATTCATTTTCTTCTGAAAAATTACATCTATATACATCATAAAATAAAGTATCATAATAAATAACATTACCAGCCATAGATGTTTCTAATCTAAACATTGGAGCTTCATTATTCCTTTTAACATTAATATAATCAGTAAATAACAATATTCCCATTGCACCTACAAATATTATAAATATTAATAATAAACGTTTATACCATCTAATCTTATTTATTATTCTTACAATACCTATCATAAATATCATTATTCCAAATACAGATTAAATAGATCCCCAACTACTTTCACTAGGAAAAATCATAATTGCTGATAATGAAATAAATAATCCAAATATAATTAAACTTAGAGAAATAGCTTTACTGTATTTATTTAATTTCTTTGTAGAATAATCAATAGTATTAACTATATTTTCTTCAAATTTTTCCCGATAATTATTTTTATTAATCTTTTCACCACTCATTAAATCATTGATTGTGATATTAAATTCGTCACATAATGGTTTAAATAAAGACAAGTCTGGTATATTCCTTCCATTTTCCCAATTACTAATAGATTTTTCAGTTACACCTAACTTTTCTCCAAGTTCAGCTTGTGTTATCTTTCTTTGCTTTCGTAATGTGGCAATAAACTTACCAATTTTTTCTTGATTCATAATTTTTCTCCTTTCACATTATCATCATATAATGTAAAAGCTATTTTTAACAGGAAATAATACTAGAGTTATAAGAATATTCTTATTAACCATTACTTAAATATCAAAATTTTCTGTCTTTAAATTGCAATAATATCTACCGCTTATGGCAGTAAATTTTAAAACACAATAATCTAGATCAGTTATACCTTTTTTATAAAATATTGTATCACCTTTTTTCCAAATCATATTCTTAGTATTTTGATCTGTTAAAATTTCCATTTTTCCTTTTAGCATAACTCCAACATACTTAATTAATCCCTTATGATAAAAGTAAATACTAGCATTTGGATTATTTTTATATTGACTAACTCTCATAGATTTAGTATTAGTAGAAAAATAAAACTCTTTTAATCCATTCATTTTTCTAGGTTTTAGCATTGCTTTTACATTAGAATAACCTTCATTATCAATAGAGCATATAAAGCTAACTTTTTGTTTACTAATAAAATTTTCTATCTTATCTAAATTCATAATACTCCTATCTTCCTTTCAAACTTAGTTATTACTTTTATAATCTATATTCGATAATTTTGCTTGTTTAATTAAATCTTTTGTTTGTAGCTTATAGTTTTTGCCATCCTTTATAAAGTAAGTTCCGCATTGCCTAAACTCGAAGCTTACATTTGCATCTATACATTGCCTTCTGATATTTAATACCCAATCAAAATTAAGTGGCCTAGCATTTATATCAGATTCTCCACCTACTACTACAAGTTCAATTGTATCTAGATATTTTTCTATATCAATATTTTCCAATAATGGTTGTATGGTAATACATTTATGTTTTATTGGTAAATCTTTAAATATTGATAATCTATAATCAGCATTTTTTTGATTTTCAATAGTACAACAGACAACCACGTTATCATATCCGTCATACCAATCTTTTGGAATACAACTCATAAATCTATCAATTCTTTTTGTTAGAAATAAAAAAGTACAATCTTGTCTTTCTCTTATCATATCCCAACAATCATTTCGCCACTCGTCAGCATCCTCAATTAAGAAATCCGTAGAAAAACACAAATAAACAATTCCTGACTTCATCTTATAATTACCATTTTTTAATTTTTCTTTTGGCTTTTCAAAATCTTTTGTTTTTATTATTTCATTTGTATTGATATTTCTTTTTTCATCGCCTTTATGAATATAGCAATGTAAACATCCATCACTACACTTTCTGCATCCTCGCCAAGGATTCCACATTGCCATATTATCACCTCTTAAATTGTAATATTTAATTTAGTTAATACTTTTTTTATGCCAAGTTTTTTTATGACATTTAGGGCATTTCATTTTTCTTGTTCTATTTATATGAACTGAAAATAATACACTTTTATATAAAGGTACATATTTATAATTACAATTACTACATTTATAATAACCTGCTATTTGTTCTATTCTTAGTGAATAACATATTCCTATAGCAAATGGAATTATTCCAACAATAATTAAAACTATTCTTAACCGATTTTCCATATTAATATATGATGCAATAAAGATACAAGTAAGTAAAATAACAGTTACTATTATTCCAATAAATATTTCTAATGATAATAACTCTTTATCTCTTTGTTCCTTCAATTTTGTCATTTCTAGTAATTTTTCTTCAAGCATTTTTTCATTATTTTTCATATCTACAACCTCACCACTAAATAGATCATTTATAGTAATATTAAGTATTTTACATAAATCAGGCATATTACTAGCATCAGGTAAACAAACTCCATTCTCCCATTTAGAAATTGCTCTATCAGTTATATTTAATCTTTCTGCTAATTCACTTTGTGTCATATTTTTTTCTTTTCTTTTTGAACTTATAAATTTACCTATTTTAATTTGATCCATATAGTATCCTCCTCTCATAGTTTGAGTATATACTAAATCATAAAAATATAACACAAACTAAAAGTTGGGTTTAACAAATTGTGATTTATTTTACTTATTTACTTCTTTTACTAAATCATTAATATACCTTTTTTGCTGACTTTTTAAATAAGGTTTAGCAAGTAATTTCATCACTAAATTATTAGTTTCTATTTCTTCTGTGAAATCTAATAGTACCTTACCATTATCTAATTTTTTAAATATACCTATCCATTTACCTTTAATATTAGTATTTTTAATATTAAATTTATATTCTTTTAAATTAACTTTGGAAGTAATAGTAAAATAGGTAGGATAATTATTTTTAGTATATTCTATAAAATGTTTATCATCTACTATTTCTATTTTTGATAAATCACTTCTCCAAGAATAGTTAGTATTATTAGTTATAATATTCCACAATTTTTCTATATCACAATTAAATTCTTTTTTTATATTTGACTTCACCATATGAACACTCCTAAATTATAATTTGAACTAATTAAAATTCAAAATAACTTTTCATTTTTAAACCTTAATAACATTGAAGTTAATAAATTATTAAGGCATCTATCAAAGATTCTTTACAATACTATTTTTTTAGCAGAGAATCTTTGCATTTTCTAGAAATGGTAATTTATTTAATAATGTGTGCTGTTATAATTGTGTAACTATATGAATTGATTGTTATTTCTATATTGTCAATTTTACAATACCAGTTTTTTCCTTGTTTATAAATGTTACAATTTTTATCCAAAATTTTATTCTTACAATACTTAACAACATCATCAATATCTAATTTAAGATTTTTCTTAATTCTATCAGTACCAAGTTCAGTTGTATGAACTTTATCTATATTTTTAAGTAGTATCTGTTTATTTTCCATAAAGCCTACCTTTCTAATTGAAATTTGTATTTATAACTGTATTAAACTATTTTCGAAATCTTTAACATAATATTTTATATTTTTTGTACCTTTTGTAATAATAGTATGACCTTCTTCTTCAAGTAATTTTTTTTGTAATTCTACCCCTTTCGGATATTTAACATTTAATTCTCCATCTGATTTTAAAGTTCTCCAATATGGTGTAATATCTTCATTTCTTTGAAAACTCGCCCAAGCAACAATCGTAACAAATATCCCTGCTGTCATTGGGTCTGTGAAATCTGCTTTGTTTTGTTTTGCTAAATAATCTCTCATCATACTGACTGTTATTAGTTTTCCTTTTGGTACTTTTTTCATTAACTCATTATAATAAAGTGGTGGTGCGAAAAACATTTTAGTTCCACCATATTTATTTATTGTTTTCTCATCTTTAACAATTTGTATTTTAGGCATATCTTTGTTGCTATTCATCATTGCATTAAAATCCTTTTTATCTTCATTAGCCATGATTATAATCTCCTATCTAAATTATAATTTATTAATTAATTTTATAGGTAGAAGTTAAGTTTTTCTCATTGTCACTATTTTCTTCTACATATAAAGTCCTTTCAAATTGAATATTATTTTTATTTAAGCATAATTCTAAAAAACATAAGAAAATTCCAATATCAATTTGATTGTAATATTTAACCATATTTATTGGCATAAGTCCCCTTTTTCCTAGTTTTCTATATCTGTAAACTTTAATTTCATTTTCTCTTGCATCAACAATCCATGGTTGAGTATTACAAGCACTTGGTGCAAATCGTACAATATTTGCTATTTCTAAATAGTAACTTCCACTCCAAATTTCTGATAATTCTTTTCTTTTGCTTTTATACATATCTTTTCTAAATTTAGTTTCTGAATCTACTTTTGATATTGCAATCATAATTACAAAGTCAAGTCCATCTAATTCTTTTTCTTTTACTTTACCTATACCAAACCAAAGTGTTCCAATATTTTTTGATACTAAATATAAATCTAATTGTTCTCCAATATATCCTATATTTTGTAAGTAATTATCTTTCTTTTCTGAATAAAATAAAATGCAATACTCTTGTCCTCGTCTGCAAGTTGTAGAATCTTTAACTATTTTAATTTTTACTTTAATATCCTCTACTAAAGGCATCAATGTATAAAATTTGTTTTCAATATCCTTTAATTCTTCACCTGTAATATGTTCTTTTCCTATATTTCTAAATAAATGAAAAGACTTTCTTTTAAATATCATATTATATAAATTATCATTCATATTATCACCCATCAAATTACTACTTGGACATCTTTGATATTATAATTATACATTTTTTTTAGAATTTTTAATAGTATATAAATATAAAAAATTATTTATATTTATTCTATAACTATATCAATTCATTAAGAACTTATTCTTGATATCAAAAACTTAGAAAATACTTTAATATCTTTAATTAAATGGAGTTTAGAAAATGAAAAAATGGAATTAGACAGTATTTTCGTAATAATAAAGCTATTCTAAATTATTGGAGAATAGAAGAAGATATGATAAAATATTTTTTAGTGGTGATATAATGAAGAAACAATATTTAATTTATGCAGATGAATCACATAGAAAAGGTAAATACTTTAGTAATTTTTATGGTGGTGCTTTAATTAATTATACTGAACTTGAAAAGATAAGTAATAAACTTAATGACAAAAAAGCAGAATTAGGTTTATTTCAAGAAGTTAAGTGGACAAAAGTAACTGAACAATATTTTGATAAGTATCTAGAGTTAGTGGACTATTTTTTTGAGTTCGTTAAAGTTAATAAAATTAAGATAAGAATAATGTTTAGGCAAAATGCCCAAGTTCCTCAAAATTTGAATAGAGAACATGAAGAAAAAGAATATTTCCTTTTATATTATCAGTTTATTAAACATGCTTTTGGTATAGATTACTGTAATCCGAAAGAAAAAGATCAAGTAATATTAAAATTATATTTTGATAAATTACCTGATACTAAAAAGAAAAATAGAGAGTTTAAAGGTTATATTTATGCACTTAATGATTTCTTTTGTATAAATAATGTTCATATTTATAATGAAGATATAGCAGAGGTAGATTCTAAAAATCATGTAATATTGCAATGTATGGATATTATATTAGGTGCTATGAATTTTAAACTAAATAATATGGATAAAGAAAAAATGCTGGGCAGTAATAAACGAGGCAAAAGAACTATTGCAAAAGAAAAACTATATAAAAATATATTAAGAAATATTAAAACTATTTATCCTAATTTTAATATTGGTGTATCAACTAGCAGCCGTAGGGACTTTGTTAATAATTGGAAAGATCCTTATAGACATTGGTGCTTTAAATCCAAAAATAGTATATTTGATTCATCATTAACTAAAAATTCAAAATAAAAAACTCCATTCTTCCTACATAAACCTTTCACGTACTAAACGTAAAGCTTCGGATCGAACAGAGTTCTTATATGACAATAATATCATTTTTAATGATAATTGTCAATACTAGTATACTCGTACTAGTATTTTTTTATACACAAAAATTATTATGTTTTTCAAGTAATACGGTGGCTATTTTCTGTTGATTTTGGTATAATTATCATAGAAATAAAGCAAAAACTATATTGAGAGAAGGCTATTATGTTATCTATACCTAAAAAGGAAGCAAATCTATTTGTAAAAAGGAAAGTAAGTAAGAAATATCCATGGCTAATATCGGCTATAATAGAATGAATTACTAAATTTAAATATTAAACACTATTCTTACGACACAAGGCACACTTTTTCCACTTTATGGAAATTAAGTAAATCCGATGATTTAGCAAGAAAGAGAATTATGGGACATTCTGTAAAAGATTTAACTGATAATATCTATACACATTTAGATTTAAAATTCATAGAAGCAGAGTTAAATAAGGTAGTCTTTAAGTAGACTTCTTTTTTTGTGTGAGATACGTGTGAGATATGTGTGAGATACGCAGAAGAATTTCTATTGATTTTGTATAACAAAAAAAGGAAAACAATTGCTTGATTTCCTTATATTTCAATGGAGCGGATGAGGGAAATCGAATCCCCGTCACAACCTTGGCAAGGTCGTATTCTAACCACTAAACTACATCCGCATAATGGAGGGACCTACCGGATTTGAACCGGTGATCAGGGTGTTGCAGACCCACGCCTTACCACTTGGCTAAAGTCCCATCACAAGTGATATTATAGCAAAATATCACTTTTTTCGCAATACCTATTTTAATATATGATTTAACTACTTCTCATATACATTAAATATATTTTTATAATTATAAATTAGTTCTCTATTTTCAATAACTCTTTTTAAACCAATAGTATCATTATACATATAAACAGTATCTTGACTTATAAAATATAAATTACCATTTAAAACTTTTAACTCTTTTAAATCACTAAACTTAAATAGTAAAACACTATATTCATAATTATCCCCTACTATTTTATATACTCCACCATCTTTTTGATAATAATAATTACCTTCTGAATACATAACATTATTTCCATATTTTTTAACTAATTCTTTAGGTATTACATTATCAATAAAATATTTTTCAGAAGTAATTAATTGATAAATATCTATATCTACAAGTTTTTTACCATCATAATATTTAGGTGTTTCTAAAGCTTCAATAGTCTCCGCTTTAGGATCAAGAACATATTGTTTTTTATTTATAATATCTGTTAAATAAGCCTTACCTTTATATGAACCATTAAAATAAATACTACTAGAAATATCTTCTGATGAGGATATTTCATCTTGACCAGTTTCTTTTATATTAACAACTTTAAAAGAATCAAAATTATTATCAGGATCAGCCACTATAAAATGCTCATTAACTGTTATAGAATATTTATTTTCATATAAATCACTATCTAATAAATCTTCATCTGTTACTTCATTATTATTTACTAAATATACTCCTCTATAATTCCATATTGCAAAATACAAATTAGGATCCATATCATTATAAAATGAAATCTTTCCATGTTGAGTTTTAGCACTATTAAGTTCTTTATATAAAGTATTAATTTTATATCCAGTTGAAGATAAATTATTAATAAAATTATCTACTTCATTATTACTAATTTGTTTTAAATAATTATACCCTACTAGCTCATCTTTATATTTACAAACAATATTTTCTACACTATCATTTTTTAGTACTGGTGCGATACAATATAATTCTTTACTACTATAACTTACTATATCTTTTAAAACCTTACTTTGTCTATTTAAATCTCCTTTATAACTATAAACAAAGCTATTATTCTTTTTATCAGTAACTAAAAATGAATACATATTAATACCCTTTTTTCTATGATAATTTTCTTTTATTATATATTCATTATCTTTTGTTATTAGAGAATAATTATAATCTCTTTTATTAATTAAAAAAGTTACAAAGAATTGATATACCAACATAAATATTAATAATGCTAGCATAGTACTAAATACTTTTTTCATATTATCTTCACCTATTATAGATTATATCAAAAAAAAAGACTTATTAAAAGTCTGATTTTTTAATTTTAGGTTTATAACCATATTTTTTCTTCTCTTCCATCATAAACGATGAAATCTTTGTTTCTATTTCTCGTAATGATCTTTTACTAATATTAGATAATGTAACAAATTCTTTAACTGTATCTAAATGAATTTTTCCCCAAATTATGCCATTTAATACCTTTAAATCATTAAACATATCGGGTGTTATAGAATCTAAGAAATATCCAAATATTACTCTTTTCCTACCTATCAAAATTCTTTGATTAGTAAGTGCTACTACAGCAGTAGATAAAATATCTAGAGGATTATTATTCTTTTGAGCTGCAAAAACATATAAAACTTCCTCACCTGGATTTAAATGTTTTTGTACAATATTTGCATTTTGTTTAAGTCTCCAAGCAATTGTAGTAGGATAATTATACTTAAATTCTAATACGCGTTCGTATACACTTTTCATTATTTTACTCCTCAGAACTATATTTTTTGAAGAACTCCTTATAACCTTCTTTTGTAGTCAACCCTTCTATTTTATCTTTAATTGAATTTTCACCAACTACTAATATTAAAGGTGTTCCATATCCTTCACTAAAATAATCATCAGAACCTATTAATTTAGCAGTATCATCATCACTCATATCTCCTACATCAACATGATTTATTTTAACACCATCTGTATATATTATATTTTCAATTATTGGCACTGCAATTTGACAGTATCCACAAGATTCTTTTGATATTAATACTAATGATACTTCATCACTTTTATATAATTCTAAATAATCATCAACACTTATAAGTTTAGGTGCTGTTCTCTCATCTTCTTTTATTTCTTCTGATTCCTTTGTTGCTTGCTCTAATACACTATTTCCATCAGTAGAAGATTCTTCACTATTTGTACTAGATTTTTGATATTTAGTAGAAACAGAATCAGAACCAAATATACATAATAAAATTAATGAAACTACTAATACAACTATTGCTATTCCTGTTACAAGTTTCTTTTGATTTATTTCTATAGTCTTATCTTTTTTTACTTCTTCCTTATTATTAACATCTACATTCTTACTAGGAGCAGTAGTCTTTTTAACAGTAGAACTCTTAGATGCAGTCTTAGTATTTTTTGTTGCTACTTTTTTAGTAGTTGTACTTTTAGTTTTCTTTACTGCACTATTAGTTGTCTTTGATGCACTCTTAGTTTTATTTGGAGCAGTCTTCTTAGTTGTCGTTTTACTACTAGAAGTTGTTTTCTTAGGAGTAGTTTTAGTCTTACTAGTAGTTTTTTTTGTACCCACTGTATTATTCTTTTTTGTATCTTTTTTCTTTTTTTCTTCAGCCATAATAAAATTCCTTTCTTCTTATAAACATTATAACATACTTTTAATTTCTTTCCTAATATATCTAAGTAATTTATCAAATATTTTTTCTAATAAACTATCACTACTATCATAAACATAATTATTATTTGACCATATACCAACTTTATTATCTTTAGCTTTTTGCTCTATCTTTTGTAATTTTTTTGTATATTTATAATCACCATACAAATAAGCTACTTTAGCATAACCTTTAGAAACTAATTTTTCTTGTAATAATTCTTTATCTACAAATACCCAAGCTAGCCTTCTTCCATATTTATCTTCTTTTGTTGAATTAGAATCATATTCTAAAACAATTTCTTTAGCAGCTTTCAATCTATCACAAGTATACTTACTAGCTTCTTTCCCATATGGTTCTACTTTCTTTTTTGGATGCTTGACTTCAGGTGTATCTATAGCTAAAAACCTAGTTGAATATTCTTTCCCATTTATTATAAACTTTGCCGTATCACCATCAACACATTTAGATAGTTTTACTATATCATTTTTAGCAAATACCCCAACTGGTAAAATAAGTATTATAAATAATATTAAACTAAATAATTTCTTCATCTTATCACCATTTTAATTATACTACAATCTATTTTTTTGTCGAATTTTTTTCTAATAAATAACTATTATTTACATAGTATTTTATAGGAGGAAAACATTATGAAAAAAATAGGAATACCTAAAGCACTACTCTATTACTATTATAATGATTTATGGATTTACTTTTTCAAATACTTAAAACTTAATGTTGTTTATAGTAATCAAAGTAATAAAAAAATACTATCTGATGGAGAACGTCTTGCTCAAGATGAAGCCTGTCTTTCTCTAAAATTATATCTAGGTCATGTAAAAGATTTAATTAATAGATGTGACTATATTTTAGTACCTAGACTTTATTCTGTTAAAAAGAACGAAGGCGTATGTACTAATTTTAATGCTTTATATGATTTAGTTAATAATACTTTTGATAATATAAATATTCTTAATTATAATATTGATTTAACTAAAAATGAAAATGAACTACTTGGATTTTTAAACTTAGGTAAAGAATTAGGCTTTTCTTATATAAATAGTTACATAGCTTATAAATTTGCCAAAGAAAAAAGCCTAGAAAATAGAATAAGAAGAGAAGAAAAACAAAAATATAATTTAACTACTAATAATACTAAAATCCTAGTAGCAGCACATCCTTATAATTTATATGATGAACTAGTAGGTAAACCTATTATAGACTACTTAGAAGATGAAAATATAACTATTATCTATAGTGATAGAATTAATCATAAAATAATAGATTCTGAATGTGAAAAAATATCTACTGATATTCATTGGACTCATAGTAAAGAAGTTATGGCAAGTATTAATTATTATAAAGATAAAGTTGATGGTATCATTATAATTTCTGCATTCCCTTGTGGACCTGATTCTCTAGCAAATCATCTTGCAATTAGAGAAGTTAAAAATATACCTGTTCTTAAACTCATAATGGAAGATTTAAATAGTGATATTGGAATACTTACAAGACTAGAAAGTTTTATAGATATATTAAAACAAAAAAAGGAGGAAAACTATGAAAAGAATAATTAGTTTCCCTCACTTAGGAAATTATTATATACCTGTAAAATATTTACTTGAAAAACTTACTGATTTTGAAGTAAGACAGTCCCCTCCTATTACTAAAAAAACTTTAGAGCTAGGAGAAAAATATTCTCCAAATGATGTATGTATTCCTTTTAAATATAATTTAGGTAATTTTATAGAATCCCTTGATAAAGGTGCTTCTATATTAGTGCAAGCTGGTGGTGGCTGTAGATATAGATATTATGCAGAAGTACAAGAAAAAATATTAAGAGATTTGGGATATGAGTTTTCTTTTATAAAACTAATTTCTAAAGATAAAATGCGTGTTAAAGAGACTTACAATATATTTAAAAAACTTAATAGTAAATTATCTCTATATAAATTTATAAATACTTTTATAATTACACTATTTTTTATTTATTATATGGATAAAATAGATGTAATTATTAGAAAAAGAATTGGCTTTGAAGTAGATAAAAATAGTTTTATAAATTTAAGAGAAAAAATGTATAAAGATTTTTATAATTGTAATAATCTAACTACTCTAACAATATGTTATTTTAAATATAGAAAGAAGTTTAAAAAATTAAAAATAGATAAACCTAAAAATTGTTTAAAAGTTGGTATTATAGGAGAATTATATACTTCTATGGAACCATTTTCTAGTTACTTTTTAGAAAGTGAACTGGCTAAGATGAATATCGAATTAAAAAGATATACAGACCTATCTTACCTACTTTGGAAAAAGAAGCTTACAACTAAACATATGCTTAGAAAAACTAAACACTATTGTAAATATACTTTAGGTGCTGACGGTTTAGATAATGTATATAGAACTATAAAACTAGCTAAAAAATATGATGGAATAATTCATACTAAACCATTTGGATGTACTCCTGAAGTTGGAGCAATACCTATAATTAAAAAAGTTGCTAAAGATAAAAATATACCTATAATATTCTTTTCATATGATAGTGAGACTTCTAATGAAGGTATTATTACTAGATTAGAGGCATTCTATGATTTGATAAAATATCGAAAGGAGAAAAAATGAAAAAAGCTTATTTAGGAATAGATATAGGATCTATTTCTACTAAAGGTGTTATTATTGATAGTGATAATAATATATTATTAAGTAAATATATATGGACTGAGGGAAATCCAATTAAGGCAGTAAAAGAAATTATAGAATATTTTAAAAATAATATTAGTGATGATATTAAAATAGTATCAGTAGGTACAACAGGATCTGCTAGAAGATTAATTGGATCTATTTTAAATGCTTCTATTATTAAAAATGAGATAACTGCACATGCTATAGGAACATTATCAATATATCCTGATATAAAAACTATAATTGAAATAGGAGGACAAGACTCTAAAATTATTTTAATAGATAATGGGATTGTAACTGATTATGCTATGAACTCTCTTTGTGCTGCAGGTACTGGTGCTTTTTTATCTAGTCAGGCTAAAAGATTAGGAATAGATGTAAATAATTTTGGTTCTATTGCACTAACTAGTAATAACCCTACCCCTATTGCTGCAAGATGTACTGTTTTTGCAGAAAGTGACCTAGTACATAAGGCTCAAATGGGATATAATAAAAATGATATTATTGCGGGTTTATGTAAAAGTGTTGCTCTAAATTACTTAAATAATGTTGCTAAAGGAAAAAAGATTGCAGAACCTATTATCTTCCAAGGAGGCGTTAGTAAAAATATAGGTGTAGTAAAATCATTTGAAGATATTTTAAATACTAAAATTATTACAGATAAAAATGGACATTTAATGGGAGCTTTAGGAGTAGCTATTTTATCAAAAGATAAACCAGAAATAGAATTTGACTTTAATATAAATAATTATAAATATAGTACTAATAGTAAATTTTGTGGAAAATGTCCTAATAACTGTGAAGTAATATTTATAAATAAAGATGATGAAATTATAGACCACTGGGGAAATAGATGTCCCAGAGGAGAAAAGATTACAAATAAAAACTAAGCTCAATGCTTAGTATTTTTTAATTATTTAATTTTTTAAATTTTAATGATCCAATAAGTTCATCTTTTTTTCTATCACAAGTTCCAGAATCTTCATATATTCTATAAGTAATATTATATAGAGAATGATTATTTATAATTGCATACTCATATATATAAGCTGTACCTAATGTATCTATTTCCATATAATCCCATTCATTACCATTAATATTTTGTTTACTAATAGGAGTTTTTTTATCTTGTTCAGAATATGTTGTTTTTCTATTTAAATAGTTATATGCAGTATTAGAAGTTGAAGTTATTTCTATTGTATAATTGCATGATTCACCTTTAGTCTCATAATTATAATCATACTTATCATTTCCAATAGATTTCTTACTAAAACCATTAGGATTAGTAAATACTAATTCCTTATAATCTTCAACAGGAGTATTTGTAGTTCTATGTAATAGTTCATCTATCATATCTTTATTTACATTATAGTTAACTATAGATATACCAATAATAGCTAATAATGACGGCAAGTAATTAACTCCTCCAGCATATTTACAAACATTTAATAAATCAGCTCTATTAAGACCAGAGTTTCTTTTTCTAATTTTTTGGACCTTTTTCTCTACACTAAGTAAATACATATTATTAAATATAAGAGAAATAACGATATTTAAAATACCAAATAAAATAATACAAAATTTAAAATTTACATAAAGTAATAATATATTAAAAGCAAGATATATTGCACTAAACAAGTACATCTTTCTATATATTGCATAATAAACTCCAAATAAAAAATACCAAATAGAAAAATTAACTGCTCTTATATTATCATAACTGTCCCCTACATAAGATTTAACCATAGAAGGAACATCAATTACTTGTGTAAATCCACTATTTATATCTATTGTTTCATTATCTTGTATCTCAGCATCTTTTTCTACTAATCTAGAACCACAAACATTACAAAATAGTTTTCCTGTATTAACTTCTTTATTACATTTTGGACAATACATATATATTCACCACCTATTATAAGGATAACATAAATATTTAAAAAAATACATATTAAACTACATGATTGACATATAAAATAGACTATAAATTTATAGTCTACTTATTATCATCTAGATAATCCTCATAACTCATTTTTCTATCTATTATAGAGCCATCAGATTTTATTTCAATTATTCTATTTGCAACAGTTGAATTAAGTTCATAATCTCTTGTTGTAAAAATTATTTCTCCCTCAAATCTTTCCATACCTTTATTTAGTGAAGTAATACTCTCCAAATCAAGGTGGTTTGTAGGTTCATCTAAAATTAAGAAATTAGGTTCTTCTAACATCATTTTAGATAACATACAGCGAGCTTTTTCGCCCCCTGATAATACATTAACTTTTTTAAATACATCTTCTCCAGAAAATAACATTCTTCCTAAAAAACCTCTTAGAATCGTTTCATCTTTAATATCATAATAATTTCCTATCCATTCCATAATACTTTTATCTGTATTAAAAAACTCAGTATTATCTTGAGGTAAATATCCATAATTCATTGTTTTACCCCATTCAATTTTACCTTTATAATCCTTATCTTTTCCACATAAAATATTAAATAAAGCAGTTTTTACAAAATCATCTTCTGCAACAATAGCAACCTTATCACCTTTTAAGATAGTAAATGATATTTTATTAAGTATTTTTCTGCCATCAAGTTCTTTAGTTAGACTTGTTACTTCTAGTTTTTCTTTTCCAGCAGGCTTTTCTATTTTAAAATCTATATATGGATACTTTCTAGAAGATGGAACAATTTCATCAAGTTCAATTTTTTCTAACATTTTCTTCCTAGAAGTAGCCTGTTTTGATTTAGAAGCATTAGCCGAAAACCTTGCGATAAATGATTGTAATTCTTTTATCTTTTCTTCTTTCTTTTTATTTGAATCCCTCATTTGCTTTTGTAATAATTCTGAAGATTCATACCAGAAATCATAATTACCAATATAAAGTTTTATTTTTCCATAGTCAATATCTGCGATATGAGTACAAACATTATTTAAAAAATGTCTATCATGAGATACTACAATTACTGTATTTGAAAAATTTATTAAAAATTCTTCTAACCACTTAATTGCATCAATATCTAAACTATTTGTAGGTTCATCTAATAAAAGTATATCTGGATTTCCAAATAGTGCTCCTGCTAATAAAACTTTAACTCTATCTTTTACAGGAATTTCTTTCATTAATTGATAATGTAAGTTACTATCAACACCCAAATTATTTAAAAGAGTCGCAGCATCACTCTCAGCATTCCAACCATCTAAATCCATAAATTCTGCTTCTAAATTAGCAAGCCTCATTCCATCCGAATCACTAAATTCAGTATGGGAATATAATTCATTTTTTTCTTCTATTATCTTATATAGTTTTTCATTACCCATTATAACTACATCTATAATTCTCATATCATCATATTGATAATGATCCTGCTTCAATATAGAAAGTCTTTCACCTTTAGTCATAGATACTTCACCAGTAGTAGTTTCTATTTCACCAGATAGTATTTTTAAAAATGTAGATTTCCCACTTCCGTTAGCACCTATTAATCCATAACAATTACCATTTGTAAATTTTAAATTAACATCTTCAAATAAAGTTCTTTTACCAAATTTTAAACTAACATTATTAACTTGTAACATATTTATACACCTCAAAACTATTAAAATTTTAACAAAAAAAAAGAAAAAAGACAAGCTTAATTCTTAACGAGTTGTTTAGGAGCTTCTAATTTTTTAGATTTTTCACTAAGTAATTCTATTAATATTTCTTTATCTTCAGAAGTACATCCTATAGAATCCATATATTCATCCAATCTATCATTACGCATTTTTCTTTTTAATTTTCTTTTCATTTTACTATAATTTTCAAAAATATCTTCTCTTCCTACTAATTCATAACCATAATCTCTATCTTCACTAACTGGAATTAATTGATTCCTAATTATCTTACCCTCATCTATAGGTTCATTAAGTAACTCTTCTTTTATAGACATATATTTTTCTTTTTCTGTATCATAAAGCCTATTAACAGCATGAGAATTATTAGCTATTATATTTGATTTATGTCTATCTAGAACAAATCTTGAAGAATAAACACCAACTATAAAGCTCATAGCTACTGCCATAGGATAATCAAAATCTATAGCAGTTAAACCATGATTCAACATAATAGCGATACTACTAATAATATATGGATAAGTCATTCGATATAAAAAATATCTTTCAGTAACTTGAGAGTCTTCAGAATTTTTATTATAGCAATCATTTAAAAAAGAAATTCTATTTTCTAATAATAATACATCATCAATATTTGGAAATAATGTTCTCTTTTCTTTTAAAACATTATCTGAATTATATATATTAACTGTATCTCCTAATACTATATATTTACTCCATTGTGTATCTTTACTCATATATATTACCTCTCTTTTATATTATATGCCTATTATGTATATTTCTTTTAATTAACTGTAAATTATGACTATCACCAGGAGTTAAATGAATTAATTCAAAATCAGGTATAAATACATTATTAACAATTGATAAATATTTTAAAAATTCTGTAGAGGGTGCTACTTTAGTAACACCATTAGAAATAATTAATGATGTATCGTCTGTTGTATAATAACCAAATGCATTAGGTTTACCTATTTTAAAATCTGGTCCAACTAATCCAGTATGATTTTTAGATCTATTTTGAATAAACATAGGAGTTAAACCACCATGATTATGCCCTGATAAAATCAAGTCCATATTATCTAACTCAGGTAAGTGAACTAATTCATTATTTCTAATCAAAGGATTTGGTGTATGTGATAATAAAATATTAAACTTATCCTTATCTATACTAATAGAATTGTTAGATAAAACTTGATAAAATTCTTCTCTATTTTCGCCACCATAATACCATAATGTAGGCATATTAATAGATGATACTGAAAAGATTTTATCCACTTCATGAGTTTCAATAGTATCAGTCATAACAACACAATCTGTCTTACTTTTTAAATCATCAAAAAATGATAAATCATTAGTAGGTATTCTTAAAGTATTCCTACCCTCTTTTCGAATAATAACATCTTCATGATTACCACGAGATATTAATACTTTAATATGAGAGCTTAAATATTTCAGTTCTTCTATAATTTCTTTTCTTTCTTTTGATTCGATATGATCAAGGGTATCACCAGAAATAGTAAGAATTTTTGTTTTATCTGTTAAAAAACTCCATATAAATCTTAGTGCAGTAAGATTAGAATGAATATCACTAACTGCTAAAATATCATAACTTTGATCTATCTTGTTAGATTCTAAATCATACTCATTTAATCTAATTTTCATAAATCCACCTCATTTGGCGCTTATTATATCATATAATTAATAAAATTACAATTAAAAAAGTAATATTAAAATATAATTACTTTTTCCCATTAACTCTTTTTTCTACAAATTCGCTTAAACTATTTTCTTCTATTCCTGATAAAAAGTCTAACACATCAGATTTATCACTATCTTTATATTCTCTACTAATTTGTCTACAGAAAGAGAAACTTTCTTCTGCATCAAAATCACTATATTTTACTAAATGATAATTTTTTATAACTTCATATATTAAAAATTCATTAAGTATATCGATATTAATTCCATAAGCCTGATTTTCATCAACACTAGAATCAATAAAATAACTACCTGGATCAATTAGATACAATCCATTATTATAAACTGTATTTGCATGATTTAAATCTCCAAGTTGAACCTTATTGTCACTTAATAATTCAATATCATTCTTTAATGATTTATGCTCTTCTACCAGTTGATCTTTATCTAAACCAAAATAACTATCCATATCTAAATCTTCAATATAATCCATTTGATAACCTCTGATGTTACGTTTTTTATCTAAAAGTGCATCGGTTGGAAGTAAAATCCTTTTTGTTTTAATCTTTTTCATCTTCTCAACTGATTCTTTAGTTATAATAATTTTCTTTTTAGGATATTTATGAAAAAATTTAACTACTTTATCATTAATTTGATATGCCTCTACTTCATAACCATCACCCAAGTGTCTATCTTTTTTCATATTATATGGATTATATCTAACCTTTTTTCCATCTACTAAAAACTCCATAATAAAACCACCTATTTCTTTTTGTAAAAATAAGATACAAATTTTGAAAATTCATATAAAATAATATCACATTTATTTACAGCAAAACTTTTACCTATAGCTTTACCACCTATTGTTAAACTAGCAACTACAGCAGTTGTTATAAGTGTCATTAAAAATATATTAATTGAAGTAGCCTTAGATAGTAAAGTAGCAATAGTAACAGCAGTTGAACCAGAAATAACTCCACATATATCACCTACTACATCACAACAAAAGCTTGATACTTTATCACTATTCTTTTTAAATATTACTGCAATATTAGCACCTCTAACTTTTCTAGAATTCATAGAGTGAAATACCTTAGGATCAGCAGTAGTTACACTAACACCTATAATATCAAATAGTATACCTAATATAATAAATAACAATGTCACAACTATACCAATTCCTAAATTAAAATTAGGTACTGTAATTTCTGATACAAAAGATAGAGAAAAACTTATTGCAAAAGCTATAACAAATATTGTTAATACCCATTTTTTATCTACTAATTCTTTTTTTATTTTTTCTTTTCTTCTAGTTTGAACTTTTAAATTTTCTAAATCTTCATTCTTTTTCATATATACCTCTCAAATTTTTGCAAAAAAAAATTAATGGCTGTAAAATGGTAAACTTTGAGTCTTAGGTCAAGTAGGATTTCCCCAACTTCTACTTATTCGTTACCAAATAAGCGGTTCCCCTTTAAAGAAGCTAGTGTGGTGTTGCCACATCACACGACTTGATTGCCACTTAGTACCCACTGCAATCCCAATTTAGCGCACTCTAGGAGATTTCCTCACCAGTTTTTATTACTAATTCTTTTTTGCAAAGATAATTTCATAGCGCAATTCTTATAAGTTCGGCCAAACGTATAAGAAAGATCACTAATCCCGATACCTTCACTCAAGACAAGCTACACTATACATAGCTTTCGCCACAATATAGGTTCAAATCCATATCGTAATAAGTCCGTCAGTAAAAATTACGTATAGGCTTACCACAAGTATGGGTCTCCACGGAAGTTGGGTCGTTTATCGTATGCCATTACGAGCGCCCAAAATCCTTACCCCTCAGCATCCACCCCTCACTGGGCGTAAAAAGCAAACACCAAAGGTTTCACAGGTATGCTCTTTAACGGTTGTTTAATCCCGTCTTCATAATAAAGTAACTGACTAGAATAATGTGCCATCAATTACAATATAAATTATATCATAAATCAGTAAAAATGTCAAGTTTACACTATATTATATGCTATCAATATTTACTTTGTGATAATAATATTCTATAGAAAAAAGAAATACTTTTAATATTTCCTTTTTTAACTACCCATATTTTTAGACTCTTGAAATTTCTTTTCTAATAATTTAATAGATGCTGATTTATCTTTTAGAGTATTAGAAATAGAATTATCATTATGAATATCATATACAACACTTGCTACTAAATTTGAACAATCACAAATATTTAACCATTCCTTTTCTTTATACTCTTCGGGAATATAAGAAAGATTAGTTGTATATATACCACTTAACATACCTTTTTCATAGTATTCATCAAATTTATCAATTCCTTTAGTAAATAAAGCATATGTTACAATTAAATAAATTTGTGATACATTTCTTTTGTGCAATTCTTCTATTACATCAAACATAGAACCACCGCTAGAAATCATATCATCAATGACAACAGCTGTTCTCCCTGATAAATCATCCTTACCACTATAGTCATGAGCAATTACTGGATATTTTCCATCACTAAAATTATTATAATCTCGCATTTTAACAAAACTTCCAGCTTGTTTGTCTATACCATTATAGTTAAATGAATTTAAGTAAACATTTCTTCTTCCTGTTGCACCCGTGTCTGGAGCTATAAAAGCCATTCTTTGTAACTCACTAATATTAAGGTTATTAATAAATTGCTCTAATATCACATTAGTCGCATAAATATTTTCAAATTCCATATCAAAAACAGCTTGTTCAACACTTTGATCATGAACATCAAAAGTAATAAAAGATCTCATTTTTCTATTAATATCAATTTCATGTAAGTTCTTTGAACCCATTAGATTTTCACGTGTGTTTTTTCTATGCTGTCTTCCTGCATATAATAACGGCATAACAATATTCAAACTAACTGGATGATTACTACACGCTCCTAACCCATCTTTTAATTCCATCATTAAATCATTTGGACTTGTATGATTCTTAAAACCATGCATTGTATATTCTATAGAATAATTACCTATATCAGTTAATAAAAAGATATCTTTTCCCCTAATACTATCTTCAATTTCTACTTTTAAATGACCATCATCAAAGAAGTTTTCTTTGATAGGTACTATAAAGGTATATTTATCTTCATCAATTCCATATCTATTAAGTAGCCATTTATCTACTTGATTCCCTAAATCCCAAGCACTCTTAAATACTACTAATCTTAATTTATTATCTACTAAATCTTTTTTTACTTCCATACTCAAACCTAATTCACCCTCTGATTAAAACCTTCCTATATATAGATTATATCAGCTTCTAAAAAATCAATCAATACAAAAATAAAAGAACTAGTTATTTTATTTAACTAGCTCTTATTTGTTCAACATACCAATTAATTTTACCAGGCCAAGCTCTACTTTGAGCATACTTAGGTGCAATTGTCTCTACTGTATTAAGACCTTTAGAATAATATCTTTTATGTAAGTTTTCAATATGTCCAACTATACCATCATCTATAGTAGCATAAGCTTTATAAGCTCCACCATTACAACTAGGGGAACCTTTTTGACCTCCTACATTATTACATGACCTAGCTAAACTACTACATCCAGACTTACATCCAGTTTCATGTAACATTATTGCAACAGCAACATAAGGGTCAACTCCAAGTTCAATACACTTATTTGCAATTAAACTTCCTTTGCCACCAATCAAACCTGTACCTAAATTTCTATCAAGTTTAGCAGCTAACTCTTCCATAGTCATTCCCTCATATACCTCAACTCTAGGTGGTATATATTCTGCTTGAGGAGCTTGCTCCATTGATACTTCTTGCACCTTAACTTCTCCTACAGGAGCAGAGGTATTAAGAGTATCTTCTATCTTAGTCTCAACTACCCTATTAGATGAAGACATATTTATTACATTTACTTTATTAGTAGCACTTTTTAATGACTGTGTAACTTCTAAATCACTATCAATAATAACTGCAATTGCTATCATAGAAATACCAACTACAGACATTACAGCACTAATAATTTTTGCCTTTATCAAACTATTTCACCTCGTTTTATATTAATGTATTACATACCAAATATCCTTTTTATTCTCATACGAATATACTATCATATTTAGTATTCTTAGTCAATTTACAACAATATTTACAGACAAATCACTTTAATCTAAAGGTTTTGAAAGCATATCTATATACTAAGATTAACGCTATATTTACATAAACAATTGTAAATATAATTACCATTATAGTAAGCATAGTAGTTGATAGATTTAATTTAGTCACTTGATAGGCAATGAAGTATGTTAAAAATAATACTATTTCATATAATTTATTAATAATCTTCATATCACTATTATATGGTTGCATTAAATAATAGATTACAAGATAATGTACTGAAAAGAAGACACTAAGTGACAATATGTATATAAAGATATATAAATAATCATATATACTACTAGTCCCCCCTGTTAAATAAATAATTATTGGTATAAATATTCCCATTAATATAGCTGGTCTTATATTAATTCTTATTATAGTTAATAATCTCTTCTTAAATAAATTAAGTATAGTACTCTTTTCTTTATAAAAATTAAATGTAAGCATTGCATGATCACAATTAAAATACATAGCCCTAGTAATAGTATTACCCCTATTAATAAAATACATAAATAAAACAAACCAACCTAAATTATTAATAAGAAAATTATTAATATATATCTTTATATTAGGGACTTGATATATAGAATCTAATGTAATAATAAAAATAACAGATACTAATATCATACTTATATTAGAACTTCTAGATAGTATTGATCTATGTCTTTCAAAAAAAATTGTATTAAATAAATCATATCCTGTTTTACCTATAAGTTTTTTATTATTAATAATTTTATCTTTATTTTTTATATCAATATAGGTTTGAATATTATAATCACTTTGATATTTACTATTTACTGCCATATTATAACTATTAATTCTTTTATATAATAATTTATAACTATCAACATGACATATATACTTATAAGAAAAAATACTAAATAAAAATGATATTATAGTAGATATAATTATTATATTAATTCCAAAATATATACCAAGCAAGGGTAATAATAATAAAGTAATTCCTATAACTATAACTAATATAAATAAAAACTTATCATCACATATTCTAATATTATTCTTTTTATAATATTTAATATTTAATGCCTCTCCTATAGTTTTACTTAGTAAGGAGAATAAACTAATAATAATAGATATTTTTAATGATTTAGTAAATATATATAATAATTCTGTATTAAGTATAAAATTAAGAATACTATCATATAAATAATGACTAATAATATACTTTTTAGAATCCATATTAAATAGTATTATACTAATATATTTCTTTCTACTAGTATTAAGAATACTAGTATTTAAAAACATACCAATTATAGCTGCTATAAAAACTATATGAATAAATAAATTATTAGTATTTAATTTTAAAATATTACAAATACCAAATATAAAGAAAAAATAAATTAACCTAGAAACCACTAATTTAGATATAGTACAAATAAGTCCTAATATTTTAACAAATAACTTAAATCCTTCTTTACTATATATATTATCACTAATAATATTTTTAATAATAGGAGTTTTCTTTAATGTATAAACAAATGAATTAATAGCATAAGTAAAATCTATATCAAAGGAAGTCTTAAAAGTATTCATTATTTTATATCCTTTAATGATTTTATTATCTTATCTTTATAATTTTTAGTATTTAAATTTTTCTTTTCTATTAATTCTAGTTTCTGATTATTTAGTATTAATATTTCATCACATAAATCAGTTGCAAGTTCTAATATATGTGTAGAAAATATTATTATATGATTCTTTTTCATTTGTTTTAAAAGCTTTTTCATATCATCTTGTACTACTACATCTAAAGCTGTTAATGGTTCATCTAGTAAAAGTACTTTTGAATCTGATATAAAATTTATAAGTATTTGCATTTTATTTTTCATACCATGGGAATAATCTTTTAATAGTTTATCTTGATCTTGTTTATCTATCTTTACTAAATCAAAGTAATAGTCTATATCTTTTATATTTTCAATTTTCTTTTTATTTATTTGTATAAAGAATTTTAAGAATTCTTTAGCAGTTAAAAACTCTGGTACTATTGGTGTAGAAATAACATAGCCAATATCATCGCTAGTAAGCTTCTTAGTATTATTATTTATGTTTAGAGAAATAGTTCCTGAATTAATATCTATATCTTCATTAAGAGCATTAAAAAAAGTAGTCTTGCCAGCCCCATTTCGCCCAATAAGACCATAAATTTTTCCTTCTTCAAACGTAAAATTAATATCTCTTAAGACCTCTTTTTTTCCATAACTTTTTGATAGATTCTCTACTACTACTTTCATATATTCCTCCATAACAATTAATTTTATTATAGCAAATATTAATATAGTTTACTAGTCAGAAAGAAAAAAAGAAAAGCAAGCTTTTCTTAATTAATCTATTTATTTATAGTTACTACTGCACGAACTCCATAACTACTATCAGTAACATTATGATATTCTAAAGAACCATTATTATTGATATGCCAAGCACTTACATTATTAGTATCATTTTGTAGTGCAGACATTGTCCAATAGCCAAAATTATTATTTCTATTAGTATCAGGATAAGTACAATAACTAGAGTTACAATTACTTAAATAATTATTCATCCAAATAGGACAAGATCCATAAATATTTGAACAACCTAATTGTATAGCCTCTTGCATTGTTATCATCCTAGCTTTTACAGTTTTACTATCTAATTGATATACCATATTTGAACAATTAGTATGAGAAACACATCCAGTATATGCATTCTTATGAAAGACTGTCTCACCCATTTTATATGTTTCACTATTAACATTAGACCAATTATTAGTAACAGCTTCTATTTGAGATAAAGCATTAGTAGGTCCAGATGAACTAGAACCCTCATTATTCCAAGTTACATTATAGATTGTATTTTCTCTTTGTTGAAGTGTCATTTTAACTCCATCATCATGTAAAACATTAAAATATCTAGTTTCATTATCATTAATTCTATATTTTATTATAGTACCTGGAGAACAACTATTAGCATCTTTAGGTTCATAGCATTTAACCTTTTTACATGTAGATTCTTCACCCGTAACACAATAATTAAAGTCTCCAGAATCTGAATTAAATTCATAAGCCCCTATAATATTATCATTAGTAGTTGGTTGTGTAGCTACTATTCTTAATTGAGTTAGTAATTCCGTTTCCATAACTTCATTAGTAGCCGCACTATCTATCCATAGTTTTAGTGTGTATGTATTTGTTGTATCAGCAGATATAGTTCCAGAATCTAAAATTCTATTTGGATTTTTACCTGTTGTATTCAATAATTTTATATTAGTAATACCACCATTTTTAGTTAGACTATATTTAACATATTTATCATCCATTCGCTTACTACCATCCGATATATCAAGATCGTCTAAATATATAATGTAGTCACTACCTATATTACCAGTATTTTTAAGAGTAAAACTATAACCTTCTGTCATATTATTACCATCTTGATCAGTCATAGGTACTGCATTTTGAATAGTTATCCCTTCACTAGTCTCATTTAAAAATAATTCAAGTTTTCCTGCCTTAATTTTATTAATCTTATCTCCAGTAATTTCTATAGTTAGCCACGCATAAGTACCACCAATTAATAGTATCAACAATAAAATTATTACGATTATATATTTTTTCTTACTATGTTTATTTCCATTCACTTTATTATTCATATGCGTACCTCTTACATTTAAAATTTACTTATTAGCCATTACTGTAAAGAAGATTGTACCTATTACAGTCATTCCTATCAATAATATTGTTAAAACAATCACTGAAGTATTACCAAGACCATGTTCATTATAAACTTGTTTTATAGTATTACTATCAGTCAAATTAGGATTACTATTATCCCTTCTTTTTACCAAATCACTAAGTTTACTAGCAACATCCATATTAATATTCTCAATAATTAAGCTATCATTATCTTTAGTTCTAGCAGTAAATGTTGCTAAAGAATTATCTTTAATTACTACACTATCATCAAATATAGTATTATACTTATTATAATCTTCTAACATAGGAGCTAAAAAATCATTTTTAAAGTTCTCTGTATAATCAAATACGTGGCTCTTCTCAGTAGACACTACACCATTCGAGTATTTAATAACTAAAGTATGATTACATTTACCATTTTCGATAACAAATTTAGATATTAATGAATTTTCATCTGTAGTAGTAGCATAAATTTTATTTAAATCATTTCTATACTCATTATATTCTAAAGAAATAGGATCAACTTTACCACTAACATCAACACTAATAGTAGCCTCTATATTATTAGAAATACTTGGATTTTGATTATTATCAACTACTGTAACTGTTGGGGATGCTGCAACTGCTACAGACTGAGCTACATTACCACCAGTTGGTTGTACTACTCCTTCTTTATTTACTGATACATTATTATTTGTAGGTATAGTTCCTACATTAATATTTTGGTTAACTGTAGGTCCTGGCATATTGTTGGCACTAACAATATTACTCATAGTTGGAACAGTTTGAGTATTACCTACGGGCATAGTTGGAACAACATTAACATTACCAGTTGGCGTACTGTTCATATTATTTAAATTATTAACTTCAGTATTCATAATATCCTCCTTTATACGCTTAGTGCTTCCTCCTGTAATTTTTGTCTAGATTTTTTTGCTTGCTCTATTCTAAAGTATTTTGCTTCTTTCAAAACACCTTCTTGTCTATCTTTAGAAAGTGATAACTTCATAAATTGATCTGCTCTTACAATAATTCCTCTTTTCTCCCCACTATCCTGTTTATACACTATATTATTTTTAGGTTCTAATGTACCATTAGCTTTTAATTTAGTATAAATTGATTCAGGAACAAAAGCAAAATTTGGTTTATCACCATTTCTATAATCTAAATAAAATCTTGGTAAGTTAGATTTATCTATATTTTCATCACTAATATCATTTTTGGAAGTAGCTTCTCTTACATCTTCGGTTTCTATGGTTTCTTCATTTTCATCTCCAACATTTTCTATTTGATTACTAGCTTGTAATAATTCGTCTTGTTTTGCTACTTGAACAATCTTTGGTTCAGATTCCTCTACATTATTTTTTTCCTTAGGAACACCTTTATCTAAATACAATGACTCTATATTTTCTATTAGTTTAACTGCTAAATCTTTAGTCTCAATATATTTTTCTACACGTTTATTTCTAGAATTTTCATCTTGTTCTTCACCAATCATTACTTCTTGACTTTCATATATATCATATAAAGCTGACTTAATCTTTTCTACAAATTTTAGATAATCAAAATTATTATACATACTCTTCACCAATACCTATCTAAGCGTTAGCAATTTCCTTTAATAGAGACTGAACCATTTTCCATTCAGATTCTTCATTAATTTCAACAATCTTTTTACTATTATCTTCTTCAATCAACTTAGAAATATATATAACAATATCACCATTTGGTTGTTTTTCATTTTTAGTATAAACAATATATTGATTCATATTATCTCTTGTATTTAAATATGTAACTAATTCTACCTCTTCTTCCTTATTATCTTTATCTATGATTATTATTTTATCTTCCACAGCCATCACCCTTTATATATTCTCTATTCAATTATATAACAAATTTTAAAATATTACTAGTATAATTATTGAAAATTAAACATTAACCATTCAGGTTTAAAAATTAATAGCAGCCCAATCACTAACATTAGTATGCCTCCAATCAAATGGGAATACTTATTATACTTAGTAGATATTGCACTTATCTTAGTTGTAAACATTGCTACAAAGAAGATAATCATATCATCTAATAAAAAGAAAAACATATAAATTAAAGTATAATAAAATGCCTTAATACCAGAAATATTATTAATTGCTAATATCTGAGTAAATATTAGTGGAAGCCCTGCAGAACAAGCAAGTTCAACTACATTAACACTAACTGCTAATAATATAGTACCTCCTAGTGCTAAAAATAGACTTTTTTCTGTAGTAAATTTCTTTATCTTAGAAAATATTTTCTTTCTCTTTTTTGAATCTATTACTTCACATCCAGAATCTTTTTTTAATTCTTTTCTAAATGAATTTATATTTATAATAGAACCTATAATAGCAACTATTGCAATAATATTTCTAAATATAATAGATGTAGAAATATTTACAATAATATTTATCCAAGAAAGCATTATTGCCATATAAATAAAAGCTGATGCAAGTAAAAAAGTAATTCCAATAGCCCACATTCTTTTCCTATTTTTCATTCCTATAAGCATACTTATTAAAAATAGTAATACCCACATCGCACAAGGATTAAAGCCATCTACAAGACCTATTAATACAGCAGCTGACTCTATAGAAAGATTCTTAAGATTAGTTTTACCTATAATAGGTACATTTATAGTAGTAGAATTATTTGTTTTTTTATCCTCCTTTTCAAAATAATCTATAACTGTTTTACCATTATAAGTATTATTTTTTATACTACCAACTATATCAGAATATTTATTACTATCTAAATAAAAATTTATAATTCTTTCTAATTTATCATTATAAGTATCTGCATATCCAACAACATAAGTAGAACCGATTATAGTAAGAGGAACTCCACTATCTGATATTTTCATTTTATCCTTAACAATTTCCATAAAAACTTGATTATCTTTATTTTTCCACACTTCATATTTTTCTATTTTAATTTTAGGATATTTATCTTTTATTTCTTCTAAGAATTTATCCTCTTCCTTACAATGAGGACAGCCATCTCCATGAAAAAAATATATTTTTATATTATCTTTTGCAAAAACACTTGGATTAAAAACAAAAAAAGATATTAGTATAAATAATATTAATCTTATTTTTTTCAATTTAATCACCTATTTCTTCTAGTATTTTTATTAATTCTTCTTCAGTATGTTCTCCAGTAATTCTTTTTATTTCTTTATCATTATCCATAAAAATAAATACAGGTAACACCTCGCCTGGTGTATATTTATTAGATTCCTCTTCATCAAAATCTAAATCCAAAGATATAGTTTCTATTGGCTTTTTTTCTATAACCTTATTCCAAATTTTATTCATTATTAAACATGCACTACACCACACTGCAGTAATTTTAACGACTTTCATTTAAACTTTTCAACTCCTCTATTTTTTTTATCAAAACATTATAAAAAGTATCTAATTCTTCTCTTTTAGTTAAATGACTTAAACTAATTCTAATACTATACTTAGAATACTCTAAATTCTTAGTAAGCTCATAAACTGCAAGAGATGAAGTAGCCTTTGATGCACACGCTGTTTGGGTTGAAATATAAATATCTTCTTCTTCTAATGCATGTAACATTGTTTCTGGCTTAATCCCCATAATACTTATATTTAAAATATGTGGAATAGAATACTCATTACTATTTATATGAATATCTTTATTATCTTTTAATTTATCTTTTAAATATTTATTTAAGCTATATACATACTCATAATTTTCATCTAAATTTTCCATAACTAGTCTAAGTGCTTTAGAAACTGATACTATAAGTCCTACAGCTGGAGTTCCACTTCGATAAATAGTTGTAGATTTTCCACCATGTATTATTGGATCAATTACTATATTTTCTTTTTTAATTAAACATCCAATTCCTTTTAATCCATATATTTTCTGAGCTGAAAAACTTATCATATCAACATTTTCTATATTAAAATTGATTTTACCAATAGACTGTGTCATATCACTATGAAAATATATTTTAGGATAATCTTTTAAAATATTACCAATTTCTTCAATAGGTTGAATTACACCAACTTCACTATTAACACTTGCAACTGTAACTAATATAGTATCATCTCTAATTAAAGATTTTAAATTATCCAAATCTACTCTACCAGTAGAATCAGTTTCTAAAAAATCAATATCATAACCATGATTTTGTAAATACTGCAAAGTAGCAGTAATTGATGAATGTTCAAGTTTTGTAGTAATTATATGTTTTCCTCTATTACTATATCTATAGCATACTCCTAAAATAGCAGCATTATTTGCTTCAGTAGCACCAGAGGTATAAATAATCTCCTTAGATGATACATTTAACAATTTAGATATTTGTTCTGTAGAGGCATCAATTAGTTTTTTTGATTCTACTCCAAGTTTATGTAGCGAATTCGGATTACCTATATATGCATTTGTAGCTTTTACAAAAGTATCTAAAACTTCATTATTTACTGGTGTTGTTGCTGAATAATCTAAATATATCATATAATCACTTTCCTAACTAAATTAATTATACCAAAAAAAAGAAACTATTTCATTTCTTTTTAAAAATAATCTATTTATTTGTATTCATATAATAATCTCTTTCTGCTATAGACTTAGAAATATTTTCTAAATCATCTAAAGAATTATCATCTAATACTTCTTCTACTAAAAATAATACCTCTTTTAATGATGTAGCATTTTTATAGTTTATTTTATATTTTTCTAGAGTATCAATTTCAAAATTAGTAAGAAATACTCCTTTTCCACAATCATTTAAACTATTACTTTTAAAATCCAAATTATTAATAATCTCTTCTAAGTTATATTCTTCCATTATACCACCTAAATTAAAAGTAGGCAGCTGCCTACTCAATATTTTCTAATAATCTACTAGCTTTATTTAATATACTATTTAATTCACTCTTCTTATTATCTTGTTCTTCTATTAATTCTGTTTGCTCTTGAATAACTTGTTCCTTTTCATCAAGTCTAGCCTCTAATTTTTTAATTCTTTTATTTAACTTATCAGTCTCTTCCATCATTTTATTAATTATATCAATAGCCTCATCAAGTATTTCTACATCATTATTTTCATTATCTAAAACTGATTTTCTTCTTGTATTTCTTCTAGATTTTTCCATATAACTATCTTCCTCTTCTTCATCCTTTTCATCTTCTTCTACTTCTGTATCAGATTCTTCCTCTTCACTACTTTCTTCTTCCGTTGTTTCTTCTTGTTCTTCTTCAGTAGAGTCTTCTTCTACTTCTGTATCAGATTCATCATCTTCGCTACTTTCTTCTTCTGTTTTTTCTTCTTGTTCTTCTTCAGCAGAATCCTCTTTTACTTCTGTATCAGATTCTTCCTCTTCACTATTTTCCTCTTCTGTTTTTTCTTCTTTTTCTTCAGTAGAATTATCATCTACTTCTGTATCAGATTCTTCTTCACTACTTTCCTCTTCTGCTTTTTCTTCTTTTTCTTCAGTAGAATTTTCTTCTACTTCTGTATTAGATTCTTCCTCTTCACTATTTTCATCTTCAGTTATTTCTTCTTGTTGTTCCTGAGAAGGTGCATTCTCCTCCTCACCAGTACTATCATCTTCAGTAGTTTCAGGTTCTTCTATTTCACTACTAATATTAGATATTTCAGTATTATTCTCAGTTAATTGTACTTCTGTAGGTTCTATTGTAGTTTCCACTTTATTATCAACTGGCTCTTCTTGTGGTATATTAAATCCTCCTAATATTGTTGGATTAATATTTAATTGTAAATCTTCTTCTTCAGTTACATCCTCTGTATTAGTAACAGGTTCTTCTGAAATATTATTTAATGGAACATTTGTGAATTCATTTTCAATACTATTTTCAGAAAATTCATCTACCTTAATAAATTTAGATAACGAATTAACATCATTTGTATGAAAATATAATCCTTCATTATTTTTTCCAATAAAGCTACAATCTATACCTACTTTATTATTATAACTATCTGTTGCATAAACATTTGCCTCACTATATGGATCTGCAAAAATTATCTCTCCTGTAGATCCCATTTCCTGAAGCATCATTTGTACTATTAAATCCTTATTTGATATAGCTTCCATATCATCAGGTGTAGCAACTAAACTAGTTGTTGGAACTGAATTAACAACTAATAACAAATTGTCTGTTATCTTCTTTATATCTTTCTTATTAAAATCGATTAAAACATCTCCAGTAGCAGAAAAAACACCAATATTTTGACAAGGATTACCCTCATCTATTGCATGTCTTGGATCAAGCGTTGCAATTATAACACCGTTATTTAAAATACCTTCCTTTAATACATAATGCATATTCCCACTTTTTGGTACAACATAATTAATTTCTACATTAGGGTATTCTGCCATTTGTGAGATACCTCTTTTTATCTCCATTAAACACACCACCTATTTTACTCTTTTACTCTAATATCTATATAATAACATACTTTTTTTTACAAAACAATACAAAAAATAAAAAGAAAGCAAATATTTGCCCTCTACTATATATTATTTAATATAACAAAGTCATTATCTTTATAGTCTATTTTAATATTACTATTGTTTTTAATTGAATTATCTATAATCATTTTTGCAAGTTTTGCTTCTATTATGCGACTAACACATCTTTTTAAAGGTCTTGCTCCATAGTTTATATCATATCCTTCATTTATTAAATTTTCTCTAGCAGAATCAGTTATAATTATATGAATATTTAAATTACTTAATCTAGATTCTATTTCTTCAAGTATCTTATCAAGTATCATAGATATAGATTCTTTATCTAATGAATTAAATACTATAACTTCATCAATTCTATTAATAAATTCTGGTCTAAAATAATTAGATAACTCTTTTAAAACAAGTTCATTATGTCCTTCTAATATATGTTCACTACCAACATTAGAAGTCATAATTATAATAGTATTTTTAAAGTCAACTACTCTACCATTAGAATCTGTAACTCTACCATCGTCTAATATCTGCAATAAAAGGTTTAAAACTTCAGGATGAGCCTTTTCTACTTCATCGAATAATACAATACTATATGGATTTCTTCTTACAGCCTCTGTTAACTGTCCACCTTCTTCATAACCAACATAACCTGGAGGAGACCCAATTAAACGAGAAACACTAAACTTTTCCATATATTCGCTCATATCAATTCTTACCATATGACGAGGATCATCAAAAAGTTCATAAGCCAGTGTTCTAGCAACCTCTGTTTTACCTACACCAGTAGGACCTAAGAATAGAAAGGAACCAATAGGTCTATTAGGATCTTTTATACCACTACGGCTTTTTAAAATTGCCTCACTAACTAGTTTTATAGCATCATCTTGTCCCATAACTCTCTTTTTCATATTTTCCTCTAAATGAAGTAGTTTTTCTTTTTCACTACTCATTAATTTAGTTATAGGAATATTTGTCCATTTGGCAATTATTTTAGCAATATCATCTTCTGTAACAACATCACTTAAAAGTTTATTTTCTGAGTTTTTTTGCATCTTTGCTAACTCTTTTTCAAGATTTGGAATAGTTCCATGTCTAAGTACAGCGGCATTTTCTAAATCATATTCATTTTCAGCTTTATCAAGTTCAAATTTTGCTTTTTCTATTTTTTCCTTTATAGCTTTAATATCTTTATTTAGATTTTTTTCCCTATTCCAATTATCAGTTAATTCTTCTTCTTTTTCTTTTAATTTCAGTAGTTCACTATCTATCTTATCTTTCCTATTTTTTGATATTTCATCTTTTTCCTTTTTGATAGCTTCTTTTTCAATTTGTAATCTCATTATCTTTCTTGTCAAAGTATCTAACTCTATTGGTACAGAATCCATCTGAACTCTGATAGTTGCACAAGCTTCATCTACTAAATCTATTGCTTTATCAGGTAAATACCTATCAGTAATATATCTATTAGATAATGTTGCAGCAGAAATTAGAGCTTGGTCCTTTATAGCAACACCATGATGGATTTCAAATCTTTCTTTTAAACCTCGAAGAATTGTTATAGTATCTTCAACTGTTGGTTCTGATACTTTAATTTTTTGAAATCTACGTTCTAACGCTCCATCCTTTTCAATATATTTACGATATTCATTAAGAGTTGTCGCACCAATAACGTGAATTTCGCCTCTAGCAAGCATTGGTTTTAAAATATTAGAAACATCCATTGCACCTTCAGTATTACCTGTACCTACAATCGTATGAATCTCATCAATAAACATAATGATTTCTCCATCTGATTTAGATACTTCGGATAATACTTTTTTTAGTCTTTCCTCAAATTCTCCACGAAATTTTGCTCCTGCAACTAAAGCTGCTAAATCTAGTTCCCATAATACTTTATTTTTTAAACTAGTAGGAACATCACCTTTAGATATTCTTAAAGCAAGACCTTCAACAATAGCAGTTTTTCCTACACCAGGTTCACCAATAAGTACTGGATTATTTTTAGTTTTCCTAGATAATATTCTAGTAATACTACGTATTTCTTCATCTCTACCTATTACAGGATCAATTTTACCTTTTTTAACATCATCTGTAATATTACGGCCATATTTTTCTAAAACATTTTCATTTTCTTCTTGATTTGGATAACCATACATATTATCACCCCTCTGTTAAAAATAATAGCACCATTCTTAGCACTTGTCAATATAGAGTGCTAAAAAATAATTATTAAAAAAGAAAGCGATTAGACTTACTTTCCCATATTAACTTTAGTCTTTTGATACTGACGATATGCGTTTTCTAATCCTGAGTCATCAACTCTAGATGTTGTTGTAGTTGCCTCTTCGTATGTTACTTTTCTTATTAATGATGGGTCTTTTGATAGAAAATTTGCTAAATCTGAAGTTTCCCTTTGATTAGTCTCAGACCATTCTTCATATGCTTTATAAACTTCTACTAACTCTGAATCATTTACTCCAAATGTTGTTGTAGTCATTTCTTCAGGTGTTACTTTTTTTGTTAATAATGGATCACTTTCTAAAATTTTATTGAGACTGGATATAATAGTTTTATTTTCACCCATATAGAAACCTCCTTCTATATAAATTATAACATAAAACCATATTAATTATATTATGTTTTTGAATACGCTAAAATATCATTCCAAACAGCTGCTCCTACTATACCATTAACCGGTAATTGTAATAATTCTTGTAATACTCTAACAGATTGTTGCGTAAGTGTATCATACTCTCCAGTGACTCTAACACCTGGAATATTTCTCTTTTCACGACAAATCTTAAGCAATAATTTTTGAAGTCTTCTAACATCATCACCTTTAGTACCTAATGTTAAAAGTCTACCTCCAAAGAATTCATCTTCATATTGAAGATATTCACTAGGTATTGATTTAAGTAAATTATCATAAGCATCGATAAGTTTTCCCCAAGTATATTTATCAACAACCCCTGTTCCAGGAAGTCCATATTTCTTTTGAAATGCTAAAACCATCTTAACAGTATTTTCATCAAATACAGAATTATTAACTCTACCTAAGAATGGTATTTCATCATCAAAATAAGCAATTGCTCTTAATATATAATGTAATAGTCTAATAAAAATTCCCTGATCTAAATACTTAAGTTCAGTATTGTAAAGTAAGGCTGCTTCTTCAGGAGATATTCCTTCAGAGTTTAAATCAGAAATTTTCTTTACACTATTATAAATATATTTTATTTTATACCAAGTAGATTTATCTACTATTCCATTTGGCTCTAAGTTAAATATTTCTTGGAATTTTTTTACACTAGCTTCAGTTTCTACTGTATAATACTCACTACTATCATCATTTTTTGGTATAGCAGGATAATTCTTACTTATTCTATTTAATTGCCTTTTAAGTAGTAAAACATTATTACCTGCTACTCCTACACGTAATGGGTAACCAGGATATGATGAAATATCAGCAGATAAAGGAGCATTATAAACAATGCTTATATCACTTCCATAATAATATTTTAGTATTTGTTCAGGAGATTTACCTTGTTTTGCTAAAGATACACTTCCCCATTGTGAAAGCCCCTCACATGTTGTATTTTTCCCATCACAATATTGTGCAAATAAAGGTTGTATTTGACCATCTCTTACAATATAGTTATTAAATATAGAATCAACTATTTGTACTATAGTTTCATAAAATTCTCTATCTTCTATAAATGTTTGATCATAAGCTGGAGAAGATGTTATATCAAAACTATAACCACGCGATGGATACCACTCATTATATATTCTATTAAGTGCAAAAGAAATCTGAGCTAAAATATTTGCTTTTAATGCATCTGTAGGCCAATTAGGATATAACTCACTAGATGCAACATTCTTTATATATTCTTGAAAAGGTACTGTAATATTCTTAGCATTAGTATCATTAGGCACACCTAAATGAACTACTATATTAGTAGGTATCCTTGGAGATACATATTTAGCTGCCATCAGAACTACCCCCATTTAAACTTACTTTTACATATTGTAACACTTTAACATCACCAAACATTGAAATTTCATATTGCTTAATTGTTTTATACTCTTCACTACTTACTATTAAATTATAGGTAGTATATTTAGGAATTTCAAATTCCTCAAAATTAGCATCTCCATTAGGTGCAGGCAAAATAATATTATCAACTATTCCACTCATATCTGTTTTTCCATTAAAAAATAATACATCATTATCTCCTATAGTTTTAGTAATATAAATTTCAGCATTAGCAATAGGAATTACCTGATCAGCAGTAAATACTTGTACTTTTAAAACCCCTGTACTCGGATTTTCTTCAATAAAACTTTTATAAGCATCTGTTTTTTCAAATTGCTCTAAAGACATATATTCCATTAGTTAACCTCCTTTATCTTTAGGACTTGACCTATAGTCAAATTATTTGAAGTTAAATTATTTAATTTTTTTATATTATCAACAGTTGTATCATAATTTCTGGCAATTGAATATAGTGTATCTCCCTTTTTTACTGTATGATTAATATAATTCTTACCTCCTCCTTCAAATCCTTCTCCATAGCATTCTTCTATTCCTATAGTTTCTTCACCAACTTTAATTCTTAAAACTTGTCCTATAGATAGATTATTACTAGTTAATTTATTATCCCTTTTTATCTGATCTACTGTTGTATCAAACTTCTTTGCAATAGTATATAAACTGTCACCTTTTTTCACTGTATAATTTTGATAAATAGGTACAACTGTAATATCCCCAACACTTCCTATATCATCATCACTAGGAGTTAACTTTAAAACCTGTCCTATTCGTAATGTTGTACTAGTTAGATTATTATAATTCATTAAATGAAGTACAGATATTCCAAATTTCTTACCGATAGAATATAAGCTATCACCTTTTTGTACTACATACATTGTTGGTTCAGATGTATCTTCATTTATCCTTAAAACCTGTCCAACTGATATTGTATTACTAGTTAAGTTATTTAATCTTTTTATATCTTCAACAGTAGTTCCAAATTGTCTCGCTATTCCAAATAGCGTATCACCTTTTTGTACAGTGTAATTTTTCAATATATCACCTCATAAAATTATATGTCTTTTAAATTATGATATGAAAAAGGAAATACAAACAAAAAGAAAAAAAGATGAGCTTAGTCATCTTTTAAAATCCTAATTTATATCTTCTTTATCTACCGATATTACTGGTCGTATACCAAAACTATCATTTATTGGATCTGCCCAAGGTGCTTGTCCGTTTTCATTTATCGCAAAGCTTTTAGTAGGGTCAATCCCAGAACTCGGAGTAAGCCAATAGTTCACTGAATACACCCATATAGGACTATGTGAAGCACACGTAGAATCACCTGCAGCATAAACACATCCTAGATCTACAGCCGAGTTAAAGTCCATTAGTCTCACTTCATTTGGAACAGCCCCTAAACTTTCCAGTATTTGTTTATATTTTTTTAGATGAGAATAAATCAAATTATCAGTGTGATTTAATTTTTTTTCACTATATGAATTACCAATTACATCCCCATTTTCATCATATCTTACCCAGTACAAACTCTTTGAAAATGCTGTTGTTTCTGCATCATCACTTTGTAGATGTGTTGTTAAACTTATATTCTTTTCTGCTAATGCTTTTACTTTATCTCCACTACTTGAAATTACATAAAAACTCTCTGTTCCTTTTGTTATTTTATCTCCTACTGTTATTGTTCCACTGTTATCTACATCTGTTTTTGTCCATTTTGGCATCGGCTCTGCCTTTATACTTATTCTTGCACCAAAGACTTTATTTATTACTTCTTCTCCTGCATCACTTGATATCCATAATCTTAGTGTATAATTATTTTCCTCATTTGGTTTTATTTTACCATTTTCTAACTCTCTTTTATTTCCTATTTCTGATTTACTTGTTGTTAATTCATTTAATTTTTCTGTTGTTGAACTTTCATTTTTTGTTAAACTATATTTTATACTTTCATCTAGCATTCTTTCTTCCCCTGATGATATCTCTATATCATCTAAATATATTGTATATCTTGTATTTAGATTTCCATTATTTTCTATCCTAAAATTATATCCTTCTGTTTGTAAGCCCTCTTCATCACTTATTGGTATTGCACTTTCTGAATTAATTCCTTTACTTGTTTTATCATCTAATATTAATGATAAATTTCCTGCCTTTATTATATTATCTTTAGTTCCACTTAATGTTTTTGTTAACCACGCATAGGTTGCTACCAATAATACTATTAATATAGCTACTATCGGAATTAACATTATCTTATTAAATTTTCTTTCTTTCTTATTTACTTCTTCCATATTTTTTTCCTTTCTTTATCTTTGTACTTTTATCATCCCCCCCCCCGGGGCTTGTTGGCACTATAAATTATATATATGATTTTAAAGAGAAAAAAATAAATATTTTTTTGAAAATAAAAAAGATTTAGTATTTATTTAAATCTTCTTACATCACTATTAACTATTGGATTAAAGAAAAATTTACTCTCCTTATATATTAAAAATCCTAAAGCAATAATTTATTACTTTAGGATTATCTATTTCTTAGTTTTAATCATTTTGCTAAACCAATATATTTTTCTCCATTTTTTACATATGCATATAAATAATACTTAGTACCTTCAACTTTAACAAATGTATCATTAGTTTTTAATACAAATTTATTATCTTTTACTTTTATGAATTTATTATCTGCAACTACTGTATATTGCTTTTGATTACTCTTAGTACCTGCCGATACAACGATACTATCTTCACTTTCACTTACAAGTTTTATTTCTACTGGAACATAATAAGCAGATGATGCAAGTTTTGATTCATATACTGGTTCCCTATCATATTTCCATTTATCTGGTTCTTTCTCTTTTATAACTTTAGTTTTATTAACATAATTAGCTGAAAAATATGGAATATTACCAAAGAAATATAAACCTATAACAACTAGTAAAACTATAATTATAATTATAACATTTACTATAGAACCTGTTTCTTGATTTCGATCATTCCTCATATTATTACCACCTTATAAATAATATTTTATCATAATTTAAAACTATCCCTATTTCTTTTAATTAAGTTAATGTAAATTTTTGTAAATAACTTTAATCATCCAAATAATTAATAGCTAAAGTCGCAGCTAAAGCTCCATCAGAAGTAGCAGTAACTAGTTGTCTTAAACTCTTACTTCTAACATCACCTGCTACAAAGATACCATCTGCATTAGTTTTGCAATCACTTGAATCTATATAATTATCTGTAGTTAAATTAATTATTGATTTAACTATTTGACTATTCGGAATATGACCTATTGCTATAAATAGACCAGATACTTCTAATTCTTTATCCTTATTAGTTTTATTATTTTTTAAAATAACTCCTTCTAGTTTTTCATTCCCTATAATTTCTACTACATTACTATTAAGTATAGCCTCAACATTATCCCTAGATTTTAAAATATCGCTGAAATGCTTATCTCCTCTAAATTCATCTCTTCTATGAACTAAATATACTTTATTACATATATTTGATAAATATATTGCATCTTCTAAAGCAGTATTTCCACCACCTACAACTACTACGTCTTTATCTTTATAAAAATTACCATCACATATAGCACAGTAAGAGACACCCCTACCAACAAATTTATCTTCATTTTTAATATCTAATTTTTTTGGACTAAGTCCTGTAGCAATAATAATAGATTTTGCTATATATTTATTATTAGAAGTAATAACTTTTTTATCTTTAGTTAGTTCTATAACCTTTTCATTTTTATATTCCATTCCTAATTCTATAGCCTGATTATATATATTAGTTGAAAATTCAAATCCAGATAAACCCAAAACACCAGGATAATTATCCACAGAGCTAGTATTAATAATTTGACCACCATAACTAGCTGACTCTAATACTAATACTTTTTTACCTGCTCTAAGCCCATATATAGCAGAAGTAAGGCCAGCTACTCCTGCACCTATTATAATAATATCATACATATTAAAGACCCAAAAATTCCTTTAACTCATCCATACTAAGAAAACCTAAAGAACTATTTTTAACTTCTCCATCTTCAAATACTAATAATGTAGGAATTGACATTATACCATATTTTTTGGAAATCTCTAAAGCATTATCTATATCCATCTTATAATAATTATAAGTATCATCACTTTCTGATAATTTTTCTATAATTGGTGATAGCATCTTACATGGTCCACACCAATTAGCATAAAAATCTACTAATACCTTCTTTGAAGACTTCAAAACCTTCTCTTCAAACTCATCTTCTTTTATATCTATTACTTTCATTTAATCATCTCCTATTATTAATATAAATCATTCTTTTGCCAATATTATACCATAATATTCCATATTTTCATTAAATTATAAAAAAAGTGAAATTTTTTTGAAATTTTTTGCACTTTTTTATTGACAAATTAACTACTTTCGGTTAGTATAAAAAGCACCAATTCGGTATTAGGCGAATTGGTCGCTAGTATCACACTAGCCAACCCCTTTTTATTCTTTTTGGAGACTGCCCTCAGGGGGTGCAGTCTCTTAGATTAAAAATTAAAGAAGACTAACTGTCTTCTTTTATTTATGTTTATAAATAGTATATAATCTAATACCATCCATTTTTTTAACTTTAATTTCCCTATAATCCTCTTTTAACTTATCATTACCATGTATATTAGTATCTATAAAATAATCATAATCATCTAATTCATTCCAGTCTTTTATTATTATATAATCAACTATAATTCTTTTTTTGTCTATATAATTTAACTTATTTAAACTAGCACCATTATATTCAGACTTTACTGAAATAGTATCTCTATTATCTATTTTTGCAATATATTCTAATGCGTCACTATTAGCTAATTTCCAATAATTATTGTCAAAATTTTCTATTGCATATTTTCTAAAAGGCATACTAAAATAATTACTTTGATAAGGATGATTCTTTATCATCCAATTAATTACTATTAAAATATTCAATATAATAATTATATTTATTAATATTCTGAACTTATTAATTTTTTTTAATAACCATCTTAAACCTATAATACTATTAACTATTATCATTGGATAAATAAAATAAGCATGTCTCCAACCTCCATATAATGTTGGTTTTACTATTATACATAATAACAATACAATAAATAATATTGTATTTATAAATAATAGATTTATACTACTAATTATTTTTTTATTTAATAACTTTTTTATGTTATCTATAAATCCTATTAAAAATAATAAAATATACAATATAGGAGTTGATATTATAATAAATACTGGGAGATAATGCCATGGAAGGTTATTCGCAGGAACATATTTCCCAAAGTATAATGAAACAAAACCTGATTTTGGGATAGGATCAACATAATGATTAAAAAACTTTATAACTTCAAAGGGATATTTAATCGGATTATACCACATTGGTGGTGTCATTATAAAATAGAATATATACGTAAATATAAGGACTAATAATAATTTAAAAAGAATGTTTTTAACATTTTTCTTATTTAACAATAAAGAAAAAATAAAACACAAAAATATAATAAGCGCACCTATAATTCTACTATTCATAGTAAAAGCTGTAATTATACTTAATTTTATTATGTTTTTTAATTTACTGTCCTCTAAAAATCTCATGCAATAATAACAATTAATTATACAAAGAGACATAAACATCAAATCTTTTATATTATAAAAAGCATCACCATATATTTTTGGAGATATAACTAAAAATATCGTACCTATTAAGGAAAAATTTTTATTTTTTAAAATATATCTATTCAAAATTAAATAAAAGTATATCATAGCTATAAAATATATTAAGAATGTATAAAAGTGTCTTATATTATATATGGTATTAGAAGAAAATCTAAATCCATTAAAATGTTCTAGTATAGTAATTGGGAGTTGAATACCAACGCCATAATACTTATATGGATAATTATTAACACAAAAATCATAAAACTGTATTGTATAATAATATTCGCTATTTTGAATTGTACTTTTTTCAATTGGAAATATTTTTAAGTATTCATAATAATTAACAAAAGTATGTCTTCTTTGCATTTCTTCATCTGCTGATATACCATAATCTTTAAAGGTAATTATACCAACTACAAATAGAACTATAAAAAAAAGAAATACCCATTTATTAGTTTTAATATGATCCAAAGACTTCCTCCAAAACATCTTATTTTTCTCCTTTTCTATACTAATAATATTATCTATATATTTTTTAGCAATATACTATACTAAAAGCAAAAAACTAAAAAGTAAGTATTTATTTTAAAACTTATATATTAAACCTACTATATAAATAATAATAAATTAAAAAGATGAACTTAATCATCCCTTACTCCTTATATCTTTTATAGCATTATCATACCCCCCACCGATCTTTTTGTCAATAAAAATTATATATATGAATGTAAAGCAAAAAAGGAGAGCAAATATTTGCTCTCTACTATTTATTATTTATTTTCTAAATCTTTATATGATTTATATCTCTTTTCTGCATTTATTTTATTATACTCTAATTTTTCTTTATAATCTTTAGATATTTTCTTTAAAGAACGATATCTATCTTCTCCTAATATAAATTCATAATATTTAGTAAAATCGGCTTTACTATCCATCTTGAATTCTTCTGTTTCTGGATTATAGTGAAATATTGGGAAATAGCCACAACTAGTTGCATCTTTTTCTTCTTTTAGACTATTTTTCATTCCTTTTATAATTCCTTGTGCAATACATGGTGCATAAGCAACTATAATTGATGGTCCATTATATGCTTCAGCTTCTTTCATAACTTTTATTGATTGCTGAGGATTAGCACCTAAAGAAATTGAGCCAACATATACATGAGAATAATTAAGAGCCATCTTCAATAAATCCTTTTTAGCAACTTCCTTACCATTAGATGCAAATTTTGCAATAGCACCTGCTCTTGTAGATTTAGAAGCCTGACCTCCAGTATTTGAATATACTTCGGTATCTAAGACTAAAATATTAACATTTTCATGACTTGATAAAACATGATCTACACCATTATAACCAATATCATAAGCCCAACCATCTCCACCAACCATCCAAATAGATTTAGGTAATATAAATTCTTTTAAATTCTTTAGACCATCGATCTTAGTATTATCTATAATATTAAACAAATTAACAGCTGTTTCAGTATTTATCTCTTTAACATAAGCTTTATATATAGCTTGTTCACTTTTTTTAACATCCTTAATATTCTCTTTTATAAGTCGTACTATTCTTTCTTTCATTGCAACATCAGCAATTTTCATTCCATATCCAAACTCTGCATTATCTTCAAATAATGAATTTGCCCAAGGAACTGAATATGGAGTATTTGGTGCAGTAGCTCCATAAATTGATGAACAACCAGTAGCATTGCCTATCATTAATCTATCCCCAAATAACTGAGTCAAAAGCTTTAAATATGCAGTTTCTCCACATCCTGCACAAGCTCCACTAAATTCGAATTTAGGAGTTTTAAACTGACTTCCTTTGACAGTATCTGTAGTCATAACATCTTTTTCTTTTACTTCTTCAAATAGATATTTATATGAATCTTCCTCTAAATTATCTAGTTTTTTCTTTTCAATCATACGTAGAGCCTTTTCACCACGTTTACCAGGGCAAACCTCAGCACATAAACCACAACCTGTACAATCTGGAATACTTATTCCGATAGTATATTTTAAATTACTATCTTTTATATTAGAATTGATAAGTTTTTTTCTAACACTTTCTGGAGCATCCATTTCTTCATTCTCATCTAACAAAAATGGTCTAATAACAGCATGTGGACAAACTAGTGAACACAAATTACATGTAATACAATTTTCACTATTATAACAAGGAACAAAATCACTTATATCCCTTTTTTCATATTTTGTAGTACCAGGTGAGAATGTACCATCTGGGTTTTTCATAAAACTACTGACAGGTAAGCTATTGCCATCCATTGAGTTCATTCGTTCAAAATCAGTCTTTTTAACTTCTATCTCATTATCATAATCTACATCTGGTATTTTAACACTTACAAAGTTATCAATTCCTACTTCAATTGCTTTTAAATTCTTAGTAGCAAGATCACCACTTTTATTTTTAAATCTTGATTTTAAATTCTCTTTTATTACCTCTTTAGCAAAATTAAAATCTATAACTTTACCTAATTTAAAGATTAAAGCTTCCATTATAGAACTAATCTTACCTGGTATACCCTCCGCTTTAGCAATTTTATTAGCATCAATAATATACATTTTAATATTTCTATTTTGTAAAATTTGTTTATCTTTAGTACTCATTATTTTTAAGACTTCATCTGCAGTTTTATTAGTATTTAATAAGAATATTCCATTTAGTTTAATTTTATCTAGCATACTAAGTTTCTTTAAATAGCTATCTTGCGTACAAACTATAATAGAAGCTTTTTCTACATAATATGTTGACTTTATAGGTTTTTTATCAAACCTTAAATGACAGACTGTATGGCCACCACTCTTCTTTGAATCATATTGAAAATACCCTTGTACATATGCTCTTGTATGTTCTCCTGTGATTTTTAATAAATCTTTACACGCAGAAACCATACCATCTGATCCATAGCCATATACTAAAAACTCGACACTTGTAGTTGGAAGTTTAAAATCATCTTCATAATTAATAGATAAATTGGTTACATCATCATTAATTCCTACTGTAAAATTATTATGAAGTTCTCTACTATCTAAGAAATCATATACACCTTTTATCATTGCAGGTGTAGTATCTTTAGAAGATAGACCATATCTTCCTCCTACTACCACTACTTTTGATTCTGCTTCACTAAGAATTTTTAAAACATCTAAATATAAAGGCTCTCCACTACTACCAGCTTCTTTAGTACGATCTAAAACAGCAATTTTTTTAACTGACTTTGGTAAAGCTTTTAAGAAATACTTTGAACTAAAAGGTCTATATAAATGAACTTCTATAAGACCAACTGCTTGATTCTTTTCTTCTACTAAATAATCAATAACCTCTTTAACTGTTTCACAAACTGAACCCATTGCAACAATTACTTTTGTAGCATTCTTACTACCATAATAATTAAATGGAGCATAACTTCTACCTGTAATCTTATTTATACTTTCCATATAACTATTAACTATATCTGGTAATTTATCATAATATTCATTTCTAACTTCAGTTGCTTGAAAATATACTTCTTCACTTTGACTAGTTCCTCTAGTTACAGGATGAAGTGGATTTAGAGCATTATCTCTAAAACTTTGTAATGCCTTTTCATCTATTAATTCCTTCACTTTTAGACTATCAATAACATCTATTTTTTGTAATTCATGAGAAGTTCTAAATCCATCGAAGAAATTTATAAATGGAATTTTTCCTTTTATAGCAGATAAATAACTCACACTAGTTAAATCCATTACATCTTGTACTGATGATGATGATAAAATTGCAAAACCTGTAGATCTAGTAGCATATATGTCCTGATGATCACCAAAAATAGATAAAGCATGTGTTGCAATACTTCTAGCAGCAACATTAATAACACAAGGTAACATTTCTCCTGCTATCTTATACATATTTGGAATCATTAAAAGAAGACCTTGACTAGCTGTAAAAGTCGAAGATAAACATCCAGCTTGAAGTGAACCATGTACCATTCCGATAGCACCTGCTTCACTCTCCATTTCAACTACTTTTACTGGAGTGTTAAAGTAATTAAGTTTATCTGCACTACTCCACTTATCAACAACCTCAGCCATAGTTGAAGCAGGAGTAATAGGATAAATACCCGCTACTTCTGTAAAATTATACGCATTATAACTACAAGCTTCATTACCATCCATTATTTTCTTCATAATTAATCCCTCCGAACATTACCATCTATATTAATTATATAACAAAATTCAAGAAATTAAAACGATTTAATATCCAAAAGAAAAGGAAGTAGTAAACTTCTTATTTTACAATCCAAAAAGTAGACATATCCCTAAGACCATTTTTACCGCCAGCTACTGGAGTATTAATTATTTTATTTTTTATAACAAGCTCAGTTGAACTTCCTCCATCTAGATTAGCTGCATTTATTGCTCCATAGTTTTCCATTACTTCTGTCAAATCACCCATATCAGCACCTATACTAGTAGGAATACGTCCATTTATAACTAAAAATAAAGCAATACCATCCGATCTTTGACCTATCGCAGTTCGAGGTGCAATACCCCAACCACCATTTCCTTTTACAAAGGCACTCTTACCATTAATAATCAAGAATGGACCAAATTCAATAGCATCACGTAATCCTTTCTTTATCGCTTCTTCTTTACTAAATTTGCCTAAAACTAATCTATCTTTTTTATCAAAGCCAATAAAGCCTCCACCCATATTAGCATCTTTAAAATCACTTACTACTTTACCATTCTGAATTACTGTACCATGTGGAATAGCACCATTACTATTCCAATCAGGATCATAAAATCCTCCTGCATTCATTGCTATAACAGCATCGTTATCTTTGGCAACTGTAGTTATTGCCTGCCCTCTTTTTTTTAGATATTTTGATGTTGCAATAGATATACGAGAAGGATCATATATAGCTACTAAAAATCCTTTATAACCTTTACCTTGAATATCAATAACTTTATATAAAGCACCTTTTTTATGATCTAATATTTGCTCATCATATTTATTTCTATATGCAGTAGTCTTACCATATTTTTTAAATTTAATTAAATTTGGATTAGTTACATCATCAGGTTCTATAATAGAATTAGCAGCTAAAACTTCTCTAATAGTTTCATCACTATATAAAGATGTTGCTAAATACTGATGTGACATTGTAGTCATTGCAGATGTAATCCAAAAATTTCTAAAACCACCCCAAGGTCCGTATAGTAAAAATAAAGCAACTAATATAAGGCTTACAAAACTACTACTAGTAATAATTACTATTTTTTTCTTTTTAGTAAGATGTTTCTTAGTTTTTTTATTATCATCACTAATATCTATTATGCCTTCATCAGATAATACTTCCTCTATATCATTATTTTTTCTTTTCATTACTATCTACTTCCTCTTTTCCAGAGTAATCTCCATCATTATTAAAATCTATATAAGTTTTCTTTGTCTTATATTTTTCTAATTTTAATGCACTAGTATTACCTTTTCCATCTAACCACAAATTATACTTAGTTATATTACTATTATATTTATTTATATCATCAACAAAAGAATTTATCATCTGTTCATAAGCTAAATTAAAGGCACTACATTTACTATTAGCATCACTGGATGAATAATAAATATTATTATTGCAATATTCTTTTAATACCTTATTATCTTTACTTACTTTAGTAATAGACTCTTCATACTCTAATAATTTATTTTTATATGACGTATCATTTTTTTCAAATGTATCATAATATATTGTATCTAAAAACTCTTTATGAATAGAATCCCTAGTTTTATTAGTCTTTTTTAATTCACTACTAAACTTATCATATTTACTAATAATTATTTCTATTCTATCATTCATTTCATTTTGATCTTTTTTAAAACTAGAAATAAACATTATAATAAAACCTGTAATTAATGAAATAACTCCTAAAAGAACTAGTATCAATATTTTTTTCTTAGTATTCATAAAACCACCTACTATACTATATAAATATACCATATTTATTAAAATAAAAAAAGAATTTATTAATTCTTTTCCTTTATTATATAAATTGGTCTATTTTTAGATTCTAAATAAGTTTTAGATAAATAAGCCCCAATGATTCCTATACAAAATAATTGAATACCACTAACCATAAATATAATACATACCATTGATGGCCAGCCTCCTACAGGATCTCCAAAACAAAGTGTTTTTATTATAATTGCTACTATAGCAATAAATGATATTATACAAAATAGTATTCCTATAAAAGTTGCTATCCAAAGAGGCGCTGTCGAAAAGGCTATTATTCCCTCAAAAGCATACATAAATAAATTCCAAAAACTCCATTTTGTTTCTCCTGCTACTCGTTCAACATTTTCATATTCTAACCATTTTGTATTAAAACCAACAAAACTAAATAAACCTTTTGAATATCTATTATACTCTTTCATTGACAAAATTGAATCTACAACCTGTCTAGTCATCAATCTATAATCTCTAGCTCCATCAACCATTTCTACTTTACTCATTTTATTAATTATTTTATAAAAGCATCTAGTAAGAAAACTTCTAATTGGAGGCTCACCTTTTCTAGTAACTCTTCTAGTACCAACTGTATCATAACCTTCTTCTTTAATTAATCTATGCATTTCTATTAATAATTCAGGAGGATCTTGTAAATCAGCATCCATAAAAGTAACATAATCCCCTGTAGAATTTTCAAGCCCTGCATATATTCCTGCTTCTTTACCAAAATTTCTAGAAAAAGATATATATTTAACTCTTTTATCTTTTTTTGCTAGTTTTTTACATATATTTAATGTATTATCTGAGGAACCATCGTTAACAAATAAGAATTCAAAATCAATCTTCTTCATCTTCTTAGAAACTTTATTAATAGCTTCATAAAATAATGGTAGCGACTTTTCTTCATTATAACAGGGTACTACTACTGATATTTTTTCCATTATACTTCCTCTTTTCTAAAAATATATTTTATTATAATATAACTCACAATTAATATTATAACATTAGAAATAGCTTTAGCGCCAATTATATTTATATTTATTAAATTAAATATAGTGTATATACATAAAAAATCTATAATTAGCGAACTAGTTTTTATAACCAAATATCTACAAATATTATCTTTTATACTTACATCACATAAATAATTAAATAGTATATTAAAAACCAAAGTTATTATAAATGAACATAGTATATTTAAATAAATATTCATCATATTGTTAAATATAGAAAAACTAAATAAATTTACTAAACTCATAATAATCCCTAAATATCCATAACTAGCTAAGTATCTATACTTATTATACCAACTAATATGATTATCTTTTTCAATATAACTATCAACTAATTTAACAAAGTTTTTATTATTACTTTTATATTTATTTGGTTTAAATGTATCTATTTTTTTTAGCAATTCATCTAATTTATTAAAATCACTAAGTTCTAGTAAATAACCTCTATCTACAAACTCTTTTATAATTTGTTTTTGGTGATCATTGGTATGTTCTTTATATTTACTTAGTCTTGCTGCTGCAATAACTTTTTTATTATTAGTAAGACCACAAAGTATTGAACCTACCCCACCATGTGTAATTAATAAATCACATTTTTTTGTAAGTTCTTCTAACTCATTCATATCTATTAAATCATAAATCTCCATATTCTTAGATTTATATTTAGTATATCCAGCTTGGACTATAACTTTATCCTTTATATTACCTCTAGATATTTCTTTATCTATAGCTTTTAAAAGTCTTACAAAACTCTTATCTTGAGTTCCCAATGTAACTAAAATCATTAATAAATCCAGCCTCCTACTTCACTATTTGGATATAACTTTTTCATACTTTCCCATTGGACAATAAATTTATCAGCTATAAAGTATAATAAAGTACCTGTAATAGTTTTTGTATTAAGATTTGCAAAAGTTTCTATATATATAACTCTACTACCAAAAATTTTTGCAAGACAGCACATAGGACCTGCTGTATGGGCACCAGTTGTTATAACATAATCAGGATGAAACTTTAAATAAAAATATAGACTTTTAAAACAGTTAGCTAATAGTTTAAAAGGATAAGATAACATATGATCTTTAGTACCATATATTAAATAATTGATCCTATTTTTATACTGCTTTTTTAATTTTAAATTAGTACTTGTTTTTTCTGTTATTATTTTATAATCATATTTGCTAAACATATCCTTTAACTGTAACATTTCAGCTAGATGTCCTCCTGTTGATGATATAAATAAAACCCTTTTCATATAATCACTTCTTTTCCATAATTTTATACCAAAGTTTAACTACTTCTTCACCATTATATTTTTTAACATTTTTACGTGATTCATGACCAATTCTTTTTCTTGCTTCAATATCATTCATTAAATCTTCTACTTTTTTTATATAAGCTCTATTATTTCTATTATTTATTAAATAGCCTGTTCTTCCGCTATCTATTAGTTCTCTAGCACCCTCAGCTGATGAAAATGCTATACAAGGAAGACCATGACTCATAGCTTCTATTAAAACAATTCCAAAACTCTCTGTATAAGAAGTCATTAAATATATTGATGATTTATTTAATAACTTATCAATATATTCTTTACCTTGATAACCATGCAAGATAACTTTATCTGATAAATTATGAGCCATAATATACTCTTCTAATCTTTCCTTTTCAGGACCATATCCTACTATATCTAAAGTCCAGTCAGGATGATCTTTTACTAAAATATTATATAGACCCAACAAATCAATATAGCCTTTTTCCTTAGATAATCTACCAACTGATACTAATCTCTTTTCTACTAAAGGAGCACATTTATCAGGAAAAGAATCTAAAACATTAGGAATATATACACATCTACAGTTATAACCTGCTAATTTTTTATTATAAAATTCATATAAATCATTTGATACTAATACAAAATAATCTAAGTTTTTACAACTTCTAACTACATCTATCGCATACTTCATATCATTATGATAATGATTATGTTCCCAACCTATTGTTAATACATCTTCTTTTGCGCAATTAGATAACCATTCATTTAAAAAGGTTCTACTAGATATTATAATATCCGCATTTGAATTCTTAATATAATTTTTCATAACTTTAGCTCTTTTATGGTACATTCCAATACCACCAAAAGCATCTTTAAAAAATGTTATAAATTTTAATTTAAGAAAATAGTCTTTAAATAATCTCTTAGTTAATTTTATAAAATGATGTTTAAAAAATAATAACTTATATTCTTCTACCTTTTTAGGTAAATTACTATTAATTAAATATTTAACTTTTACATTATCATTCACTTTAAAAGCTTCTTTTTCATATAACTTATAAATACAAACTATTTCCACTTTATAATTAGATGACAATAAATTGGCAAGCGCTACAATGGATTTTTCTATTCCTCCATAGCCCAAATGTAATGATAAAATAGAAACCCTTTTCATATACATCACCTATTATTAGTATAACATTAATTAGTATTTTATTAAAAGAAAACATTTAATATTTTACTATTATTTAGTTATGTTTATAAAATATTAAATATTTCCAATTATTTTCTTTTAATTTTATCTCTATATTTTTATCTAGTTTATAATACTTTTTATATCTAATTAGATGAAAATCATTATAAGGATTAATATTGCAATTAACAAAAGCAGGATACTTAACTAATTCTATAGATTTACTTTTATTCCTTCTAACTTGTTTTATTATTTTTAAATTATCGTTATATTGTAAATGAACACTTATATATAATATTAAATAAAATAATGAAAATGATATACACATAAAATACATAATATAATTATAAATTTTTCTTTCCTTAATATATTTATCCATTACCATCAGCATTGAAATAGATAAAAATATATATGTAGAAAAACTAGTTCTATAGCCCCAAGTAGGTGATACCATCATAACTATATTAGAAAGTATTCCTATTATAAAGAAAAACAATATTTTTTTATCTTTATCTTTTCTAGTATCAACAAAAATAAAATAAAGCATAATAACTGTATAAATTATATAATATAGAATAATTGCAATATAATTAGTTTGTATAGGTAAAATATAACCATCAGTTTTTAAACTAGTTATAATATAATTACATAAACTTAATATAGGTATAATACTCATAAATATTAATAAAACATATTTAATAAACTTATTTTTAGTATGTTTTGATATTAAATAATAATTTGCTATAACCATTAATATTGTAAGAAAATAATTAATAATAAAAGTATAGTTTATAAAATTTGGAATATTATAAATTATTTTATTAATAATAGATAATTCTTGAAATGAAACATTTTCCATACCACTTCTTATCTTAGTACCTGGAGAAAGTAACACTATAGAAGTACCTAATATCGAAAGTATTAAATATAATAATAGTTCTTTATCTAGTTTTTTGTTTATAATATATCTATATAAAATAAATATAATATTACTAATAACTAGTATTATAGCCATATGTTCAATAAACATTGGCATTATAAAATTTAATATTGAAAATAATAAAATAAATAGTTTCTTCTTTTCCTTATAATCAAATATATAGTAAAAATAACTTAATAATAAAGGAATAACAAATAAGTAAGTTATATTTCCTGCTACCCAAACAACTACTTGAGAAAAAGTAAATATATTCATAGATAAAATAACTAGTAGTGACAATAAATATATAATTTTTTTATGCTTTGGATTGATTATTTTAATAAATAAAAATATTATACTTGTAATAATAAAAGAATTAACTATATTCCAAATAATTTTATGGTAAGTTAAAATATTTATTAATATTCTACTTATAAATCTACCTTCCCAAGCAAGATACATTCCAACAGCTTGACCAATAGAATGTCTTAGTCCTTGTGCTCCCTCAAGATAGTTACCCCAATCATCACCTGAGATAGGACTTAAACATAAAATTATAACAAAAAATATAAATATACTAATATAAAATAATTTTTTCTTCATACTATACACCTAATACAATTATAAATTATATATAAAAAAAAGCAAATATAATTTGCTATTTTACAAGTTCAATACTTTTAAAAATATAATTATTATTTTCACTATCATAATTATATGTATATTTATAATTATTTACTTTTTCATAGTCAACTGTAATATCAAATGTATTCCCATCTATACCCTGAATAACAGAATTATCATCATTAACGTTATATATCTTTCTACTAACTTGATCAAAATTAGCAACTGCTACATATATAAATATATTCTTATCAGTTTTTTCAGCTTTAACTATATGTCTAATTGTTTTAAATTGACTACAAGTAGGATTACATGGTGAATCTGATTGTTCTCTATATACTTGATTAGCTGTATCATAAAATATGCTAGGGCATATATCCGTCATACTAGAATCATTTATTTGTACAGTTGTACCAAATAGAGTCTCTATAGCTTTTTGGAATTCTTCCTGACTAAATGTAATATTACTATCTATTTTTTTACCATAGGCTTCTTTTGCAACTAAAGCATTTCTATAGCTATCACTCATATCATCAACAGTAAGGCGAGCTTTCTTATATAAACCAGCTTCTATACCACAGCCTTTATCATAATCTATTCTAGAAATTAATTCATTAACTAAAGTACCTTTTGTATTTAATGAGACAACATTACTATTCTGATTATCGTCTCCTTTATTTATATAAACAGTTAAATAGTAATAAGATAATCCTGCGCCAATTAATAAAAAAGCAACACAAAGTAAAAATACAATGAAACCACTATTTTTTTTCTTTTCTCTTATCTCAACCTCTTCCATATTCTCCACCTCTATTATAATATACTATACATTTTTCTTATTTTCAATTCATAATTACAAAACATATTAAAAAAAAGTATAATCTACTTTTTCTAATTCTTTTCTTCTAAAAACAATTTTCTTGTTATAAAATTGAATACCATTACAAAACAGGTTGCTACTATTTTAGCTAATATATAATACATATTAAATAATTCCATTGTTAACCACATAATTAAGTCATTTAAAACAAGACCTATAGCACTAAACACTACAAATGTAACAAATGTTTTTTTCTTATTTTTGCTCTCATCAACAGTAAACACCCAACGTATACTCGCAATGTAATTATATACTGTAGCAATACAAAAAGCTAAAGTATTAGCTATCAAAACAGGTATATGTAAATACTCTTTAAATACAAAAATACTAGCAAAATCAATTATAGTAGCAACTCCACCTACTATTATAAACTTAAAAATTTGAACAAATAACTTCTCTGTTTGTTTTTTTAACTTGATATGAAATAGTTTGAAAAATTTTAAAACAAATAATTCTGCTATATCTTTTTCTTTTTTATTTTTCATAATATGCACCTACTTCTTCGTATTTATTAAAATTAATTCGAATAATTGCCTATGTTTTCTAACTACCACTTCTAAAATTATACCACAAATAAATAATAATATAGAAATAATTAGCATAAAACCAGAAAATATTAAAGTTAGAAATCTAGGAACTAAACCCGTTTTGAAATACTCTATAAATACTGGAGTACCAAAAGATATAGATATAATTAAAAATATTAGACTAATTAATCCAAAAAATGCTGCAGGTTTATAATCCCTAAATAATTTATAAATCATAGATAATACTTTAAAACCATCCGAGTATGTATTTAATTTAGATTGACTTCCTGTAACTCTATCCTTATAATTAATTGGAATATCACTAATTAAAAAGTTTTTATCTAAAGCATGTATAGTCATTTCTGTTTCTACTTCAAACCTTCTTGATATACAAGGAAAAGTTTTAACAAAATTATAACTAAGTGCACGATAGCCAGACATTACATCTTTAACATTACTTTTAAAAATAATATTAATTAGTTTTTTAACTAATTTATTACCAAAGCCATGAAAACGGCGTTTATTTTCCTTAAAATATGTAGATGATAGTCTATCTCCTATAACCATATCAAATTTCTTTTTTAATATGTAATTACACATTTTTTTAGCATCCTTACTAGGATATGTATCATCACCATCAACAAGTAAATAACAATCAGCATCTATTTCCCTAAACATACGTCTAATAACATTACCCTTACCTTGTATATACTCATATCTAACAATAGCACCTGCAGCTTTAGCAATCTTATCAGTACCATCCGTAGAATTATTATCATAAACATAAATTAGAGCTCCTGGAAGAGCCCTCTTATAATCTTTAACTACTTTAGAAATAGTACCGGCCTCATTATAACATGGTATTAATACTGCTACTTGATCTTTTTTCATTATAACCACCTACATTTATAAATACCCCATTACTATTTAATCTTTATTATAATACATATCTTTTTAATTTCTTAGATATAACTTCATAAGCCTCATCCGACATATGCAAACCTTCTATAGTATATTCTAATTTTAAATTTCCTTCTTTATCTGATAACTCCTTATACATATCAATATATGTTATATCATTTTCATCACAATATGATTTTATTCCCTTATTAATCTCGATAATATCTTCATTATTTCTATTTTTAACCATTTTATGACTTATTTTTTCATTATCAGTATTATTAACAGGATATATAGACTGAATATACATTTTAGTATTAGGTTTCTTTTCTTTTATTTTTTCAACTATTGTTTTTATATTATCAATAATATAACTTGGATCTTTTTTTACAAGATCATTAGTACCTATTAATAAAAATATTTTCTTTGGCTCATATTTAAAAACCATAGAATCCAAATTATTTAATATATCATCTGTTTTATATCCAGAAATACCACTTTTAACTATAGGATAATTATAATATCTATTAAAATTATAATACTCTGTTATAGAGTCCCCTAAATAGATTATATCACCGTACTTGATATTCAATATTTGCTGCTTTTTTTGTAGTTTTACTACTTGTTTCTTTAACTGTTTTTCAGTAGCTTTACTATGATTATAAGTACTAAAATGATATATATCAAATAATAAAATCAATAATAGTAATCCTATTAAAGATGATACTAATAATACAAAGTTAACTTTCTTCATAACTACTTTTTTATGTTTTAATTTAATACTTTTAGAATTTGTTTTTTTACTAGATTCTTCTTTAATTTTATTTTTATCTATTTTTTTATCTTCTTTAGCATCTTCTAATATATTTGAATCAAAGTTAAATTTTTGTTGTCTTGTTAAAGATAAATCTTCATCATCATAAAATGCTTTATTTTTATTAACTCTACTATTAGTAGTTCCACTTCTTTTTGTAACTGTTTTACTAGTAGACGTTGTAGTTCTTGTAAAGTTATCTTTTTTAACTTCGTCTTTCGGAGTAGTTCTTTTATTTACTGGAGCACGTCTTGCTTTTTCTAAGACCTCATCAATAGATGTTTTAGAAATAGTTGACTCTTTATCATTAACCTTCCGAGTAGTAGTACTACTATTACGCTTAGGAACTACATCTTTAGAAGAGTTACCTGATCTAGTTGTACGACTAGTATTTTTTTTAATATTTGATGTATTATTAGCCATATAATCATCCCTTGTATTAACATATCATTTATTGTAATTATATCATTCAAAGTGTAAAATTCAAAGTAAATACTTGTCTATTTACATTGAGTATACATTGTACACTATTTTTATTTTTCTGAATAAGCCTTTTTGTATTCTCCTGATAAAATGTTATCAATCCACTCAGTATTATTCAAATACCAATCTACTGTTTCTGAAATACCTTTTTCAAATGTATAAGTTCTATCCCAACCAAGCTCTTTTTCTGCTTTAGTGGAATCTATTGCATATCTTAAATCATGACCTTTTCTATCTTCAACAAAACTAATTAAATCTTCACTTTTACCCATTTGTTTAAGTATAGTTTTAACTACATCTAAATTATTCCTTTCAGAATGTCCACCTAAATTATAGACCTCTCCTACTTTTCCATTTCTAACAATTAAATCTACGCCTACATTATGATCTATTACATGAATCCAATCTCTTACATTAGTTCCTGTTCCATAAACTGGAATACTCTCATTCTTTAAAGCCTTAGAGATAACTACAGGTATAAGCTTTTCAGGAAATTGATAAGGTCCATAATTGTTAGAGCATCTACTAATTGTAGTTGGAAGACCAAATGTTCTATGGTATGCTCCAACTAGTAAGTCAGCTCCTGCTTTAGAAGATGAATATGGGCTTGAAGTATGTATTGGTGTATCCTCTGTAAAAAGTAAATCAGGCCTATCTAGTGGTAAGTCCCCATATACTTCATCAGTAGATACTTGATGATATCTTTTAATATTATATTTTAAAGATGCATCCATTAAAACTTGTGTTCCTAATATATTTGTTGTTAAAAATATAGCTGGGTTCTTAATTGAGTTATCCACATGAGATTCTGCCGCAAAGTTTATTACAACATCAAACTTTTCAGTATCAAACAATTTATCAATAAATTCCCTATCTGTTATATCACCTTTAACAAATTTATAGTTTTCCTTTCCTTCTAAATCTTTTATATTATTATAATTACCTGCATATGTTAATGCATCTAGACATACAAAATAATCATTTGGATACTTATTAACTACATAATGCATATAATTGCTTCCAATAAATCCTGCTCCTCCAGTAACTAAAAATTTCATTCTATCACTCCTCTATAATTAATATTATATCAAAATATAAAAATAAAACAACTTATATTAAGTTGTTTAATAGTAATTTACTTCATCATACTACTAGTTATATAGTGTCTTGTTGACTCAATTATTTTAGCTTTTCTTTTTTGATCTATTTCTGCTTTTGGTTTATACATATCCATATATTTATCTACCCATTTATCATCTAATAAACTATAATCATCCATATCATAAATAAATCCAACATGAGAAAGAAAATGCCTAATTGGAGTATGTGGTTCTCCTTTTTTCTTTCTATCAATTGTACCAATTGTCATAAGTTCACAGTAAGTTCCATCTGAAATATGAAGATCAGAAAGTTCATCTAAAGAAATACCAATAACAGTACTCATATCCTCTGCTAAGAAAGAATTCATAATAGAACTTTTATCTATTAAACGAATATCTTTAATTAAGCCTTTTCCTAACCTACTTTTGAAATACTCCATTGGTACTTTATAAGCGCCGTGATATCTAATACAATCTCTAATCAAATTACCATAGTCGTTAACTAAGTCTTCACTTACAAAATCATATATTTTATCAGAATTTGTAATAGTATCTCCACCAAATAGATAATTAGCTCCAATTTCAGCATGATCTACTTTAAGTTTAAATACCGAATCCTTATTTTGACTCATAATCTCATCTATTCTGCCTATATCATGTAAAATCCCTACTGTAGTTAATATCTTTTCTCTTTTATTAGAGTAATTATTATTAATAGATCTTTGTATACAAAGTCTTGGAACATCAATCATATGTCTGAATTTTCTTTCTGCTGTAGCTATTTTTCTTTCGTAATCTTTTATATCTTCAGCAGTTAAATCTGGATTAGTTAAACCTTCACTTAGTGAACCATACTTCATATTAGCGTAATTAACTAAAGAATCTAACGTATAAATACATTCTTCTAAGCCTCTTTCCAAAAATTTTTCTTCTAGTCTACTAATACTTTATTGATCAATTGTAAATTTTCTAACATTTTTATTTGTCACTTTATAAACCTCCTTATACTACATAAATTTATATTAAACTTTATCTTTTCCTATTTTTCTTCTTCCAATTGAATAATATACTATTTTAGCTTTTTTAACATCTTCCAAATCATAACAATTTCTACCATCATATATAATTGGCTTTTTCATATATTTTCTATATTTATTCAAATCATATGAAACTATTTCATCCCATTCTGTCATAATCATAGCAAAATCACATTTTTTAATAGCTTCATCGATAGTGTCATAATAGGAAACTCTATCTCCATATAATTTTTTAAATCCATCTAATACCAATGGATCATAAACATTAACTTCTGCTCCATATTCAAGAAGTACATCTACATTTGCTATTGAAACTGAATCTCTTAAATCATCTGTTTTCGGTTTAAATGAAAGTCCTAAAACAGCAACTTTTTTTCCATTTAAATTATCAACAGTACTTAAAACCTTATCTAGTAGTATTAAGTTTTGTTTTTGATTTGCATCTATAGTAGCTTTCACTGTCTTCATCTCACACCCATTAGTTTTGCCTAGATAATCAAATGCTTTAGTATCCTTTTTGAAACAACTTCCTCCAAAACCTATACCAGTCTTTAAAAAAGAATCACCAATACGTTTATCATAACTCATAGTTTTTGTTACTGCTTTAATATCAGCACCTGTTTTTTCACATAAATTAGCTACTTCATTAATATATGCTATTTTCAACGCTAAAAAATTATTAGCTGCATACTTTGCCATTTCTGCACTTTCCCTATCTACTAGTAAATAAGGTGCACAATATGGAATTTTAGTTAATGGCTCATACAACTTTTTCATTATCTCTGTACTATATAAATCATCCGTACCTACTATTATTCTAGAAGGTAGTAACATATCCTTTACTGCGCTTCCTTGAGATAAAAACTCTGGATTACTAACTACATAGAATTTATGTTTACTATTATCATTTAACTTTTTTTCTACTTTATCACATGTACCAACAGGAACTGTTGATTTAATTACAACAACCTTATCTTTATTAGAAGATTTCTTTATACTATTAATAACATTAAAAACATAATCTAAGTTAGCAGATCCATTACTTCTTGATGGGGTTCCAGTACATACAAAGATAACATCTGCTTTTTGATATGCTAACTTTTCTTCAGTAGTATAAGATAGTCTATCTTTATTTTTATTTAATAATTCACCTAAACCATCTTCATATATTGGACTATTTCCGTCTTTTAATGAATTTATTTTCTTTTTATCAATGTCAACACAAATAACAGTATGCCCAATATCTGCCAAACATACTGCTGTTGTTAAACCAACATAGCCAACTCCTGCAACTGCTATTTCCATACGAACCTCCCCAACATATGTTACTAACTATTTTTTTACTGAATTTATATCTAAATTAAACTTTTTATATTTACATATATTATATATGAAGAATACATATATAGCAATAAGAAATGTACATACTATAAAAAATAGATTTTTACTAATAAATAGAGCCAAAACTAAAATAATTCCATTTATTATAATATCCTTAATATATGAATACCAATTTTTATGAGAAAGAATAAATTTTATTCTAAGCGCATCTTTTAGACCAATAAAGTACCTTGCAAGACCATATTTCGACTTTCCAAACATTCTTTTATGATGTTCTACATCTATTTCTCCAACTTTATATCCCATATCATTTACAAGAACTGTAATAAATCTATGTAAATTATCATATATTTTTAATCTATCTACTACTTCTTTTTTAAAACATTTAAAACCACAGTTATGATCATGTAAGTTCATACCAAATATTATATTTAATGATTTATTATAAACTTTTGAAGCTGTTCTTTTTTCTAAATTATCTAGTCTTATTTTTTTGTATCCAGATACTAAATCATAACCTGACTCTATTTTTTCTATAAATCTACCGATTTCTTTTGGATCATCTTGTAAATCTCCATCCATCATAAAAACTAAATCAACATCATCTTTAATCATAGAAAAACCAACTTGTAAGGCTATAGATTTACCAGACTTTTTTAAATCAAGTAATTCTACATTACTGTCTTTTTTTATAACTTTTTTAACTTCACTAACAGTATTATCTGTAGAACCATCACTAATAAAATAAATAGAATAACTACTAATCTTTTTCTTAAATTTACTAAAAGCATCCTTTAAGCGCTTATATAACTCTGCTATACTTTCTTCTTCATTATAACAAGGTACTAAAACCGCAATCTTATACTTCATAAAACATACTCCTAACTAATTATGATTCTCATAATTCCAAGCATCACGAACCATATCTTCTAATGTCTTTTCTGCAATAAATCCTAACTCTTCTTTAGCTTTATTAGGATCTGAATAACATACAGCAATATCGCCTTCTCTTCTTCCAACTATTTTATAATTTATTTTTATTCCATTAGCTTTTTCAAAGGCATTAACCATATCTAGGACACTATAACCCTTACCTGTTCCTAGATTATATATATATAAACCATTTTTTTCCCTATCTAACTTTTCTACTGCTTTAATATGACCTTTTGCTAAATCTACTACATGAATATAATCCCTAACTCCTGTACCATCTGGAGTATCATAATCATTTCCAAAAATAGATAAACACTCTAATTTACCACAAGCAACTTTTGATATATATGGCATTAAATTAGCAGGTATACCATTAGGTTCTTCTCCAATAAGACCAGAAGAATGGGCACCTATTGGATTAAAATACCTTAAAATGCATATATCCCAAGTATTATCAGATTTATATAAATCTTTTAGAATTTCTTCAACAAATAATTTACTAGTACCATACGGATTAGTAGTACCTCCAGTTTTACTATCCTCAGTTATAGGAATTGTATCAGGATCACCATATACCGTTGCGCTACTACTAAATACTAATCTTTTACAATTATTTTTCTTCATAGCAGTTAATAAAGTTAAAACACTACTAACATTATTAGTATAATACTCAATTGGTTTTGATACAGATTCTCCTACTGCTTTATATGCTGCAAAATCTATTACACAATCTATTTCATTTTCAGAAAAAATTTTATAAAGTATACTACTATCTAGCATATCACCTTCATAAAACTTAATACTTTTTCCAGATATTTCTCTTATCTTATCTAATACTTCTTTTTTACTATTACTAAAATTATCAAGTCCTACTACATTATATCCATTAGTTAAAAGTTCAACACATGTATGTGAACCTATATATCCACAACATCCTGTTACAAATATTTTCACAAAAATCACCTAGTACCAGTATACCATAAAAATAACTTTTTTTATAAGAAAAATAAGAATACTTTATTAGTAGCACTCCCATTTATTTTAATGCATTAATTATTATCTTTTCATAGCTTTATGTTTTAATTTACTCATAGCAAAGTACCTTTTTTTGTTTTCTTTTGTTTTACAAATAAAGCCTCCTAGTTCATCTATAGATATTCCACCTATTTCCTTAATCTTGTAATATTTAGAATTACTCATAATTAATTCTGTTGGCTTTATTCCTCTTTCTTCCAAACCTTCTGGATTTAATAAATAAAGATCTTCATAATCATCAGTAGCATATGAACCGCTACAACATAAATATAAATTATCAAATAAGTTCCCTGTAGTACCTAATAAATCTTCTTCTACTTCTGTTGTGCCAATAATTGTTGGTAAATATCCATTTTTATACATTTTTAACATTTTTCTAACAGAAACAACTTTATTTACAATTTTCACATTTCCCATTTTTTCACCTCTTCTTAATAATATTGTTCTTTATAATAAACCTTATCTAATATTTTGTCAAATAATAAAAAAAGGCTCGTATAAGGAACCTTTATAAATATTTATTTAAGCTACTTTATTTCCACACTTTGAACAGAACGCTCCATCTACTGGACTTCCACAATTAGTACAGAATTTTGCTCCATTTGTAGCTGCTGCTTGATTATTATTTTGACCTGGAGCACTATTAGTAGCAACTCCACCCATAACACCACCAGATGCCATATTCATCATACCAACACCCATAAAGCCATTAGCTGCACCTGAAGTATTATTTGCAGCATCCTGAACTGCATTTGCATAAGCTCCTGCAAGAGTACCTTGTTGCATTGCTCCATTAGCTGATAATTCATAATTATCGATTTTCTTATTAGATTCATCATCAAGTGTAACTGATTCAACAACGAAACCTACAATACTTAAACCTCTATCTCTTATAGGTTGATCAAACACACTTTCATCCATAAGTTTTTTAATTTCATCTGTAGAACTAGGTAAATCCATTGCTGGTGTTTTATATTTATCAGTACCTAACTCATTTAAAATATTTTGGAATGACCCAATAACTTCAGATCTCATTTGCTCACAAATTTCTTCTTTTCTATATTCATCTGCAGTACCTGCTACTTTAGACATAAATACTGCTGGATCTGATATTTTAAATGTATATTTACCAAAACATTTAACTTGTACTCTTAGAGCAGTTTCCTTTCCAGTCATTTGATTTGGAATTGGATGTCCCCAATCTTGGAATGGTATTGGATTTGGAGTACCAAATTTATTATTCATAATTTCTTTTGCATTTAAGTAAAATACTGCTTGTTCTTTACTTGTAGCTCCATTATATACAAAACGAGTCCACATTTCTTTAAATACTGCACCAAATTGGCCTGCAAAAAAAGTTGGTGAAGAAGATTGATCAAAAGTATAAATTCCTTCCTCTGCAGTTGCATCTAAAATTTTACCACTTTCAAAAATAACTGCTATTTGTCCAGGTGATACCTGAATTGCACTATCTTTTGATATAATTCCATTAGGAGTAGATACCCTTTTCATTAAAATATCTTGTCCTAAATCATCACATTTTATATAATCCTTCCATTGATCGTGTAGAGTGCTACCTACTGCCCCTACTGCTGCTTTAATTAATCCCATATTATTAACCTCTTTCCTTATTTATTATTTAAAATCCGTGGCCTCCGCCACCATGACTTCCGCCACTACTTCCACTGTGTGTAGAACTTCCTCCACCACTGCTTCTTTCAATTTTATGTCTAGTTGTATTAGATGATATTAATACATCACTAATACTTTTTATATTAACACTTTCTTTATTTAAATACTCTTCCGCTGTTGTTGCTTTTCTAACAAGTTTATTTTTACTTATTAAAATCCCCATAATTATTGCAGTTACAATAGCACTAAATACTATAGATACTACAACTGGATTAAAACTACCTTTTCCATAACTAGAATTGTTTTTAGGAAAACCAGCTTCTGCATAGTCCCCAATTATCTCTATATAATCACTTGTACCTTCATAGTAATCTTGATCAGTCATATATTGATATACCTTATCAAGAGCCTCATCAATTCTATAATCATTATACATATCTATAGCAGTACCTGTTGTAGACATATATATTTCACGTGTTTGCATATCAATAAGAAATAAAACTCCATCTCTATTACTACTAATACCAAAATCATTATAATCATAAAAATCATCTGCATATTCCATTGGTGAAGCTTTATTATTTTTATCAATAGTCACTATAACTAAATCCATATTATATGAATTAATATAACTATTTACTTTATTATATAATAACTTTTCTTCTTCGTCATCATATAAATCTGCAAAATCATAAATCTTCTCTTTAGCATCTACAGCTGGAGTAGTTAAAATATTATTTCTATTTGAATCATTAACTTCTATCCAATCATTAATTAAATAATTAGAATCTGTTCTTATATTAGTATTTGTACTAGCAGATACTAGTTTAATATTAAATATAAAACTTATAACTATAATAAAAACTATTTTTAAATATCTTTTCATATTATCAACCTCCTATCACCATAAGCACCAAGAAGGTTATTAATGCTATTCCTATAAATAATAAAATTGACATTATTATAGTTTTAGATACATTAAGTGGAATATTACCTACTATTTCGCCAGTCTGCCCATTCATTGCAAAGGTATAAATTTTATCTTTATACTTAATATTTACCATCCAAACAGGTAATAATATATAATCATCACTTATCTTAGTGAGTGCTATACTATTACTCGCAACTACTTTAGTTTGATGTACTACTGTAGCTTCAGTCATAGCTATTGTTGTATTCATGGCCCTTGTATTAGCTCTTTCTATAGCTGTATTACTATCAACATCATACTTTTCTGCTAAAAACCCAGATAAATATGCATGATTATAATCAACTAAATCATTAAAATCAAACGGTTCTATAGAATCCATTAAATCATCATCAAATCTTGAAGAACCATCTACTAAAATCCGACTAAAATACATAGAACTATCTCTCTTAACTAAATATTTATCAGTTTTTGTATATCTATAATTATAATCACTCCATGTTTTTATATCTGTAGCAGAAAAATCAATCTGACCAGATGCTTTTATATCATATGTCCAAAATGGAATGTATACACCTGTTATCTTTTCTATATTTTCTTCCTTATTAAAAAATTTTGGCATTAAAATTCGACCCTTTGATAATCCTTTAAATGCCTTTATAGCGTCTTCCTTAACTTTTTTAAATGGAATTATTTTAGTTGGTGATATACCGCCATCTATCTTATCTTTTAAAATAGTTGTACTTCCACAATAAACACAGAAAGTTGCAGTAGTTTGCTCATCTGCCATAACTTCTGCTCCACAGTTTTTACAAGTATAAATATCTAAATTATCTAATTTTTTCTTAGGCGTAGTTTTCTTATTTGCTTTCTCACTTGATGCATTATTATATTTTTTCATCTCTTCTAAAGTAAACTTGCTGCCACAGTATTCACAATCCCATTTTTGATTTTTAGGATTGAATGTGATTTTAGCACCACATGATGGACATTTATTGTCCAATACTTCCACTTTTTATCACATCCCATCTATAAAAATTATATCATACAGAAAAAGAATTAGTACTAATTCTTTTTAACTTGACGTAAACGCGGATTTCTTTTAATTAATTCTTCACAATAACGATCAACAGCATCTTGCCATGTTGGTAACATAGTAAAACCAGCATCTACTAGTTTTTCTTTGCTTAATTTAGAGTTTCTTGGTCTTTCAGCTTGTTGAGGAAGAATTTTTTGATACTCTTCTGTTGAAACAGGAATTACCTTCATATCTATTCCATTGCTTTTAAATATATATTCTGCAAATTCTGCCCAAGAACAGAATCCATCATTATTAACATGATATGTACCATATTTATCACTATGAGCCATTTCTACTAAACGGTTAGCTAAATCAACTGTATATGTTGGACTTCCTATTTGATCATCAACAACAGTTACTTCATTTCTATTTTGAGATAAATTAATCATTGTTTTTATAAAATTATTACCATTAATTCCAAATACCCAAGAGATTCGTGTAATAAAATGTTTAGGATTGCGTCTTATTTCTTCTTCACCTTCGTATTTTGTTTTTCCATAAACACTCATTGGATTAATTACATCATCTTCTTTGTAATATCCATCTTTTTTACCATCAAAAACGTAATCAGTTGACATATAAATTACTTTGGCATCTACTTCCAAAGAAGCATCAACTATATTCTTAGTTCCTTCTACATTTACTAGACGTACTTTATCTTCTTCCTCTTCTGCTTTATCTACGGCAGTCCACGCAGCACAATGGAAAATGACATCAGGATTATAATCCTTTACTATTTTAAATACTTGTTCGCGATTTGTGATATCCATCTCTTGAAGATCTAGTGCTAAATAATCATATTCTCCTCGTTGTTCTAATTCTCTAGCAATGTCATAACCTAATTGTCCATTATAACCTGTAATTAAATATCTAGTTTTATCACATCTAAATTTAGTAGAGCAATCTTTTAAAGTGTCACGAACTTTATCTTTTTCTGATAGAATAAATTCTTTAATATCATATTTTTTCTTATATTCATCCCAAGGTATATTTAAAGCTGGATCACTCCATAAAATACCATCTTCATAACTCGGCATGTATTTATTATTTACAAAGTATTCAAACTCAGAATTATCTTCTAAACATAAGTATGCATGTGCAAAGCCACGAGGTACATATAACATATTACCTTTTTCTGGAGTTAACTCTATAGCAAAGTATTTTCCATAACTTGGAGAGTCAACTCTTATATCTACAACTACATCTAAAACTTTTCCTCGTACACATCTTACTACTTTTGCTTGGCAATAAGGATTTTTTTGAAAATGTAGTCCTCTCAAAACTCCTTTAACACTATCAGAATTACTAACTTGCTTAATTTCATGAAATCCAGCTTCTATTAATTGCTCAGAAGTAACAGATTTAAAGCCTCCTCTATTATCACCAAATCTCTTTGGAGTTAATACATAGCAATCTTGTAAATTTGTTTTTTCTATTTCCATATTTATCATAATTATATCCTATACCTCTCTTATATTTTAATCATCTAACTTACTAATCTCTAACAAATGTGCACCATAAGTATTCTTTTTCATTAAATCTGCCTGTTCTAGCAACTTTTCTTTTGATAACCATCCATTTTTATATCCGATTTCTTCTGGACAACAAATAGTAATATTTTGATTTTCTTGAACCATACCTACAAAATTAGATGCATCAGATAAACTTTTAAATGTTCCTGTATCAAACCAACCATAACCCTCATTTAATGTAACAACTTCTAGCCTATCCTCATCAAGAAATAATTTATTTAAGTCTGTTATTTCTAATTCACCTCTAGCAGACGGTTTTAACTGTTTTGCCTTTTCTATAACACTATTATCATAGAAATATAAACCTGTAACTGCATAATCACTTTTAGGATGTTTTGGTTTTTCTTCAATACTAATTACTTTACCTTCTCTATCAAATTCAACAACTCCGAATCTTTCAGGATCATGAACATGATAACCAAATACAGTAGCTCTATCATTTTTTGCATTTTCTTTTGCTTTAGCTAATTCTTTTCTTAAACCAGAACCATAAAAAATATTATCTCCTAGTATCATTGCAACACTATCATTACCAATAAATTCTTCTCCAATTATAAATGCTTGTGCAAGACCATCAGGGGAAGGTTGTTCTTTATAACTTAAACGTATACCAAACTTAGAACCATCACCTAATAATTTTTTAAATCTAGGTAAATCCTCAGGAGTTGAAATTATTAATATATCTCTAATTCTTGCTTGCATTAAAACAGATAACGGATAATAAATCATTGGTTTATCATAAATTGGCATTAACTGTTTAGATGTCACTTGTGTCAATGGATAAAGTCTAGTACCAGACCCTCCTGCTAAAATAATTCCTTTCATTTTTTTAAACCTCCTTTAAAGAAACATCTTATATATAGAATTACTAATGATAATCTATTAGTAAAATCTAACCATTTTAACTCTTTCTCATTTGCTTCTAAATACTTATAAACAAAGTATCTTTGACTTTTTTTAAGTTCTTTATATTTATTTATCCTATTAATATTTTTATCTATAGTAACAGAATGATCATGAATAATAACTACATTATTGTCTACTGCTACTTGATAATCCATCTCTTCTAATCTTTTAGAAAGTATTTGTTCTTCATAATATAAGAAAGTTTTTTCATCAAAATAATCTATCTGTCTTAAAGCTAGTCCACTTACACAAAAGAAACATCCTGATACCACTCCAACTATAGATAAGTCCTCTTTATAATGTGCTTCATCATATAAAATATGCTTTTTATATTTTCTACTAACTAATGGTAAGTTAAATTTTATTTCATCCTTTATAGTAGGCATCATCCAGCCTCTATTTAAGCTCCTATTTTCAACTATAGTAGGTCCAACTACTGCAATAGAATGCTTTCCAATATCACTACTTAGTTTTTCTAAATCCTCTTCTTTACTTATAATAATATCTGAATTAGAAAAGATTATATTACAATCTTCTAACTTTTCAATAACTCGTCTTGCTCCAATATTAAGGCCTGCTGCATAACCTTTATTTTCCCTAGCTTCAATAATTTCTATTTTTTCATTTTCATATTTTTTTAGATATTCTAAAGAATTATCTGTAGAACAATTATCTACAATAACAATTAAATCTAGACATTTATAATCCTTAATTTTATCTAATAAAAAACCAGTGGTTTTGCAATCATTATAGTTAACGATTACCATTCCTAATTTAGTCATTTAAATCTCCTCTTATACATTTATTATAAAACAATTAGGTTATTAATGCAACCGATAGAAAAAGATAATTAAATAAAAAAAGGAAAAACTATTTCCTATTTTGTAATCTTTTATAATACATATTTTTCCTTATTAAATCAGTATGATTACCTTCTCCTACTTTTCTACCTTTATTAATAATAATTAACTTATCTGCTCTTTTCATTAATTCTTTTTTATGAGTAATTACTATTACTGTATGATCATTACTTAAATCTAATAAAATATCAATTATACTATTAGTAGTTTTTGGGTCTAGTGAAGAAGTAACTTCATCAAATAATAATACTTTAGAGCCTGTAAGTAATACTCTAGCAAGTGATAATAATCTCTTTTGTCCACCAGATAAATTAGTAGAGTTTTCATCTAAAATAGTATCATATCCTTTATCTAGAGACATTATAAAATCGTGAATTCCTATCTTTTTACATACTTCTTTTTGAAAAGTATGATCTTTATTTACTAAATTCAAATTTTCCCTAATACTTAAGTTAAACATAAATGTATCTTGATTAACTATAGATATTACTTTACTATAATCTTCTCTTTTTAAAGTATTAATATTATTTCCATCTAACAAAATATACCCACTATTAGGAGACCATAATCTTAATAACAAATTAAATATTGTAGTTTTTCCACTACCTGCCTTACCTGCTAAAACTGTTAAACAATTAGATTCAACCACAAAAGAAATATTTTTTAAAGTAGGTATTTTTTCATAAGAAAAATTAACTTTTTTAAATTCTATTACTCCATTAACATCATCTACTTTATTTATACATAATGAATTTGTGGTATCTGATTTATACTCTAATATTTTATATATCCTTAATAAAGATACATTTTCATCTTCAATAGATGCTTCCTTATCCATAATTTCTATAGTGGAATTAAAAAAATTATCATAATAAGATACTAATAATATAATAAGACCTATACTAATATTACCTTTAGAAATAGAAAATATAGAATATATAAATAGAAGAACTTTACCTAAATATATAATACCCTTTAAAATACATTTTTGAATAATCATATACTTTCTTTTAGTTATATAAGCTTTTTGCCAATTTCTTCTATAAACACCAAATTTATGGTTAATACCCTTAGTAAAATTTAGGGATAATATATCTTTTAGACCAGATAAAACTTCTGATAATAGTCCTAATAACTTATCACTCCATCCTATTTGAACATCTAAATAATAAGCACTTTTTTTATTCATATAATGAGATGATAGAAGATATATTATCCCTAATAATAAAATACCTATCCCTACTATATAACTATTAATAAAAAAACATATTAAAATAATTATTATCTTTAAAGACCTAGTAATAATACCATAAAAATTATCAGCCATTTCAGATATATCTATTAAATCCATATTAATACTATTTATAATTCTACCTTTTGGAATAGTTTTTTGATAATCATAATCAAATGTATATATTTTATCAACTATTTTTTTATGTAATGTTACATAATTATATTTTAAAAATCTAGAGTATGTAATACAATCAATTGTAGATAAAAACATAGATAAAATATATATAATAGTTAAAATAATTACATAGTAAATTGCAGTATTATAATACCCATTTGTAATTAAATCTAAAACCCTTGATATAATAAAAGGGATAACTAAATCAAGTATATTTGAAAATAAAGCAGTTATATAAAATGGTATTAACTTACTTCTATCTTCTTTTATTAAACTATAATATCTTTTAAATATATAAATATTATCTTTTATCATATAACCACCCGATTCTAATATCTCATAAAAGATAATAATAAAAATGACATTTTATATATTAAAAATGTCATTTTATAGAAATTAATAATTCTACATAATCATTATAATATTTTTCTATTACAGGAATATCTCTAATCTTAAATTTTAATGATTGAATATATTCATTATAAGACTTTATTATTTTATTAGTTATATCAATAGATTTAAGAGATGATGTTGTAAATGAAATATAATTAGATTGTGGTAATTCTATTTTTATAAGTCCCTCTACTTCTTTTTCAATTAAGCAATAATATATAGAGGAATTATCATCTTCCCTATATAAAAAACCATACCTATTCACTTCATTAAAAATAGGATACTTCTTCTTTACCTCTTTCCAAAATTTTGGTATATCTTTGTTTTTAGTATCAAATTTAATTCTTTTACCAACACCATATAAAACTATCTTTTTATTATAATAAATATTATACTTAATATCTTCACTCATTAGATCTTGATTAAATACTTTTTTAGGAAAAAGTTTAAAAGAAAAATTATCTTTTACTACATTTTTAGGAGATAAACCATGAAACTTTTTAAAAGCTCTAGTAAATGCTTCTGAAGAGCTATAGCCATACTTTAAAGCTACATCTATTACTTTAGATCCGCTTTTTAAATCATCTACACAAATACTTAATCTTCTATTTCTAATATATTCTGATATACCACAACCTACAAGAAGTGGAAAAATATTTTTAATAACTAATTCATTAAGCCCTGTTAGTTTTGATAAATCTCTTACCTTAATATTACTTAATAAATTATCTTCAATATAAGTAATAATAGAATTCATCTGTTTATAAATATTCATAATACCACTACCCATTTATATAATATCATAAAATTATAAAAATACATATTTACGTAAAGAAAAAGATTACTTATATCTATTTGTATAATAATATTATATAATATAAATAAGGATAAGGTGGTTATATGAAAGAAAAAAGAAAGACTAAAAATAATAAACATATAATATGTAATACACTATTAATAATATCTCTTATCAGTGCAGTTACTAATTTTATTATAAATATACTATGTAGAAATAATAAAGATATACTAATAAATATAGTTAGTAGTATTCTTTTATGTATATTTGTAATATTTTATATAATATCATCTATTACTAATAATAAAAGAAATAAGTCTTCTATAGTAATTTCTTCTATAGTTTTAATACTATTTAATATAGTACAAATAAGTAATAATTTAAATTTAGTATCTCCTATAAAAATAAATACGATACCAGACTTTCAAAATAAAAGTTTAATAGACGTTATTAAATGGAGTGAAAAAAACAAAGTTAAAATAGATCAAATATATGAATATAGTGATACTATAGATGAATATAAAATTATAAATCAAAATAAAAAAGATATTTCTACTAAAGGCTTAAAGAGTTTAACCGTATCAGTAAGTGAAGGCCCTAATCCTGATAAGGAAGTAATCCTACCTGATATGGAAACTTGGGATGCTGATAGAGTCTTAAGTTTTATAAAAAAGAATTTCCTAAATAATGTTAATATAGAATTTATATTATCAGATAAAGAAAGAGATACAGTAATTGAACAATCTAAATCAGGTACTATTAAAAGAAGTGATGAATTAAAACTAACTTTCTCTCTAGGAGAAGAAGAAGGCTTAGAAGAAGTTAAACTAATTGATTTAACAAATAAGAGCCAATTTGAAGCAGAATTTTATTTAAAAAGACACGCTATAAAATATGATATTGAGAAAGAATTTTCTAATAAAATAACCCGTAATAATGTAATAAGTACAAATAAAAAAATTGGTACAAAGTTAAAACCAAATAGTGATGAAGATAAATTAATCCTTAAAATTAGTAAAGGTAAAAAAATAAAGGTACCAGATTTAAAAAAATATAGTATGCTAGAAATTACTAAGTGGGTAATTGAAAACAAATTGAAATTAGAGTTTAGTAATAGATATGATGATTCTATAAAGACTAATAAAGTTATAGACGTTAATTACAATAATGGTGATGAAATAGAAGAAAAAACACTTATAAAAGTTACTATTTCTAAAGGAAAACTCGTAATGTTATCATTTGACTCCTTAGATGAATTTAAAAGTTGGGCTAATAAATATAATATTAATTATGAAGAGAAATTTGAATTCAGTAATGAGATTCCAAAAGGAAAAGTTATAAAGTATTCTCATAAAACTGGTGATACTATAAAAAATGGTGATACAATAGCTGTTACAATATCTGAAGGAAAGAAAACTAAAGTACCAAATGTTTTAGGAAATACTAAAAGTGAAGCAATTAAAAAGCTTGAAAAGGCTAAATTAAATTACAACATAGTTTATGAAAATAGTAATGAAGAAAAAAATAAAGTTATAAAGCAATCTCTTGCAAGTGGTTCAGAAGTTGGAGAAAATGCAACAATTACTCTAACTTTAAGTAATGGAAAGAAACCTGTAAATAATAATTCTAGTAGTTCAAATAAACATAATAATCAAGGAAGTAATAGTGGAAATACTAAACCGCAAGAAACCTGTGATAGAAGTAAAACTATTACTATCACTTTCCAAGGTTCGCTAAATGGTTCAAGTTTAAGTGATACATCAGCAAACTATAGAAGGGCCTATCCAAATATCAAATTTTCCTTTGTAGGGAAAGCAAGTGACATAGGAAATAATGGTATGGTACATAAAGACAGTACCTCAAAAGGTAGTTTTGAAGCAAACTATTGTGATACTTATACAATTTACATTGTACAAAATTAGATCAGTAAATTACTGATCTTTTTCTTTATACTCTATAGTATACCCCAAACTATCTAATATATTTAATAATGTGTTTAATTGAGGAGAATTTTTACCCTTTTCTATTTTAGCAAGCATAGGTTGCTTCATTCCAATAATACTAGCCAATTGTCTTTGAGATAGTTTCTTGTTGTTTCTAAGTTTACTTATTTCTTCTAATAATTCAAATTCTTTTTCTATAATGTTTTTTTCTTTTTCAATATACTTATTTATCTTTATAGTATTCTTATCATATTGATTACAATATTGTTTATAAAACTCAATATTTTCTTTTGGAACACAGCCTATTCTAAAAGATATCATATCACCATCAATTACATATAAATAATCTGTTTTAACAATACTATCCTTATCAAGATTATTATCAGTATCCTTCTTTAAAAGAACATTTTGAGAATACTTTAATTTATTTAAATTAGAAGATATTAATAAACAGAAGTAATCAAGAGGAATCGCATAATTATTTTTCTTTATAATAACAAATAAATGATCTTTTCCTAGTCTTTTATCTTCATATTGAAACTTAGGAACAAATACAATATCTCCTACTTTATAATTTCTTTTAGTTGTTGATTCCTCAACAGCATAATAAATTTCTGGTATTCCAAAATATCCAACATTATCATCTTCTTCAAATACTGCGTCTTCAAACTTAACTACCCTATTTTCTTCATACATCTTTTTAATATACTTATCCATATTATTCCTCCATTAAAAATATGATAGCATATTCGCTATCGCATTACAAGAAATATAAATACAAAAAACAAAGTAGACTAATTATCTACTTTGTAACCTTTAATTCTACTCTATATCGTTTTTTATAATTTACATTAAACTGATATTTCTTATTATTTATAGTTGCTTTAATAGTACTTAAATCTCTAAATAATTGTTCATTAAGTTCACCAATATCTTCTAAATTAGAAATAGTATTAATATAGATACTATATTCCCCTACTTCTAAATTACTAATATCTATTTGTCCTTCATACCAAGCATTTTCTTTAGATAATTTATCTGATACAGGGAGTTTTACTTCATATAGTTTTTTTTCTGCATTTTCTAATTTATAACTATAAGTTTTATATGTACTAGTATTTTCAAAAATAATTTGTCTTTTCACTTTATTACTGCTAGATAAATCCATACCAGAACTAAATGAATTACCATATAAATATAACTTATTATTTATAAATTTTATATCTTCATATTGACCATATTGATTTGCTAAAGCATTAGTCGTTTTATTAGCTAATTTATTACTTCTAATTACTAATTCTAAATCACGATGAGTAGAGAAATAATTATTTCTAGTTAATAAATATTTAGATTTAGTACTATAAGTTTTTACTTGTTCACTATATAATTGATTACTTACAATTGTTTTAGAAAAGTATTTATCATTTGATGCTTCTATATACATCTTGTAGTCTCCATCTGGTATTTTATCAACTGTTATTTCTCCAGAAAACCAAGCATACTTATAATTCTTTTTATCATTAGATGGAACAGAATACGGAATATCAGAATTATTACTAATTCTATTTAAATCTTGTTTATAAACAGTACCATTATTAATATTTTCAAACAATATTTTATAACTAATATCAGTATTTAAATCATTATTAATTCCATCTATTGTAGAATAACCTTTTATTATTAATTTATTTGAAGATTCTTTTAAATATTCTAATTCAAATCTACCAGGTTTTTCTTCTAAGATAATTTCTGCTACTTTGATATTGATAGTTTTTACTACTTTATTACCATAACTATCTGTTACTTGATACGTAACTTTATAGTCCCCTACTACTTTAGTATTAACTGTATTTTCTATAACTTTTATATTCTTAGTTATATCTCCATCTTCTCTATCTGTTGCAGAGATACCACTTAATTCATTGAAATTAGAATTTAGAGAAATAGTCTTATCACTAGCAGTAATAACAGGTTCACTATCTTTAACTACTGATACAATTCTTTCTTTAGTAGTTTTACCTCCATTACTATCAGTAACTTCATATACTACTTTATAAGTACCTACTACTTTAGTATTAACATTATTAGATGTAATTTTAATCTTACTTGTGATATCTCCATCTTCTTTATCTAATGCTTTAACGTTAGACATTGCATTAAATGTAGAACCTATTTTAATTTCGATATCATCTGCAGTTATAGTCGGTTTAGAATTTTCTTTTACTACAACTTTAATTGTCTTTGTAACAGTAGCGTTTTCTTTATCAGTAACACTATAAGTAACTTGATACACACCTGGTATAGATGTATTAACATTATTAGATGTAACTTTAATCTTACTTGTAATATCTCCATCCTCTGGATCTGTTGCTTTAACATTAGACATTACATTAAAGCTTGTACCTTGCATTATTTCTTTATCACTTGCAACAATAACAGGATTATTATTTTTAACTTGATGTTTACAAGTTTCAATATGCGCGATAGGCTCTTTTGCTAATATATAACCATATGAATTTGTATTAGAATCTAAACTTACAGGAATTTTATACCATAAAACTCCATTTTTTGTTGTAGATGAAACTATAGGAAAATAAGAATTAGTATATTGCCCCCCTATTTTATATTTAGCATCATCTATAGGTTCACTTACTACCCATTCATAATATCCTGCACTATCAAGAACTTGTTTTCCATAATCACTATTTATAAATCTTATTGATGATGCACTTACCCAATGTTTTTGATCATTCATATAATCTGATGTTATTAAATAAGCAACAACCTCACGATTTTTATTATACGCAGCACTATAAACCATAACTAGTTTATCTTTTAAAACCTTTTTACCTGTTTTTGAAGTTAGGGATGAGTCATAATAATAATTAGTATCATTATTTAAAGTAGCAACTTTTGGTTTTAAAACTGTATTTTCTACATATAAATCATATGTATATTCGCTATCAATATAAGAAGTTACACTATTTGGATTTGTATATCCATATTTACCTTTATTTATTTTTAATACATCACTTTTTCTTACATATACATAGTTAGTATTCCAGTTATACCCCTTATTATAATCACTACTACTACCTACTAAATTACCATTTGAATCAATGTTCATATCACTCATTACTTTATAATGGTTATCAGTCTCACCAACTATCACTAATTGGTCATTAGCCTCTGGATATACGTATATTTTTTTTGCTTCATTTGGATTAAAATATGCATTTGTAGCTTTTTTAACAATACCCAATTGATAGTAGTTATAGTCATTTAAGCCATAATACTTATCAAAAGAATAATAGTTAGCAGCCATCTTCTCACTCCAATAAGCATCTGTTGCATATTTTACATTCATACCATTTTGCTTATCCCCAAAAGCAGGTCCAAAATATCTCCAATCAGTAGCATAACTATAACCATAATTATTCCACTTAGAAGCATATCCATATATACTAGCAGCAAAAGTAGCATAATAAGTAGCACTCTGTGTCGGAGAAGAGTCTACAGCATTAAGACCAAATCCATTATGTTTATTTATAGATAAATTACTAGTACCATTACCAGTTTCATTACGGCTTAAACTATAAGATAAAATAGCATTTATTCCATGTATTTGTTGTGAATTATAAAAGTATAGGCCTTTTCCATATAAACTACTAGCAGAAGATTTAGCTTTATCACTATAAGAATCATATGAATATCCTAATACTTTTCTAGTATATTCATCTATATTGATACTAGAATAAGTTGTTTTAGTATGATTAGATAAATACATATAATAATTATAGTAAGGATTAGATTTATTAACAGCACTATTGTTATTACCTTTTTTATAATCTTTTATCATATCCATTCTATTTTTATAAAAATAGATTCCATCATAACTATAATAAGTTCCTGTTCCTAACATTTCAGGCTTAGGACCAATTGTTCTTCCTGAACTAGAGTTATAATTATGTCTAATTGAATCATTTGTAATACTATAGCTGGCACTACCCTTTACCCAGTTTAGTGGCACAATCACATAATCATTCTTTCCTATCCATCCTGTAAAATTAACAACTTTAACTTTAGCCGCATAATTAGTTGGATTTATTTCTATAAAAGCTCCATCATCGGCTCCATAGCCATGAGGATTAATTGCCATATATTGTCTTGTATTTAATGAAGATGATTCATAAAAATAAATTAAACTATTAGAAGTTAGTGTAAAATCAACTAATCCGTATTGAGCATCTACTATTCTTGTAGTACTACCTGTTTCATCAAAAATAATTAAATCACTAGCTCCATTAGAAGTCATTGCGCGTTTAGCATCATTATAAGTATTATAACAACCAACTTTATCTGCTATACCATCTGTGTGAGCTCCTGCAAGTTCAAACTTAGGACACATATGTCTATTTGCATATTGTGAAGGTGTAAGTGCATATGTATTCTTAGGTATAAATATAAATGTCAAAACAAATACTATAAAATAATATCTCTTTTTCATAATATACACCTCCATTATCTTACATAGATTGTATCACATTTACATTTACATTTGTACATAAAAAGTAAATAAAAGTGTAAATTTACAGTGCTATGTATTTATAATTTAAGGTTGAAAAAAAGTAGAAAATTAGATATACTATATAATAGTTAGAATAAATCTGGAGGTTATAATATGTCAGAAGAATTTGAAAGCGTAGAAGAAATAAGAGAAACAAGGGAATCAAGATATAAAAGAAAAAAATCAAGTATAGTAGCTTTAATATTTTTTATAGTATCTTTAGTTGCTAGTGGATTTTTAATTTATAATATATTTTTACTAAATAGTATTGAAAATTTAATTAGATATATATCTATAGGTGTACTTCTATTAATAGATTTAATTTCATTTATTAAAATGAGATCAGTATGGAAAAATAAAAAAAGTAAAAAGAAGAAAAAGAAAGAATCAAAAAGAATTGGCTTTATATCTTTCTTAATAATATATTCACTTATATGTATATTACTAGGAATGGTAATTTCATATTTCTTAGGAACTATAAACAATTTAAATAAAAAGTACGTAGTATACTCATCTGGTTTAGTAACTTTAAGTGATAATGAAGCTAAAAAAATAAATGATGTAAAAGACTATAAAATAGGAATATTAAAAGATAAAAAGTCCCCCGAAGGTTATATAATTCCACAAGAGATTATAAAAGAGCATAAATTACACGATAATAATGATATTACAGAATATGAAAGTTATACAGAAATGATTGCAGATTTATATACTAAAGATTTAGATGCTTTATTTATATCAACAGACTACCCAAGTATGTATAGCAATCTAGCTGGTTATGAAAACATAAAAGATGAAACTAAAATAATTATTTCTAAAGAAAAGAAAATGAAAAAATCTGATACTTCAGATGAGGAAACTGCATCAACTGGTAAATCTATAAATGAACCATTTACAATGCTATTAATGGGAATTGATTCAACAGATGAGGTTTTGGCTAAAAACGCTGTTGCTAATGGAGATTCATTAATACTTATAACCTTTAATCCAAAGACATTAAATGCAACAATGTTATCTATACCTAGAGATAGTTATGTTCCAATTGCTTGTTGGCCAAGTAAAGAAGAAAATAAAATAACTCATGCTGCTGCTTATGGAAATGATTGTATGATTAATACCATAGAAGATTTTCTAGATATTGATATTGATTATTATACAAAGATAAACTTTAAAGGATTAGTTAAACTAGTTGATGCCTTAGGTGGTATTGATGTTGATGTTCCTGCTGATTTATGTACAGATGATTCATCACGTGGTGGAGAAATTTGTATAAAAGAAGGAAAACAACACTTAAATGGTGAAGAGGCATTAGTTCTTTCTAGAAACAGAAAACAACTAAAAAATGGAGACTTTGATCGTGGTCTAAATCAACAATTAGTTATTCAAGCAATGTTAGAAAAAATTAAAGCCTTAAAGAGCGTAAAACAATTTACTAGTGTATTTAATACCGTATCAAATAGTATAGATACTAATCTAACTGATAAACAAATCCTTTCATTCTATAGTGTTGCTAAAGATATCGTAAAAACAGGACTAAGTAGTAATAGTTCTAATATAGTTAATATTCAACAATTATATTTACAAGGTCATGGTGCTATGATTTATGATAAAAGAATGAGAATGGAATTATATGATTATGTTCCAAACACACACAGTATAAAAGATATAGTTAAAGCAATGAAACAAAATCTAGGATTATTAAAGTCATCAAAAACTAAAACATTTAAATTTTCTATTAACAAACCTTATGAAAAAGAAATAATAGGATATGGTCCATATAAGTCAACATTTGATTCTTCAAAATATAAAACAAAACCTACCAATGAAGATAAGGATAAAGATAAAAAAGATAATGAAGAAAAGCAAAGCAGTTCTAAAGTAAAATATGGTTGTACAAATAAGACTGCGACTAATTATGACCCTACTGCAACTGATGATGACGGTTCATGCATTGTTAAGAAAACATGTGGCACAAACGAAGAATTAGGCGCTGATGGAGTTAGTTGCGTTTGTAAATGGGGATATGAAAAAGTAGACGGAATTTGTACAGAAAAACCGAAAGATCCAACACCTCCAACAGAACCGACTATCCCAGATGAATAATTAGCATAATAAAAAAACAGTTCAAATTTAATGAACTGTTTTCTTTTTAAGCCTTGTTTTCAGGTAATCCTACATATTGTGAATTTCCTAATCCTAATATTAACATAAATATTGAATTAAGAAAAATTAATCCCACTGCAAATCCAGAACTTTTTCCAAATGCCTTAGCAAGATTAATATTAAGCATAATCATAAGTACTATCATAGCAAATGCATTTACAACAGGTATTAAAGCAAGTAGTAATAATAATGGATTTAATCCTGCTATTTGGAATAATACTACTACATTATATATTGGTATTATTGAAGCCCATCCTGGTTTTCCAGCTTTAGTAAATAATTTCCACATGGCAACAACACTTATAACATAAGCAATTAAACTAATTATAATAATTGTTGCTAACATTGTTCCCATAGCTGCTCCTGCTATTGCTGTACTGCTTGAATCTACAGATACATTATAATACATATTAAGCACTCCTCCTTTATTATAATTTATCATATAAATTATAAACCGTCAAAACAAATAAAAAATACATCTATATTTATAGCGTATTTTTATCATTCCAAATTTTATTTATGTGTTGACTAAGGGCCATTATAAAGGCAGTTTTTGTTAAATCAACTCTGCTAACTATTCCATTAGTGATAAAACTAATTCCACCTTTACCACTTCTTAAGTCATTTTGTTCAAATATTTTATCCATAACTTTACCTAGTTCTGTTGATACTATTTCATCTACATATTTATCAGGTACCGGAAAAGCAGGACTAGTTCCCCAGCTTTCATAACCATTTTTATCCTTTATAACTGCAATATTAATATTTACCCATTTGCCTAATAAATTAGTTATACCAGATTCTATACCTAAAAAGTAATCCGCATCAATTTCATTTTCTAAAGCATAGTTCATTAAATTATTAACACGATTTCTAGCACCCTCATAAATTTCATCATTTACCGGCTGATCACTAACGTCTGAAGAAACTGAAATATCTATAATATCAAAATCATCAAAATAGTTTTTAAGAGCTTCTTTAGCGCCTTCTATTTTCCCCGGATTTTTTGTTGCAATTAAAGCCTTCATTACATATCTCCTTAACTATATTACTTATTTGTAGATCCAAATCCTCCGGTACGAACACCAGAAGCATTATCATCATCTGTAATTAAATATTTTTGGAAGATAACTTGTCCTATTATATCACCTTTTTTAACTTCTAAATCATGATCAGAAAAGTTAAAATATTGGAAATAGAAATGACCTTCGTTAGATTCATTATTATAATAATCACTATCGATTATACCTATACTATTTGCCATAACAAAACCTTTTTTAGGTCCACTACTTCTATTAACTAATACATAATACTCATCTTCTTTACAATAAGCTTTTAATCCTGTCGGAATAAGTGTTGGCTTTGTCCCAAATTTATAAGCAGGGATCACTACATCCTCTGCAGCTTCCACATCATAACCTGCAGAATGTTTTGTTTTCCTAACAGGTAAATTAATTCCTTTATCCTTATACTCTTCTACTATTTCGAAACCTCTTTCACGCATTTACTTTTTCTCCTTCTCTATCCATTTTATATTCTACTATTTTTTTTCTTCTTATGCTTTTCTTTACATCTATTATTCTCTGATTCGAACTTCCTCTAAAATACAATGTTCTATTAAGTAGACTCTCTACAAATCTACCATCTATTAATACATCTATATAAGATAGAAATTCTCTTGTAAAATCATTTTCTTTATACATTTTATCCATAATTTCTTTGTCAAATGTATAACCTGTATAGCACCAAATACTTTTATTAGGATATTTATCTTTTACCTTTCTAAGCAGTGATAATAATCCCTTCTGATTATTTGGCCACATAGGCTCTCCACCTAATAGAGTTAATCCGTTTATAAAATCATTATCTAAATAGTCAAGAATTTCTTGTTCTTCTTTTTCTGTAAATAATTTTCCATAGTCATAAGCTTGCGCTTCTTCATTAAAACATCCCTTACAATGATGAGGACATCCACTAACGAAAAGAGAAACTCTAATTCCCTCTCCATTAGCTATATCATAATTTTTAATCTCAGCGTAATGCATAACATCTCCTATAGATGAGTTACTCTAGACTTAATTTCTTTTGTCTTGCCTACATTCCAGAAATTTTCGCCTAAGTAACCACAAGTACGTCTTGCGACATTCATCTTTCCTTTATCTTTATTACCACAATCTGGACATTCCCATTCAAAATCATCATTTATCTTTATTTCGCCTGTATATCCACAAACATGGCAATAGTCAGACTTTGTATTAAATTCAGCATACTGAATATTATCATAAATAAACTTAACTACATCTTCCATAGCCTTTAAGTTCTTTTCCATATTTGGAACTTCTACATAAGAAATACATCCACCTGATGAAATAGGTTGGAATTGACTTTCGAATTTAAATTTAGTAAACGCATCAATTTTTTCTCTTACATCAACATGATAACTATTAGTATAGTATCCCTTGTCAGTAATATTCTTAATAGTACCATATTTTTCTTTATCAATTCTTGCGAAACGATAGCATAAACTTTCAGCTGGAGTTCCATATAATGCAAAGCCAAGACCAGTTTCTTTCTTCCAATCATCACATTTTTTACGCATATGCTTCATAACTTTTAGAGCAAATTGTTCTCCTTCTGGATCAGTTTGAGGAACACCCTTTATTAACATTGTTAACTCATATATTCCAATATATCCTAAAGATAATGTAGAATAACCACCTTTAAGATATTTATCAATCTTTTCACCCTTTTTAAGACGTGCTATAGCTCCATATTGCCAATGAATTGGAGAAGTATCACTATATGTACCAAGTAGTGCCTCATGTCTACACATTAAGGCTTCACGACAGATTTCTAATCTCTCATCAAATAACTCCCAGAATTTATCTTCATCTTTTTCTGCAGCAAGTGCAATTTGAGGTAAATTGATAGAAACAACACCTTGATTAAATCTACCTTCCCATTTATAATTACCATCTTTATCTTTCCATGGAGATAAGAAGCTTCTACATCCCATTGGGCTAAATACACATCCTTTATAATTTTCGCGCATTTGTTTAGCACTAATATAATCTGGATACATTCTCTTAGCTGAACATCTAACTGCAAGTTTTGTTAAATAATCATATTTTCCACCTTTTAAGCAGTTATTTTCATCAAGTACATATACAAGTTTAGGGAATGCTGGTGTAACATAGACACCTTTTTCATTTTTAATACCTTCATATCGTTGACTAATTACTTCTTCAAATAACATCGCATTTTCTTCAATATATGGGTCATCATCTTTTAAATGCATAAATAAAGTTACAAAAGGAGATTGTCCATTAGTTGTCATTAATGTATTTATTTGATATTGAATAGTTTGTACTCCAGCTTTTACTTCATCTCTTAATCTATCCATTGCAAGAGATTCAATATCTTCAGCTGATAAGTTTTTGTGTTTTTTCTTAATTTGTTTTAAGAATTTATCTTTACTCTTCTTAATATATTTTCCTAAGTGAGATAAGTCAACAGATTGTCCTCCATACTGATTAGAAGCAACTGCTGCTATTATTTGAGTAGTTACTGTACAAGCAACTTGGAAACTCTTTGGGGACTCAATCATTTTTCCGTTCATAACAGTTCCATTATCTAGCATATCTTCAATATTTATTAAACAACAGTTAAATATTGGTTGTACAAAATAATCTGCATCATGGAAGTGAAGCATACCTTCATCATGAGCTTTACTAATTTTTTCAGGTAGTAAAATTCTACGTGTTAAATCACGTGATACTTCACCAGCTATATAATCCCTTTGAGTTGAAGCTAAAGTAGTGGATTTATTAGAGTTTTCTTCAGCTAACTCTTTATTAGAATTCTTAATTAAACTTAAAATAGATTCATCTGTAGTATTAGCTTTTCTAACCAATGCTCTTGTATATCTATATGTAATATACTCTTTTGCCAAAGCATATTTTCCTAATCCCATTATTTTTTCTTCTATTAAGTCCTGAATATCTTCAACAAGCATTCTTTTCTTATTAAGTCCTTCAATATACTTAATTATATTCTCAATTTGGCGATCTGTAACCCTATCATCTTCAGGTACACAAATATTTGCCTTTCCTACTGCTATTCTTATTTTTTCTCTGTCATAGCTAACACTTTTTCCGTCTCTTTTAATGACCTTCATAATTTACCTCTCCTTTTACCTTACACATAAATCATATTCCTATTTTTTCTAAAATAGTGTTGCAATTGCAACAATTTTACATTATAATTTAATTAGCAAAAAGGAAGGTGCTTCAAAATGCTTGAAAAACAAAAGATTTATGAAAATATAGGCGAAAAAGATATTAAAAAAATTTTACACACTTTACAGTCTACGACACTTTTATATAAAAATAATCAATCTATAGCATATTCAATTGGTAATAGAAATATCATAGGAATAATCGAAGAAGGCAATGCTAATTTAATAAGATTTGATTTTGATGGAAAAAGAACTATTATAGAAGAAATGAGTAAAGATGATATATTTTCAGATATGTTTTTATCAACTGATAGTAGTGAATTATCAGTAGTTGCAACAACAAATTGTAAAGTGACTTTTATCGAATATAATGAATTAATTAAGGAATGCACTACCAATAATAAAATTGCCCCTATTTTATTAAATAACTTGATTCAAGTAATGTCTAGAAAACTAATAAAAAGAAATGAAAGAATTGAACTATTAACAAGAAGAAGTATTAGGGACAAACTCCTTCACTATTTTGAATTAGAAGGGAAAAAGGCTAACTCAAAAACTTTCAATCTAAACTATTCATATACAGACTTAGCAGATTATTTATCAGTTGATAGAAGTGCTATGATGAGGGAGTTAAAAAACTTAAAAGATGATAAACTAATACAAGATATAAACAAAAAAATAACAATATTATACTAAAAAAAGAGGCTATCCTCTTTTTTGATTTTTTCTATACTGTTTAGCTTTATTTATCTCATATTCATACCTATACTTAAAAGGTATTACATATTCAAATTCTTTTAAACAATCACCTAACATTTTAGACCATTCTTTTTTATCTTCATCTGAAGATACTATTGCCTCTTGATATATTTCATCCATTTCTTTTATTTGGTCTTCTATTCCAAGTTTTTCACCATAATATATAAATCTATCGTGTTCAGCCTCAAATCGTTTAATAGGATTTTTTTTTTTTTTTAATCCTCTATCAAATAACGTTTCAATAGTTCTTACTTCTTCACCCATTTCCAGCATAGTTCCTGCACAATAATACACTTCTTCAATACTTAGTTCTCTTACTGGCATTTTACTACGCATATTAAATAACTCTTCTACTTTTTTCCTAAGTTTTTTATATTCTTGTTGACTAATAACAAAACTTACAGCCTGAATATCTTTATATGCTTTAGTTAAATTCTTCTTACTCACTTCTTTTATAAGAAAATGTCTAGTAATACTTCTTATTTTCGGACTAACACCTAATCCTGTCAATGCTGAATTTATTTTATTTACATCATTAGTATCAAAATCTTTTAAATGACCATCATCATCTAATTTATCAAAATAGTGTTCTTTTACTATCCTATGATCATCTAAAAATTTATCTACATAATGAACCCCATCACTAACAGACGATAATTCAGTCATAAAGCTTTTTATTCTTTTTTCTAAATCTGTTAAATCTTTTTTATCACTTGTATATATATAATCATATTCACCTATACTAATATCAGCAATATCCTTATCAGTTAAACCATTTTTATTAGCAATAAAAGGTAATGAGAATTTAGGATTTTTACTGCTTTGCTCTAAAATTTTTGCACTTATATTTCTTTTTATTACTTCCATTATAATAGAAACATAATCTAGCTTTGGAATATCTACTCTTGACAATCTATCAGTAAAATCAGAAATATCAACAAATACGCTTTTATTATTTGACCAATATTCAAAAGGTACATTAATTAAATCACATACTGATAATAAATCATCAATATTATATAATATTTTAGCTGACTCCATAATAAAAGTATAATTAACTTCTGCATGATGCTGCATAAATACAGAATCATTAAATATATCTATAAGTTTTGCAAAATAGTCCATAAACTCCTGATTAGAATAATCAATAATCGATTCTTCTGCTGAATCCATACTTTCAGAGATTATTAACTCACAACTTTTTCTAATCCCACTAATATCTTTTTTAGGTGCTACCTTAGAAGCCAAATTCACATATAAATTAAAAATATCATTAATTGTTCTTGGAATTATTCTTTTCTTGGCATCTCTTAAATCTTTCTTAATAACATCACTATTAAATACCATAAAATCACTCCCATTTTATTTTAATAATTGGTATTGCTCACTTCAAGTTGTATATTATACCATAAATACATAAAAAATGCAATTAAAAAGAAGCAAAGCCTCTATTTCTTAATAATACTGTTAGTAACATATATAGTCACATATTTAATATTTAATGATCTATGTCTTATTATATCCTTTTTAATTCTATTCTCTATTCTTGTTACTTGTCTTAAACTAAGTTTAGAATCAAGCACAAGATTCAACTGTAATTTATAATAAGATCCATATTTTATTAAACTTATTTCCGTATCTTTTACACCTTTTATATTCTTTATAAAGCTATTAACTTTATCTACTATATCAGGATCTTCTTCTACTTCTCCAATAAGTGATAATGAATTATCTACTATTATAGTAAAAGCTGTCTTTAAAACTATTATTCCTATCAAAATAGAACCTACTATATCAGAGTATTTTAATAGTCCAAACTTATCAGAGAACTGAAGTAATATGGTAATTATAAATACTCCTATAGTAGAATATAAATCAGCTTTAGATTCTTTTACTGATGTAATTAGTACCTGACTATTTATTTTATCTCCTATCTTATGCATTATAACTATAGCTATAAGTTTTAATAAGAATACCACAACAAGTAATATTAATACACTACCCGGTGGTACTACAAGTCTTTTAGAAAAACTACTAATAACTATATAAATACCTAATAATAAAAGCACTATTCCTACAAATAAATTAGTTAAATACTCAACTCTTCCAAAACCAAAAGGATGATATTTAGTTGGTTTCTTTCTAGATATTTTAGCGCCTATCAAACATACAATATCCGTAATAAAATCACTAAATGTATGCATACCATCTGCAAATAGGGAGCCTAGATTAAAAATTATTCCTCCAACAATCTTTATAACTGCAATTATTAAGTTATTAATCATACTATAGATTAGTGTTTTAAATTCAAGTTTCATCTTATTACCTACCTTAACTAGTATTGTATCATATCATTATAAGATTTTTTCATTAATCTTCCTAGTATAATCATAATTTGTCATTTTTAAACACCTTATTTTTTTCTTTACCGAGTTGTTTACTGCTTTTACATTTTCAAATACTTCATGTTCCCCATCTGCAGTAATCAATATTTTCTTATTTTCATAACTTGGTGAAATAGTAATTATTCTTTCTTCTGGCATTACTATTGAGTTAGATATTGAACGATATGAATCACTACTAATTGGTCCCATAGGAGTAACTTGTAATGTATGTAGTTCATTATATACTATTGCACCATTATAACTACGATTTTGAGCAGTAGAACCAAATGATGTTGCAACAAGTAAACCATCCCCTATAAACCTACCTAATAATTGTTCATTAACAAGAATCGTTGTTTGTAACTTTCCTAATTTAGAATCTCTAATAATCATTTCATTTAAAGAATATTTCTCACAAACATCATCATCTGTAATAATTTCTGTTCTTAACGTACCTATATCTTCTATCTTATAATCATCTTCATATAATTTTTGTATAAAAGTATCCATTTCATTTGGGTATATATCTTGAACAAAACCAAGTGTACCTGTATTAACCCCAACATAATATATACCTTCATCAAAAGAACACTCTTTTACCATATGTAAGAAAGAACCATCTCCACCTACTGCAATCGCTAAATCAAAATTATTTTGATCAATAAGATAACCAAAAACTTCTAATTTTTTTGCCAATTGTTCACTAAAAGCTACTGATTTATCATTATGATTAGGAAATAATCCTATTCTTTTTATTTTACTCATACCTTACCTCCTATATTTAAATAAAGCGCTAGGTCTATGTCCCTCCCCTGTTTGTACTTTATCTGTTTTTTCTACTTTATCGACAATTATTCTCCTAAATGCAGGATCTAATAATTTCTTATTTAAAATAACTTCATAAACTTGTTGCAAATCACCTAAAGTAAAATATTCTGGCATCATATTAAATACTATATCTGTATAATTAATTTTATTTCTTAATCTCTCTATTCCTGATACTATGACAATAGAATGATCAAAAGCAAGATAATCATTTTTTACTTCTTCAAATTTATATCTATCTGTTGTTCTTTCTCTTAACTTTTTGCTTATTTCAATAGAAAAATTAACACTACCATTATCAAGTGTAACACTAATACTATCTTCATCCTCATCATAAAATATAATATCGAACCATGATGCATTATCACTAATTTTTTGATCTAGTCTATTTTTATCCACTAAAGCAATATAAGATGTTGAAACAACTCTCATTCTAGGATCTCTATTAATATCATCAAACGTATATAATTGTTCTAGATAGATATTAGATAAATTAGTTTCTTTTTTTAATACCCTTTTTGCACACTCTTCTAATGTTTCTTCCTTAGGATTAACAAACCCACCAGGTAGGCACCACATATCTTTATAAGGATAATCATTCCTTTTAGCAAGTAAAATACTCATCATTTTCTTACTTGTTTTACGATAATTATCTTGTTTCCTAGAAGATACACTAACTAATAAAATATCAGTAGTCATAGATAATCTTTCAAATTCATTTGGATTATAATTCTTTAAAAACTCTTCTTCTGTATTATATTGCATAATTTTCACCTCTTATTTATAAATTAATTATAACACATTACTTTATAATATAGAGGATAAAATATCAATAACTTTTTGAATAACTAATTCTTTATTATCAGCTCTAGTTTTATCTAAGACTTCAAGTTTTTCATTATAATATTTATCTTTGTCACTATCATAAATACTAATAAATACAATATTATCTTCACCATATTGATTATTAGGATCAACTCTATTTAGTTTACCAGTAATACCAACACCATAATTACTTGAAGTAAAGATACTAATATTTTTACTCATTTCTTTAGCAACTTCCATAGAATATACACTATATTTATCAATTACTTTACTAGATACGCCCATCTTTATTTTAAATTCATTAGAATAGGTCACTGCACTAAATTTTAATACTTCACTTGCTCCTTCAATATTTGTAATAGCATTAGCAATTCCACCACCTGTACAAGATTCCATTGTTGATATTGTTTTTCCTAATTTTGTTAATTTTTCTATAATTTCTTTCATTATATATCCTTCTTCCATTTTATTATAAAATATTCTATCATATATAAAATTAATATTCAAAGTTTTTACATTCCATACAAGCTTTTATTTTTTATATACTCTCTTACTTTAGAATCTAGATATTTTTTATCTTCATTATTCTTTAAAGTATTTCTTACTAAAGTAGATGATATATTACTCATTGGTATATTTGCTTCTACTACATTTTTAAATCTACTATTTATTTGATAACAATTTCTTTTAATCACTAATAATTGATAATTATTTAGTATATATTGATAATTCTTCCACGTAGTAATCTGATCTAGGTTATCACTTCCACATATAAAGTATATAGAGTCATTTGGAAAAAGTTCTCTAAAATAATCTAGAGTCTCATAAGTATACATAAGAGAGCTTTGCATCTCAACATCAGATACCAAAAGATTAGGATTATCACTAGTCATAATCTTTAACATCTCATATCTATATTGTGAATCAATCAATCCTTCCTTTTGATAGCAATTACCAGTTGGCACATAAATTACTTGATCAAGATAACCTTTATTAATTAAATTAATAGCTATATCTTTATGCATTTGATGAGGAGGATTAAAGCTTCCTCCAAATATACCAATTTTCATATTATCACCCTACCTTCTATAAGTTGGAATATTAAATTTGTGTAAATTAGCCTCATGCATTCTTTTTATTTTTTTTGCAACATCTTTATCTAGGTTTTCATCATCTTCCATATACTGTACTACTTCACTGTACTTAAATCCTAGTTTATCTTCATCAGTCTGATTAGATAACCCATCTGCAGGATCTTTATATAATACCTTTTCTCTAATATTTAAGTACTCACCCATCAAAATGACTTCTTCAACAGTATAATCACTAATTGGTGCGATATCATGGACAGAATCTCCTCCTTTAGTAAAATAACCTACAAATAATTCACATTTATTAGATGTTCCTGCGACTAAATAAGTTTTTCCTCTTAATGCACTATATAAAGCTGCTAGATAGTATACTGTTGCCATCCTAAGTCTTGGTTTTAAATTAATATCACTATTTTTTACCTCCTCTTCACTAAAATTACCTAGTTTCGTAACTTCATCTTTAAAGGTATCAAAAACAGTAGTAAGATCAACATCTAAAAGTTGAAATCCTAAATCTTCACTAATTAATTTAGCATCACTTTTATCTTCTTCTTTAGAATGACATGGCAGTGTTACTCCAATAACATTTTCAGGACCTAACGCACGAGTCATTAAAGCTGCAACTACGGCTGAGTCCTTTCCTCCACTAATTCCTAAAACAGCTCCCCCTAAATTATTTTCTTTATAATAATCTCTAATAAAATTTATAATATTATTTACTTCTTTTTCAGCATTAAAATTTTTCATTTTTACCTCTCCTCTTTATATATTTTTTTGATTTTTCTAATGTATATTTTGATTGCAAATCACTAATATAACCTTGATCCATCAGTTCAAACGCCTCATCTATAGTGCATTCAAAATATCTAATAATCTCATCTTTATCTAAATTTTGACTTTTTTTCTTGCAACAATCAAAGGCTAAGAAACTAAAATTATAAGCACTACTGCAACCTTGATCTTGATAAAAACTATCAAGAAACTTTATTTTTCTAGGAACATAGCCAGTTTCTTCTATCAGTTCACGTCTCGCAGCGTCAATTGGTTCTTCACCTATCTCAATATATCCAGCGGGAAGTTCTACACATACGCTTTCTTTGGTATTATTTCGTGGTTGTATAACAAGAACAATTTGATTATCAATAGTTAGAGGGACAATAATAGATGCATTTCCATCATTCCCTCCTTTAATAACTTTCTCTCTAGAAATTGTTCTTCCATTAGCTAACTGATATTTATACTTTTCTACTTGAATAAATCCTTTTCTTTGCACCGGTTGATTATTTTTATCATAGATAAATTCTTCTGGTATCAAACGTCTTTTGATTGTCTTTAATTCAGAAATATACGTGTTTAATTCCTCTAATTTTTCTTTTCGCATGGACTTTTCACCTTTTGATAACCAATGTTTTCCATAGCTGTTTGTGATGCATTATTCATAGCTTCATATAACATATACTCTTTTAAATTTCTCATTTTTTCTGATAGATCAACATAATAAGTATGTGGATTATCAATATCAGTAATTCTATCTGTTAGGGTTTGATATTCTTCTTCACAATATGCTTGTTTTTCTCTTAATGTAGGAACTTTATAAACAAGCTCTCCATTTTTAAAGATTGGTACTTGTAACTCTCTTACTTTATAATCAGTAATCTCCGTTTTCTTCCAAGGATCTCTATCAGATACTAGTGTATATTTTTCTTCTGGAATAATTTCATCAGCCCTTGCAATAACATCTCCCAAAACTTTTCCATTATCAAAGTCATAGAATCGATAAACTTTTTTAACACCTGGATTAGTAGTTTTTACGGTATCTCCACTAACCTTTATTTTAGGAATTATTTCTCCATCTTTTTCAACAGCAACTAATTTATAAACTCCACCAACTCGCTCTTTACTTGCAGCAATATTATCTCCAGCTCCAATAGAATCAATAACTGCTCCTTTATTTAACATATTTGTAATTGAATATTCATCAAGACCATTAGATAAGCAAATTGTTGCATCAGGATATCCTGCATCTACTAGCATTTGTTTAGCAGCTTTTGATAAATAAACTAAATCTCCTGAATCAATTCTAATTCCTTTTAATTTATATCCATTTGGTTCAAGATACTCTTTGCTTACACGAATTGCATTAGGAATACCACTTTTCAATGTATCAAAAGTATCTACTAAAAATACACAGTTATCTGGGTGGCTTTTTGCATATGACAAAAATGCTTCATACTCACATTCTGATTCTTGTATTAACGAGTGTGCCATAGTTCCAAGAACTGGGATACCATACTTTTTACCTGCATATACATTACTCGTTCCAGCGCATCCTCCAATATAGGCATGCTTACTTGCTTCAATTGCGGAATCAATTCCGCGAGCACGTCTAGCTCCAAACTCCATTACAGGAATTTTCTTAGCAGCACTAGTTACTCTTTTAGCTTTAGTTGTTACTAAACTTCCGTGATTAAAATTAGCAAGTAGAGCAGTTTCTATAATTTGAGCTTCTACCATATTAGCACGTACAGTAAGTACCGCTTCATTTGGAAATGCTGCAGTTCCATCTGGCATAGCATAAACATCTCCTGTAAATTTTAAATCCTTCAAATATTCAAGAAACTCTTCACTAAAACTTCCTGTTGTTCTAAGAAAATCAATATCATCTTCTTCAAATTTAAAATTTTTTAAATATTCTATTGTCTCTTCTAATCCTCCTGTCATTAAATATCCTCCATTAAATGGATTCTTTCTGAAAAAGATATCAAAATATGCTTTTTCATCCTTCTTTCCTTGATCGAAATATGTTTGAGCCATAGTTAACTCATAAAAATCTGTCATCATTGTTTTATTATTCATAATTATCTCTCCTTTTCTTTTAAACAATTTATTAATAACATTTTTTAAAAATTATAGAATATCCCTGTATTCTTATTATCATTTTGTTAATATCATATATCTAAAAAAATATGACTACCATTTTATTTAATTTTCTTTACTAGTTGTATACCTTGTTGTTTCATTAATAATTTTGCTGCATCTACATAGTTTTGTCTTTCTTCTTCTGCAAAAGTTGCGATAGCATCTTCATGTACTATAATTTCTACATCTCGATTCCACTGATTAAGGTAATTAGCTAGACCCATTGTCCCATTTGCTACACAAATATCTGTACAACATCCCACTACATCGACCTTTCTTATATTTGAAGAATCCTGAATTAAATTTCTAAAATCAGGCGTTTCCATAAAACTTGTAGAGTTCTTTTCAATACTAACTGTATCTTTCTGATTTTCAAATTGTTTTAACTCATCAATTACTAGTTCTTCTCCAGTTCCTCTAATACAGTGTAGTGCCCCTCCAAATCTTTTATGTTCTACTGAACTTTCTTCATGGGTATCTTTAATAAAAACAATTAAATTACCCTGTTCCTTCGCTTCTTTAATTAACTCGATCTGTCTAGGAACAATCTCACCTATTTTTGGATCTGCTAAATCTCCTTTCTTTACAAAGCCATTAACCATATCAACTATAATTAACATTCCTTCATACATTTCTAAATTTTTAATTTTCATTTTATATTCCTCCTTTAATTTTTTGTTTTTCTAATTTTTTCATACTTACAGTTATTCCACTAAAGTATGCATAACTACTTCCTTGATCCCAAATATAAGCACCTGATGAAATTCCAGCATCATAACTTATATCTGAAACTTCATAGCCTTCATTTCTAAGAACTATCCTAAATACTTCACTAACCTCATCGTTAGAAAGTTTTCTTTCAGACTTAATCTTTTCGTTACCAATATTGATACTATTAGTTAAGTTAATATGAACATTAGCACATTCAATATTAGAAAATCTTTGTGATCCTATACTTGTAGTAATATCTATTTTTGCATCACTCCCTTCTACTTCCTTATAATAGGATTCCAATACTTTTATAGTATTTTCTTTATTAAACTTAGCCTTCATATAAACCTCCTTAATGTTATTATCAAAATATTAATAACATAAACTAAAATTTTACAAGTTTTTTCTCACTTGTTAATAACAGTATATTAATAACATACAAAAATGTCAACACTTTTTTTAAATTTTTTTCAAAAAAAAATAGCATATAGCTATTTTATCTTTATATATCAACGTTTTATATAATTAATTTTTTTATTATTTTTGTAATGTTTTATAATAATCATTATCCTTTATTAGTGTTTTATGATTACCTCTACCAACTAAACGACCTTTATCAATAACTAATATATCATCAGCTATTTTCATTAAACTAGGCTTATGTGTAATCATTAAAATAGTATGATCTTTCTTTAAATCTTTTAATATTTCCATAACTTTTTTAGATGTATTAATATCAAGAGATGATGTAACTTCATCAAATAATAATACTTCTGACTTTGAAAGTAATGTTCTAGCAAGTGCGATTAATTGTTTTTCTCCGTTAGATATATTAGATGCATCACTAACTAATTTAGTATTATATCCATCTGGTAGACTCATTATATAATCATGAACACCCGCCCTTTTGCAAGCCTCTTCTTGATTCTTTTTATTAGAATCAACTAAATTCAAGTTTTCCCTTATACTCATATCAAATATAAATGGTTTTTGAGTAACAATTGAAACATTAGAAGAATAAACCTCTTTTGTATAATCATATATACTTATATCATCTAATAAAATGCTACCTTTACTGCATTTATAGAGTCTAAGTAATAATCTAAATATTGTAGACTTACCACTTCCACTCTTTCCTACTATAGCAGTAAATGAATTAGGTTTTATTTTAAAACTAACATTCTTTAAGATCTCTTCCCTATCATAGGTAAATGATACATTTGTAAAATCTATTTTACCATCTATAAAATCTTCATCTACATTACCAAAATTCATAATATTTTTATTTTTATAATTTAATAATCTATAAATTCTATCTACACTTATAGATTCTTCTGACATCCCATTTAATTTTGCAAATGTATAATCAATTCTCTCTTCAATAGCTTCAAAATAACCTATAACTAATACTAGTGTTCCAACTTTATATTGACCTTTTAATATTAAATATATTGCTATAAAATAGACTAATACCTTACCAAAAGTTAGAATCATAGGTGAAAGAACTATAGATTTATCATAGTATTTTCTCATAGGAAAGAAATTTTTTCTCCAATTCTTCTTACTCTCTTCTAAATACTTCGATAAGTCCTCCTTCATATTAAATGATTTAACTTCAATATTACCATCCAATACTTCACCCATAAGTTCAGAAATATCATCATTATATTTTCTTTCTTTTTCTAAATAATAGTCTCTTAACTTTAGATTTTTACTAATAGATATAAAATAAATTATAAGAAGGATAAAAGTAATAATCCCCATATAAATACTAACTGAAGAAAGAATTATTAAAGAAATAGTAATAGCAGTAATATAACAAATAATATCAAATAATTTATCAGGTATTTGCATAGCTTCTCCTACGTCTTTAAAAGCTGTATTTACTATAAATGAAGACTTAATGTTTTTAGAAAAATCCTCATCATAAGAAGTTACTTTATCAAGAATTAATTTTTGTAGTTTATTATGAGTATAAACGGCATGATTACCATAGGCTACATAGTTAGAATGATGAAATACTACATAAAGCAAGCTACAACCTAAGAATACTAATACATACATATAAGCACTATTAAAATCCTTTGTAGTTACAGCATCTATTATCTTAGATGCTACAAGAGGAATAGTAAGCATCATCATACTTCTTAAAAATCCAGATAATGCTAAAAGAAATAAATGCTTTTTACTATTAGCACCCAAAGAAAAGTATTTTTTAGCTATTTTAATATATCTCTTAATCATTATCAAACACCCCTATCCTACTTGGAGATTTTCTAGATTGTAACATCTGATATATTTCATTACTATTTATAAGTTTATTATGACTACCTATATCTACTATCTTTCCTTTATCCATAACTGCTATTACATCTGCTTCTCTCATCAACTCAGGTTTTTTAGTAATCATTATAATAGTATGATCACGTTTTAAATCTTTAATAAGTTTAGGAACAAGTTTTGCTGTATCAGGGTCTAGTGACGTTGTAATATCATCTAAAAGTAATACTTCACAATCTGTAAGTATCGTTCTAGCAATAGAAATCATCTGTTTTTGTCCACCCGAGATATTACTTCCATTTTCTCTCAAAATAGTATTATATCCATTTGGAAGCGAATCTATAAAATCATGTATTCCTGCTCTTTTACAAGCTTCTATTTGATTTTTAATATTAGTATCTACAAAGTTCAGATTTTTTCTAATACTCATATTAAATATAAAAGGTCTTTGAGTTACAACTCCAACATTTTTTGTATACCCTTCTTTAGAAAAGTCAAAAATATTAATATTATCTAATGTAATTTTTCCTCTACTAGGTCTATTAAGTCTTAATATTAAATTAAATAATGAAGTTTTACCACTTCCTGCTTCACCTACTATTGCAACTACTTGATTATGATTAACCTTTAAATTGATATTTGAAAGTATTTTGTTATTATTAATTTCAAGTGATACATTCTTAAATTCAATTGCACCATAAATATCATTAGTTTCAATATCACCAAATACATAATCACTAGAATTATAATTTAGGATATTATTTACCCTGCTAACAGAAGTATTAATTTCTCTTAAATCTGCAGTTGCAGAGGTTACATCATCTATATAAACACCTAGTTTTTCATGATAAGTTATAACTAATATTAAAATATTTAATTCAAAATAACCCTTAGATACTAAGTAAATAAGTACAGCATATAAAATCACTCTAAATATATACATAAGCAATTTAAAATCATTATCTCTAACAGTAGCATAATGTCTTTTAGTAGTATACTCTTTAGTAAACTTTTTTTGAATTAAATTTAATTTATCTTTAAGTTTATCTAACATATTAAATGTTTTAATTTCTTGAAGTCCTAGTGCTATTTGAGTTAATAAATTACTATACTTATCATCTTGTATAACTACTCTATTATGATAAAAATTAACCTTTCTATCTGAAGTATTTTTAATACCTATATATAAAATTACATATAAAACAAATATTAAAGATACATATATATTGCAAAAAGCTATAATTACTAATACAACAATTAGTTGCACTAAACCTGTAATAATTTCTATAATAGAATCATTAGCATCTCCAATATTTATAATATCAGAATCTATAGAATTCATTATTCTACCTTTACTAATAACTCTAGTAAAATTATTATCTACAGTAATTAATTTATTTAAAACCTTAGTAGCTAATTTATCATAACAAAGATTAACATTATAAGCATATATCCTATAATTAATATATAAAGATAAATAATGAAGTAAATAAACTAATGTAAATATCCCTAATGATATATAAGTCATTTTATCATTACCAAGTGTTAAATATCTAATTATCTCTGATGCTATTAAAGGTAATAATATTTCAAATCCTTTATAAAAAATTGCAGATAAAAGATTTATTACAATATACTTAGTTTTCATTTCAGCTAATTTTAAATATTCTTTAATAAAATAAATATATTCTCTTATCATATTACACCTCTATTTAATAGCTTCCTTTTTCCTATAATAAATTAATAAATAGGAAAATGCCATTTGAAAAATCATAAAAAATGCAGATAATCCTAACATACTAGGAAGACCATAATTATAAGTAATTCCTGCAAAGAATAATCCTATAGCCTCACCAATCATAGAAATTAAATATCTAATATCAGCAAAAAATAACTGATACTTTTTATCTATTCTATTAATATATGGAGCCTCAATAATATTCTCATAAGCAGTAGATATTAATATAGACCAAGTAATTGCAATAAATACTACTAAAAGACTATTAGATAAAAATGCTAATAAATAAAATAAAAATCTAATTCCAAATTTTATACTTACTGTAATATAATCGTTTTTTGGTGTTAAATATTTTAAAGCAATAATTCCTATAAAATCAGCAACTAATCCAATAAGTAATAAATAAGTAGTCGCACCACCATCTGAAAATTTTAACCCGTTAGTTAACATTAACATTTTTAAGCCTAATCCTGTGGACATTGCAATATGGCTAGTTAACATATACATTAAAGATAATCCATTAATTTTATCTTTAAATAAATATTTAAATGAAATACTAGAATTTACTTTACCTACTTTAACTTTAACAGTTACAAATACCCAATATGATATATAAATAAAAATAATTGCGAAGAAAAGACAAATATTATAATTAATTGTTAAATGAAGTAATTTTTTGCCAATAAATAAACCCCCGAGTAAAATACCAACATCCATAAACAAGTATTCTACAAGTTTTCTTTTAGAATACATTGTATCACTTACTTCTATTGTTATAATAAATGGATAAATACTAGATATAATAATTTTTTCTAAAACAACATCTAAAATAATTAAAATATCTACTAATAATTTTATATCTGTATGATGAAAAAGTTTTAATAAATATAGAAAACACATTACAATAATTTTGAAAAATAACATCTTTCCTATAAACTTTTGTATATTATTAAGTTTTAGTTTTATCGCACACATAAAAAGAGCAATTGCACTAAAAAAGGCACCTACACTTAAGACATTACTAATTTGTTCTACTAAAAAATTATTATCTTGCAACCATAATTGTCTAAAATTACCCCATAGTCCTATTCCAATACTAAAGAAAGCTAGTGCTATTAATATTTTAGTTTCTACTTTATGTTTTTTTCCCATACAAAACACCTACACTACTCTATACTAATAATTATAACTTATCAATTATTATTTCAAAATAAAAAACTACCATAGTAGTCAATTATTTACACATATTTTTATATATTAAAAATTTAAATTAATTATAAAATTATCGATATTAAAACAAATGCTTGATATAGTATCTTTGGAATATTTAATCGTTGAGTGCTTGCCAACTTTCATGTGAAAGGAGGCTGATGATATGCATAAGAAAGATTTTTTTGCTTCTTTCTCTTATTCTGATTATCTTCCTACTCATAGCCTTACTTTTTACTTTTGTAATATAGTAAACTATCATAAGAAAAAAGCACTCAATTTACTTTCGTAGATTAAGTGCTAACCAAATCTTTGGTGAACACTCAACAAGGAAAGGTTAAGTATTCCCTTTTTATTTTATGCAAGTTTCCCTGACATATTAATAATAGCATATAAATCTTTCTTTTACAAGTTTATTATTTACAATTTTTTATCACAATCTACTCTTATCCTTTATAGAATCAATAATATACTTTATATCTTCTATAGACTTATCTATATTAAATCTACCATTACCTACTGGATAGTATACTGAATAAAAATCATATTCTTTATTATTAATTTTCCTAATAAATTTCTTTTTACGACATTGAGATACAGAGATTTTTTCATCTAAAACAATAGATGATACCTGATTACCAAATAAAATAATTACTTTTGGATTTATAATTTGTATTTCCTTTTTTAATAGCTCTAAATATTCCATATATACACTATTAGGTAACTCTCTAGCATCTACTTGAGTACATTTACCTAAATTAGTAATGAAATATTTATGCTGTTCTACATCTTTATAAACTTCTAAAGCAAATTCTTCACTCCATTCACTACCCTTTATAGACTTAATTTTTTTATAAATATTCTTATCTAATAAATCTAAGCTATAAAATAAATCCCAAATATTCTTAGTACCTATCCATGGCGATCTAATACCTTCCCAACTCTTTTTAGATGCAATATTTCTACCTGTAGGATTCATAAAAACAAAACAGATATCAGGATTACTAGAACAGCCTCCATTATATATAGAGTTTAATTCTTTTGCCCCAAACCTTTCTTGTAATTTATCATACTTTGCATTTAAATCTTCCAACTTCATATTATACACCTAATTCTATTTCTCAAGTAAGTATCCTGAAATATTATAACTTAATATTCCATCATTTTCTAAGTCATATCTTATCGTTATACTACTTATAACTAGCTTTTTATATTTATCAATTACAATTTCATTATGGCTCTCAACATATTCCCTAAAGTTATCCTTATTTTTAATATAATCTAGTATTTCATTAGATAAATCAACTTTATCTATTACATTATAATCACGATTAATATATAATTCTACTTCCTCAAAATCTTCTTTTTTTAATATCTTATCATATTGCTTACTACGTGCTTTAACTAAACTAATCTTACTATAACCACTGACATCAAGCTCATGTATTAAAAGTGTTGCAAAGTAATTCTTTTTACTAGCTATCTGTGAACATCTAACTCCGTCATAGCATTTATAACTGCACTTATTAAAGCTTTTAATTACTTCTATATCTTTATCAGTTAATAATTTATGAACCTCTTTTCTATCTTTTCTTACCAAATAATAATAAGCACCCAATATCTTTTGTTTTTCCTCTTTTGTATAATAATCTTTCTTCTTATAAATATTTAAATTATGATATTGACTATAATCAGATATACTAGACATATTAATAACAGGTATTATTGTAGAAATAACTATAAGTATAACAAATATAAATAAAATTTTATCTTCTTTTTTTCTATTAGCAATATAAATTACAATATAAATAATTTCTAAGATAATAAACATAATACACAAATATCTAGCTTCAGTAATACCATTATGATATATTCTAGTACCTATAGAATATATTTGTAAGAATATAAAAGGTATAAATAATAATGGTAGTTTACTATTTATTTTATCAAGTATATTTTTTTCTTTATAAAAACTATTAGCGGTCCATATAGGATATCCTATAACAAATAATGAAGTTAATATTCTAAATATTTCGTTAGATGGTATATCTCTTAATATAATGATTTTAAGTATATATACATAAATAATTATAAATGAAACAATAACAAGAGGCTCTAATACATACCTCATAACAGTCTTCATATACTTATTATCATCTTTTTTAATATTTATAAACGAGTTTATAATACATGGAAAATAATAAAGTCCAAATAATAATATCTCTAATCTAACAAATAAATCAAAGCTATAATCTTCTAATATTAATAAAGTAAACACACTTGAAATAATAGATAAACCAATAGCTAAAATAGCGTAAATTATACTTGTTTTAAATAGTTCAATAAACACTCCACACACGTATTCATTAAATTTCTTCTTTGTTTTTTTATAATTATAATAAATTGCTGTAATAACTAAAGATATAGTATAACAAAAAGTAACTCTCTTTATAAAATAAAGACTATTTTGAGAAATATCTTTTATATTTAGAAAACATGTAAAAGCAACTGCTATTAATACTCCTATAATATATAAGAAATATTTCTTTTTATTTTTAAATATAGTTTCTATAAAAAATGAAGAACAACAAAATATTAGAAGAAACTCATTTATATATTTCATAATATCTTCCAAAGAATTACTATCTATAAATACTGCATTCATGATAGTAAGAATAAATACTGTAATTATTGTGATAGGAAACTTATCTATAATCTTTTTAAAATTAGTAAATGTATTTTTTATTTTATTCATAATTACTCCTCTATAATTCTATACTTTCTTCTATTTCCAAAACTTTATAATTTATATTAAATTTTTTAAAATTATCTTTCATATATTCTAAATTAGTAGGATACATTTCATTATCCATATGAACAGGTAGTACAAATCTAACACCTAATTCTTTAGAAAATAAAGCTGCCTCATAACTAGACATCGTTAATCCATGTGCTGTAATAGGTAAAGCTACTACATCAGCCTTATAATTATTATTAAAACAAATAGTATCACTAGTTATATAAAATCTGATATTGCTATCATCAATAATATAGCCAACATTTTCAAAAACTTCTTTACCATCTTTTAATAAAGGATTATAACCGTGAATTGCTTTAACAACTTCTATTTTGATATCATCTAGAGAGATAATATCACCTTCTTTAATAATATTTATTTTTAAATCAGGATAAGTATTTTTTACTTCTAAAGTAGAATAAATCGTTGTATCTATATTCTTTAAAACATTATAATTTACATGATCTGGATGTTTATGTGTTAATAATATTATATCTACATTATTCCATATATCAAAATACTCATCTTTGTATTTTAAACTTCCTGCATCAATTAGTATTTTTTTATTATTAGTTTCAACTAATAAACAAGATTGTGGATATTTTGTAATCTTCATAAAATCATCTCCTATTAGTAATATTATAACATTAATTTATTTTAATGTGATATAATTATTTAAAAGTATTATATAGGTGATAAAAATATGAATAATAAAAGACCTTATATAGGAGTAGATGCAATTATATTTAATGAGAAAAATGAAGTGTTATTAATTCATAGAACAGGTAAGAATTTCTATGGATATTGGGGATTAGTATCAGGAATGGTAGAAATAAATGAAGATATCAAAATAGCTTTAAAAAGAGAAGTATTAGAAGAAATCGGTGTAGAAATAGAAGATATTAAATATACTGGAAAATATTATGACAAAATAGGAAGGCATCCTACAAAGACTGTTATATGCCTACCCCATATTTGTAAAATAAAAGGCACACCACAATGTATGTCAGAATGTGATGAGGTAAAATGGTTTAATAAAGAGGAAGTAAAAAATATGGAACTTTCTTATGATCATAAAAAAATGCTAATGGATATAGGCTGGTTAAACTAAATTGACAAATATTGATACTATGATGCTATACTTCAAATATAAAATAAAAGGAGAAATTTATAAAAAAAGAGAAAATTATAAGAAATATATTAATAATACTTACATTCATAGGATTAGGTATTAATGTATTAGTTCATACTAATCAAGTATATAGTTGCACACAAGATACAATGCTATTAAGTACCATCTTAATAAGTACTCCATTTATGATATTACTTTATAGTGATTATATTTAAATTGGATTTTTAGTATTTGGTATGGTGTTTTAAGTATTAAATCCAAAAAAGAAAGAATAGTAAAACTATCCCTTTTTATAATTTCAATTCTAATTACTATAGATTGGTTAATAACTTATTATATAGTAAAAATACTTAATATAGCATAAAAAAACTCAGTAATTACTGAGCTTTTTATATAGAATATTTTATTATAGATATCTATCTATTTTTAAATGTTTTACTTTACTTTTATCAATACTAATCAATTCTTTATTTAGTTCAATATTAAAATTATGTTTACCACTATCTATATAGCTTTTAGTATCACTTGTTCTTACAAATATTTTCTTTTCTATTAAAGGCATTATTCTTTCCTCTATAACAACACCTAATCTTTTATGATCATTATAACTATTATAAGTTGTTGCCAAATCTTTAGCAGTTAAATTACTATTAGTTGTTAAAAGGTATTCTATCATCTGTAAATCTACTTTAGATAAATGAACCTCTGAATTACTATTAATATTTTCTATTATATATTCTTTTTCTAATTCAAGTAATGTATTTTGTAGCATATATCTTAAAAAGAATGTGATATCATCATTATCTCTTGTTATAATAAGATTTCTTTCATAATCTGCTTTTGAAAATGCAATTGCTCTATTAAAAATAATATAAGGAAAACTTTTTTGATTTAGTAAATACCACATAGCAACTGTTCTACTAGTTCTACCATTAACATCTGGATATGGATGAATATGAACAAAATAGAAATGAATAATTTGTGATTTTATAAAACTATTTATCTCACTATCATTTAAAGTATCACTATGAATATAATCTAAAAGATAATTAACATAACTTTCTATATCTTCAGATTTAACGCCCTCATAATAATTATTACATAAATTAGACCCTCTTAGTATATATACTGGCTTTTCTCTATAATATTCTCCCATGCTAGTAGAATCATAATTATCTAGGATATCATCACTTAATAATGAGTATAGTTTTCTTAAACTTTCTTTATTAATATCACTATTTGATAATATATATTTATAACCGTGATATAGATTAATAATTCTCTTCTTTTCACGTTCTGCTAACATAGACTTTTCTTTTATAACCTCATCTATTAATGACAAATCATCAGTAATACCTTCTATTGTATTATTAGCTTTAATTTCTTGTGACATCATAGCATGTTTAGCAAATGAAAGTGTCCTCATACTATCCATATGATCTAAAAATCTTAAAATGTCATCTTTATACGGCTCTAAGTAATGATAATTAACATTTAATCTTCTTTTATCACCTAGTTTTAAATATAAAAAATCATAATTATCACTCATAAAACACCTCCAAAAAAGAAGAAAATAACTTTCTTCTTAAAAATCACGAATATTATAACACACATTTATTAAAGTTCAAACTGAGAATTATATAAATCTGCATAAAATCCTTTTTTCTTCATTAACTGATTATGATTACCTGTTTCTATAATATTACCATCTTTCATAACTAAAATTAAATCTGCATTTTTAATTGTAGATAATCTATGTGCGATAATAAATGAAGTCTTTCCAACAGTTAATTTATCCATGGCTTTTTGAACTAATTCTTCTGTTCTTGTATCAACATTAGATGTAGCTTCATCTAAAATTAAGAACGGTGCATCTTCTATCATACCACGTGCTATAGTCAAAAGCTGTTTTTGCCCCTGACTAATAGAATCATTATCACTTAAAACTGCGTCCAATCCACCAGGTAATGTTTTAACAAAATGATCTACACCAACTGTTTTTAAAGCCTTCCAAATTTCTTCATCACTTACATCTTTTTTATTAAATTTGATATTATCTCTTATAGTACCATCAAATAACCAAGTATCTTGTAAAACCATTACAAATAAATCATGAATATTTTCTCTTGTTAAATCTTTTGTTGAAATTCCATCTATTAAAATTTCTCCATCTGATATTTCATAAAACTTCATAAGTAAATTGACCATTGTAGTCTTTCCAGCGCCAGTAGGTCCAACAATTGCAATCTTCTCACCAGATTTAGCTTTAGCATTAAAATCATTTATTATAACCCTATCATCATTATATGAAAATTTAACATTTTTAAACTCTATATTACCTTTTGTTTTATTTCTATCAAGGCTTTTTTTAATTGATTTTTGATTAGACATTTCTTCTTCATCTAAAAATTCAAATACCCTCTCACCTGCAGCTGCACTTGATTGTAATCCAGTCATTGCTTGAGCAATTTGAGAAAGTGAATTAGAAAACATTCTTACATATATCATAAATGCTACTATAACTCCAAAAGATATAATATTATTCATTGTAAGAAGAGCTCCTACAATACATACTGCAACATAGCCAAAGTTACCAATAAAACCCATAATAGGATGCATTAGGCCAGATAGAAATTGACTCTTCTTATTATATGTATATAAATTTTTATTATATAAATCAAATTCCTTTGAAGCTGTCTTTGTACCATTATAGACTTTAACTATATTATGTCCAGAATAAATTTCTTCTATATGTCCATTTAGTTTTCCTAACTCTATTTGTTTTTGATTAAAGTATTTTTGTGATTTAGTTAATATTATAAACATAAGAAAGAAGCCAAATAAACTAGAAACTATAGCTGTTAAAGCCATTATCCAATCAGTATAAAACATCATTATAATAGAACCAATTAGTAAAGTAATACTAGTAACAAGAGTTCCCATACTTTGATTCATATTCATAGCAATAGAATCAACATCATTAGTAACCCTAGATAAGATATCACCTGTTTCATTATTATCAAAATAACGAAGTGGTAACTTATTTATCTTCAAAGTTATCTTTGTTCTTAAATCTCTAGCAAAATTATTAGAAACTGTACATAACAAAAACCCTTGAATGTAACTAAATACTGCACTACATAAATATAAGAATACAAGTAATAATCCAATTGATTTTACTTTTTCTAAATTAATTTTAGGTTTTACTATATTATATATTGATTTAGGTAACTTATCTAAACTAGAAATCATTTTATTAGAATCTTTTTCATTCTTTATAGAATTTAATATCTTTAAACACTCTAATTGATCTTTACTATTTATCAAAGTACCATCTACTTTTATATCATCTAAAAGTATAAGCATAACGCTATCAGGAATTAAAGATACTATTTCCTCTTTATTAATACTATTTGAACTTATCTTATTAATAACTTCCTGAAATTGTAATTTATCTTCATTACTAATACTGTTTGATGTCATAATTTGTGGTATTTTCTTAGCCATATTATCTTGGTTATTCATACTTTTACTAATTTTAGTAGTTATTTCAGTAAGCTTTTTTGTATTAGGACTAATTCCTTTTGTAATTGTATCTGTTAAATCTGATAATTTATTAGGAGCAATTAAAGCTAAAATTGCACTAACCATAGCAAGAAAAATTGAAATACTAAGTAGTAAGTGCCATTTTTTTAAACTACTAAATAATTTTTTTATAGCGCCTTTAAAATCCTTAGATTTTTCAGGAGCTCTTCCTCTAGGTCCAGGTCTAGGCATTTTCTAACTCCTCCTTTGAAAGCTGCGATAAAGCAATTTCTTTATAAACTTCACAACTTTTTAATAATTCTTTATGATTTCCAATACCAACACATTCTCCCTTATCAAGTACAACTATTTTATCAGCATTTATAATAGTTCCAATTCTTTGAGCTACTATCATACTAGTTGCATTTTTAGTATACCTTTTTAATTCCTTTCTTAATAAAGCATCAGTTTTAAAATCTAGTGCTGAAAATGAATCATCAAAAATATATATTTCAGGATCTCTTGCTATAGCTCTTGCAATTGCTAATCTTTGTTTTTGTCCACCAGATACATTAGTACCACCACGTGCAATATGTGAATCATACGTATTTTCCATGTTACTAACAAATTCTGTTCCTTGAGCAACATCTATAGCTTTTTTAATTTTTGCTTTAGTTATTTCTTCTTTTCCATTTTCACCATATGCTACATTTTCAGATACTGTCGCTGTAAACATAAAAGCTTTTTGTGGGACATATCCTAATTTATTATTTAATGAAGACTGCTTATAATCTTTAACATTAATACCATCTACTAGTACTTCGCCTTCTGTCGCATCATAAAATCTTGGTACTAAATTAATAAGTGTTGATTTACCACTTCCGGTTGAGCCTATAAACGCAATAGTCTCACCCTTATTAACTTTAAATGATATATTTTTGAGTAAATATTCATCTGCATCAGGATATTTAAAAGAAACATTTCTAAACTCTACAGTTCCACTTTCCCTAGAATTAGATCCATCAAGTTTTCCATCAGTTATAGATAATTTTTCTAATAGAACTTCATTAATACGTTTAGCTGAAATATTTGCTCTTGGTATCATCATAAATATCATTGCAAGCATTAAAAATGACATAATTACTTGCATTCCATAACTAGAAAAAACTACCATATCACTAAATAAAGTTATTTTATCAGTCATAGATGCTTTCTCTATCAAATAAGCTCCAATAAAATAAATTCCCAAAGTCAGACCATACATTACTATATTCATAATAGGATTTAAAATCGCAAAGCATCTTTGATTAAATAACTGCGTATTTGTAAGTTTATTATTAACTTCTTCAAATCTTTTCTCTTGAAACTTTTCAGCATTAAAGGCTCTAATTACTCTTATACCAGTTAAATTTTCTCTAGTGACACTATTCACTTTATCAATTAACTTTTGAACAATACTAAATCTCGGAAGTACTATAATCATAAGTACTATAACAGTTGTAAGAAGTAAGATAACACAGCCTCCTGTTAATGTACTTAACTCTATACTTTTATTAAGTATTTTACTAATAGCCCAAACCGCCATAATAGGCGCCTTAATAAATGCTTGAAGTCCCATCGCTATAAGCATTTCTAATTGACCAACATCATTTGTTGTTCTAGTAATTAAACTACTAGTTCTAAATTTTTTCATCTCAGCAGTACTAAATTTAGAAACCTTATCAAAAATCAATTTTCTAATAGACATAGAAAAACTAGATGAAACATTAGCTGCAAAATAACCAACAAATATTGCAGTAGCTAAACTACCAAAAGCACATAAAAGCATAAAACTCCCCTGTTTTATAATCTCCTCCATAGTACTATTATCAGTTTGAATCAGTTTAGTTATTTCACTCATATAATCAGGTAATCTCAACTCTAAAAATACTTGAAAAAAAACTAAAATAATACAAATCAAAATAATAAGTAAATCTTTTTTTGTAAAATTTTTAAATAATTTTATCATTATCATAACTCCAATCTCTATATTATATTTATAATCTTATTTATTATACTTATTTATATTATTTTCCATTTTATCAATAACTCTTCTAAATATCTCCAACTCTTCATATGTTATATCTTTATTAATTATCTTACTTAATTCAATTATTTTTTCCTTTGTTCTAAGAAACTCTTTTTTTGCGACTTCATTTAAAATAATTTGTTTACTTCTTAAATCATTTTTATCAGTAATCCTTTTAATTAACTTATTTTTTTCCATAGTTATTAAAACCCCAGATACTGTTGCCCTACTCAAGTTCAATATCTTTTCTAAATCCCTTTGATATACTTTTCTATCACTATTTAGGATATATTCAATAATTTCTATTTGAGTAGGTGTTATTTTAAAACATTTTATATTATTATCATAAGATAGTTTATTAATAATCAACTTATTAATTAATTTTATCTTAAATAAGATATTATCATCCTTAATATAAATCACCTCTATTTGTAAGCTGCCTTACTAATTGTATAATAATATTAATTTATTGTCAAACAAAAAAAGCATATAAATGCTCCTAGTATTTTTTAATATATGTTAACATTTCCCACATAGCACATATCTTATCAGCTATACATACGATAACACTTTCTTTATATTTAGGGAGTCTTATATTGAGTGGAAACATATGTCTTACTATAATATCTCTTTCTATTGGATTTAATAGGAAATCTTTTTCTGCATTATCAAGTGCTTTTTTAGCATGACTAAATCCATGAAGACGATGACTATCATCTTTTACATGCCAATCATATCTAAAATAATCATGTAATAAAGCTCCTCTAACTAGAGCTCTTCTATTTACTTTTAATCTAAGTTTTTTTGAAATATACATACTAAGACAAGCAACACCAAAAGAGTGTTCAAAAACACTAACTTTAGCATGTTGTAAACATAACTTTTCTATATCAATATTCTGTGATGTAATAATATCTTTACCATGATATATTACAGCACTTTCCATATTAGTTAATTTTCTCATAATAAAACCTCTAATATAATTATACTATAACTATACATATATATAAAGTCTTAAGTTAACAATTAGTGTAAATGTTACAAATAATTTACTTAGTAATAACATTACCAAATTTTCTATTTCTTTTTTGAAAACTATCAATAGCTTTATCAAATTCACTCTCTAAAAAATCCGGAAACAAAGTATCTGTAAAATAAAATTCTGCATAAGACATTTGATATAACATAAAATTACTTACTCTATATTCACCACTAGTCCTAATTAATAGATCAATTGGATCTAAATCTTGATATAAGTATTTATAAAAAGAATCCTTATTAAGATCATCTATAGACAAAATTCCATTTGAAACATCATTAATTATTCTTTTAGATGCATCTACTATCTCTTCTTGTCCACCATAATTTAGACATATATTTAAAATTCCATTTTTATTATTTTTCGTATTACTAGAAATATATTCCATAGCATCTATAACATCATCTCTTAATGGATGCTTTCTCCCAGAAAATATTACTCTAATACCCTCTTTATCAAAAATCTTCATTTTACTTTTAAACATTTTAATAAACAAATTCATTAAATAATTAACTTCTTCTTCACTTCTTTTAAAATTATCAGTTGAAAAAGCATATACACTAAGTACTTTAACCCCTCTTTTGATAGCATGAATCGCTAGTTTTTCCATAGTTTTACTACCCTCTAAGTGCCCCGCAGTTCTTTTCTTACCTCTTTTAGTAGCCCATCTACCATTACCATCCATTATAATCGCTACATGATTTGGAATATTTTCTTTCATACATTAACTCCTTTTTAACTATTTATTTAGTTATAAATAAATATTCTACCTCAGTATAACATTTTTTTATTAAGTTAGGTATATATTTTTTTATAAATACTATTTTAATATTTTTATAATATCTAACAAAGTAAAGTCAGCGTAGCAATCTACTATTATAATTTGCTTTTTAGCTTCACTAAATATTTCTTATATTTTAGAATGTGAATCATATATTTGTACTTTAAAATATATTTCACTTACTTTCTTATTTTCAAAAAATATACCAAATGATTCTTTTAAAAATGCAATACTAGTATCATGCTCAATTATCTTTGTCTCAATATTAAATAGTCTGCATTCATTATTTCCAATATAATGTCTCATAACTACAAATGCATCCATTATAGTAATACTAATCTTAGCAGCTATTGGAGTTTTTATAATAGATGCTAGCATTGATACACACTGTTCTGTAAAAAACTAAGCGTTGGTCTAGATATACTGGAAAAACTTATGGTCGAAATCTTCGACTACAATTCATTATACTCTACTATATTCCAAGAAAACTTCTCAGATAATTTAATAGGATTATTTTTGACTGTTTCATTAATTCTTTATATTTCAATTCCATATAATTTAGCTAAATCATTATCCAACATCGCTTGTTTTTCTCTTACTTCATATATCGTATTTTCTATTTTTTCTTTTCTTTTTCTATTTGTTTTAAACTCTTTTTAGGTGTTGGTAATTTTTCTGGCATTACTCCACCTTGATCCTCTATAAATTTTCTAATATCTTTTCCCATTTTATAATGTGTTCTATTAGCATTATTTTCACCATCTACATTATCCCTTTTTAATTTTGATTCAGTTTGTGTAATACGAAATAAATTTGCTGCTAGTTCTTCACTTTTCATATTATCTAAAATATCTTCCCTGTAACGAAGTCCCTTTCTTTTGGCAATATCATTAGCAGTTTCACCATTATATAATCCTCTATATCCAGCATTATGAAATTTATCAAAATTTTTAACTCCACAATTTTTAGCCACTTGATTTAATGAATAATTTCCTCTTTTTGTTAAATTTCTTTGATAAAATCTTTTTTCATCTTCTGTTAGTAGAGAATATTCTTTTTCAGTTAGTTCTTGACGCCTTGTTTGAATAGCAAAATATGTTTGAGCAAGAGCAACAACTTCTTTTCTAGGGTCTGAATTTTGTGCAACTAAATAACAGGCATATCTAGACAAATGATAATCTAATTTATATTTAGTTGTTACCCCAGCTTTTACGATTTTCCTGACCTCAGGAAAATGGTCTAAAACTATATTATTGCTATTTTCACAAGCATTCATTGCGCTCTTTATTACTTTATGAAAATTTTCCCATTTACTATATTTTAACAAAACCATTAGTTCTCTAGCTTCCCAATATTCATTACCATATTCATCAATATGTTTAATATCTTCAAACATTTTATCCTCATAGTTTTCTAATTTATTCATTTTTTCACCATCCATTTATCATTAAATATATAATTACATTTAAAAAACCCTCTAATTTATTATTAGAAAGCTTTCCACTTTTTAACATATTATTTTGTCATTTCATTTTTAATCCAAGTCAGTATAAGATTAACAACATATTCCTTTTGATAGGAAGTTAATTCTACATTTTTAGGAAACTTATGCCATTTATATAAACAACTTCTACAACATGTAGCAGTTGCATGCTGAGCGATAAAAACAGGATGACCTTTAGTGGGCGTTTGCTTACCATCTGATAAAATCTCTTTAGGAGCCAATCTCTTAGATACAAATTCAAAAGCATGTTTATATATTACAGAAAGACCCTTTTCATCTATATATTCCCTATCCTTATCATTTAGATGAAAACTATTTCTGAACTTAGATTTAGACAACCTAATAAGAATATTTTCTATATCCTTTTGCATTATATCACCACTTAAATTATATAATAGAAAAAGAAAGATAAATATCTTTCTATTCACTTCTTAAAGATTCAACTGGATCTTTTTTACTTGCTATCTTAGCTGGAATTAAACCTGCAATCATAGTAAGAACTACACTTATAATTATTAATATAATAGCTCCTCCAACTGGTAATTTAGCAATATTATTTATATCCACTATATTTTTAATAATAATATTTATTGGAATATTTAGAAGTACTGTTACTAATATACCTAATACTCCTGCGACAAAACCTTCTATTAATGTCTCTGCATTAAATACACGTGATATATCTTTCTTAGAAGCTCCTATTGCTCTTAATATTCCTATTTCTTTAGTTCTCTCAATTACTGAGATATAAGTAATTATAGCAATCATTATAGATGAAACAATTAAACTTATAGCTACAAATGCAATTAACACACTACTAACAACATTTACTATTGTAGATACAGATGACATCATAATTCCAACCATATCAGTATACTCTATTTTATCCTTTTCTTTTTTACCCTTATTATATTCTTTTATTATATTAGTAATCTCTTCTTTAGAATCAAAATCTTTTGGATATATATTAATAGTATCTGGATTATCTGGATCTGATATACCAAGCTTTGTTATATTTTCTTCATAAGTTGCAGTAGCATTTTCAGTATATGATTTCATATAATCAGCAAGTTCAACCTCACTCATATTTTGCATTGCAAGCATTTGCTCACTAGTTAAACTATTAATATCAAACTTAGAATTTTCTTGAAATTTAGTACCTGTAAATACATTTATATCTTTATTATTCTTTTGTTCTTTAGCAATTTCTTGATCATCTATTTTTTCAATTAAATGCTTCATAAGTTCAGGTCTATATAAAACTATACCTGATGATGTAGTATTAACAATCGCATCATCATTAGGTTTAATAATTCCAACAATTTTTATCTCTTCAGCATTAGTGATAACATCTTTCATATAATCATTATCATCACTCATATCTACCCACAAATTATTCTTCTTTTGATAAAAATCAGTATTTAAAACTAATTTGTAAGTAAGGCCTATTAAATCTTTTGTATCATATGAATTTTCTTTAAACTTAACCTTTTTGCCACTAGTCATATTAGAAAACTGTTCTTTCAATTCATCTTGTGAAAGTATACCTAAACTATATAAAGTATAATCAGGTATTTCAAGATTTTCTCCTACTACTAATACTAACTCATTATAATTTTTAGGCCATGTTCCATCTACCAATTCATATTGTTGTTTATTTAGATTATCATTATCAATCATTTCACTAAATACATTATAATTTGACATATATCCACTATAAGCACTAGATATACCATCAGTACCCATACCAATTGAATCAAATACGGTTGTAGGATTTACTCTAGTTATATTTTCAGTATCATTTTTATATAGATTTAGAGTAACATTATAACCATATTGAATACTAGTAGTATATTTCTTAATATCAGATTTATCACTCTCAATATATTCTTTGAAAGACTTAATATCATTTCTTTTTACTTGTTCAGACATAGAAGTAAACATATCACCGATTATATTAAACGAATGTACTTTATCATCTTTGTACTCTTTACTTTCATTTTGACCAGATAATTGTTTAATCATTTCAGACATATCTACAGATTCTTTTTCTATTGTTAAAGGATAGGAACTTAGAGTTTCTTTTTCTGTATTATCTATATAATTTTGTATACCATTAGATAAAGATAATATTAAAGATATACCAATAATACCAATCGATCCTGCAAAAGCCGTTAAAATAGTTCTACCTTTTTTAGTCATTAAGTTATTTAATGATAAAGATAAAGCCGTTCTCATAGACATACTTTTCTTTTTACTCTTTTTAGCCTTTTCTAATTCTTTTTCTTCATTCTTATATGGATTACTATCACCTAAAATAACACCATCTTTTAGTTCTATAATTCTAGTAGAATAAGACTCTGCTAGTTCCTTATTATGAGTAACCATAATAACTAATCTATCTTTAGCTACTTCTTTTAATAAATCCATAATTTGAGTACTTGTCTTAGAATCAAGTGCCCCAGTAGGTTCATCAGCCATAATAATTTCAGGATCATTTACTAATGCACGTGCTATCGCAACTCTTTGCATTTGCCCACCAGATAATTGATTAGGTCTTTTATTAATATGTTTTTCTAACCCTACTTCTTTTAAAGCCTTTTTAGCACGACGTTTTCTTTCCTTAGAAGAAACACCTGATAAAGTAAGAGCAAGCTCAACATTGGATAAAATAGATTGATGAGAAATCAAATTATAACTTTGAAATACAAAACCAACACGATGATTTCTATAAGTATCCCAATCTTTATCTTTATACTTTTTTGTACTAACATTATTAATAATTAAATCACCTGTAGTATACTTATCAAGACCTCCAATAATATTTAATAAAGTAGTTTTACCAGAACCACTAGGTCCTAAGATTGATACAAATTCATTCTTCCTAAAACTGATACTTACACTATCTAATGCCTTTTGTTTAAAACTATCAGTTTCATATATTTTACTTATCTTTTTTAAGTCTAACATAACTACCTCCTCATAACATAAGTCTATATAATTATATCACAAATAAAGAAAAATTATTATTAAAGTTTTACAAAAAAAGAAGACTTATAGTAAATTAAGTCTTCTAGGCTCTACTTTGATATTATCAAGTGAATTAATATTTTTATATCTTGAATATTATATAGAAATTTATATATTAAGTCTATAATAAATTAGGAAGTTGCACATGACAAATACATATCTGTGCCCGAGCCATCCGATTTCCCTAAATTAAAAGTAATACCATTTTTTGTATGTTGATTTCCACAGTTACACCAAGTAGTCCCATTAGTACATTTATCAGTCTTGCCATATACTACATCACCAGTATTATATTTACATGTTGTTTTACCATCTTTAGTAGTACAGCCAAAGTCTCTTGAAGCTCTACATCTACAATAAATCGAACTAGCATCAACATATGTACTAGCCAAGTTGCCTAATTTATCCTCACATTCAAATTTTGTATGTTTATCACCATTAGTTAAATAATGATAACTCATAACTGCACGTCCTCCGGCTGTCGTCCATCTGCGGTTTACTCTTTTTTCTGTACCTTCTCCTGGAACAAACATCTGATTTCTTTCAAAATCAGCATCAAAAGTGTCAGTATTAACACCTGTGTCGTCATCCTCGCAATATACCTTTCTTGGCATTTCATTATGAGAACCATTATTATTAAAGCCACTATGTCCATTTGTATCATAATAAATTCGAGGTACATGTGTATCTATATATATATGTGCTTTTGTGCAAAGAGTACTATTTCCAGCATTATCAAAAACTTCATATTGAGCAGTACTATATCCGTGAGCATATATATCAGGATAATCATTTCTAAACTTATTTTCGGCTCCAGTTGCGCCAGTAGTATGTAAATAAGCTAAATAATAGCAGTTACTACCATTTTGTTCTTTGCAAGAAACTTCATACTGATAACCAAAACTTCCACAATAAGTTTTTCCTTTATAATAAGTAGTTGGTCCCTCCGTATCACACCCATTCTTTTTAATAACACATTCTGGCTTAGCTGTATCAACTTTGGCCCAATCATAACAAGATGCAGTTTTCCCAGCATTATCAACTAAAATACCATAAACAAACTGATTAGTGCCATTTCCTAGAAGAATTTTTGAATCAGTTGTTTGATCATTTGGCCAGTCTTGATATTTGATTTTAGTTGTTGCTTTTCCACTAATAGTTGGAGAATTCTTAAATTCTACTGATGCATTAACTGGTTGATTAAACCACCCTGTTGATTGACCATTTAGTATAGAATAAGACTTATCATAATTTATTTTACATTCTGGATTACTCTTTTCTAACTTTACACTAGTACTACAAATATTCAAATTTCCTGCTTTATCCCTTACATGACCATACCATGTTGTTCCTTTTGTTTCTTTTTGTTGATAACTTGTGATATTTTCAATATGTTTTTTTGATACTGAGGTCGGAAATTCATAAGAAATATCTGTTAAGTATTGATCTCTCACTCCACTTTCATTTAAACCTTTCTCATTATCAAATGAATTTTGTTTTAATTGTATATCTCTATCCCAATACCAACCATTATCCCCACCTTCAGGATTTCTATCTTTAGATATATTACAATTTGGTTTTGTTTTATCATAATATACTGGTTTATCTGTTTGACATTTTCCTATATTCCCTGCTTTATCTTGTATATATCCATATACATATTTTCCTACTACATTATTTTCTATGGGATATTCTTCTTTATCCTTTGTATTGTTTTTATCATATGTTATATTTGTTGTTTGTTCATCTAATCCTATTGCATATTTATATTTATTTGTCTCTGTTATATTCATTAATGCTGTTAAATCCCCTGCTTTATACCATTTGTTTGCTGGCTTTGCATTTTCTACTTCTAATCCATCTGGGGCTCTACTCATTTTTATTGTACATTTTGGTTTTGTTTTATCTATTACTATTATTTTGCTTTCTTTTGAGTTACTTGTTGCTCCTTCATAGTCATAGGCATATACTACTAGTTTATATACTCCATTTGCAAAATCTTTTGCATTTATTGTTATTGTATCTGTAAAAGCCTTATTATCTACTTCTATTTCTCCACTTGATTTATATTTCTTTCCTGTTTTATCTCTTTCATTTTTTAATCTTTCTATTTTATATTGATATGATGATATTCCTTCTCCTGTTGATCTACCTGATATATCTATTTTTAATATCTTATTTACATAATATATATCTTTGCTTATGGTACGAGGCATATCTGTTTCACTAGTATCATATTTATTTATACTTACACTTATATTTCCACTTCTTTTACTTACTTCTTTATCTGATATTACTCTTCCGTCACTACCTACTAGTTTTGAATAATAACTATATTTTCCTCTTCCCATTTTCTTTACATAAGCTTTACTTTCTTCTTGATTATATAATTCTTTTTTATAATCTACTATTTCTTCTATATAATTTTCTTTTATTAATTCACTTAATGTTACTTCTTTTTCTGTTAATAGTTTTCTTGGTAATTCACTTCTATTATCTGTAAAATATGTTTGGGCAGCTGTTGTAAATAGTTTATTTTGTTTTATATCATATTCTTTATGTGATTTTTTCATTACATTATTTACTGATACTACAGCTATTGTTGATAGTATCCCTATTATTACTACTGCCGCTAGTAGTTCTGGTAATGTAAATCCTTTTTTATTTTTGATAAAGTATTTTATTTTCATAGACTACCTCTTTCTACTTTGTTTACTTTATCATACCCCCCCCCAGAGGCTTTTGTCAATTCATTACAAATAAAAAGAATAATTAAACTGTCTTAATTATTTTTTATATATCAATATGAAGATTTAAATCATCCTCAGTTGGTAATTTTTCTAATATATCCTTAGGCATGTATTTATTAAGTTCATACGTCGCTATACCAATGGGAACATTAATACTTTTTAAAGACCATTTTGCAGTAAGTTTATCTTTACCTTTACAAAGCAATAATCCTATTGTATCATTATCACCACTCTTTTTTAATACTTCATTAACAGCTGTAACATAAAATCCTAATTGTCCTATATATTCTGGTTTAAAATCAGTTGTTTTTAATTCAACAACAATATAACATCTTAATTCTAAATGATAAAAAAGCAAATCCAAAAAATAGTCATTATTATCTGTACTTATTTTATATTGACTACCAACAAAACTAAAGCCCTTACCTAATTCAACCAACACATCTTTAATTTTTTCTAAAATTGCGCTTTCTAATTCCTTCTCTTTATAGTTTTCTTTTAGTGTTAAGAAATCAAAAATATATGGATCTTTAATAATACTATTAGCTAGATCACTATCACATTCAGGCAATGAGTTTTTAAAATTATTGCTACTATTACCAATTCTTAAATGAAAATTATTTTCTATTTGATGCGCTAACATAGTTCTTCCCCAACCATTCTTTATTGACGCTTTTGCATATATTTTTCTAATGTCTCTATCTTTTAATTTACTAATCAGCAAAAGATTATGTCCCCATGGCAATTTGGCAACAAGCTGTTGCCATTTTTCATTATCACAATATTCTTCATAAAATAGTCGCATTGATCTTATATTTCTTTCAGAAAACCCTTTCATATTGGGAAATGCCAGTTTTAATTCTGGAGATACTTCTTTAACAAATTTATTACCATATTTTTTATTTTCTAAAACTATTTTACCAATCTTAAAATAAAGATTAATTAAATTGGAGTTTACTTCTTGCATAGTTTTAATTTGTGTAGTCCTAATCTCGTTTTTTATACTATTTACTATGAGTTTAAAATTATTATCAATACTTTTCTTTTCCATATATACTCCTTCTTACTTTTATAAACTATATACTATTTACAATAAAATTTTCAAAACAAAAAGTAATTAAATTATCTTAATTACTTTCTAATTATTTATATATACTATTTTATATAGTTTTAACATTTTAATAATTTTTAATTTCAACTTTATCTAAACAATTTAACTATTCTATTTATGTACTAATACAGAAGTACCTACATCTACTTTTTTATATAATTTTTTTGCTACTTTATAAGGTAGATTAACACATCCATGACTACCCTTAGTCTTATATATATCCCCACCAAACTTATCTCTCCACAATGCATCATGAAAATATTCAAGTTCACCCTTATTAAACTTTAATACATAATTAGCAAAAGTATCATATGAATTATCTACAGCATGCATAGTATAATTAGTACATTTTTGATAAACATCAAAAAATCCCTTATCTGTTGGTGATGAATTCTTACCTGTTACGATATCTGATTTAATCACTACTTCGCCATTTTTATCATAATACCTTAATTTTTGTTCACTAATATCTACATCTATGAATTCTTTAAGAAGCTTTTTTATATTTTTATCCTTAATGTAACCTTTTTTCCTATTATATTTAACATAACTCCAACCATTTAACTTACTTATAAGTTTTACTTTTTCATACTTTTTAATTTTACTAATCTTATCTGAGTCTTTTTTTGCATCTGTTCTTAAAGAAACATCTTTCTTAACAAAACCATAAGTATTATCTAAATATTTATATTCAGGTTTAGAAAGATTCTTTTTATTACCTGATTTAGATACTTTATTATCTAATTTATCTTTATCATCATTACTATTACCCATATTTATTTCTTTTTCTGTTTGAATATCATTATTACTTACTTGTCTACTACAGCCTAAAGAAGATAACGTTATTGCCCCTGTTACTAAAAATAATAACGTTTTATTTATTATTTCTAATTTTCTAATTTTCATACTTCATACCTCTCATAGTCATCATATTATAACATAATATAATTAAAAAATCAAATAAATCTATAGTTTACTATTCTTTAATTTACTATAAATATCTAATATAGGAGACATTTTATTATTAATTTCATTTTTATAATACGATTTAATATAACTAAGAAATTCTAATAGCATTTTTCGAATCTTTGGATCAGTTTTTTCTAAATACTCTAATATTTTTATATTTGTACTACTATCAATATGTAAAAAGTCATACGTTGTTTTAATATTAAATATATCTAAAGAATCAAAAATATAATTACTAAAATACTCTAGCTCCTCTTTACTGTAACTTTCAATCCATATTGTTAAATTATTATTAATATCAGTACTAAATTTAGTAGGTTTTGATTTTTTAAATTTATCATTATCTATTATCCATGTAAATACTGAATGTGCGATAAGTCCCACTACTTTGGTATCACATACAATAGGATTATCTATATCATAAAGTAATTTACCTATAATACTACATTTAGGGATGATTTTTATATACTTATTTTTTATACTTTTAAATTTATTTGACTCTATTAATTTTTTATTTACACCTGGACCATCCATAGAATATATTCTTTTAATTTTAAGTTTTGTTAATAAATTAGCATTACTTGCAGCAACTAATGATAAATATCCCCCTTTAGAATGACCCGTTACTATAATATTTTTAGATTTTTTTGAAACTCTATTTAAATATATGATAGCATCATAAGAAGAAGGTATATAATCTTTATATGCCATAGCAAAATCTTCTCTCCAACCTACCATAGTATCATCTGTACCTTCAAAAATAACACATCTTAGTTTTTTATCTATATCGATAGTTAAGGCCCCAAATTGCTGGTTATCAGTCAATTTATAAATATAGTTTGATAGTAATAAGTCTTTATATCTAGGCATACTTTTTATAGTCTTAAATAGGCTAACTACTCTTCTTATAAAACAAGTTCTTTTACTTTTAATAAATTCATTAATAGCGTCTTCTAATCTTATACTCTCTTCATTATTACTTACTATATCATCTAAATTAAGATAGGCAATCTGAGTAAATATTATATTATCTACCTCTGTATAATCAAATTCTTCAAATGTTTTATTACCATATTTATCTAAATAATCATAAATAGTTTCCATAAAATCACCTTTTCAATTATATCACAAATATCTAATAAATATGATATAAAAAAATGTAACTAATAAGTTACATTTTAATTATACTTTATTTATATACAAAAGTTTCCATCTTTAAATATAAATATTGTTCCTTCTTTAGTTTCTGCTTCAATTTCTAAATCAGGAGTTCCTATCATAAAGTCTACATGCTGCTTAGATTGATTTATACCATGCGATAATAATTCCTCTTTTTCCATAGAAAGACCATTTTCTATACATTCTCCAAAGCCATCACCTAAAGCTAGATGACAAGAAGCATTTTCATCAAATAAAGTTGTTCCAAAAACTAATCCTGTATTTGAAATTGGTGAATCATTATTTACTAAAGCTACTTCTCCTAAATAACAAGAATTATCATCACTTTCTATAATTCCTTTTAAAATATCTTTTCCTACTTTAGCATCATAATTAACTACCTTACCTTCCCTAAACTCAATATAAAACTCGTCTATAAGTCCACCAGCATATACTAAAGGTCTTGAACTATAGACAATTCCTTCTGTTTTTAAATAATGAGGTGAGGAAAATATTTCATAGCTTGGCATATTAACTAGCATCTTTCCATTACTGTCATTAGCGGCACTAGCCCATTTAACGTCTTTTGGCATTTCTACTATTAAATCAGTTCCTAAACTATTTTTGTAATGCATTTTAGTTATTTCTAATTCATCGAGTCTTTTAGAAAAGTTCTTTACTTTCTCTAAATAATTATCCCAGTTTTCTATTGGATTACCGTCTTTAACCATACACATTTTAAAAATAACATCATATAACTTATCATAACTATCTGGGCTATCTCCAAAAATATCTTTAGCCCAAAACTCATTAGGTACGGCGGCGATACACCAAGGAATTTGAAAAGTTGTTTCTTTTTTTCTAAACAATTCTCTTGTATTACGATTAACTTTTTTAACAACTGATATCTTTTCTGGATCTACTCCATCCATAAAATGTGGAAATTCTGTATCAATCATCAAAAAGTTAGCATTTTTTTCTGCATAATAATCCCACATACTTTTATTAAAAAACGGATCTTTTTCTATATCTTCTATAGAAGTATTTTTAATCTTTTCAATTGTAAGATTAATATCTGTAACATCGATACCTATATCTGTAATCCCCATACTTTTAACCTTATCAATAACTTTAGCTACAAAATCTTTATTTACTATATCATAAGAAATAAATAAAGATTTACTCATCTCAAAATTAAGACATCTATTTAATAATAAATCAATATACTTATCTTCTAATTCCATCATATAATCATCTCCTAATACTATTATATATTATTTCCAAAAAAATAAAAATAATTTTATAAAATTAAAAAATAGGATTACTCCTATTTAATTTCAACTCCTCCAAATACACATACATAATTAATATAAATTGTAGGAGAACTATCACCTCTACCTATAGTCTTATCAGAAACTCCCCCTAAAATAGGAACTCCATTTGCTTTAATACTTACATTTTTAGGAGTTTTAATGTCTATTCCCCCAAATACTGATACACATTCTATTACAACATCTCCACTTATTTTAGCATCTCTAAGATCTAAATCAATACCTGCAAATACTGATACACAGCTAGCACCATCAAACTTTTTATTATCAAAAGTTATATCATTACCTGAAAATATTGCAATATAATTATTATCATTTTTAATTTTTTTATCAGATATATCACACTTATTATTCTTATTATATCCAAATATAATAGATAATCCAATTGATACAAAAATTATAGGTAATATTAATTTCCATATTAAAGACCATGTAATAATATCTTGACATGCTAATAAAAGTAGTACTCCTATAGTGATACTAGTTAAAGAAGAAATTTTATTACCACTTCTAAATAAACTTATTACAGATGGAACTATAATAAATAATGTCCACCATCCATCAAAAAATAAATTAATATCCCATAATTTTAAATTATTACCAAATAATATTATTCCCAACGATAAAAATATTAAACCAACTATAATATTGGTAGTTTTACTATTTTTCATACTACTTCTTAATCCTTTCACATATCATATCATACTGCTTATATAAATATTGAACTCCATTTTCTAATCTAAAATAATGAACTACATAAAATATTAAAAATACTAATAATATTAAAGCTATAAAAACAAAAGGTAAAAATATTTTAGTAAAGTAAAATATTATAAATGTAAACAACGCATAAAATAATGTAACCAATAAATGAATTAATCTCTCATGTTGAAAGAAACCTATTTTTATTAAATGCTCTTCTTTTAGTTTACTATGATCTATTTTTTTATTTTCTTTAAGAATTATATCTATACTTTTAATATATTCATATAAATACTTTTTCATAATTTTACCTTAGTACTTTCTAAAGCTTTAGCTAACTGGTCTGCACAAGAAGTTCCTTTATTATTACAATTTATACCCTTACATCTTTTTATAACTTCATCTATATCTTGACCTTCTACTAAACTTGCAATAGCTTTTAAATTACCATTACAACCTCCTGTAAATGAAACATTACTTAGTTTATTATCATTAATTTCAAAATCTATTTCTTTTGAACAAGTTCCATTTGTTTTATAATTATAATGCATAACTTCACTTCCTTATCTTATGAATTAATTTAAGAACATAATATGGCCATGCGACTGGTAGTTCAAACTCCCCTATTAATTCATCTACGTATCCATTAAAACCTTTTTTAAATTCATACATACCATATCCTTCAGGATGTGTATTTATATCAGCAGGTATCCCATAAAAATTATGTCTTTTAAAACCATTCTTAATACCATACTTAATCATTTCCCATTGAATAAGATACTGTGAATTAAAATGTAGGTACTCAGAATAATTACCACTAGCTAAATAAATAACTTCAGGTTGTATCATAATAAACATTGATCCTGATAAAGTTATCACTTCCCTACCAGATTTATCTATTATCTTTGTTGTATCATCTATCTTTTTCTTAAATGATTCTATCTCATTAGTTAAGGCTTTTTTCTTACCTTCATTATATTTAGCATCGTTTAGTTTTCCTAAAGCTTCTTTTCTAGTCTTTATTTCTTTTTTTAATTCTTTTATATATTTCTTTAAATTAAGTTCTGTTACTACATATTTAACTTCACCCTTATCATGAAGTAGTTTATACATATCTTGATAATAGTCTAGTTTTCTTATTGCAAAGTTTTTTCTAGCACCAGTTTCTATCATTATATCTTGAAATCTATCTAATTCATCATAACTTAGCTCTTTTATCTCTATACCTATTTTTGAAGCTTTTCTAATTGTATTTCTAGTATTAGGTTTCATTTCATTTAAAATAGTTTTTTCATCTTTACCTTCTAAGTCTAAAGAAAACATCCATCCTACTTGTTCCATATCTTTAATAGATACTTTTTTAAAGCCTAATGATTCTAAATGTTTTCTAATTCTTGTATTATCTATACCACCCGATACTATATTTCCATCTATATCACGTTCTTTATTAATAATATATGGATCTATTCTTAATACATAACCATTATTTTTTCTAACATATTTTTTTAAATTATTAACAAAGAAATCTAATACTTCATTATTACTATAGTCTACAAGTAAACCTCTAGGAGAATAGAATTCATACTTACCAAATCTTCTAATATGAGATGTTAACATAGCTGCCGCTACTAACTTTTTATTATCTATAACTCCTACGAAATTAACATTCCAACCATTGTTTTTTCTAAGCATACCAATATAAGTTGAAGATAAAAATGTTTTCTCTGGATGATTCTCCCAAAACTTTTTATATTTATTTTCATCTATTTCAATAAATTCCATAATATATTCCTTTCTATATTTTATAAACTATCTTTATTTTTCCTCTTTAATAACTTATCATTCTCTTTTTCTATAATTTCTTCTACTTCATCTACTATCCTATCTTTATCAAATATAGTAAATATAATTAGTACAAATAAAATCAATCCTAGAGTTAATAACGCTACTATAATATAATTTGTCTTATGAGTTTTAGGAATAGTAGTATCTAAATATGTATCAGTTAAATACTCTTCAAAATTATCTTCTGTAAGCACAGTTTTATTTTCTATAGATACAAAATTAGTAATATTTTTTATAGCTAATTTTTTTATATTATCTGTAATTTTTTTGGGATATCCATATACTATTATATCATCTGGTTTTTCTTTTACTCTCTCATAAGTATAATCTATTATATTTTTATAATTGCTATAATCTTTTTTTCCTATCGCAATTAAATATGTATGCCATTCTAAATTCTCATCCTGCTCTATTATAAAATGAATTTGTTTACTATCATCAGTTACAGCAAATGCTTCTGACATTTGGGATATTTTTAAATAAGAATAATCATCTGTTGATGATACTTGGTCCCAATCAATTATTTTTCGATCTTTTTGAAATAATTTAAATGATACTAAAACTAAAATAGAAATTATAACAATATAAAATATACATAATAGTAATTTTATTATAGGTCTAAAACGTCTATTAGGCTTTCTTTCTTTCATAGGAATCTCCTTTATAATATCACTTATAATTTTACCATATTTTTCATAAAGTTTCAAAAAAAGAAGATTTCCTATTCATCTAGGTCATCTTCCTCCTCTTCACCATTCGATAATTCTACTAAAACAAGTTTTTTTCCATCATGCATATATATAAAAGTTGCCTCATCTTGATATCCATTAGCTATAGAATTATTTTTATATGTCCACGTTGCTAATACTTCATAAGCTTCTTCATCAGTGTTATCATTATAAGTAAACTCTGTTTTATTTACACTTTTTATAGTAATTTTATCTACTTCAGGTAATTTTTGTTTTCTTCCATTATAAATATTACTCTCAACATGTTTATAAATTGTATCTTCTGCATTAACTAAAAAGTTTTCTACGGCGTCAGTATGAACAAAATCTACACCACCAACATCTGTTTTAGCAACATGATCTTTTAATGAATAAAAGTCCACAATGAACATTTTAGTAATAGTTTTTACATACTTCTTTTCATCTACCTTTGAAGCAGTTAATATACTTCTTAATTCTTGAAATAATTTCTTATATGCTGCACTCTTATTACTTTTTAAAGTATATCCATATTTAGGTATAGTAGAAACAACTTTATTTTCTTTTACTTCATTTTTATTAAAAAACATAAAATATGTACCAATTCCTATTAAAACAATTGCTAGGATTACAATCATTAAAATTAGCTTTTTCTTTGGTTTTCTTTTTACTCTTCTAGCCATAATTAACTCCTTTCATTAGAAGTACTAAATACCTCTTTTTCCTCTTCTTGTTTTTTTAATAAATCAAATACTATCATATTATTAGATACATTTAGTAATTTAGTAGCATAACTATTATTCTCTTTAATTTTTTCTTCACTAATAGCCTCATTATTAATAGAGAAATATTCTCCTTTTTGACTATTATAGTATAAATCATTAGTTACCCAATTTCCATTAGGAAATACTACGATATTGTTAGATTTTATATTAAATATATCGTGTCCCATAGCATACTCATTAGAAAAGCCTAACATATTACCTATAGTAGGCGCTACATCATACATTCCCATAACATCTTTTATTTCCATATTTAACTTAGAGCCTTTCATATCTTTAGTCCATATTATAAATGGGACTTTTCTATCTAATTCATATTGATATGTATCATACTCTTTATAGTTAGGGTCATCCTTACTTAATTTAGAATCAGTCTCTTTATCATAATTAGCCTCAAAGTCATATTCTTTTCTAGATATTCTAGCATCATGATCTCCATATATTATAACTACTGTATCATCTAAAAGACCATTTTGATCTAGCTGTTCAAATAACTCTCCTAAAGCCTGATCAGCATAATGTGCCGATTTATAATAATTACCAAGTTTTTTTCCTTCTAAGTATGTATGAACTACCTCTTCTGTAACACCTTCATCATTAGTTACATTTTCTTTAATACTTAAATCATATTCCCCATACTTTTCTACATCAGAAAATGGTGTATGATTAGTAAGCATTATCATAAGGCCATACCATTTTTCATTTTTTTCATCAATCTTTTTAATTTTAGGAATTGATTGTTTAAAAAACTCTTTATCACTTAAACCTAAACCAATAGTATTATCACGATTTACTTCATAATTTTCTTTACTATAGAATTTCTTATAACCTAAACTATTATACATACTTCTTCTATTCCAAAAATCAGCATTATTAGCATGCATAACAAAGGTATGGTAACCTAAATTATTCATATATTTAGGAGTAGAATTAAATGTTCTATCAAAGTAAGAAACAAATGCTGTACCACTTTGAGTAGGCATTAAAGATGTGTTATAAGTAAGTTCAGTATCACTACTAGTACCAACACTAACTTGTGAATAAAAGTTAGAAAAATACATTCCTTCACTAGCAATCTTTTTAAGATTTGGTACTAATTCAACTCCATTAAAACTTTTAGAAAGTAAATTGTTTTGCATACTTTCAGCATGAATTACTAATACATTTTTATCTTTAAATATATCAGTATATTTATTAGTAGATTCTTTATCTTTATCCTTAAAATAATCTTTAAAATCTTTCATAGCTTTATCATAACCAAATAATGAATTAATCTTAGGTTGTAAAGATGATACTAAGTCATTAGCTTGATAAATATATATACCAAATCTCATAACTATATATTCTCTATTCCATTGTTTTGCAAAACGACTTATATCTAACGATGATAAAGTAACTATAAATAAAACTAATAATATAGATCCTGCTGTTAAAGTTTTTATGGATTTTCTTTTCCTTTCTGATTTAACTTCTACTTTTTTAAAATAATTTTTCTTCTTTAATTTAGAATTTACAATAATCATAGATATAGGACCTATTATATATATTAAATCTTTTATTTGTAATACATTTTCTACAACTGCATCACCTACTGTTGTAATATATTGCGTAAGTGAAAGCATAGATATAGATGCAAAAGAGGTATAAAATGTATAATATATTGAATTAATCATACATAACGCAGAGAAAAATATATTGAAAATTAAATAATAGCTAAATCTATATTTAGGTCGTAATAGATAACCGAAAGAACCGATAATAATCAATATACTAACATCTGCTAAAATAGGTTTAAACGCTAAATAATTCTCTAATGTATGCATAGTAAAGAATCTAAGTATAGTAGAATTAAAGACACACGATATAACAAAAGTTAAAAATAAAACATTATTCTTTATATATTCTTGTATAACTTTGTCTTTTTTTACATGCTTAATTTTTGTAATTAATTTATTTTTAAGTTTTATTATTTTTCTTTTCATATAAAACCTCGCTTAGTATATATTATAGCACCAATAAGTATAAAATTCAATGTATATTAGAGAAGAAAAAAAGACTTATTTTTTCAAAGTCAATTGCATAGTTTCAAAGTCATCTTTTTTAGTATTAGTAGCATTAAAAGCCATACCTAATACAAATATATAGGATAGTATATATACCCACATAAGAAGGAATAATATGTCTGAAATACTTCCATAAAATAGATTGTAGTTAGAAAAAGTTCCTGCATATATAGCATATAGTTTAGTAGCTAAAATCCAGCCAACTGTTGTAAATATAGAGCCTGTATATGTTGTCTTAGATTTAATACTTCTATCTGGTGCTATGGTATATAAAAGTTTTATACTAAAGAATACTAAAGTAATAGATAACGGATACTGTACAATTCTATATATTACTCTAGCTAAATTAACTGCTGAAATATCACTTATACTAGAAGTAACTATATTAAATATAGTATCACCAAATACAGGAACAATAAGTAAAAAGAATAGCAATAATACTAAGATAAATGTCATTCCAATTGCCTTTATTCTTCTTGTAAAAAAAACCTTATTCTCTACTTCATAAATATGATTAGATGTTATAATCATAGAATGACAGCCATTTGATGCTAAAACAAATGCTGATGTAAAAAATACCGCTATATTAAAAGTAATTCCCTTACCAGATGCAAATGTAACTAAGTTATCTGTTAACTCAAACGGTAATATTGATTCTAATATTTGCTCTACCTTATAAGCTGAAACTGAAAAGTATCCAGCTATCGTACCAATCAAAGCAATTAGAGGAATAAGTGAAACTACAAAGAAAAAAGCGAGTTGTCCAGGAAGGACTCTCATTTCTGGTTTAGAAATATAAGTTATTACTCTTTCAAAAGCCTTTCTAACTCGCTCCATTCCTACTTCTCCCTTTATTTAAAATCTTCTTTGTTTGCTATCATCTCTAGTGTAGCTTCATTAATTGCATCGTCAAGAGTTTTAATTTTATCAACAATCATACTATAACCTACTCCTGCACCGAATTCATGTGGTAGGCGCTTTAACTCTTTTGATAATTTTTTAGTATAAGTCTCTACTTGTCTTTCACTATAACCTACTAAATATATTAAGAACTCATTACCATCTGTTCTAATAATTTCACTATTTTCAAGTTGTGTATTAACTAAAATACCTGCTGCTTCTATTATTAATTGATCTCCTTCTTCATGCCCATAATTATCATTAATATATTTAACATTATTTAAATCAATCATCACTATTGATTGAGGATATACATCTGACTCTCCCCATTCAGGCATTTTAGCATTCAAGTAATTACGATTCTTTAAAGATGTCAACATATCTGTATATTTATGTCTATCAGTTATTTTTACTTTTTTAGTTTCTTTTTTCTTTCTAGCAACTTTTATAACTATAAATATAACGATAAGAGGAATAAATATTGTAGCTAGTATAATTCCATATACTATACCAAAACTACTATTCTTTAGTATAGACTCATTCATACTATCTAAACCACTATTTTTATAATTATAGTAAGAATTCGTATTAATAATATAATTAACTAAATTATAAAATGCTTTATTATTCTTTTTTACCATGAACTTATAATCATTCATCATTGTATCCATATAAAGTAAAGTATATTTACTAAATTTAGCCTTATGATATTTATCATATACATTTCTATCAATAACTATTAATTTATCTTTAGAATGTTTTGTTAAACTATCAATACTAGAATAAGTTTTAATATTAGCTTTAGCATTATTTTCAAAGTAATTATATAATGAATTATCAGAAAGCATAACTATATCTTTATCTTTTAAACTCTCAAATGAATTAACTATATAATTATCTTTAGAATTACCTAATACAACATAATCTTCAATAAATGTAGATAAAGTAGCTTCATAACTTTTATTATTTATACCATAATAATCAAAATAAATATCTACTTCTTTATTATTAACAGCATCTTCTAAATCCTTTTTACTAGAATATTTTTTATATGAAAAATCTATATTTGCAAGTCTTGTAATTCTATTTAAGTATTCTCCTGCTATACCTACAATTTTACCATTCTTTTTAACTTCATAAGGACTATTTTCTACATATCCATAAGTATATGTCTTAGAAACAAGAGCAGCCTTATCTTTAGAACTTAGTTTATTCTTACTTACATAATAGTTAAAATATTCTTTATCATACTCTTTAATATAACTAGTTTTCTTCCATTTATTATAATATTTAGTAACTATATTATTAAGTTCATCATTATCTGAAGAAAGTGTTAATACTATCTTTTTAGTAAACTCTGTAAAATAATAATTTATAGAATAATCACTTTTTGCTATAATTTTATCTAAATACATAACATTAGGAACAATTATCATATTAACATCATTTTTGTCTAGTGCACTATACATCTCATCAATACTCTTATAAGTCTTATAAGATACATTAGTAGCTGATTTCAAATAATAACTAACTAAATCTTTATCTTGCTCAAATACACCATATGTTAAATTTTTCATATCACTAACATGATTAATTCTTTGATATGTTTTACCTACTGCAATATAATAATCAGAAAATAATAATAAATCTTTTTTAGTAGTCTTTTCATCATCATCCAACACTCTAAATCTAATACCATTAGTACTAGAATCACTAGTTTTTAAATATGGTATTTCATTAATTGATAAACCAACATTTTTTCCTAAATCTGAAATAAAGTCATAGAAAACTCCATCACCTTCCATACCATAAATTGGATAATCATTGATAACTTCAATATCTATTGAAGTACTTTTATTATCTTGAACCCATTTTTTTTCATTAACAGTTAAAGATGTAGTTTTATCCTCATTATTATAGTATCTATATACAAATATAAATGCAACTACAGCAATTATAATTGCAAAAATTAAAATTAACTTCTTTTTCATTATTATGCCACCCTATCTTTTGTCCAAGAAAATCCTTCTTTGGCATTTTGTTTATAACCAATTATTGGGAAATCACTTGCATCATTACCTTTTTTTATAAAAACTTGAAAGTCATAGAATTTCTTTTGATCAGAATCAAATGCATCTAAAACTTTACTTGCTAAAGATTTTGCAGTATCAAGACCAACATCATCATTAACAGTAATAATAGCATTTACTATTTTTCCTTGAAGACTATACTCACATTTTTTTACAGCAGCATCATCTTCTAATTTACTAATTAATGATTCTTTATCATCTTTAGTTATTCTAACTTCTTTTATACCATCTAACCTAGAACCATATGTTGCATTAGAAGCATTAGAGAAAAATACTTGTTTTGCTATATATGATAGTACAAGTAAAATTATCATGAATAATATTGCTACTACTACAATCTTGTGTTCTTTAATATAATGTCTCATATAATCACATCCCCTAGTCTATATAAATATATTATACACTATGTATTGTATGTTTTCAATTACTTATTTAATTCTCTCTTTAAAATATCATTAACTAATTTTGGATTAGCACCACCTTTAGTCTCTTTCATTATTTGTCCCATTAAGTACTTTAAAGCCCTATCTTTACCTGCTTTATAATCATTAACACTATCAGGATTATCAGATATTACTTTTTGAACAATTTCTTCTAGCATACTAGAATCAGTAATATTAGAAATACCACATTCAGCTATTATTTCATCTATAGTTTTATCTTCTTCTAAAACTTTAACTAAAATATCTTTTAAATTCTTACTAGTTAATGTATTATCTGAAACTTTTTTTACTAAATCATAAAATTTATCATTAGTTAATTTAGTATCTATAATTTCTTTATCTTCACGATTTAGATATGCAGAAATATCTCCAAGGAGTATATTAGATGCCTCTTTAAAATCCATGTCTGTATCAATAAAATTATTCAAATAATCACTTAAACTTCTATTAGCAATTAATTTATTAGCATTAACTATATTAATACCTCTAGAAGTATATATATTACGTCTTTCATCTGGTAACATTGCCAAATCACTAATAGCAGAAGAAATCATCTCATCTTTTAAGATAACATATGGAATATCTGGTTCTGGGAAATATCTATAATCATTACCAGTTTCTTTTACACGCATTAGGATTGTATCATTTAATTTATCATCAAAACGACGAGTTTGTTCTTTAAATGATTCATTATTATCTAATAGCTTACTTTGTCTTTCTATTTCCTTTTCTATTGCTAATTTAACATTAGAAATAGAACCAATATTTTTAATTTCTACCTTTGTACCAAAAGGATCATCTAAACTACTTCTTAGTGAAACATTGGCATCAGCTCTCATTGATCCTTCTTCAATCTTACAATCACTAATATTTCCATAAAACAAAAGCTCTTTTAGTTTTTCTAAATAAAGTTTGGCCTCCTCTCCACTAGTCATACAAGGTTTAGTAACTATTTCAATTAAGGGAACACCGGCTCTATTAAAGTCTAATAAAGTCTTACTTCCACGATGAGCACTTTTACAAGTATCTTCTTCTATATGCATCTCTTCAATAAAGATTTTTTTCTTTTCACCATTAACCTCTATTTCAACATAACCATCATAACCAATAGGAGTCCTTGCTTGAGTAATTTGATAATTCTTAGAATTATCTGGGTAAAAATAGTTTTTACGATCAAAATGCATCTTTTTTCTTATCTTACAATTAAGAATAGTTGCAGCTTTAATTGCTAGATTAATTACTTCTTCATTTAATGTAGGAAGCGTACCTGGATAACCTAAGTCAACCACATTTGTTAATGAATTTGCCATTTCTCCATAACCATTTAAAGAGTTAGAAAATATTTTAGTATTTGTTTTTAGTTCTACATGCACTTCAACACCAACCGTTGCAAAATAATTACTCATTATTTTCTCCTCCTTTTGGATCAAGTTTTAGATTTAATTCTTTTTCAATAAAACTTGCTAAATGATAAATTTCAGCTTCCTCAAAAGCATTACCTATTATTTGCATACCAATTGGCATATTATTACTATCAAAACCAATTGGGATATTTAAACCAGGTAGGCCAGCCATATTTACGGGAATTACTAAAACATCATCCATAAAACTCTTCTTTGGATCATCCATAGGATCGTCTAAATTATAAGCTGTAGTTGTAGTCGTAGGTCCAATTATTAAATCATAATCTTTGAATACATTAATAAATTCTTTTCGCATATCATCTCTTATTGATAAAGCTTTATTATAATAAATTTTAGCATTTTCTCCACTTAGTAAATAAGAACCTACCATAATTCTTCTCTTTACTTCTTCTCCAAAACCTTCAGCTCTTGTTTTATAATAAACATCGTCTATATCTTTAGGATTTTCTTTAGAAAGACCATATCTAATTCCATCGAATCGTGCTAAATTAGAACTTGCTTCTCCCATAGCGATTATTTGATATAGTGTTACTGTATTATCAATATATTTTATATCAACAAATTCAACTGTTGCACCATTATTTTCTAAAACTTTAATTACTTCTTTTACTTTATCTCTTATTTCATTATTAACAATATCACTCATAAAGAAGTTAGGTACAGCTATTTTCATACCTTTAATATCCTTACCTATTAAACGCGTAAAATCCTCTTCTTCTTTATTGGCACTAGTTAGGTCTTTTTCATCTTTACCAACAATTGCATTTAATAAAAGAGCATTTTCATATACATTTTTAGTCATTGTACCAATTTGATCTAGACTTGATGCAAAAGCTACTAATCCATAACGTGATACTCTTCCATATGTAGGTTTCATTCCGACGATCCCAGTATAACTTGATGGTTGTCTAACTGAACCACCTGTGTCACTTCCTAAGGCAAATAAAACGTCACGTGCAGCCACTGTTGTTGCAGGGCCTCCTGATGAACCTCCTGATATTTTTTCCTTATTCCAAGGATTTTTTGGTGCTCCAAAATAGCTTGTTCTGCTACTTGATCCCATAGCAAACTCATCCATATTAGCTTTTCCAATTATAATCATATTCTTTGCTTTTAATTTTTCTACAACTGTCGCATCATATATAGGAATAAAATTATCTAATATATGAGAAGCACAAGTTGTCCTTAAACCTTTAGTAATTATATTATCTTTTAAAGCAATAGGTAACCCAAATAAAATATTATCTACTTCCCTATCTTCAAGTTCTCTTGCTTTTCTTAAAGCTTCTTCTTTATTTAAAGTAATATAAGCATTTAATTCTTTATTACTATCGATATTTTCAAAAGCTTCTTCTACTAAATCTACTGGAGTTATTTTCTTTTCTTTTAATAACTTATTTATCTCTTCAATCTTTAAACTTAAATATTTCATATTATGCACCTTCTCCACCACTAATTACAACAGGAACTTCAATATAGTTTCCACTATGTCTTGGAGATGCCCCAATAACTTCCTTTGGATCTAACATTTCTCCTACTTCATCTTTTCTAAGTTTAGCAGATTCACTAAAACAAGCTATTAAAATATCATCGTCATAACTCTCTACATCATTTATCTTTTCAACATCATTAAGTAGCTCTTTTAATTCTACTTGATATTTTTCTATTTCTTCTTCTGTTAAAGAAATACGTGCAAGTTCTGCAACATGTAAGACTTCTTCTTTAGTTAATTTATCTTTCATAAATTTCTCCTTCCTGATTTTTTGACTAAGTAAAACAATTCTTTTAACTTTCCTTGTTCAAATGTCTTTCTATTTTCTTCATACGTATAAAAATCTATAAACAAATCGTCTCTATCTAAAACATCGTCAAGTACCTTAGCTTTTAAAACCGGATCTATTTTATCTAATTGATATACAAATTTTGCTTCCTCTGTTTCTCTTTTTTCAAATTCCATCCATAAATCTATAAAATATGAACCATTAGTAAGAACTGAAAATGTTTTTTCAACGGCTTTCTTTTCTATATCGTGTTTTTCATCATGGCCTCTAGCTCCTTCTTGAATATCTCCAGCCAATGTTTCCCCTATTTCATGAATCAAAATAGTTTCATAAACTTTTCGTCTATCTAGGTCATCAGCCTTATTAAGTCTAAAATATGCCATAGCAAGGGCAAACATCTGCATAATATGAACCGCATCAGTTTCCCTATGAGATTTTTCTACATTTCTTGAAACCCACCCTGTTCTAATAATTTCTTTCATTTTTGAAAATGAATCATAAGAGGTCTCAAAATTTGACTTTTTTGCCTTTAATAGTTCTCTAACAAAAGATAGTTTATCCTTCGTTTCCAATTCTTCTGCCAAACGGCATACCAATAAAACCTGTTTTACTAAAATAGGATTGCTACTAATTAACCAATTAAAGTATAAATCCCCATTTATAGCTGAAAAAGGTTTTAGTAAATCATCTAAGGAATTACTTCTATTTTGGGTATTATATGTTAAGTTCCATACGAATGACGTTTCATATGACTCTACACTATTAAGTGTAGAACCACCAAATTCATGTCCTAACATCATACTAGTTGCAGCTTGCTCTACAAATTTATTTGCACTTACAAAATCTTTTTGAATAAGATTGGCTACATTTTGATAAAACTCCCATACATTTTCTATAATTTCCATAATAACTCCTTTAACGTTATTTATTATACCACGTATCAAATAAAACATAAAGGTTTAAAAATGCGCTTAAACAAAAATTCTTTTCAACTAAGTTTAGTGAAAAGATAATTATTAAGTTTAATATTTTTTATGAAATTTCTAATTCTTTAATTTTTTCAATAGGTAAATTTGTATATTTAGAAATTATTTCCAAGTCTAATTTATCAGATAGCATTTTCTTAGCAATAGATATAGAGCTTTCTTTTATACCTTCTTTTATTCCCTGTTCTCTTCCCTCAGCTAATCCTTCTTCTCTATACTCTTCTCTTAATGAATTCTCTATTTTTCTGTTATCTTCTTCTGCACTCAT
>CAOJEH010000005.1 GCA_948434005.1 uncultured Mycoplasmatota bacterium
CGGATCAATCGCTTTTTGTATATATTAATGGTGACACATCAATTGTAACTCTACAGTTGCACTTATTAGTTAATTAATAAAATGTTGACATTCTTATATGTTTATGTTATTTTATAACTGAACACGAAAGAGTGTTTTTTATTTGAATAAAAACATATAAGAAAATAGGTGATAAAAATGGCTCAGATAGTAAAAGCTAAGAAAAAAGAAGAGCTTATTGATTACGACAAAGAAAATGAAAAGAAAAGCTCTAAGAATAGTAAGAAAGTAAAAGAAATAAAATCTAATAATAGTGATAAAAAAGAACAACCAGAAAAAAATGGATTATTTACTAAATTTATGATATTTTGTCACGGTGTAAAAAGTGAAATTAAAAAAGTACGTTGGACTAATAAAAAAGATATGCTTAAGTATTCAATCGCAACAATTGTATTTATAGTTTTCTGTTCGTTATTCTTCTATGGAATAGATGCTATATTTGCATTAGTTCAATCATTGGCGAAGGGAGCATAGTTTATGGAAAAGAAATGGTATGTAGTTAATACTTATTCTGGACATGAGAATAAAGTAAAAGAAAAATTAGAGATGAGAGCTGAATCTATGAATATGGAAGACTATATTTTTAGAGTTGTAGTTCCAGAAGAAAAAGTAGTAGAAGTAAAAGATGGAGTAACAAAAGAAAAGACTAAGAAGATGTTTCCTGGATATATTATTGTTGAAATGGATATGACAGATGAAGCTTGGTATGTAGTTCGTAATACTCCAGGTGTTACAGGATTTATTGGATCAAGTGGTAAAGGAGCAAAACCAACACCATTACAACCATATGAAGTTGATAAAATACTTGGTAATATGGGTATTTCTAGAATAGATGTTGATAATGAATTAGAAGTTGGGCTTAAAGTTAAGATTGTTTCTGGTCCATTTAATGGAATGATTGGTAAAATTGAATCTATTGATTTACCTAATCAAAAAGTTATGCTATTAGTAGATTTATTTGGTCAAGAGACTTCAGTAGAAGTTGAATTAAATCAAATAGAGAAGATGTAATACTTGCAAATAAAAGAACTTTATGTTATTATTTAATGGCTATATTTATTTAATATAGATTAAGTGGGAGGCAAGCTTATTAAAGCGGTAATAGCTATTTGGACCACTCGCGAAAACTAAAAAAGGAGGCGTTTTTCGTGGCAGAAGTTGTTAAGAAAATTAAGTTACAAATACCTGCAGGAAAAGCAACACCTGCACCACCAGTTGGTACAGTGTTAGGTCCAGCAGGAATAAATTTACAAGATTTTTGTACTAAATATAATGATGCTACTAGAGATAAAATGGGTGACGTTTTACCTGTAGAGATATCAGTATATGAGGATAGAAGTTTTGATTTTATAATTAAAACTCCACCTACAAGTTTCTTGTTAAAGAAGTATGCTAAGATAAATAAAGGATCTACAAAAGGAGCTATGGAGACTGTTGCTACATTGACTCAGTCTCAAATTAAAGAGATTGCTGAAATTAAATTACCTGATTTAAATGCATATACTGTAGAAGAAGCTATAAAAATAGTTGCAGGAACTGCTAAAAATATGGGTATAGTTGTAGAAGGAATGGGTGAAGTAGTTAAACCTGCTCCTGTACAAGAAGAGCAAGAAACAGTAGAAGAAGCTAAAGAAGAAGTAGTAGAAACTACAGAAGAACAACAAGAAGAAACTGCAGAATAATAGGTATAAACCTTGTGGAAGGAATGTCCGCTTACATGAATTCCGAAATTACCACATAAGGAGGAATAAAAATGAAAAAGAGAAGTAAGAAGTATACTGAAGTAATTTCAAAACTTGAAAATAATAAGGTATATGGAAAAGAAGAAGCTGTTAAATTAGTAAAAGAGACTACTGTTACTAAATTTGATTCTTCAGTAGAGGTTGCTATAAAGTTAAACTTAGATACTAAAAAAGCTGATCAACAATTACGTGGAGCTATTGTTTTACCTAAAGGAACAGGTAAGACTGTAAGAGTTTTAGTTATAGCTAAGGGTGAGAATGCAGAAAAGGCTAAAGCTGCAGGAGCAGATTATGTTGGAGACATGGATATGATTGAAAAAATCGAAAAAGAAAACTGGTTTGAATTCGATACAATGATAGCAACTCCAGATATGATGCCATTACTTGGTAAAATTGGTCGTGTTTTAGGACCTAGAGGTTTAATGCCAAATCCTAAAACTGGTACTGTTACTACTGATGTAGAAAAAGCAATTAATGAAGTAAAAGCTGGTCGTGTTGAATATAGAACAGATTCTTATGGAAACATTCATGGAATTATTGGTAAAGTATCTTTTAAAGAAGAAGATTTACTTGCAAATTTAGATGCCTTTGTTGCAACTATATTAAAAGTAAAACCTGCTACTGTAAAAGGTGAATATGTAAAAAATATATCAATATCTTCTACAATGGGTCCTGGTATTAAAGTAGAAAATACTTTTGATAAATAATAATATAAGCTTCCTATAGTTGGAAGCTTTTTTAATAAAACTAATTATTTATTTATTTTTATAAAAGTGTTATTATATAAATATCTTAAAAAGCAGTATAAATATTAGAATGGTTGTGATAATTATGTTAAAAAAGTATATTGAGTTTTGTAAAAAAGAAACTCTACTTTGTATATCAATAATATTAATAATTTTTGTAATATTTGGTAGTCATTTATTTTCAAGAAATATGTTAATTGATACTCAATCATTTTTGATTGATCCTACAATGAATTATAACTGGTTAGATATTGGAAGATTTGGTTTAGTTGCATTAAAATATATTGTTGGTCTAGGTTCCTTTAATTTATATTATGCGTGGGGATTATTGATATTATTACTAGTAATAACTGCAATGTACTGGGCCTATTTTATAAAAAAATATACAAAATGTAATAATAACTTTATAATAGTATTATCAATATTTATGATATTTGGTAGTCCAATTTATGCAGAACAATTTTATTTTATAATACAAAGTGTTGAAGTAGTTTTAGGTATATTAATGACATTAATATCTGTAGATTTAGCTTTTTGTCATTTATCTACAAATAAAATACGTTATTTAATATCTTCTATAATTTTAAATATTTTATCTTTTGGAATTTATCAAGCGTTTATTCCTATGTATATATCTTTAGTAATTGGAGTTTATATTTTAAATTATAGGAAAGAGGAATCTTCATCTAAGAAAGAATTTATAAATTTTAGAAAAGTTTTAGTTCCATTAATTGGTAATTTTATTGTATCTTTTATAGTTTATTACGTTATATCAAAATCTTTTATAGATTCAGACTATTTGACTCAATCAATTAGTTGGGGTAAAGCACCAATTGTACAGATTCTTAAAAATATAAGGCTAGCTATATATAATATTGTTAGAGGAGAAGGTATCTTTTATGATTTATCTTTTCTAGTTATGAGTATTGGTCTAATTATAGTTACACTAAAAAATAATTGTAAGAAAAATATGTTTTATAAAGTAAAAAATATTTTAGTTACTACTGTATTTCTTATAACTCCTTTTTTCTTAATTATATATTTAGGTTCTTTACAAGTAGTAAGATCTTATCTTAATTTACCAGTTGTAATTTCTTTGGGATTTATAATTATATTTGAATATCTAAATCAGGAAATAAAACATATTAAAATTAAAAAATGTGCGTTAACTATATTGTATTTAGTAGTTATATTCTTTTCAATGAAACAATACTATATTAGTAGTAGATTATATTATGGAGAAGATATTAGAAATGATTCAGATGTTTTATTAGCGAATAATATTTATAAGGATGTTTCTTCTTTAGTAGATGATGTTTCAAATTATCAACTCTTTATTATTGGCCTTAATGAAATTAATTTACCGGAATCTGCCTATGAAGGAGAACTTATGGGTAAATCATTGTTCAATGTTCATGCGGTAATAGAACCATATCATTTTTGGTCAACAAGGAGTGTGCAAGATATATGGAGAATAGAAGGAAAGAAATCATTTAAGGAAAATAGTAAAGATTTATCTAAGAAAGCTATTGATTATATAGATAGCAGAAAAGATATTCCTAATTATCCAAATAAAGATTCTATTATAATAGAAGATGATTTAGTTATTGTTAAATTATCAGATGATTATTATAGATATAAAAATAAAAAATAGTCATAATAAATATAAAAATACATAAAATATTGACAAAGATAAATAAATATAATATAATAAAATCGTTTTGTTGGTGCCATAGACAGTAGGTATAAAAATAAATCCTACCGAGGACTTGTATAAAAGTAATTAAAGTTCTTGGAGTGTCTATATTTCAAGAACTTTTTTGTGGCATCCCTAAAATAAATAAGGAGGTGTTTTATGGCAAATGCTAAAGTATTAGAAGCAAAGCAAAAGGTAATTGATGAAATTAAAGACCGTGTAGAAAATTCTAAGTCTATAGTTTTATTTGATTATCGTGGTATAACTGATAGTGAAGCTAAGGAATTACGTGTAAAATTAAGAGAATCAAATGCTGATTATAAAGTATATAAGAATACTTTAATGTCTAGAGCTTTTGATGACTTAAAAGTAGATGTAAAAGAAAGCTTAGTTGGACCAAGTGCTTTTGCTTATAGCGATGATCAAGTTGCTGCAATAAAAGTATTAACTGATTTTGCTAAAGAACATCCAGCACTAGTTTTAAAAGTAGGGATTGTAGATGGGGAAATTGCTGATAAAGCAAAACTAGCAGAATATGCTACATTACCATCTAGAGAAGGATTACTTACTATGTTAGCTGGAGGAATGATTGGTCTAGTTAGAGACTTATCAATATGTTTGGACTTATATAGTAAACAAAAAGAAGAAAATTAATTTAAATAAAAATAAGGAGGATTAGAAAAATGGCTAAATTAACTAAAGAAGATTTTATCAGTAGTTTAAAAGAAATGAATTTATTAGAAATTAAAGAATTAGTAGATGCAATGAAGGAGGAATTTGGAGTAGATCCATCAGCTGTTGCTGTTGCTGCACCTGCTGCAGGTGGAGATGCTGCTGCAGGAGAACCAAGTTCTGTTACTGTAAGTATTGCTGATGCTGGAGCTGGAAAAGTTGCAGTTATCAAAGTAGTTAAAGAAATTACAGGATTAGGATTAAAAGAATCTAAAGATATCGTTGATAACAATGGTGTAGTTAAAGAAAATATTCCTACTGATGAAGCTAATGAAATCAAAGCTAAGCTTGAAGAAGCTGGAGCTACTGTAGAAGTTAAGTAATTTAACTTCTTTTTTTTGTAAAAATTACAAATTTTATTGACATGATACTTTATCAGTGCTATACTATATTTGTCAATAGAATATAATTAATACTTTTAAGTATACTTTAATAATGGTTTTAATATTATTAAACTATATTTTCAGTTTTAAATCTTGTCACACTATTGATGAAATTACAATTTGAAGAAGGAAAACTTTAATCGATAAGCGGCGAAATCGACAATGAAACTGATTATTCATACTTAGCGGTATGGAGTTAGCCCCCTATTAAACCATGTGTGTATAATATTTTTATCAGGAATTTATACATTTCAAAAAAATGTAGCTATCATTTAGATAGGGTAAGGATGAGTGAATCTTTCTATATTTTTATTAGCATATAGGTAATCATTGACTATATGCTTTTTTTTATTATATAGAAATGCATTAATAATAAATTATTTTCTTGCTTTATTTAAAAGTGGAATAAATTTACAAAAAAACTTGACATTTTTTTTATTGTGTAATATAGTTATATTGTAGCCTAGATGTGTATTTTAAATATATTTTAGTTTTTTAAGATAGCTTATATGCTTTATATTTTATCTTGTTTTAGACTAATTCTATATTTGAATTTAAAGCCTTCGAATAGGGAGATTTTATATCTTTAAAGAAGTAGTTTATCGGGACTAGGTACAATGTAATTTGGAGAGAAAGAAAACTCTTGTGATAAGTGTATGTGTAAAATTACTGATAATAGTTTTATGTGTACGAAAAAACTCGAATCGCTTTTGCGATTTTTTTTTTGTAAATTACTTTAAAAAAAGGTAATTTAATGATATAGTATTGTTAAGAATAAATAAAAGTGTTGGTGAGGTGAAAGCGTGTTAATATATATACTACATAATGATAGATTTTACACTTTTCGCTTACCTAAAAATGTTTCTGGTAATTATGTTATGCATGACTATGATATTTATGGTTTAAAAAGAAGTTTAGTTAATATTTATGCGTCAAATGGTCAATGGATACTTAATTCAAATGATGATATAAAAATAAGTGTTAATGGTAAATTTATAGATAATGTTATCTTAAAGGAGAGATGTTTTTATTCTCTAAAATTATACAAAACAGAGAATGTACTATTATATGTAAATCCGGGTTATCAAAATGATTATATTACTAAAACTATACTTGATAATTCATCTTTAATTATAGGTAATGATTCTAATGCTGATATTTTGTATTCATGCCAAGGGATTGCTAAAAAACAAATGGAACTTAGCTATATTAATGGAAGATGGTCTTTTAAAAATTTATGCCCATCTATTCCAATTTACATAAATAAAGTAAGAAGAGATTTTGGGGATTTATCAAATTTTGATATGATATTTATTATGGGAATGAAAATAGTTATATGTAATAAAATTATATTTATAAGTTGTTCTCCAAATTTATATCATTTTGTATCACAAAAGTTTTCTAATGAGGTTAAAGAATTAGCAGCGCCTTTGTATGAGAATAACTCTTTAGTATTTAAAGATTTTTATGATGCTAGTGAATATTTTTATAAATCTCCTATATTCAAAAAAAAGTACACTACATTAGAATTAGTAATAACACCTCCTGATTCTAAAGAAAATAAGGACTCCAGTTCATTTGTTATGTCTATAGTGCCTTCAGCGCTAATGAGTATGACAACTTTATTAACTGCTTATTATTCTGTTAAAAATTATAGAAGTGGTGCTAATGTAGATAAGGAAAGTTTGATAACAAGCCTTGTTATGTGTGCAGTAATGTTAATTACATCTTTAATATGGCCTTTTGTTGAAAGGATAGCAGGCAATATACGAAGATTTATTAACAATAGAAAAAGAGTAATTATTTATAATAAATATTTAAAAAGAAAGAAAAAAGAATTAGAAGCAGCTAGGAATGAGCAGAAAATGACATTAGAATTTAATAATACATCGCTTAAAGAATGTCAGGAAGTTATTCAAAAAAGAAATTCGTATTTATTTTCAAGAAATGTTGATCATGATGATTTTTTAACAGTTAAGCTTGGTTCAGGGAAAGTTAAACTTGATTGTCATACGGATTATAAAAAACCGGATTTTCTGTCAGAAAAAGATAAACTTTTAGATTCAATTGATAAGCTGCTATTAGAATATGAATATATAGATGATGCTCCATATACTATTTCCTTTAAAAAGAATCGTTGTGTTGCTTTTATAAGTGAAATGATAAACTATGAGAAGTATATGAATGCGATTATTCTTCAGTTAGTTACATTACAAGATTATTCTGAATTAAAATTAGTCGTTTTAACTTCTGAGACTAGTGGTGGTCTGAATAGAATTAAAGAGTTAAATCATTGCTGGGATGATGAACGTTCAATACGATTTTTTGCTAATAATATGCATGACGCGGAGAACTTATCTTCATATTTATTAAAAATTTGTAATTCAAGAATGAAAGCAGAAAATTCCAATTCTACTAAGAATAAGTATAGTACATATTATTTAATAATATCCGATAATATTAATTATTATAAGAATTTGAAAATAGTTAATAGTATCTTGGATAGTGAAAATGATATTGGCTTTGGCCTTGTAATTTTTGGTAAGAAAATAACTGATATTCCTGAGGGATGCCAGACATTTATTAATTATAATGAAAAAGAAGCTACAACCTTTCGAGCTGAAATGAATGAAAAAACTATTAATAAATTTGTTCCGAATTTTATTGACCACGATGTTGATTTTAATTTATGTATGCGACTTATTTCTAATATTCCGATTATGCTTAATAATGAATCAAGAGGAATTTTGCCTGAAAAACTAGGTTTTCTTGAGTTATATGGTGTTGGAAATGTTGAACAATTAAATTCTATAAATCGTTGGAAAACAGCACCTATCATTAATACTTTAGCTGCACCTATTGGAGTTGACTCTAGTGGTAATACATTAAGTTTAGATTTACATGAGAAAAAACATGGGCCTCATGGTCTTATAGCTGGTATGACTGGATCAGGTAAATCTGAATTTATTGTTACATATATTTTGTCCCTAGCTGTTAACTATAGCCCTGATGAAGTTCAGTTTGTTTTGATAGATTATAAAGGTGGAGGTTTGGCGGGAGCCTTTGAAAATAGAAAAACGGGTATTAAATTACCACATTTAGTTGGAACTATAACTAACTTGGATAAATCATCTATGAATAGAACATTGGTATCTATTCAAAGTGAGCTACAAAGAAGACAGCGAGTATTTAATGACGCAAAAGAGCTACTTAATACTGGGACGATTGATATTTATAAGTATCAAAAGTTAGTTAGAGAAGGAGCGTTAAAAGAACCATTGTCACACCTATTTATTATTTGTGATGAGTTTGCAGAATTAAAAGCTCAGCAACCAGATTTTATGGATCAACTTGTCTCTGCTGCTAGAATTGGTCGTAGTTTGGGAGTACATTTAATACTTGCAACTCAAAAACCAAGTGGTGTTGTTGATGACCAAATATGGAGTAACAGTAAATTTAAAGTATGTTGTAAAGTTCAAACTGCAGAAGATAGTAAAGAAATGATAAGAAGAGACGATGCTGCATTTATCAAAGAGTCAGGTAGATTTTATTTACAAGTTGGCTATGATGAGATATTTGTAAAAGGACAATCTGCTTATACTGGTACTCAATATATACCATCTGAGACTGTGACAATAAATGTAAATGATTCAATAGAATTTTTAGATAGTATAGGAAATGTTACAAGAACAGTAGTTAAGGAAGAAGAAAAAGAGAAGCAGACTAATGAAGATTTAGGTGAAGAGTTAGGTAATATATTAAGATATTTAATAGATTGCTCTAAAAAGATTGGATTTAAAAATCAACAATTGTGGTTAGACAATGTTCCAACAAATCTATACTTAGAAGACTTAAGAAAAAAATATCCATCTGATATTACAAAATATGTAATAAATCCATTAATAGGGGAATACGATGATCCTCAAAATCAAAAACAAGGCCCTGTGTTTGTTAATTTAACTAAAAATGGTAATGTTATGATTTCAGGCAATTATGGTGGTGGAAAAACGACCTTGCTTGCAACTATGATTTATTCATCAATAATTACTCACAATACTGAGGAGTTAAATATTTATATTGTTGATTTTTTGGCTGAAACTTTAAAAATGTTTTCTAATGCCCCCCAAGTTGGTGATTTTATATCCGTGGTTGATCGAGATAAATTAGCCAAGCTTTTTCACTTTTTGAATAAGGAGACAACAAAAAGAAAAAAATATTTTTCAAATAAAGGTGGCTCATATTTTGGTGCAGTAAATAGGGGAAGTGTGCCATTTCCAAATATCGTTATAGTAATAAATGGTATGAATGTTTTTATGGAAACTTATGATGAAATTTTTGAAGAATTATTTACACCATTAACTCGTGATTGTAATAGAGTTGGTATAACATTTGTAATTACTAGTGCTTCATCTTTACCAGTTGCTGTTGAAAGTAATTTTCCACAGAAAATAGCTTTAAGATATTTGGATGTTAGTGAATATACTATGATATTTAATGATACTAGGGGAATAATTCCTGGGAGCAATCCTGGCCGTGGCTTAATAGAATTAGATGTAGTTTATGAATTTCAAACTGCTATTATATTTAATGAATTAAGTATGGAGAGGAATTTGAGTTATGTTATTAATCAATTATGTCAATTTTTAAAAACTGCACCTGGTATACCTACTATGCCAAGGGTAGTAACATATGATAATGTTAAAAATGACATAACTACCTTGGATATGGTTCCAGTAGGTATAGAATTATCAAGCAACTGTATTTATAATTATGACTTTACTAATTTAATAACTCCTATTATATATTCAAATGTTAAAAATATTACTTCATTTGAAATGTCTTTATTAAAAGTGTTAAAACAGGTAGAAAAAACCAAGGTATTTGTTTTGGACACATTGGGCACACTAGATAATATAGATGGTATAAATATGTATACTTCTAATTTTAAAAAGTTATGTAAAGCTTTATATCAAAATATTATTAAGAAAAAATCAAAAGATCCTAGTGCGGAAAAGATAGTATTTGTTATAAGTGGTTATCAAAAGTTACAAGAGCATTTAGATTTAATGAAAAAAGAGGATGAAGAAATAATAACCATAGATGATTTAATTTTAGAGTCAAAAGATACTGCTAATTTTAAATTTGTTATTATAAATGATTATAAATTAAAAAGTGTCGATGATAAAGAATGGTCAGATTATTTGGATGCTGGAAATGGTATAATTATAGCTATGGAAAATGATTCACAAGAGTTGATTGATTATGAAGATAGTTATGATGATATAAAAGTTAATAAAGATATTGCTATAATTATTAAAGATTCAAAGAAAAATTATATTAAATATGTTAGAAATAGGAGTTAAATATGGATAAAATACTTATAACAGTTTACGCGTTGGCTATAGAGGAAGAATATGATATATTTTTACCTATAAGTATAACTATGACTGATGCTATTGATAGAATTCAAAATACTATATTTGAGATGTCGGAAGGTAATTATATTATTAATCCATCACCTACTTTGTATAGAGATGAAGATGGTAAAATAGTTAATATTAAAAATACGGTTAAGTTTTCAGGATTGAAAAATGGCTGTAAAGTATTATTAAAATAAACTGAAAGTGTGTTTACTTTGTTTATAAAAAGTTTTATTCTTATAATGAAAGGAGAATTGTATGGAAGAAAAAATGAATCAATCAGAAATTTTAAATTCTAGTCTTAATACTGAATCAATAGTTACATCTAATATTGAACAAATCGATGAGGAAAATGTAGATGAAGCTGTTGAATTATTAGATCCAGTTGAACCAATAGAAATAGAAGAGGGTATGCCTGATGATGTTAAAGAAGCAATAATGAGATTTAATAAAAGAACATCAGCTTTACGTGAAGTTGCTAGTGGTCATAGCAATGTGTTAGATGACGAAGAATCAGAAGAAGATGATGATGATGACGATGAACTAGAGAACTTAGAAGATAACGCTATAGATGCTGATGATATAGAAGAAGATGATGATTCTGAGGAAATTGGAGATTTATTTTAATTATACTGTAAAAGAGTGTACATATATTGATATATAATTATAGTAAGCTTGACATATTATAAATATTTTAATTATAATTAAGTTACAAAATAGAGAGGAGATAGAATAAATATGGCTAACAAATATAAAGGTGGAAAATTTAATTCCGCATTTACTAAGGCAGATGTAGAAAATGATCCAAATAAGGCTCAACCTGCATTAGATGATGATTATGAAAATGAGTTGAAAGGGTTAAATTCTGTTAAAGATAAGCTTGATGCAAAACTTGATAAAATTGATAAACAGTTAGATAAATTAAGAGCACATAGTGATTCAGGTAGAGAAACTCAAGATGCTTGTAAAAGTTCAATAAGCAAAATTAGAAAAGTAAAAAGTAATTTGAAATCAGCTATTAATAATTTATCTAATGCTATAAACCAAGCTGAAAAAGAAGAAAGAAAAAGAATGAGAGCATGGATTCAGAAAAAAATGGCAGAAGAATCAAATAGTTCAAAGAGTGAAATATAATAGAAAGGTGAATATTTATGGGAAAAAAGAAAAAACGTAATGCCACAAGATGGTCAATCGATGATAAATATGCTAATGATAGACTTAGTAAAATAAATGGTTATATGGACGAAATTAAGAATCTAATCGGTAAAAGAGGCGATGGTGTTAATGGTAGTGCTAAAACCCTAATTGGATGTATTGAAGGTCTAAATAACGAAGCAAAAGATGGTAAAGCTTTAACTGATGCATATAACAAATTTAATAATACAACTTTAGTAAATATACAAAAAAGACTTAAAGAAATGGATGATAATTTCGATTGGATAGATAGGATTGCTAAATAAGTTAGTTTTTATTGACAAAAAGTAAATTGTGTTATATTATATGTATACGAAAGGAGACAACTTTTAATAATTTATGGAGTTGTCTCTTTCTTTTTGCATTTGGAGAGATAACATGGGACAATACTTTACTAATCAAAAATTACCTAGTAATATTAAGAAACATAGTTGTGTTGTATTAGGACACAAATTTTCTTTTTTTACTGATAATGGTGTATTTTCCAAAGATGGAATCGACTTTGGCAGTAGACTTCTTCTTGAATTCATCCCGCTGGATGGAGTTGGAGCCAATGTCTTAGATATGGGTTGTGGCTATGGAGTATTAGGTATAGTTTTAAATAAGTTAACTTCTGCTTCTATTGATATGGTAGATGTTAATTTACGAGCTATGCATTTAGCTAAAATGAATTTGGAAGAAAATGGTTGTAATAATTGTAAAGTATTTGAGAGTAATTGTTATACTAACATTACCTCTAAATATGATACTATTATTACTAATCCACCAATACGAGCAGGTAAAAAGGTTGTTTATGATATTGTAATGAATGCAAAAGAATATTTAAATGAAGATGGTACTTTGTTTTTAGTTATTAGAAAAGAGCAAGGTGCTAAATCGTTAATATTCGACTTAGAAAAAATATATAATGTCAATATATTGACGAAGAAGAAGGGCTTTTTCATATTAAAATGTACGTTTTAGTTGACTTATTTACAAATATGTGCTATTAATATAAATTGGCAACGTGTTATTTTTAATACGATTTTGGTCTTTAAAAAAATAGTGTTTGGGGTGAAAAATGTGGCATTTAAAAAAGTAAAATGTGGTGACCATAGAGAAAGAAGAAATTTCTCAAAAATAAGAAATACGTATGAATTAAAAGATTTATTAGAAATTCAAAAAAAATCATATGACTGGTTTAAAACAACTGGTATAAAAGAAGTTTTTGAAGATTTATTTCCGGTAGAAAATTTTTCAGGTACTTTATCTTTAGAATTTGGAGATTATCATTTTGAAGAACCTAGATATTCTATTAAAGAGAGTAAGGATAGAGAAACTACTTATTCAGCACCTTTAAAGGTTGAGGTGCGCCTTTTTAATCGTGAGACAGGAGAAGTTAAAGAACAAGAAATATTTATGGGTGATATGCCTATAATGACTGGTAGTGGTACGTTCGTTATAAATGGAGCTGAACGTGTTATTGTTTCACAACTTGTTAGATCTCCTAGTGTTTACTTTAATCATGAAATAGATAAAAACGGTCGTGAATTAATTACTTCTCAAATAATTCCAACTAGAGGTACTTGGTTAGAGTTTGAAGCTGATGCTAGAGATGTATTATATGTAAGAATAGATCGTACTAGAAAAGTTACTCTAACAACATTACTTAGAGCTTTTGGTTTATCAAGTGATGAAGAAATCTTTGGGTTGTTTGGAGAAGATGAATATTTAAAAAATACAATAGCAAAAGACTCTACTAAAAATACAGATGAAGCTTTAATAGAAATATATGAAAAACTAAGACCTGGTGAACCTGCTACTCTAGATTCATCTAAAAACCAAATTATTACTAGATTCTTTGATGAATTTAGATATGATTTAGCTCGTGTTGGTCGTTATAAATTTAATCGTAAGTTAAATATAGTGGATAGATTATTAGGACAAACTTTAGCTGAAGATATAAAAGTTGGCAATAAGGTTGTTTGTGCTAAGGGTACAGTATTTACTAAAGCATTACTTGAAGATTTGAAAGAAGTATTTGCAGATGGTTATGGAGTAAAAGAAGTAAAAGTTAATGAAGAATTAGATACATATAATAAAGTTCAAGAAATTAAAATTATTGATCCTAATGATAAGAAAAATAAGATTATTGTTATAGGTAATGATCAATCAATTGATGAAAAAAGACTTACTATTTCTGATGTTTATGCCTCTGTTTCATATTATTTAAATTTATTACATGGTGTTGGTAACTTCGATGAAATAGATCATTTAGGAAATAGACGTATTCGTCAAGTTGGAGAACTTTTACAAAATCAATTTAGAATTGGTGTATCTAGAATGGAGAGAGTTATTCGTGAAAGAATGACTACTCAAGAGATGGAAGAAGTAACTCCAAAAACATTAATTAATATTAGACCAGTTACTGCTGCAATGAAGGAATTCTTTGGTTCTTCTCAACTTTCTCAATTTATGGATCAAACAAATCCAATTGCAGAACTTACTAATAAACGTCGTTTATCTGCTTTAGGACCTGGTGGTCTTTCAAGAGATAGAGCTGGAGTTGAAGTTCGTGACGTTAATACTTCACATTATGGTAGAATATGTCCAATAGAGTCTCCAGAAGGACCTAATATCGGACTTATCACTTCCCTAGCAAGTTATGCTAAGGTAGATGACTATGGATTTATAATGACTCCATATCGTAAAGTTGTTGATTGTAAAATAACTAATACAGTTGAATATTTAACAGCAGACGAAGAATCTGATTATATAATTTCTCAATCTACTGTAGATACTGATAAAGATAATGTTATTGTTAGCGAAGTTGTTAATGCTAGACTTCGTGGTGAAAATATTTTAGCTAAACCTGAACAAGTTGACTATATTGATGTTTCACCTCAACAAGTTGTTTCTGTTACAACAAGTTGTATTCCATTCTTGGAACATGATGATGCTACTCGTGCACTTATGGGTGCTAACATGCAACGTCAAGCAATGCCTTTAATCAAAACGGAAGCTCCATTTGTTGGAACCGGTGTTGAACATATAGCAGCAAAAGATTCTGGTGTATGTATAGTAGCAGGAACGGATGGTATAGTTGATTATGTTGATGCTAAAAAAATTGTAATTAAAACTAAAGAAGGTAAAGAAACATATGATTTAGCTAACTTTGAACTTGCAAATGCTGGTATTTGTAATCATCAAAGACCAATTGTAAAAGTAGGAGATAAAGTTAGTGCAGGTAAAACTATTATTGCAGATGGTAACTCTACTGATAAGGGTGAACTTGCTTTAGGTAAAAATATGGTAGTAGCATTCATGACTTTCAATGGTTATAACTATGAAGATGCTGTTATCTTAAATGAAAATTTAGTTAAAGATGATAAACTTACTTCTCTACACTTAGAGGACTATGAAATGCAATGTCGTGAAACTAAACTAGGACCTGAAGAAATTACTAGAGATATTCCTAATGTTAGTGAAGAAGCAAGAAAGAACTTAGATGAAAATGGTATTGTAACTATAGGTACTGAAGTAAAAGAAGGCGATATCTTAGTTGGTAAAGTAACTCCTAAGGGTATGGCTGAACTTACTTCAGAAGAAAAATTATTACATGCTATATTTGGAGAAAAAACTCGTGAAGTTCGTGATACATCACTTCGTGTTCCACATGGTGGAGATGGTATAGTTCATGATATTAAGATTTATTCTCGTAAAGATAATGATGAATTACCTGCAGGTGTTTCTAAGGTTATTCGTGTATATATAATTCAAAAACGTAAGATTCAAGTTGGAGATAAGATGTCTGGTCGTCATGGTAATAAAGGTGTTATTTCACTTATCCTTCCAGAAGAGGATATGCCATATTTACCAGATGGTACTCCAGTTGATATTATGCTTAATCCACAAGGTGTACCTTCTCGTATGAACTTGGGACAAATTCTAGAAATTCATATGGGTATGGCTTGTAAAAAACTTGGTGTTCATATAGCTACTCCAGTATTTGATGGAGCACATATTGAAGATATTGAAGATATGATGAAAGAAGCAGGAATGGATGCTGATGGAAAAACAGTTTTATATGATGGTCGTACAGGTGAGGCTTTTGATAATCGTATTGCTGTTGGTGTAATGTATATGATTAAACTACACCACATGGTAGATGATAAACTACATGCTAGATCTACTGGTCCTTACTCAATGGTTACACAACAACCACTTGGAGGTAAGGCACAATTTGGTGGACAAAGATTTGGAGAAATGGAAGTTTGGGCATTATATGCTTATGGAGCAGCTCATACCTTACAAGAGATTTTAACAGTTAAATCAGATGATGTAGTTGGTCGTGTTAAAGTATATGAATCAATTGTTAAGGGACAACAAATAAATCAAGCTGGTGTTCCAGAATCATTTAGAGTACTGATGAAAGAATTCCAAGCTTTAGGATTAGATATTTCAATTATTAATGATAAGGGTGAAAACTTAGAATTAAAAGAAATAGAGGATGCAGAGGATAAAGATGATATGAAAACATCAGTTGATGAAGTTGAAACTGCACCAATCATAACAGATTCAAAAGATATAAATGAGGAAATTATTTCTGAAGAGGAGTCGGAAGAAAACTCCTTGGAAGTAGAATCAGAGGAAGGAGCTGATCTTTAATGATAGAAGTAAATAAGTTTGAAGCATTAAAAATTGGTATCGCTTCTTCTGAAAAAGTTCGTGAGTGGTCTTATGGTGAAGTAAAAAAACCAGAGACTATTAACTATCGTACATTAAAACCTGAACGTGATGGTTTATTCTGCGAGAAAATTTTTGGTCCAACAAAGGATTTTGAATGTGCTTGTGGAAAATATAAAAGAGTTCGTTATAAAAATATAGTATGTGATAGATGTGGAGTTGAAGTAACTCGTAGTAAAGTACGTCGTGAACGTATGGGACATATAGAACTTGCATCTCCTGTTTCACATATATGGTTCTTTAAAGGTGTACCTTCTCGTATGGGACTTGTTCTAGATATGAGTCCAAGAGACTTGGAAGAAGTATTATACTTTGTTAGTTATGTAGTAATTGATAAAGGAAATGCACCTTTAGAGAATAAACAAACTCTATCTGAAAAAGAATATCGTGCTTATTATGAAAAATATGGTACTGGTTTCAAAGTTGGAATGGGTGCTGAAGCAATTAAAGAATTACTTAAAAAAGTTGATTTGAAGAAAGAAATAGATGAAATAACTACTGAACTTGAGGGTGCTCAAGGACAAAAGAGAACTAGATTATTAAAAAGGTTAGATGTACTTGATGCTTTCTATAAATCAGGAAATAAACCTGAGTGGATGATACTAGATGCAATTCCAGTAATTCCACCAGACTTACGTCCTATGATTCAATTAGATGGTGGTAGATTTGCAACATCTGATTTAAATGATTTATATAGACGTGTTATAAATCGTAATAATCGTTTGAAAAAGCTTATTGATTTGGGAGCTCCTGGAATCATTATTCAAAATGAAAAGCGTATGTTACAAGAAGCTGTTGATGCATTATTTGATAATGGCCGTCGTGGTAGAAGTGTTACAGGTGCTGGAAATCGTCCTCTTAAATCACTTTCTAGTATGTTAAAAGGTAAACAAGGGCGTTTCCGTCAAAACTTACTAGGTAAGCGTGTTGATTATTCAGGACGTTCAGTTATCGTTGTTGGTCCATCTTTAAAGATGTATCAATGTGGTATTCCAAAAGAAATGGCATTAGAATTATTTAAACCTCATGTTATTCATGGGTTAGTAAGTAAAGATATAGCACATAATATTAAAGCTGCTAAGAGATTAATTGAAAATCAAGATCCTGTTGTTTGGGATATTGTTGAAGAAGTAATCAAAGAGCATCCAATATTATTAAACCGTGCTCCAACTCTACATAGATTAGGTATTCAAGCATTTGAACCAATCCTAGTAGGTGGAAAAGCTATACGTTTGCATCCATTAGTTTGTCCGGCATTTAATGCTGACTTTGATGGAGACCAAATGGCGGTACATGTACCTTTATCAGAAGAAGCTCAAGCTGAAGCTAGACTTCTAATGTTAGGTTCTAATAATATCCTACATCCAAAAAGTGGAGATCCAATAGTTACTCCTTCTCAAGATATGGTTTTAGGTAATTACTATATAACTATGGAAAAAGAAGGGCTAGAAGGAGAAGGTAGAGTCTTCAAAAATGAAAATGAGGCATTAATGGCTTATGAGCGTAAAGAATTAACCCTACATACTCGTATTGCTGTACCTGTAAATTCTTTTAGACATAAATTATTTACTGATGATCAAAAAGGTAAATATTTAGTAACTACTGTAGGAAAAATTAAGTTTAATGAAGTATTACCTGATTCATTTGCATTTGTTAATGAGCCAACTGATGATAATATTCAAAATATTACACCAAATAAATACTTTATTGAACAAGGTAAAAATATAAGTGAAGAGATTAAGAAGATGCCTTTAGTTAAACCATTTGCTAAAGGAACATTAGAAAAAATAATTGCTCAAGTATTTAAACGTTATAAAACAACAGATACTTCTGAAATGCTTGATAAATTAAAAGATTTAGGTTTCTATTATTCTACAATAGCTGGTATTACAGTTAGTATGTCTGATGTAGAAACTAGTAAGAATAAAGATAAGATAGTGGAAGAAAGTCAAAAATTAGTTGACAAGATTAATAAACAATATAAAAGAGGTTTAATTACTGAAGAAGAAAGATTTGCAAAAGTAATTGAAACTTGGAATTCTGCTAAAGATCAAGTTCAAGCTGAACTAGAAGAAATATCAAATAGTGATGTTGATAATCCAATATTTATGATGATGCATTCTAAAGCACGTGGTAATATTTCTAACTTTACTCAAGTTGCAGGTATGCGTGGTATCATGGCAAAACCTTCAGGAGAGTCTGTAGAAATTCCAGTATTATCAAACTTTAAAGAAGGTTTATCAGTTGCTGAATTCTTCTTATCTACACATGGTGCTCGTAAAGGTAGTGCAGATACAGCGTTAAAAACAGCAGATTCTGGATACTTAACTCGTCGTTTAGTTGATGTAGCACAAGATATGATTATTAAAGAAAATGATTGTGGTACTGATCAAGGTGTTTCAGTACGTGCCTTTATTAATGAGAAAACTGGTACAGTTATTGAAAGCTTAAGAGATAGAATTGTTGGTCGTTTTGCTAATAAAAAGATTATTGATCCAAACACTAAGAAGGTATTAGTAGAAAGATTAGATATGATTACCGAGTCTATAGCTGATAAAATTGTAGCAGCAGGTATAGAAGAAGTAGAAATACGTACTATTCTTACTTGTGGTACTGAAGGTGGGTTATGTCAAAAATGTTATGGACGTAACTTAGCTACAGGTAATTTAGTTGAAATTGGTGAAGCTGTTGGTGTTATGGCTGCTCAATCTATTGGTGAACCTGGTACTCAGCTTACAATGCGTACTTTCCATACTGGTGGAGTTGCTGGTGGAGAAGATATTACACAAGGTCTTCCTCGTGTTCAAGAATTATTCGAAGCTCGTAATCCAAAAGGTAAAGCTACAATTGCAGAAATAGATGGTAAAGTTGCTAAGATTAAAGAGGATCATGGTAAATATAAGATTAGTGTTACTAATAAACTAGAGACTAAAGAACATGTATCTAATTATGGAGCTAAACTTTGTGTAGAAAAAGGACAAGATGTTTTATGTGGAGAAAAACTTACAGAAGGTGCTATTAGTCCAAAAGAGTTATTAGCAGTTACAGACCCAATAACAACTCAAGAATATATCTTAAAAGAAGTACAAAATACATATCGTTCTCAAGGTGTTGATATATCTGATAAACATATTGAAGTTATTGCACGTAGAATGATTTCAAAAATTAGAATAGTAGAATCTGGAGATACTAAGTTCTTACCAGGTAGTCTTGTTAACTTTAGTGAATTCACAGATGGTAACAAGAGTGCAATTATTAAGGGTAAAAAGCCTGCTCTTGGTAAACCTGTATTACTTGGTATTACAAAAGCATCTTTGGAAACTGATTCATTCTTATCAGCTGCTTCATTCCAAGAAACAACAAGAATTTTAACAGATGCAGCTATTAAAGGAAAAATTGATCAATTAGAAGGTCTAAAAGAAAATGTTATCATAGGTAAATTAATTCCAGCCGGTACTGGTAGTAAACGTTATTCTAATGTAGAGTATGACTTAGAACAAGAATTTATCGATGAAGAACCTTTAGATAAATTAGAAGATCAGTTTATGTAGAAAAGGAGAAGTAACTCCTTTTTTTATGAAATCATCATAATATTTATTTACTCAAAATTTTACTTGAAAAATCATATTAAATGTGATATAATTAAGCATAATTTGTTTAGGGGATGGTTGTATGGAAAATGATACTTTGCTACCACTTATTTCTACATTAAATATTGATACTAGTGATGTTATAGATTTATTCGAATATAGGGATTTAGATGGAAAAGTAAATTATATAGATAGTGAGGAGTTAAATTCTAACTATCAAAAAAATATGGAAGAACTTGATGATGTTATTAATCAATTGAGAAAATATAGTGAAGAATTAAAAAATGGAGTTCCTGATTTTGGATTAAATGATTCATCAAAGGATGATATTAATTCTAATCCCGTCTTTGTTGATTTAGATAAGAAATCAACAAATAGTTATTCCTATAAAAATAAATTTCATAAATTTAAAATGAATTTAGTTAGAACAGCTGTTATGGCAGGGGTTATTTTAGGTCTTTCTGCAGCATCAAAATCATCTCCAAATTTAGGAGTAGTTAATTCTTATAATCAATCTATTTCTATAGAAAACGATACTAAAACTGTTACTAATAATTTTCAAAAATTAGATGAGAAAACTATTAAAAACAAAACTTCTAAAAAATCTAAACAAAGATTAGGATTTATAAGATTAAATAATACTAAGTTATCTTATACTAGTATGAATAGTGGCCCTATAGTTAACACAAAAGATTTGAAATGTGATAGTTATAAAGCGCATTATGCTGCCATTTTAGATGATAATAATAATCTAATGGATGTTATTGATGTTTCTAAAAAGCAGAATATGAATATTACTAAATTTAAAAGGAACTGTAAAAAAGTTTATGGAGATAATATAAGTATCAAATTAAATGTTGATGGTATAATAGACGGAAAGATTGTATATTCTAAAGCGGGATGGGTATCAATAGAAAAAAGTATTAAATCAAGTGATAAGAGCTATACTAAGTGTATTTAGTATAGTTTTCTTGTAATTTGAATGATTTGTGTTATAATATGGGCATTATTTGAAAGGAGTTGATTTTAATGGAAACATTAGAAATTATAAGAAAAGTCGTTAGAAAAAAAGTAACTACATTTGGAGTTGATAATAAAGGTTATCCAACATATCGTGGCTCTCGTATATATCAATCTGATTTAGATCCTGAAGGAATTGAAATACCTGAAGATACAGTGAGTTTTACTGTTGAGGATAATGAAACTATAGAAACAGTAGATGGTTCTGTATATATAGGCAATAATAATGCATTATCTGTATACATTGGTATGGCAATACCAATAGAAGATGCACTTAAAAAGTATCCTGATAATATTCTTTTGCGTTATGGTTGTAAAGTAGGAGCTAAGCGTGTTGCAATAAGAGCAGATGGTCATGTAAATCCAATGTATGATAATGCTATAACTTATGATGAATATTGTGAACAATATAGAAAACTTCATGAACAATCAGCTATAAAAGAAAAAAGCTCACAAAAAAATAATTAATTATTTAATAATAAAATACTACAAATAGTTGAGGTGTTTTATTATGTTATTAATTTATATATTTATATTTTAGTATAAAAATATTGACAATTGCATATTATAATGATATATTATGTGTGCTGATTAAATTTACTTTGTGTTGTACAAAGTTTTATTTAAAGGGTAGAATGATACACCTGGATATGTGTAAAGAAAGGAGATATATAATATATGCCTACAATCAATCAATTAGTTCATAAAAAACGTGGAAAAAAGAGAAAATTAAGTAAAGCTCCAGTTTTGGGTATTGGGTTAAATACTATTAAAAGAAAAACTACAGATAATCCATCGCCTCAAAAACGTGGTGTTTGTACTCGTGTTGGAACTAAAACACCTAAGAAGCCAAACTCTGCATTACGTAAATATGCACGTGTTCGTTTATCTAATGGAAAAGAAGTTGATACTTATATTCCTGGTATTGGACACAATTTACAAGAACATAGTGTTGTATTAATTCGTGGTGGTCGTGTTAAAGACTTAATCGGTGTACGTTATCACATTATTCGTGGAACACTTGATACAGCAGGAGTTAAAGATCGTATGCAAGGACGTAGTAAATATGGTGCTAAAAAACCTAAAAATTAATATAAACTGAAGGGAGGAATTTAAATGCGTAAGAGACGTGCAGTAAAGAGAGATGTTCTACCAGATCCTATATATAAGTCTAAAATAGTTACTAAATTAGTTAATACTATAATGCTTGATGGAAAAAAAGGAACAGCTCAATCTATACTATATGAAGCATTTGAAATTATAAAGAATAAAACTGGTAAAGATCCATTAGAAGTTTTTAATGCTGCAATGGAGAATATCAAACCGGCTCTTGAAGTTAAATCTCGTCGTGTAGGTGGATCTAACTATCAAGTACCAATAGAAGTATCACCAGCTAGAAGCCAAGCTTTAGCATTAAGATGGTTAGTTAAGTATTCTCGTGAGCGTGGTGGTAAAGGAATGGCTGAAAATTTAGCTAATGAAATTATTGATGCATCAAATGGAACTGGTGCAGCAGTTAAAAAACGTGAAGATACACATAGAATGGCAGAAGCTAATAAGGCTTTCGCACATTATAGATGGTAGGAAAGGGATAAAGTTATGGCAAGAGATACGTCTTTAGAAAAGACAAGAAATATCGGAATAATGGCTCATATTGATGCCGGAAAAACCACAACAACAGAACGTGTATTATTTCATACTGGTGTTACTCATAAAATTGGTGAGACTCACGATGGTGAGAGTCAAATGGATTGGATGGCTCAAGAACAAGAACGTGGTATTACAATTACATCTGCAGCAACAACAGCTCATTGGAATGGATATCGTTTAAATATTATTGATACACCAGGACACGTAGATTTTACTATTGAAGTTAGTCGTAGTTTACGTGTACTAGATGGATCAGTTGCATTAATAGATGCACAAGCTGGTGTTGAACCTCAAACTGAGACAGTTTGGAGACAAGCATCAGAATTCAAAGTTCCTCGTATTATTTTCGCTAATAAGATGGATAAAATGGGAGCTAACTTTGAATATAGTTTAAAAACTATTGATGAACGTTTAGGTGTTAATGCAAAACCTATTGAATGGCCAATTGGGGCTGAATCTGAATTTACTGGAGTTATAGATTTAGTTACAATGAAGGCTTATAAATATGATGGTAAACAAGATGAAAATCCTGAAGAAATTGATATACCTGCTGACTTAAAAGATATAGCAGAGGAGAAACGTGCTGAATTAATTGAAGCAGTTGCAGAATTTGATGATGAGATGATGATGATTTACCTTGATGGTGGAGAAGTTACAATCGATATGATCAAAAAAGCTATTCGTGCAGGAGTATTAAAGGCAGAGTTCTTTCCAGTTATGTGTGGAACTGCTTTAGGAAATATGGGTATAAAATTACTTCTTGATGCTGTAGTTGACTATTTACCAAGCCCACTTGATATAGCATCAATTAAGGGAACTGATGCAAATGGTAATGAATGTGAAAGACATCCAAGTGATGATGAGCCATTTAGTGCTTTAGCATTCAAGGTTATGACTGATCCATTTGTTGGACGTTTAACATTCTTTAGAGTTTATTCAGGTCACTTATCTAGTGGTAGTTATGTATTAAACTCAACTAAGAGTTCAAAAGAAAGAATCGGTCGTATTTTACAAATGCATGCTAATACTCGTAAGGAAATTAGTGATGTTTATACAGGAGATATTGCTGCAGCAGTAGGACTTAAGAATACTACAACAGGTGATACTCTATGTGATGAAAAGAAACCAGTTATTTTGGAAAGTTTAATAGTTCCAGAACCAGTTATTCAGTTAGCTGTTGAACCTAAGTCTAAGGGTGATCAAGATAAGATGGCTCTAGCACTTCAAAAACTAGCTGAAGAAGATCCAACATTTAAAGTTCATACTGATCATGAAACAGGTCAAACTGTTATTGCAGGTATGGGTGAATTACACTTAGATGTATTAGTTGATCGTATGAAACGTGAATTTAATGTTGAAGCTAATGTTGGAGCACCACAAGTTGCTTATCGTGAAACAATTAAGCAAACTGGTGAGTGTGAAGGTAAATATATTAAACAATCTGGTGGTCGTGGACAATATGGTCACGTATGGGTTAAATTTGAACCAAATCCAGATAAGGGTTATGAATTTGTTGATGAAATCGTAGGAGGAGTTGTTCCTCGTGAATATATACCAGTAGTTGATAAAGGATTACAAGAGGCTTTACAAACCGGTATACTTGCAGGATATCCTATGATAGATGTTAAGGCTACATTATATGATGGTAGCTATCATGATGTAGATTCAAATGAAATGGCATTTAAGATTGCAGCTAGCTTATCATTAAAAGAAGCTAAGAATAAATGTAATCCTGTTCTTCTTGAACCAATAATGAAAGTTGATGTTACTACTCCAGAAGATTACTTTGGTAATGTTATGGGTGACTTAACTGCTCGTCGTGGTAAACCACTTGGTCAAGAATCTCAAGGAAATGCAGTTAAATTAAGTGCTATGGTTCCGCTTTCAGAAATGTTTGGATATGCTACTAACCTTCGTTCTAATACACAAGGTAGAGCAACATTCGTAATGTTTTTTGATCATTATGAAGAAGTCCCTAAAAATATTGCTGAAGAAATTATCAAAAAGAGTGGAAATTAATAAAAAAGTATCAAAATAGTTGAAAATTATTCAATTATTAGATAAAATATATTTTGTAATAAATAAAGGAGGAAAAAAGTTTATGGCAAAAGAAAAGTTTGATCGTTCAAAACCACATGTTAACATTGGTACAATTGGACACGTAGATCATGGTAAAACTACTACTACTGCTGCTATCACTAAAGTTTTAGCAGGTAAAAATGGTAACAAAGAAGTAGAATTTGAAAATATTGATAAGGCACCAGAAGAAAGAGAACGTGGTATTACTATTAATACTGCTCACGTTGAATATAGTACTGATGCTAGACATTATGCACACGTAGATTGTCCTGGACATGCTGATTATGTTAAGAACATGATTACAGGTGCAGCTCAAATGGATGGAGCAATCCTAGTTATTGCTTCTACAGATGGACCTATGGCACAAACTCGTGAACATATCTTACTTGCTCGTCAAGTTGGAGTACCTAAAATGGTTGTATTCATGAATAAGTGTGATATGGTTGATGATCCAGAACTACTTGATTTAGTAGAAATGGAAATTCGTGATTTATTAAACGAATATGGATTCGAAGGAGACGATACTCCAGTTATCCGTGGTTCTGCTCTTAAAGCTCTTGAAGGTGACGCTGAATATGTTGCTAAGATTGAAGAGTTAATGAAAGCAGTTGATGAATGGATTCCAACTCCTGATAGAGATACTGACAAACCATTCTTAATGAGTATTGAAGATGTATTTACTATCACAGGTCGTGGAACTGTTTGTACTGGTCGTGTTGAACGTGGTAGATTAAATCTTAATGATGAAGTTGAAATCGTTGGTATTAAAGAAACTCAAAAGACTGTTGTTACAGGAATTGAAATGTTTAGAAAACAATTAGATTTCGCTGAAGCTGGAGATAATGCTGGTGTATTATTACGTGGTATTTCTCGTGAAGATGTTGAACGTGGTCAAGTTATTGCTAAACCAGGAAGTGTTACACCTCATCATAAATTTAAAGGTGCAGTTTATGTACTAAGTAAAGAAGAGGGTGGACGTCATACACCATTCTTCAACAACTATCGTCCTCAATTCTATTTTAGAACTACAGACGTAACTGGTGTTATTACATTACCAGCAGGTGTTGAAATGGTTATGCCAGGAGACAATGTTGATATGGAAGTTGAATTAATCCATTCAATAGCTCTTGAACAAGGTACTAAGTTCTCTATCCGTGAAGGTGGACGTACTGTAGGTGCTGGAACAGTTTCTGAAATTGTTGAATAATAACTAAAAAAGAACCGAAGCAATTCGGTTTTTTTCGTGCATAAAAAAAGAGATTTACTTCTCTTTTGTAAAGTTTTTATATATTCCATATTTAAAATTATTAAGAACTATATCATATTCTCCAATATATTCAGTAATAACTGAATTGAAACTTCCTTTAATCTCGTTTAGACCAGCAAATTTGCTTTTCTTATCAAAATCACCCGTTACAGCATTTAAATTAATATATTTAAGTTTTTCGTTATTATAATCATTAATCATACGCCATTTTAATAAATAATTCGCATTTAAATTTTTAAATTCTTTATTAGAACCTTCAATTATTAAGTATGCAGCATTATCATAAATAATACATAATCCTCCTGCAACAACAAGACCATTAGGATGTTCTTTAAGCATATTTGTAGCAAATATTAAATTGCTTTTATATATACCTAGTAATTTATCTGAAATAACCTTTTTATTAAAAATATCTCTTCTATCACCATTTTGTTGTGCTAGATTTTGAAATTCATCAGATAGCTTTTCATTCTTAGCAAGTTCGTCTTCATATTTCTTTTTACTATTTAAAACAAAGTTTTCTGTATTTAGTTTTGCATAAAATATATCAGCTTTATCTCCAAATTGTTCACAAAATCCTTTATAAAATTTAATAGGATAGCCATTAGATTTTACAAAATTAAATAATTCTGTTAGGTTTTTATTTTTGTCTCTATAAATTTCTACACCACATTTTACAGCTTTGTTAATCTTATTTCTAGCTCTTTTATCAAAATTTTGATATATATCTCTAATATTTTTTTCTAGTATAGTTAAAGCTTCCCATCTAGGTTTTTCTGTTTCAAAATATAAGTTTTCTCCTTTATGATTAAAACCACTATTTTTAAGATTTTCCATTATGATACTAGCTTCATTATTTATATTTATAATATTACCTTTACTATCTCTTATAGATAGTGGTATAGCAGGATCTATTCTAAGTGTTACAATTCCTTCTTTGCCTAAATCTTTTTTTAATGTATCAACTAATTCATCAACTTTATCAGAATCAGTAAAATCAAATAATAATCCACGAGGAGCATATGCAAGTTTAGTTTTCATAACAGCTTCTTGAATTAATAATAGAGATGCTCCTATAAGGTTACCCTCATCATTTTCTATTCCTATATATCTAACTTCATAATTAAATTTGTTCATAATATTTCCATATTTAGAAGTTTGATAATAGTTTCTATATTTATGCTTTTTAGCAAAGTTATCAAATTGATCTGAATCTATTGTAACAATTTTCATTATGAAGCCTCCTTTACAACTACCTTAATTATAGCATACCTAATATATTGTTTCAATAAATATTAATGCTAAAACCTGATATTTATAGTATAATTATAGTAGGTGATTTTATGTTTGAAAATAAAAAGATTTTAATACTTGGTATGGCTAGAAGTGGTTATGAAGCTGCTAAAATTTTGATTAAGAAAAATAATAGAGTAGTTCTTAATGATAGTAAAAGTGAAGATAGTCAAAATGAAGAACAAGTTAGTGAACTAAAAAAACTAGGAGTTGAATTAGTATTTGGTTCTCATCCAGATGAATTACTAGATAAAAGTTTTAGTTATTTAATAAAGAATCCTGGAGTACCAATAGATCATAAATATGTTCTTAAAGCTAAAGAGTTAGGAATTGAAGTTATTAATGAGGTAGAGCTAGCATATAGGATGTTACCAAATGATATTACTTTAATAGGTATTACAGGTACAAATGGAAAAACTACTACAACTACATTAACTTATGAAGTTTTAAAAGAAGCATATAAAGATAGAGTTCATTTAGCAGGTAATATAGGGTATCCTTTATGTAGTTTTTTAGATAAATTAAAAAAAGATGACATTATTGTTATGGAAGTATCATGTCAACAAGGAGAAAATATAAAAGAATTTAGACCGCATATTGGTTTGTTTACAAATATTAGTGAAGCGCATATAGATTTTATGAAGACATTTGATCATTATAAAGAGGTAAAGTCTAGAATGTTTTATAATCAGGATTCTAATGATATATCTATAATTAATATGGAAAATGATGAAGTTATGAATGAGTTAAAGAATGTTAAATCTCAAGTGAAATATTTTTCCAGTAAAAATGAAATAAATGGTTGTTATATAAAAAATGGTTTTATATATTATTATGATGAGCAAGTTATGGAAATTTCTAATATAAAAATACCTGGTATTCATAATTTAGAAAACTGTTTAGGGGCTATTATGATTGCTAAAGAGCTTGATGTAGATAATAAAGTAATAGATAAAGTATTAAGTAATTTTAGGGGAGTAGAACATAGATTGGAATATGTTGATACTATAGATGATGTCAGGTATTATAATGATACAGAGGCTACAAATATTAAGTGTACTCAAATAGCACTAGCTTCTTTTGTAGAACCAACTACTATAATATTAGGAGGTTTAGAAAGAGGACAAAATTTTGATGATTTAGCGCCTTATATGAAAAATGTATCTAATATTATAGGTATAGGTGAATGTAGAAATAGAGTTAAAGAATTTGGAGATAATTTAAATATACCAACTTATATATTTGAAAAATTATCAGATGGTTTTAAAAAATGTGTTGAAGTAACAGAAAAAGGTGGTATAGTATTATTAAGCCCTGCTTCAGCATCATGGGATCAATATAAGGAATGTGAAATAAGAGGGGCAGAATTTAAAAGGTATGTTAATGATATAAAGGAGAATTAAAAGTATGGTTAATAAAACTGATGTACAGGATACATTATTATTAATTGTCAAAGAATCAGATGGAGTTGTAGCAGAATATCAAAGACAATTATATGAGGCTTCCTTGCTTGGAATTGAACGTGTGATATATTGTCTTGTCTGTGATTCGGAAGATAATAAAAGATTAGATCATATTATGGATAAATTAGAAATGACATGTGATATATTAAAAATGCATTCATTAGATAAAGTTTTCTATGTATGGGACTCTTTTCTAAGTGATAGTAAAGTTATGCGAACAAATGCTGAGGGATTTCTTATATCAAGTATTTCATCTAATGTTTATTTTAATAGTTATAAAGAAGAGAAAAAAGATCTATTACACAATAGAGAAAGAGTAGGTAAAGTTATTGTTAAAGGTATAGCTCAAAAATATAAATCTATAAAAGTAAGTAGTATAAATTAATAAGAAAATATTTTGTAAATGAAAGGATTGATATTATGAAAATTAAAAATGTTATTGGACGTGAAATATTGGATTCAAGGGGTAATCCTACAGTTGAGGTTGATGTTATATTAGAAAATGGTATAGTAGGACGTGCTGCAGTACCTAGTGGAGCATCAACTGGTGAAAGAGAAGCCTTGGAGATGCGTGATGGAGGTTCTAGATATAACGGAAAAGGTGTTTTAAATGCAGTTAACAATGTTAACACAGTTTTGCGTGATGCAATTATAGGAATGGATGCAGCTGATCAAAAAACATTAGATTATAAAATGATAGAATTAGATGGAACAGATACTAAATCTAATTTAGGTGCTAATGCAATACTTGGTGTTTCTATGGCTGCAATGAGAGCAAGTGCTCTTAATCGTTCTATGCCATTATATAAATATATTAATGAGGAGTTTGGAAATAGTAAGATGTCTCTCCCATATCCAATGATGAATATTCTTAATGGTGGTGCTCATGCAGATAATAAAGTTGATTTTCAAGAATTTATGATTATTCCACAAAAGGATACAATTAAAGAAAGAGTTCGTGTTGGAGCAGAAGTATTCCATAGTTTAAAAAAAGTACTTAATGAAAAGGGTTATTCAACAGGAGTTGGTGATGAAGGTGGATTTGCGCCAGATCTTCAAAGTAATGAAGAAGGATTTGAACTTATAACGGAAGCAGTTAAAAGAGCTGGATATACACCTGGTGAAGATGTTTGTTATGCTATTGATGTTGCTGCATCAGAGTTTTATGATAATGAGTTAGGCAAATATAAATTTCGTTGGTCTACAGGAGAAGAGTTAACAACAGATCAACTTATTGCATTTTATGAAGATTTGGTTTCTAAATATCCAATTATATCTATTGAAGATCCTGTAGATGAAAATGATTGGGAAGGATTTAGTAAGGTTACAAAGTTACTTGGAGAAAAAATCCAAATAGTTGGTGATGATTTATTTGTTACTAATAAAAAGTGTTTACAAATGGGAATAGATAATAATGCAGGTAATGCTATTTTATTAAAAGTAAATCAAATAGGTACTATTACAGAAACATTAGAAGCAATTGAACTTGCTAGAAGTAATGGTTATAAAACAATAATATCACATAGAAGTGGTGAAACTGAGGATACAACAATTGCTGATTTAGCAGTAGGACTTGATTTAGGTCAAATTAAAACAGGTTCAATGTCTAGATCTGATAGAGTTTGTAAATATAATCAATTAATAAGAATTGAAGAGGAATTATAGAAATAATATTTGCTTTTTTAGACATATAATGCTATAATATGAGAAATTATTTTGGGGGAATATAATATGTCTAATAAAAATAAAAATCTTGAACCAAAAGAAGTTAGATTGGTTGAGAATAAAATAATTATTCCAAATATTTATAGTCTAAAGAGATTGGGTGCTGGGCATGATGGTATAGTTTTTAGGTATGGTGATTTAGCATTAAAGTTACTTAAGTATGATATTAATAAAAGAAAAGAAAAAGACTTAATGACCTTTTCAAAAGTTAATTATTTTCTTGAAACCCTTGATTTGAAAAGAGTTGTAGCACCTATTGATATATTACTAGATACAGATGGTATTTTTGCAGGTTATGTTATGGAATGTATTGAAGATGTAACTAAGGATCATAAAGATCCTTCATATAAACCACCTGGTGAATTTAGTTGTCTTGATTTAGCTTATGCTATTGCAGAGTTAGAAGAAGATTTCTCTAATTTAACTGAAGCAAGAGTTCGTGCTGAGGATATTAATAGAGGTAGTTATATCATATCAACTGATTTTTTACATGTTTGTGATATGGATAAGTTTCATAGGCTTTCTTCTACTAGTAAAGGTACAGCAGATTTAAATTTACGTACACTAAACTTTGCGATTGCTAAATTTTTATATTTTTTGATGGTAAAGACCGAGTTTTATCGTAAAGAGCATAATAAAACACTAAATAATTGGGTGAAAAAGTCTTCAAATTCGAGAACATTCTTAAAAGAACTTAGTGTAGAAATAGGCTCTAGTTCTTCTACACAGATTGCCGAATATGTTGACTATAAAGTAAAAAAACTTACTCGTTAGTTGCAATAAAAGATTAATTATGTTAAACTATTACTAGTATTTTATGGGAGGTGCACTATGGAAGTTGCATTACTTGTTATATCAATTTTATTAATAATTATAGTATTATTGCAAAGCGGAAAAGCGGAAGGCGCTGCACAAATTATAAGCGGTGGTAGTTCTGAACTTTTCAGTAATAGAAAAGAAAGAGGATCTGAATTAGTAATTAGTAGAGTTACAATGTTACTTGGATTATCATTTTTCTTTATTTCGTTAATCGCAACATTTATTAATTAAAAGGCTATTAATTTAGTCTTTTTTATTTTATAATATATATAGAAGAATATATGAAGGTGATAATATGAAAGATGAAATAATAAGAGTTTTAAAAAATAAAGATGGCGCCTTATCAATTTATGATATAAAAGATGAATTAGAATTAGAAGAAGTTAATGAGTTAGAAGAATTAAGTAAAGCACTTAGAGAACTAGAAGAAGATTTTACAATATATCATTCTAATAAAGATAAATATATGCTTTTAGAAAATAGTCATTTACGAAAAGGAATATTACGCGCTAATAAAAAAGGTTTCGGCTTTGTACAAATTGATGATATGCAAGAAGATGTTTATGTTAGTTCTGATAATATGAATGGTGCTTTTAATGATGATATAGTTTTAGTAGAAGTAACTACAAAAATGAATATAGCAAAACCTGAAGGTAGAATTTTAAAAATTATAAAAAGAGAAACAAATAGATATGTTGGAGAAATTAATTTTATAAAAGATAAAGGTACTGTAGTTTTAGATGATAAAAAAATTAATATAGAAATAGAAGTAAAAAAAGAAGACTCAATGAATGCTGTAGATGGTCATAAGGTTATAGTTGAATTAGGTAGAAAAATTAATGCACATAAATATTACGGAAAAGTTATAGAAATTATTGGTCATAAGAATGATCCGGGTGTTGATATTTTATCTATTGTTCGTAAATATAATATAAATACAGAGTTTCCAGATGATGTATGTGAAGAAGTTAAAGATATGCCTATGGAAGTAACTGAAGAGGAATGTAAGGATAGAAGAGATTTAAGAGATAAAGTAATTTTCACTATAGATGGTGATGATACAAAAGATATAGATGATGCTATATCAATAAAAAAACTTGCTAATGGTCATTATGAGTTAGGTGTTCATATTGCAGATGTTTCATATTATGTAAAAGAAGGTAGCCCTCTTGATAAAGAAGCTATGGAAAGAGGAACTAGTGTATATTTAGTTGATAGAGTTATTCCTATGTTACCACATGAATTATCTAATGGTATATGTTCACTAAATCCTAATGTAGATAGATTAGCTATATCTTGTGTAATGGAATTTGACAGTAATGGTAAGCAAATAGATTATGAAATATTTCAAAGTGTAATTAAATCTAGAATTCAAATGACTTATAAAAAAGTAAATAGTATTTTAGAAAATAATGAAGTGCCTGAGGGATATGAACCATATGCCAATGATTTAAAACTAATGCAAGAACTTGCAAGTATTTTACGAAAAGCTAAAGAAGCACGTGGCTATATAGACTTTGAAGTAGATGAAGCTAAAATATTAGTAGATGAAAATTGTGTTCCAACCGAAATTATTAAAAGAGATAGAGGAACAGGAGAAATGCTTATAGAAGACTTTATGATTGCAGCTAATGAATGTGTAGCAACTCATATTTATTTTATGAATCTACCATTTATTTATCGTATTCATGAAGTCCCAAAAGAAGAAAAGATTAGAAGTTATCTATCCTTTATTGCGACTCTTGGATATCAAGTACCTGGATATATTAAGGATACTAGACCTAAGACTATTCAGAAATTAATTAAATTCTTAGAAGATAAAAAAGAGTTTAAAATATTATCAAGCTTATTACTTAGGAGTATGCAAAAGGCTGTATATAAACCTGAAAATTTAGGACACTATGGTCTTGCAAGTAAATGTTATACACATTTTACATCACCTATTAGGAGATATCCTGATACAACAGTACATAGATTACTTAGAACATACTTATTTAATAAGAAGTTAGATACAAAAACAATGAGATATTGGGAAGAAAAATTAGTTTTCGTTGCAGAACATTCATCAGAACAAGAGAGAGCTTCAGTTGATTGTGAAAGAGAAGTTGAAGATATGAAGATGGCTGAATATATGGAAAAACATATTGGTGAAGAATTTGAAGGAATGATTTCTACAGTAACAAGTTTTGGTATGTTTGTTGAATTAGATAACTTGGTAGAAGGATTGGTACCAATAAAAGAGATGAATGACTTTTTCCATTATGATGAAGAGAGAATGACTTTAACTGGAGAAAGAAGTCATATAAAATATACTATTGGAGAAAGAATAGTAGTAAAAGTTGTTAGAGCAATTAAAGAAGAAAAAATTATAGATTTTGAAATAGTAAGAAAACTATAGGAAGTATTTAGGAGGTTTTATAATGACTAGTAAAGAAATATATGATAGAATATATTCTTGTGAAAGCCAAGATGATGTAGAAGCTTTAGTAAATGAACGTATAGAAGAATTAGAAAAAAATAGCAATGAAGAAACTATGGGACAAGGTTATACTGATATTTATAGAAATTTTATATCAAGTAAAGTTCATTATAAACCTGCTGCTAAGATTGGTGATGGGGATTGTCCTGATCTTTTATATGACGATGTTTCTGATTATGTTAGTTTAATAAATGATATTAGAAAAAGTAAATCTTATAATTTAACATCATTATTTACTTCAATGCTTTTTAGTATAGATAGTAGTCTTCCATCAAATAGAGATGAGAGAGATAGGTTATTTGTATATATGTCTAATGCTAGTAGAAGTAGTATGTCTATTAAAGAAATTAAAAAAGAAGAATGTGCAATGTGTAGTGAAAAAGCTGGACTAGCTCATAATATGTTTAAATTTTTAGGATATGACTCTGAACTTATTTGTGGTCAAAGAAATGGAATAAATCATGCATATAATTTAGTTTTTCCTAATGGATATGATAATGGCCCTGTAGTTTTATATGATCCATCTCATCATATTGATTATGTTAATGATATGGGACGTAAAGTTTCATTTGGTTATTTTATTGAATTGGATGAATCACAACATAATTTAATGTTAGTAGGAAATATGGTAGATTTAAGTACAGATAAATCAGTTTCTAGATTAGAACGCTTTTATGATATGAGTAATAGGTGTCAAGATTATAAAGCTAGAATAGATAATGTTGAATATGGAATAGGACTAAGAATTAAGAATAATACTGATTTAAATAGTAAAACTGTTGTGTAGATGGATGTGATAAAATGGAAATTTATAATAGAAAGGCTAGACATGACTATTTTATAGAAGATACTTATGAAGCCGGTATAGCATTAACGGGTACTGAAATTAAATCTATTCGTATGGGTAATGCTAATATTAAGGATAGTTATGGTATTATAAAAAATAATGAAGTATTTTTGTTAAATATGTTTGTTTCTGAATACTCTGAGGGAAATATATTTAATCATAATGTAACTAGAACTAGAAAGTTATTACTTCATAAGAAGGAAATAAAAAAGATAAGCGAAAAAGTCGAGAGAGAGGGATTAACTTTAATACCTTTGAAATTATATTTTAAAAATAATATTTTAAAAGTAGAACTTGGTGTTTGTCGTGGTAAAAAGAACTATGATAAAAGAGAATCTTTAAAAGAAAGAGATATAAAAAGAAATATAGATAAACAATTAAAAAATAGATATTAAGTTATATAAAGTGTATTATAATAACAATAAGTGGGAAGTAAAATATTTCCACTTTTATTTATAATGGTTTTATGTTATAATCTCCTCATGGGGCTGATTGGTTTCGACAGGAATATTAGAGCATAGATGGCAAGTCGAAGGTTCACGTTACGAACAAACAAAAATAAACGCAAACAAAATTAAAAATGCATTTGCAAACATGTTTGGTACAAACCAAGCTGTTTCTTTTGCCTAATAAAATAGGGCAATGCGCTCTTTCTTATCTTCACCTATGAGATAATTAAGGGTTTATATTAATAGGTTATAGCTATCTTTTGTCTAGAAGATGGAAAGAATTTAGAGACTAGTATATTATCTTGGTCGTTAACTACTTGGATGATATATGAATATAATTAGTTAACTAAACTTGTAGAGGTTTATGTATCGGTATTTTTGGACAGGAGTTCGATTCTCCTCAGCTCCACCATTTTAGTATTAAACAAACAAAATAGTTTGTTTTTATAAATTTTATAATTATGATTAGTGAGTGATATAGATTGAAAGAAATAGAAAATATGTTAAAAAAGTATGATTTTTTTAAAGAAAAAGAATTTACGATATTTAGCATTCAAGATTATAGTCGAAAGTCAAAATTTAAAATGGAAATTGATGGAAAATATTATACTTTAATTTTGTCAGAAGAAAGAATAGAGCCTTATTTGAATAAAATGAGAGTTTTGGGAGAAAATTTTAAAAAAATTGTAGGATTTCAATATTTGTCGGAAGATAAAAAAGTTTTAATTTTAGATTATTTTGGTAATGATAATGGAATTGATTTGATAAAAGTTAATAATACTTTAGTAAATAATGACTATGAATTACAATTAAAAAATATTCTTGATTACTTTCATTCAATTAAGTTACAATATGTTGATTTTAGTACTAATGGTTATAAAACGTGGAAAGACTATTATCTGTCAGAAATAAGTGAGAAAATAATAAATATATATAAACAAAATCTTATTACAGATGATGTGAAAAAAATATTACTAGAGAAGTTAGAAGAATCATCAAAAATTTATAATGATTTTCAAACATCACTTATTCATGCAGATGTAACTCCTTTAAATGTTTGTATTAATCAGAAAAATCAAAGTTTATATTTAATAGATTATGATGATTTTAAAATTGGTGACCCTATGATGGATATATCTAGAATTATTAATTGTAAAAACATGTCAAAAATTTTTTCTCTACTTGTTGATAAATATTATTATAAGTATGAAGACAATATAAACCATTTATTTTATACTTTAAGAGTAAATATTAATTGGTATAATCATATTATTGAAAAAGGGCAAGAAGATTTATATGATTTAGATAAAGCAAAAGAAGAAGTATTTTTAGTCATTAATAATATAATGAATCATGCTTAGGATTTTTTATAATTTTATTATTAAAGCAAATCCACAACTAAATACGAAGTAATTTGTTTTTGACTCTGTCAGGTCCACCGGATTTAAGGATAACTCGAACTTTTATGTTTCGAGTTTTAATATGTCCCAAATTTTGATATAATATTTTTGTAAGTAAATTGGATTCTGCCAGTTTAGTGAAACACATTTGCATAATGACATTAATCATTATGCATACTTTTATATGTTGGTGATAAATATGGAGAAATATGTAATATCTTTAAATGATATAAATTCAAATTTTTTCCATTTTACATGGAAAAACAATTTAGTTAATATAGAAGAAAAAGGATTATTGCCTAAAAAGGGACTTCATGCAAAATATATAGAAGAAACAGAAAAAGTGTTTTTTGTTCATGGTCTTGATAACTTATTAATTCTATTTGATTGTTGGATAAATGTTTATAAAAAAGTCCCACTATTACCAAAATTGAATTTAACCTATGGGTTAGGCTCAAAAGTAATGCGTTCTAAGTATTTTCCTATGTTTTTAGTCGATTTTTATTTTATGATAATTAGAAATAGTAAACGACATAAAAAATATGCTTATGAGGTGTTTGATAAATTACTCACTGAATGTATCCTATTAAGTCTTGATATTCAGGAGAATATAGATTTTAGTTTTTCTGATATCGACCAGATTAAAGCTAGAGGATATAGAAAAAGACATCTTATAGAATTAGGTTATTCAGAAAAGTACTCTGATATGAACTCTAATAAAATGGATAATTGGAATCTTCATACTTTAAGTGATAAAGGAATTAGTCCTAATAAATTAAAATTATGCTATATAAATGATTCCACTAGTATTAGAGATATTCTTAATTTTATTTTGGAAAATACAGAACTAAATTTAAAAGATATATGCCCAAATTTATATGATTATTTAAATTCATATAAAAGTTGTTGAATATCCTCCCTTAAATCACCAAATTTAAAGAAAATTCAACTTTTAAAATTTATAAGAGTCCGAGTTTTGTATTGCATGAAATTATGTTATAATTTTTATAGATTTAAATTTGATTTTGTTAATTTAGAAATATTATGTGGAGGATAAGTTATGGATATTTATATTATAAGACATGGTCAAACTGAGTCTAATAAACAAAAAAAGTGGCTGGGTCGAAATGATGAGGATATAAATGATTCTGGGTATAAGCAAATTCTAGATGCTAAAAAAATGATTGAACATATAGAATTTGATATTTGTTTTTCCTCTCCCTATAAAAGAACAATGACAACGGCTAATATTTTATTAGGCGCAAAAGTGCCCATTTTAATTGATGAAAGATTATCTGACAGAGATTTTGGTTTTTTAGGTGATGGCTCGAATTCTCGATATACATCAGAATTTTGGAATTATTATTTAAATAAATCTGATTATGGAGTAGAACCATTACAAGAACTTTTTAGAAGAACAAAAACTTTTATTGATTATTTAAAAAATAAATACAATGATAAATGTATATTAATAGTTAGTCATGCTGCAACTATTAGGTCATTTCATTATAATATTGTAGGATATAATAATACTACAAATATGCTATCATTCCAAGTTAATAATGGACAAATTTTTAAATATCACTTATAGGTTGGTATTATAAAGCTGTTGAAGGTCTATATTATTTTTATATTTTTATTTATAGTGTTTGACAGCAATTGTAATACTATAATTTTGAAATAGAAATATTCATAATAATTTTAATTATATAAAAAAGGTGGATACTATATGAAGTATAGGGTAGGAATAATTTTTTCAAAAAAAGATTATTCATATAATATTGATAATTATGGTAAAACTTACAATTTACTTTTTGTTACTGGACTTGTAGGTTCGGGTAAATCTACTATAGCAAAGAAAATGGCAAAAGAAAAAGAAATAACTATATTATCGCAAGATTGGTTATCTTGGAGTGAAGTATATACAAATGATAAGGTTGCAATGGAAGTATTGAATGAATTTTATAAAATATGTCCAAGAGCACAAGAGCTAGCTGATAATAATTTATGGCATAAAGATTTTTTAAGTAAAAAAGAAAAAAATAAAATAAGAGTAGAATATAATAAGTTTTTGATAGATTATACTTTAAAGAATCACAATAAATTGTATATAATTGAAGGAATAGATATTTATAGAGTAATAGATTCAGATGAAATTACTAGTCGTGGAATTATAGTTAAAGGTACTAGTGTTCTTAAATGCTTTATTAGAAGGTATAAAAGAGATAAGACAGATGAAAATCAAAAAAATTTAATAAATAAAATTAAGTATTTGATTATGGTTATAAAACAAAGTAAAAAATTTTATTTTAGAGATAGAAAAAAACTAAATAGTCTTATTACTGAAAGGTGGAATGTCTATGAAAAGTGGCACTGAATTAGTAGTTTTGGAAGATATTGGCCTAAATAATGGTATTCTTGATTTTTTTAGAGGAAATTCACTAGAAGTATCTGAAGAAATAAAAGAGCGTTTTGTTCCTGATGAAATTGCAGGGCAATTTTATGATAGGGCTTTGAAGGATACAGTTACAGGCTATTCTATTACTTATAAATTAGGTACAGATAAAAAATCGTTTCGTTTAATAATGCGTGATGATAATGGACAAGGTTCATTTGATAAGGAGTATATTTTAGACTGTTTGTTTGTGAATGGCGCAGATAATTTCCCTAACATAAATACTTACATCAATAATAGAACAGTAGATTATGAGGACTTTAAAACACATTTTCAAGCACAAACTGTTCCTAAGAGGGGTATAAGAAGATAGATATTTAATTAATTTGTAAATAAAATATTAGCAGACTAATATCATTACTAAAAGGAGTAAATAGTTATGAAAGTAGAAGATATAAAAAATATAGATACTCAATTTACTTTTTTTCATTATACTAATAAAAATAATATTGAAAGTATATCTAAAAATGGATTACTTCCTAAAATCGGTGATAGTGCAACTGGAATTGAAATAACAGAAAAGATATTCTTTGCTATTGGTTGTAATGGAGTTTTTTCAATTTTTGATGCATGGTTAAGATGGCTAATAGCAAAAAGATTAACTGACTTACCTGGAGAAAAGGCAGATATTCCGTTTTATCGCTTTTGTATGTTTGTGATGAATTTACCACTAATACATTATATTGTTGCATTTATTGTTAATATAGTAGTTTGGTTAGAATTTAGAATTAAGCCTTTTAAGATTAAGTCTTTTAAAATTATGAAAGATATATTAGATAATAGTTGTTTTTTGAAATTAGATTTAGAAGAAGAAAAAGACTTTTCATATAAAGATATTGACGAAGTAAAATCTAGAAAATTTAATAAGAAAATGCTAAAATCTGTATATGCTAAACAAAGCAAAATGAATAGTAAAAAGATGGATTATTGGAATATGCACACTTTTAGTAATGTAAGTATATCTCCTGATAAAATAACATTACTTAAACTTAATGGTTCTGATAATTGTTTAGATATATTATTATGGATGATAAAAAATACGAAAACAGATTTAAAAGTATTATCTCCATATTTATATGAATTTTTAAATTATTATAAGCTTTTAGATAAAAATAAAAAAGATTAATTTCTATGTTAGAGGAAACTTAATATGAAATCAGACATTATTTTTTCATATATTAAAAATTCGCACCTAGTGGTACGGTTTAATTTTTAATTTATAAAATGTATAGATTATTTTCCTGCTTTATTCTTTTGCTGTACTTTTGGTTTATTATCATCTGTTATATCACTATATGTTATATTTTGGATAATAGAAGAAATATAAGGTTGATATACTTTAAGTTCTTCTTCACATGTATCGTATAATTTTTTAGTAATATCTATTGTAGTATCACTAGTAACACCATCTACACATTCCATAGCAAGACAATTATAAATTAAGTGTTTAGATGCAGTTTCATTAGTTAGTGAAGAATCATTAAAAGGCATTGCTCCTGTTTTAGCATCATAAACTAGGCGATCTACAAAAGCTTCTACTTCTGGATCTTTAATACTTTCTTTAAATTTTTTATAATTTTTCCTAGATTCGAAAGAATTTATAGTCTCATTTGAAATTGCATCAAACTCATGAATACTTATATAATCTGTTTGAAAACCATTAATTACTGGATACCCTATTTCATTATAATGGTTATTTATCCTTTTCATCATATTATCTATTGATATACATATATTTATAAAATCATATACATCTCCACATGATATATTATCTTTCATAAAAAAGCTCCTCCCTTTTGTGTAGTTATATTATATATATTATATTCAATTTGTCAATCATTTTTAATTATTCCTACTATAGTATCATACGAAGTATAAAAATATAATATATTTATTATTAGTTTTTAGTATGCTATAATTAATTTGAGGTGATTATATGGAATTGGTAAAAATAGTTGATAAAAACGGTAATTTTACAGGACAAATTATGGATAAAGATGAGGCTCATGATAAAAATTTATTACATAATGAGGTTGGCTTATTTTTAATAAATGATAAAGGACAAGTTTTACTTCAAAAGAGAAGCTCAAATAAAAGATTTGATCCTAACAAATGGGCATTATGTGCTGGACATGTAGAAGCCAATGAAAGTTTAGAAGATGCAATGATAAGAGAAGCTAGAGAAGAAATTGGAATTGATATACCTAAAGATGATTTGCATAGATTTGGTGAAAAAGATGTTTTAATAAGAAAAACTAATTCTCATATAACATATTTTTATTATATTAAAACTAACAAATTGGAAAGTGAATTTACTATTCAAGAGGAAGAATTGTCTGAGGTAAAATGGTTTTATATAGATGAAGTAATAGATATGATAAATAGAAAAGATACTTCAATAGTTTTTGGTGGTAATAGATTAAAACTATTTGAACAATTAAAAAATATATAGTATAATTTTATTATATTTTAGAGGTGAATTATATGAAAGATGAACTAATTGATGTACTTAATGAAGATGGAATACAAACAGGCGAAATTTTATCAAGAGCTGAAGTTCATAAAAGAGGTTTGTGGCATAGAGCAATTGTAGTTGCAATTATAAATGAAAAAAATGAAATATTATTACAACAAAGAAGTGATAATAAAGCAACTAATGCTGGAATGTGGGATATTTCTGTAGCGGGTCATCTTTCTGCTGGACAAGATTCATTATCTGCAGCAGCACGTGAAATAAATGAAGAGGTAAGTGTTTTACTTGGATATAGAACTGAAATAAAAGATTTTAGATATATGTACTGTTATAGAAAAGAACAAAAGTTTAGGGATGATTATATAGAAAGACAATTTTATGATTTCTTTATTTTAAGAACTTCTGGTGTTGATGATAAAACTTTATTTTTTCAAAAAGAAGAAGTTCAAGCAGTTAAATTTGTGGATATATTAACAATACAAAAAATGATAGAGAATAATGAAATTGTTCAGAGACCTGAGGTTTATAATATACTAACTAATTTCTTATTTAGATTTTAAATAGACTTTTAATAGGTCTATTTTTATTTTTGAAAAATATATTAAATTTTGTACTATAATTCGTCAAAATATGATAAACTGAAGTTAATGAGAATATGGGGTTATAATTAGTTTAATAAAGGAGAAGTAAAATGGATAAAATATTGGAAGATGCATTGAAAAAAGAAAGAGAAAGGCAAGAAAATAATATCGAACTTATAGCGAGTGAGAATTATGTCTCAAACGAAATTTTAAAATTACAAGGAAGTATTTTGACCAATAAGTATGCTGAAGGATATTCAGGTAAGAGATATTATGGTGGCTGTGAAAATATAGATATTTTTGAAACTCAAGCAATTGAATATGCTAAAAAATTATTTAAATGTGATTATGCTAATGTGCAACCTCATTCAGGTTCTAGTGCTAATATGGCTGTATATAGATCATTACTTAATCATGGTGATAAAGTAATGGGAATGAACTTATCAAATGGTGGGCACTTAACTCACGGTCATAAACTTTCATTTAGTGGTAAAGATTACGAAATAGTAGATTATGATGTTGATCCTGAAACAGAGATGATTGATTATGAAGAACTAGAAAGAAAAGTATTAAAAGAAAAACCCAAGATGGTAATAGCAGGCGCATCTGCATACTCAAGAATTATCGATTTTAAAAAGTTTAGAGAGATATGTGATAAAGTTGGAGCATATTTAATGGTTGATATGGCTCACATTGCAGGTCTTGTAGCAGCAGGACTTCATCCATCTCCAATACCTTATGCTCATGTTGTTACAACTACAACTCATAAGACTTTAAGAGGACCTAGAGGAGGATTAATTCTTACAAACGATGAAGAACTTGCTAAAAAAATAGATAAGACTGTTTTTCCTGGTATTCAGGGCGGTCCATTAATGCATGTTATTGGGGCTAAGGCTGAGTGTTTTTATGAAGCATTACAACCTGAATTTAAAACCTATCAGGAGCAAGTATTAAAAAATATTAAAGCTTTATCTAAAACATTAGAGGAAGAAGGATTTAAGATAGTATCTGGAGGAACAGATAATCATTTAATTTTAGTAGATGTTAAGTTTGGATGTGGACTAACTGGTAAAGAGGCAGAACAACTATTAGATAAAATTCATATTACTACTAATAAAAATACTATTCCTGGTGATACAGAAAAACCTATGATTACAAGTGGAATTAGATTAGGAAGCCCTGCTATGACTACACGTGGTTTTATGGAAGATGACTTTATCGAAGTTGGTCATATTATTGCAGAAGCATTAAAAAATCCTACAAATTCTAAAGTATTAGAACAATTAAGTAAAAGAGTTTTAAATTTAACTAGTAAATATCCATTGTGGTATTAAAAAGAGGGTGATGCATTATGTTAAAAATAGAAATTATAAAAGCATATTTTGAAACTGAAGATAAGAAATTTGATTTAGATAAATCTTTAATGTTAAGTGGTAAGTTAGCAGGTGTTTGTTATAATATAGAAGGATTTAATAATTTAAAAGATGAAGATCCCGAAAAGACTAAAAGAAGAATAACACTTACTAAAAGTAATGGGCATCATAGTGTATATGATCACATTTATATGACCCTTAATATTGTTGATATACCAAAAATACTTGCTATGGTTATAAATAATGAGAAGGAATATACAACTAGTGAAAAATCTCTTCGTTATACTCCTGTAGTATCAGGAGCTGATTCAATAATTAGTGAAAAAGAAGCAAAGCTATATGCTAAATGGATGGAAATATATAAAGATAAAATTAAAAAGGCATATGGTGATATATATAATGATAAAAAAATAGAGAAGCTTGCACAAGAAAATTCTAGAGCTATTGTAACTGTATTTATGCCAACTACGTTAGTATATACTGTGTCATTAAGACAAATTAATTATATTGTTTCTTATATGAAAAGATATATAGATGAGCATGATTCTAATAATAAATTTGAAGTTAAATTGTCTAAATATATGCAAGAATTTATAGATAATATAGATGAACTTAATATATTAGATGAAGATTTATTGAAAAATGAAAAAGATAGATCACTTTCATTATTTGGTAAAGATTTGGATAAGAAAGAGATATACTATGGTGAAGTATATTCTACTGTTTATAGGGTAACGTTTGCTGAACTTGCTCAGGCTCAAAGACATAGAACAATAGATTATAAAATAGAATTAACATCTAAAAAAGAATACTTCGTACCTCCTATAATTAGAGATGATGAAAAATTAGTTAAAGAATGGTTAAATGATATGGATTCTGTTAAAGATGTAACACCTATAGGAGAGTTAATTACAGTTTATGAAAGAGGAACATATGAAAACTTTATATTAAAATGTAAAGAAAGGTTATGTAGTGCTGCTCAATTAGAAGTTATGTTACAAACAAAAAATACACTTACAGAATATTATAATGCTTTAGTTTCTAAAAATAGTGATCTTGCAAGTGATATGGAAAAATACACTCATGGTGCTAGATGTACTTTTTCAGGTTTTAAATGCTCTAGTCAATGTAAGTTTAAAGAGGGAATAAATCTAAGTAGAAAAATCTAATATTTATTAAAAAATAGTTTAAGGAGTTTATCTCCTTTTTATTTTAATGTTGACAATTGAATAAGCGTTCAACTATAATAGATATATAATTGAATATATATTCAACTATTGTAATATAGTTATATGGAGGTTATTATGTCAAAAAATGAATTTATTTGTGATTGTAATGTTATTCATAAAGATTTAGTAGAAAATGTTTCTAGTGAAATGTTAAGTGATGATTTATTTTATAAAATTGCAGATTTTTTTAAGATACTTGGAGATACTACTAGGATGAAAATACTTTATGCTTTAGATAAAAGTGAATTATGTGTCTGTGATATAGCAAATGTTTTAGGTATGAGTAAATCATCTATTTCTCATCAACTAAGTACTTTAAGAAGAAGTGGTATTGTAAGATGCCGTAAGGTTGGTAAAGAAGTTTATTATATGCTTGATGATGAACATGTAAAAGAAGTTACAGAGATTGGGTCAATACATATTAAACATAGAGAGGGTGATGTAAACTAATGAAGGAGATATTAGAAGATGAAAAATATAGAGTTATAATTAGTTTTATTTTATTTCTAGTAGCTCTTATAGTAAAATTTGATAATGTTTTAATTAACAATATCCTATATATTATAAGTTATTTATTAGTAGGATTTGAAATATTAAAGAATGCTTTATTAAATATTGTAAAAGGAAAAATATTTGATGAAAATTTTCTAATGACTATTGCAACAATAGGCGCTTTTATAATAGGTGAAATTCCTGAAGCTGTTGCAGTTATGTTATTTTATCAGGTAGGAGAGTTGTTTCAAGATTATGCAGTAGATAAATCAAAAAAATCTATAACAGAATTAATGAATATTAGACCTGATATTGCTAATGTGTTAGAAAAAGATAAAATAAGAAAAGTTAGTCCAGAAGAAGTAGCAGTTGGTTCTATAATTGTAATTTCACCTGGAGAAAAGATACCTTTAGATGGAGTTATTATAGAAGGAAATAGTAGTGTTGATACTAAAGCTTTAACAGGTGAAGCTATGCCTTCTAATGTTTCTATAGGTGATAATATTATAAGTGGTTGTATTAATTTAAATGGTGTCATAAAAGTTAAGGTAACTAAAGACTTTGAAGAATCTACCATAAGTAAAATACTTGATTTAGTAGAAAATGCAACTAGTAGAAAATCTAAATCAGAAAAGTTTATTACAAAATTTGCTAGATTTTATACACCAATAGTTGTTGTAATTGCTATTATTTTAGGAACTGTTATACCTTTTATAACAGATGGAAATTACAAAGAATGGATTTATAGAGCATTATCATTTTTAGTAGTATCTTGTCCATGTGCTTTAGTTATTTCAATTCCATTAAGTTTTTTTGGAGGGATTGGTGGAGCTAGTAAAATAGGTGTATTAATTAAGGGTAGTAATTATTTAGAAATGTTATCTGGAGTTGATACAATGTTATTTGATAAAACTGGTACATTAACTGAAGGTGTATTTTTTATTCAAAAGGTTAATCCTATAGATATTAGTGATGATAAGTTATTGGAAATAGTTGCTTATGCAGAGAATTATTCTAATCATCCTATAGCAGATACTATAAAAAGATTTTATAATAAAAAAATAGATGAAAAAAAGATTAAAAATATAGAAGAGTTAGCAGGATTAGGTATTAGCGCTGTAATTGATAATAAAAAGGTCTTAGTAGGTAATGAAAAACTAATGAAAGAAAAGAAAATAGACTTTAAAAAATGTAATGATATTGGTACTATTTTATATGTTGCAATAAATAGTAAGTATAGTGGTTATATAGTAATTTCAGATCAGATTAAAACGGATTCTAAAGATTTAGTTAAGTCACTTAAATTAAATGGCGTGAAAAATATAATAATGCTTACTGGTGATAAGGATAAAGTGGCCAAAGATATTAGTAAAGAATTAAATATTGATCGATATCATGCAGAGTTATTACCTCAAGATAAGTATAAAATAGTTGAAACAATTATTAAAAATAAAAATAGTGATAAATTTGTATCTTTTGTAGGTGATGGAATAAATGATGCTCCTGTTCTCGCTTTAGCAGATGTTGGTATTGCTATGGGAGGAGTAGGTGCAGATAGTGCAATTGAGGCAGCAGATATTGTTATTATGAATGATGAGATATCGAAAATAGTTAGTGCAATAAATATTTCTAGAAAGACAATGAAAATAGTTAAAGAAAATATTTTCTTTGCGATAATAGTAAAAATAGCAATACTTATTTTCTCAGCATTAGGAATAGCTTCAATGTGGCATGCAGTTTTTGCAGATGTTGGTGTTTCAATTATTGCTATATTAAATTCACTTAGAATGTTACGAGTAAAAAAGATAGGAGATTAGTTATGAAAAAAATAGAATTAAAGGTAAATAAAATGATGTGTCAGGGTTGTGAAAATAGAATAAAAAATTCTTTAAATATGTTAGAAGAAGTTGAGTCTGTAGAAGCAGATCATACTAAAGGTACTGTTAAGATTTCCTATTCAAGTGATATAGATATTAATACAATAAAAGAATTGATTAATAGCTTAGATTTTGAAGTAGTGGAAGATTAATATGAAAAAGGTTATTTTAAGTATTGAAGGAATGACTTGTAGTGCTTGTTCAAATGGTTTAGAAAAGTTTTTAAATAAACAAAATGGAGTACAAGCCAATGTTAATTTAGTTATGGCAACTGCTAGTATAGAGTATGATGAAAAAATAACTATTAGTGATTTGGAAAAATATGTAGCACTGGCAGGTTTTAAATCATTAGGTATTGCTAACCTTGAAGAGGAAAATAAGAAAAATAGAGTATTACCTTTTATTGTTTACGGAGTGTTAGCTATAATTTTAATGTATATCTCTATGGCACATATGTTAGATATAGAAATTCCATTTTTAAAGATGAGTAAGTATCCTGTTAATTACAGCTTAGTATTATTAATTTTAACTATCCCATTTTTGTATTATGGCTTTGATATTATAAAAAGTGGTATTAATAATTCAATTCATAAGATGCCTAATATGGATACATTAGTTTCTCTTGGAATAATAAGTAGTTTTTTATATAGCTTATTTGGAGTTTTAATGGTTATAATAGGTAATGTAAGTTATGTTCATAATCTATATTTTGAATCAACTACTTTTGTAATTTATTTTATAAAGCTTGGTAGATATATTGATTTTAATAGTAAAGAAAAAACTAAAAGTGCTATTAAAGGATTAGTTACTATAACTCCTAAGATTGCTAAAATAAAAACTTCGGAAGGTATTAAAGAGGTTACTATTGATGAGGTGAAAAAAGGCGATATATTAGTTTGTTATGCAGGAGAAAAAATTGCTACAGATGGTGTTATAACAGATGGAGAAAGTCACTTTGATGAAGCTTTTATTACTGGAGAAAGTGTGCCTGTTAATAAAAAGAAAGGTGATAAGGTAATTGCTGGATCAATTAATTTTGATGGTACTATTTTTTACAAAGCTGAAAAGATTGGTAAAGATTCTATGATATCTGAAGTTGTTAATTTAGTAATGGAAGCGACTAATACGAAGGCTCCTATATCTTTATATGCTGATAGAGTAAGTAGTTATTTTGTACCAATAGTTTTAATTATTTCATTTATAACATTTATATGTTGTTTATTATTTGAATTTTCTTTTAGCTATAGTTTAACTCGTTTTGTTACAGTTTTAGTAGTATCTTGTCCATGTGCATTAGGTCTTGCTACTCCACTAGCTATAGTTGTTAGTGAAGGAAAACTTGCTAAAAGAGGAATTCTTGTGAAATCTAGTGAAGTAATAGAAGAAGCTAACAAAATAGATACAATTATATTTGATAAAACAGGAACACTAACAAAAGGTAATCTAACTATTTCTAAGGTATATAATTATTCATCATATAGCGATAAAAAATTATTATCTATTTTAGGTGGTATAGAATATTCATCTACACATCCTATTGCAAAAGGAGTTATTAGTTATATAGATAATAAAAAAATAGATTATAATAAGAATTTAAAAATAAAAAATATCTCTGGTTATGGTCTAAAAACTACTATTGATGGAGTAGCTTATTTTGTAGGCAATGAAAAATTATTAAAGAAATTAAATATAAATAATGATTATATTAGTGATTTGGAAGATTTGAAATCTAATGGTAATAGTATTGTTTATATTATAGAAGATTCTAATATAATTGGTCTTATTGGTGTAAAAGATACTATAAGAGATAATGCTAAAGAAGTAATTAATACTCTAAAGAGTAATAATATAGAAGTTATTATGCTTACAGGAGATAATAAAACTACAGCGTCTATAGTTGGAAAAGAGTTAGGTATTACTAATATTATTTCTGATGTTATTCCTAAGGAAAAATCTAATGTAATAAAAAAATTAAAAAAAGATAATAAAAAGATAATTATGGTAGGAGATGGGATAAACGATGCTCCTAGTTTAACAATTTCTGATATAGGAATATCTATATCTAGTGGTACAGATATTGCTATGGACTCTGCAGATGTTATTTTAATGAAAGATGATTTGTCAAAAATTATAGATTTTCTAAATATTAGCAAAAAAACATTAAGAAATATAAAACAAAATTTATTTTGGGCTTTTTTATATAATATCTGTATGATTCCTATAGCGATGGGTTTATTTATAAATTATGGTATTTCTATTAATCCAATGATTGCTTGTATATCTATGATTATTAGTAGTTTATTTGTAATATTTAATGCACTTAGATTAAAAAAATAATTATAAAAACAAAAGTAACTAGTTTAAATTAAACAACTAAATTTATTACTTTTGGGTATATTATAAATAATTTGATTTGTGATAGTTTAATATTTTGATATATGTTATACTTGTTTTAGGTGAAATTAATTATGCTTAAAGATTTTAATATAGGAAATATTAAAAAAATATTTTTAGATTATACTGATTTATATGAACATTCTAGTAGAATAACTTTAAAAATTCGACATACTTTGAGAGTTGCTGATAATTGTTATGATATTGCTAAAAGTCTAGGATTAAATGAGGATGATATATTTCTAGCTTATGTAATTGGGATATGTCATGATATTGGAAGATTTGAACAAGTTAAAAATTTTGATTCATTTGATGATAAAACTTGTGGTATTGATCATGCTTCTTATAGTAATAAAGTTTTATTTGAGGATAATTTGATTAAAAAATTTAATATAGATAAATCTTTATATCCAATTATTAAACTTGCAGTATATAATCATAATAAAAAAAGTGTTCCTACTAATTTAAATGAAAGAGAACTATTATTTTGTAATATAATACGTGATGCTGATAAATTAGATATTTTATATGCACTTTCAACAGACAATTTAGAAGATCTTTTTTGGTATAATGATTTTGATATTTCAAGTATTAGTGATAAAACTTTAGATTATTTTTATCAAGGAGTTTTAATTCCGTATTCATATGTTAAAAATAATGCTGATCAAATAGCGGTGTTTTATGGTTATATAAATGATTTGAATTTTAAGATAAGTTATTTAAAAATTAAAGAATCTGAAATTTATAATATATTTACTGAAAGACTTAAAAAGAAATTCACCTCAGAAAAAGTCCATAATCAAATAAAAGATATCAACGCTTATATTAATAAATTAGTTGATAATAAAATATAATCTTTTATCATATTTTTTAAGTTTTTATAATAAATTATATTAAATAGAATAAATAGATTTTTTTTGTAAACACTATAACTGAAAGGAGTGTTTATGGAGACATTACAAAAGATAGCTTTAGTATTTACAATTATTGGAGCATTAAATTGGTTATTAATTGGTTTGTTTGATTTTAATTTAGTTACTGCTATTTTTCAAGAGGGATCATTTTTAACTAATTTAATTTATATAATAGTAGGTATATGTGGGCTTATAAATATTGGAATATTATTTAAACATTTAAAATATGAATAATTGAGACTTTTAGTATTTAAAAGTTTCTTTTTTTTTGATAAAATATTTTTATAGTTTATTGCCGATTTAGCTTAGTTGGTAGAGCAACTCATTCGTAATGAGTAGGTCGAAGGTTCAAATCCTTTAATCGGCACCAAATTGATAGGAAAATCGAGCTTTTTGAGTATTAAGTAATATGCACTAGACGTATGTCTTATATATATTAGAAGGAGTTTTTGAAATGAATGATAAAATAATAGTTAATAATTTAAATGATATGAATACTTTAGAACAAAAATATATTAATTTATTATTAAAAAGATGTATTAATTTTAAAAATTCTAATTCTTTACTTATTAGTTATCAATCTGAAAATATTGATTTTATTAATAAACTTGTAAAAAGTGCAAGACAATATGGAATTAATGATATATATCTTTATGATGAAAATATTTATCAAAAGCATGAAATATTAAAAAATATATCAATTGATGAAATAGAAAATCATCCAATTTTTAATAAAAAAGTGTGGGATGAATATGCATTAAAAGGTGCCTCATTTTTAATATTAGAATCTGAATTTCCTGGTTTGATGGATGATATTAGTCCAGAAAAACTTGCTAAAGCTCGTTATATTGATAGAGCAACTAGACCTATTTATAAAAAACTCCAATTAGAATTTAAAATTCCTTGGTGTATCGCTAGTTTACCATCTAAGACTTGGGCAGCTAATCTTTTTCCTGATTTAGCAGATAATGATGCATACAATAAATTATTTGATCTAATTTGTGAAATGTGTATGGTAAAAACAGTTGATCCAATAGAAAGTTGGAATAATTTTTTTAAAAAACAAGAAATTTTAAAAGAAAAGTTGAATTCTTTAAAAATATCAAGAATGCACTATCAAAATAGTCTAGGAACTGACCTTCAGGTTGAACTTACACCTAATACTCTATGGCATAGTGCAGGGAGTTTAGGGAAGGATATGTTAGTTAATTTACCATCATATGAAATTTTTTCTAATCCCAATTTTCGTAAAACAAATGGTATTGTCTATAGTTCAAAACCACTTTGTTATAATGGCTCATTTATAAAGGATTTCTATTTAAAATTTAAAGATGGCAAAGTAATTAATTATGGTGCTAAAGAAGGGGAAGAATTATTAAAAGGTATAATTGAAAGTGATGATTATTCATCATATTTAGGAGAAGTAGCTTTAGTTTCTTGTGATTCACCTATATCTAATACAAATATTGTTTATGGAAACACAACTTTTGATGAAAATGCATCATGTCATTTGGCTTTAGGAAATGGATTCTCAGAATGTATTATGAATAATGAAAGATTTAGTGAGGAAGAATTATTTGATATAGGTGTAAATCCATCTAAAAATCATATTGATTTTATGATAGGAACAAATGATTTAGAAATTGAGGCAGAAACACATAAGGGAAAAATTTTAATATTTAAAAACGGGAAATATAATATTTAATTTATTTTTTTTAAAATACTAAATGTATAAAAAGCTCGGAATTTTTATATCCCGAGTTTTAATATTTTGTAAATAATTTATTTACTTCTTTAATAGTCTTTTTTGCTCTTCTGCTGTAAAGAAACAATTATTTTTTTTGATTCCAAAATATGAATTAGTTAAGTTATCATTACCATCTTGATAGTTTGGTTTTCTTCTATTTAAACCTAGTAAAGCATTTAATTGATCATCAGTATAGCTATCATAGCATACACTAATTAAATTATCTAATAAAGATATATCACCAATTAGTAATACTTCTCTTAGCTTTATAATTTTATCAAACATATCAGGGTCTAAAAATTCCATTAACGCTCCTTTTTGTATTACAAGCTCTTCAGAATTATCATCACCTTTTTTTGGTATAAGTTCATTTCTATAAGATATTTGATTATCCCACTCTGTTTCTGATAAAAATAAATGTAGTTTATCTTCATTTCCTTTGCCAGCTGAGAAAACTCCCACATATTTTCTATATTCATGTTTATATCTTTGTTTATCATATTCACCTTTTGTAATTATATGTTTAATAAAACCATTACAATCGTCATAAGGCATTATGTCAATTGTTTCATTATAATCTTCGAAAGTAGTTTTGTATCCAAATGTTTTACTATTTCTTAATATTTTTAAAGTTATATTTCCCTTATCAGCTATATTACAATTTATTAATGGATGACAAAAACAAGAAATTCCATATTCAGAATCTACAGAACTGCTTAGTAAAAATTCACCAGATAGTTTTATATTATTTTCTTTTTTTAATTCAAAAATAATTTTACTATTCCATTCTCCAAATAAAGCATTTCCACATTCTATATCAACAAAACCAATCATTTTAGCAATTTCGAAGCTTGCATCTAATACACTATTATTATAATTTGCGGACATTATAACTTTATCATTATCAAAGTATAATTGTCCAACTTCATTTGTATTCTTATCAAATATTTTTATTTTTGAAGATTCATCGATATCACTTGTATTTCCCAATATAAGACCAAAAGTATTTAAAAATATTCTAGCAGCGCATGTATTTTGTTGTGGGGTCAAGTCTTTTTCCATAATCTATAAAGCCTCCTTCATAATGCTTAATATTATAACACATAATTTCTTTATTTTATAGTAAATCTATAATAAATTTATTGAAATATGTTATACTTATATTAATTATTTATATAAATTGATTATACTATGGAAATATATGTAACTGTTTTAAAATTATAGGAGGAATATGATATGGAAAGTCTAACATATGTAACAGGTAATTATGGTAAATATATTGAAGTAAAAGAAGCGTTTGAATCTGAAGGAATAACTATAGATTATTATAAATGTGATTTAGATGAACCTGATGTAAATGATATCGAAATTATTTCTAAAGAAAAGGCAAAGCAAGCATATGAATTATTAGGTAAACCTGTTTTTGTTGCAGACTCAGGATTTTATATTGAAAACTATCCGGATAATCCAGGTTATCCAGGCGCTTTTGTAAAAAGAAGTGGTGTTGCCTCTAATATTACAGAGCTTCTAGAAATTATGAAGGATGTTGATAATAGAAGTTGTCATTTCCTAGATTGCCTAACATTATATGATGGATTAGAGTATCATCAATTTTTTGGTGTAAGCAAGGGTACATTATCATATGAAATAAGAGGTAATAAAACAGAGAAGATAAAATCAAATTTATGGTATGTTTTTATTCCTAATAATTGCACTAAAACACTTGCAGAAATGACCGATGAAGAAAGAAATAATAGACCTGATAACAGAGTAAGTGCTGTAGATGAATTTATAAAATGGTATAAACATAAAGTAAGCGTTTAATTAAATGTTAATTAGTTAAAGATTTGGAGGTTAAAAAATGGACATTAGTGGAATTGAAAAAGGATTAGGTGCATCTTATGGTGCAAGAAGAGTTGACAATGATCAGGAAGTTTATGGTATAGGAGTTATAAAAAAAGATAATGAGATAAGTTATTTAATTCAACTATTTCAAACTAATGATTTTACAGATGGAGCTCCTGCTTTAGCACATTATACTTCTGTTTTTACGGATTCTATTTTTATTTTAAGTGAAGATGATTTATCTTTAGAAACAAGTGATTCTTATGATAATAAAACTTCAGAAAATACTGTAAAACAATATAAAAAGTCTAGTTGTAACTTTGGACAGAGTTTAATAACACCACTTATAGATGAATAAAGAATAATGGTTATTGATAAAAGGAGAATGATAATATGGCTACTACAAAAGATTATAAAAATTTTATTTTAGAACAATTAAGTTTATTAGATAATATTACATGTAGATCTATGATGGGAGAATATTTACTTTATTATAATAATATATTATTTGGAGGTATATATGATAGTAGATTACTTGTTAAAATAACAAATAGTAATAAAAAATATGAAATGCAGGAAGCTATACCTTATAAAGGGGCTAAACCTATGTATTTAATTGATGATATAGATAATCAAGAAATTATAAAAGAAATAGTAATAGATACCTGTAAAGACTTACCTTGTAAGAAGTAATTATAATGTTGTTTATATGTATGTAATATATAATAAAAGATAACTAATAATATTAATAATGAATAATAGATTAACTTAATATAATTAAATAGTGCTAGTCATTATTTTTTTATTTATATTGTAAAATTTCTATTAGAATGTTATTATAATAGTATAGAATAGAGGGTGTTTAGATGGATATTATAGTAGTCTTTTTTAGAGATATTTTAGATGGACCACTTTATATAATTGTTGCACTTATTTCTGGTATTTTATTTTGTTCATGTATTGGATATTTAGCAGAACAAAATAATTTGAAAAAAGCTGCAAAGGAGAAATTTAATAATAGTTATGCTACTGTAGCTAATATAGATAACTCAGTAACTGCTATGCAAACCGCACCAACTCAATCTAATGTTTTGAATACTCCTGTTAATACTCCTACTGATATACCTCAAAGTATTCAAGCAACTCCGCCTCAGGCTGTAAATAATGGTCAAGGTGGTAATAATCTACCTAGTTGATGTTTACTATTTTAGAAATATTTTGTATACTTAAATAACGTGGTAAAGGAGATGATAGAATGGTAATAACAGTAACTGATATTGTATCGATAGTTCAAAAAGTAGTTGATGTATTATTAGTATGGTTAATATTTTACTTTATCTTAAAAAATATAAAAAATAATGTAAAACTTTCTTTAATATTTAAGGGAGTAGCAATGATAATTCTTTTAAAGGTTATAAGTCACTATTTGGGGCTTACAACACTAGAAGTTTTATTGGAATATATGATTCAATGGGGACCAATTGCATTAATTGTAATTTTCCAACCAGAAATAAGAAATATTTTAGAACAGTTAGGTAGAAGTCAATTATTAGGAAGACATAAAGTCTTAACCGTTGATGAGAGAGAACATTTAGTATATGAAATTATCCAATCAATGGAATATTTAAGAAAGAATAGAATTGGAGCTTTAATAACAATAGAAAGAGATATAAGTTTAGGTAATTACATTGATAAAGCAAAGAAATTATATGCTGATTTATCTAATGATTTATTAATAGCAATATTCTATGAGGGAAATCCTCTACATGATGGTGCGGTTATTATCCAAGGTGATAGAATAACATGTGCAGGAGCAGTATTCCCAACTAGTAGTAACTCTAAAATTAATAAGAGATTAGGTACAAGACATAGAGCAGCTTTAGGTATATCAGAAGAAACTGATTCAATTTCACTTGTTGTTTCAGAAGAAACTGGTAGAATGTCAGTTGCAGTTAAGGGTGAGTTATATTATAACTTATCACTTGATGATATTAGAATAATGCTTATTGATGAATTAAGACCAAAACAAGATATAGAAATAGATGAAGAAGAAATAGATGAGGAAGAGATATATGAAGAAAATAATTAGAGGTATAGGTAAATTTTTCCGTCATATTGGTTTATTCTTTGATAAATGGTTAATTAGTCCAATTACTAAATTTATTCTAAAAATAACAAACTTTAAGGATAATAGTAAAGGAATTGATAGATTTTTAGGAAAAAAGTCAACCCTCATTGTAATAAGTTTGATATTAGCGTTTGTAGTTTTTATAATTATTGATCAGGAATCTAGTGTTATGGCAGACCAATATGCTGAGATATTATATAATCAACCAGTTACTGCAGTATATAATGAAGAATTATATGTAGTTGAGGGGTTACCTAAAACCGTGGATATTACTTTAGTAGGAGAAAAAAGACATATATTTTTAGCTAAACAATCTCCATCTAAAGGAGTATCTGTAGATTTAACAGGACTTAGTGAAGGTAATCATAAAGTTACTTTAAAGTATTCCCAAAAACTAAAGTCTCTTGACTATAAATTAGATCCATCAGAAGTAACTGTTACTTTATATCCAAAAGTTTCAGAAACTAGAAGTTTAACTTATGATGTATTACATTCAGATGATTTAGATAGTAAACTATCAATTGATAGTGTTGAGTTAGATAGAGATGATGTTATTATTAAAGGTGCTCAATATAAATTAGATAAGGTTGCTACTGTTAAAGCATTAGTAGATGTTGATGATATAGCACATCCTAAGGCTGGTGAAATTGAACTTAAGAATGTAGATTTAGTTGCTTATGATACTAAAGGTAAAGTAGTTGATGTTGAGATAGTTCCAACTTCTGTAACTGCTAAGGTAAAAATTACATCACCAAGTAAAGAAGTTTCAATAAAAGTAGTACCTAAGGGGAATCTTGCTACTGGTAAAGCTATTAAATCAGCAGATACAAGTATTGCAAAAGTAATTGTTTATGGTAGTGAAGAGGCAGTTAATGACTTAGAATATTTACCTGTTGAGATAGATGTTACAGGTTTATCTGAAAGCAAGGAATACAAAGTTACACTTAAAAAGCCAACGGGTATTACAGATATCAGTACTAAAACATTAACTGTAAAAGTAGAAGTTGATAACTCAATATCTAAAGAATTTGCAGATATATCTATTGCAACAGAAAACTTAGCTGATAAGTATAAAGTTCAAGCTTTATCTGAGGCAGATAGTAGAGTTATAGTAGTTGCAAAAGGTAGTGAAGCTGTAATTAAAGATTTAGATTCATCAGGAATAACCGCATATATAGATTTAGATGGTTATGGAGTAGGAGAACATGAAGTTCCAGTAAAAGTAAAAGGAACAGACTTAAGAGTTAAATACTCATCTAAAACTAAAAAAGTAAAAGTTAGAATAAGTGAGAAGTAGTTTTATAACTACTTTTCTTTTTCGACAAAACTTGTCAAAAAATTACCTAGGAAAAATATTTCTATTGAGTTATAATAGTTTTGCAGAGTAGTATATGGAAGGAGAAAAAATGAGTAAAACTAAGCTGTTAGTAATTGATGATAATAAAGATTTAGTTAGTATGATAAAGGAATATTTTAAAAATCATAATGATATAGTTGTTTCTTTAGATGCTAATGATGGAGTAGAAGGATTAAAACTAATTGAGAAAAGAAGGGAAGATTATGATGTAATTATTCTTGACTTAATAATGCCTAATAAAGATGGTATAAGTGTTTTAGAAACTATGAGAAAGAAGAATATTTCTAAAAAGGTTGTAGTATTAACTTCTTATAATAATCCTGAAATTATAAGAAGAGTATCAGAATTAGGAGTTAATTATTATATTTTAAAACCTTTTGAACTATCCGAATTAGAAAAGAGAGTTATGGAACTATCAGATAATTTATTATATAATGGTAAAACTGTAGATTTATATCATAATAATTTGCAAATATCAACAACTAAGATATTACATGAGTTAGGAGTTCCATCACATATTAAAGGTTATCTATATATTAGAGAAGGTATAATGATGCTTTATGAAAGACCTGAAGTTATTGGTGGAATAACTAAAGAGTTATATCCAGAAATTGCTAGTAAGTATAATACTACAGTTTCTCGTGTTGAAAGAGCAATAAGACATGCAATAGAAGTTAGTTGGAATAGAGGTAATTGGCAACTTATGGAAGAAATATTTGGTCATAGTGTTGATATAGATAAAGCAAAACCTACGAATTCAGAGTTTATAGTTACAGTAGCAGATAAACTTAGATTAGAATTTAATAAACCTTCAGTAGTAAATTAGCATATGTAACAATAAAGACGAGCAGTAGTAGTCTTTTTATTTTGGAAAATATTGACTAAAAATACAATCTGAGTTATACTTATTATGAAATATGTAAGGTGGTGTCATTTTATGGAACGAAAAATAGTGTCATTCTTTCAGAAATGGAAAACTGACATTATTAGGAAACCTTTAATGTTATATGGACCTAAACAAATAGGAAAAACTTTTACAGTATTAGAATTTGGTAAGGTTGAGTATAAGAATGTTGTGTACTTTAATGCTTCAAATAATAAGGGATTAGTTGAATTATTTAAAAAGGAGAAAGCTACAGATAAAATTATTATAAATTTATCTATGATTTCTGGGGAAACAATTCTTGAAGAAGATACTTTAATAGTATTTGATAATGTAGATGATATAGAAATTGTAAGGGGATTAAAACTATTTGGTAGTGAAGTTAGTAAATATCATATTATTGCAATTACTTCAAGACGTGAAAATCTTAATAGCTTTAAAGGAGAAGGCTTACAATTTAAAGGTATGTATGAGATGGATTTTGAAGAATTTTTATGGTCTAGAGATGAAAAACAATTAGCTAATCTAATTAGAGAATCTTATGAAAAGAAAAAAACATGTCCATTCCATAAAGTTGCTTTAGATTTATTTTATGAATATTTGTTTACTGGTGGTTTTCCAGAAGTTGTTAATGCTTTTAATAATGGTTTAGGTGATAATGAGATAGAAGCTATAAAAAATAAAATTATAGATTCATATAAAAAAGAGGTTGCTCTAAATCCAGTTCTTATTGATATACCTAGGGGTTTAGAAGTAGTTAACTCTATACCAGAACAATTAAGAAAAGAAAATAAAAAGTTTCAATATGGATTAATGGGATATGGAAAAAGGGCTAAAGAATATGAATCTACTATTAAATATTTAATAGATAATCAGATTGTTTATAGAAGTTATAAAATAACAAATATAAAGTCACCTCTTAGTAGTTGTAGAGAAACAGATAGTTTTAAATTATATTTACCAGATGATGGATTATTATTTTCAATGTTACATATAAATAGAAAAGAGTTTTTATCTAATGAAAATATAAAAGAAACTATGTATGAAAATCATATAGCCAAAACACTTGCTGAAGCTAACTATTCACTATATTATTACCAGTCAGGTGGTAAAGCAGAAGTTAATTTTGTTGTTCAAAATAGAATGGGAGAAGTTATTCCTATTGAAATAACAATTAAGTCTATGTCTAAAGCTAAGTCGTTATCTGTGTTAATGAAAAGATTTACTGTTAATAATGCATATCGTATAACTGAAAATAATTTTTCTACAAAAAAAGAAGTAAGATACTTACCTATATATGCAGTATTTTGTTTGAATGATAATGTAATATAATAAATTTTTAAATTATAAACTCGATTTTTTCGAGTTTTTTTCTATAATAAAACTTCTTTATAATAGTTGTTTGTAATTCTTGACAATAGAACAAATGTGTTATATATTTACGATATAAGTGAAATGTTGGTGATTGCATGGATAAAAGAATAATTTTTCATATAGATGTTAATAATGCTTTTTTATCATGGAGTGCGGTTAAACTATTAAAAGATGGTTATAAAATAGATATTAGAACTATTCCTTCTATAATAGGTGGAGATGAATCAAAAAGACATGGTATTGTTCTAGCTAAAAGTCCTATAGCTAAAAAGTATGGAATTAAAACTGCAGAAACTTTATATGCTGCTAGAAAGAAATGTCCTAATTTAAAAATATATAATCCTGATTATAAATGGTATTATGAACAGTCTTTATTATTTCATAATTACTTAAAACAATATTCGCCTAATATTTTAAAGTATTCTGTAGATGAAGCTTTCATAGATTTAACTGGTACTAAATATATATATGATGATTATATTAAACTAGCTTATAAAATAAAAGATGATATAAAGAACTTGTTCGGTTTTACAGTTAATGTTGGTGTAGCTAATAATATGCTTTGTGCTAAGATGGCAAGTGATTTTTTAAAACCTGATAGAGTCCATACATTATTTGAAGATGAAGTTAAAACTAAAATGTGGCCTCTTCCAATAGAAGATTTGTTTATGGTAGGAAAATCTAGTTCTAAAGTACTTAGAGATTTAGGTATTAATACAATTGGTGAACTTGCTAATGCAGATTTAGGTGTACTTAATAAACATTTTAAAAATAGGGCACAGTTTTTATTAGATTCTGCTAATGGTATTGATTATAGTAAAGTAGAGAAATCTATTTCTAAAACTGAAAGTATTAGTACTACTGAAACATTAATTAAAGATATCTCTGATAAAGAAGAATTAAAAGATATATTATTTAGACAAACTGATGATGTTGCTAGACAATTAAGAAAAAAAGAAAAATATTGTAGTGTAGTAGCGATAATATATAAAAATAATAATTTTGAAAGTTATAGTAAACAGATAAAATTAGAGAATGTTACTAATAGTACTAGTGAAATATATGATGTAGTATTACATTTACTTGATATAAGTTTTAGAGGAGAAGCTATAAGGTTAATTGGAGTAAGACTTGCTGATTTAAGTGCTAATCGAGTAGAACAAGTATCAATATTTGATAGTGATGAAAAAAAAGATTCATCTAATGATGAATTTCAAAAAATAGTAGATTCCTTAAATGATAAATTTGGTGGTAATGTAGTAGTACCTGCTGTGATGAAAAAGAAAAATAATTCTTAAAAATATATAAAGGATACAATCAATATATGTTATAATCTAAATATATAGTAAAGATTTAATTTTTACTAAAACTAGGTAGTATTCAATTTGTTTTTGGGTACTATTTTATTTTTTTGGTAATACATGAGTGTAAAGGGGTATATATATGTCAAAAGAAAGGTATGTTTATGATAAAGTCTTTAAAGATTATGGTAAAGTCATTTTGACAGTTAGTGATGTACTTAAAGAAAGAAATATTAATATGTATAAATTAAGTAAATTAACAGGTATTAAATGGAATATTATAAAAAAGTATGTAGAGGGTAGATTATATAGAGTAGATTTAGATTTGCTATCACGGATCTGTTATGCGTTAGATTGTTCACTGGATGAATTGATTCATTATGAGTATTCCCCTAACGAGAGTATAAGTATAGTAAAAAAACGGAATAAAAAAAGAAATTATATTATATCAAAATAATAAAACTATGTCTTATATAGACTATATCTAAATAGATGATACTTAAACAATTATATTCTAATTATGGAGATATTTATAACTCTTTTTTTTTGCTATTATATTTTGTCAACAGGGGTGTTCAATATGAGTAAAAAACAAAAGATTAGTAAATTTGAATCTATTTATGAAATAAAGAGTTGTCCTAAAAGTTTTGAAAATTATTATTATAAAATTTCTATTGTATGTAAAGATTTGCCATATGACTTTAGAAGTAAATTAAGATATTTGAGAGATAGTATAGGTCTAACTAGAGAAAAATTAGAGGAACAATCTTATATAAGTTCTCAAACAATAAAAGAAATAGAAACTAATGAGAAGAGAGGATATTCACTTGAAACAATTATTGCTTTGTGTGTAGGGATGAAATTGCCACCAGAATTTAGTTTTGATTTACTTAGAGTAGCTGGTTTTTATATAGAAAATTATAATAATGAAAAATATTGTCTGTATTGTTATATATTACGTAACCTATATTTTTGTGAAATAGACTATGTTAATCAAGTATTAAAAATGAATAACTTATCTCCTATAAGCCAACAAAAATAGATTAAATTTATAATTTTTATTTTCAAATGGTACATCACACGTACTGTAAACTTAATCTTTATTATGAGAGAGTAATCATATAAAGGAGGTAGTTTAGTATGAAATAGTTAATTTATTTATATGTTATTGATCTATATTAATTAGGAAAGAAGGGATAAGTATGATTATTAATTATTTACCAATTATATCTATTATTTGCACTATAATTACCGTATTATTAACTTTTTTAACATATAAGGGAAATATGAATAGTGATAATAAAGAGGAAATAGAGGAACGAGTAAAAAGAGATACAACTATATCTACAAAACTAGATTTAGTTATTACTGGTAACGTAGAATTGAAAAATGAGATTAAAAATTTAAATAATAAATTTGATGATATTAGCCAACGTGTTGCAAGATGTGAAGAAAATACAAAACATGCACACGAAAGAATTGATAATTTAGAAAGAAGATTGAGTTAGAAGGTGATGTAATGAAGAAGATAAAAAAGAAATTAAGTTCCATTTTTAAAAATGATATTGTAAGAAGAATTTTTTGGACATTTATAGAAGGGTTTTTAGGTGGATTTTATGTAACCTTATCTACAGCTTCAAATTATAATATAGCAATCTTTAAGAGTGCTTGTATTGGAGGTTTAGCAGCAGCAATTTCTGCTATAAAGAATTTACTTGTAAATTATATAAGAAAAAAGAAAGACGGAGTAATATGAGAAAGGGTCAGAAATCTAGTAATAAAGGAATTGAAAACTTTTTATGTCCTTTTACTGATATGTATATTAGCCAAGATAGTGGAGGTGCATATTCACATAAAGGAATAATGGCAAATGATGTTAGAGGAGTTCAAGCTGGAGTTAGATATCCTTATTATGCTCCATGTACCTGTAAATGTCTTAAAACTTATCCTATTACTGGACAAGTAATGTGGCAATCAGTAAATAAAGTTAGATTTGCTAATGGAAGAATAGACTACGCAACATTTATAACAGCTCACGATGATACTATGGATGTCAAAATTGGGCAAGTTATTAAACAGGGTAAACAAATTGGAAATATGGGTATAAAAGGAAATGCAACAGGCGTACATTGCCATATTCAAGTATCACAATCTAGTGATACTTCTTGGATTAAAAATCAATATGGAAATTATCGGTTTAATCACGAGTATGATTTGAATGATTGTTACTTTGTTGATGATACTAATATTATTAAAGGTAATGATAAAAAATGGAGAACCACTAAAGATATAACAGTAAAGGAAGTTTCTGTTAATAATATAGAAATAGTTGATCAAATACTTCATGTTGGTTCAAAAGTTAAGTTTGATGGAATTTTCAAAGTAGATATATTGAAAAGCCCATTATCAACAAATTTATTTGGAAATATAAAATTGACCGGTGTTTCGTATGACGAATACTACCACGAATCAGCAAAAGCATATCATTGGATACCATTAGATGATTTTACAGAAGTAGATAAATATGGTTCTTCTAAAAATCAGGATGATATTGTAGTGGGTGGGAAGAGTTATGTTATTAACAAAAATATTTATACAGTAAAGAAAATAGATGTAAAAACAAATTCTGCTCAATTAGAATTAAATGGTCGAGATATTTGGGTATATAGTACCTATTTGTATGAGGTATGATATTATGGATTTTTAAAGATTAATAACAATGAATAAAAATTAGGCTAAATTTAGCCTTTTTTAGTTTTTTTAATACAAAATGGTACATCATACGTACTATTTTGGTCTAACTTTTATAAAGAAAGAACCATATTTCGATTAAAATCCTTATAACTAAAGGAAAAATAATAGTACATTCAGTATACTGTTAAATTCTTTTTTACTATGAGAAATTACTCTTAGAAAGTGAGATGGTGAGTATGGTTTGAGTAATTTAACGGTATATACATGCTTAACAATATTTTATAAAAGGTTATATAAAAATTTAAAAGAAAAGAGGAGAAATAAAAATGAATGAATATATAACAGATGCCTTTACAAGAGAAGGCAATAATACAAATTTAGAGGTAAATAATTTAAATGTAGGATGTATAACATCTACAAATAATAAGTTTGAACTAGATAGTAATGGTAATCTTACTGTACAAGGTTTAACTGTTCAAAATCAAAATATTGATACTATCACTATGAGAGACTTTATATATCCAGTAGGATCTATTTATATGTCTGTAAATGGGACTAATCCAAGTACATTATTTGGTGGCACATGGGAGCAATTGAAGGATAGGTTTTTATTAGGTTGCGGTGATACATATCAAAATGGCACAACAGGAGGAGAGGCAACACATAAATTAACAACAGAAGAATTAGCATCACATAGTCATAGTTACTATAGGTATTCAACAACTACAGCAGCTACTGCATCTGGTCAAGGTCAAATATTAGATGCCAATAAAAGATGGTCTGCAGCAGCTGGTAGTAATACAAATTTAATATTTAATTCTGGTGGGGACCAACCACATAATAATATGCCTCCATATTTAGTAGTTTATATGTGGAAAAGAGTTAGTTAGGAGGAATTCTAAAAAATGAAAGAAATTGAATTAATAGAAAAAAGAAAACCTCGTGAAAAACATTTTTTACAAGAAGATGGTACTATAATAGCTAAAGTTTATAATGAAGATATTCATTATTTAAAAGATGGTGAATATAAAGAAATTGATAATACTCTAGTAAATAAAGATGGAATAATAAGTAATAAGAGTAATGATTATAAAGTTGAGTTTAAAGAAAACTTTAAAGAATCATTAATGAAAATGACTAAAGGTAATCACTATATTGACTTTAAAATAAGAGAATCAAAATTAGATAATTTAAGTACAGAGAAAAGAAAACTATCTAAAAAAACAAAGAATATTACTTATAATAATATTACCGATGATATTAAAATCGAATATCAAACACTATCAGATAAAGTTAAAGAAACTATAGTTTTACAAAATGCAAATTATTCAGAATTAAGTTTTGAATTAGATACTAATTTAAGTTTGACAGAAGAAAATGGAGAAATTATATCAAAAGATATAAATGGGAATATAATTTTTAGAATTGAGAAACCATTTATGATAGATTCAAATGATATTAGGAATGATGATATTCATTACTCATTAAAAAGTTTTGATGATGGATATATTTTGACCCTAATTTTAGATGATGAATGGCTTAATTCTGAAGAAAGGGTATTCCCAGTATATGTTGATCCAACTATTACTAATAATAGTCAAAGTATAAGTTTATATGATACGTATATTTATCCAGGTGATACTAATGATACAAGAAGCAATAAACCTTATTTAAAAGCAGGTGTAGAAAAGGTTAATGGAGTGGATAGAATTAATAGAACACTAATTAAATTTGATTTACCTGAGATAGGGACTGGGAGTGAAATAATATATGCTGAATTGGCTTTTATTGGATATCCATCAACAATTAATTCATCAAATGTAAACTCAAAACTTGTAACTGTTCATAAAGTTACAAAAGATTGGAATGAGGATACTGCTAATTGGAATGAGATGAATGATAGCTATGAAAAAAAGGTAGAAGCAATATTTGAGTGTTGGAGAAGCCAGATTTCTGGATCAGTTATTACACCTGTATTAGTAGGTGGTGGAATCACTAATTTAGTAAAAAAATGGTATAAGGATACTCCTAATTATGGTCTTCTTATAAAATCTGTTGATGAAATATATACTGATTCGGACTATCCAGCATTCTTTTCTAAAAATAACACAATGTCAGAAAATCCTAAACCATGTTTTACTATATGTTATAGAAATCAAAATGGAATTGAACCTTATTTAAATTATAATGAGCAGTCTTTTTCTTCTGGAAAAACTTGTATTAATACATATAATGGAAATTTAACAGGTATTTTTGATATAGGTAAAACTAATGGGGGAAAACTTCCTATAAATTTACAGCTAATATATAATACTAATGATGTAGTATTAAATAAGAATATTGGTTTTGGAAAAGGCTATAAATTAAATTATTATCAAACTATTAAAAAAGTTGATATATATGATGCAGAGTATTTAGAGTATGAAGATGAGGATGGGACACTTCATTATTTTCAAAAAAAACAAAAGTATTTTCCAATTGCTGATTGTGAAGATAACATATATTTAGATGAGGATGGATTAGGTTTAGAAATAACAGAATTCAATAATAATTTAAATATGACAGATAAAAATGGTAATAAAATGATATTTGAAAGGAATGATGAAGTTTATTATCTTACAAAAATAATTGATGCTGATGAAAATTGTGTTATCATAGCTTATAGTAATAATAAAATCTCAAAAATCAAAGATCAAAGTAATCAAGAAATAAGCATTATATATAATAGCAATACAATTAATATAGTAACGCCAGAAGATGAAATTGTAGTAAATTATAGTGATAATAAACCAATATCAATTCAAAGTATTAATGGAATACTATATATTGAATATAATGAAAATAATATTATTTCTAGTATTGAGGATATAACGAAAATAAAAATGAAATATTTTTACTATCCAAAAAAACCATATAAAATTAAAAGTGTTCAACAATATGGTGTTAATAATACTATAGGGAAAACAATAGATTTGGAATATGGTTTTAAATCCACTACCTTAAAAGATGATAAGAATAGATGCGAAACACTTATATTTAATGATGATGGAAATTTACTTTCTAAAAATAATTTGGAGGAAATTGATAGTATTGATAATGCATATTCATTATCATTAGAATATGGTAAGTATGATTTTGGTATTACTAACAAAATAATATCTAGTTCAATTCCAACAAAATATATAAAGAATTATTTAAAAAATACAAGTTTTGAAACTGATGAAACAAATTTTTTAGTAGATGGTGAAATGTTAACTAAAAGCTTTTCAAGTGATATTGCTTATAGTGGAAAACGCTCGTTAAAGGTTGAATCTCAACATGCAGGTCAATCATTAACCCAATTAATATCTGTAAAAAAAGGAGAATATTATACATTTAGTGGTTATTTTAAAAATAGTGATCCATTTGTAATCTCTTTAAGTTATATTGATGAAAATGGTTCAAAGGTATTCAGTGAACAAACAGTAGAAACTTCTGATAAATTTGCTAGAAATGATGTTACTATTTATTATAGTGATACTGCAACAAGTGATTTAAAAATATCTATAGAATTTATTTCTACTAATTTAACTTATATTGATGATATTCAACTTGAAGAGGGTGAAGTTGCAAATGCCTATAATCTAATAGAAAATTCTGATTTTTCGAGTGGTATTGCAGATTGGGAATTAACAGCAATAAATGAAAAAGGTGAATATGTATCTCCTAATCAATTTTTTGAATTAGTAAAATTTAATAATAATAAAAACACAGCATTAAAAGTTAAAATGGATCCTTCATACACTACTCGTTTTGAAAAAAAGTTTCCTATAAGTGGAGAATATGGAGATTTATATACGGTTTCTTTTTGGTATAAAAATGAGGGTGTAGAGGAATGCAGACAATATTCGGGTAATAAGGTTGCAATTTATTACGAAGAAGGTGAGAATCAGGAGGGTCACTGTCCATTTTCAAGTCTGAATTTTGATAGAAATGAAAAATGGCAATTTTATAGTTATAGAGTTAGATCACTGGAAGATTTTAAATCAATTAGATTAGTTTTTTCACAAAATACTCAAGCTAATGATTTTTACATAACAAATATTTCATTTTACAGAGAACCTACGAGTGGAGATTTTCAATATGATGAAAATGGTAATCTAGTTTCTATCACAAATCAATCAAAAGAAAAATATACTTTCAATTATGATAAGAAAAATCAATTGATTGAAACAAAAAGTGCATCAGGTGAGAGTATAAAATATGAATATGATAATGAGAAGCAGGATAGAGTATTAAGTTCAATGTCGGAAACAGGTATTGTTACTAAAATAGAATATGATAATTTTGGTAATGAAATAATGAAGTCTATAAAGAAATGCTATGTAAACGAGATTAAAAATGGAAATTATAGAATTAGATGTAAAGGAACAAATAAATATTTAAAAGCAGAATTAAACTATGTTATGGCAGAAAAAGACTTGTGCAGTAATACTATTTGGGTAATTGAAAAGGAAAATGAAAAATTGATAATTAAATATTCAATTAATCCATCTTACTCAATTACATATGATAATGATAATATTTCACTATTAGAAAGTAATATTAATAATTCCTTTAGTTTTGAAGTAAATAGTGATGGAAGTATTTATATTTTTGTTGATAATGGAGAAGAAAGAAAATATTTAAAAGAAAGCGAAGGTAATATTATATTAGCTAGTACTAATGATAAAAATGAATCATGTAAGTTTTATATAGAGGACATTAGTGATATATTTTTAGAATCTAAAATTACATATACTAATGATGGTAAATATATATCAAGTATAACTAATGATAATAATCATACGACATTATATGAAACTAATCCAACAAAGGGACTGGTTACTTCAATTACCAATCCCAATGGTGTAAAAACAGAGTATGATTATAATACTAAAAATCAAGTTTCATCAATAACTACAAAAGAAAAATCTGTTAACTATTCGTATAATACAGAAAATCTATTGTCAAGTATTAGTTTAGGAAATAAAACTTATAATATTGAATATGATGATTTTCAAAATATTAAATCTATGAAAATAGGTAATTCTATAAAATTATTTGAAAAAATTTATGAACTACAAAATGGAAATTTACTTAAAAATGTTTATGGTAATGATGATATTGTAATGTATGAATATGATAGATTTGATAGAAAAACAAAAATTATTAAACAAAATGATACTTATGAAATAAAGTATGATAATAATGGAAGAGTTGCTAAAATCTTATCAAATGATAGAATTATTAAAAATAATTTTGATATTAGCGGAAGACTATTTGAACATACAAATAATAATTTTAAAGTTAATTATACTTATGATTCTGAAAATAATATTATTAAAAAAATATACAAGTTAAATAATCGAAGAAATATTATAGAAAATACTATTAGTAATGAAAAATTGATAGAAAAATTTTCTGTAAACAATGATTTCGTTAATTATCAGTATGATGATTTAACTAGACTTATCGGAAAGACTATTAATAATAATTATAATATTTCATATAGATATAAAAATTATGGAAAAAAATCGACAATGTTAGTAGAGAGTATAAAAAATGGAGACGACGAATATTCATATGAATATGATAGTCTTGATAATATAACACATATATATCATAATAATGAAATATTAAAAAAGTATGATTACAATGATTATAATGAATTAGTCTCAGAAGAGGATTATTTTGAAAATCAAAAAATCATATATAGTTATGATTTGTATGGAAATATTTTATCAAAAGTTAGAAAGACTTTAATTGATAATGAGATTACATCTACAAATAGCTACGAATATGGTAATAATAATTGGAAAGATTTATTAACTAAGTATGATAATAAAGAAATAACATATGATGAAATAGGGAATCCTTTATCAATAGGAGAATTTATAAATCTTTCATGGATGAATGGTAAAGAATTAGTATCATATACAGATTCATCTAAACAATTGAATATTTCTTATAAATATAATGAAGATGGCCTTAGGACAAGCAAAACAATAAATGGTATTAAAACTAACTACTATTTAGAAGGATCACAAATAGTTTTAGAAGAAAAAGATAATAATATTAAACTATTTGTTAGAGACGAAACTGGGTTGATTGGTTTTAAATATAATAATAAAATGTATTATTATGTTAAAAATATTCAAGATGATATAATTGGTATTTTAGATACAAATTATGAACAAATAGTAAAGTATTGTTATGATTCTTGGGGAAATATAACAAATATTATAGATAATAGTGATGAAAATATAGGATTAGAAAATCCGTATAGATATCGTTCTTATTATTATGATAATGAGACTGAATTATACTATTTAAATATGAGGTATTATAATTCGAAATGGGGAAGATTTATTAATGCAGATGAGATAGTAGGTGCAAGTGATACTCATACAGGTTATAATTTGTTTACATATGTTGGAAATAATCCAGTTAATAATATAGACGTTTCTGGAAGATTTTTAGGAAAATTAACAAAAACAATAAAAAAAGTTGCAAAAAAGGTTATAAACAAGATAACTAATGCAGTGTCAAAACCTAAAAAAACAAAATCATCTAGTAGTAAAAATGCATCCACTTCAATTAAAAAGACTTCATCTACAAAATCCAAATCTTCAAGTAAAAAAAGTGGTACTTTTGTAGCTGAATTTGGTGCTGGTTTTGGTGGATCAGTAAACATAGACTCTGTTGGTATTGGCGCATATCAAGATAAAACATTTGGATATAGTTTTCGAGATGGAGGATATTCAAATATCTCTGGTAATGGTTCAATTGGAATTGGTATTATAGGTGGTGGATTTAGCTATACACATGAATATCCATTTGATAAGGATGATTCAGGCCCATTACATAGCTCTTCAAGTCTTAATATCATTGATTGTGATAGAACAGAGCATGGTTGGAACTTTAAATTTTTAATATTTAGTTTTAATGATGATGGTAGTGGATTTGTTGGTATAGATGCGGATATACATATAGCTCTTGGTGGCCATATCAAAATTGGTTTTGAATGGTAAAGTAATAAAAGGGGGGAATTTTATAATCCTCCTTTTTATGCAATGAATTTATACTACATTATATAAAATATTTATTATTTTATTCTTTTTTTTCTACGTTAACAAAATATTGATATTTTGTTTTTTTTCCATAATTATTTTCAATAACAAAAGTTATTCTCTTTTCTCCGGGGGTTGTTGTATCAAGTTTTTTCGGTTTTGATATTACCTTTCCATACTTTATATTTTTTATATAAGATATATCTGTTCTATCTTCATATTGAGTAGCTTCCAAATTATTAAGTGATACAATTGGTCGTGTATGAAAAATATTAAGAAAATATATCCAAAATGTTATATATCCGATTATACCTGAAACTGAGGATAGTATACCAAAACTAATTAAAACTTTTCTTTTCAAGAAAATCACCTCTTTTAATAATCTTGTTTCTAATATCATATCATATTATTTAACAAATATGAAGTTCTGCTAAATAAAATTAGAAGTGAAACTTAGCTGATTTTGAGTATTTATTTTTTCTATCTAAAATCCACTCTGCAGGATAATTATATTTTTACATAATAATAAGTTTAAAGTAGTTATAAGTATTTTTCTATTTTTTATAAGATTATCAAGTTTCTTGATTGATACCAATATTTTTCTATATTCTATATTGTGATATTTTTTATTGTAACTTATTTATCGTTAATAATTGAAAAATTTAAATTATCATTATAAACTATATTTATATTATTAGTTGATAATGATTTATAATAAAGAGGTTATATTAATAGTAAAATAAGTTAAAATGTTAAGTGCAGTTGACAAATTTCCAACTACAATTGGTAGAGTGCAACTATAATAAAGTATATAATTTTTTTGAGGTGAGAGAATATGGATATTGGTGAAAGACTATTAGATTTAAGAAAATCTAAGAACTTATCACAAGAAGAGGTAGCTTATAAACTTAGTGTATCTCGTCAAACTATTTCAAAGTGGGAGACTAATCAAAGTAGTCCTGACTTTGATAAGATATTACCATTATGTGATTTATATGGTGTATCTACAGATTATTTGTTAATAGGAAATATGAAAAATGATAAAGAAAGTGATATTACTAAACAAGATATAAGAGAATTAAGAGCTAAGGGTATAGGAATTTCTGTACTTATGTATATTTTATCTGTTGCATGGATAACTATTGCAATACCATTTTTGGATATGGATCCTATTTTAGCGTCATCTATATTTTTAGTTATTTGTGGAATAGCTACTTATAAGATTGTTTATACTTGTATTAGATATAAGATAAAAAAAGAAGTAAAAGAAAATAAAAATAATAAAGTTGCAAAACAAATAAATGAGATTATATCATTAATAGTAGTCATAACATATTTTATAGTTAGTTTTACTACAGGATCATGGCATATTACCTGGATACTATTTATAGTTTGCGGACTATGTGAAGCGGTAGTAAAATTAGTATTTATGCTAAAGGAGGATAATAATGAAAAATAAGCCACTAATTATAACATTAATATGTTTATTAGTAATTACCTCTATAGGTTTAATTATATTTATGATATCAGTTATGAATAAAAAGATAAATTTTAGAGGCTTTTCTTATACTTATAAAGTTAGTAATAAATTAGTAATGGATAAAAACTATAATAATAAATATGATAGTATAGAAATTAATTCTAATGATGCAGATATTTATATAAAAGATACTGATGCAGATAATATTAGAGTTGTTATTTATGGTGATAAAGAAAGATTAAATGTTAAAGATGATTCAAAATTAAAAATAGAGTTTGATGCAACTAAATGTATTGGTTTTTGTTTTAATAAAAAAATAAATAAAATAGAAGTATATTTACCTAGTAATTATAATAAAGATTTAATTATTAATAATAACTATGGTGATATAAAAATAGGTAATACTTCTGCGAATATTATAGTTAATGAAGATTGTGGAGATGTAGAAGTATCATCTGCTAAAAAAGTTAATGTAAAAAATAAGTATGGAGATATTAATATAGGTAAGGCTACTAATATAAATATTAAAGCTGATTGTGGAGATGTAGATATAGGAGAAGCTAATTATCTTAATGTAAGTAATAAATATGGAGATGTTACTATAGATAAAGTTAACAATTATGTAAATATTATAGATAATTGTGGAGATATAGAAATTGATAATTTAAATATTACAAAAAATTCTAAAATAGAAGATAATTATGGTGATATAGAAATAGGTAATACTAATGAAATTTACATTGATGCTAAAACTTCTTTAGGAGATGTAGATATAAATAAAAATTATCGTAAATCTGATGTTGTTTTAGATATTAAAAATGATTGCGGAGATATAGAAGTAGATAATTAATATAAGGTATGATATTATATAAGTATAGGTGATATTTATGGATATAGTAATTGAATTTGTAGTAAAGGATATATTTAAGTCTTCTGAGTTTTATACAAAGTATTTGGGATTTAATATAGAATTTACAGAGTATGAGCCAACTTCATGGATGCAATTAAGAAATGGAAATACAATTATAATGTTAGTTACATATGATTATGCTAAAAAGGATATTCCTAATTTAAAAGATTTTTCTTTATCTACTAATTTATATAAGTTTCGTTATGATACTTTAGATAAAGTTAAGGAAATTTATGAGAGTTTAAAAAATGATGATAAAAGAATATTTCTAGATTTAAGAAAGTCTGATTATAGATATGAGTTTGGTGTATATGATGAAGATAATAATATGATTTTAGTTACAAAGGTGACAGATGATTAAAGATAATTAGGTTTAATTATCTTTTTATATTGTAGAGATATATTTCTATTAGGGTAAATCATATTATAGTATATATCTATCTAAAAAGATTGATATTAAATAAAAAAATATGAAAAAGGCTTGCAAAATAAGGGGAAAGTATGTTATACTTTTATCTGTGTGACTGCTTAGATATGCGAGGTTGTCGATACGCCAGGTTAAGTTGTTAATCTGCTATCGGGTTATTTGCATGGAGCAAGTCTATACTAGATATAGGCGAAGGGAGGATTTATATGTCAACAGAAAAGGTTCGCATTAAGTTAAAAGCATATGATCATAGAATATTAGATAATGCTGCAACAAAAATTGTTGAAACTATCAAAAGATCAGGTGGTATAATTTCAGGACCAGTTCCACTACCAACTGAGATTGAAAAGTTTACAATACTTAGAGCTGTTCACAAATATAAAGATTCACGTGAACAATTCGAGATGCGTACACATAAAAGACTTATTGATATCAAAAATCCTAGCAAGGAAACTATTGATGCTTTAGCACATTTAGATTTACCTAGCGGTGTAGATATTGAAATTAAGACAAAATAATTTAGGAGGAAATATTTATGAAAGGAATCTTAGGTAAAAAAATCGGGATGACTCAAGTATTTACTAAAGAAGGTAAATTAATTCCGGTTACTGTTGTTAGTGTGGAACCTAATGTGGTTACTCAAATTAAGACAGTTGAAAAAGATGGTTATGATGCTATACAACTTGCTACTGAAACAGTAAGAGAAAAAGTTAGTAATAAACCAAAGATGGGTCATACAAACAAAGCAAATACAACACCTAAGCGCTTCTTAAGAGAAATTAGAGGTGTGAATACAGCTGATTATACTTTAGGGCAAACAGTTAGTGTTGATATCTTTAGCGAAGGTGAAATGGTAGACGTTAGTGGAGTTAGTAAAGGTAAAGGCTTCCAAGGAGTTATTAAACGTCACAATCAATCATGTGGTCCAATGGGACATGGTTCTCAATATCATAGAGGTGTAGGATCACTTGGTACGATGTTACCAATGCACGTATTGAAAGGTAAAAAAATGCCTGGACATATGGGTAACGTTAATAGAACAATTCAAAATCTTGAAGTTGTATCTATAGATAAAGAAAATAATTTAATCCTTATTAAAGGAAATGTTCCAGGTCCAAAACAATCATTAGTTATAATTCGTACAGCGGTTAAGAATCCAGATGCTAAGAAAACACCAGCAGATTTAATATCTTATGTAGAGAAAGTAGAAACTCTTGAAGAAGAAAATCAAGAAGAAGTTGTAGAAACTATAGTTGAAGAAACTAAAGAAGAAACAGCTACTGAAACAACTGAGGTTCTTGAAGAAACTACTACTGATGCAGAAGAAACTGCAGCTGAATAGTCATCACAGGGCGATATATAAAATGATTAAGTTAGTAAATTGTGATGGAAGGAGGAAAAGATATGAAAAAAGTTGATATTTTCAATCTTAAAGGTGAAAAAATTAATGATGTTAAATTAAATGACAATATATTTGGAATTACTCCAAATGATAAAGTTTTATATGATGCAATTATTTTAGGACGTGCATCACTTAGACAAGGAACACATTCCACTAAAACTCGTTCAGAAGTTAGAGGTGGAGGAAGAAAACCATGGAGACAAAAAGGAACTGGACATGCTCGTCAAGGTTCTATTAGAGCTGTACAATGGGTAGGTGGAGGAAGATATGGAACTCCAGTACCTCGTGATTACAGCAAAAAAATGAATCGTAAAGAAAGAGTTATTGCTATTAAATCAGCATATGCTCACAAAGCTATTGATAACGAAATTATAGTTTTAGAGGATTTAGTATTATCAACTCCAAAAACTAAAGATTTCATTAAAGTATTAGATTCATTAAAAATTACAGATAAGAAGATATTATTAGTAGTTAAAGAATTAGATGAAAACGTAATTTTAGCTACTCGTAATTTAAGTAATATAATATTAGTAACACCAGAAGAAATTAGTGTGTTAGATCTAGTTGGAGCTGATTTATTAGTTGCAACAAGTGATGCATTAAAACGCATTGAGGAGGTGCTAGCATAATGACAGATACTAAATATTTAGATATTATTAAAGCACCAGTTATTACTGAAAAAAGTGAGATGGCAAAACAATCAGGTCAATATACATTTAAGGTTGATCCTAAAGCTAATAAAACAGAAATAAAAAGTGCTATTGAAAAAATATTTAATGTAAAGGTTGCTTCAATTAAAACAATTAATGAAAAACCTAAGAAAAGAAGAGTCGGCCGTTATAGTGGTATGACAAATAGATCTAAGAAAGCTATTGTTACACTAAAAGACGGTGGAACAATAGATCTTGGTTAAGGAGGAGATAAACTATGGCAATAAAAAGTTATAACCCTACTACACCAGGACGTAGAGGAATGAGTACTTTAATAAATAGTGAGATTACAAAAAGTACTCCAGAAAAAAGTTTAACCGTTATTATTAAGAAAAATGGTGGACGTAATAATCAAGGTAAGATAACAGTTCGTCATCACGGTGGAGGAGCTAGAAGAAAATATCGTATCATTGATTTTAAAAGAAATAAATTAAACGTACCTGGAGTTGTAGCGAGTATTGAATATGATCCAAATAGAACTGCAAATATCGCTTTAATAAATTATGTAGATGGAGAAAAAAGATATATTATTGCTCCTAAGAATTTAAAAGTTGGTATGGAAGTTATGTCTGGTGAAGGTGCTGATATTAAAGTTGGTAATGCCTTACCTTTAATGTCAATACCAGTAGGAACTACAATACATAATATTGAACTTCGTCCTGGTAAAGGTGGAGAATTAGCTAGATCAGCTGGAGCTTCAGCTCAAATACTTGGACGTGAAGGTAAATATGTAATGATTAGATTATCAAGTGGAGAACAAAGAAAAGTTCTTGGAACTTGTATGGCAACAATTGGTGAAGTTGGAAATGAAGATTCATCACTTGTAAAAGTAGGTAAAGCAGGACGTAAACGTCATATGGGAGTAAGACCTACAGTACGTGGTTCAGTTATGAATCCTAATGACCATCCACACGGTGGTGGTGAAGGACGTGCGCCAATCGGACGTAAAGCACCAGTTACACCTTGGGGTAAACCTGCACTTGGATATAAGACACGTAAGAAAAAACAATCTGATAAATTTATAGTACGTCGTCGTAATGGTAAATAGAAAGGATGATATAAAATGGCAAGAAGTTTAAAAAAAGGACCTTATGTATTTGAAAGATTATTAAAAAAGGTTCAAGAGTTAAATAAGTCTGGAAAAAAAGAAGTTATAAAAACTTGGTCACGTCGTTCTACTATTTTTCCTGATTTTATAGGACACACATTTGCAGTTCACAACGGTCGTGAATTCATACCAGTTTATGTTACCGAAGATATGGTAGGACATAAGCTTGGGGAATTTGCATTAACTCGTAAATTCGGTGGACATGGTTCAGATAAGAAATAAAAAAATGACTAGGAGGATATAATATGGAAGCAAAGGCAAGTGCTAAGACACTTCGTATTTCTCCAATTAGAGCTCGTTTAGTAATAGATCTAATTCGTGGAAAAAGTACAAGTGAAGCATTAAACATATTAATAAATAAAAACAATAAAGCAGCTAGACTTACAAAAAAAGTTTTAGATTCTGCTATTGCTAATGCTATTAATAATGAAGGTGCTCAAGAAGACACTTTATATGTTAAAGAAGCAAGAGTAGACGCTGGTCCTGTTATGAAACGTCATATGTTTGATTCTCGTTCTCATATAGGACATAACAATCATAGAACTAGTCACATAATTATAGTAGTGGCTACAAAATAATTAAAGGAGGTTACAGTATGGGACAAAAAGTAAATCCTAATGGACTAAGGCTTGGTATTAATAAAGACTGGGAAGCTAGATGGTATTCAAATAAAAAGGATTTTTCTAAAAACTTAAATAAAGATATAAAAATTCGTGAGTATTTAGAAAAGAATATGAAATCAGCTGGTATTGCTAAAGTTGAAATTGAAAGAAATGCCAAGAGATGTGAGGTAGTTATTCATACTTCTAAACCGGGTGTTATGATTGGACGCGGGGGAGAAGAAATAGAAAAACTAAAGAAAAAGTTATCAAGTATTGTTTTAGAAAATGTTCAAATATCAATAGTTGATATTAAAAAAGTAGATTTAAATGCAGAGCTAGTTGCTCAGTCAATTGCAAATCAAATTAGTAATAGAGCATCATTCCGTATGGCTCAAAAACGTGCTATAAGAAATGCTATGAAAGCAGGAGCTAAAGGAATTAAAACATCAGTATCTGGACGTTTAGGCGGAGCAGATATGGCACGTAGTGAAGGATACACAGAAGGAACTATTCCTCTACATACATTAAGAGCAGATGTTGATTATGCACAAGCAGAAGCTGATACAACATTTGGTAAAATTGGTGTAAAGGTATGGATCTATAAAGGTGAAATCCTAAATTCTAAAAAGACTAAGGGAGGTAATTAATATGTTAATACCATCAAGAACTAAATATCGTCGTGTTCATAGATTACCTTATGAAGGAAAGTCTAGAGGAAATACAACATTAAGCTTTGGTGATTATGGACTTCAAGCTAAAAAAGGTGCTTGGATTACAGCTAATCAAATTGAAGCAGCTCGTGTTGCTATGACTCGTTATATGAAACGTGGCGGTAAAGTTTGGATAAATATATTTCCACATATGCCACTTACTAAAAAGCCAATAGGTACTCGTCAAGGAAAAGGTAAAGGTAATGTTGAAGGATGGGTTGCAGTTGTTAAGGAAGGTAAAATCATGTTTGAAATTTCTGGTGTAACAGAAGAAGTAGCACGTGAAGCCTTAAGATTAGCATCTCATAAATTACCTGTTCCCACAAAATTTGTAAAGAAAGAAAATGGTGGTGAATAATATGAAGGTTGCAGAAATTAGAGAATTATCTACTGAAGATATCGAAAAGAAACTAGTAGAAACTAAAAAAGAATTATTTAATCTACGTTTTCAACAAGCTACAGGTAATCTTGAAAAACCTTCAAGAATTAGAGATTTAAGACACACCGTTGCTAGAATGAAGACAGTTCTAAAAGAACGTCAAGTAGAGGCAAATGATTAGGAGGATGAATATGGAAAAAACTATTAAGAAAGAGTTAGTTGGAAAAGTTGTTAGTGCTACTAATAATAAAACTATTACAGTATTAGTCGAAAGTTATAAGAATCATCCATTATATCATAAAAGAGTTAAAAGCTCTAAGAAATATTGTGTTCATGATGAAACAAATAAAGCTAAAGTTGGAGATGTTGTTCGTATCGTTTCAACTAGACCAATATCTAAAACTAAGCATTTCTATTTAAAAGAAATAGTAAAAGAAGCAGTTATTATTTAACGCTTAGGTGAGGAGGAATAATTTATGTTACAACAAGAAAGTCGTATGAAAGTTGCTGACAATTCTGGAGCACGTGAATTACTAGTAATTCGTGTACTTGGTGGAAGTAACAGAAAAACAGGAAATATCGGTGATGTTGTTGTTGGTACAGTTAAAAATGCTATACCAAATTCAAACATGCAAAAGGGTAAAGTTGTAAAAGCAGTTATCGTTCGTAGCCGTCAAGGTGTTCGTCGTGAAGATGGAAGTTATATTAAGTTCGATGACAATGCTTGTGTCATTATTAAAGATGACAAGAGTCCAGTAGGAACTCGTATTTTTGGACCAGTAGCAAGAGAACTTCGTGATAAAGATTATATGAGAATAGTTTCTTTAGCAAAAGAAGTGCTATAAGAGGAGGATAATATGTACTTAAAAGTAGGAGACAAGGTTGTAGTTAAAACTGGTTCTGATAAAGGAAAAGAAGGAAAGATAATTAACATAGATAGAGCTAAGAATAGAGTTACAGTTGAAGGCGTACATATGGTAAAAAAACATCAAAAAGGTAATGGTCAAGAAGCTGGTGGAATTATTGAAATGGAAGCTTCTATTGATGCATCAAATGTTCAAATTATCGATCCTAAGACTAAAAAAGGAACTAGAATTGGACACACAACTGATAAAAATGGTAAAAAAATAAGAATATCAAAAAAATCAAATGAAAAACTTGATTAATTGGAAGGAGGGTGAATTATGAACCGCCTAAAAGAGAAATACTTAAAAGAAGTTGTTCCAAGTTTAATGAGTAAATATAATTATAAATCAGTAATGGAAGCTCCTAAACTTGAAAAAATTGTTATAAATATGGGAGTTGGTGATGCTACTACTAATTCTAAATTAATGGATGCAGCTGTAGCAGATTTAGCAAAGATTTCTGGACAAAAACCGGTAGTTACAAGAGCTAGAAAATCAATCGCAGGATTTAAGGTAAGAGAAGGACAAGCAATTGGTTGTAAAGTTACACTTAGAGGAGACAATATGTATGACTTTATGGATAAATTGATATCTATATCTTTGCCACAAGTTCGTGATTTTAGAGGTGTATCTCCAAAAGCATTTGATGGTAGAGGTAACTACACAATGGGAATTAAAGAACAATTAATCTTTGCAGAAATAGATTATGATGATGTTGTTAAAGTTCGTGGTATGGATATAGTATTCGTAACCACAGCTAAAACTAATGAGGAATCATTCGACTTGTTAAATGGACTTGGAATTCCTTTTAGAAAGTAATTGGAGGGTAGAAATGGCAAAAAAGAGTATGATTGTAAAAGCTAATAGACCACAAAAATTCAAAGTACGTGAATACACAAGATGTTCAAGATGCGGAAGACCACATGCTGTTATGAGTAAATTTGGTGTATGTCGTATTTGCTTTCGTGAATTAGCTTATAAAGGACAAATACCAGGTGTTAAGAAATCAAGCTGGTAATTTGGAAAGGAGGAAATAATTATGGCAGTAGTAACAGATACAATTGCAGATATGTTAACACGTATTCGTAATGCTAACCAAATGCGTTATGAAGAAGTAAAAGTTCCTGCTTCAAAGGTAAAAGCTGAAATTGCTAGAATCTTAAAGGAAGCTGGATTTATAAAAGATTACAAATTAGTTAAAGAAGATGTTCAAGGAACTCTAGTTTTAACTTTAAAATATACTGAAACACGTGAAAGAGTTATCACTGGACTTAAAAGAATTTCCAAACCAGGACTTCGTGTTTATGCGAAAAATGATGAAATTCCTAAAGTTTTAAATGGTTTAGGTATTGCTATCATTTCAACATCTAAAGGAATAATGACAGATAAAGAAGCTCGTAAAGAAAATATAGGTGGAGAAGTTCTAGCTTATATTTGGTAATTTAAATAAATATAAGGAGGTGTTATAATGAGCCGTATTGGAAATCGTATAATTAAAGTACCTGAAGGTGTTACTGTTACAGAAGCAGATGGAGAAGTTACAGTAAAAGGACCTAAAGGTGAATTAAAACAAGTAATGTTAAAAGATATTACTATGAAACAAGAGAATGATGAAATAGTTTTAGAACGTAAAAATGAAGCAGCAAAAGCAATGCATGGTACAATGAATTCTTTAATTACTAATATGATTATTGGAGTTACAAAAGGTTATGAAAAAGCTTTAGAGATTGTTGGTGTTGGTTATCGTTTTAATGTTCAAGGAAAGAAACTAGTAATAAATGCCGGTTATTCACACCCAGTTGAAATGGTAATTCCTGAAGGATTAACTGTAACAGCTGAGAGTAATACTGAAATAACTGTTAAAGGTATTGATAAAGTATTAGTTGGAGAATTTGCAGCTAATATAAGAAAGGTAAGAAAACCTGAACCATATAAAGGTAAAGGAATTCGTTATAAAGACGAACATATTCGTCGTAAAGAAGGAAAGAAAGCTGCTTAATATAGGTAGATAGAAGGGAGAAATAATTATGATAAAAAAAGAATCTCGTAATAGTATGCGTGTAGTACGTCATGAAAGAATTCGTTCTAAAATAATGGGTACAGCACAAATACCAAGATTATGTGTATTTCGTTCAAATAAAGAAATTTATGCACAAATTATAGATGACGAGGCTAAAACTACTCTTTGTTCTGCTTCAACTCTTGATAAAGACCTAAAAATAAAAAATGGAAGTAATATTGAGGCAGCTAAAGTTGTTGGAGAGGCAATCGCAAAGAAAGCTTCAAAAGCAAAAATTACAAAAGTAGTATTTGATAGAGGTGGATATCTTTATCATGGTCGTGTAAAAGCATTAGCAGATGCTGCACGTGAAAATGGATTAGAATTCTAATAGGAGGGTATTATGCAAAAAAGAGCACAAGAAGGTAAAGACAAGACTTTAGAAGAATTAGTAATTGAGATTAAAAGCGTTGTTAAAGTTACTAAAGGTGGACGTCAAAGAAGATTCTCTGCTATAGTCGTTGTCGGAGATAGAAAAGGTCGTGTTGGATTAGGTATTGGTAAAGCAAATGAAGTACCTGATGCAATTAAAAAAGCTATTCAAGATGCTAATAAGAATTTAGTTAGAATACCTTTAATTGATGGAAGAACAGTTGCTCATGAAGCTATCGGAACAGCTGGTGCTGCAAGAGTTATATTAAAACCTGCTGCCGCTGGTACTGGAGTTATTGCTGGTGGATCTGTTCGTGCCGTTCTTGAATTAGCTGGAGTTCGTGATATTGTTTCAAAGTCCCTTGGAGCGAGAACTAAATTAAATATGGCAAGAGCTGCGTTAAATGCACTTAAGTCTATTAAGACACCTGAAGAAGTTGCAAAATTACGTGGTAAAACAGTAGAGGAGATATTAGGATAATGAAGTTACATGAATTAGAAAAAAATATTGGCGCTACACATAGAAAAAAACGTCTAGGATGTGGACGTGGAAGTGGCCTTGGAAAGACTTCAGGAAAAGGTCAAAAGGGACAAAAAGCACGTAGTGGTGTAAGTATAAGTCCAGTATTTGAAGGTGGACAATTACCATTATATAGAAGGCTTCCAAAAAGAGGTTTTACAAATCATATGTTTAAGACTGAATATGCAGTAATTAATGTATCAGCTTTAAATAGATTTGATAATGGTACAGTAGTTACTCCAGCATTATTAAAGGATAAGGGAATAATTAAGAATCAATTAAGTGGAATTAAAGTACTTGGTGATGGTAAATTAGAGAAGAAAATAACTATTCAAGCTCATAAATTTACTAAGAGTGCTTTAGAGAAGATTAAAGAGTCAGGAAGTAAAGCTGAGGTGATTTAGTATGTTTAGAGTCATGAAGCAATTATTTACTTCAACAAATAAAGACTTGAGACATAGAATTTATTTTACACTAGGAGCATTATTAATATTTATTTTAGGTATTTCTGTTAGAGTACCTGGAACAGAAGATTTAGGGAAAAACCTTGGTTTCTTGGAACTTCTAAATACTATGGGTGGAGGAGCTATGAAAAACTTCTCAATATTTGCTCTAGGTGTTATGCCATACATTACGGCATCAATAGTAATGCAATTATTACAAATGGATATAATTCCATATTTTACAGAATTAAATAAACAAGGACCAACGGGTAGACAAAAGATTAATCAAATAACAAGGTATATTGGTATCGCTTTTGCCTTTATAGAAGGTTATGCATTTGCATTTGCTTTTATAGGTAAAAATGGTGATCCATTAGAGTATATGTATATTTCTACAGTATTAACTGCAGGAACTGCATTCTTGTTATGGTTAGGTGATCAAATAACACAAAAAGGAATTGGTAATGGTATTAGTTTAATAATTATGGCAGGTATTATTGCAACTCTTCCTCAAATGTTTGTAACCGCTTTTCAAAGTTTAGTTACTTTTGATACAGCACAAGTTGCAGCATTAGGAATTGCAAAATTTACATTATTTGTAATAGTATATTTTGCTATTGTAATTGGAATGATTTTTGTACAAGAGTCAGAAAGAAGAATTCCTATACAATATGCTAATAAATCAACTTCTGCTTATGGTAAGGCAGGACAATCATTTATGCCAATAAAGATTAATACAGCCGGAGTTATTCCAGTAATATTTGCATCTAGTTTGGCTTCTGTACCAGGTGTTATTGCAAGTGTTGTTAAGAATGAGAAATTCTCAGTAATAGTTTCTAAGTATTTATCATATACAACTCCAGTAGGTTTTATAATATATGTATTATTAATATTCTTCTTTGCATATTTTTATACATTTATTCAATTAAAACCAGAGGAATTTGCAAAAAACTTACAAGATAATGGTGGTTATATTCCAGGAGTTAGACCAGGTGAAGAAACTAAAAAGCATTTAAGTAAAGTTCTTTCAAGACTTACAGTTTTGGGAGCTACATTCTTAGTAGTAATAGCAGGTATACCAATCTTATTTTCAAATTTTACTAGTTTACCAACAACTGTTTCTATTGGAGGAACCGGACTTTTAATTGTTGTAGGTGTTGCACTTGAAACATATAAGCAATTAGAAGGTAGTATTCTAGCAAGGAATTATAAGAGGGGCTATAGAAGAAAATGAAAAGTATAATGTTTATTGCACCGCCAGCTGCCGGTAAAGGTACACAGGCAGACTTGGTTATAGAAAAATATAACATACCTCATATATCAACAGGAGATATCCTAAGGGATATATCTAAAGAAGATAGTGAACTTGGTAGTTATGTTTTAGAAACTTTATCAAGTGGTGGTTTAGTAAAAGATGAGATAACTTATCAATTGATTGAAAATAGACTTAAAAAAGATGATTGTAAAAAGGGATTTGTAATTGATGGATTCCCTAGAACTTTAGATCAAGCTATAGAATATGGTAAAATACTTGAAAGATTAAATTATTCTATTGGTGAAGTCTTCTTAATTGATATAGATAAAGATGTCTTAGAAAAAAGAGTTACAGGCAGAAGAATTTGTGAAAACTGTAAAGCTATTTATAATATTAATAGTGAAGATAGTAAACCACAAATAGAGTCTACTTGTGATGAATGTGGTGGTAGACTTTATCAGAGAAATGATGATAATGTTGAAGCCTTTAATAATAGGTATGAATTATATGAAAAGAAAACAGAACCTATTATTAAGTATTATGAAGAAAAAGGTGTTTTATATCACATTGATGGTAATAAATCTATCGATGAGGTATTTAAACAAATAGATGATATTATTAGTGGAGTTGGTAAGTAATGATTACTTTAAAAAGTAAAAGAGAAATCGAACTTATGAGAACAGCTGGTAATATAGTTTATAAAACTCACCAATACTTAAAACCCTATTTAAAAGAGGGAATAACAACAAAAGAAATAGATGATTTAGCAGCAGACTATATTAAGAGTTTAGATGCTACACCATCTTGTCAAAATTATGAAGGATATCCTGCCAATATATGTATATCTATTAATGAAGAAGTAGTACATGGTATTGCTTCTAATAGAAAATTACATAATGGTGACATTGTAACACTTGATATATGTGCTTGTTATAAGGGATATCATGGTGATTCTGCTTGGAGTTATCAAATAGGCGAAATAGATGATGAAAAAAAACATTTGATGGAATATACAGAAAAAGCGTTATTTGTAGGTCTTGAGCAAGTTGCACCTGGTAAAAGAATTGGTGATATAGGAAACGCAATTCAAACTTTTGCAGAAGAAAATGGACTAGGAGTAGTTAGAGAATTGTGTGGACATGGTATTGGTACTAATTTGCATGAAGATCCAGATGTCCCAAACTTTGGTATTCCAAATACTGGAGTTAAATTAAGGGAAGGTATGGTTATAGCAGTAGAACCAATGCTTACAGCAAAAAGTCCAAGAGTAGAACAGTTAGATGATGATTGGACTATTGTAACAATAGATGGTCATCCAGCAGCTCACTTCGAACATACGGTAGTTGTAACTGCGGATGGATATGAAATCTTGACAGGAGAGTGGAAAGATGGCTAAAGAAGATACAATTGAAGTAGAAGGTAAAGTCCTTGAGATAATACCGGGTGGTAAATTCAAAGTCGAGTTAGAAAACGGACACATTATAGAAGCTCACGTTTCTGGTAAAATACGAATGCACTATATTCGAATTTTAGCAGGGGATACTGTAATGATAGAATTATCACCTTATGATTTAACACGTGGGCGTATTACCTATCGTAAATGAAAGGATGAGATGAAAAATGAAAGTAAAAGCATCAGTAAAGAAGATTTGTCCAAAATGTAAGATTGTTAAACGTAAAGGAAGAATTAGAATAATTTGTGAAAATCCAAAGCACAAACAAAGACAAGGTTAAATAGGAGGTGTATTGAATGGCACGTATTAAAGGTGTAGATATTCCAAATGATAAACATATTGTTATATCATTAACTTATATCTATGGAATTGGTAGAAGTCTTGCTCAAACTATATGTAAAGATGCAGGAGTAGAACCAACTAAAAAAGCAGGAGAGTTAACACAAGATGAATTAATCAAACTTCGTGATGAAATTAATAAGTATTTAACTGAAGGTGATTTACGTCGTGAAGTTAATATGAACATTAAGACTAAGATGGAAATTAATTCATATCAAGGAAGTCGTCATAAGAAAAAACTACCTGTAAGAGGACAAAGAACAAATCGTAATGCTCGTACTCGTAAGGGTAAAGGTAAAACAGTAGCAAATAAGAAAAAAGTATAGTTAAATAACTAAATATTAAAAAAGGAGGGTAAACTTATGGCTTATAAAACAAGAAAGAAAAAAGTTAAAAAGAATGTTCCTGAAGGTATAGCTCATATTAGATCATCTTTTAATAATACTATAACAACTATTACAGATAAAGAAGGAAATACAATAAGTTGGTCAGCTCCAGGTGCAATTGGTTTTAAGGGAAGTAAAAAATCAACACCATATGCTGCAGGTATGGCAGCAGAAGCAGCAGCTAAGGCAGCTTATGATATGGGAATGCGTAAAGTAGAAGTTTATGTAAAAGGATTAGGACCTGGTCGTGAAACAGCAATTAGATCACTTGCAACTGCAGGTTTAGAAGTAACAGTTATTTATGATGTTACACCAATACCACATAATGGATGTCGTCCACCAAAAAGACCACGTGGTTAAATAAATTAAGGGAGGTTAGTTTCATGTTACAATTTGAAAAACCAATATATAAAATTACAGATTCTGTAGAAAGCAATTTTTATGGAAGATTCGAACTTGAACCATTAGAGAGAGGATTTGGTACTACTTTAGGTAATGCGTTAAGACGTGTTATGTTATCATCACTTCCAGGAAGTGCTATAAGTAGTATTAAAATTGATGGAGTTTTACATGAATTCCAAACAATTGAAGGAGTTTATGAAGATGTTACAACAATTATTTTAAATTTGAAAGGTGTAGTATTTAAGAATCATTCAAATGAAGCAAAGGTTGTAAGAATTGATGTAGATAAAGAAGGAGAAGTAACTGCAGGAGATATCGATCATGATGCTGATATTGAAATTGTTAACCCAGATAAGGTTATTGCTACAGTTGCTAAAGGTGGTCACTTAAGCATGGAAATGACTGTAACAAATGGTCGTGGATATGTTAAGAGTGAAGAAAATAAGAGATTATATGACTTAAGAAAAGCAGGAGTTATTGCAATTGACTCATTATATTCTCCAATCGAAAGAGTATCATATGAGGTTGGTAGTGCTCGTGTTGGACAAGATGAAAGTTATGATAAACTAATTATGGATGTGTGGACAAACGGTTCTATAAAACCAGAAGAAGCAATTGCTCTAGCATCAAGAATTTTGATAGAACATTTTGAAATCTTAACAGATTTATCAGCTATTGCAGATGTTACTGGTATGATGATAGAAAAAACTGAAGATCCTACAGTAAAAGCTTTAGAAACTTCTATTGAGGATTTAGATTTCTCTGTAAGAGCATATAACTGTTTAAAAAGAGCAGGTATCCATACTTTACAAGACCTTGTTAATAAGAGTGAAACAGATATGATGAAAATACGTAATCTAGGAAAGAAATCTCTTAAAGAAGTATTAGATAAAATTAGAGAAATGGGTCTAGTTTTACGTGATGACGATTAATTTATAAGGAGGAAATAATTATGGCATATAGAAAATTAGGACGCGATAATAAACATAGAAGAAGTATGCTTGCTACTTTAACTAAGCAATTAGTTATAAATGAAAGTATCAATACAACTGAAACTAGAGCTAAAGAAGTACGCAAGTTTATGGATAAAATGATTACTTATGGTAAAAAAGGTGATTTAGTTTCACGTCGTAAGGCTTTAGCTTTCTTACATAATGATAAGAAAGTTGTTGATAAAATATTCAATGTTTTAGCACCACGTTATGCTACTCGTAATGGTGGGTATACAAGAATATTTAAGTTAGATGAAAGACGTGGCGATGGAGCTTTAGTAGTTATGTTAAAACTAATTGAAGATGAGACAAGTGTTAAAGAAGAAGCTCCTAAAGCTAAAAAAGAGTCTAAACCTAAGACTCAGAAAAAAGAAAAAAAGGAAGAAACAAAAGAAGAAAAATAGACAGATTTTTGTCTTTTTTTTGTTTGAAGTATAAATATCTATATAAAAATAACTGTTTTTTTACACTTTTCTAAATCAATCAATTTTTATTGGAATATCATTATTTGTTTTTTTTCAAAATAAAAAAATCCCTATTTTTTTAGGGATTTTTTTGAATAACAATTAGTAATTTATAGCTTTACTCATTTTCTTTATTTTCGGAAAGCTTTATTATTATCACATTTCTGGTTTATTACTTTGCCAAAGTTATTGAAATCAAATTCTCCAAAATGATTAGCTGGATCAATTGGTTGTGCTTTTACTCTTACTGTTTCATTATTTGTAAACCAAATATCATAACGATTATTTATTGAAGAATTAGTTATTTGAAAAACTTCATATCCCTCTGGGATTTTAATTGCATATAAACCTCCAGTGTTTACAGCAAATAAGTGTTCATATGGTTCAAATTCTTTTTCATCTCTTGGACTTGGTTTAAATCTAATAAGTTCTTGTTCGGTTTGTCCCATGGTATTCTCCTTTCTTTTCATAAATGGAGGCATCAACATTTTTAGGTCATTTAATATAGTTTTTCTTAAATTTTATAATTTACTATATTTATTTTTGAATAAATGTAATTAGTTCTCTGATTGTTATAGTTGTTGCCCCTCTTTTTGAAATGTAGTCATATTATACAGCAAAATAAGAAATTTTGCAAGGAATGGTTTATAAGCTTTAAAATCAGTATATGTTTATGATATACTTTTACTAGATAAGTAATTTATGAAATGGGGCTTTTAGTTATGGAAAAGTTAGAAATATTTGATAAGGTTGAAAAGATAGTATATGTTACACAACCTTCTCCAGTTGTTTTAGTATCTACTGTTAGTAGTAATGGTATAGATAATGTAGCACCTTTTGCAATGTTTATGAACTGTTCTAATAGTCCTGCTATGGTAGCAATAGCAATATCTAAAAAATCAGATACATATGAAAATATAAAAGATACAAAAGAATTTATAATTGGTATACCTAAAGAGGATATGTTAGAGAAACTGTATAAAGCAGGTGAAAAGTTTGATAAAAATATAAGCGAATTTGAAAAAGTTAACTTAACACCATATAAATCAAAACAATTAAAATGTATGAGAATTGAAGAGTGTATAGTAAATATTGATTGCATATTTGAAAACGAGATAGCTACAGGTAATCATCATATAATAGTTGGTAAGGTGATTGGTTGTGATATAGATAAAGATAAATATTCTGATGATAAAGTTTTATTAAGAGGTAATATTCCTAATATTTATCATATAACAGGAAATAAATTTATGATAGATGGCGAGTATAACGAGATATAGGTTTATAATAATTAAAAAATTATGATTTGAAAGAGGCATATATTATGGAATTAATTGATATTTTAGATGAGTTTGGAAATAAAATAGGGAAGACTTCTACTATAAAAGAACTTCATACATCTGGTAAATGGCATAAGATAGTAGGAATTATAATATATGATTTTAATAATAATATTTTAGTCCAGCAAAGAGCCTTAAAACAAATATCCTCACCTGGTAAATGGGATATTGCTGCAGCAGGTCATGTAAATAGTGGCGAGACTGAGATTGATGCAATTAAACGAGAACTATTTGAAGAAATTGGCTTAGATTTAGAGGAAGATAAAGTAAAGTTTTTTATGTCCTATAAAAAGGAAGTTAATAATAAAACTGTAAATAAAAAACATCTAGAAGATATTTATATTGCACAAATAGATTCAAATTGTATTGAAAGTTTTAATATTCAAAAAGATGAGGTTCAACAGGTAAAATGGATTTCAATAAATGAGTTAAAAGAAATGATTAAAAATAATCAACTATTATCTAGAAGTAATTTATATGAAAGATTATTTGAATTCTTAAGAGGTGATGAAAATGAAACATAAAATGAAGTTATTAGAAAAACCATTTAATAATATGTTAAATGGAAGTAAAGAAGTTGAGTTTAGATTATATGATGATAAAAGAAAACAAATTAAAGTAGGAGATACTATTGAGTTTTCAAAATTACCAGATTTAGTAGAAAAATTAGATGTAGAAGTTATGGATTTATATCAAGCTAAAAAATTTAGAGAACTATTATCTTCTTTAGGATATAGAGATGAGGCATTAGATGAAAAAGTATCTGGAATGTATTCTATATATACTAAAGAGCAAGAAAAACTTTATGGTGTTATAGGTATAAAGATTAGGGTGCAAAAAAGGATTAATAAATAGTTTTATATACACAAACTATTAATTTCATCTTTTAATTTCAAAATAGTAAATATTTTGCTATAATATAAATAGTTATGAGGTGATAATATGAAGGCTTTAATAACTGGTGCATCTAGTGGTATAGGTTTTGAAATAGCTAAGTATTTAGCTTCTAAGAAATTTGAATTAATTTTAGTTTCTAGAAATAGAGAAAGATTAGAATTAATACAACAAAAACTTCCAACTAAGACAACAATTATTGTTATGGATTTAAGTAATGAGCAAAAAGTAAAAGAATTATGTGTAGTAATTAAGAATCAAGGTGTTGATATGCTTATAAATAATGCCGGATTTGGAAATTTTGGAGAATTTTTTGAAACTGATTTATCTAATGACTTAGATATGATTAATACTAATATAAAAGCAGTTCATATTCTAACTAAATATGCTTTAAAAAATATGATAAAAGAAGATTCTGGCTATATTTTAAATGTAGCATCTTCAGCAGCTTTTGTTCCAGGCGGACCTTTGATGAGTACTTATTATGCTACTAAGTCATATGTATATAAATTAACTGAAGCTATTAATTATGAGTTAAAGAAAAAAAAGAGTAATGTAGTTGTCTCAGTTTTATGTCCAGGCCCTGTAGAAACTAATTTTAATAATGTTGCAGGAGTAAGCTTTTCTACTAAACCTTTAAGTGCTAGTTTTGTAGCAAAATATGCAATAGATATGATGATGGATAAAGAAAAAATGTTAATCATACCAGGTGGGAAGATGAAATTAGCAAAATTCTTTAGTAGATTTTTATCAGATAGGATGTTACACAGAATAACTTATAGAATCCAAAAGAAAAAGGCTAACTAATTATAGTTAGTTTTTATTAACAGGTGGTGGTTATATGTCAAAGTTATGTATTAAGAATTTATCTTATGAATCAATATTAAAAGATATTAATATAGAATTTAAAGAAAATAGTATTAATTATATATCAGGTTCTAATAAATGTGGTAAAACTACACTTATTAAGATTTTATGTGGTCAAATTGATATAAAAGAATCAGTTTATTATGACAATAAAGATATTTATAACTTTAGCTCTTATGAATTATCAACTGTTTTTGGTAGAGTATCTAACAGTATGAATAATACCTTTTTAACAATAGATCAGGAATTATTATATAAACTAGATAAATTAGGAATAGATAGAAAAGAAAAAAAGAAAAGATATAATGAAGTAGTTAAATTATTTAATTTTTCTGATATTTTATATTCAAATATCAATGAATTATCTATTATTAATAAGATAGAACTTTCTATAGCCATTTCATTATTATCAAAACCAGAAGTTATATTCTTAGATGATATCTTTGCAGAAGTAGATTATCATATAGCAAAGAAAATATTAACTAAACTAAAAAGTATTAATAATTTAACTATTATACTTACATCAAATAATTTAGAATTATCTACTTTGTCAGATAAACTTATAATTTTAAATAATGGTGAAGTTGTTTTAGAAGGGGATACACCTTTAGTATTAAAAGAAGATAGTCTTTTGAATAAAGTTGGTTTAGAAGTTCCTTTTATGATTGATTTATCTATTAAACTAAAATATTATGGCTTATTAGATGATATAGAACTAGATATGAATAGGATGGTAGATAAACTATGGAAATAAAAATAAATAAGACTTTAGTAGATTCTACTTGTATTAATGGTATTATTGGAGATTATAATACATTTGTTAATGATTTAAAAAGAATAGATTTTGATAACAATAATATTATTATAGATAAAAAGAAATTAACTAAAGAAGAAAAAAGAAATCTACATAAAAAGATAGCTATAGTAGAAAAAAATATAAGTGATAATTATAAAATATTAACTGTTTATGATTTTATGAAACTATATGTATTAGAAAATTACTTAATATTAAAAGATTATAAAAAGAAAATAAAAGATTCTTTAAAAATAGTTGGTCTTACTAATTATCACGAAAGACTAGTTAATACGTTATCATCATCAGAAATTAAACTATTATTATTAGCGACAACCATGCTATCTAATCCAGATATAATAGTTATAGATGATTTATTTACTTATTTTGATATAAAATGGGAAAAGAAAGTACTAAGTTTATTAAATCAATTAGTTGATAAATATAAAAAAGTAATTATAATATGTACTAATGATTCGGAGTTTGTTTATAAGTATACAAAAAATTTAATATGTTTTTCTAATGATAAAATACTTATTCAAGGTAATACTGATTATTTATTTGAAGAAAATACATCTTTACTTATGAATAATAAAATAGGTATACCTAAAACTATTTTATTTACTAATTTGGTATTAAAGAAAGATATAAAATTAAATTATAGTAAAGATATTAGGGATTTAATAAAGGATATATATAAGAAGGTATAGGTGATTTAATGAGGTATTTAATTAAGTTTTCTTATGATGGTACTAATTTTTGTGGTTATCAAACTCAACCTAATTTAAGGACTATTCAAACTGAACTTGAAAATGCAATAGAAGTTGTTAATAATAATATAAGAAAAGTAGTTCAATCATCTGGCAGAACTGATAAAGGAGTTCATGCATTATGTCAGTATGCACATGTTGACCTAGATATAGATATTACACCTCAAAAATTAAAACGAGCAATAAACAGTAATCTAGCAGATGATATTCATGTTATTGATACAAAGATTGTTCCTGATAATTTTCATGCTAGATATAGTACTAAAAAGAAGGAATATAAATATTACATAAACTTAGGAGAATATAATCCAATAGAGAGAAATTATGTATTTCAATATAATTATAAGTTAGATATTGAAGCAATGAGAGAGGCTATAAAAGTATTTATTGGTGAACATGATTTTAGAGCATTTGTTACAGAGAATAGTGATAAGCCAAATTGTGTTAGAACAATTGATATAGCAGAACTAGAACAAGTTAATGATAAAGTAGTTTTTACTTTTAAAGGTAATGGTTTTTTAAGATATCAAGTTAGAAATATGGTAGGAATACTAATAAAAGTAGGCGAAGGTAAGATAAATAAAAATGATTTAGAAGAAATACTTGAGAGTCGGGATAGAAGTAAATGTGGTGTTACTGCACCTAGCTGTGGATTATATCTAGTTAATGTTTTATATGATGATTTAGATTAGATTATTATAATTTCTTGAAAAATAAGCAGTTATATGGTATAATATATCACTAATTAGGGTGGTATTATGATGTTATACATTAATGATGAAATGGTTATAATATTTCCAAGGTTTCTCAAAAAAATTGATTCTGGACAGCAAGGAACAGTATATGAATATAAAGGTAAAGCGTTGAAAATACCATATAAGCATTCTTTTATTTCTATGGATTATGATATAAGTATTAGGGATTGTGAGTATTTAAAAAAAATGAATACAAAGAGGATATTACTTCCAGAAGATGCCCTTACAAATAGAAGAGGAGATTATTTACGTGCTTATACTTTAGAACTTATTACTAAAAATGATCATGATGAGTTATTTAATATTTCTAAAGATAAGTTTTTAGAAGAGTTATATGCAATAAGAGATGAGCTCAAACTATTATCAGAAAACAATGTTATGGTTCATGATTTAATAATGGAGAATTTCATGTACGATGGCATGTTTAGATTTGTGGATTGTGGTAGAATGATATTAAATATAATAACTTAGAAAATATGGATGAAGATGTTATAAAAGGTATCGAAAGAGATAATAATAATGAATTTGAAGATTTTGTTATTAATAGTTTATTTTTTAAAAACAAGACTGTACTTTCAAGTGATTTTACAAAAGTTGCAGATGAAATTAAAGCTGTTGGTAGTGGTTTTGTAGGAGACTATGTAGAGAAAACTATGCCTAAAAATGCTACTCTTAATGAGTATGTAAAGAAAAAATTTATTAGTAAAGTTGCATAATATATTTGATAAAATAGCTAATATTTTGTAAATAGTTGAATATTATTAATAGAAATGTAAAAATAGTGGGTAAAAGTATTGATTTTTTGGTATTTTTTTAGTACAATTATAAGCGGTACATTCAAATATCCCCACTAAAATTAAGTCCTGGGAAAACTTAATTTAAGTAAAAGGAGAGAAAAAAATGAAAAGTTTTATGCAAAAGAAAGAAACTGTAGAGCGTAAATGGTATGTTATTGATGCTGCTAATAAACCTCTAGGTAGAGTTGCAACTTTAGCTGCTACTTACTTACGTGGTAAAAACAAACCTACATACACACCACATATTGACTGTGGAGATAATATTATAATTATCAATGCAGAAAAAGTTCTTTTAACAGGAAATAAGGAAGAGAAAAAGATTTATTATAATCACTCTATGTATCAAGGTGGATTAAGAGAAAGAACTGCAAAAGTAATGAGAGAAAGGTATCCTGAAGAAATGATGGAAAGAGCTGTTAAAGGAATGCTTCCTCATAACAGACTTGGTCGTCAAATGTATAGAAAGTTATTTGTATACAAAGGATCTGAACATAAGCACGAAGCTCAAAAGCCAGAAGTGCTTGAGGTTAAGTAGGAGGGTAAGTTATGGCAAAAGAAAATAAGAATGTTTATACTGGTACAGGACGTAGAAAGACTAGTGTAGCTCGTGTTTCATTAACTTCAGGTAAAGGTAAAATTACTGTTAATGGTCATGATGTAGACAAATATTTCACTGATAAAATATTAGTGTTAGATTTATGTCAACCTTTAGATGTAACTAATACAAGAGATATGTTTGATATTGAAGTTACAGTAAAAGGAGGAGGAGCATCTGGTCAGGCTGGAGCTATCCGTTTAGGTATTGCAAGAGCACTACTTGATTATGATAAGACTACACCTGCTGATAGTGAAAATAGTTTCCGTAAAATACTAAAGGTAAATGGTTTTATTACTAGAGATGCTCGTAAGAAAGAACGTAAAAAACCTGGATTAAAGAAAGCACGTCGTGCTCCACAATTTAGCAAGCGTTAATATTTACAAGTTTCAATATTTAAAGGTTCGTATTTGCGAACTTTTTTATTATCTTAATTTATATAGTACTTAGGTTATAAATTCTAATAAAAATTAATTAATAATAACAGCTTTTTGAAAAATTATAAAAATGTTATAATGAATGTGGAAGAAAACAAATAGTAATTTGTTGAATAAAAATTGTTTGGTTTGAAAGGTAAGATGAATATGAATTATTTATTTTATAGTGTAATTGGTAAACACGCTAGTGAATCTGTTGATGAAATAATCAGACGAAAAGCAAATGAAATTCAACTATGTGGCTTTAGTTTATGGTCTGCAAAAATTGATAGACAATCAATAATGCAAGTAAGTAAACTAAGTGAAGAAGATGATGTATATGTGCTATGTAAAGTAAATAAAAATGCTAAAGATCCTGTTATTAGTGGTAAAGTTTTTTCGGCTAATAAAATGGTTTATCCTACAGGAGAAGTCAAGCCTATTCCTAGTGGGATTAATACTACATTCACCAAAGGAAAGAATTATCAGGCATATGTAGTTGAATCCTATAATATTTTAGATGAAGAAAAAGATTTTAATTTTGGACCATATGAAACTTTATTGGCAGATAATTCTGTGAAAACATTTAGCCAAAGATTTAAATGTTTTCAGTTTCAAAATACATTTGGAAAAATAAATCCTTCTATAGATGAAATATGTAAAAAGAAAATAAGTGTAATAATGAAACTTAAATATCCATTTGTAGTTAATATTTATTAATTGAAAAAATTTTATAATGAAAATAATAAACAAATAGTATTTTATTGTGGAGAAAAGATATGAGAGAAATAAAAAGAGAAGAAAGAAATGAAAATTTGATTGAGAACTTATTAAAAGTTTGGGAGAATTCTGTGAGAGAAACACATAAATTTTTATCAAACGAAGAAATTTTGAAGATTAAGAAATATGTACCTCAAGCATTAAGCGGTATATCTCATTTAATTATTGATACTGATCAAAATGATAATCCTATTGCATTTATGGGGATTGAAGAGCAAAAACTTGAAATGCTATTTATTGTTGCTGAATATAGAGGTAAAGGTATTGGTAAAAAAATGCTTTTATATGGAATCGAAAACTACAAAGTAAATAATCTTGCAGTTAATGAAAATAATTCACAAGCAAAAGGTTTTTATGAACATATGAAATTTAAAGTTTATCAAAGAAACGAATTAGATGATCAGGGAAACCCTTATCCAGTTTTATATATGAGATTAAAATGATAAATTACTATGATACATTAAGATACTTTTAGGATAATATTTAAAAGTTTAATGTAGTATTTAAGTGGGGTTAATAAAATGATATAATAATATAAATAGAATTTGTAAAACTGGAGGTAATTATATGAAAGAAAGAGTTGTAAAACCTTTTACAATGTGGAGACATTTTAAAGGGGCTAGATCTTTTGTAATCACAGTAGCTCAACATAGTGAAACAGGAGAAAAATTAGTTGTTTATCGTTGTATGGATAATAATGGAAAAACAAATCATAAGGATGGAATTTACGCAAGGCCATTAGATATGTTTTTATCAGAAGTAGATCACAAAAAATATCCAGATGCAGGTCAAAAGTATCGTTTTGAAGAGATAATAGAATAAGCTATCAAGTAAATGGATATAGTGATTAGATAAAAAACAGTAGATATAATAATTATTGATTGAGAAAGAAGGCATATAATGAGAAATAAAAAAATTATAGCTTTAATTATTATAGTTATAATACTTGTAGGTGTTGTTTTTTTGATAATAAACTTTAACTCTAATAAAAATAAAAAAGATGCAAATAACAATACTAATATAGACAACTCAGATATAACTGTTGATAAAAACAATAATCAAAATTCTGAGGATAAGATTGCAATAATTTACTTTTCTGCAACAGGTACAACTAAGAAAGTAGCTCAATATATAAAGGATGCAACAGGAGGAGAACTAATTTAAATAAAACCAAAGTATAAATATACTGATGAAGATTTGAATTATAGTAGTAATAATAATAGCAGATGTACAAAAGAACAAAATGATTCGTCATCAAGGCCAGCAATTGCAAATAATATTAGTACAGATTCTTATGATGTAATTTATTTAGGTTATCCAATTTGGTGGGGAGATTCGCCAAGAATTATGTTAACTTTTTTAGATAACCATAATTTAAGTGGAAAGACAGTTATTCCATTTTGTACATCTGGTAGTTCAGGGATAGAAACAAGTGTAAGTTATTTTAAGAGTAATTATAAAGATGTTAACTTTCTAGATGGTAAAAGACTTAATGTATCAAAAAATGAAGTAATAAATTGGGTTAATGGATTAAATTATTAAATGGAGAGGAAGATATTACTATGTATTTAGAAAAGATTAATAGTCCAAAAGATGTAAAAAAGTTAAATATAGAAGAATTAGAAAAACTAGCTGAAGAAGTAAGAAAGGCATTAATGAATAGATTATCTAAAATAGGAGGACATTTTGGCCCTAATTTTGGTATGGTAGAAGCAATTATAGCAATGCACTATGTATTTGAATCACCAGAAGATAAATTTGTATTTGATGTATCACATCAAACATATACACACAAGATGTTAACAGGGAGAAAAAATGGTTATCTTTATGAAGAAAATTTTAAAGATGTTTCAGGATATACAAATCCAGAAGAAAGTGAACATGATTTCTTTAATGTTGGTCATACTTCGACATCAATTAGCTTAGCATCAGGTTTAGCAAAGGCAAGAGATTTAAAAGAGGATAAGGAAAATATTATAGCAGTTATTGGTGATGGTTCTTTAGGTGGAGGAGAAGCATTTGAGGGTTTAAACTACGTAGGATCTGAATTAGATTCAAACTTTATAGTAGTAGTTAATGATAATCAACAATCTATTGCAGAAAATCATGGTGGAATTTATAAGAACTTACAGGAATTAAGAGATACAAATGGTAATGCTAAAACCAATTTATTTAAATCATTTGGATTAGATTATATTTATCAAAGTGAAGGTAATAGTATTCAAAAAATGATAGAAACATTTGAACAAGTTAAAAATATAGATCATCCAATAGTAGTACATATTAATACACAAAAAGGAAAGGGCTATAAATTAGCAGAAGATAATAAAGAAGCTTGGCATTGGTGCATGCCTTTTGATGAAACAACAGGAAAAACAACAGTTGATTTTGGAGATGATTACGATTATGATACTCTAACAGCAGATTACTTACTTGATAAAATGAAAAAAGATAAAACAGTAGTTGCAGTAACTCCTGCTATGCCTGAAACAATAGGATTTAATATTGAAAAAAGAAAACAGGCAGGTAAACAATTTGTAGATGTAGGAATTGCAGAGGAACAAGCAGTTGCATTAATTTCAGGGATTGCTAAGAATGGTGGGAAAGCAATTCTTGGTACAAACTCAACATTTATACAAAGAACTTATGATCAAATTTCACAAGATTTATGTATAAATAATAATCCAGCAACTATAGTTTTAAATTATACATCGGTTGCAGGGTTAAATGATGTTACACATTTGGGAATATTTACTATTTCAGCATTTTCTCATATTCCAAATTTAGTAATGCTTGCTCCAACAAATAAGGATGAGTATATATCAATGCTTGATTGGTCTATAGAACAAAGAAAACATCCTGTAATGATATTAATGCCCGGAAATGGCATAATAGATTATGGCAGAATAGCTGATAAAGATTATAGTAATATTAATAAATATAAAGTAGAAGAGCAGGGAGAAAAAGTTGCAATTTTAGCTTTAGGCGATTTTTATCAAATAGGGGAAGAAGTTTCAAAGATAGTAAAAGAAAAACTAGGTTTTACTCCAACACTAATTAATCCTAGATATGTAACTGGTATAGATAAAGAATTGTTAGAAAGTTTAAAAGATAAACATAAACTAGTTATTACATTAGAAGATGGAATCTTAGATGGAGGATTTGGTTCTAATATAGCAAGTTATTATGGAGATTCAAATATAAAAGTTAAGAATTATGGATTAAAAAAAGAATTCATAGATAGATATGATGTAGAGGAAATTCTAAAAGAAAATAGACTTACTCCAAATCAAATAGTAGAAGATATAAAAAATATTATATAAGTTATGATTTGAAAAATTATAACTTATATAATAAAAAATCCTATAAATATAAGTATTATAGGATTTTATTTTGTAGCAAAATTCCTACTTTTGCATATATTACTCTGGGAGGTAGTAATGTTAAAATTAGAATTATTGCAACAAATGCTTGTGATAGCAATAGCACTTTCTACAATTACTTGTGCCTTTGTTCAGAAAACTAAGAGATTTATTAAAAAATGTAGGTATTTATGTTTATATTCTTTTATTGTAAATATGGCAATTGGTAGTGTTTTTTGTATAACTTTTACTAATATTACATTTCCAACTAGTTTATGGATAGGATTATTTTCATTTCTAGGTGCTGATACAATATATAAATCATTAGAAGGAAAACTAGCTGCACATAAAGATTTAGTAACTACTGATACAATAAATGTAAAACGTGAAAATATTATTAATACGGAGGGTGATACTAATGGAAAAACCTCTATATCCTAGTTCTTATATGAGAATAACCCAAGGTTATATGACTGGTTCTCATAAAGATAGTTATGCTATAGATGAAGGATCTAAAGATACAGGTATAAGTGATATTAAAGCTCCATTTACAGGTGTTATTAAAAAAATTTATACGTCAGATGCTAATGAAGTATGGTTAGAAAGCTCTGATAAGGTTGAATATCCTGATGGAACAATTGATTACATGACAATTTTATTTGCACATGATAATGATGTAAGTAATCTATTTATAGGAAAGACAATCAATAGAGGTGAAGTATTCTATCAAGAAGGTACAAAAGGTAACGCTACGGGTAATCATTGTCATATAGAATGTGGTAGAGGGAAATTTACCGGTACTGGTTGGCATAAAAATTCAAATGGTAATTGGAGTATTAATAATGGAAAAAAACCAGAAGAATGTTTATGGATAGATGATAGTATTAAGGTATTAAATAGTAATGGTTATAATTTTAAAAAGATAGAAGTAAAACCAACACCAACACCTAATCCAACACCAGCACCAAAACCAACTCCTGATAAGCCTTCTGATGATGATTCAAAAAAAGATGATACTAAACCTACTGATAATAATAAACCTAAATTGATTTTTACTTGTAAGAGTGATGATATGTATGCTATTGAGTTAAAAAAAGGACAAAAGCTATACTTAGAATAGCTTTTTTTCTTTTATTATTATATAATTTATTTAGAAAGTTGGTAGGATGATTATGAATAAAATTGTATTTACTCATTCAGTTGATAGTATTATTAGTAAATTTGCTTCACTATTTTTAGCAATTTATTTTTTAAAAATAACAGATGGTAATATAGTTAGTGTTGTAACGTATTATTTATTTAAATATTCTCTTAACGGATTATTTTCTTATCTATCATTAAAATGTATTAACAAAAAAAATGTCTTAAATATGTATCGATTAGGTTTATTTTCTAATGGACTTTGTTTATTTATTCTTTTGTTAATGGGTAAAAATGTTGTTGATTATATATATTTATATGCTATATTAGACTGTTCTACTAGCATATTTTATTGGTCAGCTTATAAAATGATACTTTATAATTTTAAAGGTGATAAACAGTTAAAGAAGTTATTTTCTTATAATAGTATAGTAACTAGTATCATTTCTATTTTATCTACAGTAGGTATGGGATATATTATTGTTAATACTTCATATAGTGTAGTTATTATAATTATAATTATTTTAATGATTCTAGCTTTAATTATGACTTTTAGGTTAAATAAATATGAATTTAATATTAATAAAATAAAACTGTCTAATTTAAAGTATGCCTTAAAAGATAAACATGCACAAGCTATATATAGTATTAGTTTTTTTGAAGGAATGGGACTTAGAGGTGGACTTGCTACAACTATTACTTTAATTATATTTTTAACATTAGGAACAGAATCTAGTTTAGGTAATTTAAATGCTATATTTGGTTTATTAGGTTTAATTACATCGTTATTTGTTAAGAAATATTTGAAGGAAAAAAATAATAAAAAGGCTTTTGTTATTTCTGCTTTAGCTATATTAATAATTACAATTCCTATAATTTTTATTAGTTCATTTACTGTATTTATTATTTATAATATAGTATTTAATATTGCTTATCAAATAATACAAATATTAGTAGATACTGCAGTATTTGATATTCATTCAAATGAAACTATAAAAAAATATTATTTAGAGTATACTTTTATTGGTGAAGCTATACATGGTTTTGGAAAAGCTTTGAGTGAATTAGTGTTACTTATTGTAGTAATTTATTCATTTAATTTAAGTAGTTTACGAATTGCTGCAGCAATATTATCATTTAGTATACTTCTACAAGCATTAGTATATATTAAAGTAAAAAAAAGGAGGAATTTCAATGAAGGTAATTAAGTTAAATGAAGCAGTAAAAGAAGCAAATAGTGATGAGTGTAAAATGTTAGAATACTCATTTTTAGATAAAGATATTGATCTAGGTATTTCAACAATTACTGGTAGATATCCTACGGGGAGCGGTTATTGTGTTAATACTATTAGTAAGGCATTAATTTATGTGCTTGAGGGTAAAGGGTTCTTATACTTTGAAGATTGTACTATAGAATTTAAAAAGGGTGATTCTATCTTAATTGATACTAATGAAAAGTACTATTGGGATTCTTCTTATTGTGTAGTTTCTATGTCTTGTACTCCAGCTTGGAATAAGGATCAATATAAAATAGTTGATTGATACGATTAAGTATCTTTAATAATACTAAAATAAAAAGAAAAGTAGGTGTTTGTTATGAATTTATATGTTATTAGGCATGGTCAAACCGAGTGGAATGTAATGAAAAAAATGCAAGGAAGTATAGATATACCATTGAATAAAAAAGGGATTAAACAAGCCTATATTACAAAGAAAAATCTAGATCATATTTCAATTGATGTTATTTTTTGCTCACCACTTAAAAGAGCTAAACAAACAGCAGAAATAATTAATAAGGGTAGAAACTTAGAAATAATATATGATGAACGCCTAAAAGAAAGAAACTACGGAGAATTTGAGGGGGAGCAAACAGGCCTTTGATTATAATTCTTTTTGGTCATATAATAAAAATTTAAATTATGAGAAGGCTGAGAATGTTCAAGAATTTTTTGAAAGAGTCTATCATTTTTTAGATGAAATAAAAGAAAAATATGCAGATAAGAATGTTTTAATCGTTTCACATGCAGGTATAATGAAGGTGGTTGAGTGTTATGCAAATGGTATGATGGATGATTGTGATATTGGTCCTTATTTACCTGACAATGCAAGTGTTTTAAAATATTCATTTACATATAAGGAGTAATAAAATGAAAAGAGCATATTGTATATCTAGTGATTTTAATCAAGAAGCTATTGATATTATAAAACAAAGGGTGGATATAGAACTTGTTAATAAAATAGTTGAAACAGTAGATAAATTATAAAAATTATAGGATAATTTTATGAAATATAAGAAAATTGTTCAAAAGAAATATTGTTGTGTTGGAGCGTGTCTTGAAATGGTTTTAAATAGACATCATATCAAAAATAGTGGTCAAGAAGATATTGCATATCAGTTGGGTCTTATAGTACCATATGAAGATAAAGATGATTATAAAAAAGTTAGAAGCGGAAAGATGCCCATCGCAGGATATGGCACTCAAATACAGGAAGAACAATATTCTATTAATAATTTTTTTAAGAAAAATAAAATATCTTTAGTGGAAAAATATTACTATTTAACAGATTATGAAGAAGCTAAGGAATTTCTTTATAAGTATAATGATTATGATATTTTAATTATTTTTCATTGTGGTACCTTATATGATAATCCAAATGCTGATTGGGGACATATGATACTATTTGAAAGGATAGAAAATGATGAAGTTACTATATTAGAAAATGGTCCAAAAAGAGATATTGAAAAGGTAACTTTAGAAAAATTATTAGATTCTATTAAAATTCATGGCAAAGAAAAAGGCGCAGGATTTTATTTGATTGAAAAGAGAATATGATTATGTCTTCTTGGTTTTGAATAAATGTAAAGCATGGTTTATTTTTATATAATTATCAATTTTATAGTGTATAATATTATTAGGTGATTTATATGTGGTTTTTATTTGTTAGTCTCTATATAATTTTAGCAGTAACTTTTACTCAGTTTTATAAAATTGTTTTAAATACTTCGAAAAGTGATGGAACATTGACCGTATTGTTGCAATTTATAGCGGGATTGAGCGCTCTATTACTTTCTCCATTCTTTATGTTTGAATTCCCAACGGATTGGAAAGTATACTCATTATTAGGAATAGCTTGTATTTTCTACGCTTTTTCAGATAGAATGAATACAACAGTAAGAAGTGGTATAGAAGCATCAACATTTAGTATAATAAAACAATTATCAACAGTATTTATGATAATGGCAGGATTACTATTTTTTAAAGAACAATTTGCTTGGAAAAAGATTATTGGAGCAGGATTAATTATTTTCAGTAATATTCTTATATTTTATAAAAGAGGAAATCAAAAACTAGATAAATATGTTTTATTAGGCATTCTATCCAACATAATTTATTCAGTAGCAATATTTCTAGATGTCAATATTTCGGATAATTTTAATTTAGCTTTTTATGTAGCATTAACACTTTTAGTTCCTGCTTTATTTATTATAGTTGCTGAAAGAGTAAAAATATCAAATATAAAAAAAGAATTTAAAAATGGTAATAAGAAAGCAATTTTGATAACAGGACTTTGTTGGGGGACAATGCTTGTAGTACAATTAAGAGCTTATCAACTTGGAGAAGCAACTTCTGTTGCTCCACTATGTGCTTTAACAGTAATTGGAAATGTATTAGTTGGATATTTGTTTTTAAAAGAAAGATCTAATTTATTAAAAAAAATAATTGCTGCTGTTTTAGTTATTATAAGTGTATTTTTGATAAAAGGATAAGAATAGCTTTTGATAAGCTTTTTTCTTTTGTCAAAATAATAAAAACATTACATAGAATTTACTATGAGAATACTTAAATATAAAATTTGTTTGTTAATATTATTACTATTAATGGTATTTAGCCTAAATATAGTGACTGCACATCAAAGTGATGATAATCTAGATCTTTTTTGGAAAAGTCATTACAGTTGATGCTGGTCATGGAGGAATCAGTTAAATCCAAAAATAGTGAAATGGCTATTTTGGTAAGTAAATACAAGGAATTAAGGTACTTTTATAGGAAAGTATCTTTTTTGATGATATAATAAATTAAAAGGAGTGACAAAATGAGTGGTAATTTAGAAAATAAAATTGTTACATTTGATTCTAGCAAACAATTTAAATATATTAAAAATTTAGGAAGTGGTGGAACTGGGGATACCAATTTGTTTTTAGACGAAAGTGTGGATATTTTATTTGCCATAAAAAAATATAGTCCTAGTAAAGAAAATGATGTTGAAGAATGTTATAAAAGATTTATAGATGAAATAAAAATTTTATTTACAATATTTCATAAAAATATTGTAAGAATATATAATTATTATTTATACCCTTCTTCTAAAACTGGATATATTCAAATGGAATATATTGATGGAAAAACAATAGATAAAATTAATCCATTAGATTATGATAAAACATGGAATGAGTATTTCTTGGAAACTATAAATGCATTTGATTATTTATTTGAAAATCAGATACTACATAGGGATATTAGAACAAGTAATTTTATGGTAACAGAAGATGGGACATTAAAAATTATAGACTTTGGATTTGGAAAACAATTTTCTGATAGTAATCAACAAAATAGTATATGTTTAAATTGGCCAGCAACTATTCATCCAGAAGAAGTTATTATAAATAAAGAGTATACTTATGCAACAGAAATATATTATATTGGAGAACTGTTTAAACACTTAGTTGAAAATGATTCTACATTTTTATATAAAGATATTTTAAATAAGATGTTAGAATATTCTCCAAGTAAAAGATATATATCATATAAAGAGATTAAACAAGATATTTCTGATAACTTGTTTAGCCAAATAGATTTTTCTGATGATGAAAAAGGTATTTATATAGCTTTTGCAGACGGTTTATATGATTCTATTTCTAAATTTACTTCAACTCCAGAATTTAAATATGATATAGAGAATATTAGAATTTCGTTAGAAAAAATAGTAAAAATTTCTTCATTAGAGTATTATGTACAAAGAAATAATGAAGTTATATCTTGTTTTGTAAGCGCATCTTTCAAATATAGTCCTAAAAAAGCAATTGAATCTGAGGCACTTATAAATTTCTATAGACTGCTTGTTGATTCTAATATTTCAAAAAAGAACATTATAATAAATTCAATAATAGCCAGGCTTAAAAATGTGCCCGTTGAAATAGAAGTTGATCCTTTTGATGATTTACCATTTTAATATTTTATTTTTAAGGTACTTGAAGAAAGTATATTCTATTGTACAAAATTTTAAAAAGAGAAGAATTATATTTATTATGGCATATTTATAAGCAAACCAATAATTACTATAAACGATTTGTCACAAATCAGTTTACATAATAAATTAAAATTCTATATAATTAATATTGATATTAAATTAGAAGAAATAAAGATAAAATTGAATTAAAATTTTTAATATAGAAATTGTTAAGTAATTTAATTGGTTGTAAGAGAAAATAAAAAAACTATATTTATTGAAAGAAAAAAGGTCTTTAATAAATGTTAAATACATTAAAAGTATTGTTACTGATAAGTTTAAATTTACTATATTTTATAAAATTAAGTTATTTTTGAAAATTGACAAATAAGTGTAAATATGCTAATATAATGACATCAGTGAGGAACTGGTGAATATAATAAAGAAGAAAGGATGTTATTTATATGAAAAAATTTATATTCAATAATACTTGGCGTCATATAGGTAACACTTATACATATCGATAAAAGTTTCGATTATGGGTATAAGTGGATTTTTGCATTGCTTATACCTGTATGAAAAATAAATGAACTAAACAATAAAAAGGAATACAGGTTTAAAACTATAACTTGTATTCCTTTTTTCTATTCAAAATTATAGATATAGTATTTTCAAAAGGCAAAGCAATGTAATAAATATTTTTAAAATGAAAGGAAAATACTATGAATGTAAAAGAAATATTAAAAAAGTTGGTTAGCTATAATACAATCAAAGATAATCAAAATAAAGAGATTATGGACTTTATTGAGAATTATTTAAGAAAGTATAATTTTACTATTAAAAGAATTAAGAAATGTTTAGTCGCTTATAATAGTGAAAAACCTAATATCGGGTTTGTTGGACACACAGATACAGTTGATTATGAATCATGGGATGGTGATCCATTTACTCTTCAAGAAAATGAAGATAGGTTAATTGGTCTTGGTGCTTGTGATATGAAAGGTGGATTAGCTGCAATGTTATCTGCTATTACAAAATTAGATTTGACTAAAAATAAATTAGCATTATATTTTACAAATGATGAAGAGATTAGTTTTGAAGGAATAAAAAATATTAGAGATTTTATTGTTCCTGAAAATATTATTATTGGGGAACCAACAAGCAATATACCTATTTATGGTACTAAAGGAGTTTTAGAATTAAAAATTGAATTTTATGGAATAAAGTGTCATTCATCAACTCCGGATAAAGGAGTTAGTGCAATTTATAAAAGCATTAAATTTATTGAAAGTATTCAAAATTATTATGAAAATAAAATTAAAAAGGAGATAGTATCAGACTTTGAAGTTCCTTATACAACAATGAATATAGGGATGATTAAAGGCGGAGAATCTGTTAATTCTGTGGCAGGAAAATGTGAAATTAGTATAGACTTTAGAATTGCAAAAAGAGAACATTTAGAAAGTATAATTGAAAAAGTTAAAGACTTATTAAAACAATATAATTCTAAATTAACAATAAAACAGAGTATTCCACCAAAGATAAATAAAACTGATATAGGATTCTTGGAAGAAATATCTTCAACAAAGCAAACAAAATGTTATCTAACTGAAGGCTCCTATATTGATAAGAATTTTATTATATTAGGACCTGGTCCAGATACATCTCATCAAAAGAATGAATATGTAAATTTAAGTTCACTAAAAGAAACAGAAAAATTGTATAAAAAAATAATAGAGTTTTATAATGAAGGGAAGTAGAATATGAAAATAATAGATTACAATAGAAGTATAAATAAAAAGAAAATTGCCGATTCGGCATATAGAATTTGTGGAAATGCAAACTTTCCAGTTGAATATCAAGATGTTTATGAACATTTATTTGAAAATGATAATTTAATTTTAAAGCTATTGCTAAATGAAGAAAATAATTTAGCAGGTTTTGGAGTTTTTGAAAATTATAGATTATTTTTAGAAAGTCAGATAATAACAATGCTTTATTTATCCGGAATGGTTATTGATCCTAAATATCAAGGAAAAAATATTTCTAGAGAGATTATAAAGAATACTTATGCTCAAATACAAGCAGACTTAATTTCGCTACGAACTCAAAATATTGCTATGGCAAAATCTCTATTAGATATCTTTGATGATAATTTATTTACAGTTCCGGGTGATATTAATAATGAAATATTGTCTTGTTTAAGACAAACTGCTCCATTTGTGGATATTGATGAATATGGGGTTATTAGAGATTGTTATCCTAATCAATTATATTATAACTTAAGTGCTATACAAGATAATTTTGGTGTATGCCTACACTCAACAGATGCTTTAGGTGTTATAGTTGAACCAAGCAAGAATAAACAGAAGTTATTGTCTCTTTTTAATTAGATTATAAAAAATGTTTAAAACAAAATAACTGGGTAATACTTTAGTTATTGTAATTGTATTTTGATAAGCTTTTTTCTTTTGTCAAAATAAGAAAAATATCACATAGAATTTACTATGAGAATACTTAAATATAAAATTTGTTTGTTAATAATATTACTCTTAATGGTATTTAGCCTAAATATAGTAACTGCACATCATAGTGATGATAATCTAGATCTTTTTGGCAAAGTCATTACAGTTGATGCTGGACATGGGGGTCGCGATCCTGGAACTAGATTTGGTAATATTTTAGAGAAAAACTTGAATTTAGAAATATCAAAGAAACTAGAAAAAGAACTTATTAAAAATGGTGCGATTGTTTATATGATAAGGGAAAGTGATGTTTCTCTAAATTCTAAATACGATGTTAGAAAAAAAAGAAGTGATTTATATAGAAGAATTAAATTTATAGAAGATAAAAAAAGTGATTTATATTTATCAATTCACCTTAATTGGTATAATAATGCTTATTATGGGGGAATAGAGATTCTATATAACAATATTAATAAAAATAATAAATTACTTGCTGGTAATATTAGGGATTCATTTATTGATAGTAATATTAAAACTAGAGAAATAAAGACAACTAATCTATATATTTATAGAAATACTAATACACCCGGAGTTTTAATAGAATGCGGTTTTCTATCTAATAAAAATGATAGATATTTACTACAGAAACCTAGTTATCAAAAGAAGATAGCTACTGTAATAACTGATGGTGTTATTGATTTTTTTAACTAACTATTATCTTAGATTTAAAATATTCAAAATAGACTAATCTTAAAGTTATTTTATAGTATTAAATTTGCTTTGAAATTAGTCTTTTTATATTGTAAAGTTGTAAAAAAAAATGTATAATTAAATATAGTAGGGTACTATCAAAAAGAATAGAATGAGGTGAATCCAATGATTGTTAGACTTATTAAGAAATCTAAGATATATAATTTTTCTTTGCCTAATAAAGTATCTGGTAGTTATTGGATTGAAGATAATGATAGATATGGTAATACTAGAAACTTAATTAATGTTGAAGCAGAAAATGGTCTATGGAAAATAAAAAGTGACTTTGAAACAAAAATATTATCTGGTAATAATATACTTGAATCAGCATATTTAAAGGAATATACAATGTATTTCTTAAAGATAAATACAGATAATGAGTTTGTTATTTTATATTGCTCTCCTTCAATGGATTCTCAACTTAGTAAGCTTAAAGTTAATAGAAATGGTGAATTTATAATTGGTAGTGGTAATCAAACACATATAACATATTCTTATCCTTTAGTTTCAAAACAACATGCTAAACTTAGTTATGCAGATGGACATTGGGTTATAAAAGATTTAAATAGTAAATATGGTACTTATGTTAATGATCAAGCAGTTAATACTAAGGTATTAGAGTATGGCGATATTATTTTTGTAATGGGACTTAGAATAATTGTAATGAAGGATTATTTAGTTTTAAATAATATTTTAAATATGGTTAGTTATGATAGTAATAGTTTTACTTTATTAGAACCAGTTATTCAAAAATTTGATGGTGTAGAATCTATAGAAGATGAGAGTATTGATTTTTATAAGACAGAGGATTATTTCTTTAGGTCTCCTAGATTCAAATCAAAGATAGAACCAGTAAATATTGTAGTTGAAGATCCTCCTGCTAAAGAAAATCAAGAACAAATGCCTGCGATATATACAATTGGTCCAATGATAACTATGGCTATGAGCTCTGTTGCTATGAGTTTTTCTTCAATAGCAGGTCTTATTAATGGAACAATGGAATTTAAGAATGCTATGCCATCATTAGTTATGTCTTTTGCTATGTTATTAACTATGTTGTTATGGCCACTTCTTTCTAATAAATATCAACAAAAACAACGCAAAAAACGTGAAGAACTACGTCAAAATAAATATATGGAATATGTCCAAGAAAAACATCAAAGTATACTTTCTGAAATGAAGGTTCAAAGACAAATATTAGTAGATAATTATCTACCTTTAGATGTAGTTGAAAATATTGTTAAGGGTAAAAAAAGAAACTTATGGGAAAGAGAATTAAAACAAGATGACTTCCTAGATTTACGTTTAGGAATAGGATCTTCTGAATTGCAAGGAGATATAGTATTCCCAACACCTAAATTTGAACTTGATAATGATAATTTAAGAGATTTAGTTTTAAAGGTAGCTAGTGAATCAAGAGTACTTACCGATGTTCCTATATCATTATCTTTTGTTAGAAATTATATTTCTGCAATTATTGGTGATGGTAGTCAAAAGCAAAAGTTTATTGAAGGTCTACTTCTTCAAATGGTTGCTTTTCATAGTTATGAAGATTTAAAAATAGTCTTATTTACTAATGAAAATAATTCTTCATTATGGAATTATTTGAAAGTATTACCTCATTGCTGGAGCAATGATAAGTCTATTAGATTTTTTGCTACTAATAAAGATGAGAGAAAAGAATTATCGCTATATTTAGAAAAAGAATTTCAAAATAGAAGATCTTCTGATGATAATTCAAATGTTAATGAGTTACCATACTATAGTTTTTCGCCATATTACTTTATTATAACTGATGATTATAAATCAATAAGGGATATAGAGATAATAAAAGATGTATGTAGTTTAGAAGCTAATTTAGGCTTTAGTTTATGTATAATTAGTCCTAGATTAACTAATTTACCTAATAAGTGTAAAACGTTTATAAGTATAGGGGATGTAAAATCAGGTGTATTTGAAAATGAATTAGTCTCTAATAAACAAAAAGAATTTGTTGCAGATGTTAGTAGTAACCTAAATATGCATGAGATATGTAGACAGCTTTCAAATATTCCTATTGATATTGCTAAAGAAGAGAAAAATATTCCGTCTGCAGTTACATTCTTAGAAATGTATAATATTGGTTTAATAGAGCAGTTAAATATTTTAAATCGTTGGAAACATAATGATCCTACTAAATCATTACAAGTACCAATAGGTATAGATAAAAATGGTGAACAATTTCAGCTAGACTTACACGAGAAATATTATGGACCACATGGCCTTGTTGCAGGTATGACTGGTTCAGGTAAAAGTGAACTTCTTTTATCATATATATTATCTATGGCAGTTAATTTCCATCCGTATGAAGTTTCTTTTGTTTTAATAGATTATAAAGGTGGAGGTTTAGCAGGAGTATTTCAAAATAAAGAAAATGGTATAAAGCTTCCTCATTTAGCAGGTGCTATTACTAACTTGGATACTATTGAGATGAATAGAGCTTTGGCTTCAATCCAAAGTGAGCTTAGAAGAAGACAAAGAATGTTTAATATAGCACGTGATAATTTAAATGAAAGTACTATTGATATTTATAAGTATCAGCGTTTATATAGAGAGGGTATGGTAGATACTCCTATCTCTCATTTATTTATAATATCCGATGAGTTTGCAGAGTTAAAATCACAACAACCTGAATTTATGGACCAGCTTATATCAACAGCGCGTATCGGTCGTAGTTTAGGAGTACATTTAATTTTGGCAACTCAAAAACCAAGTGGAGTTGTAGATGATCAAATTTGGTCAAACTCTAAATTTAAAATATGTTTAAAAGTTCAAGATAATTCTGATAGTATGGATATGATTAAACGTCCAGATGCAGCAGCTTTAAAAAATCCTGGAAGATTCTATTTACAAGTTGGTTATAATGAATTATTTGCATTAGGACAATCTGCATGGACAGGAGCACAGTATTATCCTACAGAAAAAAGAAAGAAAAATATTGATAATGATGTAGACTTTATTGATAACGTAGGTAATATTATAAAATCAATGGATACTTCTAATAATGTAGCTAAAGTAAAAGCAGAGGGTGAAGAATTATCGGGAATTGTTAAATATATTGTTGATACTGCAAAGGCAGAAAATATAAAGATTCCACAGTTATGGTTAGATAGAATTCCTGATTTTATTTATATAGAAGACTTAAAGAAAAAGTATCAGTATAATACTCCTAGTAATGATGTTGAACTAGTAATTGGAGAATATGATGACCCTGATAATCAAAAACAATTCTTACTTAAGTTATCATTAATGACAGATGGTAATACAATTATTTATGGTTCTACAGGTTCCGGTAAAGAAATACTTCTTTCTAGTATTATATATTCTGCTATTACAAGTTATAATCCAGATGAAGTTAATTTCTATATTATGGATTTTGGAGCAGAAATTCTTAATATGTTTTCTAATGCTCCTCAAGTGGGAAATATTTTATCTTCTAGTGCTACTGAACAGATAGAAAACTTATTTAAAATGCTTAATTCAATATTAGAAGAACGTAAAAAACTTTTTGCTGACTATAATGGTTCCTATAGTTTTTATAAAGAACATAGTAATAAAAAAGTTCCTATAGTTACAGTAATTATAAATAATTATGAAGGCTTTATTGAAACATATGAGGATTATGAAGATATATTATTGCAGCTTACTAGAGAAGGATCTAAGTATGGAATTGTATTTATTTTAACAAGTAATAGTACTAATGCAATTAGATATCGTATGAAGCAAAACTTTAAAAATAATTTATGTTTACAATTTAATGATTCATCGGATTATAGTGATGTTTTATCTGCAGTAGGAAAGAAAGTTCCTTCTAAAGTATTTGGTAGAGGTCTAGTTGAATTAGATAATGTATATGAATTTCAAACTGCTTATGCCTATAAAAGTGAGAAACTATCAGATTATATTAAGATAATATCTTCTAGATTAAAGGATATTTGTAAAATTAGTGCTGCTAAAATACCAGTTTTACCTGAAGTGGTATCAATATCAGATGTAGAAGAAGCACTTGGAAATTTATCTACTGTACCAGTTGGAATATCTAAAAATGATTTATCTATTGCAACATTTGACTTTGACTCTAATCCAGTGACACTCGTAACAGCATTAGATTTCTATAATTATAGGGAATTTTATAAATCGATGATTAATATCATTTCTAAAATATCATATAAGAATGTTGTTATTATAGATGCAGCTAAAACATTTAAAAAGAGTGATGTATCAGTAGAATATCATAATACTAATTTTGATGATATAGTATCTTCTATAAATAATAAGTATGTAAAACAAAAAGCTATATATGAAGCTAATAATTATGATGAGAATGCTTTACAAAAAGAAGCTAAGACTACTTATTTTATATTTGGTATATCTAATTTATTTACAAGAATAGATGATAGTAATAAAGAGGTATTCCAAAACGCTATAAGTGATACTAAGAATTTTGGCCTAGATAATTATATTATAATAGATAGTTCTGATAAACTTAAAAATTCTGCTTATGATGCTTGGTATAAAGAATCTATTGATGATTCTCAAGGAATATGGTTAGGTAATGGTATATCTGAACAATATACGTTGAAACTATTATCTACACCTAGAGAACTTAGAGAAGAAATAGATGAAGACTTTGGATATATTGTAAAGAATGGAAAAGCTACTTTGGTTAAATTAGTACAAAAATAGGAGGACATATGGATAGTAATAAAATTTTATTAGAGGTTTATATACCTTCTATAGAAAAAGAATATGATATATTTGTTCCTATTAATAAAAAGATAGGTACTATTAAAAAAATGATAGAAAAGGGTATCACTGATTTAACAGACGAAGTTTATATTATAAGTGAGGATAGTAATTTATATAGTAAAGATACTGGTAATATGTATGATGTTAATGTTAAATTAATTGATACTGATTTAAAAAACGGTTCAAGGGTCATACTTATATAGGAGGGTTTCTATGAAAAAAAGTGATGTGTATATAAAAGAAGTAAACTTAATATTTTCTATATTAGAAAAGTTAGAATCGTCATGGTCAAATAGTGATAGTTTAAGTTATATAGAGGAGTTAAAAAAATATAGAAATGTATTAGTTAATATTGCTCCTAGCAAGGCAGTTCCTGTAAATTTAGAAAAGTTAGACGAGGAGAAGGTGTAAATATGATAGGTGGATTATCATATGATGATATGCTTAAATTAGTAAATGAGTTAAATAGAGCCTCTAATAGTATTAAATCACTTATTGAAGATAAGGATAGTAATGTTAATAATATAAAAAAATTTTGTGAAGAAGTAGATGTTTATGTTAGATTTTTAACATCATCTGTAGAATTATATAGAGACTCTGATGAGGCTTTAAAACTAATGATAGAAAAAAATAAATAACTTTCAAATGAAAGTTATTTTTAAATATATCTTTTTATCTTTACTTTAGGAAAATAATAATTAAGTATCTTTATATAAGATAGTTCTTGTTTTGCAAGTTCGTTAGCGCCAAATTCACTTAATCCCATATTATGTCCCCATCCTTTAGTAATAAATCTTATATGTGTGGGATTAACAATCATATTTATATCTGTAGATTTTAGATTTAATAGTTTTCTAAACTCATCTCCAGTATATGCGGTATTATTTATTTTTATTTTCTTAACTAGATTACTCTTAGATATTTCTATTATAGTAATCTTTTTCATTTCCTTCTTTTTCATATTAAATATTTTTTCTAATTCATCATAATTATAGTCTTTTATTTCTAAATAATTTGGTGATGCATAATCCCACAGGCTATTTATTTTTTCTAGATATGGATAATTATTATTTGCCTCAGTTATAGAATTACTACATATATGAATAAATGGCAAAATATAATTATCTTCATAAGTTAAAAATTCTCCATTAGTTTCATCTATAGCTTTTTCTATTCTATCATAGTAATATTGATAATCCTTTTTCCATATTGTTTTATAATTTTCTATAGGTGTATAAATACTAAAGTTATCTATTACACTAATAGTATTATCTTCTTTCATTTTCTTATAAGCATAAGTTCTATATAATAAAACTAAGGCCTTTATAGTATCTATTTCTAGATCTAAAATACTATTTGTAGCAATAACTCCTAACAAATAGGTTTTTAAATCTATTTTAGTTATAATATTATTTTTATCTTTTAAATTTATAGTAAATAAGTTATTAGAATAATTATTATTTTTAATATTTATGGTTTCATTTTGTTTATCCATTTCTAGGGTTTTAACTATTATACCATCAACTACTAAATATATTTTATTACCACTAAAGTCTATACTGTTATTTTTAATAAAAGCTTCAGCATTTTCTTCTATCTTATTTCCTTCATTACTATCTAGTTCTTTAGAAAATTCATAATTCATAGTTAAATATAAGTATAGTATATCTTCTTTTCCATTATTTCTTATTTCATATCTATAAAACATAATATCACCTATCATTATTATGAAATAAGTTTAAAATATTATACTAGAATTCAAAGTATTTTTGTTTTAATTTACTATTACAATCTATACCAGTAACGTAACTTTTATTTTTAAATAATTTATTTATATCAATTTCTTTATCATTGTAGAAATAATCATTTACATTACTTATTATATATAGAGCTTCTTCTATAGAATCATTATATATATCATAAAATGATTTAGTGCTAGTTATATTTTTATCTACTGGATAGTTCCACTTATTATGCTCTATATTTAAATAGTTATTATTATCTTCTAAGGATTGATTATATGATAATGAATCAAATATGAATAGGCTTTTTGGTGTTACCAAATCTATTAAATTATAGAATATTTTTTTAACTCCGTAACTATCTTTTCTAAATAGATTTAAAAATGTTTTCATATGTTTTAATGAAGTATAATATATTCTACTCATATACTTTATATTAAATGTTTTATTAAAAGTATAATTAATTGTATTATTTAATTCAGATGGGAATTTTTCTATATCAAAAACATAATTACTAATACTAAATTTTTTATAGTTTTTGTTTATTCTATTACTAATCATAATATTATCTATAAATATTTCCATATAATGATGAAGACAATTATATTTAATAGTAGATTTATCTTTATTGATATACTCTCCAGTTTTATAAAATATATAAGGGTGAGTATTACTATCAAGAACAAAGTGAGATATAAATCCATATAAAAATACTAATACTTTAGGTTCATTATAATATTTTTGTTGTTTAATATAAGTTATTAAATTATAGAAAAATTCATTAGTTTTTATACAATGACATATATATTGCTGTTTTCTTATATTCTTACCTTTTTTTAAATTCATAATATTATAAAACATTAATGGGTCTGTATTTTGAGCAAACATTAGTAAAGCTTTTTTATTATTACTTATTTTCTTTTTTGTAAAGTCGTCTAGTCTATTATATAAATCTTCTGCAAAAAAGGCATGTGTTGCAGTAGCAGGCATATAATCACTTCCTCTAATAAATTATATCAAAAAAAATATAAAAATTTCATATTTATTATAATATTTTTATATGTTATAATTTATAATAGGTGAGTATTATGGTAGAAAAGCAATTTAGAACCTTAGATGAACAAATAGAAATATTAAAATCTAAGAATCTAATTATTAATAATGAAGAATATGCAAAGAGTATCCTACTTAGAGAAAATTATTTCTTTATTAATGGATATAGACATTTATTTTCGCATCAGAATAATAAAGAATTTAGACAAGGTACTACATTTGAAGAGCTTTATAGCTTATTCTTATTTGATAGAACCTTTAGAACTATTTGTTTTAAGAATTTACTTATTATTGAAAATAATTTTAAGTCTATAACATCATATCAATTATCTAAAAAATATGGATATAAGGAAAAGGAATATTTAAAACCAAAGAATTTTACAAATAGACCGGATAAGAGAAGACAATTAAATGATTTACTTAAGAAGATGCAAAGACAGATACGAGTTAATGGTAGTCAACATTCTGCTACTCAGCATTATGCTTGTAATTATGGATATATACCATTATGGATTTTAGTTAAAGTATTATCATTTGGTATAGTTAGTGAAATGTATTCTGTATTAAAAACAGATGATCAAAAAGCTATTAGTGCTGTATATGAAATTAGTAATGATGTATTTTCTGATTACTTACCAGTTCTTGCAAATTATAGGAATTTATGTGCTCATGAAGACATATTATATGAAAATAGAACACAGAAATCTATAGATGATACAATATATCATAAACTACTAAATATACCTAAAACAGATGGTGAATATATATATGGGAAGAATGATTTATTTGCCCTATTAATAATAATGAAGCAGTTACTTGATAAAACAAAGTTTAATAGTATGATTATAGAAATGGAGAATGCTATACAAACTCTACATTATAATTTAAAATCTATTAGTATAAGAGATGTACTTAATAGAATGGGATTTCCAGAAAATTGGAAGGATTTAAAAAATATAGATAGGAGTGTTATAAAAGATGAAGAAGAGTAAAAGTGAAGTTAGTGATAGTAGTAAGACATTATTTCTTGTATTATTTTCATTTGTAATGGGAGGGCTTATAATGGTGCTTATACTTAAATATACACCAATATTTGATAATTCTACTACGCCTATTACTGAAAAGAAGGGGAAAAATGTTGTATATGAAAAAACAAGTTTAGCTGCTGCTGTTGATAATATATATGATGCAGTAGTTATGGTAAAATCATTTAAAGGTGATGAAGAGTATTCAACTGGTACAGGATTTGTATATAAAACAGATAATAAATTTGGATATTTAATTACAAATCATCATGTAGTATCAGGGTGTAATAGTGTTAAACTAGTTTTATCTACTGATGAGGAAGTGGAAGCTAAAATATTAGGTGGAGATGAATATTTAGATATTGCAGTATTATCTATACCTAAAGAAAAAGTATTAAAGATTGCTACTATAGGAAATTCTGATAAAGTTTCAGTAGGAGATACTATTTTTACAGTGGGTTCTCCAATGGGATATGATTATAGGGGAAGTGTTACTTCTGGAATTTTATCTGGTAAAGATAGAATGGTATCCTTAAGTGTATCTGGTTCAACTAGTGAAGACTGGGTTATGAAAGTATTACAAATTGATGCGGCAATTAATCCAGGAAATAGTGGTGGTCCACTTTTAAATGTTAATGGTGAAGTAATTGGTGTTAATTCTATGAAATTAGTTCAAGATGAAATAGAAGGTATGGGATTTGCTATACCAATAGAAATAGCTATGGCTCATTTAGGTGAATTAGAAAAGGGTAAAAAAATAGAATGGCCAATGCTAGGAATAAGTATGGTTAATTTAACTGATACGTCATCACTATATAGATATAATATTAAAGTAGATGATAATATTACAGAAGGAGTTGCTGTTGCTGATATATCTAAAGGATCAGGTGCTGCTAGTTCTGATTTAAAAGTAGGGGATATAGTTACTAAGCTTAATGGACAAAAGGTAAAAAATTCAGCTTATTTAAGATATGAATTATATAAAAATAAACCTGGTGATAGTATCGAGTTAACTTATATAAGAAATGGTAAGGAACATACTACTAAAGTTAAATTAACAAAATTAAGTTAATTTAAAAAGATATCAATATAGATATCTTTTCTTATGCCTTTAAAACATATTTATATAAGGTATTGTTATGCGTAATAGTAAATGTAGCAGTATGTGAATAAATACTTTCATATAATATTATTGGTATTCTTAATTCCTCTTCTAAATCAATCATCTCTTCAAAATTCTTAACTTGAATAGATTCATATCCTTTAGATTTTACAGGAGTAGCTACTTCAACAATAACTTCACCATATGATTTAAGAATTTTTTCTAATTCTTTAGTATATTTACTTTTTGGTTTAACATTAAATATTGCTTTATAAATTAATAGGAATAATACTAGAGTTATTAACATTATTATAATGCATATTGCAATTAACAAAGTGCCACTTTTTTTAACTATAGGATTATCTTTATAAATGGTATAATTACCTTTTTTATTATAGTTATTATTGATTGAGAAAGCTTGTGTACCTAATGGAATATCTAGTACTATCTTATCAGTTTTATCAATTCTATTCATATTGTAGCTGCCACTGTATTTTATATTCATTGTTATTTCTAGTCTAGTTGTTAGATTCATTCCAAATTGTTTTTTAAAATTGTTTACTGTTTCTTTATATTTTGGATAATCTATATTAATATTTTCAGTTATATTAAATCCTGTTTTATTAGTAATAAATTTATCTTGTTCTTCTAGTAATGTATAATCTTTTTTCCAAACAAGTTCATTTTCACCGGTTGTATTATTTACATTTTCACCAAATAATTTTGCTTTGATATCATAAGTATATTTTAATGTGGAATTATCAGTACCATTATATGTATAGTATAAATCTAGATCAATGTTTTTTACTAAATCTGATATATATACTTGATCAGAACTCATTTCATCCCCATCTATAAATTTATTATCAAATAGTTCTACTTTATAATCAGAGTTTTTATTTATAGTTGCACTATATAATTTAGTTCTTTTACCTTTTTCTACAGTAGTTTGATTTTTATATATTCCAATTATTGGTAAAAACAAACCCAAAGCTATAATAATAAGTAATAAAACTCTAACCCATAATTTAAGTTTCCTTCTTTCCCTTTTTTCTGTTTCCATAATTATTCCTTTCTATTTATCACCAGTAGCTACCTTGGCTTTTCTTTCTTTATTGAAAAATTCGTTTAAATAGACACTTGGATAACCTACTTTTGCAACACTAAATTTTACTCTACCTATAACTTGTTCTGCTTTAACTTTTTTTGTGTCTGCTGCATTATTATTATCACCCTTAGTAGTAATTAAGATAGTACCATTAGAATGTTTTTCAATATTTATAATTCTATGTGCAACAATAGTACCATCTAGTATATATTCAATTATATCATACTTTTTTAATTTGTTTAATTCCTTTTTTGATAACTTTTCTACAACAACAACATCACCTCTACTATAAATAGGTTTCATACTATTAGATAATATAGCAGTAGGTTTATACTTGAATATACCTGCTACAAAGCAAATACATATAAGTAAAGGAATTATAATATATATCATTTTTATAGTGCTTTTCTTTTTAAGTCTTCTTTTTGATTCATAATTATTTATTTTATCATCGATATTTTTTACAAATATATAAGTAATTAATGGTAATAGTATTCCTAAAATAGCAGTGTAGTACCAATCGAGGTTAGGAATTATTGGAAGGCATATATTTGTTATTTGAAGAGGTAATTTATAAAATAAGTTTCCATAATAGTTACAATTAATAGATAAATAAGTTAATAGTATATTTGATGTTATGTTTGGTATTGCGATAGAAGATAAATTCTTAAATATAGTTGAATAATTAGAATTAGTAAATATAGATTGAATATTAATACCAGCAAATGTAAATAGTATCGTAATTATAATGTAGTTATACATTTTTTTATTACTATTAGTGAGTGCGGTACGAGTATATTCCATAAATATGATAGGTATTATATAGACATAAGCATTTTTAATGATACCTACTATCGAATTGTTATATACATTTTTGGCATAACCAAGAAATAAACCTAGCGAGAAGTATAATATTAAATAAGTTAAAATAATTATAAATATAGTTTGTAATTTAACACTTTTGAATTTAGTTATTTTTATATATTCTTTATTAATATAATAAGATATTATAAAAAGAATAAGCCAAAAAATAGGATTAATTATATAATTAAATATATTTGTAAAATCTTTATATCCTATAGTATCATTAAAAAAAATATATATAATTAGTAATAGATATATAATTATTGTTTTGATATTAAATTTTTTCATATTAACCACCTTGAACTGTAAGATTTGCTTTTACTTCTACTTCATCAACTGTAACTCCACGGAAACCTACAACTGTTGGGATGTAAGGGCTATCTTCTGGAGTTTTCATGTATATGTTTATTTCAGTATTAGATGATGGAGGAAGTGTTGGAGACCATGCAGGTGCATGAAGGGTTAGTTCTCCAGTATCACTATTAAATTCATATTCACCACCCCATAAGCTTGAAACTTCTGAACCTATAGGAAAGTTTATTCTTGCTGACCAGGAGTTGATTGTAGTAGAATTTGAGGTGTTTGCTACATTAAACACATAAGTTGTTGTTTTGTCCCATCCTCCTGTAACTTTAAGAGTAGGAGTTAAATAGTCAACTAATTGAATAGTTGGATCATTTGGATTGATAGGTTCGTCTGGCTTTATTGTTGAGCCGTTATTCCCAAAATCATTAGTTGTATCTGTTATAAAATATGCCCCTAAGGCTTTAAAATCATAATCGTTATTATTAGTTTTTATTTGAAAACTAAATGATGCTGTTTTATTATTAGGCGATAGGACTCTATTATTCATATTATTTGTAATTGTTAGTACTTCTCCTTCTACGATACATGAATCTGCATCAAAGCAGCCAAATACTTCAGTATCATAAGGAACTTTAATGTAATAACGCCATCCTGTTGTTGGTTCTACTCCTGAGTATTCGAAGTTTACTGTATAATGATAAAAGTGTGCTCCTTCTCCACCGTTATTCCATTTAGCAACTAATATATAGTCTGAGTTATAATTATCACTTGATACACCTGTAGTTGCTTTTATAGATAAATCTGTATTAAAAAAAGAATAAGCTGTGCTTATTGTTAACAAGATAACGAAATATATAATTCCTATGATAACAAAACTATTTGGCTTATTCTTTTTCCTTTTCATAAAATCACCTATTTGATTAATCTACTTTTTGTTGATAATCTAAGTATATAGTACCAGTTTTTGATACAGCACCAGTTGGAACTGTAGTAGATGCTTGTGGCCATTCAACTGTTACTCTGAAATAGTTTTTACCAGTTGTATTTAATAAATCACCAGTACCAGTAACTACATTACCATTTTCTCCGTCTAATCTAACAGCAGTATACTTAATTTCTTGTGGTGCAGCTGCGTTTAGTTCGTCAACACCAGTTAATTCTTTAAAAGTAGCATCGATAGTACCTGTATTTTGTACAACAATATCGTATACCATTTTTGAACCTGGCTTTGGTAATTTAACATCAAATGTAGCAGCAGTACCAGTAGCTGTAGGTGCAGAGTTTTCAACTGCATCAGTACTAGATAAAGTAGTGTTCTTTTCTATTGATAGGAAAGAAATATCCCAACTAGCGTCTGCTGTAGATGCTGTACCATTAATAGTTAATTGAGTAGCAAGTGCAGCATAACCAACTGTCATTAATGCTATAGTTATTAATAAAGCACCAATAATAATACCATTTCTTTTACTTTCACTTTTCATTTATTTTCCTCCTTATATTATAAGTACATTTTATCATATGGTTTTTTTAGATGCAATATGGTTTCAATAAGTTGACATTTTTTTCACACCTTTTTGTTTTAGTAGCAAAATTAATATATTCTCATAGTTTATATTGAGGTGATTATATGAACGAACGTGAAATCACAGGGGTTATTGTTGATGCTGGACATGGTGGAGTTGATTCGGGTGCTGTAAATGGAAATATTTATGAGAAAAATTTTAATTTACAGGCCGCTGAGTATATATATGATAGGTTAAGAGAGTTAGGTATACCGGCAAAAATGACTAGAGAAGAAGATGTGAATTTACCAAAAAATGAGAGGATAGCAAAGGTAAGAGAACTATATCCATTAGATGAGAGTGTGTTATTGATATCTAATCACATGAATGCGGGTGGAGAGACTTAGCTCTTACATGGATTAAATTTATAAGGGTATTAAGACGGCTATATTTAAATAAAAATATAGAATAGTATAATTATTGAACAAATTGATAAAATGCTTTAAAATAGTTTTTATTTAAGAAATAAACGCTTGTTTTTTTTATCACTTCTTAAAGTTATTAAAAATTATGTTATAATACTATTATAAGAGGTGATGGTGCATGATAATTAGCAGATTAAAAATCAAAAATTATAGAGGATTAGATATAAATATTGATACTATAGATAAAGTGTCAATAATGATAGGGCAAAATGATAGCGGGAAAACAAATATATGTTCAGCAATATTAAAAGTATTAGATTATAATAAAAGAAGAATTCCTTTTGTTGCTTCCGATTCAACAAACTCAAATAAAGAAAATATTGAAATTGAAATAAAGCTTTTAGCAAATGATTTATCTAATGAACAATCTGCAATTGTGGGTAATTATATACATATAGATTCTGATGGTAATAAATATATTATTGCAAAGTTAATTTCTGTATATAATAGTGATACTTTAGAATATGAAGATACATTAATATATGGTGATCCAGATATAGACCCTAAAGAAATTAGAATAAATTCACAGACACAGCTAGATAAAATCCTTTCTATAGTATATATTAACCCAGTATATGATATTGAAAATTCAAAAAAAGATTTTTTTAAATTTAAGGAAAGTGATAATAAAGAGAATGGTATATTTTTTAGTGAAAATATTTTAAAAGAAATAACAAACTTAAATAATAGTATACAAGCAGAAGAAATAATAAATGATATTCAAAAAGAAATAAATGAAAAAGGAGAATTTAAAGATTTATTTGAAGATTTGAATTTTAAAGTTACACCAAGCATAAAAGAGGAAAATATATATAAATCTTTAAGTGTAAATGCTTATGACACTAACGATAATGAATTTGGAAGTATTGGTGATGGAAAAAGTAAAATATTTTCTATGATATTAAAATCAAAAATATATAAAGAAGATAAACAAAAAATATATATTATTGAAGAACCAGAAAATCATTTATATGTATTGTTACAAAGAGTATACATTAGTGCATTGCTAAAGATGAATCCAAGTCAACTTATAATTACTACTCATTCACCATATACAATTGATTTTGAAAAAGTTAATCAAATAATAAAGATTACATATGATAGAACTAATTTTAAAAGAATTGTAAATAGTTTTGATAACATAGATAATGAAGATTTTAAAAAATTTGGTTATTTAATTAATATAGAGGTTGCCGAAATGCTATACTACGACAATGTTCTTTTGATTGAGGGTGACTCCGAAAAGTATTTTTATAGTTTATTGATGACAAAAGACAGTAATTTTTTAAGATTAATAAATGAAAAAAGATTTGGAATTTATTCGGTTGACGGTATTGCATTTAAAACAATAAAAGTGCTTTTAGAAAAACTAGGTATAAAGGTTTATATTAAAACAGATAACGATATTTTCAAAGTTCCACATGTTGATGAATATAGATATGCTGGTTTAGAAAGGTGTATTGAGTATTTGTCGGAAGAAGCAAAGGAAAACTTAAAAAAACTTTTGGATATAAAAGAATTAGAATTTAGATTTAAAAATAAAGATACTAAATTACAAAACATTGAAAGTAAGATAGAAGAAATATGTTCGTTATTATTTAAAAATAATATATTATTTTCTAAGCATAACGAAGGTTTTGAAAAGGATTTTATTGACTATATAAGATCAAATCCAAACAACAATATTACTGATGATGCTATTTCTTACTTAAAACAAGCAAAACTTAAAAATTTACATTCATTTATAAACGATTATGGTATAGATATAAAAATCTGTAAATCAAATGAAGATTCAATATTAGTGAGTTTTTTGTATGAATAATATTTCAGATGATATAAAGAAAACTTTAGATTTAGAACAAGAAGAAATTATAAATGCTAATGACAAATACATTTTTGTATCAGCATGTCCCGGATCTGGGAAAACTTATACTATTGTTAAAAAAATAGAGAAAGAATTAAACGAAATTGAAAATTATCAAGGGATAATAGCATGTTCATTTACACGAGAAGCATCTGAAGATTTAAAATCTAGAATAAATACCAAATTGGATATAGAGAACAGTTTTATAGGAACAATAGATTCATTTGTTAAAGATATTATATGTATGTTTGTAAATAGGACTTTAATTTTGAATAATTTATTTGAAAATCAAGTTGTTATAGATAAACAAATTATTTTCCCAGAAGAATGCATTAAAATAAATGGTAATTTTATAATAAAAAAGAATGGCAAACCACTTACAATTAATGAATTAACAAAATATTATGATCAAAATCAATCATTAAGGACGATTGGAAAAAAATATTCTTATGATTGGTTAGAAAAGTTAAAAGACAATCAATATGAAATATCATTCCCATCCTATTTTTTTGCTACAAAGATTATAAAAATGCAAATTTTTCAAGATTGGTTTAATAGCAAATTTACTACTTTATATGTGGATGAAGCACAGGATTTGAATTTTTTTCAGCATTATTTTTTTAAAGCAATAAAAGAAAATACTAATATAAATATTGTAATGGTTGGTGATGCCAATCAATCAATATATCAGTTTAGGGGTGCACGACCAGAGTTATTTAAATCATTAGTGAACTATGGATATAATAAATATAAAATAAGTGTTAGTGTAAGATGCCATCCCAGTATAATTTATTATGCAAATAAAATATATGAAATGGATTTACAAAAGAAATACCAAGGAGATTCACATGTTAAAATACTTAGTGAGCTAGACATAAAATTTTTAAAAAAACTTAAAGGCTCTAGTTTCATTTTGACAGAAAGTAATAAAACTGCACAAGATACATACGAATTGTATAAAGATGATTATGATATTATTTATACTAAAAAAATAGATTTAGATAATAAAAGGTTTAATGATTATTATGAAAACTCGGATATTATTGATGAATTATTAAAATATTATTTAAACTATAATAATGATTTAGATAAATATAAGTATCCATATGAGAAGATTGAACCGATATTATTGAATTGCAATATTAAAATAAAACAAAGAGAATTCTCTTTAAGAGATCAAAAGGATTTAAAAAAATTCTTAAGGAATAGTTGTCCAAAATTAGGAATATTGTTATCTATGGAAACTATAAATGAAATTATAAATAAGTTAGAAGATAAAAAATATAAATACAATTATTACATTGTGGAAAAGGAAAATCGCATAATGACAATACATAGTTCTAAAGGGCTCGAGAGCGATAATGTTGTAATTATTTTAGATAATTCTTATAATAAAATAAATAATGAATTTAAAAACAAACTTTTTGTTGCAATAACAAGGGCAAGGAACAATGTGTATATTTTATCAAAAAATAATGATGGTGTTTTGCAGTTTATTAATAATTTATTAAATTAAAATATGATTAATATAAATGCTATGTTAAGTAGAGAAAGGATTAATTATGAGTGAAAAAGAATTAGATTCAAGTGTTAATGAATATGAGGAAGAATATAAATCTAATAACTATATAAAACAATTACAATGGGATATGGCTATTGGACTTCAAGCAGTAGATAATTTAAAACCTTCTAAATATTTAGAAAAATTATTAGAAGAAAATATAGAAGGTAATTTAACTATAGAAGAAGTAGAAAAAGAGCTAAGAGAATATTACATTGAAAAAGAAAACAAAAACGAAATAAATCATAGTGAATTAGAATGTGATTTTGTATCTGCTAGAATAGTTGAATTATTAAATGAAGATAAAATTGAATTGTCGGTTGATTATTTAAAATATGTTCATAAGTTTTTGTTTCAAGATGTTTATGAATTTGCTGGTGAGTTTAGAAAAATAGATTTTTCTAAACATGAAAAAATTTTAAATAATGATTCAGTAGCTTATGGTGATTGTAATACATTAACTGAATCATTAGAATATGATATATCTTTAGAAAAAGAAAAAAATTATAAAGAAATGAATATAGTTGAAGTTATCAATAATATAACTAAATTCTCATCTAATATATGGCAAGTACATCCATTTAGAGAAGGTAATACTAGGACAACAGCATTATTTATTGAAAAGTATTTAATTAGTTTAGGATATAATGTAGATAATACTTTATTTAAAGATAAATCGGTGTATTTTAGAAATGCATTAGTTAGAAGTAATTATTTTAATAACTATTTAAATATAAAGGAAGATAGCAGTTATTTAGTAAAATTTTATGAAAATTTATTATTAGGAAAAAATAATAATTTACATTCACAAGATTTAATTGTACAAGAATTGTTTGATAAGAAAGATTAATTTCTTTCTTTTTTATTGAAATATAATAGAATATACTGGCTCATATGGTATAATTATATATGTAAGAACAGACTTTAGGAGGTTGAATATGTATCAAATTGTGAGCTTAATTAGTTTTTTAGTAAGAGCATGGCTTTGTTATAATTCAATAGATAATATTCCTATACTAGAAAATCCTATTGCAAATAACATATTACTGGAAGTGGTATCTTTATATACTATTTTAATGTTGATAAGTAGGGCTATAGTTGGAACTTTTTATAAAAGAGGAGAAGCACCTGTTTTTGGTGCAATAGCATATTTTTTTGTTTATTTAGTAAATTTAGGAATTATGTATGGAATAATGTTTGCATTAACAAAGATAGGTATTTTGCCTATATAGGAGGTTTTAAAATGTTAAATGAATTTAATATAAAAATTTTTGATTTTATTTTTTCCACTAATATTGGATTGAAGGGTGGTTATTTAGATAATAGTAATGAAAATTGCTTGTATTCACAACTTAGGGATTTAATTAAAGATGTTTGTGAAGAATATGATTTTTGGGATGAATATAAGAGTTACTTTAATGATAATTGTGTTATTGATGCAAGTACATTAGATGGTAGACATTATATTTATAACGAATTTCCAAGGATGAAATTAAATACCAAAAAGATGTATCTTAATTATAAATTAGAGGAAGTAAAAAAAATTATTGACAATAATGGCGATTTTTCGAAAGAAAAATTTGAAATAATTACTGAAAATATAATCAATGTTGGCAAAAAAGAAATATTAGATTATTGCCAGGAAATAGGAATAATTGAATATATTGGTAAAGTTTTTATATCAGCTGATAATTTCCCAGCCATTGCAATTATATATGATAATATTAGGGCAGTACTTTATACTGAAGAAGAGGTGCAATCTTTAATAGCTGAAAATATTATACTGGTTAGTGGCAATGGAAATAATATTGGAAATATTGAACAAAATGCTAATTCAAAAAATAGTGATGATAAATTGTTTGATTTAGTATTAAACAAATTGGATTTATTGGAAAAAGAAGGAATATCTAAAAGTGATTTAAAATTATTAGAAAAAGCATGCAAGAGTAAAAACAAAGTAAAAGTAGTTAACTTTTTAAAAGATGTTGCAACAGGAACTATAAGCAGTGTTGTAGCTACAGGAATACTTTATTCTTTAGGAATTCATTAGGTAGGTGTTAATATGATTAAAGGAAAGCCATTTGTAAAATGGGCAGGAGGAAAAAGACAAATAATAGATAAATTAAAAAGTTTTGTTCCAGAGCAATTTAATACATATTATGAACCTTTTGTAGGTGGAGGAGCATTATTGTTTGAATTATCGCCTAAAAATGCAGTTATAAATGATTATAATAAAGAACTTATAAATGTATATGAGTGTATTAAAGATGAAAAGAAGTTTGAAATGATGTGCAGAGAGTTAAATCATCACGAAACTGAACATTCTGAAGAATATTATTATAAAGTTAGAAATTTAGATAGAGATAAAAAGAAATTCAATAAATTAGCAGATTATAAGAGGGCAGCTCGTACCATTTACTTAAATAAAGCTTGTTTTAATGGGTTGTATAGAGTTAATAGTAAGAATGAATTTAATGTGCCATTTGGTAAAAAGACTAAAGTAAATACTTATGAAGGACAAAATTTAGGTATTGTATGCGGGTATTTAAATTATAATGTTGTTAAATTATTATCAGTTGATTTTGAAGAAGCAGTAAAAGATGCTAAAAAAGGTGATTTTATTTATTTTGATCCACCTTATGATTCTGATACTTCAACTTTTAATAGTTATACTGAAGATGGCTTTGGAAAAGAAGAACAAAAAAGACTTGCTAAAGTATTTAAAGAATTATCTGATAAAGGTTGTTATGTAATGTTATCAAATCATAATACAACTTTAATAAACGAATTGTATAAAGAATTTAATATTCACGTAATTGAAGCAAAAAGAAATATTAATTCAAATGGAAAGAAAAGAGGAAAAGTAGAAGAAGTTATTATTACAAATTTTGAGAATAAAAAAGGATTTGAGTAATAAATATAGTATAATATATAAGGAGGTAGTTTGTATGAGGAAAAAGTATTACTATGAAGATAAAGATTTTAAACTTATACAAGGTGATTCATTGAAGGTACTTAAAAGTATAGAATCAAAAAGTATTGACATGATATTTGCAGATCCTCCTTATTTTTTATCTAGCGATGGAATATCTTGTAGTGGCGGAAAAATGGTATCAGTAAATAAAGGTGATTGGGATAAATCAATTAGTATAGAAGAAAAACATAAATTTAATAGAAAATGGATTAAATTATGTTATCAGGTACTAAAAGATAATGGTACTATTTGGATTAGTGGAACAATGCATAATATTTATTCAATAGGTATGGCATTAGAACAAGAAGGATTTAAAATAATAAATAATATAACTTGGAAAAAGTTAAATCCCCCACCAAATATTAGTTGTAGATTTTTTGTTCATTCCACCGAAACAATTATTTGGGCAAAAAAAGATATTAAAAAAGCAAAGCACAAATTTAATTACTCTTTAATGAGAGAATTAAATGGTGGAAAACAAATGAAAGATGTTTGGGAATCATCTTTGACAAAACCAAGCGAGAAAAAATGTGGTAAACATCCAACACAAAAACCAATAGAAATATTAGAAAAATTAATACTTGCATCTACTGATGAAGGCGATTTAATATTAGATCCATTTAATGGTAGTGGTACAACTGGAATAGTTGCAAGTAGATTGAATAGAAGATATGTAGGAATAGAAAAAGAAAAAAAATATTTAGATTTAACTATAAAACGAAAGGAAAGTGAAAAATGAAAAGAAATTTTAATGAATGGTTGAGTAATTTTAAGACTAGTATATCTGACTATACTTATTATGTTGATTTTCAGAAAATTTATAAAAATGTAGATAAAGTAAAAGTTGAACTTAATATTTTAAATTCCTTAATTGGCAGTAAAAATATAGAGGAAGAATTCCAAAATATAATAATTAAGTATCCAGAAACTTTAGAATGCATTCCGCTTTTATTAGCAGTTCGTTCTAGAGAAATTTTTGTTAAAGACGAAATAAATGAATATCTTTTTAAATTTGATAAAATGGTATATTCAATAAAAGATTATATAAGATTTATGAACGAAAGTGGTTTATTTGATTTATTGCAAAATCATATTATAAATAATTTATATGATTATGTTTTGGGTATAGAAGTTGGCTTGGATTCTAATGGAAGAAAGAATCGTGGTGGGCATCTTATGGAAAATCTAGTGGAATCATATATTCAAAAAGCAGGTTATATTAGGGATAAAAATTATTATAAAGAGCTTACAACTGACAAAATTAAGAGTATGTTTAATTTAGATATTTTATCGCACATATCAGATTCTGATTTAAATAAATCAATAGCTAAAAAAAGATTTGATTTCGTAGTTGTAAAGGATAATCATTATTATTTATTTGAAACTAACTTTTATGCATCTAATGGCTCAAAATTAAACGAAACAGCTAGAAGCTATAAGATGTTAGCACAGGAACTTTCAAGTTTAAATAATGTAACATTCATTTGGGTTACTGATGGAGTTGGTTGGAATAGCGCTAAAGGAAACTTAGAAGAAACATTTAATAAATTAGAAACATTATATAATATCAATGATTTAGAAAATGGCGTATTAGAAAAAATATAAAATAATAAAAAATAGTAAAAAAAAAAGAAAATAAAAGTAAAAAAAGAAAAATTAAATTATTGACTATAATGTGGCAAATGATAAAATATAGTAAACTAAAGATAAATATGCAACAATATAATCTTAGGTTACTATTTAAATACAATTTAGTGTACTTTTCGCATACGATTTAGTTTACTGTTTAAAGTCAATTTGGTTTACTATTCGACTACTAAAAAAACACAATTTAGTTTATTGACTAAATACAGTCAAGTGCTAAAATATAGTAAAATAGCAATATTTATGGGAAGACTTAGGTCTTCTTTTTTGCTGTTTTAGAGGAGGTGATGCTTATGTCTAGTCATCCTATAAAAATTAATAATTTTATTAAAATAGGATGAAAATGATAAATTAATACTTATTATAAATAAAGGGTTAAATACAGTAACATCCTATGTATTAACCTACGAAGTAGGATGAATTTCGTAAGTACGAAATAAGAATAGCACCATTAAATTTCCTTATATTATAAGGATTTTTTTAGTTTATGGTGCTATCTTCTTATCCTGCTTTTTTTAAAACTTGCAATATTTAATAGGAAACCATCCTATTAGGAAGGAGGAATATAATGAGAATATTTAAATTATATTTACCATTTGAACTATTTGATAGGATAAAACTAATGGCAAAATTTTATAACTTATCTATTTCTAAAATGATGAAAGAATTATTAGAAATGGGTTATATTGAAATGTTAAAAAATCATAATTACGAAGATAATGATTAGGAGGTGGTTTTGTGAATTATGATAATTATATAAAAATACCA
>CAOJEH010000006.1 GCA_948434005.1 uncultured Mycoplasmatota bacterium
GCCTTTATTTATAAGGGTTTGCTAGGGGGTTGCAATAAATCGTAATCAACCAGTTGATTGTCGTATTTTGTCGATTTTCGTTATTCATTTTGTTTCACTTCCTATCTATTACTTTTTAATTTTTCTACTATATTTCCATAGTTTTTATCTTTACTTAATTCATTAGACGAAATCCACTTATAATCTTTACATTCTTCTTCATCTAAAATTATATTATCTACATTATCGACAAAGAATAAGTATCTAAAGTCGAAATGATAATGACTAGGCATATTAATTCTATCATTATTTGGAATAATATGAATATCAATATCAAATGGTAATACTTCGTTATTTATATATAAAAATTTTACATTATTTAATCCAGTTTCCTCTTTTAATTCTCTTTTTGCAGCATCAAGCATAGTCTTATCATCTTTATCAATATGACCTCCTGGATATAAGTACATTTCTAAATCTTTATGATATAAAACTAGAAATTTATCTGCGTTTTTACAATACACAAATGCTCCAACAGTTAAATGCCCGTCTGTATTATCCCAATCTACTATTTGCTCATTATTAGATTTATTTAAATAATCTAATAGTAAAAATAGTCTTTCTTTTTCATTTGGAAACTTTTCTAAATATTTGTTAATAATCAATCTTATATTTTCTTTCACTATTTCACCAACTTTTTAATGTGTAATATACAAGATCTAAATTGAATAATTTTCTTTATTTATAAGGCTTTAAAGGTGTTATTAATTAGATCGTAATCATCCAGCTGATTGATGTGGTTTGTCGATTTTCCATTTATATAACTTCCTTCAATTTAAATTTATCCAATATCTTTTATATGTTTTTTTGATTTTGCATCATAATAATTATTTTCATTTGGTACAACAAATTCATCTATATCAATAAATCCCATATATTTTGATTCTTCTTTATGCCTTGTAACTGCATCAGTATATACTACATTTTGCATTCTTTTTCCAGGTGAAGAATGATATACTACAATTCCACTTTTAATATATGGATTTAGTAGTTCTTTTAAATTATCGGAGCTTTCGTTATCATATATATAGAATTTATCTACGCCAACTAATCTGTGAAATTCAATCCATTCTACAATGTAGGGTGCCTCATTTTTCACAATTGCAACAAATGATAATTTATTTTTATAATCTTCCATTTTATATCAACTCCACTTACTTAATAGTGTTTATAATTTGTATTTTTTTATTTCACAATTTTTTAAACCTCTATTTAAAAATTTACCATCTGATATTCCTTCAAAGTAGGCACTAAAAGCTTTCGATACACCACTATGTGCAACTATCAAAACATCTTCGTAATCTTTTTTCTTTAATTCATCTAAAAAATTAAATATTCTTTCAAAAAAATCTTTTATATTTTCATTTATTCCATAATCTATATCACTATAATAATTCCAATATTCTTCTCGATTAGTTACTTCTAGGTTTTCGCCACTTAGAGTACCACAACTTCTTTCTCTTAATCGTTCATCTGTAATTATACTATCATCATAATTAGTTAGTATATATTCTGTATGTGTGGCTCTAAGTAGTGGGGATGAAATAACTATATCAAAATGAATATCTTTAATCTTTTTTCTTAACTCTTCTGCTTGTTTTATTCCTAATTCATTTAAGTCTTCATCTTTGCTACTATATTTTCCTAATGCATTATGTGGTACTTGCCCATGTCTTACTATATATACATTCATTATAAGCTCCTTTTCAGTTAATAACTTACTATTATTTCAATTATATCATAAAATTATTATCTGCATTATATTTTTGAACAAAATACCTATACTATAACTTAAACTAATTAAAGTAAAAGGATTAATTCTTAATACAAGCAATTAATCCTTTTTTATTATTTATATATTGCAATTGTTTTTTCCATACCATATTTATCTTTATCTTCTTTTTCTTTTTTCGATAAATAATTTATAAAGTCTTTTTCATTAAAATTAATTATATTATTAATAAATTCCTTTTCTTTTAAAAAGTTAGTAAAACCATCACTATATATAATCACAATATCTTTATTATCTAATAATATAGTTCCTTCTTTAATGAAATACTCTGCATTTTCTTCTCCTGTTAATGCTCCGTAGGATACACATTTTCCATCTATTATATTATCTATGTTATTTCTAAATTCTTTTCTTACTAATATTCTAGCCTCTTTTAAGTTCCATGATAAATGATTTATATTTGCCTTATTGTTTATATATGGATCAACAAGAGCTTTATCATCATCCGTTTGGAATTTTATATTTCCATCTTTATCATATATAATAATCCCACAATCACATATATATGAATAATAAAGTTTATTGTCATCTATTTTAAGAGATGCTGCTACTGCGGCATAATAATCATTCTCTAAATAATCACATTTTTTAATATATTTATTATTTATTTCTTTTACAGCTTCATTACACTTTATCATTCTTTCTCTTAATGTTCCTGTGCTTATTTTAAATGTTTTTATAATTTCTTCTGCTGCAATAGCTGCACCTGATGGATTAGGATATCTATTTACTAATTCATCAAATGAGACACTATTAAAATCAGTTATACCAATAGGATCTCTTGTAATTCCATCTGCTATAATTGCTTCATTATCGGTAGCATATATTTTATCTTCTTGTGGCACTTTATCTTTCGTTTTAACATTATCGAATGTATTTTTATATATTAACTTCATTATTCTTTATTTCCTAATCTATTAAATGGAAAAATTGTTAGAGAAGTTTTACCTAAAATTTGTTTTTTAGGAATAAAACCTATAATTCTACTATCTTTAGAGTTAACTCTATTATCACCTAATACAAAATAGCAATCTTCTGGAATCTTTGTAGCTTCTAATTCATTTATAGAAAAATCATCTGTTTCTTTATGAGAAAATTTCTCTTTAATATATTTACCATTGACATATAGTTTATTATTTTTATATTCTATATATTCACCTGGCAAACCTATAACTCTTTTAATAATTAATTCCTCTTTATCATCAATTACTACAATATCAAACCTTTTTATATCATTAAATCTATAAGTTAGTTTATTTAATATCATTATATCACTATCATGTAATGTATCTATCATAGATGTTCCATTTACTTTTACAGGTGTAACTATATATGCTTTTATTAAAATAATTAATATTATTAAGACTATATATATCCAAAACTCTTTAATAACCTCTTTTGCCCTTCTCATCTAATCCTCCATAGTATTATTATAAAATTATATGTATTTTATTTCAAGAAAAAAGCGCATTTTTATGCAGCTTTATTTTCATCTTTTTTAGAAACTTTTTGTCCTCTTTCTTTAATCTTATATTGACCAACATAATTTTTCAAGAAAGTTAATTTAGCACGTCTTACTTTTCCTTTACGTACAACTGTAAGCTTGTCAATCTTTGGTGAATTTACTGGGAATGTTCTTTCAACTCCTACACCAGAAGATATCTTACGAACTGTAAATGTTTCAGATACTGAACCATTACGTTTTGCTACTACAGTTCCTTCAAAAGCTTGAATACGTTCTCTTTTTCCTTCTATAATCTTATAGTCTACTTTTACAGTATCACCTACACGAAATTCAGGAATGTCATTTCTAATTTGTTTTTCATTAATTTTGTCAATAATATTACTCATAGTTAATCTCCTTTCCTAATCTACCCAATAATCATAAATATATAAATTCAGCGGATTATTTTCCTGACGAGTTAAATTATAACACATTTTTAAATTCAATGCAAATGTATTTATTAATTTATATGTAAAAAGAAAAGAAGTATTTCTACTTCTTGTTCCATACCCAATTTTTAATATATGGCATATCTTCACCAAATTCTTTTATATACTTTTTATGTTTATCTAGCATATCATTACACCAATTTATTAAAATATCAGCATTCTTTTTATATCTTGGCATTTCGTTTAGAGCAGATATAACCAAATGGAATCTATCAATTTCATTTTGAACTCTAATATCAAAAGTTGTTGTTATAGTTCCTTCTTCTTTATAACCATGTACATGTATATCCCTATTATTTCTTTTATAAGTTAATTGATGAATTAGTGAAGGATAGCCATGAAAATTAAATAGGATTGGCTTATTTTTAGTAAATATCTTATCATACTCATCATCACTCATACCATGTGGATGCTCTGAATTTGATTGTAATTTCATTAAATCTACAACATTAACTACTCTTATTTTTATATCTTTAACAGCGGTTTTTAAAATATCTACTGCCGCTAGTGTTTCTAAAGTTGGAGTTTCACCACAACATGCCATTACAATATCAGGATTATCAGTATCATCACTTGCAAAATCCCAAATACTTACACCTTTAGTACAGTGTTTTTTAGCTTGAGCTTTAGTTAACCATTGTGGTCTTGGATGTTTAGATGCTACTATGACATTTATTTTATCTTTAGTTCTAATGCAATGATCAAAACATGATAGTAAGCAGTTAGTATCTGGTGGTAAATACATTCTAACAATATCGGCTTTTTTTGTAACTAAATGATTTAAAAATCCAGGATCTTGATGAGTATAACCATTGTGATCTTGTTGAAATACATGTGATATTAACAAGAAATTTAATGAAGAAATGCTCTTTCTCCAAGCGATTTCTTTTGAAACTTTCAGCCATTTAGCATGTTGTGATACCATAGAATCTATAATTCTAGCAAAAGCTTCATAACTATGTATAAATCCATGTCTTCCTGTTAATAAATAACCTTCTAACATTCCTTCACAGACATGTTCTGATAAAAATGAATCCATTACTCTGCCATTTGATGATAAAAATTCATCACTTCGATATGCTTTAGCATTCCAAGTTCTATTTTCTACTTCAAAAACATGGTTAAATCTATTAGACAGTGCTTCGTCTGGCCCAAAGAATCTGAAATTTTTATTCTTATTGTTCATTTTAAATACATCTCTAATATAATTGCCTAATTCAATTGTATCCTGTCTAATAATAACGCCTGGTGCAGGAACTTTAATAGCATAATCTTCCCAGTTTGGTAGTTCTAATTCTTTTAATAAAAGTCCTCCATTAGCATATTGACTAGCGCCCATACATTTAGTTGGAGAAGGTACTAAATCTTTTAATCTTTTAACTAATCTGCCTCTTTCATCAAATAATCTTTCAGGATGATAACTTTTTAACCAGTTTTCTAATAAAGATATATTATCAATATGTAGGTTATCTACTGCTATTGGGACTTGATGAGCTCTAAAGCTTCCTTCTATTTGTTTTCTCTCAATATTTTTAGGACCAGTCCATCCTTTTGGAGTAGTTAATATTATCATTGGATACATTATTTTTTTTGTTTCTCCGGATTTTATTTTTTTAATATCTCTAACTACCATATCTAGAGTTCTTGCCATTGCATCATGCATTTTATATGGATCAGTTCCTGATACATGATAAACCTTATACCCACATCCAGTAAAGAAATAATCCAAATCCATTTCACTCATTCTACCAAATATAGTAGGGCTTGCGATTTTATAACCATTTCTATGTAATATAGGTAATACTACTCCATCAGTTTTAGGATTTAAAAATTTATTTATATGCCAACTTGTTGCAAGTGGACCAGTTTCAGCCTCACCATCACCAACACAACAAGCCGCGATTAAATCTGGGTTATCTAAAACTGCACCATATGCATGTGCTAAACTATATCCTAGCTCTCCACCTTCATTAATACTACCTGGAGTCTCTGGAGCCACATGAGAAGATATTCCAAATGGAAAAGAAAACTGCTTAAATAGTTTTTTCATACCATCTATATCTTCTGTTATTTCTGGATAAAATTTTGTATAAGTACCTTCTAAATAGTTATTTGCAACCATTGCTTGTCCACCATGACCTGGACCTGATACATATATCATTTTTAAATTATACTTTTTAATTATTCTATTTAAGTGAACATATATAAAATTTTGCCCTGGTGCAGTACCCCAATGACCTACTACATTAGGTTTTATATCATTCATACTTAATTTTCTTTTCAATAATGGATTATCTAATAGATATAATTGTCCTACAGATAAATAATTTGTAGCATTCCAATAATCATTTATATTTACTAATTCCTCTTTTGTTAGAGCTTTCATAGTAAATGTTTTCATCTTACTCATATTATCCCTCTATTCTTCTATAATAATTATAACATAAAAAATAAATTCGTCTATAACGAATCTATTTTATTTTACTTTTTCTACACTTACAAAGTAATAATTATTTGTATCATCTTTAAAAAACTTATATTTATATATTGTAAAGTCATTGTAATTATCTTCATCTATACTAAATTCTTCTGCTTCTTTTTCACTGACTTCTTCTTTATATATAGCACTACTATATCCTCTATATATATTTAATTTTTTTTCACTACTATTAATATTATTATTTAAAAATGCAGTTCCTACACTAACATATACGTAAGCATAATTATCTTCTTTAGTATATTTAATATCATAAGTATATTCCTTATTAAGAGTAGTTCCTTTAGTACATTTAGTCATTATATAATAAACATTATTAATTGAATCATATAAATATGTAGGGCAACCTTCAACATGATAAAATTTGTCTATATTAGAACCAAATAACTCTTTATATCTTTGTTTTACTTTATCAATAGTTATTTGTTTATTATCTTCTAATACATTATTAATATAATATGAACCTATACTTTTTTCAATCTCTTCTTTTGGTATTGTAATAGATGTATAACTATTATTTAAGGATTCTAAAACTATATTTAATTTTTCTTGTTCACCAATATATGTAATTTTTTCTTCCTTATATAAATTTGGAATAATATGATTCATATATATTTTATTAGCATTAAGATAATTTATTTTATTTTTTAAATCTACTATAAGATTACTATCTGTAATAGTTTCTTCTTTAATTTTAGTGTTATTATCTTTTTTAATAATATCAATTACATCTTCATTTTTATTAATAGTAATAAAACCTTCATCTATAGCAATATATAGAAATAGGCTTGCTGCTACTATAATTAATACTAAAATTATACTAAATATAACTAATCCTCTACATGATTTTTTCTTTATTTTTTCTTCTTTTACCATAATTTAACTCCTATTATTTTACTCTAATACTTTCTAATTTATATCTTCCTTTATTTTTTATAAATGTATAAGTAGTTAGTGGAAATTCATCTTTTGAATCTTTATAATCACTTCTTCTATAATAAACTGGATTACTACCATTAACTACATCTTTATATGATTTATAGTAACCTCCTTCCTTATTACATGTATCATTACAATAGTTACTATAAACAATATGTGTATCTATAATATAGTTATCATCTTCGATTTTTCCTTTTATAAAGTAAGTATCCATATCAAGCGTCATTATACCATGAGCATGCTCACCTTTTTCTGTATATGTTTTAGTATTAGTATTTAGTTCATATAAATCATCATCCTTTGTGGGACATTCGATATTTTCATATATAGCACTAAATCCATCTATAAAGAAGTTTTTATATACCTCTTTCATATCTTCTATTTTATAATAATTATTTATATTTTCAGTCTCTTTTAATGCATATATACCAAACCTTAATTTTAATTGATTATCTATATCATTAATATTTTCTATTGGATATGTTCCTTTAAAAATATAATTATACATATCAATTTGATTCATAATATCTTCTACTTCACTATAATATAATTCTTCTCTTTTTTTATCTTCTATTGGTTCAGTTTTATTTAATAACTCTTGATATTTTGTATATCCTATGTAAGATAGTGCTACTAGTAAAAGAAGAATTAATATTACTATTACAACTGTTTTCCCAGTTGACTTTTTATAAAATATTTTAGCTTTTTCTTCCATATATACCACACTCTATTCTAACTAGAAAATATCATATATTTACTAGTTATTCAATTAAATAAAAAAAATAAGATGTAAATTTACAACTTATTTTGAAGATCTACCTTTAGACATTTCATTATTAATTAAAGCATTTTGTATTTCCATAATTTTACTTTTAGCAGTTTTTTGCATTACAGATAATTGTTTAGACATTACCTCTAAGTCTTTTCTAGTAAGATATTCTCTATACTTATTCTTAATAATTTGTCTAAATCTTTCTATCTCAGTAAGAGCCTGCATTTGACATCTTCCAGTATCATCATCACTTATTAATAGTTCAGTAAGTTCTGCTATTAATTTTTGATATTTTTTACTAACTTGTTTTGATACTATAGGATGAGCTAACTTCTTATTATATATTATTAATTTTGATACTTCATGTCCCTTAATCTTATGAACTCTATTAGATCCAAATTGAAAACCACTTATAGATTCTAAGGCATCTCTATTAATTAATTTATATTTAATTTTTTTATTTTCTATAATATACATAAAATCCACCTACTTTTCTAATAAATCTGGTCTTAATTCTTTAGTCTTCTTTATACTTTCTTCTTTTCTATATTCTTCTATTTTTTTATGATCACCTGATAACAATATATCTGGAACTTCCATTCCTCTAAATACTCTAGGTTTAGTATATGTTGGATAATCTAGAAGATAATGATCATTAAATGAATCATCTAGATGACTTCTTTCTTTAATAACACCTGGTAGTAGTCTTACTATAGAGTCAGTTAATACCATTGCAGGAATTTCTCCTCCTGTTAAAACATAGTCTCCTATACTTATTTCTAAATCTGCAAGAGTTCTAATTCGCTCATCAAAGCCTTCATAATGACCACATATCATAATTAAATGTTTTTCATGCGATAAATCATAAGCCATCTTTTGTTTATATGGTTTACCTGATGGAGTTAATAAAATTACTTTGGAATATTTAGTTTTAAGAGATTCAACACAGTCAAAGATAGGCTGTGCCATAAGTACCATCCCACATCCTCCTCCATATGGTGTATCATCTACTTTATTATGAGGATCAAGCGTATAGTCTCTAAAATTATGTGTTTTTATTTCTACTTTTTTATCAACTTGTGCTCGTTTAATTATTGATTCATTAAATACTTTATCAAACATATCAGGAAATAATGATAATATATCTATTTTCATCTAAATCATCCCATCTATTAATTCTACTTCAACTATTTTTTTATCTTTATTTATATTTTTAATCATAGGAGAATTCATTGGTATTAATACTTCTTTGTCAAATAGTACTCTCATAATTTTATTTTTACTACTTGCCAAAAATATTTCCTTTATTATACCACTTTTTTTATTTTTATCAATAACTTTATAATTTAATAATTCACTATCTAATATCTCATTACCAGATAAATTTAATTCTTCTTTATCTTTATATACATCTTCTTTTAATAAATATAATACTTCATTAATATTTGTATAATTACCTATAGTAATCATATCATAATTTTTATGAGTTCTATATGATTTGATTTGATGCACTTCATCTTTTATATATAAGTTTGTACCTACTTTAAAAGCTTTGTCTTTAAACTCAAAATTACTTAATATTCTAATTTCTCCTTTAATACCATGAGTATTTACTACTTTTCCAATATATACTTTTTCCATATGATCACCTTAATTCATATAATAATATACTTGTTGCAACTGCGACATTTAAGCTTTCTACATTTTTATTTGTATTTATACATATACTGTAATCTGCAAGTTTTGAAATATCTTTGCTTACTCCGCTACCTTCATTACCAACTATTAAAACGAATTGATTACTTTTTTCTACATCTTTTATATCTATACCATTTGATACATTAGTTGTATATATACTATAGTTTTTGTCTTTTAATTTAGTTATTTCTTCTTTTATATCTTTTCTTATAATATTAATGTTAAAAAGCATTCCTTGAGTACTTCTAATAACTTTTGGATTATATATATCTACAGTATCATTAGATAAAATAATTGTATCTATATTAAAAGCTACTGCACTTCTAATAATAGTTCCAAGATTACCTGGATCTTGTACTCCATCCAAAACTAATACTTTATCTCCTACTTCTTTTTCTTTTAATAAACTACATATTCCTATTACTTTAGGTGGTGTATCTAAGTTAGAGACTTTTTTCATTACATCATAACTTACATATATTTTTTCTATATCTATTTCTATATTTTCATTTTCTAATAAAAATATTTTTTTTAATAAACCCTTCTTATATGATTCCTCTACTAAATGTTCACCCTCAACTATAAACTCTTTTTCTAATTCTCTATATTTTTTACTATTTAGTTTAGATACTCTTTTAATCTCTTTATTATCTGAACTTGTTATTATCATATATTTCTCCTTTAGATTTACTTTTTCCACCAAGCATCACTACTTCTTTTTCGCTTCCATTTACTAAGTTGTTTTTGCCTTTTCTTCTTTTGTTCATATTCATTTTTAAAAGGTTCATTTTCCCTATTAAAATCACTTGTATTAGAATTACCAATTGTTATTGGAGAATCCCTTTCTATTACTGTATATGGATTAGGATATTCTTGTTTATGCTTTAACATTTCTTCATATTGAGATTTTAAAGATGCTCTAGGATTATATAAAATTTTTCCAATTACATTTTGATATTCATTTTCTAAATTCACTTTATCAGAAGAACAAATAATAGTATCAATATTTATAGTTTTTCTTTGCATTGCTTTTAAAATTTCTTCACCCATACCAACTTCTGGCATACCTTGATCAAAATTTGGAAAATTCCAATCTAAAACAATTAAATCGATAATACTTTTACATTCATTTAAAAATTTAAGTGCACTATTTTTTGAATAAAATTCAAAAAACTCTGGATTTTCATAGATACTTGATAAAATCATTTTATTATTCTCTATTTTATAATCATTATCATCTATTATTAATATTTTTATCATCATTATCACCTAAAAATCTTTCATTTCTTTTCTTATTTTTTTATAATCTTTATAGTTTTTTTCAACTAATGACCAAAACTTACTCGAATGATTAGCTTCTATTAAATGTGATAATTCATGTACTATTACATAATCTAAATATTTAATATCTCTTTTTATTAATTCTAAATTTAAGGTTACTACCTTTAATCTTGTATTACATACTCCCCATCTAGTAGTCATTTTCCTAATTCTTAAATCTGGATATGGTATATTTTCTGTATATTCATTATATATTTCATCTAGTCTGTTTTTAAATAACACTTTTGCTTGCTTTTTATACCATTTATCTATATCTAAATTCTTATTTAAAAATACTTTAGCATCTCCAAATGAAATATCACAATAATCAACATATACTATATCATACTTTTTACCTAAATAATTAAAACCTTCATTACTCTTTTGTTTTACAACTTGCTGTTTTATCATTTTTACTATACTAGAATAATTATCTATTAGTAACTTTTCTATATCTTTATCTCTTGTAAAATAATTAGTAGTAACATATATTTTCATATCTTTTTTTACTCTAATATATGTATTTTTATTAGTACGTTTTTTTTCTATTATTACTTGATATGAATTATCTTCATAATTAAAAATCATTATATTTCCTACTTTCTTTTTGGAACTGTATTAATTTTTGATATATCTTCTCCATCTAATATAAGACCATCTGGTTTATAATCATGAATATCTTTATAATTTGGATTTCTTATTATATTACCTACCATTCCTTTTTCACCTAGTGGAATATATCCATATATGTATTCAGGCATTAATCTCATAACACCGTTATCGTTATAATAAATTGGTTTTGTTGGTTCTTTATTAATACCAATTTCTATATAATCTTCTGGTATTTTAACAATTACTGCCCCTGTTGTACATCCTTTATAATTACATGCAGTTTTTATCATTCCTATGAAAATAGTAAAGTCATTCTCGAAATCAACTGTCTTTGTGGTATTAACATACTTTCGTTGAGCCCCTTGCATGCTATCACCATAATTTTTTAAACCTCTTGTAAATAAATCATTTATATCTTCTTCATCATAATTTTTATAACCGGTTCTATGAATTCCTACTTTATATCCTTTTTCTTTTAATAAAGAATTTAATTCATTACCTAATTCTTTTGATATAAATCCGTAATCATCATACTTTTTAGATAATGTCCTTATATATTTATTTTTAAATCTATTTTTTTTTATTAGCTTATATGGTTCATTACTAGTGTCTTTAAAAAAATTGATTTTCATATTATCACGTCCCACTATATTATACTAAAATTTTATGAATATTTAAAGAGCACATCTATAAAATATCGACATAAATTACTATAGGTGATTATATGTATTATAACAAAGATGATATTTCTATGTATTATGAGAAATATGGTGATAAAGGTAAAACTATTTTAATTTTACCGGGATGGGGTGATACTAGAAAAACATTTAGATATATGATTGATTATTTAAAAAGTAATTATACTGTCTATATTTTTGATTATCCTGGTTTTGGTAATAGTATATTTCCTAATAGAGATTTAACTATATATGATTATACTAATATTATTAGAGATTTTATTAAAGATGAAAACATTATTAATCCTATCATTATAGCCCATTCTTTTGGAGGAAGAATTGCTACTTTAATAGCAGGATATTATAAAGATAGAATTAATAAACTAATTATGATAGATACTTCTGGTATTAAACCTCGTAAAGGTCCTATTAAATTATTAAAACAATATACTTATAAATTATTAAGAAAGTTAAGTATATTGATACCTAGAAGAAAAAGAAATCTATATCTAAAAAGATTAATTAAAATATTTGGATCAACTGATTATAAAAGATTAGATAAGAATATGTATAATAGTTTTAAGAATATAGTAAATGAAGACTTAAAATATTATATTAACAACATTAATATTAAAACTTTAATTATATGGGGTAAAAAAGATTATGATACACCCTTAAGATATGGTAAATATATGCAGAAAAAAATAAGAAAAGCACGCTTAGTAATACTTCCTACTGCAGGACACTTTTCCTATTTAAATTATTCTACTCTTACTCATAAATTGATTGGTGAATTTTTAAAAGATTAATTAGAAGTAGTCTTGTGATTACTTCTTTTTATATTTTGTTTATTTTTTGTTTTCTTTTCTCTAGAAGAAACATTATTTTTAATTTTTCTATTTAATGCATACATCATTTCGTCATAACTACCATATAAAGGCATTCCAGTTAAATCACGGTATAAATCTAATTCTTCTTTACTATAATATCTTTGATTCACATCATAAAACGAATTTTTTTCCATCCAAATCATCTCCTGAAATTTAATACTTTTATTATGGATTAATTCTATTAGGACCCCTAAATAAGAATTGTGTTTCTTTAACACTTGGTATATTTAAAAGTAACATAGTAAGTCTATCAACTCCTATTGCAAAACCACCGTGTGGAGGGCATCCATATTTAAAGAATTCCAAATAAAATTCTACGTCTTTTTCTAATCCCTTTTCTTTAGCATTTTTTACAATTTCATTATATCTATGTTCTCTCTGAGCTCCTGTTGTTATTTCTACACCTTTCCATATTAAGTCATATCCTTGAAGTTTTCCTTCGTTATCTCTCATATGATAGAACGCACGTTTTTCTGCAGGATAATCAGTTACAAATAAGAATTCATGATTATATTTTTCTTTGGCTAATTTATAACATAGTTTTTCTGCTTCTGTTGTTAAATCATTTTTTTCTTCTTCAGCTATTTTATAATTATATCTTTCTTCTAATTCTTTATAAACTTCACTTAAAGTCATTGTAGGAAATGGTAGTTTAGGTACTACTAATTCTTCATTAAATACTTCTTTTATTGTATCATTATACTTTTCTTTTAATTTTGATAAACCATATTCAAGCATTTCTGCTTCTAAATTCATAACATCTTCATAGGAATCAATATATGAAAATTCAACATCAAAACTAGTATATTCTGTAGCATGTCTATTAGTATTTGAGTTTTCTGCTCTAAAACATGGTGCTACTTCAAATATTTTAGACATACCACTAGCCATAGCCATTTGTTTATAAAATTGTGGAGATTGAGCAAGATAAGCTGCTCTATCAAAATATTTTATTTCAAAAACTTCAGATCCACTTTCACTAGCTGCACCTATAAGTTTAGGAGTATGAATTTCAGTAAAATCATTATTGTATAAATACTCTCTCATATATTTTACTAAATCACTTTGAATTTTAAACATTAATTGATTCTTATCATTTCTTAAATCTATAAAACGATAATCAAGCCTGGTATCTAGGTTTACTCCTTCTAAATCTTTATAATTAAATGGTAATTCTAAAGCACTTGTACTTGTTACTTCAATAGTATCTGGAATTATTTCCATTCCATTTAATTTTACTTTAGGAGATTCCATTAAGGTTCCGTATACTTTTACAGTACTATCTAGAGCCAAATTACTAATTAGTTCAACCATTTCTTTATTTTTTTCTTCTGATTTTTCAATGGTTACTTGAACTTTACCAGTTGAATCTCTAAGTATTACAAATTGTACCCATTGTAAATCTCTAATGTTATCTACGAAACCACTAAATTCTATTTTTTCTCCATAATGATTCTTTAATTCTTCTGCATATATTTTTTTCATTATATCACCTTTTCTTATTAAATTTCTTCATCATGATTGCAGTGACAGTCGCATTCCCCATCACAATCACATGAATGTTCATCTATATCATCTATTAACTTTTCATCTAAATAATAAATTATGGCATCAAGAGATATTATTTCTTCTTCTTTTGTTATATTATTTTTAATTTTAATTTCATTATTATTTAAATCATCACTATTTAATACGGCAATATATTTTGCGTTTAATCTGTCAGCTTGTTTAAACTGCGCTTTTAGACTACGGTTAGTATATTCTGTATCAACTACATATCCCGCCATACGTAATTCTTGTGATAAATAAGCGGCATATTTTTTCTCATCTTCTGATACATAAAGTAAGAATAAATCTATATCTTCTTTTATTGGAATATTAACTTCTTCAAGTTCTAGTGCCATTGCAAGTCTACTAATACCTGATGCAAAACCAACACCTGGAGTAGCTGGACCATCTAATATTTCACATAATCCATTATATCTTCCACCTGCTCCAATAACATTATTTGAACCAAATCCCTCTATGTCAGCCTCTATTTCAAATACTGTGTGACTATAATAATCAAGTCCTCTTACAATATTAGGATTAACTATATACTCTATTTGTAATAAATCTAAGTATTCTTTTACTTTATCAAATCTTTTTTTACTATCATCATTTAAATAATCTATTGTAGTAGGAGCATTTTTTAATATTTCGTTATCCTTATCTACCTTACAATCTAAGATTCTTAATGGATTTTTATTAAGTCTTTCCTTGCAGTCTTCACAGAAGCTATCAATATGTGGTGTAAAATAATCTATTAATGCTTTACGATAATTATTTCTAGATTCGGTATCACCTAAAGTATTTATATTTACTTTGATTCCTTTTAAACCTAACATCTTATAAATATTTACAGCAACTGATATAACTTCTGAATCAATAAGTGGGTCATCACTTCCAAGTACTTCCATACCAAACTGAGTAAGCTCCCTTTCTCTTCCAGATTGAGGTCTTTCATAACGATACATTGTTCCATTATAGTAAAGTTTTACTGGGTTTAGTTCACCATACATTTTATTTTCAATATAACTTCTAACTACTCCGGCAGTACCTTCTGGTCTTAAAGTAATATTTCTTTCTCCTCTATCTTTAAAATCATACGTTTCTTTAGTTACTATATCAGAAGTATCTCCAACTCCTCTATGAAATAATTCTGTTGATTCAAATATGGGAGTACGAATATAATTATAATTATATTTTTCCATTACAGAATCTACTACTGTATCAATATATTTCCATATTTTTGCTTCTCTTCCATAAATATCTTTACATCCTTTTGGTTTTGTTATCATACTATTTTCCTCCTATAAAATAAAAAGATGGCTAATCCTAAGGGCGAATATATCGCGGTGCCACCTTATTTATACTCATTATACTTATATCGTAGTTACACGCTTCTTTTTTATGTAAGTGTCTTCAGATTTAGTTATTAAATGTTTTCACCTACCACATTTTCTCTATAAATAAACTAAATTTTACTCTTCTTACAAGAAGTTTTATATTATTAATTATACACTATGACAATTAATTTAACAATATTATAATTTTATTTTTTAATAAGAACATTTTTATTAGTTGATTCTATTTCATCAGTTATTATATCAGACATTTCTTGAGTAGATGTACCAAGTCTATCAAAAAAGTTTGAAGAAATGTATCCTGTTCTTAAACTCATGAATTTAGATAACTTATCTTGGTAACTATATTTATCTGCTTTTCTTAATGCATCTAAATATATTGCGATAGCAGTTCCATATCCATATCTAGGATTATCTATAATACTATATTCTTCTGGTTCAGGTAAAAAGGTATCACTACTATCATATAACATTCCTGGAACATTATTATAAAAATCTTCTTTTGTCATACTAGCATATTTATCACGTCTTAACATATTATCTGGAATTAAAGACAAAACTGTAATTTTAGGTAAATTATCATACATTTTTTGATATAGATTTGTTAACAAATTTATTGAATTTATCTTATCGATACCTTCTTCTATTAAAAATTCAATAAATCTTTTTTCTTCTAATATTGCAAGTGTTTCTACATATGGAGATATAGATAAATATTTACTTCTCATATTTTCACTTTTATTATGCATATTACAATTATCACAAACATGACCTAATTCATGAACAAGTGTAGCCAAAAGTCTAATACTATTATTTTTTTCTATTAGTAATATATGATTCTTTTTCATATAATTATTCCAAATAGTATATCCACAAGTATCTTCGTTATCCTTAATTACGGCCCAATAGATTCTCTTGTCTTTAATCATTTCATCCAAAAAATTTAATCCAGATTCATTATATTTTTTTAAATAATCTGATACTATTTCATATATTTCATTCTCATCAAATAGTAACTCATCTGTACTAGATTTTTCATACATAAAATTAACTTCTACATCCTCACTAAATAATGCATCAGAAAAAGATAAAGTCATATCTCGTGATTTTAAATAAGCCTCTACACTATTATTATAAAGTGTATTAGCATATCTTGCTTGTTCACAGTAAAAGTGTTTATTTTTTTCAAACTTTTTAGTATATTTTTTAGCATTATCAGTTAGTAGTTCATAAAATTCTAATAAAGTATATAATGATCTAAACAAAATATACGATTCATATTTATTGTTACATCTAGATATAGATTCTAATAAATAATTTATATCTTGCTCCATCGAGCTTAAATCCCCTGAAAATATTTCCATATTCTACTCCTTTTTGCTATCTCTTTTTGAGTAAATACAACCACAATAGTCTTGTCTGTATAGATTAAATTTTCTAGATAATTCTATACTTCTTTTATATCCATTTTTCTTTTTAAAATCTGAATATAAAAATTTAGTATTATACTTATCATTTAATTCTTTTCCTATTTCATTTATCCAATTACTATTCTTATATGGGCTTAATGAAAGTGTTGTAGTAAAATAGTCAAAGTTTTTTTCTTTAGCTATCTTCGCAGTTTCTTCTAGTCTTAGGCTATAACATTTATAGCATCTTTTACCTCGCTCTTTTTCATTTTCTAATCCTTTTGATATATCAAAAAATTCATTAGGATTATATCTACCATCCAAAATATTTATTTCATATTTTGTTTTAATTTTTTTTATAAACTTGTGTATTTCATCAAGACGTTTTTTATATTCAACTTCTTCTGTTATGTTAGGATTATAATATAAAATAGTTATTTTAAAAATATTACCAAGTGTTTCTATAACAGAAGATGAACAAGGTGCACAACAAGCATGCAGTAGTAAAGTTTTCGCATCATCTTTTACTTTTTTTATTTCTTCTTCCATTAATAAATTATAATTCATTTAACCACATCCAAAATAAGTATTTGTATTTTAACATATTATTGCATTTTTATCAATATAAATCATATTATTTACTATGACTAATATACAATTTTCATTTTTAATAACCTCCATTGCAGGTTTATCTACAATGCTTGGAATGATACCAATTTTTCTTAAAATAAAAAATAAAGATAACATTATTAATGCATCTTTAAGTTTTGCTAGTGGAGTAATGCTATCAGTTTCTATATTTTCTCTTCTTCCAGAAAGTTTAGATTTACTTGGAAATAAATATAATAGTAAAGGAATACTAGTAGTAGTTTTGTTATTCGTAATTATAGGAATATTTTTGGCAAGTTTTATTGATAAAATATTTAAAAATATTGATAATAGATTATATAAATTAGGTATTATAAATTGTATTGCCCTAATGCTTCATAATATTCCTGAAGGAATCTTAACTTTTAGTACTACAACAGTTAATGTAAGTTTAGGTATAACACTAGCACTTTCAATACTATTCCATAATATTCCTGAAGGTATAAGTATTTCTATTCCTATATATTATTCTACTAATAGTAAATTTAAAGCATTTTTATATACTTTTATATCTGGTTTTTCTGAGATTTTAGGTGCTGTTATAACATATGTTTTTCTATATAAATATATAGATAATTCATTTATTGGTGTTGTTCTTTCCTTAACTGTAGGAATTATGTCTTATATTTCATTACAGGAATTACTTCCTACTGCAATTAAATATAAAAATAAAAAAATTACTATATTATTTTTTATAATTGGGTTTATATTCATGTTGTTTTTTAAGTAATTTATTTTTCTATAACTATAATTGTCCAAGAAAATGAAGTAAATACGGTAGTTTTATATTTATTATTAATTTCATTATTTATAAAACGTTCAAATTTATTTTTAGACCATCTATTAATATGATCTGGGGGATTACCAAGACGACATACATTTTTTAGACTTAGTAAGTTACCAAGTGAGAAATATGGTTCGTTAGGTACACTAATTATTAACTTCTTTTTAGCAACTCTTATAATTTCTTTCAAGGCTTTTTTAGGATTATCTAAATGTTCTAATACTTCTAAAGTCATAACTATATCAAATTGTTTGTCTTTAAAGCTAAGTTTATAAATATCATCTTTTTTATATTTAATTTTTTTATTAATACTACTAGCAAAATCTAGGGAATCCTTATTTATATCTATTCCTGTAATATTTTTAATTTTAGTATTATTATAGATATAATCAGCTATAAAACCTTCTCCACAACCTGCATCTAAAATAGATGTATTTTTATTTTCATTTTCTAATAATTTAAGTAGTTTTTCTTGAAATCTTTTAATCATAATTTGCTTTAACTTATTTTTAGAATTATACTTTTGATAATTTGATGTTTCTTCATTCATTTTACTTTCTTCTTTCTTTTAACGTGCCATTTTATTATACCATATATATTTATTAATAAATAACCAATTGATGTTAAAAGCATCATTATAGAGTTTTCTCCATTATTTATTGTTGTAATAATCCATATTATTAAATCTATAGTATTATTGGTAAGCCATATCCACCAGGCTTCTTTATAGCGCATTATTAATAATACTACTCCACATAAATTAATTATATTAGATGATGCATCAAGGAATGCTAGTCTCTCGGTTGGTATTAAAGTTAATAAGTATCCTAGTAAAAAGCTTCCTATAATACATGAACTTATAATAATAATTGAATTTTTTAAAGTAAATTCTCTAGTTTTTACATTATTATTTTTATCTAAGTTTTTATTCCAAGAAATAAAACCGCTAATTTGTAGTGGAGAAAATATAAGAATATAAAATAAAAAAATACCAAATAAATTATTTTTATATGAAACATATCCCATTAATAAATAATTTATTAGGCCAAATATATAATTTATCCTTTTACCAACACTTGCAAAATAAGCACATAAAAGACCTGTTAATAATGTAGTACTACCAATGATTATATCATTAGAACTGATACCTAATATAATTGATATTATTAAACATATTATAATTATTATAAGATTTCTTTTATTCATAAAATCACTTCTTTTTATTTAAAATTATACCATATTCTTCTAATGCTTCTTTTAAAAATTGTCCAGATTTCATTACTATTTTTTCATAATTCTTTGCATTATCAAATAAATCCATTAAACTGGAAAACTCTTTTTCTCTTCTAGCAATAAACTCACTACTACTTCCTCTTTTTTTAAATCTTTCTACATACTCATTAAAATTATTTCTTTCAGGACAAACTAATATAATTCTTAAATCCTGAATTTGGGATTTAATATTAGAATCATCATAAGCCTTAAATACATGATCTATAAATGGAGATACAACTATTTTACCTTCATTAAGTAATTTAGTTGCATCATCAAGAAAGTTTTTAGGATAATCAGGGTTTTCAGTTCTTAGGTTCACATTTCCTTTTCTCTGTTCAAGTGGTAGATGTCTAATTGATTCATCATAAATATATTTATAATCTTGAAAATCAAAATCTACTACATTATCATAATTCTTTTCCAACTCTGTTTTGCCAGTTCCCATATAAGCCATTATTAATAATTTTTGCATAATAATACACCTAATTTCTTTCAATTATTATATCCGCTACATTTAAGTTTAAATCACTAAAAATATTATCACAAATTATTTTAGCTACATCACTAGGGTTCATAAAAGTATTTTGTTTTTCTTTTGTAACATAATCTCTACTATTTTTATAAAACTCTGTATTAATGCCTCCAGGATATACACCAATTACTTTTACACTTGTTCCTTTATATGCTACTTTTAAACTTTCAGTATATCCTTTTTCACCCCATTTAGTAGCACAGTAAACAGCTTCTTGTTTATTACCTCTTAGAGCTGCAGAAGACATTATATTTACTATTTTTAAGTCCTGTTCATTTTTTATCTTTAGGGTATTTGCAGAACATAATATCATTCCTTGTAAACCTTTAAAACATTTTTCTATATCCGATTTTTCATACTCATCAGGTAATTTAAATGAAGGTTCACCAGCATTATTTATAAGATATTTTATATTTCCTAATTTAGATATTTCATTAATTGATTGTATAATAAAGTCTTCATTAGATATATCACCAATAAACTCTTTATAATTCATATTATTTATACTAGATTGTTCTTTATCTAAATTACAAACAATTAAGTCTTTATCTAGTGAGTATTCTACAATTGCTTTTCCTAAGCCATTAGAACCTCCTGTTACTATAATAATATTTTTCATAATTCCACTTCCTCATTTACTTTTTTATCTTCTTACTATCAATGTTAACATCGTCATTAAGATTAAATATTTCGGATAGTTCCTCTAAATGTTTTCCTCCTTTTTCAATCATACTCTTTAAAAATGGTGTTTGTTCATATGTATATCTTTTTACTCTTAATGCCATTTTTGAAATAGTATAACGAAGTCTCATTAACTGAAACATTTCATCAAAATTATCATATATAGGAGTTTCACTAAAATATCCTTTTAGAAAAGGTTTTATTCTTTCAGGATCAAAAAATGTTGACCAACAAGCTATTTCTTCTATAGGATGTCCAGCAACACATTCATCCCAATCAATAATACCAGTTATAGTATTACCATCAGTTAATAAATTCCAATCAGCAAAATCATTATGAATTAAAACTGACATATCTGAATTAAGTAATTCATTATTATCAAATAGTTTTTTCATTTTCTCTGCTATTTCTTTAGTTAATATATTATATGTAACTAATCTTTCAAGATTTTCTTCTAATCCAGCATTAACAGAATCATTTAGAGTTTTATGTATTCCTTCTAAATTACCATTCTTAGCTTTATTATTATCAAAAGGACCAAATCCATTAACTTGTATTTTATGAAGTCTTGCCATAGTTTTTCCCATTTCAATAACAAGATTTTCCTCTCTTTCAGGATGTTCTTTTAAGCAAAATTGAACTGTATTTCCATCTAATTTTTCTATAACTTGATAAGAAATATCTCCTTCTCCTTCTCTTTCTAATTCATGAATTAAGTAAGTATTATAAGCAGGAAGTCCATTATCTAATGCAATTCGTGAAGCTAGGCTTTCAGCATAAAAATAGCCATTTCTAACACCTTTTGGATGACATCTAATTATTACTTCTTTTTCGTTTTCTAAAACACCTACTCTGATAGAATTAACATTACCTAAACTTGTCTCTGCATTTTCATCAAATGGTTTAATGTATGATAATTTATTTTCCTTTAATTCTTTATTAATATTATCAAATAGCTCTTCGTTAGTAATAGCAGAATGTCTATCTTTCCATATCATGGCTGCCTCTTCTGCACTTATCTTTCTATCAGTTTGCCAATAAAAACAATCTGTTCTATCACTAATTCTTTGATTTATTTCATTTAAATTCATACAATTTTCCTTTCTTTTTAAATTATATATACTTTAGTAATTCACTAAACTCTTCATATCCTGATTCACTATTAAGATGTCCTCCATCTTTTATTATTACTTGATTATTAGTAATTGTATCAGCAAATTCTTTTTCGGCGTCATATTTTACATAAGGGTCATTTTCACTATAGTAACAAACTATGTCATCACAATAGTTTTTAATATCTTCTAAATTATTTAAATACATGCTTTTATTAACGGCATCATAATCATCATCTATACCTAAATAGTTATTAAACCCACAAACGAATACTAATCTTTTTACTTTTATTTTATTTTCTATTAAGAATTTGCAGATGAATACTGGTGCGATAGAATGAGCAAATATAACTGTATTTTCATTTATTAAGTTTGCATCTAAATAAACCTTTAATAGTTTACTCCAATTATTATAATTTTGATAACCTACTCCTATTGGAAAGTCTGGTGTATATACTCCTAAACCTTTACTTTCAATTTGTTTTCTTAAATATGGAAACCAATTTGAAAATGGACTTCCAAAACTACCATGTATTATAAAATAATTATCTTTCATATAATATTCCTCCTACTAATAATTATATTTAACATAAATCAATTACTTCTAAATCATCTGGTACTAAGACATTACCATTAAAATATTTTTTTCCTTCTTTAATATATAATTCTTTTCTATTTTTATGAGTTTCTTCTGTATGAAATAAAATTAAATTCTTAATGTTTAAATCATTAAAGTTTTCACAACTTGATTTAACTGTTGAATGGTGTATATCATAAGGTTTGAATATATCAGCTTCACTATCTAAGCAAAAAGCTTCATGCATTACATATTCACTATTTCTAATTTTTTCATATAAGCTTGGATTACAAGTTTCATCACCTAAAAATACTAATTTCTTATTATTATCTAAAATTGTCTCAAAACCATATAATAAATTACCTCTAGCTTTAACATCAAAAAAAGTATATTTTCTATTTGTAATTTCTAAAGTATCTCCATCTGATACGACTATGATATTTAAATAATTTTTGATTTCATCTACCATTGGTTTAGGATATAAATTTGGATATATTGCTAAAATAGCATCCCTTACTTCACTATTGCAATAAATATTAAAAATACCGTTATGTACACCACGTTTAGTTCTTTTTCCTGTTATCATTCCAGTTATTAGTTTTAATATCCAAAACAGTCCTAAAATATGGTCTGTATGACAGTGAGATATAAATATATTATGTATTTTATCAAGACCTATTCCCGACTTTTTTAGATTTTCTATTATATTGATACCCCCCCCCCGTGTGAATCAAAAAGTATTCATCATCATTTTGTATAGCAAAACAAGTATTGTATAAACTTATAGTACTTCCCATACCTGTTCCTAACATTATAATTTTTTGCATATAGTATTCTCCTTTCTGATTATTATATCATACTATTTATATTTAACTAATATTATTTATAACATTTACTTTTACATATTAAACTATTTTTCTATAAGTTATTTTCTTTTTTCTTCTTTTATTTTTATAAGTTAAAAATGTAATAATTAATAAAACTATTACTACAACATAGTGAAAATTATAAGTTATAAATCCACCTATTGAATAAGAAATCTTTTTATCCAATTTTATATCTATAGTATCTATTTCTTTATTTTTATATAAAACATGAATTTTACCTATTTTTTCATTTTTCTTCATTTTAGGTATTACTACTTTTTTACCTTCATATTTTAAAGATATATCTTTTTTAGAATAGTTATTATTTAAATAATATTTAACATTATCTTTAGCATAAAACTCTACTTTCTTTGTTTTAGAATATTCAACTGGTAAAGTTAAAAGTAAATCATTTTTCTTTACTATATTTTGATATTTATAGTTATCAAAATAATATTTATAAGTTTTAGTAGCATCTTCTAAATAAGCTGGATTACTTTCTGCATTAGTAGTAACTAATAAGTATTTAATATTATTTTTTTTATCAATACTAATGGATGCTAGAGCATGACCGGCATTACCTGTATAACCTGTTTTTGAACCTATTATATAACTATCATCTACACCTAGTTTTTTTGCTTGTTTATGTAGAGAGTTAGTTATAGTTAATGGTTCATTTTCAAAGGTGTAACTTTTAGTAGTGAATACTTCTTTAAACTTTTTATTCTTTAATGCTTCTTTTAGAATGATTGCTACTTCATTAACGGTTGAATAATGCATCTCATCATCTAAACCTACAGGATTAGTAAAACTTGTACTTTTAAGTCCTATATCTTTAGCTTTTTTATTCATAAGTTTAACAAAAGCTTCTTCACTACCTGCTACTTTTATTGCTATTGCAACAGTTGCATCTGCACCACTTGTTAAAAACATACCATGTACTAAATCGTCATATGTTACTCTCATACCATCCGTTAGTCCCATAACATATGCTCCTGTTCCTTCTAAACTTTCAAACATTTCTTTTTTTATAATTACTTCTTTATTGTAGTCATCTATATTTTCTATTGCTACTAAAGTAGTCATAATTTTAGTTAAACTAGCAATACTAGTTTTTTTATTTTTTTGTTTTTCATATAAAATAGTATCTTCTTCTAAATTATATAATACTGCATATTTACTATTTAATTCTAATGCTTCTACATTAGGCATAATTAAAAATAATAAACTAAATAAAATAAAACTAATTTTTTTCATATAAAACTTCAACTGCCTTACTTAATCTTTTGTTTTTACCAATCGCTACTCCAATTGGTACTACCACTATCCCAACTACTACCTGAATCCCAGTTGCTATCTGAATCCCAATCGCTACTTGATGTTGATGATGCCCAACTATCAGATACTTTACTATCATATATATCTTCTCCACCAAATGTTGTATCTGAATAATTAGATCCTTCATAGTAATCTTTATAATTATTATAAAAATTATTATTTATATTATCTTTTGAAACTTCACTCCAACCACTGTTATCATTATATATGTACCAAGTATTAAATCTTTTATAATACTCTGTACCTTCATAGTCATAATAGCCATTATTTCTAGAAGTAATTATACCAAAAGCAAACGTAGCCATTATAATAAACATAGTGAAAACTATGATCTTTAATCCGTCTCCTCCATATGTCTTTTTATTATTATTTTTACTATTTCTATTCTTTTGATTTTGAATTTCTTCTTTTAATTTCATATATAGTTCATTAACTGCGTATACTTCATCTTTTCCTTCATATCTTATTGCACGTTCTCCAGTATCTTTATTTTTATATACTATAAAGTTTCCATCTGAATTTTTATATATTCCAAATGCTTTTGGCTTTTGATAATCTTCACCAATAAAAAAACGTGTCACTTCTGGAGCAGGAAGATTATGGGCCGTATACCACTGTTTTAATTCTTCTATTGTTTTAGGAACACCATCACCAACTCTTTTCAAGTTTTCATTTGGTGCATTACAATGTTCACATTTTTCCTTTGTCTCATCTGTCATATTACCGCAATAATTACATTTTATTTTCATAACATTACCTCTACTTTATCTACTATACTAAGTATATATTTTTTTCTAGTTTTTTTCAATAATAAAAAGTATTAACAAATACTTTCTATTTACATTTCATTCATATATAGGCTTTTATAAACTTTATTATCTTTTAATAATTCTTTATGAGTACCATGTCCTTTTAATTTTCCTTTATCTATAACACATATAATATCTGCATCTACAATAGTACTTAGTCTATGAGCTACTATAATTATTGTATGATCTTTTACTAATTCATCTATTGTCTTTTTGATATATTCTTGTGACTCATTATCTAGGGCACTTGTTGCTTCATCAAATAGTATAATTTTAGTATTTAAAAGTAGTGTTCTTGCAATAGCTAGACGTTGTTTTTGTCCTCCTGATAAATTTATACCACCTTCACCAATAATTGTATTGTATTTTTTAGGTAGACTCATAATATAGTCATCTATATAAGCTTTTTTACATACTTCTCTTATTTCTTCTAAAGTAACATCTTCTTTTACTAATTTAAAATTATCTATAACACTTAAATTAAATAAGAAGGGACTTTGTCTTATAATAGAAATATTTTCTCTTAATGATTTTTCTGTTAAATCCTTTATATTAATCCCATCTATTAATATTTCACCATTAGTCGAATCAAAATATCTAAGAAGTAAATTAAATATTGTACTTTTACCATTACCACTTCTACCAATAACAGCATTTTTCATATTTGGCTCTAATTTTAAATCTAGACCATTTAGGGTATAATCTTCATCATCTCTATATTTAAATTTAACTTTTTTAAATTCAATAATTCCTTTTGGATTTTCTAAATCTATATCTCCATATTTTTCATCTTCATATAATTTATTATTTAAAATTTCTCCTATTCTTTTTAGAGAAACAGTTACTTTATTATAACTTACACCAAAATCACTTATACTTTCAACTACTTCATCAACTCTCCAAATATATGATTCCATCATTAAAAATATACTTAAAGGGATTTTGCCTTCTACAAAATATTTACCACAAGTTAGAAATATAATAAATTGAATAATAAAATAAGCTAGATTATTTAAGGCATAGTACCATCTTTCATATTTTTTTACTCTACTAATATTTTTATATAGTTTATCAATTACTCCAAATACATTTCTTTCTATGTTTTGTTTAATACCTAAAGATTTTATTTCTCTAATACCCGTAATGTTTTCTGTTGCTACTTTTACATATTCATCGCTTTCTTTTTTTATTTTCTCATGATTTTTTTTAATTTTAGGAAAGAACTTTGTTGATATAAAACACATGATTACTGCTAAAAATAATACTTCCATACCTAATAGTATTGATATTTTAAATGAAAATACTAAGACAATAACTACTACTACAGATTTACACATTAAACGAATCATTTTAGAAAGTAATTCCATTATTCTATCTGGATCTGTATATAACCTATTAATAAATTCTCCTACTCCCATATCTTCAAAAGCGATTGCAGGCATTTTATCTATTTTTTGATATAAGTCTTTACTTACACTTTTATTAAATCTAATTTCTAATTGTTGATACAAGCTATCTCTAGGTATTTGTAAAAATGTATATAAAAATATATAAGTTGCTTGATTAATTATTAAGAAAATAATAAATTTATTAAAATCTAGATTAGATAAAGCTTCTATTGCTATACCCCAAAAAGTAACTGCTAATAGTGCTGGTATATAAGTTAGCGCAACTAATAGCATATAAAGAAATAGTTTTAACTTATCTTCCTTAATATAAGTCCAAAATATTTTAAATGTTTGTAATTTTTTCATCTTTTTAACTCCTTATGATACTTTTTTTATTTAAATACTATTTATTTTTAAAATTCTTTGTTTTAGTTTGGTTCCTAACTTTTTTTCTTTTGTAATATCATCTATCAATTCATAGATGTTACATCCGAATGGTAGGCTTTCATACTGATATAAATCTATATCTAACATACTAGTATCCTTAAGTTGTTTTCTTTTATAATTAGTTATTGCATCATCTAAACTAGTTGCTTGATCTATACCATTATATTTTTCTATTGTTCTTTCAAATGAATAATAATTTGCTCCATCTTTATATACTAAAAACACATGATTATGATATGGAGTATAATAGGTAAATACTTCATAATTATGGCTACTAAACCAATACCTTTCTAACTCCACTTGATCATAACAAATTCCATAGCCACTCTTTAAGCATTCTTTTGGTCTTTGTAAATAATATGTGTTAAATAGTAACGCCTCATATAAAGTATCATTATTTAATTCTTTTCTTGCATAGGTTTTAAAATCTTTATTAGAAACAAAGCCATATTTTATATTATTTTTCATATATGTATATAATTGTTCTGGATTTTCTAGTTTATCAAAAGTCATTTTATCACCTATTCTTTATTAAAATTTCGTAATTAGTTTTTCCTATATTTTACATCATTTTTATGTGTATATTCAAGTTTTATTTATAAACCTAATACTATCTATATATAAGTACAATATTTTTACCCTATTAAATAGTATTTTTTCATTTATTATAAGGTCTATCTTTATTTAACAAACACATGCATTCAACATGACTAGAACGTACATTATGAATAGTTGACCTTTATATGTTTGGGTATAACTGACTATGTCATAATATACAAACATACTAGGTACAATGTTTATTATGAACACATATAATAGTTATTAATATACATCACTTTTTAATTTCATCTAAAACATCATTTAAAATTTTGTTGCTTTCTATTTTATTAATAGCAAAACACTTCTTTCCTAAATCTTTAAAACTACTACCACAGTGATATATGTCCTTGCTGTCTATAATAATAAATCTATCATGAAATTTATTATTAAATACTAAATCGACATTACTATATTGTTTTTTATATTTTTTAATTAATGTTTCATTCATATTTGCAGAATAAATTGTTATATTAACATTTACTTCTTTTAAAATGTCTAACAATTCTTTACTAGCATAATTATCAATAATAATTATTTCTTTTTTTGAACTCTTTAAAATATCTAAAAGTAAAGAATATGCATCATAAATCTGTCCATCAAAGAATATTGCATTACTTTTTTCTTTTTCTTGTAATTTATCAAAAGAATCTTTTAGTAACTTTATTTCTTCATCATGCTTATAAACTAAATCATTTATAAAACTTTGATTTACCATTGTACTTGAAATAAATTTTCTCATAACAACAAAAGCATCAATTATTTGAACATTTACTTTGGCAGCTACATCACTTTTAAGAAGTCCAGATAACATCATTATTCCCTGTTCAGTTAAAACATAAGGTAAATATCTTATTCCGCCATGTGCTATTTCATTTCTTAAACTTGAGGTCACAAATTGTGATCTCAAGTTTATCACTTCTTCCATAGTTAATTGAAAACAAAATGATTCTGGAAATCTCATAATATTTCTTTTAATCGTTTGATTTATAATTCTTGTTTCTGTTTTATATAATTTTGCAACATCTGATGATAAAATAACTTGCTTTCCTCTTATTTCAAAAATCATGTCCTCAATTTTTATATTTTCTTTTACTAATAATTCATTCATAACCTAAAACCTCCTTTATAATTTTAATTATACAACACATACCAGTTAGGGTGGTATAATGAAACATATTCTCCACAAACAACCTATGCGATATTTTTTCAAAAATTAGTAAAAATATCAATAATTTACTCGTTTTTTCACCATTTTTTTGACCCCTACTGAATAGTTGATTTTCCCTTTATTTATAAGGGTTTACCCTCTATTTAACACGCATACACACTCAACATGATATGTATTAGGAAACATATCATATGGTTTTATGTGTTCTATATTATAAGCATTTTCTAATAGTTTTAAATCTCTTACTAAAGTATTTGGATTACATGATATATAAATTATATTTTTAGGTTTTATCTTATTTATTACTTCAATTACCTTTTTATGCAGACCAATTCTTGGAGGATCTACTATAATTGCATCAATATTAATATCTATTTCTTTTATCTTATCTTCTACTTTACCTAATTTAAATATAATGTTATCTATATTATTTATTTTTTTATTATATCTAGCATCTTCTATAGCATCACTTACTACTTCAATACCTATTACTTTATCTACTAAATCAGCTATATAAATACCAATAGTTCCTGTACCACAATATAGATCTAATACATTCTTTGAATTTAGTTTTTTAATATTATTTCTAATCTCATTATATATTTTTTCTGTAATAGAAGGATTTACTTGAAAGAATGAATCTTTACTAATTTTATATTTTTTATTACCTATAATTGATATAATATAGTCTTTTTTAGTTACTACTTTATTATTTATAATTAATACATCTACAGTATTTAATAACATGTTATAATCTTCAATTACTCCTTCAAGAATTAACATAACCTCTTCAGTAATATTCCCTAATTTAATAGTAGCACTTTTTAAATTCAATTCATTCTTAATTACTTCTTTTAATACTTTAATAACATCATTTATTTTATTATTTACAAGTAAACACTTATCTATTTCTACTAACTCATTACTTTTATTCTTATATAGACCTAATCTATCTTTATCAATGTGTATTACTATCTTATTTCTATAATTATAAAGATTAGAATACTCTATTTTATTATAATCTTTAATATCTATAAATCTTGATAATTCTTTAATTTTATTTTCTTTAAATTCTTCTTGTAATTTTTCTTTTAAATGAGATATATTACAACCACCACAAATATTATAATACTTGCATTTTACATCTACTCTGTCTGGGGATTTTTTTAAATATTTTATTACTCTTGCTTCATTATACTTTTTACTTTCTTTTAAAATTTTTATATCTACATCTTCTAAAGGTAGTGCATTATGAATAAATGTTACTTTATTATTTACTTTAGCTATACCTCTACCATAATAATCTAATTTTTCTATTTGCATAATCTTTTCCTCAATTTAATTATAGCATATAAACTGTTTTTTTCACCATACTAATTATAGGTGATTGTATGGATAAAATCGTTAATAAAGTTAAAGAAAAATTAGGTTATAGTACTGATTATATATTTAAAGAAATTGTTATTGATAAGAAAAAAGTATACTTTATATTTTGTGAAGTTTTATGTAATGGTAGTGATATAAATGAATTTATTTTAGAAAAGTTTTCTAATTTTAATAAAAAAGATTTAAAAAATCTTATAAATATTTTACCTGATAATAATATAAAAGAAATTAAAGAAGAAGAAATTACTACTTTTATTAATAATGGTTTTCTAATATGTATAGCTGATAATAAAATATTAGCAATAGAAGTTAGAGCAATACTAGAACGTGGTGTTACAACAATTGAAAGTGAACTTTCCATAAGTGGTCCAAAAGATTCTTTTTCTGAAAATTTTAATACTAATTTGGGACTTATTAGAAAAAGAATTAAATCTAGTAATTTATGGTGGAAAGAACTACCAGTTGGTAAAAGCAGTGAAACTAAAGTTGGAATTATGTATATGAATGATATAGTTGATAAAGACTTAGTTACTAAAGTAGCAAATAAGATATCTTCTATAGATATTGATGCGATTATAGATTCATCTTACATAAAAGACGTATTAGAAGATAATAATAGTTTTTTTCCTACAATTATGTCTACAGAACGTCCTGATAAAGTATCTATGGCTTTACTTGAAGGTAAAATTGCAATACTTATTGATATGTCTTCTTACGTTTTAATTCTGCCTAATTTCTTTATAGATTTTTTTCATACCGTAGATGATTATTATCAAAAATCTATTAATACTACTTTTATTAGAATAATTAGAATTTTTGCCTTTTTTATAGCAATACTTCTTCCTGCTTTTTATATTGCAGTTACTACATATAATCAAGATGCAATTCCAATGTCCTTACTTCTCTTACTAAAAGCTCAACGTAGTTTTGTTCCATTTCCTGCAGTAGTTGAGGCATTATTCATGATAGTATCTTTTGAAATACTTAGAGAAAGTGATCTTAGAATGTCATCAACTACAGGTAGTGCTATTTCAATATTAGGTGGTTTAATTTTAGGTGATGCTGCAGTATCTGCAGGTATAATGTCTCCTATTATGATAATTATTATAGCTCTATCTTCTATCGCAGGTTTTGTTTTTACATCAATTGAACTTGTTAATGCAATTAGAATATATAGAATAATTCTTTTAATTCTATCATGTATTTTAGGTCTATATGGAATCTATTTAGGAAGTGTTTATCTACTTTATAAACTAATAACTCTAACTTCTTTAAATAAACCTTATTTAGCACCTTTTTCTCCTTTTATTAAAAGTGAAATTAAAGACTCTATATATAAAGAGTCTAATACTAATAAAAAATATAGAAACCCTATTCTTACAAAAAATAAATATAGGGGGAAATATAAATGAAAAAGGTAATATATATAATTATATTTTTATGCTTAATATTTGGTACTAATAACTATCAAGAATTAAACAGTATTTCTATTATTACTAATATTGGTATTGAGAAAAATAAAAGTAACTATAAATTAATTTATCAAGAAGTAATTCCTGTAAGAGAAGATAATACTATTAATAATAAGTATAAATACTATGAGTCTTTAGGAGAAAGTCTAGAAGAATGCCAAAAGAAGCTAAATGAAAAGATAGTTAAAAAAGTATATTTAGATCATTTAGAAAACATAGTTATAAATACTGATTCTAAAGAGCTTTTTTATAATTTAGACCATCTATTTGATGAAGAATTTGATAACTTCAATATATATCTATCAGATAATAAAGTTAAAGATATAATTTCATATAGTAATAATTATAAATATATTAATTCTATAGCAGATAGAAAAATAACTTATAAAAAAATTAAAATAAATAGAAATGAAAAAAGAAAATCTCTAATACCTATAATTGGCATTAAAGATAAAAATTTAATTTTTTATAAATATAAGAATCTAGGTGATATAAATGATTAAAAGAGATATTTCGATGATAGCATTAATATTTTTTCTAACAAGAACTTTTTTTAGTCTATATACTTTTACAAATATATATAGTTATTTAATTACTTTTTTTTCTATATTTATATCTATTATTATAATAAAGAAAATAAAAGTAGATTTTTTAAAAAGTAAAATTGCTAAAATAATATATTTATTAATAATACTTTTTTCTTTTATAATTATTTTAAATAATACTATTATATTTATAAATATGAATTATTTTAAATATAATAATTACTTTGTTACTTTGTTATCTCTTCTTTTAATAACTTATATTATAGGTAAAAATGATATTAAAACAATTGGTTCTATGAGTGAAGTATTTATGGTTATTTTTGTTATTATTTCTATTATTATATATATAGGTCTTATATCATTAGTTGATATTAGAAACTATAATACTTATATTAATATAAATAAATTATCTATTAATTTTATTCCTATGTTAATTATATTTATCATCTATTATATTAGACATAATAATATTATATTTGGTTATATTATTGGAGCATCATCTTTTCTAGTAGATAACTTTTTACTAATAGGATCTTTAGGTACAAAGTTAATACTAACTTATAAATTTCCTGGTATTTCTATATTAAAATCACTTAATTTTTTTAATTTTGTTAATCATTTAGATAAGTTATTTTCTTTTATATACTTATTTGAATATACAATTACTTTATCATTAATCATATATATTTTTAAAGATACAATAAAAAGGCTTAAAAACTAGCCTTTTGTTATTTCGCAACTATATCCCATATACTCATAAAAACCTTTTTGATTTGTTATATCTTGAAAATAATAGTTAAAGCCCTCTTCGTTTAAATTATCATTTGCAATATCTTTATCAATTACTATTTTTGTCATATTTCCGTTTGTTTCTACATTAGCATTTTTCATATTAGATAAATTTTGATACTCTTGTTCATAACTTTGATTATCATTACTATTGTTTATATTAGTTTCTACTTTATTATTTATATTATTAGAGTTAATTACAAATTCTATAGTATTAGTTATAAGTTCATTATTAATATATTTACTTTTACTTGTACCTATATGAATATTATCAGAAAAAGTTTTATTACATGTTAATATTTCTATACTCTTTTTATTCTTATTACTTTTTGATTTTTCTTTAGGAATATATTTTCTAAATACTGGTGGTGCTATTATTAAAAGTAATAATAAAAACATACATAAAATAACTAGTACAAGTGGTTTTTCTTTTTTCATTTAAACCTCCTATAATAGTTCAATTTCTTCTTTTGTTTCTTTAGATGAGCTACTTTGTTCCTCGTCCTTTTTATTTGTATCAATATCTTTTATATCATTATATTTTTCTATATCTTCGTATTTTTCTTCTATCTTATTAGTCTCTAATTCATCATTACCTGGTATAGTTTTGACTAATCTAGTTATTAAATATATTAAAAATATGAATGGAATTACTGGACTAAGTATTATTATATAATAAATTATTTTATTAGTTTGTATAAGATTTTGACTTTTCATAACATTAATAAAGTTTACAGAAAATATTACTGTTATAGCAAGTAAAACTAATGTTACTACTATAGATATTAATGAAGCATGAAAATTAATTTTATTGTTGTATCCTTTTATACCTTTTTTCTCTGCATTTTTTTTATACAACCATAAAACTATACCAACAATAATTACAATTATAAGTATTGGTAAAAAAACTTTTACAATTAATTCAATAAACTCTTTCTTTGAAAAATTGAGACCCTTCATATTCTATCACCTATTCTAAATATAGCATAAATACCTAGTTATTTCAATTTATTTTTTATAATTACTAAAATATCTATTAATATGATTATAACTCCTATTATTATTAAATATATACCATATTTTGATATAGTGCCATCTGTATAATGACTTGGATTATTCTTATCACAATATATTTTTATATCATCACTTAATTTTATATTTTATCTTTAGTATTTATTACTCCTTTATACTCTTTATTATTTATATTATACATAATATATAGAGTTTTTAAATTACTATTTTTAGATATTTGATATATATCAGCATTTATTATATAAGCATTCTTTTTATAGTTTATTTCATTTATTTGATATATAATACCATTTATTATTAAGATTACTGCGACTAAAACAGATATAATTATATGGAAATTACTTTTAATATTTTTTATCATAATATCTCCTTTTAAATAATTAAAAAGTGTATAATTTATACACCCTTAATCCGAACACATTGTTCCATATTTTTTGGCAAAACTTTTCCAATCATCTATTTTAATTTTGCCATCCGATATTTTAACGTTATTTTCTGTACCTTCTATTTCTATAATCTTATCCATATCTACTTTTCCATAATTAATATAAGTAGTACTGGTAACCCTATTATTGGCCTCTTCTATTGAGTTTTCATAATACTTTATATTTTTATAAGCAGAATAAACTTTTTCATAAGCATTTTTATATTCAGTTAGTATAGTTTTATCTTTACTTTTTACAACTTCTTTAGTTTTCAAAACTTTTAAATAACCATCCGAATCATAATAAGCATTTATTTTTATATCAACGTCTATTCCATCAGATGTTTCTGTATCTCTTTCACACTTTATTTCTTTTAATCCTTTTGTTTCATATTTACTATCATCAATTTTACTAGTAGTTATTTCTTCTTTAGTTTTATTTTCACAGCCTATAATAGAAATACATAATACAATCATTACAAAAATTTTTATTAGACTATTTTTTCTCATTGTCAGACACCTCTTCTAATAATTTTAATATTTTTCTTTGATTTTTTGAAAGTTTTTCTAAGTCATCATGTAATGATTCAAGTATCAATTCACTTTTTAAATCGGTTCTATAATCATTTTGGTTTCTAAGACTATCCTTTTGAGCTTGTCTATTTTGACTCATCATTATAATAGGTGCTTGTAATGCTGCGATACAAGATAATACTAAATTAAGTAAAATAAATGGATACGGGTCTATTTGATCTTTACCACTCAAAACAATTGTATTTAGTATAATCCATCCAAGTAAAAAAAATACAAATAGGAATATAAAACCCCAACTACCTGCTATTTCACTTATCTTATCTGCAATTTTATCTCCAAAAGTCATCTTTGATTCTTCTAATTTATCAACATCTATTGATATAGGTTGATCTATTAGTAAATCAAGTAATTCTTCTTCATCTTGTTCTAATAAATCTGCATTTAATAACATTTTTACTATTTCTTTTTTAGTTTTTGCCATAATTAACCTCCTATTATATAATCATTAATTGCCGTATATATACGGTTATTTAATAATGTATTTTTACCATCAAAAAAATCATTTAAATACATCTCCGTAAATTTATAATTATTAAGTGATTTATTATCACTATCTTGATTCATAACTATTAAACTTTTATTAATAGTATTTTTATTTAATGAGATAGTGGGTTCTAATAATATTGATTTACTTACTTTAAAATCCTTTGTTTTAATAGATTTATTTATAATATATTCTTCTATATCACTGCCTTCATTATCTGTCATTATAGTAATATTTTTATCGTCTACCATCTCATCTAAATTATTATAAATATATCTTACAGAATTATAGCAAGTATCTTTATTATCATCATAGTTTAGAACTACAACTAAATTATTTGTGTTTAGTGCTAGTTCATCATATAAATTATTTGTATCATAACCACTTGGTATATAAATTATTATATTATCAGTTTTGATATCCTTTTTTGGATAATATACTTCTATTGGTAATATCGAATCATCTAATATAATACTGTAATCAGAAATATTTTTTCTAGATATTGTAGGATTTATAATATCATATAAACTTCTATATAGTTTATATTTATCACATATTTTCATGTTACCACCCGCTTTTATTTTAACATAAAAAGGAAAGATTAATACTATACTTTCCTTTTACTTTACATATCTATTTACATTATTCTTTAAAGAATGCTATTATACCTTTTTTTCTAAATAGAGTTTTAATATTTGGATTATTTGTAATTGAATTAAATATTGTGTTTGATAAATCATGCGTATCACCATATTTAATAGTATATTTTGATGCTGGATAATTATTATTGATTATAACTAGAGGTAGTTCTTTTGAATAATCTAATTTTACCTTCTTATCAACACCAACTATATATTCTTTATATAAACCATATAATGAAGAAATATAAAAATTATAGCTATTTTGGTCACAGTTTTTATAAATTTCATCTATTTGATTATCTAGTATCATTAAAAAGTCTTTTATTTTACTTATCTCTTTGAAATTACCTATATCATAATCAAAGATAATATATTGATAATTTTTACTTATAACATCAGTTATATTTAAGTCTTTATTATTTATATTTTCATAGTCGATATTAGGAGATTTTTCATCTTTTAATCCACATAAATTATATGTTATAGTAGGAATTCTTTCTTCTGTAGTTAGGATTAAACATTTTAAGTTGTTTTGTTCTAATGATTTTGAAAAATACTCATTTGGTGGAATTTCGTTATATATATTAACTGCATATGAATATGACTTCATTGGAAATAATGTATATAGTTTTACATTATATAATTTCTTTATAAATTCATCACAATCTACATCTTCATAATTAAGGAATAATGAAATGTCATTTGGTTCTAATTTAAAACCTACATTTATATAGAATGGTTCTAAATCACGTGGGATAGTACCTTCAGTTTTTTCATAATTAAGTTTTCTACTATAATCCGGCCACTTTCCTCCTGATTGTTTATTTAATAGATCATAAAATTTATCTGAATTAATTTGTCTTTCCCCTACTAAAGCCCCTATTTGAACATTTTCGGCTAAAGTTATCTTGTCTTCTAGTTGTTTAATCATTTTTATTATACTATCGTAATCAACTATATCTTTTTGCCTTATAACAATATGAACGAAAATATTGAAATTACCTCTTGGTCTTAAAACATTAACTATTTTTACAACTTGATTAATTACTTGTTCATTATCTAAAAAGCAAAATAGATGTACCTTAGTATGATTATTTATCGCATCATTTGCTATATTAATGATTGTTGGGTTATTTTGAAAATTAGTATCACTTTCTAAAATATGATATGTAGGCAATAAATCATTTCCTAAACTAAAGTTTCTAAAACCATTTTTATAGTTATAGTTTTTATTTTCTAATTTAGCAAAAATATAATTTCCCATAAGCATGCTTAAGTTTGGCATCATATCATTAAATTTAATATCAAATGAATCTTTTGATGCTACACCTAAACCATTAATTAAAAATAGAATTGATTTTGTACTATTATTCATATAACCACCTACTTTTATTATTCTATTAATATACTAACTCTATTTAATAAGAATTTCAATAAATTAGTCTTAGTGTTTACTTGTTTAGACATTTATATACTAATAGTTTGCTTATTTTAAATATATATATTCAAATAAAAATGGATTGTAGTAATCCATTAATTAATATTTAAAAACTGGTTTTATATGTATTTCCAAATCCTTTGATATTGTTTTAGTTGTTCACTCTTTTTAATTTGGGCTACTGGATGATATAAAGGAATTATTATAAAATCATCTAAAATAATTTCTGGGTTATTATTAATAGTATCTTTTAAAGTTTTTTCTATATTAAATTTATAAGTTTTAGATAATGATAATAGTGGATAATAACCAAGCGTTAATATTACTTTTGGTTTTATTATATCTATTTGTTTTAACAAATACTTACTACAATTATTAGTAGACTTTTTTAAACCAATATTATCACCACGATAATTATTTCCTTTTCTAGCACACATTATAGCATTAGTAATAAATATGTCATCCAAGTTATATTTATTTTTTGAAGACTCTCTTACAAAGTAGTCTAGTAGTCTTTTAGTAGTACTCTTTTCTTGTTCAATTAAATAATTCCAATTTTCTTTATTAGGTTTTTTTCTATAATGATCATTTAATCTTTTCATATCATTATATGGTCCCCAATCTTGACCTATTATCATTATTTTGGAATCCAACCTATTATACCAATCAGTCCAAACGGATGGAATATTTTTACAAAATTCATCTACCTGATAAATATTTATAAGCGAACAATCTTTTCCGTCTTTCTTTTTTAAACTTATACACTTAGAACATTTAGACATTTCGTTAATTAATTCATCAAATAATGTATTTTTCATATTTTATTTAACCATTTCCCAACTCTTAAAATAAATGCATTCGTTCAATTCATTAAACTTAATCTCATAAATACCATCAAAATCCTTATCATTTTGTTTTAGAACCCATTGAACAATTAATGTATTACCATCTATTGCTAGTATATTAAATTCAATATTTTGTATGTTTTCATTTTTTATATGTTGCCATTCATGATTTATTTCATCGATTGAAGTATATGGTTCCATAAATGGTGTTTCTTGATAGAAAGTTGTTTTAGTAAATAATGATACTGCACTTTCTATATCTTTATTAAACCAATATTTTTTCAACTTATTTAACCATTCTTCTGCAAATAACTTATCCATTTTTATCACCTCATCTATACTATTTTAATTTTCCATTATACATATCTTTAAATATACCTGGTGTCTCAATTAATTCATTATATTTTCCTGATTGAATTATTTTTCCTTCATTAAATACTAATATTGAATCACAATTTTGTAATGTAGTCAATCTATGCGCTATTGATATTATTGATATGTTATCTTCCTTTTTTAACCTTTCTATTTGTTTTTGAATATACTTTTCTGAAGTATTATCTAAAGCACTAGTTGCCTCATCTAATATTAATATTCTTGGTTTTCTTAAAAATACTCTAGCAATAGCTATACGTTGTCTTTGTCCTCCTGATAAATTACTACCTCCCTCTGATAAAACAGTATCATATCCATTAGGAAGACTCTCTATAAAGTCATCTATATAAGCTTTTTTAGCTGCTTCTTTAATATCTTTTTCATCTACTTCTTTATTAATTCCATAACAAATATTTTCTTTTATAGTACTTGCGATAAGAAATGGATTTTGAGGAACTAACGCTATAATATTTGCTATATCCTTACGAGATAGACTTTCCATTTGTTTGCCATCAATTATAATTTTTCCTGAATTATTTTTCTCTAATTTTGTTAATAATTTTATAAAAGTTGATTTTCCACATCCAGAAGGCCCTGCTATACCAATAAATTCTCCTTTATTAATATCTAAATTTAAATCTGTAATTATTTTTTTAGTACTATTTTTATATGAAAAATTAGTATTTTCTATATGTATTAGTGATTTTAAATTGGAACTTTTCTTATTACTTTTAATATTTTTATATGAAAAATCTTTTTCTAAATCAATTATATTAAAATATTCTCTTGCTAAAATAGTAGATTCTGATAATTCATCAAAAATACGATGTAGTTCACGAAGTGGTGTTGTTAATTGAACAAAACATAAATATGCAGTTAAGACTGTACCAACACTAATTATACCTTCACCTGCTAGATATGCTGATGTACCAATTACTAAAACTGTAAATAAAGCTTCATTTACAAACTTTAGACAATCGTAAAATGCCATTGCTTTATGATGTTTCATTTCCTTAATGCGTAAATATTCAGATTTACCAGTAAATCTATCAACTTCTGTTTCTGCATTATTAGTAACACGAATTACTTCTATTCCATTTATTAATTCAACCATAGTTCCATCCATTAGTGATTTTTCTTCCATAAGTTCTACTCTAATTCCTTTTTGAGTAGATATTTGTCTGAATGTTATTGCTACACCTATTGGAATAACTAAAAGCATTGGTACTGCCAAAAATAATGGTAATTTCGTAAAAATGACTATGATGGCTGCTACTCCACTAAATACGGCAGGTGCAAAATCCATAAATAAAAGTTTTAAAAGTTTGATAGTACCGTCCAAGCTACGATTCAATTTTCCATGAATATTACCTGTCATATTTTCTTTAAAATAGGTTATTGGAGCATGTAAAAGTGCACTTACAGCATTTGATCTAGAATTTTTTTCACATCTAGTACAAGTATCTTCTACAATCACACGACGAATTACTTTTATAATTTCATTAGAGACTGTTACTACTAGTATAAAAATTAAAAAAGGAACAATTTGGATAAATGATAAACTCTCTTGATTCAATACATCATCTGTTAACTTTCCAATTGATAATGGTAATAATTGGCTTAGAAATGCTGATACAATCATGATAATTATGATAATAACAAAATTTATTTTTTGTCGCTTATTTAACATTTGATATATTCTTTTTACTAAACTTTTTTGCATAATAAAATCCTACCTCACATACTTATTTCCTTGTAAATAAAAATAGATAGTTAACTATAAAATTTAACTAACTATAGTATATTATATATTTATCTCTTATATCAATATTTTATTTTAATAATTAATTAAAAAATACTTAGATATATTATTGTTTAATTATAAAGATGCCAATAATAATTAGAGTACTTGCAATTAATTTTTTTAATATACTTTTTCTGTTTTTCAAAAATATAAATGCAAATAAAACATTTAGAATAACAGTAAGACTACATAAAGGCGCAATCTTAGTTACTTCACCTAACTGATAGGACCTAATTTTTGAAATCATCATAAAGGACCAACTAATACCTGTTAATAAAATTAAAGATTTTGAGTTTGTTTTCCACTCACTAATAATTTCTTTTATTTTTATTCTTTCTATAGTAAAACTTAAAATTGCAGGAACTAATAAAGTAATTGAAACATATAAAGCTAAATTAAAGCAATTTGAATTATTTACATCTAAAAATAGAGCTATTCCCATACATAAATTAGCAAGAATTCCTAACCAAAGATAACGATTATTTTTCCATGTTTTCTTTTTATAAAAAATTATAATATTACTTCCAATTAAAAGGATAGAACCTATTATTTTTTGAAATGTTAATTCTTCTTTTAGAAAAATAAAACCCATAATTATAACAAATACATTAGATAGTTGTTTTATTATACTATAAGCTGATGCTTCCATTCCGCTTCTTGAAGTAGTTGCAAGTCTATTTTGAAGAGCATAAAAAATAATTGCTAAACCTAGTAAAATATATACTTTAAAATCTGTTGAAAATTTCATTTCGAAAAAAGGGATCCATAATAAACTAAAAATACCCGCTATGAGTTCTACTAGTATTGTTAAGGCACCTGCACTCTTCATATTTTGTGATATTATTTTATAACTTTCATTAAATATAACTGTAACAAATAAGTAAATAAGTAAAAATATATAAGCTCCTTTTAACATATAATAACTCCTTTCGAGAGTATTATATTCATTACAACATAAAATGACCTTTTTACAATTATGTTTTAAAACTAGTAAATTTTAATTGTATTTAATTTTTTACTAACTAAAAAAGAGATTCTTAAATCTCTAATAATTAAATTTATTGTTTATGAACTAACGATTTTTCTAACTTTTTAAAATCAGTTGTATCATAAGTTTTATTTTCATAATATTTATTATCCTGAAAATATGATATTATTCCACATGATTTTTCCTTATTTGAATAAAATGGAGAATTATAATCTTCATTACTTGTAATTATTCTATATTTATCATCTACTATTTCAATAGCAGCTCCATTTGTTAATAGAATTCCAAGTCTATTATTTTCTAAAATTGCTTGTTTTGCAAATTCATAGGCACCTTTTTCTTGCCCATGTACTGTTAAGTGTGCATCTATAAAATTTAATCCTTCAGCAGTATTTAATATTCCTTCATTATTTGTAGAAAATGACTGAAACCAACATAATGCACCTGCTGATGTGCCACATAATAATTTTTCTTTTTGCCATTCTTCTTTAAGCATCTCATCGAAACCATATTTTTTCCATGTCTGAATCATATCTACTGTATTTCCTTCACTAACATATATAATATCAGATGAAGAAAGCATTTCTCTTGTCTTTTTCAAATCAGCCAATGTATCACTCTTTAACAATTCTATTTTGCACCCCGAATCCATGTACAAAAAACGATTATACATTCTATCATAATTAGGCTGTTGTTTATTTAATGGAACTGCATGTGGAACTAGTAAAACATGTGGATTTTTTATTCCTGATAATTGAAACATTTCACTATAAATTTCTAATTCTCTTCCTCCACCTATTGCAAATATCTTCCTAGACATATTGAACCTCTTTTCTTAGAATTATTATGAATTCCTATTGGTATTTATTCTACTATATTCTAAATTACATTGCAAATTAAATATTATATAATTTTACTTCTAAAAATCATTGTGCTAAAAACAAATGTTTGATATAATATTTTTGGAACATTTAATAGTTGGGTGATTGCCAAACTTCATAAAAGAAGGGAGGCGATATAATGAACAAGAAGAATTTTTTAATTCTATCTTTAGTAATTCTTATCTTCCTATTAATATTATTACTATTTATAGTTTTAATATAAAGAAAATCACCTAACTCAGCATTGAATTAGGTGAACCATATTCTATGGCAACACTCAACACGCTAATATTGAATGTTCCATTTTTATTTTATGCAAGTTTCCTTGACATATTCATCATACCATAAAAACGGCCTTTTGACAAGTCGTTTTACTTAATACTCGAAAAGTTCGAGTTTCCTATCAATCTGGTGTCCTCGGGGAGATTCGAACTCCCGACCTATCGCTTAGGAGGCGATTGCTCTATCCAGCTGAGCTACGAGAACAAATATAATTCTAGTTAATCATATCATAAAATTTTATTTATTTCAAAAAAAATAAGCCTAGCTTATTTTTGAATAACATTTATAAAAAATATTAATAAGAAGTTCATTGCTGCTTTAAATTGTACACAACTACTCTTATATCTTTCATAGATACTAGCAGCATCATCAACAATATCAACAATCCAACTTTCCATATATTTTGGTGGAGTAAAGGTTACTGGAAACATATGTGTTTTTATTATATCCTCTTCTCTATCTGTTAAATTATAATACTTTTTAGCATTTTCTAAAGCATATGTTGGATGCTGTCTTAATGCTTTTATTTGTGATTTTCCTTCAGTTTCATCTGTAAAGAAATCATGAAGTAGTCCTGCACGTGCAGTTTCTTTATAATTTAATCTACAAAATCTTGTAATGATATATGAAAAATATGATACTCTCATTAAATGATCTAATCTATTAATACCATGATGAACACTTTCCTTTGTCTTTAAGAATTCATCATTTTCTATTATTGGATTTATGATTTCAGTAAATTCTTCTCTGTATTTATCTATCATTTGGTAATTCACCCTTTATATTTTTTCGTTTTACTTTTAAATGATAACATAGGTGTAAATAAAATACAAGCAAATAAAACTTCCTTATTTTTCCTCTATTTTTAAGATTGGATAGTAGCAATCTGATTTGTTTTTATTCTTATCTAACCACAACTTCATTGAGAAATGCTTTGTTTCATAAGGATTTATTTCATCTTTATAGATAATTCCATCTCTTCTTACATTCCTATCTATAGTATAATTATCTGATTCTTTAATATGATATTTTAAGTAATTATTTGACAAAACTTTACAATCTTTTAAAAGGCTTTTTCTATAATCATTTACAAGTATTATTTCATACTCACTTTTATAACCCTTTTTATTAGTCACACTAAAATTATATGTATCTTTATTATAATTTAATATATCTTTACTATTTATTACTATGTTTTTATTTACTACCTTAGAGTCATTAATGCTCATAGCAGCATAAACTATTTTTTCTCTAGGTCCAAATATAAACCATGTAGTAAAACTTAATAAAGATAGTAAGTATATAATTGAAAATATTTCTCTTCTTATATATTTGTTCATGATATTATCCCCTTTATCGGGTATGTATTATATCATAAAAGAAAGAATTAGACAAGTTCTTTTAGAATGCTTTCTAACTCTTCTTTTTCACTATCAGTGGGCTTTTCATTTTCAATATTTTTATCAAACCATGCAGGTAATGGTTCCTCTTTATTACTCTTTGTAAATTTAGGTGTTTTATTTATCATCTTTTTCATCTTTTTATGTTCTTTTTCAGTTATTTTCATAGCGTCTTCTACAGTTTCTATATTTAATCTTTTCCATTGACCTACTATTGATTCAATAAAGTTTTTATTTAGTTTTTGATTATTTACTTTTAATACATATGCGAGTAATACGTTAACAACACCTGGTGATAATTTTTGATCTATTAATAAGTTCTCTACTAATTTTAAATCTCTTGTTGTTGGTTCTGCCCCTTTATACTTTGCTCTTAAATAATCATATGGACTTGTATTTTCAAATGTATATACCATTCTAGCCCATTTACTATTATCACCTGTAGGTTTTTTCAAATAATCAGGTTGCCTATTATATATAAGTGTTGGTAGCCTTCCGGCTGATTCAAATTGATAATAGTTTCTAGCGCTCTTTCTAATAAGAGTTTTATCTATCATTCCCTTTTCATTTAAAGAATCTCTTACTAATGAAATTATTGTACTCTCATCTAAATTATATGTAAAAACTAAAGAATTGATTAGTGTCTTTATCTCATTTGTAAAGCATTTTTCATTAATCATATCTTTTGGTATACTTGAAATTAGTAAATTAAAATCAATACTTTTTTCTAATAAAATTTCACCCTTATTTTTATCAGTTATATCTTCATTAATATCAAAATTCTTTCCTGGTGTAGTGGAAAAAACTTTATCAAACTTAGAAGTTATATCATCATAATCTTTTAAATTCAATCTAGGAACTTTATAATATGAAATTAATTTATCATATTCAGCTTTTCCTAAGTTATTATATAATACAATATTTAAGATTGGATGATTAAAGAATTCATTTGCAGATATAGGTGAAAACAATAAATATACATAGTGATTTACATTAGCTTTTTTAAAATATGTTTTTAATAGTCCTACTGCTTCTAGTTTTTCTCTAGCTTTTATAATAGTTTCTAATTTTAATTGCATTGTTGCCATTAAATGATGATGTGTTAAATCATCACTTATAAGTTCTAATTTATCTAAATCATCTATTAAAGTAAAATAAAGACTAGTTGCAGTATAACCAATTATAGGTTGATATAACATTGTAATAAGTTTTCTATCATTATTATTTAAAATTGTCTTATTTACAACTGTATATGTATCCGCTGGCAAAATTGTTAAATTATTTTTCATCTATATCACCTTTTCTATATAATAAACTAATTTTAAAAAAAAAGAAAGTATAACTTTCTTATAGACCTAACCATTTAATTATATCAACACTTGTTATTTTAGTAAAAAAGATAAAGGCAAAACCTAAAAGAAGGAATGGACCAAATGGAATAACTCTTTCATTTTTAGATAAATATAATCCTATTGATATAGGTAGTGCAAATAAACTACCTAAAAATATTGTTAGGGCACCTAATAGTGGATCTAATACTAAACCGAAGAGAAACATCATTTTAACGTCTCCTCCACCCATACTTTCTTTCTTAAAAGCTTTATTTCCTATAATCATTATTAAATACATTATAACAAATAGAAATAAACCTACTGCTAAATGGTATAGTACTCCACTTATTCCTGATAAAATAAACTGTATGATTATAAAGTATATTGCAAAAAATACTAAGACTTCATCTGGAATTATTAAATATGTTAAATCACTTACTATAATGATTACTAATAATGATACAACACCTATTGCTAATAATAATTCTACTGAAATACCAAAACTATGGTATGCAACTAAAAATAGTAATCCTGTAAAAAATTCTATATATGTTGATAAAATGTCTATTTTACTTTTACAATATCTACATCTTCCTTTTAAAAAGATATATGATAATAATGGTATCATATCAAATAATGATAAAGTATGTTTACATTCATCACATTTTGATCTAGATAATATAAATGGTTCATTTTTTGGTAATCTTAAACCTACAACAGTATAAAATGATCCCATATAAGTACCTAGTATAAAAAATAATATATAATACATAATACTTTCCATAACTTCACCTATTTTATCTTTCCATAAATATCAAACATTGGAACTACTATTGATAATAATATAACACCTACTATTATTGCTAAAACTATTATCATAAGTGGTTCTATTAAACTTTTCATTTGATTAACTAAGGTTCTATGTAACTCTTGAAAGTGGTCAGCTACTTTTTCCATCATAAGACCTAATTGTCCTGTATTTTCACCTGTTACCAACATTTCATATGCAACTATTGGAATAGCCCATTCTCCATTAAATGCAGATGAGATAGATTCTCCCCTACTTAAATTAGTTAGTGATTTCGCAATTATATCTTTATATACTTCATTATTAGTAATTTTAGATAATATTTCCATACTATCAGTTATAAATACACCATGATTTAGAAGTGATGCAAATGTTTTTGTAAAATTTGCTATTTCGTTATATATAATTATATTTCCAAATACAGGAATATGCATTATTATTCTTTGAACTGTTATTCTAAACTCTTTTACATTGTTATATAAATAAACTAATAATATAATTGTAGCAATAGTAACAATTATTAATATAATATAATTATTCTTAATAAAATCACTAGCTCCCATTACAAATAAGGTTATAGCTGGTAGTGTAGCATCTTGGCTTTCAAACATTTGAACAAATTGTGGTACAAGATAAATTAACATAAATATAAGTACACCTATAGCAAGTGTTATAACAACAGCAGGATACGTCATAGCACTAATCATTTGCTTTCTAGTTTTTTCCATTGATGTATAGTAGTCGGCCATATCATCTAATATTGTAGGTAGGTCTCCTGTCATCTCGGCAGTCTTTATCATATTTATTAATAATTTAGGGAATTTTTTTCCTTGCTTTATCATAGCATCTGATAAATTCTCACCTTTTAATAAATCATATACTAATCTTTCATAAGCTCTTCTTTCATTTTGTTTATGAGATTGTCTTGCTAAAATTCTTACAGCATCTACTAAAGGAATACCTGCTTTTATATATGTAGATAGCTGAGTTAGAGAAAATGATAATGAACCTGCTTTTAAAGCTCCATTTCCTCCTATTTCAATATCATAGGACTTCTTTTTTTCTACTTTTAATACTTGATAGCCCTGACTCTCAAAGAACCCCTTAACATCTCCTTCACTTTCAGCATCAAATAAACCTGTTTCTTTTCTTTTATTAGCACCCATTATTGTATATCTATAAGATATTAATGGTTTTTCTTCTTTTTTCTTAGTTAAGCCTTCAAAGTTATTAGATTCAGCTTTAACAGTATCTTCTTTTATACCTTTTTCTATTTTTTTTGCTTCTATATCTTCTTTAATATTGTTACTAGTATTTTTTAATAATTTAGATGGAAAGCTTAGGACTTTGCTAACCATATGATATATTGCAATAAATGGTTTCATAACATTATCCATAGCTCATCCTCCTTATTATTCTATTCTAATTAATTATAGCATAATTTAATTACTACAACAATATTTTTTATTAACATTGTAGTCATAATAACATATATTGTATTAGAGGTGGATTTATATGTTTAATAACCCAGCGTTTTATCAAAACATGGCTAGACCAGGCTTACTTTCAAGATTATTTGGAGGGGCTAGTGCAGCTAGAGCAGCTGGTGGAGCTGCAAGAGCAGGAATCAATTGGGGGACTCTTTTAAGTAACACCCAAAAATCTTTAGGTATTATTAATCAAGCCATACCTATTGTATATCAAGTAAAACCAATTATAAATAACGCTAAAACTATGTTTAGGATTGCAGGTGCAGTAAAAGATGATAATATCTCTAATTCTAATGTTACTAACACTAATACTATTGATTCTACGAATTCTAATAATATAGAAAATGATAATAAACCTATTTTTTACATATAAAAAAGTAATTCATTTAGAACTACTTAATTAACTCATTTATTACATAATTTCCTATTAATAACCCTGCTACTGGTGGTACAAACGAATTTGATGCTAAAATATTACCATTTGATATTGGTACTTCTTTTGATGATAGTACCATTATTTTTTTTGTAATATTGTTATCTTTTACATATTTTCTTATAATTCTTGCAATAGGATCATTTATTGTTTTTCTTATATCTACTATTTCTAACTTAGTAGAATCTAATTTATTAGCAGTACCCATACAAGATATAAAACTAATATTTTTTTCTAAAGCTTCTCTTATTATAAGTTTCTTACTATCTATAGTATCACAACTATCTATAATAAAATCAATTCTATTATTTAATATTTCATCTTTTGTTTCTTTATTAAAGTATTTATTATATTTAATAATATTACAATTAGGATTTATATCATTAATTCTTTCTTCTGCAACATCTACTTTATTTTTACCAATAGTAGAATTAAGGGCTAAAATTTGTCTATTTATATTAGTTTCATCTATGGTATCAGGATCTACTATAATAATAGTTCCTATATTACTTCTAGCAAGTGACTCTAATACATAACTTCCTACTCCACCAATACCTATTATTAAAATACTTTTATTACTTAATATATCTAATTTATCTTTACCTATTAAAGATTCTAATCTATTAAAATAATTATGCTGCATTTTTATTTGAATTTGATCCTCTATCATTAGATGTTACTTCATCTTTAGTTTTTATTAGTATTTTTTGTTTTTTCGGGTTTTCTATTAATCCTAATGGTTTATTATATAATATTTTACTTATTCTTGTAAGTTTATCATATACTTCTTTATTTTCTTCTGCGATCATATAGAAATTAGCTAGGGCTTTTGTTTCTTTTGTTCTTATAATTTTAAATGAATTCAAAATAGATTTATATTCTTCTACACTCATAGTTGCGCCACTAACAATTTGGAATCTAAATTCCTTTAAATAATCTATTATATTTTTTAAATCACTTACACCATGAAATTGCATTAATTCTAATCTTTTTTGTGGATCTTTTTCTGTTTTCATTATATATTCTAATTTAGAGATTTTATCTTCAGTTATACCTTTATCTATACCAAGTTTTTTAAGTGAAATTGTCTTTCCTTTTTCATTATCTGGAGACTCATTTTTCATATCTAATATTACACTACCAAATAGATTATCGGCTCCTGAACTTATTTTACTTCCAGGCATATCAACTTTATATAAATCATAAAGAGTTGAATCTGCGTACTCTTTTGTAGTAATTAGAAAATCTCTTTTATCACTTCTATAGTTAAAGTTTCTAAGAAAATTTACTGTTTTATTTGGATCTCCACCTGGTGTATTATATACTGAGGTATTAAATGATACTCCATTTGAAATAATATCTGACGGATTATAACCTTTTAGAATAACTCCTTGTTTTATCTTTGTTGCATTCTTTCTAGTAACTTTAACAACACAAATTCTTTCATGTCCATTTCTACTTCTATTTGTTATAGGCAATCTTAACATTATATATCACCTCTCCGCCTAGATATTATATCATATTCACTAAATTATTGCAATAAAAAAAGTCCAAAAGCGCGTCTTAGCAAAACGATAAAACCTGCATTATTACAGGTGGGTGTCCATACGTCAACTTTAGGATCCCTAATTAAAGGTATTCAACACCGCTGACAGATCCGAACTCCCGTATCGTCAATTTAGTCGGTTTTATAAGTTGCTAGTCTCGCATCCTTTAGACAATTTAATTATATCATATCTAAATTTTATTTCAATATTTTAAGAATAATATAGTATTTTTTTATAGATTTTGTTACTATTATTAGACTTTATATATGTAAATTTACATTTTTCTTACTATTATTGTATAAAATATCTTTATTTATATCACTATAAAGATGAGGAGGATAAAATATGGGTATAAGAGATTATATAATTAATAATTTCAAAGGCGATGATTATGATAGTTTACAAAAAGCTATTAATGAATCAATTGAATCAAAGGATGAGGTTACTCTACCTGGTATGGGAGTATTTTTTGAAATAATATGGAGTGGCGCTGATCAAGAATTAAAAAATAAGATGTTAGAAATTATAAAGACACGTGTTAGCCAAGGAGAAAAAGAAAACGGATAATCCCGTTTTTTTATTTTTTATAAATCATTATGTTTTCAGTAGGTAATTTTTTAAATTTATATTTTGTTTTATCTCTAAATTCATATTCTACTCTATCATCTAAATTCAAACAATAAATATAACTTAAAACTATACCAGTTGAAGTTAAATTAAACTTATCCAATAATTGTCTATATTCAAAAAAACTAGAATAATCTATTATATTTGATAAGTTAACTAAATCATACGAATCATTAAAATTATCTATCTCTTGAAAAATATTTCCTATATGATGATTAACAGTACAACTAACTATTTTAGATCTTAAATCATTATATGTATCTTCATCTTTTAAATATATGGCATTACAATAATTACCAGTAATTATTTGATATATAGCTTTTATATCTGTTTTTCTAAAGAGTTCACTTTGATATATAGTATATGGATTATATAATTTTACTAATTCATCCCAAAAAATTTTATTTTCAGATGAAAGATTAGAATTAAGTGCATAATACATCTCTGATAAATCTCTTTTTACTTTTGTATTTGGTATGTTATTTGTAAAAAAAAGTTTTAATACAAGTTCCTTATACATCCCTTTATTTTTATATTTTTCAGTAATATCATTAATATGTTCTTGCTCTTCTATTTCAGGTACAAAAAATCTAATATATTCTTCTAAGGATAAACTCATAATAGCTGCTTTTTTTAATTCTAAATAGTACTTAGGAAATCTGCTAATATCTATACAATCTATTTTTTTTTGCTCCAAATAAAATACTACTTAATACTTGATCTCCTGAAGCAGTCACTGAAAGTACTCTTTCTTTATTTTCTAAATATGATTGATACAGACTAATATCCTCATTGCTAAAACTATAAATCCTTGAATTCGAATTAAATAGACTATCTAGAGAAAATGAATCTTCAGTATATAATTCATCGTTAATTGCTTTTTTTGCTATATCAATATCTTCTTTTACCATATCTATGCAAGACATCTAAATCCCTCCTTAAAAATCTTTGTTATTATATCACAAAATAAAAAAGATGTAAATTATTTTCTACATCTTTATTTATCTCTTAAAATAGCATTATGAGTTTTTTCTACCTTTTCTATAATACTATTAAATACCTGCATTACTTCATCATCATTAAGTGTTTTTTTACTATCTTCAAAATATAGTGAGAATGCAATTGATTTTTCATTTTCTTTAATTTTATCACCTGTATAAATATCAAATATATTAATGTCTTTTATAAGTTTTCCACCGGCTTTTTTTATTGTAGAAATAACATCTCCAGCGGCAATATTTTTATCTAGGATAAATGCTAAATCTTTACTAACTCCAGGAAATTTAGAAATTTCTTTATACTTCATTTTACTAACTCTTTTTTCTAGTAGTTTATCTAAATTTATTTCAAGTACATAAACATCATCTTTAGTAACACTAGGGTGAACTTTTCCTATGATACCAACTATATCATTATTAACTTTTATAGAAGCAGATGCACCTGGATGTAATTCTTTAGGTATGTTATCGTTTACTAGACTATATCTATTTTCATATCCTAAGTAATCTAATAATTCTTCTAATATACCTTTTATAATATAGAAATCTACTGTTTTTTTATTACCTATTCCATAATAGTAATTTCCATACATTAAGACACATAATTTATTATTTTCACCATAAGTATCTTTTTTATAAAAACCTTTACCTATTTCAAATATTGAAATATCTTTTACATTTCTTTTTTTATTATATTTAAATATTTTCATTAATGAAGGTATCATAGAATATCTTAGGGTATTTCTATCTTCTGTTAGTGGATCTAACAATTTTACTTCTTCAAAGGAATCATTTGTATATTTATGAACATCTTTATCATTGATTAAGATATATGATAGTACTTCATTTAGTCCTAAAGAAATCATTTTATTTCTTATCTCTCTAGTTGTTACATCATAACTACCTTTTTTCATAGGTACAATTGGTAGTTTTCCTTTGATATTATTAACTCCATATATTCTACCTACTTCTTCTATTAAATCTTCTTTTATAGAGATATCTAATCTTCTAGTAGGTGCGGTTACAATTATACTATCTTTACTAGCTTTAGTTTTAAAATCTAATCTTCTAAATATATCTACTACTTCATCAAGGGTTAGACTTGCTCCTAAAACATCATTTATATTTTTTAAAGTTATAGGTATATCTTTTTCAGATACTTTAGTTTTATCATATGTAACTTTTCCGCCCATGATTGTAGCATTTGCATATTTTTCTAATAATGTACAGGCTCTTTCTATTGCCATATTAGTTCTATTAGGATCAAGTCCTTTTTCAAATCTATTAGAGGCTTCACTTCTTAATATTTTGTTAGAAGTTCTTCTAACTAATATTGAATCAAAGATGGCTGACTCTATAATAATATTTTTAGTATCGTCTTCTACTTCTGTAGATAATCCTCCCATAACTCCTGCTAAACCAATTGCTTTTTTCTTATCTGCTATTACGATATCTGTATCAGATAAAATTCTTTTTTCATTATCTAATGTAGTTAATTCCTCACCTTCTTCTGCCATTCTAACTACTAGAGTATCACCTAATCTATCAGCATCATAAAAATGAAGGGGTTGACCTGTTTCTAACATTACATAATTTGATATATCAACAACATTATTTATTGGTCTTATACCTGATGCAATTAATCTGTTTTTTATAAAGTTAGGGCTTTCTTTAATTTCTACATTAAGAGCTTTCTTTGATAAAAATAGGCTACAATTATCTGTTTTAATATCTACTTTAAATATATTATTAATATCTTCATTATTCTCATTATAAGATAAATCTATAGATTTAACTTTTTTATCATAAATAGCACCTATTTCATATGCCATACCTAATATTGATAATAAATCTCCTCTATTTGCAGTTAAATCAAAATCTATTACTTCATCATCAAGTTCTAAATATTTTATGGGATCTTCACCTAATTTAGCATCATCATCTAACTCTTTAATTCCATTAATATCTTCATCCTTTAAGAATTTATGGTCTAGTCCTAATTCTTCTGTTGCACACATCATTCCATTAGATTCAACACCACGTATCATTCCTTTTTTTATTGTACCACCAGGTAATTTGGCACCATCTAAGGCAACAATTACTTTTATTCCACTTCTAGCATTTGGTGCTCCACATACAATTTGTAAAACTTCACTACCAATATCTACTTTACATACTTTTAAATGGTCACTATCAGGATGAGGAGTGCATTCTATAATTTTACCTATAGTAAGATTAGTTGCATTGATTAGTTTTTCTGCACTATCAAATTCATTACCAAGCGATGTTAATCTATTAGCTAAATCTTTTATATCTACTTCATTTGGAATATCAATATAATCACTTACAAATTTTCTACTTAATAGCATCACAATCATCCTTTCTATCAAATTCTTCTAAAAATCTTATATCATTTGTATATAAATATCTCATATCAGGAATACCATATCTAAACATAGTAAGTCTCTCAAGACCTGGACCAAAGGCAAAGCCTCCCCACTCTTCGGGATCATATCCATTCATTCTTAATACATTAGGATGAACTATTCCTGCTCCTAGTATTTCAATCCAACCTGTATCTTTACATAATGGGCATCCTTTACCGCCACATTTGAAACAAGATACATCAACCTCATATGATGGCTCAGTAAATGGGAAATAACTTGGTCTAAATCTTAAATCTAAGTTATCACCAATTACTTCTTTAACAAATACTTCTAAAGTACCTTTTAAATCTGCTAGGGAAACATGGTTTTCTTTTCTATCAATAACTAGGCCTTCACATTGACAAAATTGATGAGAATGAGTTGCATCATCTTCTTTTCTATAAGTCTTACCTGGTACTATTTCTCTTATTGGTTTTGGGTCTTCTTTATTTGCAAGAAGTGTTCTAGCTTGAACTGCACTTGTTTGGGTTCTAAGTAAATATTCATCTGTAATATAGAAACTATCTTGCATATCTCTTGCAGGATGTCCCTTAGGCAAGTTTAATCTTTCAAAACAAAATTCGTCTGTTTCAAGTTCAGGTCCTGTCATAACATCATAACCCATAGATACAAATAAATCTTCTATTTTTTCAATCATTCTATTTACAGGATGTTTACTACCTCTTTTTGTCTTAACCGCAGGTAATGTTATGTCTATAGCTTCCTTTTCTAATCTTTCATTTAATAATTCTTCTTCAAATATATCTTTCTTTTCTTCATAGTAATTATTAAATATAGTTCTAAGTTCATTTACACTTTGTCCAAAAGCTTTCTTTTCTTCATTTGGAATATCTTTTATTAAACTATTTAACTGGGTAATTAATCCCTTTTTTCCTAAATATTTAACTTTTAAATCATTAAGTTCATTTATATTAGAAATATTTTTTTTATCTTCTTCTAATAAGCTTTTTACTTCTTTTATTTTATCATTTTTCATAATAATCCTCCTTAATATAATTCCTTTATTTTTACTAGATTTTTTATAACATCTTTACTTTCTTTAAAATCCCCCTTAGGTCGATATAAAATAGCATTCATTCCTAGATTCTTTGGAATATAAAAATCCTTTTCATAATTATCACCTATTATGGTACAGTCTTTTATATCATAGTTTCCACAAGCATTTAAATAAGCTTTCTTATTAGGTTTTATATGGATATCTCCAGTATATATATCATCAAAATATTTTCTTATACCCATATTTTCTAATCTTTTAATTTGGAAATCCCCAAACCAATTTGTAAGTACTGCTAGGCTCTTATTTTTTTGTTTTAAATATTCTAGTGTTTCTATAGCTCCACTACTCAATTCTGTAGGAAAACTAGCTCCTAAATCAATCCATTTTTCAACTATATCTTTTGTTATTAAAACACCCGAGTTTATAGTTAAAAATCTACTTAATAAATTAATATCATAATATGGATATAATTCTTCATATCTATTTAATAATTCTGGTATTTTAGGTATAAACTTTTTACTATCTTTTGTACTTAAAACTTCTTTAAAATATTCCCTTTCACTATCATATTCATTAATAAAAATAGTTCCATCTAAATCAAATATAAACCTTTCCATAATATAGCACCTCTTTTACTAATAAAACAAAAAATAACTATAACTTAAGGACGAACTATCCGTGGTACCACCTTAATTTATAGTTATTACTATACACTCTAATCTTTTAACGCAAGATATACGCTTACTATTAATAAGGACTCCTAAGATGAATTCATAAACTATTATTAATTGTTTTCACCAACCACAATCTCTCTTGAAAATAAATCATTCATTACTACTTCTTAATCAAAGTCGATATGCATATTATAACACAATTTTATAAATATGTTAATAGAAATTTAAAACATTAGTCCCATTAATATCATGGCAAGACCAATTATTACTAAAATCATTCCTATTGTAATACCATTTTTATTCTTCTTTTCCATATTTACTCCTACTTTCTTATACAGTAAGTAATTCCTGTTCTTTATCCTTTAAAATCGAATCGATTCTTTTATTGTATTCATTTACTAAATCTTGAATCTCTTTTTCAATACCTTTAGCTTCATCTTCTGGCAATTCTTCTTTTTTTAGAGCATCTAAGCCATCATGTCTTGCATTTCTAATTGAAACTTTAGCATCTTCTGCAATTACTTTTACTTGTTTAGTTAACTCTTTTCTTCTATCTTCAGTTAGTGCTGGTATAGTTATTCTAATTGATTCTCCATCATTATTTGGAGTATATCCTAGATTTGATTCAAATATAGCCTTTTCTATATCTTTTAAACAACTTTTATCAAAAGGTTTTATTAATAATTGAGTAGCTTCTGGTACTGATACTGTAGCAAGTTGTTTTAATGGTGTTAGGGTTCCATAATAATCAACTGATACGCCGTCTAGGCTTGATGGATTAGCTCGTCCTGCTCTTACAGTCCTAAGTCTTGCCTCATATGATTCAATAGCATTATCCATTTTTACCTTTACATCTGGAATAATCATATCATTCATTTTCATCTCTCCTTAGTAATTATATATTAATTTTTAATTATTTATATAATATCTCTATAAACTATATTATAATACATCTTTTTTTGAAAATAAAGAAAAAGTAGAAATTAATTCTACTAATTATATCATTTTACTAATTCTATGCTTACAAGATAATAGTTATTATTATCTTTATCATAATTAAAAGTATATTTATATTGATTTAAATCTGTATAGTCTTTATCAATATCAAATGTTGTAGCAACTACATTATCTACTTCTTCTAATTCTTTTTCATCTTCACTATAGTTTTTATAAACCTTATCTTCATTACTATCAATTACAGCAACAGCTACATTTACAGTAAGAATATCGTCATCTAGTTTTGTCTTTACTATCTTTCTTTTTAAGCTCATTGTAGATGCCCCACCGCATTCTCCTTCTACATAGCTATATACATTGTCACTATATTTTAGTGAAATACACCCTTTATTGTAACTTATTTTATCATCGTCAAATTCTATTTCATCACCATATAATAACTTAGTAGCATTTTTAAATTCTTCATCTGTAAATCTACCTGTAACTCCAGATGCTTTATTTGCAGCTAGAACTTTTAAATAATCTTCATCTATATCTTTTATAGTTGTTTTTTCTTCTTTATATAAAAGTTCATATATATTTACATCTGATGAAGAATCTTTCTGATCATATCTTGAAACTAATTCTTCTACATATAATCCTTCTGGATTTAATTCTTCTTTTGTTTCTTTTTCTGTTTTTGCATTTGTTTTTGTTTTTTCTGTTGTAGTTTCTTCTTTATCCATTACTTTAAAAAGATAATATCCTCCTGAGACTCCTACAATAAGTGATATTATAGCTACAATTACTATTAATACTGCAGGTGAACTTGTTTTTTTGCCTTCTTCATAATAATCTATTTTTCTATTATCTTCTATTTTTTCACTACTATTTTTTTCTTCTTTTTTAGTAATTTCTATATCATCGAATTTATCGTCTGCAATAGCTGATTTTTGTCCTACTTCTGCAATAAATGTTTGACTCATATCTTCTTCTATTTTTTTCTTACTCTTAGTCATATTATCCACTCCTTTATTCTAGTTATATTTTATAATATTTTTTAATAAATGTAAATAAAAAAGTGCCTAATTACAATCAGTGCACTCTTTATAATTTAATATATCTTTGTATTCTTTCTTTATCCTATTTAATCTTTTTTTTGTTAGTTTTTCTTCAGATAATTCACTTTCTTTAGAAAAATAATTATTATATCCTACAATATTGCCATTTTTTACTGATAGTAATATAGGAAGATTTAATTTATAATCATCTTCTTTTTCATCCTTTTCTAAATACTCTTCTAACTTTTTAATTAATTTATTATATTTTTTAGGACTTTTTTCTTTAATTTTTTTAGGATTATAATAATATATTTTTTTAATATCATTTTCTTTAGCAACATCTATTATGATCTTAATAGCTTTTTGTGATCCATTTGAATCTGGTGTTGCTAGAAGAATAATCCCATTGGTTTTAAAAATATTATCTATATCTTCGTACGTTGCATAAATAAATGGATTTTTTTCTTCTATATTATATTCTGTTGCAAACTTTTCCGAATCAGTTAACTCTTTAACTTTTTTTACAGAACATCCAGTTATTATAAACAAACATAATACAATAACTACTATTTTTTTCATATAATCTAACTATTATCCTTTAATTTGATTCATTACCTCTTCAGCAAAGTTTTCTTCTTTCTTTTCAATCCCTTCACCTACAGCAAATCTTACCATTGATACAATCTTTCCTCCTGCATTTTCAACATATTGTTTTACTGATAGATTATTATCTTTAATAAATTGTTGTTCTTCTAAACATATTTCTTTATAAAATTTATTAAGTCTTCCTGTAACCATTTTTTCTGCGATATCTTCTGGTTTACCTTCTTGCATAACTTGTTCTTTAATTACTTTAGATTCTCTTTCAATCACTTCATTTGGAACATCTTCTCTTACTATAGCAGTTGGATTCATTGCAGCAGTATGCATTGCAACGTCTTTTGCTACTTCTTCATTTGTATCAGAAAGTACTACTAAAGCACCAATTCTACCACCCATATGTTTATATGCTCCAAATACTTCATTATCTTTCTTTTCAATCTTTTCAAAACGTCTAAAATCAATCTTTTCACCAATCTTAGCTATCTTAGAAACTATCTTATCGTTAATTGTTTCTCCACCATCTGTGTAGTTTAATACTTCCTCATTTGTTTTAAAGTCATTTTTCAAAATAGTTGTAGCTAAATAATCTACAAAACTTGTAAATTCTTCATTTTGCGCTACGAAATCTGTTTCTGAATTAACTTCAATAATTACAGCTTTATTACCTTCTGTTTTTATTTCACAAAGTCCTTCTGCAGCAACTCTTCCTGACTTTTTAGCTGCTTTAGAAATTCCCTTTTCTCTTAACCAATCTATTGATTTTTCTATATTACCTTCACAGGCTTCTAATGCTTTTTTACAATCCAGCATCCCTGCTCCTGTTCTTTCTCTTAAATCCTTAACATCACTTGCTTTAAACATTTAAATCCTCCTAATCTTTTTATTTACACAAAAGAAGGTAGTTTTCTACCTTTTTAAATTTACTTACTTAACGCCTCAACTAAATCTGCTTTTTTCATTGTTGAGTATCCCTTTATTCCTAGTTCTTTTGCTTTTGCTTTTAAGTCTGCTAAAGTTAGACTAGATAAGTCTTCCGTTTTAGACTCTTTCTTTACTTCTTTCTTTTCTTCAACCTTCTTAGGTTTTTCTTCCTTTTTATCTACTTTTTCCTCTTTTACAACTTCTTCTTTAGTTTCTTTTTTCTCTTCTATTTTTTTAGGTTTATCTTCTTTTTTAGATTTACTCTTATCTTCTTCATTTACATAATCTATTACTTCATTACCATTAACTTCTGCTACTGCATTAGTTAGAGCACCTATTAATAATTTAACAGCACGAACTGCATCATCGTTACCAGGTATTACATAATCAACTACATCTGGATCACAATTAGTGTCAACTATACCAAATACTGGTATACCTAAAATATGAGCTTCTTTAATTGCTATTTCTTCTTTACGAGGATCAACTATAACCATAGCTTGTGGAGCTTTTTTCATCTCACGAATTCCTCTTAAGTTTTTATTTAACTTATCATATTCTTTTCTAATCTTAATTACTTCTTTTTTAGGTAATAAATCAAAAGTTCCATCTTCTTCCATTTTTTCAATTTCTTCTAATCTTCTAATTCTACCTCTAATAGTTTTGAAATTAGTTAATGTTCCACCTAACCATCTTTCGTTCATAAAATACATATTTGTTCTTGCTGCTGCTTCTTCTACTGCTTCTTGAGCTTGTTTTTTTGTTCCTACAAATAAAACTTTTCCTCCAGCTTCTGCGATAGATTTTAAAGCCTCATATGCTTCTTCTAATTTCTTAACTGTTTTAGCTAAGTCAATTATATATATGTCATCTCTTGTTGTGTAGATGTATTCCTTCATTTTTGGATTCCATCTTCTTTTTTGGTGTCCAAAATGTACACCAGCTTCTAATAAATAATTCATTGATATTACTGTCATTTTATTTTTCTCCTTTTCGTTTTCCTTCTACTAGTTTCTAATATTTATCACCCGTAGGCACTAGATAAATAAATTCACTAATATGTTTATTTTAAAGCATCAATTAAATCTGCTTTTTTCATTGTTGAATATCCTTTTACCCCTTTATCTTTAGCTTTAGCTTTTAAATCTGCTAGTGATAATTTAGATAAATCTTCTTTTTTTGGATCTGCCTTTTTAGTTGTAGTAGATTTCTTTTCACTACCTTTTATAGTTACTTCAGACTCTATTACTTTTTCACTTTTAGTAACTTTTCCTGCTTTACCATCCAATGCTACTTTAACTAATTCTGTAAAAGCTTTTGGATCATTTATAGCAATTTCAGATAACATCTTACGATTTATCTCTACTCCTGCTTTTGTTAATCCTTCAATAAATCTTGAATATGAAATATCATTTTGTCTACAAGCTGCATTAATTCTTGTAATCCATAATTTTCTAAATTCTCTTTTCTTTTGTTTTCTATCTCTATATGCATATTGTCCAGAATGCATTAATTGTTCTTTAGCAGTTTTATATAATCTATGTTTACTACCAAAGTAACCTTTAGCTTGTTTTAATACTTTTTTATGACGAGCTTTTGTTACTGCTCCATTCTTTACTCTTGCCATTTTATTTCCTCCTCTAATTTTTTATTAAATAATATCTTTTAATCTGTTATAGTCTGCTCTTGATAGAGTAGATCCTTTTCTACAGCTTCTATTGAATTTAGCTGATTTTTTTCCAGTATTATGTCTACTGCTTGGTTTACCAATTTTAGTAACTTTATTCTTGTTAGTTCTAAATACTTTTTTTGTACCTTTATGTGATTTTATTTTTGGCATTTAAATTCCTCCTATTACTTATCTTTTTTTGGTTCTAACATCATAGTCATAACTCTACCATCAAGTTTTGGTTGATCTTTTACTTCTGCATATTCATTAACTCTTTCGGCAAAGCGCATTAGTACCTCTTTTCCTAATTCAGTATGGGCCATTTGACGACCTTTAAATCTAATTGTTAGTTTAACACGATCACCTTTTTGTAAATATTTAGTAGCATTTCTAAGTTTTGTTTCGAAATCTCCTACATCTATTACTGGTGATAATCTGAATTCTTTTAATTCAGACATATTAGCTCTTTGTTTCTTCTGAGCTTCCTTTGCTTTTTTTTGTCTTTCGTAACGATATTTATTATAATCCATTACTTTACAAACCGGTGGATTTGCATTTGGGCTAATTAGTACTAAATCAAGTGATGCATAAGATGCTAAGGTTTTAGCATCCTCTATTGGTTTTATCCCTACCTGCTCTCCATTTGGGCCAATAACTAAAACTTCACGAGCTTTAATTTGCTCGTTAATCATTAAGTTATCATTATTCTTTGCGATAACTAACACCTCCATAAATTAAGAAAAGTGGATACCAAATGATATCCACTAAAAAACCTAATAATAATTATAATTCTCATTATTTATTGGCCTTTTACCCATTGCTACTTCATAATTGATAAGCTAATCAGGTGGATATCAAAATCGCTTTCCTTTTCTTGACTAGTAAAATTATATGATAAAACTATTAAAAAGTCAACTACTTTTTATATTTTTTTCTTTTCTAATAATTTCATATCTTTATTATGTCTATATAGATTTTTGGTCATCTCATATAATTTCATATTATTTAAATGGCCATATGCATAATAGGCTTTCTCCCTTATTCCTATATAATTAAATCCCAAATGTTCGTTGACACCTCTTGATAAATAATTAAAATCAAAAACACTACTTAATAAGTTATTATATGTACCATTTGCATACATTTCTTCTAAAAATAAATCTTTAGCTTCTTTACCAAAACCCTGATTATGTAATTCAGAATATCCAATTACGGTTTCTATATTAGCAGTTTTATTTCTATCATTTTTATTAAATAACGTGATAGAACCTATTAATTTATTACTACTATCATTTAACATTATTGCATAATTAACTTGTTCCAAATACTCTTTAGCAGCATCAATTGTCCAATTGGTTTTAAATTCACCTAAAGGTATTGCTATTTCAGGATTTGACATATATTCTGCAACCACACTTGCTTCCCTACTTATATCTATGCATGAAGGTTTTACTAAGCGTATTTTATTACCTATTATAATATTTCTTGTTGTATCAGTATCATTTAGGGTTATTCTTTTCTTTTGACTACTTAAATCAACTGTTCTTTCTGATTTGTCTTTTATATATGTAATGTCATTATATATAGTTGGATTACATTCATATAATATTGTATTATCAAACACATCGTCTTTTAATCTAACTGCCTCACTTTTTGTTGCTATATATCTCATTTGTGATTTTTCACAAATACCCCTAGTTTGTTCAATAACTGCAGGATATTCTAATACTATACTATATAGATTAAGGTAATCAAAACAATATTTCATCATCATATTTAGTGATTCTGCACCTTTATTTATTTGATTATTGAAATCAATAGCTGTATCGATTTTAATCCAAATATTACTTCTTTGATTATTTTGTAATGTATTTGATAAACCTATTAAACCTATAAATTCATTATTACTTTTATCAATAATAGCAAATGCATTTTCTTGTTCATATTGCCTCATTTTATCATGAGCTTGCTCCTCAGTAATATTACCATTAATATATTTATCAAAAACAAAATATGAATCATCATCTCTATTACACCATTCCATATATTTTAAATAATCTTTTTCTACATCTATAGGTGATAAATATACACCAGTTCCTTCCAATTTTTTATAATATGCCATATTATATACCTTCTTTTTTATAATATTATTTTCTATTATCTACTAATTTTTTACTTTCATATATTTTTCTAAAAACTTTAGATAATTTTACGCATTGTATATCCTTTTCTATTTTTTCATCAGCATTAAACTTAGATAATATTTCAGAATATGGATCTTCTAGATTAAAAATAGAACATAGAAGAGTCATTTCTTTTCTACTAGTTGCTATAAATCCGGATTTATCAAGCACTTCTAAAAATATATCAAAACTAAATGGAAATCTATCGGGATCTTCATAATATTGTTGTTTTCTAACCGTATAAAAAGCTTTCATAAATGAAATTGGTTCGATAGGCCTTTCATACATATCCATATATCTATTTAAGTCACTAAGTAATTCTTCTTTTGATTCATTAACACTAATAGCTTCTATTATAGTTTTACCATCTACTAATTTGGAATGATCATTAATACTTCTAATTATCTTAAAATCAAGTCCTTCATCTAATATAAAACCATTATCTATATTTATAGAACTGATTCTTCTTATAACATCACTATTAATCATATAATTATCATCAAAGTTTCTATGAAAATATTCATCATAACGATTAATCTGTTTTTTAGTTTTGGCAAAATACTTATATCCAGTAAAATGACTATTTCCCATATTTTCTCTTTTACAATCACCTGTTGCATCAAAATGATATAGCCCATCTATTTTATATTTTTTATCATTAATATAAACTATATTTCTAGCATGTGCATATTCACTATATTTATCGTTAATTATTATAACCTTAGTATTAAAACCTAATTGTTCTGCTACTGCATTAAATATTATTGCATATCCTGCACATACTCTATAATCTCCAAGTAAGACTTTTGTTAAATCTCTAGATAAGCTTTTACTTTCATTTTCTGGTTCTACTTTATATATTTTATCTCTAACAATATCATATAAATATAATAGTTGTTCTAAAGGAGAAAAATCATATTGTTTTATTCTTTTTACTATATTATCTATAATATCTTTAGTTTTCTTATAATCTTTAAATGATATAGCGTCTTTGTTTCCTTCTGATATAACATAAATATTTTCTGTTGTATCAAAACTATCCTCTATTTCTTTTATTTCTTCTTCACTGTATCCTACTACCTTATCAATAACTATTTTCTTATTTAACAATTCTTTATTCTCATTTATAAAATTATTTATATCACAGTAACTTCCTGAAATATGAATATATTCTATATCATTTAACATTTTTTTTAATTCATTATCATCCATATCCATAAGTTTTTTACATAAATTACGCAATTTTTCACATTCATCTATTGGTATATATCTATCATAATTAATATGTTGATAATATTCATATATACTTTCTTTAATATCTCCAATTGATGATATCAATTCTTTATATGTATCATTAATATATCTATCTATTTTTAAATCAAATTCAGAATCTTCTTTACCTTCCATAAACCTATATTTTTCATATACATAATAATATTCTTTTTCATTATTTATATTTAATGTTATAGTATTCATAAATAACCTTCTTCCTTTAGTATATTACTTATTTTTACGATTTACATATCCATCATCAAATTTTATTTCATTATCTAAACTAATAATACATTCTCCAATTTCTAATAGTACTGGCATACGAAGTTTAGCTTTATACTCATTAATTTTACTGGGTCTTATATATCTTTTTAACTCTTTTTCATACCAATTGTCTGCTAAAGAACCATCAGAAAATCTAATACTATCACCGGATTCTAACTTTTTACCTTTTTCATATAAGAAATTTCTATATTCACTAGCTTTTTGTTCAAAACTTAAAGGTTTTACAGGTTCATATTTATTAACAAGTGCAGCTATAAGTGTTATTGCTCTAATTCTTTTTGAATATTCTTTTGTTAGTGGCCTACCTTCATCTAATATTTTAAAAATTGCACTTTTTTGGCTATTTAACCAATTATTCATTGTATCTCCATTAGAAAACCTTAATTTATCTTTTGCTTTCACATTACGTTTTAATCTTAATACTTGTTCCACATATTCTTTTGCTTTAATAGAAAACGGTAATTTTTTAGAAACAATTTCTTCTCTGTAATACTTCTCTATTTCTGCAAACATCATTATCTGTTGCATTCTTTCATCAGATATACTTTCATTATTTTTTAACTCTTCACTTAGTTTATAAGTCTCTTTTTGATACCAAGAATACATATTTCTCCTATCACTAAAATGGTATTGCCATAGACATATTATATTTTTTTCCGACATTTTCGTAATATACTCTTTAACTCTATCTTTGTAAGATAACTCTATCATAATAAGTCCCCTCTTTTTAGTCGTATATTATACTATAAAATCAAAAAAAATACAAGTAATTAACCTGTATTAATTCATATTTTTCTTAGCTTCATTTATAAAATAATCTATTATCTTCTTAGAATTATCATCAAATCTATAACTAATTTCTGGATGCCACTGTACACCTATATTAAATACTTTACTTGGATATTCTATTGCTTCTATTAGACCATCTGTACTATAACCAACTGTTTTATAGATTGAATTTGGTGTGACATGTCTATCATGTAAGCTGTTAACTTCAAATTCTTTTACTCCTAGGATTTCATATAATTTAGAATTTTTATCAATTTTTACTTTATGAAATAATATAGTTTCATCATTTCCTTGATCATGATTAACTTCTTCATTTTCTTTTATAACTATATCTTCTTTGTAACAACTCATCATTTGCATACCCAAACAAACTCCTAATATAGGTAATTCTTTTTCTATAGCTCTTTCTAATAGGTATCTATCATTTGGAGTAAACTTAACACCACCGGGTAAAAAAATCCCATTACACATATTTAAATATGCTTCAATAGTTTTTTTATCATCATCAGTTAATTCCTCAAACATATTACCTCTAGTTTCTATATAATTAACATCCTTTACTGGTGGTATTGCAAGTATTAGGGCACCTGCCGTTTGAAAAGTTCTTCTTACATATTCGTTCATATATAAAATAGCTTTATCATTTTTTGAAAATGCATATCTTAATGGTATACCTATTATTGGTTTCATAACTACTCCTTAAAACTTTATCTTATTATTTATATACTCTTCTATATCATCAATATTTATTACAATTTGTTCCATTGTATCTCTATCTCTTATTGTTACAGTATTATTATTTATAGTCTCATCATCTATAGTAATACATAAAGGAGTTCCAATAGCATCACATCTTCTATATCTTTTTCCAATAGAACCTGCTTCATCATAACTTACCATAAAACTTTTTGATAATGCCTCATATATTTCTTCTGCTTTTTTAGAATGATACTTTTTAACAAGAGGTAGTACTGCTGCTTTAAATGGTGCTAAAGCTGGATTTAGTTTTAATACTTCTCTAGTATCATTTTCTAATTCTTCTTCACAATAAGCATCACTTAATATAGCAAGCACTAGTCTATCTACTCCCACAGATGGTTCTATTACAAATGGTAGATATTTTTCATTTGTTTCTGGATCTAAGTATTTTAAGTCTTTTTTAGAATGTGTCTCATGTACACCTAAATCATAGTCTGTACGATCAGCAACTCCCCATAATTCTCCCCATCCCATTGGATAATTATATTCAATATCAGTAGTAGCTTTACTATAAAATACTAATTCATCTTCTTCATGGTCTCTATACCTTAAATTATCTTTAGATAAACCTAGACTATATAAAAACTCCATACAATTATTTTTCCAATATTTAAACCATTCTAAATCTTCACCTGGTTTACAGAAAAATTCCAACTCCATTTGCTCAAATTCACGAGTTCTAAATATAAAATTTCCTGGAGTTATTTCATTTCTAAAGGCTTTACCTATTTGACCAATTCCAAAAGGTAGTTTAGCTCTCATAGAACGATATACATTAGGAAAATTCACAAATATACCCTGAGCAGTTTCTCCTCTTAGATATACCTTACTAGCATTATCTTCAGTTACTCCAATATGAGTTTCAAATAATAAATTAAATTGTCTTATGGCAGTAAAATCACTCTTTTTACAATTTGGACATACAATATTATTCTCTTTTATATAGTTTTCAAGTTTCTCATTACTCCAGCCATCACCAGTTTCATCTCCATTAGTATATTCTTCTATAAGTTTATCAGCACGATGTCTTGTTTTACAACTCTTACAATCGATTAAGGGATCTGCAAAACTAGATACATGTCCTGATGCTACCCAAGTTTCAGGATTCATTAAAATAGCCGCATCTAAACCATAATTATTTTTTTCTTCTTGAATAAATTTTTTCCACCAAGCTTTTTTTACATTTTCTTTTAATTCTTTTCCTAAAGGACCATAATCCCAAGTGTTCGCAAGACCTCCATATATTTCACTTCCTTGGAATATAAATCCATATTGTTTACAGTAATTTACTAACTTATCCATTGTTAATTTTTCCATATTATCTCTCCTTTTCATTAAAATAAAAAACTCCTAGATTAATATAAGGACGAATTTCTCCGCGGTTCCACCTTATTTATTCTAGAAGAATCACTCTTTCTATACTGCTGTTCGAGATTCCACCTCGGTCATCGCAACTTACTAAAATAATACTATATAACGTATTATTTGTCAATTTAATATTATACTTCTAATTTTTTTATTTGTTTTAAGAAGTTTTTACTTTTTAAATATATACCTGTATATCTATCATAATAATCATCTAAAAATAAATTTATCTCTTTTAAAACAGTATTTGATACTTCTAATTTAGTAATTTTTTCTATATCAACATAATAAAACATTCTAATAAGTTTTATAGTTTTATCGCTAACAATACCTTGATCATTTATACAATTTGCACATATATATCCACCTAAATTAGAGTCAAGCGTTACTATATTTTTATCACTTCCACATACTGCACAATTATCTATCATTGGTCTTACACCTAAAAAGTCTAACAGCTTTAATTCTAATATACTTGTAAGAATATCTGCATTATAACCTTCTTCTATTTTTAATAAGGTACTTTTTAATAAATCAAATAATTTGCTATCATCATTTTGTTTGGATACTTGTGTTATTAAATCTATTATATATGATGCATATGATATTTTTTCTAAATCAGTTAAAATATTATTAAATGAATTTATAATATCAACACTTATTAAAGTAGATAAACCATTTTCCTTATAATAGATATGAAATTTACCATAAATTAATTTTCTACTTACACTTCTAAGCTTACTTTTTAAATTACGACACCCTTTAGATATTACACCTATAGTTTTATGTTCTTTAGTTAATATATTTAATATTTTACTAGATTCACTATAATTAGTTTCACTTAATATTATTCCCTCTATTTGTTCTATTTTCAATATCATCACTTCTTTTATCCATATTTTTTAAAAGAAGATAATACTTTATATCTCCTGTTTTTCTAAATAATTCCCAAAATACATTATCCATATTATCACCTCTATTAATATAGTGGTAATATAGTTTAATTTTTATTCATCTTCTTCTAAACCTAACTCTTCAAAATATTTTTCTCTATCTCTCCAATTTTTTAAAGTTTTAACATAAGTTTCTAAAAACACTTTTTTACCTAAGAATTTTTCCATATCATATCTAGCTCTTGTTCCAATTTCTTTTAGCATAGAACCTTGTTTTCCTATAATTATCTTTTTTAAATTATCTCTATCTACTACGATTAATACTCCAATATTTATAATATCATCTAATTCTTCAAAACTTTCTACATAACAAGTAACTGAATGTGGTATTTCATCATGAGTAAGTTCTAAAACTTTTTCTCTTACTAATTCTCCCATAATAAATCTTGTTGATACATTAGTTAGTTCATCTTCTTCATATATTTTTTCAGACTCTTCTAAATTAGCTTTTATACATTCAATTAAGGTATTAACATTATTTCCATCTTTTGCAGATATAGGAATTATTTCTTTAAAGTCACATAAGTTTTTTAATTCATCAATATCTTTTAATAGTTTTTTCTTATCCTTTACTTTATCTATTTTATTTAAAAGTAAAAATATAGGTATATCTCTATCTTTAATTCTATTTAGAATGAATTCATCACCTTTTCCATAACCTTTATCAATATCAATTAAAAATAAGATAACATCAACACCTTCAGTATTTGTATATGCTTTTTTATTTAATAAGTTACCTAATTTATGTGTAGGTTTATGAATCCCTGGTGTATCTACAAAGATTATTTGAGAATCACTATCATTATATATACCATTAATAATATTTCTTGTAGTTCCAGCTTTATCTGATGTTATAGCAAGCTTGGTACCTAATATATTATTTAAAAGAGTTGATTTGCCTACATTTGGTCTTCCAACTAAACTTACAAAACCACACCTCATCCTAAATCTTCCTTTCCAAATGGATAGGGACATAATTCCTTTAAGGTATGAACTTCTACTTCTCCTTTTGTTGAATAGCAATATATTTTAGAATTTATATCAAAAAACTCTAAAAGCATTTGTCTACATACAAAACAAGGCATACCAATTTCTCCTGATGATACCATAATATGAATTTCTTTAAAATCTCCTCTTTTATATCCTGCTGCAATAGCACTAAATATTGCTACTCTCTCAGCACAAGCTCCTGCTCTAGTGGAAGCATCTTCTACATTAACACCTTGAAAAGATTTTCCATCCGTCATTACAACAATCGCACTAACTGGAAAATGTGAATATGGACTATAACTATTTTTGTGTAACGCAATTAATTCTTCTATCATAATAACCCTCCTATAAATGTTATAATCTTTGGAATAAATATAATTAATCCTACCATGGATGATACTATTGCAAACACTAAAACTCCCGCTGCTGCTGTATCTTTAGCTATTTTAGCATATGGATTTTTCTCTAGTGTTACTAAATCAACTAAATTTTCAATTGCTGTATTAATAAACTCTGCCATTAAAACTAGTCCTATTAGTACTAAACATATAATAAATTCTAGTCTACTTAATTTTAAAATAAATCCCATTATTAATACTAATATAGCAACCATTGTGTGTATTCTTAGATTTTGTTCATCTTTATATGCAGAGACTATTCCACTAAAAGCATATTTAAAACTATTACTAAGTCTTTTTCTATCTATTTTTATATTATTTTTCTCTTTTGATTTCGCACTCATTTAATACTTCCTCCTGTTTTTTAAACATTACTTCTTCATCTTTCTTATTCATATGGTCATACCCTAATAGATGATAAAAACCATGAACTGCTAAAAATGATAGTTCCCTTAGAAAAGAATGATTATACTCTTCTGATTGCTTTATAGCTTTATCTACTGATATATAAATATCGCCTAATATATCAATATCTCCTGCGGTTATTACTTTATCTTCATCATCTAGAGCAAAAGTTATAACATCTGTTTCTTTATCTATATTACGATAATTCTTATTTAAATTATGAATATAGGAATTATCAACTATTATAACATTAAATTCTACATTATTTAATTTTTCCTTAGAAACTGCATATTCTAATACTTTTTTTACTGTATCTAACTCTTCTATTTGTTTATCTGTTTCATTAAATATTTCTATATTATTCATATTATATCTACATTATTATAATCAATAAAAGTATTTTTAACATATTTTTGATTATATTACCTTTCTATAAAAAAAATTAAGTATTATACTTAATTTAAGTTTACTATAATTATACATATTATTCAAGAATATAACTTGATATTACTAAATCTTTACAGTATTTATATTAATGTTATTACACCTAATAATACTATTATTGATACTATATTTAAAAACACTTCACTTTTCATAAACTTAGGCAACCTATCTCCTATTTTTTTCATAAATAAATATATATAATAGCCTATAAATCCACCACATATATTTAAAATAATATCATCTACATCAAATACTCTACCTATTGCCATTTGAACTGATTCAATTGAGATTGATGCGATAAATGTAAGTACAAATATAGTTGAGGGTTTTTCTATTTTAATATAATAACTTGTAAAAAAACCAAATGGTAAAAATAGTAACATATTACCTAAAACATTTTTTAAAAATAATCTACTACCTATTCTATATCTAAATATTTCCTTAAATGGTATATAATTATTACTACTCCAAGTTACGTCATCTTGAAATGTAACTACTTCGAATAAACATAATATATAAATTATAAATGATAGCATTAATAGTTCTTTATATAGTGATAAATGTTTTCCATTTTTTAATAAATAGGTAACTCTTAATGATACTAATATAACTATAGATATTAATATCATAGGCCATGCCATACTAATAACATTTTGAATTGATTTAGCCATTTGACTCATCACTTTCACCCTCCGTAATCTTTTCTATATCGATATCTTCAATTGATTCTTCTTCTGTTATATCTTCTTTTACTTTATAAAATACTTCTACTTCTATTCTACTCTTTTTTTCATTTTTTTTCAAAACCTTTTTATCTATAATAGTATCTTTTTTACCTAGTTTTTGTTTTAATTTAGTTTTTCCTATTTTTATAGCATCTTTAGTTATATTATTTATATTGTATTTTTTACTTGTAACATTAGTTTCTTCTATAGTTGTATAATTTATAGATATTGGAATAATTTGATTATTTAATAAATTAGTTCTTACTAGTCTATAATTTTTATAGTTTGGAGGGAACAGGAATATACTTTTATTAAATACTCTAAACTCTAATCTTTTCTTTTTTCTACCTGTAGGTAGCCTAGTCTCATAATTTTTAGGGAGGTCTATATTTACTTTATACCAAACTTCTCCAAATACGCTTCCTTCTGCTTTAACCTTTTTCATAGGTTTTTCATCTCTAGTAATAATACCACTAATTAAAACATCACCTTTTTTAACATAGTCATATTTCTTTTTTACTACTTCCCCATGAGTAGCATAAATACTTAATATCATAGCATTTTTCTTTGCTATTATATTTTGAGTTTTTGTATCTTTTTTGATATCATTTTTAATTCTTTCTTCTACTTTTACAATATATTTTGTTCCAATAGACTCTATTTCTAACCATTCAATTCTATCAATCTCTTTTTTTAATATTTTTCTTTTTATTTCTTCTTTTTTATCATAACTAACTTTAAATTTATATTTTTCTATTCCAAACTCTTCTAAGTCATTTATAATTAAATCTCTTATTTCACTTTTAGAATGTTCTACTTTAATATCAAAAGTAATATTAGATAATAATTTTAATATTATAATACCTACAAATAAAAATATAATAAAAATATAGTATTTTTTAAATAAATGTTTATACTTTATAAAACCGTATTCTCTTATAACTAATATTTTATGGCTTGTCTTTTTATTTTTAATTAACTTATATCCTATGTCATCTACTATTATTATAGAATATTTATCATAGTTTTCTATATTATAAATAGGTATTTTTTCACCTATTAAATCCGCTATAAATCTTTTGGGATTTTTTCCAACTATTTTTAATTTATACTTATTATTCATCTTCTTCTACCTCTACTAATAAAACTTTTCCCATAATAAGTATTTCATTATCTAATATTTTATTAAGATGCAAACTCTTACCTTTTATAATTAATCTCCCATTAGGTGTTAAAATAGAAATTCTTTCTTCTTCTAATGTAATTATTTGTAAATAATTTACAATATAGACTCTATCTTTAAAAATAGTTATTCTGAATTCATTATCATTTATATATTCCTTCATTTTATTAAACATAAAATCACCTATTAAAGAATATGTTATAAGTTTATGTTTAATTATAAAAATAAAAATTGATAATTACTTATCAATTTAATTTAGACTTAATTATTTCACTTACATACCTCATATCTGCCTTACCTTTTACTTTAGGTGAGACTTCTTTCATCACATTACCCATATCTTTTATACTAGATGCATTAACTTTTGTTATAACATCATCTATAATAGTATTTACTTCATCTTCACTTAATTGTTCTGGTAAATAATCTTTTAAGATATTAAGTTCTTTTTCTGTTTGTTTTATTAAATCATCTCTACTTGCTTTTTTAAATTCTTCTATGGAATCGTTTCTCATCTTAACTTGTTTATTTACTACATCAATTAATAAATCATCATTAACTTCTACTTTTTTATCGATTCTTTCTTTATCTAGAGCAGCTTTTACCATACGTATTACAGTTAATTTTTCTTTATCTTTAGATTTCATTGCATCTACCATATCTTTTTTTAACTTTTCTACTAACATATTAATCATCTCCATATCTTATTATACTAAATATTTTCTTTTTTTCAATGATTATTTTCTTTTTGAGTATTGATATCCTATAACTAATTCAACAGCCTTTTTCATAGGAGAATTTTGAAAACCATTATTATAGTATTCATCTATGCTACTAGTAAGTTCTTCGAAGGATCCATCATGCACATAATAATCAAAGTCATCAGAGATATCATTTATATTGCCAGTAATACTTCCATTAATGTATTGATTCCTAAATTTTTGTTCTACATAAAGTGGTTCTAATATACTCATAGCTGGATTATAATATGATTTAATATCATATGTTGTTATTTCTTTTCTAATCTTATCTAAATACTTTTTGGCATGTTTATTTTTTATATCTTCATTACATAATCTGGCTACTATTCCTAATATATCTTTTGTTTGTAGGGTATTTAGACCTTCTTCTGTAAATTCATGTGTCTTAGATTTTAGAACTAGTTTTTTAATATCATTATCTAATATTATAATGCCACTTCTAATTATTAATTTATTATGATCTACATATAAAATTCTCTTATTTTGGGATTTAATAATATGATTCATTTCATGAATAAAGGTTTCTAAATATTCAGTATGGCTACGCTTTTTTAGTTTTTTTAGTTTTAATTCATCGTCTATATAAACTTTAAAGTTAGTAGACGTTCCAAATAAAGTTATATTTGGTATACTTATACCCATACATTCAATATCTGAAGATGTTTTTTTGCCTGATAATAATTTTAAATTTTCTTCTGTTACAGTATATTTTGTATTCTTATATGCAGAAATAATTGTGTCTATATCTTTTATACCATAATATATTAAAAATGCGGTAAGAGATACTAGAGCCATTCCTATATCTTTTTCATAATCTTTGTTATTCCTTAATATATACTTTAATATATCGTAAGAAGTATCCACGCATCTATTTAAATTACTATTTTTTTGCATTTGCATAATTACCTTCCCCTTTTAATGGTGTATATTATATCATATTTTTGTTGATTTTGCAATAAAAAATAGAGATTTATTAATCTCTATTTGCACGTTCTTTTTTATCTCTTTTTCTAGAATTTTTTATTCCTTCTTTTTTTGCATTACGTCTTCTAACACCTGGTTTATCGTAGCACTCTCTTTTTTTACATTCTGAAGGGACACCGTCTCTAGCCACTTTTTGCTTAAATCTTCTTAGAGCTTGATCCAAATTTCCTCTAACTGGTACTTTAGTTGCCATCATTATCCCTCCCTTCGTTTTTTTCTACATTTGATTATAACAAAGATTTCTTTTATTTTCAATGATTTTCGACAAGTTTTTTTGTTTTATAAAAAAGTCGTAACTATTTCATAAATATTTCTCATAAAAAAACCACTGTATTTTCCTAGTCTATTTATAAATTGTAATATATAATATGCGATAGGCAGAAAAAATAATATTAATAAAATAATAAATGTATTTTTATACTTTATAAATACTTTTTTTATTTTAAGGGACATACATTACCTTCAGCTATTCTTCTAATTGCAGAACCTATTCCTCGGCCTGCATCGACTAACAGCTCTATTACATCTGTAAAAGCTCTTATAACTGTTCCTGATACTGAATCTCCACCAACAATTCTATCTAGTTTCTTTCCATCTATCTTTTTCATTCTGCACATGACTTTGGGTGAACAATTCCATCTATAACTCCAGATACAAATATAACAAGTGATGCAATTCCTATCGCTGCCCATGTAGAAAAGCCACCTTCTATCCTTTCTAATTCATTATCTTTTAATTTTCTCATTACTCCTCCTTCCAACATGATTTAAATATATTAATTAGTTTTTCTTTCTTATCGTATATAGTTAATTTAACGTAATCATTATCTTTATATTTATTTGGAAATTTAACTCTTATAATGACATCATGATAAGATAGGTTATTTCTTTTTAATACATTTTTTTCAATTGAAATTATTTCTCTTCTTATTCTTTTATTATCAATATATAAATAATTACTACTATTTAAAAGTTTTAAATCTTTACTACTAATTAATAGCTGTAAATAATTATCAGTAACTACTATTGAATTAATATTTTTATATGTCCTATATCTATATTTGAATAAGTTAATAAATAACATAATAGTTATTACTATAAATATAAATGTTATTGTTATTATAAGTTGATTCCTTTCATAATTATTCTTCATATATACTACCCTTTTCTATTCTTATAACTCTTTCAAATAAATCTTTGTTATCAAAACGATGAGATATTACGATTATAGTTTTATCTTTTAAATACTTAAATATATTTAAAAGAATATCTCTTTCTCTTACAACATCAATTTGACTTAGAGCTTCATCAAAAATATAGATATCACTCTTTTTTAATATACTTCTAGCAAGGATAATTCTTTGTCTTTCTCCTCCACTAAAATTAAAACCATTTTCCTCTACTAGTTTATCTGTTTTTGATACTTCATTTAAATGAACCATCTTTATTACTTTTTCTACGTCTTCTTTATCTACTTCTCTACCTAAAGTAATATTATTATAAATAGTATCATTAAATAAGTATTCTTGCTGTGAAACATAAGTAATATTATTTCTTAATATATCTAAATGATAATGGTTTATATCAATATTATTTATACTAATATATCCAAAAGGCATTTCTATATATCTCATAAGCATTTTAACAAAGGTTGATTTTCCACTACCACTTGGACCATATAAGAATAATTTATCTTTAGCATTAATAGTAAGATTTATATTATTAAGAAGTTTTTTACTATTATATGAATAACTAATATTTTTATATTTTATATCACCATCTAAAGTATAACTATTATAATAACTACTAGCATCAAATACTTCTTCTCTAATATTAAAAATATCTTCTATTCTTTCTAAGGAAACTTTATATTTTGGATATTCATTTATTATAGAAACTAAATTATAAAATGATGATAAATAAAAACTATTTATACTCTGATATATTATAAATTCACTTAAAGTAATCTTATTATTAATAACTAGTATAGTTCCTAAATATAATAAAATAACTGTAGAAATATTATTTACTATATTTTTAAAAAAATTATTAACATCAGTTACTATACTTAATGAATAAATACTTTCTAAGTACTTTTTATATTTAAGTAAAAATTTGTCTATAGTTCTTTTTTCTATATGCATACCTTTTATAGCATCAACACTAGATAATGATTCTACTAAATATGAATTAACTTTTTCCTCCTCTTTATAATATTTAGTTGTTTTTACCTTTATCTTATTTTTAAACAGATAATTTATTAGTATAAGTAAAAAGAATTGACCTATTGATATATAGGTAAGTTTTCTATTGATGTTTAATAAAACTATAAGGAATACGATAATACTTAGGATATCTGTAGATATAGAGGTGATTACTCTAATTATGAAGTTTTTTATTATACTTAAATCTTTTATTCTAGATATTACCTCTCCTGTAGTTCTATTCTTATAATAGAGATATGGGAGAAGAATAATTTGTTTATATATTTTAATAGTTACTACTTCATCAAACATTTCACTATATTTTAAAATGATAATATTTCTTAAATAAGACATTATCTCTTTTAAAATATAAATAATTAATACTATAATACTTAACAAGAATACATTTTTAGCTATATTATAATTTATTGCATAATCTAACATATATTTAAAATGAAAGGCTGAAAGAAGGTTTAATATAAAGTAAAATATAGTTAGAGTTATTAAATATAATAGTAATTGTTTGTTATTTAATAAGTATTTTATGATAGTGTTTTTAATTATTTTCTTTTCTTGAAATATGGGAAGTTTTTTTATAGGCTTTAAAAAGATATAGTTATTACTTGAAAGTAATTTAAACTCTGAAAATGAAAATATTTCTTTACCTCTTGCTGGGTTCATAGTTAGTATTTTTTCGTTTAAAAAATCTATATCATAAATAACTATAAAGTGTTTATAATTCTTATTTATAATAACATGGGCAATTACGGGTAAGCTATCTGCATCTATTTCTTCTATATTTCCACATAAAGCATAGGAATCAAATCCTATTTTTGTTGCCGATTTTATTATATTATAAGCAGTAACACCATCTTTTGTAGTATTAGTTAAATCTCTTAAATATTCTTTAGATACATTTCCTCCATAATGTTTAATAATAGATAAAAGACAACATACACCACAATCTTTAATACCATCTTGTAGTACTATTTTCATGCTAAATTATTCTACCTCCTACTTTATTATTAGCAAGAGTTTTATTTTTTCCAGTATAAATTAAAAAAAATCTATAAAAATAGAATTAATATATTAAAATAAAAAGCACTTATTTGATATAAGCGCTTTATATTTATATGGTGTCCGCGAGGCGACTCGAACGCCTGACCGATCGCTTAGAAGGCGATTGCTCTATCCAGCTGAGCTACGCAGACATAACTAGTTGACGAAATTAATTATACATTAAAAGTTAAAATCTTTCAAGCCTTTTTTATATAAATATTAGTAGATGAATTATCTTTTTTACTCTTACATAATTTCTTAAAACCTAGTTGTTCTGCAACTTTTTGTGAATCCTTATTATTTTCATCAATTACTAAATAAAATTTTTTTCTTTTATTACTATCCAAAAAGCCTGTCATTGCCTCAGTCATATAACCATGCTTTCTATATTTTTCATATAATAGATAATATATCTCACCATCAGGTACTACACCTATCCAGCCCACTTCATTCCTATCATTTTTTAAGACGATAGGATATATTGTATCTAGTACTCCTCTTTCTACTTTTTCTCTTGTTAGTACTAGTCTATTTGTTTCTATTGTCTTATTATTTTTAATAATAGTATTAACTATATTTTTGATTCTTATATTTATCTTCATAAAAAGCACTTCCTTATAAGCACTTTTTATTATATAACTTTATACTTTTTTTACAAGTATTATTTAATGTTATATTTTATAATAACATTTTATTTTTACTAATAGTATTTTATATTATTCATTATATTTAATTAGATTGATTTTATTTACTTTTCATTACATTAGTCATATTATTATATACATTATTATCTTTATAGATTATAATATAAAAAGAAAGGAAATACTATATGAATAATAATAATAATGAACATAATATACAAATTATGCAAAAAATTTCAAAGAATAAAAGTAATACTGAATTAATCTGGATAATTCAAATATTTATTATAGTCTTATTTATATTTAATAATATTTCACCAATTAATATTAACCCATTGTTATCATTAATTCTATTATTATGTATATATCTATTATTACCAGTGTTATCATTGGTTTTTTCCATAGACACTAAATCAAAAAAATATATAATTACTAGTATAATAATAAGCATACTTTTATGGGTATCTATATTTATTTTTAACCCAGACAATCTTCTTGATATACTAGGTCTTCCAGATAATTTCGGATAAACAGATAATAATCTTTATGATTATTTTTTATTTAACATCATTTAAACCTATTGTATCAATGTTTTTACCATCTACTTGTAATAATACTTGATTAACATCATAATTATCAAATATAGAGTACGCTAAAGTATATTTTACTTCTTCTTCTACTTTACTATTACTATCAAATATTGCATTATTAAAATTTAGAGTCATTATGTTTTCTTGTTCCTTATAATCTAATAGTTTAGCATTACTATTTAAAAAACTCATTAAATTAGGTTCATATATATAACTACTAGTTAATTCATCTACTATTATTTTAACCTTATCTCTATCATCATTTATATATTTAGTTACGGGAACATAATATCTATTATTATTAATCTCTTCTAAGTAATATACTACAACCTTATTAATATTTTCTCTTCTTTTAATATTATATTTTTTATTTATTCCAATACTTTTATCTAATACTTTTTCATAGCCTTCTAATACTTCATCATTTACAGATATTATAACACCTTCCACACCACCTAAATCTATTATACTATATACAATTGCTTCAATCATTCTTTCTTTAATATCGTCATCTATTTTTAAAAATTTATTATTAAAGTTTATTGATACATATTTCTCATCATAATTAACATCTAAGATTTTAGTATTTTCTGGTATAATAGCTGATAATCCTTCAGGGAATTTAGAATTACTATTTTTAGTTAAATTCTTCACTAATAATTTTACTTGCTCTTCTTTTTTTGTTGTATCTAAAAGTATCTTTGTTTTTACTAAATAATTATTCTCATCTAATAAATATATATTATCAGTTCCTATACCAGTAATATATTCTATTTCTAAATTTGTTTTTAATACTTCACCGTCCTTATTCATATTTGGAATTGAATAAAGTACTAAAAGTATAAATGCAGTTAATGTTGTTATAAATATTTTTCTTAAAGCTCTTTTCTTTAGCATAATAATCACCTAATTAATAGTATGAAAAAACGTACTAGTTTAGTACGTTTTATAAAGATATTTCATTTAATTTTAATAGTTCTACTACTGCGCTTGCTCTTCCATTTACTCCTAGTTTTTGCATTGTATTAGAAACATGGTTTCTTACTGTTTTTTCACTTATATTTAATTCTTTTGCAATATCTTTGGTAGTTTTATTTTTTATTAAAAGTTCGAAAACTTCTCGTTCTCTGGATGTTAATATTCCCTTTGACATATGTCTCTTCCCTTCTTTTGTACTTACCTAGAGTATTGTATGTCAAAAGTCGTTTTTGTTTCAGTTTATTTGCCTAACTTTTTTTGAAAGTAACAGTTATATACATTTTGTCTTCATAGTTAGATTGCACAAGTCGCATGATATTATTAGCAATACTTGCATCGTGTTTATCCTTAATTACTACTACTTCAATGTTCTTATTGTCTATTTTTACAAAACTATCTGATTTTAGTTGCTCTTTAATTTGTTTTTCTATTTTTTCTTCTGTTCCTTGCAATTGATTTAGATATTTTAATTGTTCATAGGCATTATTTTTTTCTTCTGTGGTTGTTTTCTCATTAGTTAATTTTTCTTGTAGACTTACCATTTGTTCTTGCCTTTCTTCTTCTAGTGATACTCTCATAGCAACTAATGAATTAGTTTCTTCTACATCTGCTTTGACTTTTTTACTAGATTTAGTAGTTGTTTTTTCATCTACCTTATTAACTAGTAAATCGTTTGGCATTGTAATATAATAAACACTTAGAACTAGAATCAAACTAAACAATGTTAAAAACCATAATTTTTGTTTATTAATCATACGAAACATCCTCCTTACAGTACACTATATGAACAAAAAAAAAGAATATTCATAATTAATATTCTTTTTATAATTCTTTACCACAACTTGGACAATATTTTGTATCTGCAGTAATTTGCGTTCCACAACCTGAACAATAAGTTTGATTAGTGTTTTGATCTGTATTATTAGATTGATTAGGTGTAGTATTTGATGTATTATTTGTTTGATTATTAGTATTTATGTTTAATTTTTCAAAAACAATATCATTCATTGGTTTTGGTCCTAAATATTTATCATCTTTAATACCTAACATAAAGTAAAATATTGGTGCTAGTAAAATAAGACCTACAGCATAACCATCTTCCTTACCAAAACTTCTTGCTAAACTAACATTTAATAATACTGAGAAATATATTCCTACGGCATAAAATACTAAAGTTCCTATAACTGGTATAACTGATAAAATACTTGCACCACATACAATTAACATCCACCAAGGGCTTACACCTACAGCTTGACATAATAAAATTTGACCATATATTGGGATTAGTATTCCCCAACCTGGTTTATTAGCTTTTGTCAATATTTTCCAACCACCTACAACTTGTAAGACTGAGACTGCTAGGCAAATTAATATCATTATTACAAAAAATACTAACATACCTCCTATAAGTCCACTAGCAGCTGAATTAATTGTGCTATATGTATCATAGTTTGTCATAAACCATACTCCTTTCTTATCAAAATAATATCATATATTAAAATAATATGCTACAACTTTTTAATTATTTAACTCTTCTATTGTAGATATCAAAGCAAGTTTTCCAGATTCATAAGTTAGTGAACCTTGTTGATATGCAATATAAGGACTTCTTATTGGTCCATCACAACTTATTTCTATACTTGATCCTTGTGTAAATGAACCTGATGCCATAATCACTTCATCATCATATCCTGGCATCTCCCATGGTATTGGAATAGAGTTTGAATCTATTGGGGAAGCTTTTTGAATTCCTTGAACATATTTAATTAATTTATCTTTATCATTAAATATTATATTTTGAACAATATCTGCCCGTTCTTCATTATATTTAGGCTCTACATCGTAGCCTAGTTTTTCTAATACATTTGCTGTTAAAATTGCTGTTTTTAAAGATGCAGAAACAACACTCGGCGCTAAAAATAATCCCTGTAAGATATTTTTATTAATTCCTAAAGTTGGTCCTACTTCTTTTCCCTCACCTGGTAGAGTTAATCTTTCCCCTACTAATTCAATTAAGTCATACCTTCCTGCTACATAAGCACCATTTGGAGCTATTCCACCACCTAAATTCTTAATTAGTGAACCTACTGCAATATCTATATCGCAACTTCCTATTTCTTCTTCACTTACAAATTCACAATAACAGTTATCTATCATAATAATAATATCTTTATCAAGTTTTTTTATAAATTTACATACTTTTTTTACTTTATCAATACTGATACTTTTTCTAGTAGAATATCCTTTTGATCTTTGAATTTCAATTACTTTTATTTTATTATTAGTTATAGTTTTTTTAATTTCATCATAATTGAAATCATCATCTATTAAATCTACTTCTAAATAATTAATATTAAATGATTTTAAACTACTTTTATTTTCTTTTATTCCAATAACTTCATGTAGTGTATCATATGGAGTTCCACTAATAGATAATAAAGTATCACCTGGACGTAATAATGCAAAAAAGGTAACTGTAAGAGCATGAGAACCAGATACAAACTGATTTCTAACTATCGCATCTTCTAAACCTAATACATCACTATATATCTTTTCTATCTTTTCTCTTCCTGTATCATTATAACCGTATCCTGTAGTTTCATTAAAATCACTTTCACATACCTCGTATTTATGAAATGCATCAAGGACTTTTTTTGTTTTATTTAAACATATATCATCTATTTTTTTAAATTGTTTTATACATTCTTCTTCTGAATCTCTAACTAATTTTAAAATATCATCACTCATTAATACATTCCTCCATCTACTTTTATTATCTGATTATTTATATAACTTGCTTTATTAGATAATAAGAATACTACTACATTAGCAATTTCTCTTTCTTCTGCAAATCTTTTTACAAATATTTTATCTTCTTCTGTTTTTATATAATCTTTATCTAAATCTTTCATTTCATTTTCTGTCTTTACCCATCCCGGTGCTACTGCATTAACACGTACATATGGAGAGTATTGTAGTGATAGATTATGTGTTATAGAGTTTAGGGCAGCTTTAGATGCATCATAATCAATAGACATAGGATAATACTTATCCATTCCATTTGTTGAAGATATATTTACAATAGAACCAAATTTATTATTATACATTATGTCTCCTATTTTTTTACTAATTAAAAATGTACCTATAGTATTTACTTCTATTGTTTTCATAAAATTATCTTTAGTTTTTTCTTCAAATAAACTATCAATACATATAGCAGCATTATTAATTAAATAATCTATATGATTATACTTATTATTAATAATATCTATCATTTCATTAATTTCTTTTTCACTAGAAATATCACATTTAATAGTAGTAACTTCTATTTTATATTCATTTTCTAATTCTTTTATCTCTTCTGCTTTTTTTAAACTAGTATTATAAACTATTATTAAGTTACATTCCTCTTCTGCTAAAGCAATACTTATTTCTCTTCCTAGACCACTAGCACCGCCAGTTATTAAAGCTACTTTATCTTTAAACATACTTCCTCCTTAAAAAATAAAAGAGCATTATTATGCTCTTGATGAATATTTACCATCTGCAGTTGTAACTAATATTTTTTCACCTTGTTCAATAAACATTGGTACTTTTACAACTAATCCTGTTTCTAATGTAGCATCTTTAAGTGCATTATTAGTAGTATTACCTCTAACAGCTGGTTCTGTTGCTGTAACTTCTAATTCTACTTTATCTGGTAAGTCAATTCCTAATAATTCTCCTTCATAAAGGATAACATATACGCTCATATTTTCTATTAAGTAATTCTTATTATCAGCGACTTGCTCAGCACTTAGTTCTAATTGCTCAAATGTTTCCATATTCATAAAGAAATATGTATCTCCAGTATTATATAAATATTCTACATTTTGTTTATTTATATTTGCCTTTTCAAATTTAACATTTGTATTGAATGTTTTTTCTACAATACCACCAGTTCTCATATTTCTAAGTTTAGTTTTCATAAATGCTGAACCTTTTCCAGGTTTAACATGTAAAAACTCAACTACTTGATAAATTTGTCCATCTATCATAATAGTCATACCGTTTTTAATATCATTTACATTAATCATATTATTTTTTCTCCTTATGAACAGTATGCTTTCTACATCTAGAGCAATACTTATTTTCTTCTAGTTTATCAGAGTTTTTTACATTTCTTTCTTTTCTGTAGTTTTCTTCTTTGCATTCACTACATACTAAAGTTTTTCTTTGTCTATTTCCTACTTTTGCCATAATATCCCTCCTTACGTCTATAGGTATTATATCAGATATTTTTAAATTTGCAAAAGATTTTTAGTTTTTTTTATTATTATGATATGATTCTACCTACTTCTGAACTTGAATTTGAACCATTAATACGGTAATCATAATCAGTATATGATTGTAATCTTTTCTTTGATTTTTGTCTTCTTATTTTTGATAAAGATTGAGTCTCTCGGGCAAGGACTCTTGAATCTGAAATATAATGCTTATTACCTACCTCTATATATGTTCTTAGACCTTTGTCATCTAATCCATATTTTTCAATAAGCATATCCTTATCTCTATCTGATAGCGCATACATACTATCAAGTAACTCTTTTTTTAATTCTTTACTAATATATTCGCTTTCTATAGTCTCACTTAATTTTTCTAAATAAGCCAAATCACTTGCCTCACTTATTTCATTTAAAGAGGCACTATTACATAATAAAATCATATTTTTCCACTGTTCTTTTTTTTCATTTGATATTATAGTTTTAGAATTTTCTGCTATTGAATCAACGACTTTAGTTACAAAATCTATATCTATAGTTACTTCTATTCCTTCTTCCATATATTCTTTTGTTAATTTTTCTTTTTCTTTAATATAATTAAAGAAAAATGTTTTGCTCTGACCATAACCTAAAATTTCTGGTACACATCTTGTCATATCTCTATGAAGTCTTAAATATAACTTATGATGATTTAATTCTTCCTGATCTTTATCAGATATGTAATTATATAAAATCTCAAATCCATAACCCAACAATTCATCTTTAGATACACCATATCTTTTTGATATTAAACCCGCTATATTATCAATCATTTCATAATTATCATTGAATATTTGATTAATGTTTTTCATATAAATCCCCCTAAATAATGCATTATAATATATCATATTTGATTATAATTGTCAAAAAAAGCATCTTATGATGCTTTTTTTAACTTACTTTTTTACTTATTTCAATTACTGTTTTGATTCCATATCCATTACTATTATTTAATGAATATGTATTTGCTTTACTTAAAGTTCCTGTATTTGTTACATACCATACTTGTGTAGAATTTCCTGTATACGCATTCATTGTGAATGTGCCAGTATTATAACTTGAGTTTGGAGCATAAGTATCATCTTCTGTACCACCTGCTGCTGTTGCATTATATGTATAATTATACATCCATATAGGACATGAACCTGCTGTTGTAGTACAACCAACCATAACTGCTTCTTGAACTGTAATCATACGAGCTTTAGCAGTACGATTTTTCATTGTATATGTATTTGTTGTACAAGATAGATTATCATCACATCCAGTAAAAGCATTTTTATTAAACTCGGTTACTCCCATTTCGTATTCTAAATCTTTTGCATTGGTCCATCCTTCGCATCTTTTTTCTATTTTTTCTATATAAGTTAGTGGTCCTTTAGTATTATCACTAACACCTGGTGTAGAATCATTTTGATACCAACTATCTCTATTACCTAATGAATTTCTACTTTGTAATGTCATAGTTTTGCCATCATCTTTTACTACATGAAAATAGTATTCTTCAGTATTACTTACTTTATACTTAATAATTGTTCCTGCATGGCAACTATCTTTATCATTATTTTCATAACATTTTGTTGGTTGACAAGTTGGCTCTTCTCCTGTTATACATTTAGTCGCATCATTTACTTGATCATATGTGAATGCTGCTGTTATATTTTCATTTATAGTAGTTCCTTCAATTAAATCTATATTTTTCTTATTTGATGGAAATTCAAGATCTTTATCATCAAGTCCAGCATCTGTTCCAAATGTTATTACATTTGCTGCACTATCATTATTCTTAATTCTTATATATATAGTTTTCGAATCACCCTTAGCACCATTTTCATCAAGTACATAACCTGACTTACTTGGGGCTTTAGCACCTTGTGATAAATATCCTATTTCCAATTTATTTGAAGTTGATTCATAATATAAGTTAACTTTGGCTTTTCTTCCATTTGCATTTACTAATTTAATCGTAATAGTTTTAGTCTCATTTGGATTAATACTAATACTTTTAGATTTATCTAGGTCTTTACTTTCAATTAAAGAATGTAAATTACCTGTTACTATATTTAATGCTCCTTTTGCCTCTGTAGATGCAGTAAATAAGGCATAAGAAAAATAACCTCCTATTACTAACATTAGTACTAAAACTATTGCTACTAAATAGCCAGTTTTTACATTAATTGCTTTTTTTAACATATATTTTAGCTTCATATAATCACCCTACCATATTATATATACATTAAATATAACATATTTTATTATTTTTTGCATTACTTTTTTTATTTATTTTAAAAAAAATACCGGAATTACTATTTTATAAGTAAAACCAGGTATATTTAATAATTTAAGAAAAATATGCATCAGTTAATCGTTTAGTTATTCTCATTGTAACTAATGAGCTATAGGCATTTCTAGTATTAGGCATAGATGAATTTGGACTTGTAACTATAATTGACATTTGAGGATTATCACTTGGTGCATAACCTACAAATGATGAAGTTATAGTTTCAGTATCTATTACACCATTATTATCTGTATCTATAAAACTTTGAGATGTTCCGGTTTTTCCTGCAGGTGAATACTTTGGATCCATATATCCTCTACCATATCCTCCAGGTGCATTAACAACGGCATAAAATCCTTCTTTTACTCTTGACATATATTCATCTTTTGTATCTATTTTGTTTTGAACAACAGGTTCATATGTATAAATTACCTTTCCTAATTCAGCAGTATCAGTTGATTTTCTAACTTCTTTTAATAAATGAGGTCTCATTCTTGAACCACCATTTGCAATTGTTGACACATACTGGGAAAGTTGTATAGGTGTATATGTTTCATACTGGCCAATAACAAAGTCTAATAAATTACCTGCTCGTTTGTCTTCTTTAGCACCATAACCTAAACTTTCTACTGGTAAATCAATACCTGTTTTTACTCCTAATCCAAATGAATGATACATAGATCTATACTTGTCAAAAGCATCTTGAACTAAAGGAAGCCCCATACCTCTTTTATATTCATAGCCAGATACTCTAATAGCTGCTTTAAATTGATAGACATTACTTGATTTTGAAAGTGCAGTTATATCATTTATTCTTCCTAACGTTTTAAATGAACACTTCTCTGGTGTACCTCTTATTTTTACACATTCATCTAACATAACTTCACCTATTTTTATACTACCAGTATTATATCCTACTAAAATAGATGCTCCTTTTATTACAGAACCTGGTGTTATTGGTGATGTTAAAATACTTTCAGTATTATCAATTATTTTACCGTTCGCTATTTTCTTAGATGCCATCGCTAAAATCTCTCCTGTTTTAGGATCGGCTATTATAGCTGATGAATGATCATAGTATTTAGTATTAGCTTCTGTTTTTGTTTTCATAACTTCCTCATTTATAATTTCTTCTAATTTCTTTTGTAATTCAATATCTATACTAAGTACTATATCATTACCTCTTTTACCTTCAGAGATTAGTTTTAACTCATGACTATTAACTACTTGATAAACTTCTTTTTTTCCTTTTAAATATTCTTCATACTGTTTTTCCAAATAGCTTATTCCAACCCTATCATTTAAAGAATAGCCTTTTTTTAAATATTCTTCCTTTTCTTCAACAGGTAAACCTTGATTAGATGTAGATACTTTTCCTAAAATATTTTTAAATATATCACCATATGGATATACTCTTTCCCAATCAAGTCTAGTATTAAATCCTTTTAATTCAATATTATTTTCAGATATATATGCATATTCTTCATCTGTTACATCATCAGTTTTTATAGTATGTTCATCATAGGTATAACCTTTATTCATTAAATAATATAAATAAGCAGCTTTATTTTCTTCTAAAGTCATTGATGATATTTCTTCATTAGTTACTCTTTCTAATTTTTTATCTTTTAAATCTTCTTTAGTTAGTTTTCTTTGTTCTAATAAAGATTTTTCTTTTTTTGTTATTTTTTCTTCTGCAAGTACAGGATGAATAACTATCCAAAATTCTTTTTTAGCAGTATCAGTTAATTTTGACATATCAAGATTTAAGTGTTTACTTACTTCATAAGCTAAATCAATTTCTTCTTCTGTTGTTATTTTTTTATTTTTCTTATAATAAATTGTCTTAGTTGCTGTATTATCTACAATAACTTTATGATTTCTATCTAAAATTCTTCCACGAGGAGAAGAGGCGCCTTCTACTATATCATAGGATAGTTCTTTTAACTTAGTTTTATATTTATGATTATCAATAATCATAACTTGATATAATTTTATAAAAACAACTACGAAAAATACAATTACTGATATTAATATTATTAATAATCTTTTTTGTAATATTTCATCTATAAATGATGACTTTTTTTTCTTATTAATTGTTACTTTTTTCTTCTTCATAGTTGTTTCCTCCTATTAATAGTTTATCACATAATTCAAAAGTTATTTCATATATTTTACTGGGTGATTAAAATTTATAAAAATTTAATTATTAATTATGTTAATAATATGACTGTAAATGACGTAATTAATTTCGCAAATAAGAATAATATTTCTATTTCTTCATCAGAATCTATTATAATATATAATTATATAAAAAGAAATTATAAATTTATTTTAAATAATGATGATTCATCATTATCTGAATTAAAAAATAGTTTAAGAAAAGATTTATATGATAAAATTATAGAATTATATATGTATTATAAAAACAAGTTATTCTAATTAACTTGTTTTTCGATATTTTCTTTCATATTTTTATCAAATTCTTTCTTTTTTATCATATCTATTTCATATTTATAAGGAGCATATTCTCCTATATATGGAGTTTCTAATATCTTAGGAATATCTTTTAATCTATCATTATAAATTATATTTATTAATGGATCAAAACCTATTGTTCCAAAGCCTAAGTTTTCATGTCTATCTTTATGTGAATCTTTAGGATTTTTACTATCATTTATATGAATACAATGTAGATAATTAATTCCAACAACCTCATCAAAATAGTTAAGTAATTTATCAAATTCAAATACATCATAACCGGCATCATTTAAATGACATGTATCCATACATACTCCTATATTTTTTTTATTCTTTACTCCTGTTATAATCTTTTTTATTTCTTTGAAGTTTGAACCTATTTCACTACCCTTACCTGCCATTGTTTCAAGTAGGATAGTAACAGTAGTATCTTCTAGTATCATATTAAGCCCTTTAATAATATTTTTTATACCTTCTTCTACACCTAATCCTACATGACTACCAGGATGTAAGACAACATATTTTATACCTAATTCTTCACATCTTTTTAATTCCTCTTTTAAAAAGTTTACTGAAAACATAAATTTTTCTTCTTCTTTATTATTAGCAAGATTTATAATATATGGAGCATGTACTATAACTTTAGAATAATCTATATTATTATCTTTCATAAGATTTATTGCTTTAGTAGTAAGTTCTTTATCTAGAGGACTTCTCATAGTATTTTGAGGCGCTCCTGTATAGAACATAAAGGTTGTTGCACCATAACTTAGAGCTTCTTCTAAGCTACCTAATACTTGTGTATCTTTTTTAAATTTAACATGACTACCTATTAATAACATCATACCACTTCCTTCTAATACTATATCATAAAATAAATTAGTTATCTATATTTTTAAAAAAAGAAAAACTTAGCTTGGCTAAGTTTTAGCTGATTATATTTGGAGCTGAAATAGTACCACATTGTATACTATCAGAATTAGTAATAGAAGAATCTGTTTGTTTTACTCCTCTTCTATTTAGACTTGCTTCTTTATTACTAACAGCCCAACGTTTTGATTGATCTTTAATTGTTGCATAGTATGTATATTTATAATGGCTAGCATCATCATTTCCTGTTTTTTTATCTTCTTCTGCTATAATAGTTATGTATCCCTCTATTTTTCCTCCGAATGGAGATTTACCAGAGTTATCAACTTCTAACTTGCTTATTGGAATTTTTGCATTTGCACCTAATGTACATCCTTCAACATCAGTGAATTCATCATTTAAGTATGAATATCTTGCTGCATTAATATATGCCTTTGCTGTATCAATAAATGTATCCTTTTTTGACTGTTCAATATATTTTGTTACTTGTGGTATTGCTACTATCATTAATATACCTAAAATAACTATAACTGCTAATAGTTCTATTAAAGTAAATCCTTTATTATTTATTTTCTTCAACATAACACTCACTCCTATTTTATCTTATCTATTTTTAGCATATCATAATAATTAATTTTTTTCAATATTATATTTAATTTACTACTTAAATTCTTTTCCAATTCCATAGCATCCGTTTGAATAAACATTTGTTTCAATTTTTTTATAAGCACTATCTTTTGATAAATCTTCACTAGATATTTCATTTAATCCTTGTAAATTTTTATCCTCTTTTTCACCATTTGAATACTCTACTTTGGAAGATGTCTCTAAAAGCTGAACATCATAACTATATTCACCTGTATAATCTCTTGTTACTTTAACATAAGAACTTTTATTACTATATGATCCCCCATTTGGTGCATCTTTTATTTCTTTTCCTTTATCTAAATAGCTTATATATAAACATACAGATGTTCCATTGCTACTTAGTTCTTTTTTTACTTTTGGATCTGCCTTTACTTTATATTTAGCTAAAGCGACTAGTTTCTTGGCATCTTCTACATAAGTTTTATTTCTACTTCTTTGAACTACGCCTACTACATTTGGAATTGCAAGTAGCATTATTATAGCAAGTATTGAAATTGTAGCTAAAAGTTCGACTAATGTAAATCCTTTGTTATTATACTTAATACTTTGCATATTATCACCTAGCATAAGTATATCATAGATTTTTTTCTTTTGTTATACTTTTTATATTTTTTATTTCATTTAAAACTGTTTTACTTGTTATATCTTCTGAAAACATCGAATCATATCTAAAAATAGCAAATCCTTCATAACTTGTTATATTTCTACTAATTAATATTTGCCTCATTAAAATATTATCGTTTTCTATCCATTCATTTTCTCCACTTTTAGCATATTTATCTTTTTCACCGCTTTTATATAGCGCTAAAGCTGGCATTATATGTACATTACTTTTTTTTACTAAATCATTCCAAGTATTTATAACATTATAAAATGGTTGAGCTTCATTATTAAAACCATAATATATTTGAGGCATTAAATAATCTACATATTCACTACTACTAGCCCAATTTTTTACATCAGCATAATTCTTAGTATAATTATTGTTTATATTTCCTTCAGGTGAGATACCAAATAATATTTTATTTTTTTTAGTTACTTTATAAACCTCTTTTACTAAATTATTAACCATTTGAAGATGGTAATCTTCTTTTGAAATATTATTACTTTTTATATATTCATTATAATTTTCTATATCTATATCATCTGATGGATAAAAATAATCATCAAAATGAATTCCATCTATTTCATAATTATCAACTAATTCTTCTATACCATTAACTATTAATTTTTGAACTTCACTACTTGCAGGATTAAAAAATATACCTTTATCACTTATACTAACATTATTAGTATTTAACCATTTATAAGTAATACTATCTTTATCTATTTTTTCTGTATCATTATCATTTCTTATTCTATAAGGATTAACCCATGCATGTACCTCTATATTTTTTTTATGAGATTTATCTATAAAATACTTTAATATATCATAATCTGGAACATTACCACTATTATTTAGGATCCCTTTACTATATGGATAGTATTTAGATTTATATATAGCATCTGCAAAGCTTCTTACTTGTAAAATAATCATATTAAAATTAGATCTATCTAAATTATTAATAATTTTATCTATGTTTTCCTTACTAGTTTTACTATCTTTATTTCCTACATACTTTTGTAATTCTATATAGCTTATAAATATAGCTTGTTTTTCTTCTATTTTATTAACTTTGTATATTTTTTCTTTCTTAATTTCTTTTTTATTTAAGCTATTATAAATAAAAAATATAGAAAAAAAGATAATTATAACAATTAGGTATTTTTTCATAATATATTATCACCTATTTAAGTATATAATTATCTTTATAAAAAAATTGTCTATTTTACGTTTTCATCTTTAATAAGAAATAAATTATTATTTTTATAAAAAGCATAGAATACATTTTCTATTACTGTATTATTCTCTTCTAAATTTTTATCTAGCCATTTTCTATCCTTTCCTATTTGTATTAGAGCCTCATCATCCAATTTCCCATCTAATATTAAGGGAAGTGGATAACTTTTATCATGGCCTTTTGTAAATACTGATAGTTTACCACTTGTTTCTAATATGGCATAATCTACTTCTTCAATACTTTTTATACTTTTTTCTCTAAGTTGAGTTAATAAATCATCTAAATTATATCTTTGTTTTAACATCTCTTCAAAATTGACTTTTCCTCTATTGATGATAACGGATGGTTCTCCTTCAATAACTTCTCTTGTTTTAGCATTCTTTAGAGATATTTTTGCTACTACAATTTGTACTATTACTAAAGCTATAATAGGTATGATAGTTATAAATATACTATCTTTATACTTATCAATTGACATAGCTGCAAGTTCTGCTATTAAGATAGAAACAATTAAATCCATAATGGATAATTCACCTATTTCTCTTTTACCCATAAATCTATATACAAGCGCTATAATAATATAAAAAAGTAAAGTTCTAAATACTACGGTTAATATTTCCATATTCCACCTCTTTATATTATTATTTTCTTATTAATATTTTTTTATACAAAAACATAGATTTTAATGGAGGATTATATTATGAAAAGAATAAAAACTTATGTAAAGTATGTAGGATTTACATTATTATCTATACTACTTTCTATACTTTTAATTTCCACACTTTACTATTTTAATATTATTGGTAGTGGATTAGTAAACTATTTAAGACCTTTAATTATATTTATTAATATTTTTATAAGTAGTTATATATTAGGAAAACATTCAGAAAAAAATGGTTATTTAGAAGGATTAAAATTAGGTGGTTTACTAATATTTATATTTTTTATTATATCAATAATATTCTTTAGAGATTATTTTAAGTTAAGACTTATCTTTTATAATTTTATACTTTTATTTATTTCAGTATTTGGAAGTATGATTGGTATAAGTAAAGATGATAAAAATTAATTGAAATTATGATTTATTTATGATATATTGTATATAGATGAGGGATACCTCATACAATAAAAAAGGGAATATCTAGTTTCAAAGAGTTAGGTACTATCCCACAATTATTTAGAATGAGTACCGGCTATGCAGTTGGTACTATTTTTATTAGAATGATAATAATCACCATAATAAGGAGTGTTATGATAAAGTAAAGATATTCTTCTTTCTTTCTCACAAACTTCACCTCCTTTCACTTTTAAAAAGTAAAAGGAATAGTACCTAAACTAACTAAATATTCCAAATGAATTATATAATAGGAAAACTTTTAAAGCAATCGAACAAATTAAAATAATAATACCAATTTATACCAAATAAAGAGTCTAATTAGACTCTTGTTTTAATTATTGTAAGTTATATCTACTATTAAACTTTTCTATTTGAGATTTTCTTTTTACTTTTTGGTTACTATTTTCACTTTCACTAATGTAGTCATATTTCTTTTCTTTTTCTAAAACGCTAACAGGTCTTATTTCTAATATTTTTGTAGTATCTGCAATAGTAACAACACATACTCTATTTGTTAAATTACCTTTAACTTCTCCTATATCAGATGTAAAATCTATATAATATTTATCAAAGTCACCATATCTCTTTATAGGATTTAAATCTTTAATATTTTTATTACAAGTATGAAACATTAGTGAAGGATCAACAAAATCTAAAAACTCATCTTTATGTTTTTTCATAATATGTAATATAGTTCTTTCCTGACTATATTTGAGTAATTGTTTTTTAATATAACGATGGTTTGTTGGATATTCCTTATATAAATAGTTTAATTTATGAAGTATAAATAAGTATAGTGGTCCTTCCTCTAAATTATTATTATCTTTTAATAATGAAGTTTTTTTATAAGCTTCTTCATAATTTCTAGTTTTTGTATCTAGTCTTATTAAACATATTACAGCGGTTTGTCGATAGTTTCTAAAATTCTTCAAATAATTAAATATCTTTCTAGAAACTTCATAATCATCTTGTTCCATAGCACTTTTTCCTAATATAAATAAAGTGTATTTATCATCTTTGATTATATTTTCTGGAATATTTTCAACTTTTTTTAAAAACATATCATAGCATTCGTTTGCTTCTTCTATATTACCTAGTTTTTGATTTAATAATATTAGGTAATAAAAAGAATTGACATTATTGCCTAGTTTTATATCTTTTTCATAGTATCTTTTAGCAAGTCCTAAATTACCTAATTTTTCTTCTAATTGACCTAGTAGTTCTATTCCTTTTTTCTGAGCATTCTTTATATGATTTCTAATTTGATTTTCTATTTCTAAGTTATTTTCTAAATCTTTATATATATATTTAAAAGAGAATATGCAATACCATAATTAATCAAATCATTTTCAGGCTCCTCATTATATAAGCTTCTATATATTTGTAAAGCTTTCTGATGATTACCCACATTATTTAAATGTTTAGCATGAAGATATCCTTTATAATCTCTCATAATATTCCCTCTTTTTTATTAATTATTATATATAAATTACTGATATGTCAATGCTTATATTACTTCTCTAATCATCTTTATTTCTTTTTTTAATTTATGTTTTCTTAATCTATGATTTTTAGGTAATATATCTAAAATTATTTCTCTAGATTTTAATTCTCTTTTATAATATTCTATGAATAAATTGTTCTTATTTTCAAGTAATATTGGTCCAAAGAAATAATCTTTCTTTTTATATTTTTTCTTTCCTCTTTTTAATTTAATTATTTGATAAATTATCTTACCTTCTTTTACTAATTCTTCTTTATCAATATAAAAGCCTATACTTGTAAAAAAACGTCTTACATCTTCTTGATAATTATTAGGTGATACGATAATGGTATCTATTTTTTTTACTATTTTAGGTTTATATTTAAATATACCAATTATTGTTCTTCCACCCATACCTGATACTACCACTGTATCTATATCATCGGTATAAGTATCTAATCCATTTCCTAATTTTATATCTATTTTCTTTTCTAGCTTATATTTTTTTATATTTTCTTTAGCGTTTTTTAATGGACCTTCTTTTATATCAGAAGCAACTGCTTTTTTTATTTTATCTTCCTTCACTAGATAAATATCAAGTAGAGCATGATCACATCCAATATCTAAAATAGAGGAATTAGTATCTACTAAATCCCCTACTTTTTTTAGTCTTTCATTTATTTTCATTAATCTGTTAAAAAGTCCTTTAGTTTTCTACTACGTGAAGGATGTCTTAATTTACGAAGTGCCTTAGCTTCTATTTGTCTAATTCGCTCTCTTGTAACACCAAAGATTTGACCAACTTCCTCTAAGGTTCTACATTGTCCATCATCAAGTCCAAATCTAAGTCTTAATACTTTTTCTTCTCTATCTGTTAAAGTTAAAAGTACTCCTGCTAGTTCTTCTTTTAACATTTCTACTGTTGCATATTCTTCTGGTCCCATAGTTCTTTCATCTGGTACAAAATCTCCTAAATGAGAATCTTCTTCCTCACCAATTGGTGTTTCTAAAGATACTGGATCTTGACTAATTTTATATACTTCTCTAACTTTTTCTACAGTAATATCTAATTTTTCGGCAATTTCTTCATCTGTTGGTTCTCTATTTAATTCTTGTGTTAATTGTC
>CAOJEH010000007.1 GCA_948434005.1 uncultured Mycoplasmatota bacterium
GACAGGAAAGAAATATAATAACAATCGTACTAATCTAGCAAAGTTAAGACAAATATCCGATTCATTATGTGCAGAATATGGATTAAGTGTTCTTGATGAAGATAATAGTTATAAGAATACCTATAAACATAAAGTAATAGATAATGATTATTATAAAACTCTTAAAGATGATTTATATAGTATTATTAGTTATTCAGTCACACTAAAACAAGTTATGGATAGAATGAAATTATTAGGTTATAAAATTTATTCCCGTAATGGCATAATAACGATTTATAGAGATGACTGCGATAAAGTTAGAATTGAAAAGGCATTTGGTGATGATTATTCAAAAGATAGCATTAACGAGCGATTATATTTATCAAAACAAATTACTTTTAAACCAATCCCACAAAAATCCATTTTTCAAGAATATTTATCAAAAAATAATAACAAACACAAAGGTATTTATGGGTTATATTTATACTACTGTTATTTATTAAAAGTGTTTCCAAAAGGACATCCTAAACAATATCTATCTTATTCTATAAGGCAAGAAATTAAAAAGTTAGATTCGTTTTCAAAGCAAACAGAATTTATGGTATATAATAAGATTGAAACTATTAAAGATTTAGATAACTTTGTTAAAAACAACTATGAAGAATATCAAAATCTTATGGGTAAAAGAGAAAACCTTTGGAAACGATATCATAGAGCAAAAACTGAAGATAAAAAATCAGAGATACTTGCTGAAATAAACGTCATTCAACCAAAAATCAAAGAACTTCGCAGATTAGATAATTATTGCAAAGAAATTAGAAAACGCTCTGAGTCTATACAAAATAATCTTAATAATTTTGATAAAGAAATGCAAAAAGAAAAAGACAATCCTAGGTCGCTATGACTTAAGTTGTCTTTTTTACTTCTGAATATATTAATTAAAATTGGCTTTTAACATTTTTAAAACTAACTCTCTATATTCATTATCAAATGGGACAAATTCACTTGAGTAAAATAGATTTTTAAATTCATCATAGGATAGCAATTTTACTTCTGATACTTCTTCCTTTTGTAAATGTAATTTTGAAATATCTAAATCTCTTTTTAATAAATATATTTGTGCTATTTCAAACGATTTATCAGCAATATATTCACCAATAAACTTATAGTCTGATTCTTTTGTTTCAATGCCTAATTCTTCGTATGTTTCTCTAACAGCACCTTCGATAGAGGTTTCACCAGCAACAACATGTCCAGCACTTGGCATATCCCACTTATTAGGATGGTTTTTCTTACAAGTAGCTCTTTTTTGAACTAATATCTCATTTTTACTATTAATAATCCATATCCAAACAGGTTTATGATAAAATCCTGGATTTTCACTATGACATATAGATTTTAGTTCAGTACCAATGTATTTACCATCACGACTATAAATATCAAAAACTTCTTCCATTTATTTTTCCTCCAAATATTTTTTTATTACTGATATTACTTCATTATGAACTTTTCCATTACTTATTACTGCACCTTTAATACTTTTATCATATCTTTGTTCATTACCAAATAAATTAGTAACTTTTCCTCCTGCTTCTTCTACAATAACTTTCGCTGCTGCAATATCACAGTTTTTATGATTAGTTCCTGGAAAAATTGCTAAAATAAATTCTCCACTTGCAACACAAGTACATGCCCTTATAATACTTCCTATTCCGATAAAATAAGCCTTTTCACCCAATTCTTTAATTGAAGGAAAAAGATTATATTCTGCTTCTGGCCACATATCAAAATGGCATACACCTTTCATATCATCTAACTCATAATCATTAACATTTATTTTTTCACCATTTTGATATGCACCTTGCCCCTTAATTGCTGAATAAAGATTATCAGTAAATGGGTCATAAATCACTCCAACAGTTGATATTCCATCAATTACTAATGCTAATGAAAAGACTGATACTGGTATATTTCTTGCATACATTGCAGTTCCATCGACTGGGTCGCATACCCATACATATTTACTTTCTCCAAATTGTTCTTCTTCGCCATCAACAGAATGTGTTGGGAAAGCTTCTTTAACTCTTTTTATTAAGTACGAATTTATTTCTTTATCAGCCAAAGTAACTATTGTTTTATCTCTCTTATATGAAGAAATATCTTTTCTAGAAAAATATTTTTTCATAATTTTACCTGCTTCATTTGCTATTTCTTTTGCAAATTGTAAATAATTTTCATATTCATTCATTTTCATCATTTTCCTTTCTTATTAAAACATTGAATATTTAGATATTCCTGCTATATCATGTATTAATTTTTCAAACGACTCTTGAGTCCAAAATCTTGGATGCATATATCCATGATCGACACTATTTCTGTTATCTCCATTATCTAAGTCACTTGATTCTTCAAAATACTTTTTGATTTCATCAAGTATTTTTACATATTCAACATTGTCTTTATTTTCTTCTTTTGCTAATTTTAATAAACCTAAACCAACTTTTGTTCGTTTTGGTTTGCCTTTTTCATCTAAAAATTCTCTTCCATATTGAGTTGTTGTACTTCTAATTAATTCTTCAAGATATGAGTATGCAAACGGAGTTAATACTGAATATGAATTTGGAACATTTTGATATATTTCTTTAACAATTTCCCAATCTGGCACCCAATTCCAATTGTGAGCATAATCCAATATTTCTTTAAAATCATCATTTATATTCATCAATAATTACCTCCATTAAATTCATTTTGATGTTAGAATACATTTATAAATATACAATAATTCCAATTATAATCAAAAATATTAACAATAAGAAACCTGATAAAGAAAACTTTAATCCAATCTGAAAATTTTTGAATTTATTTATACAAATAATTGAATTAATATATACTTGATTTAAAAGATCATCTATTAACTCTTCTTCAGTTGTATCATTTAAACTTTTCTTAAATTCTACTGAACTATTAAAATTGGCAATGCTACCAAAATATATATGTGAAGGTTTCTTTAGATTAAATTTTGTTTGTAAAGTAGGAATTAGAACTTTTATTAATTTATATAATCCCCAAAATATAATACCAATAGATAAAACTATAAATAAAATATACAAAACATCACTAAAATTAATATTTTTAATTACTTCTTTAAGTAAATCTGTATATTTTTTAATAATACTATCATTAGTAAATAAAACAGTTATAATCACACCAAATAACCCTAAAGCTATTGAAGCTTTTACCTCTGAATTATTGATCCAACTAATTATATTGTCCAAATTTTTATAAATATCTTCTTTGTTATAATTATTTTTTGTATCAATTTCCTTTTTCATATTTTTCCAAATCCTCCTTATATTTTTGCCAATTTGCCTTTTCAGAATCACTACAATGTTCTATTTTCCAATCTAATTCAAACGACAGATCAAATAATTTATTGTTTTCTTTTGCCCATTTTATAGTTTCTTTTTTTAATGACACCCAAGACGACTTTTTAACCATTAAAATCATCAAATTCAAGGCTTTTTCATATAAATTGAATATGTTATAAATTCCTATTAAATAACAATCTACACTTAAGTCCAATTTTTCTCTCGTTTCTCCTAATTTTTCTCCAAACATATAATAGTTGTTAATACATTTTTCCCAAAAATCATATCCCATTTTTTCTATATAAATATCTTGACAAAATGATTCTTGCAAAAAATTATAAAATGTATTTTGCATTTCATCGATTTTTGATTTGTATAGTTCTTTTTCATTATCTATTCTTTCTTTTTGTACAACTACATCTTTTTCTAATTTAATAAGTTCTTTAAACTTATCATCTAATTTATCAACCATTTGCGATAATTGCTCTTCATTCTCATTATTAGATATTAATGCATTTTCAGGCTTAAATGCACTTCCTAATTCATCTTTAAAATCTAAATAATAATTAAATGTAGAATATCCAATATAAGACTTTCCATTTCTAACATTGATAGTTTTTTTAAACTTATCTTTATGTATAGGAATTATGTCATTATAAACTTTCTCTGAAATTAAAATTTCTCCACCTTTAGCAACATCAGAATATTTACTTGCATAATTAGTTACTTTTCCGACCCAAACGCAATCAGTTTCATTTTCCTTTTCCTCATCATTTTCTAAACCATACATTCCAACTTTTGTGACTAGAATAGATCCTGAGTCTATTCCTATTCCACATTCTATTAACTTGTTATTAACATTAGATTTTAAAAATTTATTTAAACTAAAATCTATACAAGTTTGCATTGCTCTAGCTGCGTTAAGGGCATTATCAACACCACGGCATATTATATTACCATCATCATCTTTTTTATCTACAAATACTCCCATAATCCTGTCACCTAAAAATTGTCTTGTAACACCATCGTTTTTTCTAACGCAATCTACACACGTTCTCATAAAGGAACGATAAATTTTCACCATACTTTGTGGTTTACTCATATCTGTTAATAATGTTGATTTTCTTATATCAATGAATAAAATAGTTGCATTAGTTTGATATACTTTATTATTATCCTCCAATTGGTTTGTGGCAGGAACTCCTTCATCATTTACTATTTTTTCTACATCAGTAGATGTTATTTTTTCTATTCTTTTGTCTAATTTCTCAAAATCAGTTTTACCAAATCCCATATTACACCTCACAATCTTTATTCATATAGAAATACGTTTAAAACTTAATGAAATTATACCAAAAATAGGCAAAAATAGCCATACTTCCACTTGAAATAATTCCAATATCTGTTATAATTTAAATATCAGTTGATTTAATCAATCTTGGGAGTATTATTTTTCGCATACGTGTATCGTTAAGGCTCCAGTTTGAACTAAACTTGCTTTTTGCAAGTTTTTTTATTGTTCAAAGGAGCATGATGAGACGAACTTCGTAGTTAACTTTGGAAGACTCTATAATTAACTAATAAATCAAAATACCTAGGTTCTACCATTTCTATAAGTAGCCATTACTTCGATAATTTGATCAGATAAATTATACCATTTTATCTGAATATGATGTCTGCAAAACTCATATTTACTATTATAATTTAAATTTCTAGACATCGGTTGTATAGATAAACAACTAATATGAAGTGAAGATATATCATCTAATATATGTTTTTTTATTATATATTTAATTTCATCATTTGTTATCCAAATAAAGTCATCTACTACCCCATATATAATAGCATCTACTTCATACTCAGATTTATTTCCTTGTAAAACAAATCTATTAATAAATTTATCTATGTATTTATCTTTATTAAATTCTTGATTTATTATATCGACTTCATTTTGATATTTATTTCTATATTCACTGCTTGATAATCTAGTTTTGCCTGTACCATTAATTGTTCCATCTGCATAATGATAATTTAAATACATAGTAATTATGTTATTACTGATTCCCATCTTCTTTAAAAATTCAATAAATGTCTCTATATTTTCAACATGTACCGAGTTTTTCACTCCTTTTTTAATGCTTATTCCTCTAACAAGATTATTTATTTTTATATAGATATCAGCCTTTCTTTTTGATTTATTTACCCAACATATAATGCTGTCACTAAAATCCAAATCCTTATAAATTTTATATAGTAAATCTTGAAATATAGGATAAACTTTTCCAACTATTTTACCATTTAAATACTGTGCAAACTCCTCTTCATTTTTATAACCTGTAATTTCTTTATTAAAAGGAATACTACCACCTCCATTTATATTATAGTGATGATATATTTTTTTTCATAAAAAAAATTCCCTTATTATGGAATTTTACTTTTTTTAGTTATTTAATATATTGATTAGTTCATCATGAATTTTACCATTACTAATTACTTTATTATCTATTTTTTTCATAGATTCCCCACTAATATTAGTTATTTTACCTCCAGCTTCTTCTACAATTAACATACCCGCTGCTGAACTTAAGCCCTCACTTGGCTTAACATTTATAAAGCCATCAATTTTTCCAGATGCTAACCAACATAATTCTATTGCACTAGATACAATTAATCTTAAACCTCTTGTTTTTGTTGCAAGTTTTTCTTCGATATTTAAAACTTCTTTTATATGTTTATCATTGTAATGTGATGTCAAGCAAAAAGAAATAATGCTATCCTTTAAATCAGAAGTTGAAGATACCTTTAATTTCTTATCATTACAATAAGATCTTCCCCCCCCCCTTATATGCATAATATGTATCTTTTTGATTATAATCATAAACAAATCCAAATATTGTTTCACCATTCTTTTTTAATGCAATTGATGTTGAAAATAATGGTATACCTGATGCAAAGTTTATTGTTCCATCTACCGGTTCAATATACCATACATATTCACTGTTATTATTAATTCTTCCTTTTTCCTCAGAATATATGGAATATTTTGGAAACCACTCTAAAAGCTGGTTTATAATTTTTTCTTCAATATAGATATCAACATTTGTGACTATATCATTTAATTCTTTATTTTCTATATTTTTATCAAAATTTAATGTTTCTTTATAACTGCTTTCTATTAATTCTTTTAATTTTTCTACAAAATTATTATCGAGATTCATAATAGAAATACCACCCATCTTTTAATTGTAAGAATTTGTCTCTTCTTTAAAATCAATACTACTACCTTTATTAGCAGAATCTTTTATAGCCTGTAATATTTTCATGCAATATATAGAATCCTTGGGTGTAGCTGCTATACTGATTTCATTGTTATTATCCATTTTAATGGATTTAATTATCTTTGGTGCTAAATAGCGAAATGAGCCAGAAAATATTGATACTTTATTTTCAACTTCGTCTTGAAAAACACCATCTGGTTCTATTTGTTGAACTTGTCCTATAGAAGATTGTAAATATAATTTTAATTTATCTTCTAATGTAAATGTTAATTCACCTTTATCTCCAAATACTGTTATATCAAATCTAGATCCAACATATGATCCTGCATTAATTGAGTATTGTACTGTTAATTCATCCTCTAATCTTATCAATGCATTACAAGTAGTACTAGCACTAACTTTTCTTAATTTACCATTTAAATCTAAACGTTCTTTTGTAATCGGATTCATAGAAGCAGCTACACTTATAATTTCTTTCGAATCAAACCAGTATTCAATTAAGTCTGTAAAATGAGAGGCCATTGCAAGACGACCCCCCAGATTCTTCACCATCAAAGCTCCAACTCCAAGTAGCATCTTCATTAGTAAATCCTGTACCTTGTTGATTAAGATGAACATTATATATTTTACCAAGAGTACCATTATTAATCATTTTCTTTATTTTCAATATATATGGATTAAAACGAAGTTGATGATCAATAATTAGAATCTTATTATAATTTTTTGTGATTTGATTTATCTCTTTTGCTTCTTCTAGTGTATCTACCATAGGTTTTTCACAAATAATATTTTTATTTTTGGATATTGCATATAAAAGCATTTCTCTATGAAATTTATTTGGAGTTGTTATACATACTAAATCTAAATCTTCAATATCACAAAGTTCTTTATAATCTGCACATGCAACTGGTATATCATATTCCTTAGAAAATTCTCTACTTCGTTCTAAAGAGCTCCCTGCAATTGCATAAACTTCTGCTTCATCCTGGAAATAACGAAAACCTTTAAGGTGAGTTCTAATACCTACACTTGTACCAATTATACCTATTTTTATTTTCTTCATTATTATTTTTCCCTCCATTATTTAAATATTCTAATTAAAATAGAATATTTCCAATTTAATACCGCTCCTTCACAACAATGCTCATATTCTATGATTTTAACTTTTAAAAATGTGTCATCAATTGATTGATTACTATCAAGAATTTTTTTTATTTCTAAATATTCTTTTCTAATATCATTATCATTTAGCATAGTACTATCTAATTGTCTGTTCAGTAAATTAATAATATCTTTTTTTATACAATCTCTTTTATCTGCATTATATAATTCAAAATATTTATACATTGAAAGTAGAGCTAAATATTCATCCTTTTTTATATCATTTAGTTGTTGTAAAATTCCAAATATAGTCATTTGATAAAATGTATAAAAAATTGTCATTCTCTCTATAAAATCAATAAAACTTTCTGTTTGCCAAAATACATTTGTTATAAATGTTAATAAATATGAAATCCCTACCACTTCTAGTAAATATAAAAATATTTGAAATATACGTTTTGTAATCAAATAATGTTTTTTTATCATAATTTTTCTCCTAAATAATTAATAATTATACAATAAATAACACGAATTTACTATACCATCATTGAAATTTAATCTCAACTCATATATAGTATTTCTAGAAAGAGGACTTAGTTTGTAACTTGTATGCCATTTGCTCCAATTTGAACTAAACTTGCTTTATGCAAGTTTTTTTTATTGTTCAAAGGAGCATGATGAGACGATCTCCGTAGTTAGTTTTGGAATTTTCTCTAACTAAAAATTATACATAAAATGATGTATAATGCCTTAAATTATATCAAATATGAAAATGAAATAATAGAAAAAGAAATCGTTGAAAGTATGAGAAATAAATTCAATTACTAATGATTTCTTTTTTCTTTTTCTGATAAATTTTAAAAGCAATAAAATTACATACAAAAATAATAAAGCAAATAATGGAAACTAAAAACAATGGAAAAGCAATTAGAGGAACCAATCCTAAATACCCTAAACATCCTATACCTTTTCCTCCACAATTGTCAGCTGATACAAAAATAGATAGACTAATAAAAAAACATATAATAGATACGATTAAGGTAGAAAAAATTGGTTTGTCTAATTTTCTATTACAATGAGGGCAAATCTCTTCACTTCCTATTTGTTTTTTACAATATGGGCATCCTACTTTCATATAATTTCATCTCCTTTGTTTTGATTAGATTTTGTCTGAAACTGATCTTGTTGTTGAGTCAAGATTATTTAATTTAACATAATGCGATATTAGAACAGCTCAAATTATTACTAAAAATAATCCCACTGCTAAGAAAATACAATAAATGGTTCTACCACTTTTTACATTTTTAGTATTGATATCATACATAATAATCATTTCCTATCTTCATATATAATTTTATCATATTTTATTTAATATTTATTCTACTTTTATATTTTCTACTAAATATTTCTTATGTAGAGCAAACATAAATACATTTTCATCAAAGAAATTATTATCCATTATAAAGTAGCCATTATAATTATTCTCTTTTCCAAAACTATTTAATACTTCCCAAGATTTTATTTCATTATCAACAATATTTGCTCCTGTAAATACCATAGCGTGATCATAATTTAAAAAGTCATATTTTTCTGCTATATTTTTACTAATCTTAGATATACCTATTTTTTTGAAATCATACAAATTACTAAATAAAATTCCATCCTTATTTTTTAAAGATGCACTCATAAATCTATAACTACATCCAAACCAAACTATTTTTCCATCTTTCAAATGTTTTACAATTATATTTTTTATAGTATTTATGTCTAAATTTAAGTATTTTGTATTTTTAAAATTCGGAACATTAAAATCTAATTTATATTCTTTATTATAATCTTTATTTGATAAACTAATTACTTCTATATAATTATTTAAAATTTCATTAATATATTCAGATGAAAACTCCATAGGAGTATATTTTTTATTTATATTTAAAGTATTTGAATCAAAAATTGATGGTGGAGTTCCAAAGATACTACATAGTATATTATAATTTTCTCTCATCATTTTTTTCTTTAAATTATTTAGTTTATTTATATTATCTTTATTATTTAATAACATTTCAATATCCCCTATAATCTTTTCTTTAAGCAATTCATTTATATCGTTAGGAATATAATTATTTTCTACTAGAGGCATTTGATTGTTTAAAACTATTCCATATTTTTTAATAAGATACTTAAATGATGAAAAATCTCCACATGGATTAATATAATCAAGTAGTAAGTATTTAATCTCACTATATTTAAAGTCTTCTTTTATTATCCTATTATATAGTAAATTCATTTTTTCATATCTATCAAAAAATGATATATAATTAATAGAAAAATCTAATTTTTCTTTGGGAAATATACTTGATAGTTCATTTCTTAATATATTAATTCCTGCGAAAATCCAACATGTAAAACTATTCTTTTGATTATAAATTATATCATTCTCTACTTGAATATTAAATTTTCTATCTACTTTTTTTACAATATCTTTATTGATTAATTCATCATATATATCTTGTTTCATATAAATTTTTCCTTTCAAAAACATCATATCATACTTATTAAATATAGAAAATGTTAATGTTTATTATACTATTAAATTACTTATATACTTCTTTAAATATATTTGATAAAATTACATTAAATGGAGTGATTTCTATGAAAGATATAATTAATTCAGTTGTAGGTAAAAATATTAATTTATTTGGTAATAATCCCAGTATAACTAAAATCAATATAGGATTTTCAAATACTGTTTATAATATTAATGATACATTTATAGTTAAAATATGTACTAACCCTGAAAATGAAGAAAATTTCAAAAATGAAATTAATTTTTATAATTCTAATTTAAATAATTCTTTAATTCCAAAAATGTATTATTCAGATATAGAAAAGAAAGATATTCCCTATTGTTATGAAATATTAGAAAAAGTAGATGGTGTTTCTTTATATAATGTTTGGCATAATTTATCTGAACAAGAAAGAGAATATATAATAAAACAAATATGTGTAGCAATGAAACAATTTCATTCTAATACTTTAGAAAAATATGATTGGTTTAACTATTTTAAAAATAAGTTTTCACTACTATATTCTAAAGCTATGCAAATAAATATTTTTAACGAAGAGGAACAACATTTAATTAATCATGCCTATTCTAAATTTGATAGATACTTAAATAGTAAAGACTTTGTTTTAGTGCATAATGATTTACACTTCGATAATATACTTTATAGTAATGGAAAAATAAAATTAATTGATTTTGAAAGATCTATGTTTGCACCTAAAGATTTTGAATTAGATATATTCTTTAGAATGGTTAGAAAGCCTTGGAAATTTGCAAGTGAAGAGACTGAACAATATACAAATTCAGGTGATTATTCAAGTATAAAACTATATGTTGAAAAGTATTATCCTGAATTAGTAAATATTCCTTTTTTATCTCAAAGACTTGCTATTTATGATATGGTATATTTTTTAAATCAACTTATAGATAATCCTGACTCAAAGGAATTAAAAGAAGATGTTATTAATGCTTCTAAAATAGTAGCACTAAAAGATGAACTTAATTTTGAGCATTTAGAAAGTGCCCAACAATTAATGGATTATATGGATATAAATATTGAATATGGTTGGATAGATAAATTTGGTCAAAAGCATTTAAATAACCTTAAAAGATTTAGAGAAAATTATAGGATTAGTCCTATTGATGAAATAATAAAAAAAGGTATTGGAACTTGTATTGAACAAGCTAAGTTAATAAAACAATTCTTTGATAATATTGGTTTAGAAAATAAACTTTATTGCTACAGAAGATATGAAACTGAAGAGAACTTTGATAAAGAAGTTAGAATGCATTGTTTTTTATTATTTCATTATCAAGACAGTTGGTATCATTTTGAACATGCTAACTTCAATAAAAAAGGAATTCATAAATATGATTCCCCTGATGATGCCATTAAAGCTGAAATAGATAGACATGACGAAAATGATATTAGAGAACTAGTAGAAATACCTTGTATTCCCGATCTATTAACTTTTAAGCAGTTCAATCAATATGTAAATACCTTTGAGCCTATCTCAATTAATAAATCTTATAAAAAAATATAAATATATTGTAAAATAATTAATCTTAATAATTCTTTATATGTCTTACTTCAATACTTGGTATTGTTATTTCATGTGGTAAATCAAAAACATATTTTACAGTTTTTGCAACATCTTCTGGTGTTAAGCCATTATCCATAATCTCTTTAGGTAATTCATTATTAGCTCTTTTATAAAAATCAGTTTGAATTAGTCCTGGACATACATCTGTAATCTTTATATTATTTCTTGCTAAATCATTTTGTATTGCTTTTCTAAAAGCATTAGTACTTTGTTTAGTAGCATTATAAATTGGAAATGGAGGTTCACACATAACTCCACTTTGTGAGTTTATATTTATAATTTGGCCATAACCCTGATTTCTCATAATAGGAAAAATACTTTTTATCATCGCTATTGTTCCAAAAACATTTGTATCTATAACTTTTTTTATTCTATTTATTTCATTCATTTCCTTATATGATGGTTCTTCTAATTTGGACATTTCCCCAGATATCCACATACCTGCACAATTTACTAAACAATCAATCTCTTTATTATTAACTTGACTAATGAGTTTTTCTATTTCTTTATCATTACTTAAATCACATACATAATATTCTTTATTTATTTCTTTAGCTATCTCTATTAATTCATTTTCATCATTATCTATTAATATTAAATTTTCTTCTTTTAATAATCTTGCAACTGCTTTTCCAACACCATTTGCTGCACCTGTAATAATTACATTTCTCATCTTATTCTCTCCTACTTAAAATTTTCTTCATTAAACAAATCTTATATTTAGATTATATCATAGAATAATTAGTTATAGTTAAATAAAAAGTCGAAAGAAACATTATATCTAACGACCTTTGAAAATATATCTCGTATTTTTTACATTTAGTATTAATTAAGCTTAGATTTAAGAAATTCCTCAAAAACTTTTAATCCATACTCTTTATTATAATAATTTGGAAATTCATTAAGATGAGCTAAGGCTATTTTTGCAGTTGCAATTAAATCATCATTTGTTACATTAGTATTTAGATTGATGCTTCCATGTTCTAATTCAATATTCATACCATCTAAAAATTCTTCTTTACTAAATTTATCAAATGATATTCCTAATACCTTTGCAACATACATTAAATCTTTCATATTAAACATTTTATCACCCTAACATTATATGCTACTACACTAATGGCAAATTACAATCTTTTATTTTTGTAATATTTTATAATATTCATTATTTTCTATTAAATCTTTATGCTTACCTCTACCAACTAATTTTCCATGATCAATTACAATTAAATCATCTGATATTTTCATTAAAGATGGTTTATGAGTAATAATTAGAACTGTATGATCCTTTTTTAAATCTTTTAATACTTTAATAACGTGTTTTGCAGTATTAGGATCTAGAGAAGCAGTTACTTCATCAAGTAATAATATTTCTGATTTTGAAAGAAGTGTTCTTGCTAGTGATATTAATTGTTTTTGTCCTCCTGATATATCTGTTGCATCTTCTTTTAAAAGTGTATTATAACCTTTTGGTAGCGACATAATAAAATCATGTATTCCTACTCTCTTACAGGCTTCTATTTGTCTTTCTTTATTAGAATCAACTAGACTTAAATTTTCTCTTATACTCATATTAAATATAAATGGTTTTTGAGTCGCTATAGAAACATTTGAAGAATATACTTCTTTTGAATAATCATAAATACTTTTTCCATCTATATAAATATTACCTTTGTCTAGTTTATATAATCTTAATAGTAATCTAAATATAGTTGATTTTCCACTGCCACTTTTACCTACTATTGCAGTTAGGCTATTACTCTTTATTGAAAAACTAACATTATTTAAAATTAAATTACTCTCATAAGTAAAATATACATTTTCAAATGTTATATTTCCATATATTTCATCATTATAGTTATCTCCAAAACTTAATATATTTTTATTATTGTAATTTAAAATATTATACAAACGATCTATTCTAACACTACTATTACAAACTTCATTTACTTTTGAAAGTACACTATCATTTTCACTTTCAATTCTATCAATATATCTAACTACTAATACTAACATCCCTACAGTCATATTATGATTAAATATTTCATACACAACTATTACATAACATATCATTTTAGCAATAACAATAAGAATTGGTAGCACATGATGAATATAATCCCAATAAACTCTTTTTTTCCTATAAGCTTTTGTCCAACTTTTTTTATGAATATCTAAATAGTGATTTAATTTATCTTTCATATCAAAAGTTTTTATTTCTTTTTCACCGTCTATTGCTTGTGAAAATAATTCACTTATCTTATCTTGATTTTTTCTTTGTTCTTGTAAATAGTAATCTTTTTTTATTTGTCCCCTACTTAATAATACAAAATATAAAATATTTATTCCTAAAACAATTAATCCTATATAAAAATTATAAAAGACTAAAATTCCTAACGCTACAAGTAAGCTAATAAAATGAGCTACCATATCAATCATTCTATCTGCAAACATACAAACATCCCAAGTATCGTGTGCTGTTGTATTTACTAGATAAGATTTAGATATCTTTTTACTAAAATTTTCGTCATAACTAGATACTTTATCTACAATATTTTCTTGTAGTTTTGTATAAACGTAGTTTGTATTATCACGATAAGCATTATAATTCCAATGATAAATAAAGTCATATAGAAAATAGAAAAATGCTAAATATAAAATATTATTTATAGCCATATTAAAATCACCAGCTGTTGCATAATCTACTACTTTAGCTTGAAAGATAGGAAATGTTAATAAAGTTATACTTCTTAATAATGCTGATACCCATAGTGATATAAGAAGTTTTTTATTATTAGCATTTAGTTTAAAATATTTCTTACAAATTTTATAATACCTTATCATCTGTAAACACTCCTAACTTACTAGCACTCTTCCTAGCTTGTAAAAATCTATAATGTTCGCTATTTTCTAATAAATATTTATGGGTACCGTCTGCTACTATTTTTCCTTCATATAATACCAAAATTCTATCTGCAATCCTCATCATTTCCGGTTTATGAGTAATCATAATAATGGTATGATCTTTTTTTAAATCTTTTAAAACTTTCTTTATATGAGATGCTGTATCAGGATCTAGTGAAGAAGTAATTTCATCAAATAAGAGTATTTCTGATTTTGAAAGAAGTGTTCTTGCTAGTGATATTAATTGTTTCTGCCCTCCTGATATATTATTTCCATTTTCTCTTAAAATCGTATTATAACCTTGAGGTAGCGAAGTAATAAAATCATGTATTCCTACTCTTTTACAAGCTTCTATTTGATTTTCTATACTACTATCTACAAAATCTAAGTTTTTTCTAATACTCATATTAAATATAAATGGTTTTTGATTAACTACACTAACATTAGAACCATATACTTCTTTTGTATAATCATATATATCTACATCATCAATTGATATTTTACCTTTATTTGGTTTATAAAGTCTTAATAATAAATTAAAAATAGATGTCTTTCCAGTTCCACTTGGTCCTACTATAGCAGTAAGTGAATTAGTTTTTACTTTAAAGCTGATTCCTTTTAAAATCTCTTTATCATTATAACCAAATCTTACTTTATTAAATTCAACAATACCATCTATTAAATCATAATTAATATCACCATAAATAATATCGTTATTATTTTTATAGTTTAATATATTATCTATTCTTTCTACTGAAACATTTACTTCTCTAATTTTAGATGTAATACTTATTATTTTATCTAAGTAACCTACAGTAGATTCAAAGTAACCAATAATTAATACTAAAATATCTATTGTTATAGATCCATTTTTCATTAATAATAATAGGATAATATAGAATATAACTTTAACACCATGAGTAATAAATCTTACATCATTATCTCTTATAGTAAAGTATTTTCTTTTCATTATATAACTTTTACTATATTTATTCTTAATCTCATTTAATCTATGTTTTAGTCTATCTAACATATCAAAAGTTTTTATTTCCTGAAGTCCAGATAAAATCTGTGAAAATAAATTACTATATCTATCTACTTCATGTTTTTGTTTTTTAAAATAAATTGAGCCTTTTCTATCTACTCTATTTCTAATATAAATATAAATTAGTGTATAAATTAAAAGTAATATAGCCATTGGAATACTATAAATTGCAACTAAAATTTCCACTATAGCTACTTGTACTATTGTTGTATATAACTCTGTAACTTGATCACACATATCTCCAATATCTATCGCATCTTTATTAATTGAGTTTACAAGTTTTCCTTTACTAATCTTTTTTGTAAAATTATCATCTACACTAATTACTTTATTAAATAATCTAGTTTGTAAAGTAGTATAACAAAACTCCATATTTTTACCGTATACTTTAATATTAATAATATACATTATATGATAGAAAAGATATGATAAACCAACTAAAATAATACTTATAGTAGTCATTTTTAAATCTGTATTTGTTACATATTTAATAATCCATGCTGCAAACAAAGTTCTTAATATTGCAAATACTTTATAACCTGTTGCTGTAACTAACATTAAAATAAAATATTTTTTACTTGTTTGTGATAATTTCATATAATCTTTAATAAACTTTTTATACTCCTTAATCATACCTACACCTCATAATAATAAACACTATTTTTCTTTTTAAATCCAAAAGATTTATACATTTTTATTGCATTTTCATTTAAACTATTTAATTGAAATTTAGTAATACCTAACTCTTTAGCATAGTTAAAACTATATATAAATAAATCTTTCATATACCCCTTTTTTCTACATTCTTCTTTTGTATAAACATTACATATATAGCCTATCATCCCACTTTTATTAGTATAAGTTGGAAAATGTCTATCTATATAAAATCCACAATTAGCAACTAATTTATTATCAATAAAAGTACCGAACATATATAATGTATTATCTAGACTATTTTCTATATATTCTTTGGTTTTAGTAACGAGCTCTTCTTCTGTTAATATGTTTTTATCAGCATCTATATATTTTAAATCATAGTTTTGAATTTCAAGTCTTAATTCAATCATCTCATCTAAATCATTTATAGTTAATCTTCTAATTTCTTTCATAATTTACTCCATTCATTATATTTTGAAATAAAAATCAAGGTATAAGTTCCCCTCTATTTTCAATTTTAAATATTCATCAATATATTTTTTAGCAGTTTTTGAACAATCATATATTCTACTAACTTTATTATTATTTTTAACTAATGGATTAACATACCTTCTTTTAGTTTTTACATTTATAGAATATTTGTCTTCTAATAATTGTTTGCTTTCATATACTTTAGTTGCATTTTGAAAATTTTCAAACGCTTCTTTTATATCTTTATCTTTACAATTTTTAATCTTAGAAGCTACTTCTACTTCATTTAGAGTGTATAAGTCTTTTACTGTAAGATAGCCTCTTTTACTCATAACTTTACAAATATCAGCTAAAAATTGCATTGATATTCTACATTCATTATTAATCCATACTGGCCATAAATCTTTTACTATACTTATATATTTTGAAGCTATATCAATATGTTTAAATCCTAATTCATCGATACCATTTTCATTTTTTAATATTGTAATATCATTATAACATTCTTTTAAATCTTCTATTTTCCATATAGGATACATAAGATATCCACAACAAAAGTTATATTCAAGTCTATCTGCTGCAAGTTTTGGTGTATTATTATCTGCAATAGGATATACTTTATAATCTATAACTTCTTCTATTTTGATATTGTCTTTTTGAAGCAAGCTAATTATCTCATTAGAATTTCTTATAATACTTTCAGTTTTATCTTCGGTAGATTCCTGATTTTCATAATCTCCTCTCATAAAATCTATACAGTGTCTAAACACTGGAGTTGCTATATCATGAAAAAGTCCTGCTAAAGTTTGTTTTTTGCTTTTTGTAAAATGCCAAATAATTAAAGCAACTCCTACACTATGGTCTAGGCAAGAATGCCAACTATGATTTTCAAATAAATTAGTATATTCTCCACCACAGTCATAGCTAATATACTTTAATCTTTGCATTTCAGAAACATCTATATATTCTTCTAGCCATTCTGGAAATTCTTTTTCTAATACATTAAAATATCCTCTTAGTTTTTTACCTATACTATTATAATACTTCCCCATAAAAATACCTCTATGATTTTCATATCAATAATTATAACATGTATAAAAAAAGAAATTCAATAGTGAAGACACATTTACTTATTTACATTTATATAGTAAAATTATATCAATTGGAGGAAGTACTATGACTAATTATGATTTACTTAATAATGATAAAGAGCTTAATGATATTATAGATTCTATAGATAAGGTTAATGAAGATACTTTATTAGCTTGTCATGGAAGATATCACACTACTTTTGTAATAAATACTATAGAAAGTTTATTAACAAAATTAAACTACAGTAAAGATATTATTGAATTAGGAAAAATTGCTGCTCTATTACATGATATAGGTACAATTAAGGGTAAAAAGAATCATGCAATTAGAAGTAGTGAAATGTGTAAACAATTTTTGGATAAGACTACTCTTTCAAAAGAAGATAAAGATATTATAATTCATGCAATTAAAGATCACTCTAATGGTAATGATATAAATAACGCTATTGATGCAGCACTTGTACTTTCAGATAAAATTGATATTTCAAAAAATAGAGTTTTAGATCTTGGAAAAACAGACCGTTGGCATAGTAATTGGTTAAATATAGAAGATGTTATCTTAACTATTGAAGATAAAAAAATAATAGTAAACTATATTGTAAATGATAATTTTTCTAAAGAAATACTATTAGAAGACTGGGATAAAGGAATAGTGACGCCAACTAAAGCTTGTAATTACTTTGGATGTAGTTGTATCTTTCAACTTAATGGTAATACAATTAATCTAAATTTATAAATATAAAAAGTACACTACTTGTGTACTTATTTACTTTTAGGTGTATTACCTGTAAACCTTGCTAAAGGCATTACTTCTTTTACTATATCATCCATATTTTCTACAAAATTATTTAAATCCTTACTAGTTGTAAACTTAGAAAGATTATTTTCATCTAAGATATTTGTAATCTCTTCATAACTAACATCATCACCTATATATATGGGTGTTTTTTTACCATCCGTTTTATAGATAATAAGTGAATTTGAAAAATTAAATGTTGAATAATCTATTTTAGCAGTATCAAGTCTAGGAGAAGTGATAACGGTTGCATTAAAATCTAATGTTATACTAGAATTTTTAATCAGTAGAATACTATCTATATCATCAATACTATCAATTGCGCTAGCATCACCACCAGGAAGTAAAGCCTCTTTAAGTGTATCTTTATCTCTAATTGTCCAAGGAGAATCTATCTGCTTAGACTGAGCTTGTTCAAACTCAGGTATAATTGTAGTTTCTAATTCTTCAGATAGAAGAAATCTATTAACATAATCTTGTATCTTAAAGTTATGTTTTGTAAAAAATGATTTAATATAATCTATATCATAGGCTTTTGGCCATACAGATATTGGTATTGCTAAAGCTATACAATCTTCTACTCCTTCGTTTTCGAAAAATATCAAACAATAATATGGTATCATTGGAAATTCAAATTTATAGTTGTTATTCTCATCTAATATATACTCTTTTGCATCTATATTATTAATAGTAATCTTATATTGACCAGTATTATCATCGTAAGTTGAAAAATTTAAATACATTTCTATATTTTTATCTTGGTTACCTATCATCTCTTCAGCATAAGATAAAGCTTCATCCATTTCTTCTTCATTCATTACTAAAAATAAATCAGGTTGCTTAAATTTCTTTTCCATAATTTTTACCTTCCTATATAATATTTTCTTTTAAATATTCAATTATTTCAATAAAGTTTTTATCATCTTCATACTTATTTCTATCAAATTCAATCCAAGCGTTAGATATACTTTTTTCACTATCTAATACCTTTCTAACATTATAATCATTAATAATAGGATTGTTAGGTTGATTATTCAAGTCAAAACAACCTTCTTGATCATATAACTTCATTTGAATATCACATTCTAATTTATCACAATGATAAGCAAAAACTGCTTCCTTTGTAACTTTTTCATTATATTCATCTAGTAGCGATGTTATTTCTTCTTTTCCAAGAAAATCCTTTAGTATATAGTTAATCGCTTCTTTTCCTTTAATTAATTTTTCTTTTTTAGTAATCTCAAAAAATGCTAAATCTCCAATTTCTATTTCTTCTAATTCATGTATAGCTAACATATAGACTACTTTCATAATATCTAATTTATACTCAAACTGATAGTATATAGATATAGCAAGCATTTGTGCCCCCATATATGCTCGGCAACACTTTCTATTCTATCTCTTTTTGCATTCCAAATAGTAGGACCTTTTCTAATAGTATCTTTTAATTTAGTACATAATTTATAATATTTAATTGTAGCCTCAATTTTATTATTATTCATTTTCTATTTCCTTTTTTAATACTTCAACGTATTTATCTGTTCCTTCCCAAACAATTACTGAATATAAATTATCTATATCTTTTAATTCATTAATAATATAGATTGCAATATTTTCTATAGTTGCTCTAGTTTTTATAATATCATCTATATATGTCTTATCAATTTTATTTATAACTTGATCAATCTTAGGGTTAATCTCATGAAAATCTAGGTTGCCTACCATATTATTAACTAACTCATCTACAAAGTTAATTTCTATTTTAAATGTATGTCCATGAATATGTTTACCATGAGCAGAATCAATATTTCTAACTACGCAAAGTCTTGCCATAATTACTTTCCCCTTTCTTTTAATACTTCAATAGCTTTATCTCTATGTAATTCTTTTACTATTTCCATTTTATTTTTAGAATACTTAACTAATTCATCTATATTGGTAATCATCTCAGGACAATAGATATCATTACTATCTTGTAATGTGGCAGCATATACCAATTTATCAAATTCTTCATATAGTATTGCTCCCATACACATCATACAAGGTTCACAAGATACATACATTGTGGCTCCTTTTAAATCTCCATAAAGATTCTTATTTTTAGAAGCGCTTTCTATTGCTTCTAATTCAGCATGCGAATACATACTCGTTTCAATTAAAGTTTTATCATCACTTCTACCAATAATTTCTCCATCTTTAACAACAATAGCTCCATAAGGATTTTTAGCCTTTTTACTAATTTCTATTGCTATATCTATATATTGTTCATCAGTCATTTTATTCTCCTTTGTTTTTATCAGTATTTACCCAAGTTCTTTCTACATTAATTTTTTCTTTTTCTATAACGGCATCATATAAATTGATATTAAGAGTATTACAAATACTTGTAAGAACTATAAATACATCAGCTATTTCACTTTCAACTGTATCATAATTTTTTATTTTACCTTTATCTATACACATATTAGTTTTTTCTTTTCTAATAGATTTTGCTAATTCTCCGACTTCTTCTAATAAAAGTAATAGTCCTTGTTCAACAGATTGTTTTCCAAATCCACGAATATCAATTACTTGTTTAATATAATTTTGAATAGTATCTAAATTATCATCCTTTTTTAAATTATTTAATAATTCTTTTTGATTCATACGACTAACACCTCAACAATAGTATAGCTTACTTTTTAAAGATATGCTACTTTATTTTATATAAAATGATTTATATATTAATTCTAAATAGGATAATTTTACCAATAAAATAATTAACTGTTCGATTGTTTTAAAATTTGCATTATTGTATACTTTCTATAGGGAATATCAGTTGTTGAGTGTCTACCTCTAATCCTTGTAGAGATGAGGTTTGATAATGATGAAGAAAAGAAACTTTGTAGTCAAAGTTTTTCGATACATTACTATCATTTTATTTCCCCTTATCATTATGATAGTAGTAATAAAAAAATGACACTTAATTCGCATTTGAATTAAATGTCCATCTAAATTTATTGGGTAGACATTCAACTAGACAAAACTGAATGCTCCCTTTTTTATTTTATGCCAGTTTCCTTGACATATTCATCATACCATAAAAGACGATTTTCTTCAAGTTTTTGATTTATTTATTATTTTGTTAACTATAAAATATCCTAATATTCCTCCTAAAGTATTCATTAATATATCATCAACATCAAATACACGATAAGGTTTAGGATAAATAAAATATAATCCAGATAGTTGAGTAAGTTCAAAAAATAACGAAAGGATAAAAGTAATAATAATTGTCTTTATAAAATTTAGTTTAAAATAACCTCTTAAATAAATTCCTAGAGGAATCATCATTAAAATATTTAGTAATACTGTATAAATACAAGGCTCAAATAGTGATTTAAAATAAGTATTAAAATCTAATATATTAAAAGATGATTCACTTATTATACTTTGTATAAAATGAAATGGATATAAATTTCCTTTAATAGATATTTTTATAGCTTCTTCAAAAGTGGGAAGAGGTAAAATAACTAAAAAGTATAAAATTATAAGATAAAGAATAAAGGAGTAAAATACTGCTATCTTAAATAGATTTAGTTTTTTATACTTTATATACTGAAATATAATACAAGGAATATAAAGAAGTATAGCAATTATTGGAAAGATGTATATAGCTATTCTAATAGAATATAAATACTGCATAAATATAAATTAACTACTATCCTTTTTTCTAATAAGTATAATTAAAAGAATAAAAAGTGAAAATAGAAAAAAAGGAATAACTATAGGTAACATAAAATTAATGATTTTCCTTAATAATATTTTTACTACAGAAATAAGTGATAAAGAAATATCCTCCATATATTACAATAATAAATATAGCTGTCATAATAATAGATGGAAGTAATTTATCTCTACCAAATGTTTCTAAAATAAAGGCAGCAAACTTTATTCCAAATATAGAATGAATAATAGCAATTACTAAAGGAAACATAAAGAATATAGCAATTTGTCTAAATAGTGTTTTATTGATTAATTTCTCATCAGTTCCTATTTTTCTTAGCATCTTATATCTTTCTTTATTATCACTACTTTCTGATAATTCTTTTAAAGCTAATATTGCGGCACTACTAATTAAGAAAATAATTCCTAGATAAAGGCCAATAAAAGTTACTAATGCACCTAAACCTATACTTGCCTCTGCTATATCTAATTTAGAATTCATAGAAGTTAAACTAGTCTTATTCCATGTACTTTCTATTACTTTACGTAACTTTTCATCAGTAGCAATTTTATCCTTTTTATTCGTAGATTTATAGTTAGCAATTAATCCCTTATATTCTAATCTAGCCCCAATAATTGCATCATCAGGTACAATAATAATTCCATCATTGATATGATTAGAAGAAATTTCAATAAACCCATCTTGGCATTTTTTATATTTAGGAACATAATCTCTAGAACCAATAGTAATAGTTTCCCCTTCTTTTAAAGCTTCATTACGTAGAGTAATCATACTATCAAAGTCAGCAATTACTAAATACTCATTATCTTCTAGACTATACTCTTTATTACCATATAGTTTAGCAATCTTATTATAATCACTAATTGTTACAATAGATTCTTCTCTACCATATTTTAAATATTTAAACTGCTTTTCTACTTTTTCTAATCTACTACCTAAAAATTTACCTAATGTTAAATCACTTGATTTATAAATACTAAACGGAGTAATATCGTCTAGATTCTTATCTGTATCAAAACCATTTTTCTCTAAAGTTTCTATAACAGATAGATTAAAATCAGACTTTATCTCTTGGTTATCATCATCTATAGATAATACTTTACTAAACTGTACATCAACTGGAGATAACTTATCTAAATTAGCAGTCATAGAATTTTTTATTGATAGAGATGATGATAAAACACAAATCGTAATAAATAACATAATACAAATAATCGTCATAGAAAATACAGTAGTATTAATTTTACTACTAAATTGTCTTAAGGTAAAACTATTTAATCCTTTATAGTAAACACCTTTTATATTCATAAATATTTTTAATAATAATCCTGATAATGACCAAAAGATGAAGAAAGTAGAAACTAATCCTAAAATAATAGGAAGATATATCTGCTCTGCACTTTGTAAATCTTCTACTCCACCAGTTACTAGATAATAGGCATAAGAAAGAACCGATGCAGAAATAATAAAGATAATTGTACAAATAACAGGATTTTTTAGTTTTACTTTTTCTGACTTTTTATTAGCATGAAGTAAATCAATTAACTTACATTTACTAATATTTATTGTATTAAATATCATTACTAAGAAATAGATTAATCCAAAGTAAATTAAGGTTTTAATACAAGCTGACTTAGAAAATACAAATTGAAATTTCGTTAAATTAGCATCAAACATATTGGCAACTAATAAACTCATAAATTGAGATAAAACAAATCCTAAAACTAATCCTACAAAAAGTGAAAAAACTCCAATAATTAATGTTTCTAAAAATAGTATGGTAGAGATTTTTCTTTTACTCATTCCTAGTGTTAAATAAATACCAAATTCTTTGTTTCTTCTCTTAATCAAAAATCTAGAGGCATAAATAACCAAAAATCCTAAAATAATAGAAACAAAAACACTACAACCTGATAACATATTCGTCATCAAATCAATTACTTCAGAAGTTCTTTTTGTAACATCCATCATAACCGTTTGTTTATCAATTGAATTAAATACATAAAATATAGCAACACCTAAGACTAAGGTAAAAAAGTAAATTAAATAGTCTTTTATACTTTTAACTATATTTTTAAAAGAAATTTTAAAGAGCATCTGACAAATCACCACCAAGCATTGTGACTACTTCAATAATTTGATCAAAAAACTCACTTCTTTTTTTATCACCCCTATTAATTTCATTAAAAATCTTTCCATCCTTAATAAAGATAACACGAGATGCGTACGATGCCGTAAAAGCATCATGAGTAACCATTAAAATTGTAGCTTCTAATTCTTGATTTAAATAGTTAAATCTTTCTAGTAACATTTTAGACGACTTCGAGTCTAGGGCCCCAGTTGGTTCATCAGCAAGAATTAATTTAGGATCAGTAATAATTGCTCTAGCACTAGCTACTCTTTGTTTTTGTCCACCGGATAATTGATAAGGATATTTTTTTAAGATATCATAAATATCAAGTTCTTTGGCAACTTTCTTAATTCTTTGATCAATTTCTTTTGCTCCAACATTTTGAATTGATAAAGCAAGAGCAATATTTTCATAAGCAGTTAAAGTATCTAAAAGATTAAAATCTTGAAAGATAAAGCCTAACTCTTCCCTTCTAAATTTATTTAGACTATTTCCTCTTAATTTAGTAATATCTTCTCCAGCTACATAAATATGTCCAGAAGTAACTTTATCTATAGTAGAAATTAAATTAAGTAGCGTTGTTTTACCACTACCACTAGCACCCATAATAGCAACAAATTCACCTCTGTCTACTAAAAAAGAAATACCAGATATAGCTTTAGTTAAGCTTGATCTGTTTCCATAATATTTTTCAATATTATCAATTTTTAAAATATTTTTCATTTTCTCTCCTCCTTAATAAACAGTCTATTAAATAAAATTGAAATTGTCGCTTGTTTCATCTTACTATATCTTACAATTTTGTAAGGTATTAATCCATTGTGTAATATTTATTCTTTCCAAAGATAATTCTTACTTCTGTACTTTTCTTATGTACAGATTCTATTTCTATCTTGTGTCCTAACTTTTTACATAACTTATCAGCAATATATAGTCCCATACCAGTTGATTTTAAAGAACTTCTTCCATTTTCCCCAGTAAAACTTTTTTTAAATACATGAGATAAATCACTCTTAGGAATTCCTATTCCATTATCAAGTAAGTGTAAAGTAACAAAATCTTTACTATCTGTTACAAATATTTTAATATATGACTTTACAGATTTTCTTTGATATTTAATACTATTATTAATAATTTGATTTAATATAAACTCTAACCATTTAGAATCTGTATAGATAAAAATATGATCTAAATCAACAAATAAATCTATTTTTTTAGCAAGTAAATCATCTTTATTTTTTAACAAGACAGAACTAACTATTTTTTCTAATTCTACTTTTTTAATGACAAAATCTTCTTCTGTATAATTACTTCTCACATAATACAAAACTTGATCAATATACTGATCTAGTCTTTTTACTTGTTCTAAATAAGACTTATCTAAAGTATCTTTATGATTATGGCATAGTAAAGTTAAACTAGAAATAGGAATTTTCACTTCATGAATCCACATTTCAATATATTCTTTAAAGTCTTCTATATTATCCTCACTCATTTTAACAGCCTCTGCCATAGACTTATTAATATCATAAAGAGCTTGATATAAAACCTCTCCTTCATAAAAACTAGGTTTAGGAAGCATTTCTAAAATTAAATACTTTTTATCTAATAAATTAACATAATTTACTAATTCATTATAAAACTTCTTCTTTTCAAAATAAGGAATAAAAAGTAATAAACTTCCCATAATGATATAAATAAAAGTAATAGAAATAATTAATAAATAACTATTTTTAAAGGAAACTAGTAATAAAAAAATAATAAAATAACTAACAATAAAAATAAAGATTAATAATAATTTATCTATGATATATTTACCTAATTTCATAATAAAATGTAGCCACATCCTTTTCTTGTTTCTATTTTATCAGAATAACCAAAGAAAGATAATTTACTTCGTAATCTACTGATATTAACTGTTAGGGCATTATCATTAATATATTCATTATTATTCCATAAATCAGTCATTAACTCATCACGAGTAACTAAATTGCCTTTGTTATTTACTAAGTACTGAAAAATAATCATTTCATTTTTAGTTAAAATTAACTCGTCATTACCTCTTTTTAATATTCCTCTACTAGGAAGTATTTCTAAATCAAGATAAGTTAGCGTATCTATTTTATGATCAATTCGCTTAAAAATATTTTGAATTCGTAATAAAAGTATTGTTGGATTATAGGGTTTAGTAATATAATCATCTGCTCCATAAGAAATAGATATAGCTTCATCTATCTCACTTACTCTACTAGTAACCATAATTACAGGAATATTAGATTTTTTCCTTATTTCTTTTAGTAAAGCTTCACCATTTAATAAAGGGATATTAATATCTAATAAAATGAGATCAGACTTACTTTCTAATATCTTTTCTAATGCATGATTAAAATCTCTTAAGACTTCTACTTCATATGAAGAATTTTTAAGTAGATTTTGTAATTCTTTAGAAATAGTTTCATCATCTTCTACTATCATAATTTTCTTCAACTAAATCACCACCCTTTTATTTTATTATACCACTAAATAAAAATAATTTTACCTTACAATTTTGTAATATAAGAATATAAAAAGATATCTCTAAATCAATAGAAATACCTTTTTAATTTTTTTATTAAGTTATCTATTTTCTAAATAATTTTTGATTTTTACTTAAATCTCTCATAACTTCTTTTCCAAAACAATTAATAAATAAAGGACCCATATCAAAATCTGCATATTGTTTTACAATTTTTTAAATTTTTATCTCTAAAACAAAGATTATTATCTTCTTGATTACAGTTCATATATTTCAAAGTATTATATAAACGATAAATAGTAAGGACAATTATAAATACATAATAGTTTGTTTTTTAATTTTAATATTAATTGTGATTATATTGTTCTATTTCATAATACTTTTTAAGGAAACTGCATTTTTTCTTAACCTTTCAAAACATTCCTTTGCCTTTTTTATTTCCAGCTTATTCATAGTTACATATCCTCTTGAGGTACCATCACTAGGTAAATCTACAAGTAAGGCATAATCATCAATCCCAATCCAACCATCTCTGATAATTTTTAAAAGTTCGGGATGTTTATTTTTTATTTCATTAATATCTACAAAACTAGTTTTTATTTTATTACTAGCTAAATATCTTTGAATATAGTTATTCTTTTTATATTCATTTGCACGTTCTTTTTCAAATAAGAATATTCTCTCCATCTTAACTCCACGATTTACAGCATCAAAATTACTTTGAATAAATTTTCTCTCAGCAGGATCTTCATTCCATTCATTATCCATCATAGTAGATATTATCCACATTTCGGAACCCTTTTTTGTATCCGAAAAATATTTATCAAGAATACGATAAAATTTACCTGAATCTAAATCTTCTGTTTTAGATTGTTCATCCATTGATAAATATCCACCGTCTGATACAAGGGAACTACCATTTGTATATTTATGTCTAGTAAGCATTAAATAAATATCATCTGCAATCTCATAAGGATAACCTAAGCGTTTCATTGGAATAGAGTCTTTTGCTTTATTAAAGCTGTCATCACTTTCCATTACTCCACCAATCCATCCTGCTACTACAGAATTTACTCTAACACCATACATTTCTGTATATACATTAGCAAATGTTTGAACAAGATTTACTTTAGCAGCCTGAGCAGAAGCATAGGCAGATGCCCCAAAGGAACCTCTATAAGCCTCGATACTATTTACAATTACAATACTAGATTCAAAGTTCATCTTTTTAACAATTTCACGGACAAGCAAATTTGCAGCAAAAACATTTACTTGATAGCTTTTTTCAAATTGATCATAATCAAAATCAAGAGCATCTTCTAATTCAAAATAAATTTCCATAAAAACAAATCCATAAACATCTACTGTTATTTCATCTACTGCATCAAGTAAAGTTTGTCTATTAAAATAATCAACTTCCTTTAATTCAATATCTGAATTTAATAATTCTTTATCTATCTCACTATCTTTTTGATATAATCCAATAATATAAAATCCTTTTTCTAATAATATTTTACTAAGTTCTTTTCCTATTTCTGAATTAATTCCTGCTACTACGATGATTTTCTTATCAGTTATTTCTTTTGCATAATTAGTTCTTTTATCTATTGGTTTACTTGTATCTTTAGGTATATTCCATCTTCTACCTGTTTTAAAAGCACCTGGAATACGGTTGCTATTTAATAAATTAATAATTCTTCTTTCACTAATTGCCCATAATTTAGAAGCTTCTTTTACTGTTAAATATTCCATCTCAATCACCGTCTATATAATATACCAAGTTCGGAATAATGTCAAATGTTTTTAATAATATATGATTGTTAATTATGTTATTTCAAAGAAGCTGTGTTATAATATAAGCAGAACATTTTATCTAATTTTAGAACATATAATAAAAATTAGTTAAGGAGAATTATTATGAAAAAAGAGATCGATTTTTTAAAAGAAATAGTAGAAAAAGCAAACGATATTTCAAATAAAGCTTTCAAGGTAAGTACTAAAGGAGCAGAAAGTGATTTAATTACTAATTTAGATTTAGAAATTGAGAAATTTTTAATTGATGAGATAAAAAAAGAATATCCTAATTTTGATATAGTAAGTGAGGAATATAATACTAATAATCAAATTACAGATAACTGTTTTATAATAGATCCAATTGATGGTACAATAAACTTTGCTAATAACCTACCTCTTTGGGGAATTCAAATTGCATGTATAAAAAACAAAGAAACCGTTGCAAGTGTTATAAGTCTACCTCGTATTAATGAATTTTATTATGCAGATGAGACTGGAGCTTATTTAAATGATAATAAAATTTCAGTTAATGAAGTACCTATTAAAAATGCATTATATGCAATAGATGGAAACAATAATCTACCTTGTATGCAAAGAATGCGTAAATACTCATCTCATAGAAGAAATTTTGGTGGTGTTTGTGTATCAATGGCATTTATGGCAAGTGGTAGAATTCATGGAGCAGTTTTTAGAAGTGATAAACCATGGGATTATGAACCAGGACTATTTATTTGTAAAATGGCTGGAGCTAGTATTTGTAATAAGAGTGGTTTTCATGCAGCAGCAATGAATAAAGAATTTCTAGATATATTAGAAAAAGAGTCTGCAAAAAACTTAAATAAATCTAATATATTTATATTACACTCTTTAAATGGTGATACCTTAAAGATGTGGGGTGTAGATGTTAAACAAACCTTTGGGGATAAAGAAATAGACGTTTATTTACCAGAATTTCCAATCAGAGCAGAATCAAAATATGAAAAATTTAAAGAAATATTAAGCTTTTATTTAAATGATGGACAGTTAAATAGCAATTCTATTGTAGTAGGACATTCTATCGGAAATGCATATTTTATTAGATTTTGTAAAGAGTTAAACTTTGTTCCTAAAGCCTATATTGCAGTCGCACCAGGTGCAGTTTATGACTACCCTTCTGATCGTACAGACTATATAGTTGAAGTAAAAAAACAAGCTTATGTAAAAAAAGATGCTTTAGATTATGTAAAAGATATGAATTGTGTTAAATATTGTTTATACTCTGACGAGGATGATAATAATATAGAAAAATTTACTAGATTTATAAATGATACTAACTCAGAAGGATTATATTTAAAATATTATAATCACTTTGATGGGTATCATAGAATCTATAAAATTCCAGAACTAAATGATATTATAAATAAACTCTTGGGAAATAAATAATAGTATATAAAAGGAGAAAATATATGAAAAATAATCGTTATTATAGCCGTATAGATGAAATTGATGATATTACTAATTTATCAAAACTAGTTTGCAAAGAATACTCTTTAGAGGGGGGGAATATAAAGATACTTTCGTTATTGAAATTGGATATGAAGATTTCAATGCAGTTATAACAACTACCACAGGAAAGTTTCTTATGAAGGTCTTTAGAAATCAACGTGATGATCAAGAAGTATATGACTGTATAAATAGAAGTTGGGCAGCCTATAAAAACAATGTAAACACACCGAAAATTTATGAAAACTCTAATAATGATATTGTATCTATTATAAACTATAATGAATCTAGATTCAGAGTATCAGTATTAGAATACATAGATGGTGATAATTTCTTTGATTTAAATAGAAAACCTACATCTGAGGAATTGAAAAAGATTGTTAACATTGGAAGTAATTTAAATAAAATTGATTATAAACCAAATTTCATTTATGATACTTGGGCAATAACTAGTTTTTGTAAAGAATTTGAAAAAAAATCTAAATACTTAGATAAAGAATATTTAGATATGGTTAAACCTGTCTATGATAAGTTTAAAAATTTTGATTATGATAGTTTACCAAAGGCATTTGTCCATGGAGACATGATGAGTACAAATTTAATGATTGATAAAAATGATGATATTTGGGTTATTGACTTTTCTGTTTCAAATTACACTGCTAGATTAAATGAAATTGTTGTAATTTGTGATGACGTTGCACTAATTTACGGTGATAAAGAGACTTCCGAAAAAAGAATTATGGCTGCGTTTGAACAATGGTGTAGTGAAGTAAATGCAACGCAATTAGAAAAAGATTCATTTCTAATGCTATTTGAAGTTGCTAATGCTATAAACGTTCTAAACCCGCTTTATGAAATTGCAACTGGAAATGATTCAGATGAAACAAAAATGCACTTAAATGCTGGAATATTTGGATTATCTCTTTTTAAATAATTTTTATAAATATTTCCTACTTTTTAAGTATTTATAAAGATCTGGACAAATGTCCTCAATACTTAATTTTGTATTATTAAGAGAGAAATATAATATATCTATCATTTTATATGAATTATTTATATAGCATAACTTTATTTTTGATTTATTAATTCCATGATTTGTAAATGTATGCAAATTCCATCTATCCATTTTGATTGTTTCTAAATCTGAGTATCTTAAAGAATATCCTCCTTTTATCAAGTATTCTTTAGGATATTTTTTTGCTTTAATTTGATCAATATCGTCAAAACTAAAATCAATTTTCTCTTTAATATTTACATTTAATAAAACATATTTCTTTAAAAAATTATCAAAATATTTATAGGCAACAAACCTATGTAGTTTATTAATTTCCGTGTACTTAAAATATAGATTTATAATTGATTTAGGAAACCACTTATATCTCATTATTTTTGTTCCTAAAGTAAACATACCTGGAATTAACGGATACTTTCCACATACATGTATCCAACAGTCAAATAATATTAATAAGTTATCAAGGCCTTCTACGAAAAAGACTTTTTTTGTATCTTCTAATGACATTGCATGAAAACAAATCTTTGGTAGCAATCCTTTATCGGCAATAGAATCTAAATTACTATATTTAGTAAAATGAAAAAAATTAGATTTTATATCTTTTATATCTAATTTATATTTTTTTATTTCTTTATTATGCATAAATTATTCTCCTATTAAAATTCACCTTTTTTATAAAATAACACATCTAATATCATCATTAATATTATTTTTAAAATTTAGAGTATCATCTTTTGTTCCTACTAATGAACCATAATGTATAGGTATTACTATTTTAGGTTTTATTTCATTTGCAAGTATAGATGCTTCTTGATAATTCATTGTAAAAGTACCTCCAACAGGTAAAAAGGCAATATCACATTTAACACTTTTTGCTTCTTCTGTTATATCAGTATCTCCTGCTATATAGTATTTTGCATTATTAATTTCAATAATATATCCTACCCAATTATTGGCTTTAGGATGATATTCTTTACCAATATTATATGCTGCTATTGTATCAAAACTTAAATCATCTATTTTATAGCTATTATTAGGTAATACTGTTACTATATTTTTTGGTTCAAAACCTAATTTAAAAGCTTCATCATATAAATCTTCCGTTATTACTATTTTAGTATTTTCATTAATACATTTTTTAATATCTTCATGTGAAAAATGATCATAATGATTATGAGTTATAAAAATAATATCTGAATCATTAAGTTCATCTTCAAGATTATACGGATCTATATATATAATTTTCTCCCCTAGTATTTTTATGGTACTATGTCCAAGCCATTTAATATTATCTAACATTATGTTTCACTCTCCTAAATAATTTTATTTTGCAACCTTCCTTTTGCTATTTACTACTTCTAAAACTATAGTTTGCACTCCAGATGATTCTATTTCTTTTTCAATTTGTTTTTGCATATTCTTAGCATTCATAAAATCAGCATTTCTTGATTTTGTTCTTTCTAATAATAATTCATCATTTATGTGTAAATAAATAATTAAATCACAATCTAATAGTACTGTTCCAAACATAGGACTACCTGGTTTAATAGATAATTTTGTTCTTACAAGTTCAGTCATTTTATTTCCAATCTCTTCAGTCCAAGGAGTACTACATACATATTCAGTCTCCTCTTTTGTTAATAATGGAAATATTTCTTCATCCATATCTAAGCCAATATTTGATTCATTTATTAATGTTGTTTTCCCAGTGCATGTTGTTCCTAATACACATACTCTTTTATCTATATTCTCATTAAGTATTGTTACTAAATTATCACTATTTGCTTCTATCATAAACTTTACTCCTTATTATTTATGCTTATTACTTTGTTCACCTAATAGTGGTAAATCGTTTAATGATTTACCTTTTTGTTTTATAGTAAAAGAAAATTTCTCTAGTAATTTTTTATCTAAGTACATATCATAATTAAGTGCTGAAAATTTTAAACATTTTTCTAAAATACTAAGTCCTTCTTGTGTAACATCTTTAAATGCACCATTATATACTACAGTTCCACTTTCACATTCTGGATTATCAAGTTGTTCTTCAATTAGATAGCCATCTGATACTATTATTAGATTTGCATTTTCATCATAATTTCCTAAAATAGCAGGGATATCTTGTTGAAAGTTGATTGCATATTTTCCAATTCTATATCCATTTAAATAATTATCTCTATTTGGGACTTTACGAGCATAACCTATTTTTAAATCTAATATTTGGCCATCTATACATAACCCCATTCCTGATTGAGCCTGTGAAATTAAGTTTATATATGTTTCTGAAATTAATTTGTATGCATATTTCCCTATAGATAATTCTCCATTATTATACTCTTCAATAATTTTCATAGCACCTTCTTGTGCATTAATGTCTTTTGATAATTCTTGTTTATCTTTATTCATATTCTCTCCTATATATTAAGTTATTATCTCTATTTACTATTTTAACTTCTTTATATAGCATTTTATTTCCTTTTTACTTACATCAGAAATTATACTATCTCTATATTTAAAATTCAATTTTTGTATAATTTTAGGAGTTATTTTATTTTCAGAATAATGACAAACAATAACCTCATCAACTCCATCTTCTTTTAATTTTTCAATCATACACTCAATAGACTTTTTAGCATATCCTTTTTTTCTTTTTGATGGTCTAATTCCACAAGCAATATGCCCTATGGTTTTTATTCCTAGTGGTTTTAAATTGTGTCTGATTTCTCCCATTCCAATTAAGTCGTCATCATCATAAATAAAATAAAAATCAGAGCTTTCAAAATAATCGACATCATAGTCAAATATTTTACCATTACTATAATCATCTATAACCTTTAAGGTAGCATCATAATCTAACTTATCTATTGGGTTATTACAATCATAATCAATTATACAGGGGACGTAAGGTCCTCCAAATTGTTGCCACTCACTTATCATTTCTTTATATTTATTCTTATGTTCTGGATTTGGTTTTACTAGCTTTATCATAATATTTATCCTTCCTCTATAATCTCCATTAAAATTCCATTTGGATCTTTAATAAAGAAATATGGTTTTCCTAATCTTCCATGATTAATAGTTATTTCAGAATCATTTAGTTTATTATCTTCAACAAATTTCTTTGCTTCATTAATATCTTTTACTCCTATAGCAAAATGTTTATTACCAATTGTTTTTAGATCTGTAGCTAAGCTTTTAGAATGTTCTGGTAGTTTATTGTTTTCATTATAATGAAATATCTCAATTACTACCCCCCCTAGTTTTATCATTACAATATCGATATCATCATTATGGTATTCTTTATATTTCTCAAATCCGAAACTTTTATAAAAATCCAACGTTTTATCTAAATCATTTACACTTATCGCAACGTGATTAAAGTTAAACATAAAATCGCTCTCCTTACTGATATTTTATCATAAAATCATTATATTTGCTAATAAAAGTATACTATGATATAATAAAATTATGTTAGGAGTGTGATACTATGTATGAATTTGCAGGTAGATTTAATCGTAGTGATTTATTTATAAAAGAATTCGATTATTGGCTTTTATTACTAAGGCCTGTTCCTGTTACTATTGGAAGTTGTATTATTCTTCTAAAAAGAGAATGTAATTCTTTAGCGCTATTAACTAATAATGAAATGTGTGAATTTAAAGAAGTTTGTAAATACTTTGAAGAAAAATGTAAAAAACTATACGGTGCAGTTAAATTTAATTACCATGCTGATATGATGAAAGATAGTTTTGTTCATTTTAAAGCTATACCTAGATATGATAAAGTTGTTAAAAAGCATGGCATAGAATGGATAGATCATGATTGGCCTCTTACAGAACATTTAACTAAAAATAAAGTAGATGATGATCTACTTCATAAAATAAGAGATGATTTTTTAGGAGATGATGGTAATGAAGAGTAAAGATCAACTAATAACTGATATTAAAGATATAGCTATTAAAAATGTATCAGAGCCAAAACTTTTAGAATTTTCTTTAGATAAGGGATTAGAACTAGCTAATTATTATAATGCTAATCCTGATATAGTATACATTGGTATGTGTTTTATGGATATCAAATTAAAAGAGGCTTTATCATTAAATAAGCAATCTGAACATATTAAAATGGCAGTCATATTTGCTAAAGATTTTATGAAAGATTATGATATTTCTAATGATGATAAGGAAGATATTATTAATTGTATAGAAGCTCATCATAAAACTGTTCCTTTTAAATGTTTAGAAGCAGAAATTTGTGCTAATGCTGATTGTTACATTTTTATTCATCCTATTGGTGTGTTTAATTATATGGAACTTTTAACTAGACGAGGTAAAACTTTATCAGAACAGGTAGTACAACTACAAAGTAAAATGAAAGAAAAATATGATATTATTTCACTTGATAAAGCTAAAGATGATTTAGAAGATAATTATCAAATGTTTATGAAAATATTTGATCAAATATAAAAAAACTGACAGTTATTTGTCAGTATTTTTTATTATATTATTTATTTTCTCTTTTAGTTTGTCTTTTTCATCTGTTGTATAATAACCTTCCACTTTACCTAATAATTTATTATTCTTAAAGATTAACATTGCAGGAACTTTCTCTAAATTATATTTTTTCATAGTATCATTATCATATTCTACTTTATAAAAATGCGTATCTTCTGGAAAATCTTCTGTTAATTCCTTTATTGGAATAGATTTTAATAAACATTCTGCTTCATCTAAATTGTATATTTCTATTAAAGTATAGCAATCTTTCTTTACTTTTTCTTCTATATCATCTGCTTTTATCTGAAAAAACTCTGATATGCCTACTGCACCATATCTATCAACAAATAAATCTTTTGTAGTTCTAGGATCATCATCAATTTGTTTTTTTAGTTTATTATATTCTTCATCTGTCTTGGCTACACTAAATGCTCCAATAGGGCATTCTTTTTCACATAGTCCGCATGATATACATTTATCATTATCGATTACTATTGATTCATCTTCATCACTCCAGGCGATTGCACCTGTTGGGCATACTTCTATACCGCCACACTCTTTAGCATTATCACAAATCTTAAAATTAACTAATACAGCCATTTTAGTTCACCTTCTTAAATACTTTGTATGCAATTTCTTCAGTAACATATAAACCTTCTAACATACCAGCATTATCTAAAATCATATCAATTTGATTTATCATTTGTTTTTTCTCTTCCTCTGTACTAGGTACTTTTATATCTGCCCACCAATCTAGCATTTCTTCATTTAATTCATCTAGATTTGAAAATTGATCTTTATTATAAGTTAATCCTTTTGTTACTAATTCATAGTTTTTTTCTTTCATAAAAGTATCAATTAAGTTATTTGACTGTTTAATTCTATCTGAATGATTTTCATTAGGATTAAATACTTTAAATAGTTCATTTGTTACTGCGTTTTCTGTTGGTTCAATAAATACTATTGTATCACTTACTCTGGCCATTTCAGTTAAAATACTTCTTTTTAATTCTAAGTCAACAGAGTATTCTTCACCGCTTAAGTCAAATTCATGAAAACTTGTACTTAATACTAAATCAAAGCTTTTATCTTCAAAACTCATATTATTTGCATCCATAATTAGTAATTCAATATTACTGTAATCTTTTAGATTTCTTTTAGCAATTTCCATAAAGTCATCTGATATATCAATTCCTACTACTTTTTTTGCATATTTTGCTAATTCTTTAGTATAGTTACCATTTGAAAAACCTAGTTCAAGTGCTTTCTCCACTTCTAAATATTTTTTTAAATCTTCCCATATTTCTTGCAATGATTTCATTTTATTCCTCCTCATATAAATCTTTTTCCATAACAAATGATGGGGCTCCATCTATGGTTTTTTCTAAATCATATTTTGTTTTATAGAATCCCATTTTTTCATGAAACTTTATTGAATTATAGTTTTGTTTTTTTATCCAACAACAACATTTTTTATATCCTAGTTCCTTTAACCTATCAATAGCAAACTGATTTGCATATTTTCCTATTCCTTTATGATGATAATCTTTCTTTATGTGGAGAGTTCTTATTTCTCCCATACCACTCATATCACTTTTATAAATATCTTCAGGTTCTCCTAGTTCTAATATTCCAACTACTTCATTGTCATACTCAATCATATATAACTCAAAACTATTATCTTTAATATATTCTTTAAAATTTTTTACTAAGTTGTCTATATTGAACTCTTTATCTATGTGTTCATAAGATACATAGCCTTTATAAGTATCTTTCCATGATTGATTTAGAATAGTTGCATAATCTTTAGCATCATTATTTTCTGCTCTTCTTATGTTAATCATTTTTCCTCCACTATTTTCTAATCATATTAATTATATTTATTAAACTCTTTATAAATGTATCTATATCTTCTTCTGTTGTATATTTACTTAAGCTTATTCTAATGGGACTATAATTTTCTAAATCAGCTTTTAAAGATGTTAAAACATGAGATGGTTCTGCGATTTCAGAATTGCATGCTGAACCCGTCGATACATAAATTCCAAAAGCTTCTAGTCTTAACATTAAAACTTCTGCACTTACTCCTTTAAATGCAATACTTGTAGTACTTGGCATTCTATTTTCTTTATCTCCATATATAACTACATCATCAATATTATTTAAAATTTCTTGTTCTAATTTATCTCTAAGTAATTGTAATCTTTTACTTTCTTTATAATCATCTAATAAAATCTTTTCAACAGCTTTTCCTAAACCTATTATATAAGGCACATTTTCAGTACCACCACGCCTATTCTTTTCCTGATGTCCAAAGATTAGTTGATGATATGGAGTATTACTTTTAACATATAATACACCTATTCCTTTTGGAGCATGTATCTTATGTCCTGAAATTGATAATGTATTAATATTTAATTTTTCTACATCAATTTTTATTTTACCAACAGCCTGTACAGAATCTGTGTGAAATAAAATATTATTATCTTTTGCAATTTTACCTATTTCTTCTATGGGATAAATGTTTCCTATTTCATTATTGGCCATTTGTACTGCAATTAATAAAGTATCAGATGTTATAGATTTTTTTAATTCATCTAAATTTAATTTACCATTTGAATCAACTTCTAAATAAGTAATTCTATATCCATTATTTTCAAGATATTTCATAGTCTCCATTATTGATGCATGTTCTACACTTGTTGTGATAATATGTCTTTTATCAGGGTATTCTTTTGTTGCACTCATTATAGCAGTTACATTACTTTCACTAGCACAACTTGTAAAGATAATTTCATCTTCTTTTGCATTAATAAGTTTAGCAACATTTCTTCTTGCATCAGTTATCTTATCTTTTACACTTTTACCAAAAGAGTATATACTACTAGGATTACCATAATCTTCTTTTAAGTATGGTAACATCACTTCTAATACATCAGAATCAATTTTTGTAGTAGCATTATTATCTAAATATATAATATTATTCATACAGTCCCTCCTGTATATTACAACTTAATTTTATTCTATCATTTAATTTCAAAAAAAGAAAGTATACTTAAAATATGCTTTCTTATCTTTGGATTATTACTAAAGTATCACTTGTAATATTATTATATAATTTTTTAGCAGATTCAGTCTTCATATTAACACAACCATGGCTTCCATCATATGTATATCTATTATTAGTATATTCTTTATTAGAACGCCAACTAGCATCATGGAAACCTATTCCTCGCCCCATTATAAATGGCATCCAATATTCAACATATGAAGCATAGCTACTACCATTATCATTTACACCCCTTAGAGTTATACTACGTTTCAGATTAGTAGTTCTTAATACGTAGCGTCCTATTGGAGTATCATGACTACCTTTCATTCCTGTTACAACGCTAGTTCTTAATACAATTTTATTGTTTTTATAAAAATATAATTTTTGATCACTTATATCAACTATTATTAAACTATTAGTAAGTAAATCAGATTTTATATATCCACTTATATTAGAATTTACTACTACATAGCTCCATTCTCCATTAGTTCCAATTACCTCTACTTTTTTTCCTCTTCTTACTTTTGCAATTAATCTGGATGAAGTTGAAGCGTCCTTTCTAACATTAACAACACTAGCCATTACATAGGCATCTTTTTTATTTGCACTATTAATTTTTATATTTGTATCTGTATTATTATTTGTATTAACTGATTTAGTTTTTGTACTACTTGTGCTTCTACGTCTAGTTTTATTGGTATTAGTAGTTACAGACTTTTTATTTAATACTCTATTTAGTTTATTACAAGTTTTAGGTCCAACTATGCCATCTGATGATAAATTATATTTATTTTGGAATTTCTTAACACACTTTTTAGTAAGTTTTCCATAAATACCATCTACATCTAAAGAACAATTAGTAGTTTTATTTAACATTTGTTGTAATACTTTAACTGAATTTCCTGTATCTCCTTTTGATAAATATTGTGAACAATTTAAGCCTTCAGCATTAGCAACTTGTATATTAATAGTAAAACAACTAATAATTATAAATAAATACTTTAAAATTTTTTTCATATAAATCCCCCTCTTTTGACTTTATATATTATACATATTTTTTTAATTTTGTCAATTTATACTATACTACTTTAGTAGATTTTTTAACATTAGGTCTATATCTTCAGTAGATAAATTTATATTTTCTCCAATTAATCCTATTAAAACATGGATACCATCCGACATATGAAAGTCTGATCCTACTGTTGTAAATAAATTATGTTTTTTAGCAAACTTATTCCAAATATCTAATTCATTAATTCTTTTATTATTACGATCTATATAAATATAATTTGCTTCTATACCGTCTGCTTTCATATCTGTTACTAGTTTTTCTATATCTTCTTCTGTAAAATTATCTTCATATTTATATGCCACTGGATGAGCTAGGACTACTTTTCCCCCTGCTCTTTTAATTAATTCTGAAGCCTCTTTTGGACTCATTGTTTTCTTTTTAACATAAGCAGGGCATCCTTCATTCATTATCGTTTCTATAAATTCACCTTTTTCAGGAATGTATCCAAAATCTTTTAATAGTTTTTCTTTATTTGCTTCGCTTTCTACTACATCCTTTGAAATATGAGCTTTAGTTACAGCATCTATCTTATCTAATTCTTTCTCATTTATTTGGTATCCTAGTTCTCTTAATTTTTCTGAAACATTATGCAAGTATATATGTCTTGCATTTCTATGTTCATATAGTTTATCTATTAATTCTTGATTATTTAAATCAAAATTATATCCTAGTACATGAATACCTGCTTTTTCATTTTTAGTTGAAATCTCTACTGCTTTTATTAACTGAATATTTTTTTCTTTGGCATATTCAAATAATTCGTCATTATATGCCTCTATTGTATCATGATCAGCGATTGCTACTACACTAACACCATTTTTTTTAGCCTCATCAATTACCTCTTTAGGTGATAGTGCTCCATCTGATAAATTTGTATGAATATGTAAATCTACTATTTTTTCCATGATTCTATCCTCTCTATAAGTCTTTTTTCTAATACTTTATTTTTTAATCTTCTTTTAACAGCATCAGGTGCGACGCTTACTACACAAGAATATAAATCGTCTGTTGAGAAATTATTGGATAATTCTTTTCTTGTAGACTCTAATTTTTCTTGTAATTCATCATCGAAATTAAACTCCGTAAATGTATATAAGAAATCCATAATGAAGTTATATGCCATATCATCATGTTGCCATTTTTTTCTATATGAATATGGATGTATTGGTAAATATGGAAGTTTTCCACTTTTTAATGATGTTTCAATTTCTTTTGGAATATCATCCATTAATGAATATAGTGTTTCATAATCAATAACATGTGCATCTAATGGTAAATTTTTCTCAGGCATATAGCCTCTTTTTATATAATCCACTATTTCTTCTACATCACTTATTGTTCTCATAGGATTTATATCAGATGGATACATTTTATTCTCATTAAATAACCCTATTAATTTTTCTTTAGCTTCTGAAACATCTTTGCTATTACAAACCATCCACATATCTATATCAGGTAATCTATTAATTATCTTTCTTGGTTTTAATTCATCATCCATAGAAGGACATGGTTTACATATTTGTTTTAAATCTGGTAATGTATCTGATTTTTCTTCTAAGCAATCAGCACAATGCCATATAAGGTGATTACTCCTATTAACATGTTCTAATAATTCATCGTTATATCTTAATTGTTCCTCTATAATCGGAAGCGTACCCCCCCATGTCCTTATTTAAGGCATAGAATGGATACCCTGTACCAAATGAACCACGACAAATATCAAGGTTTCCAACCACACTATTATATAGTTTAATATTTTTAATTATATAGTCTTTTTTTAATTCAGTATTATTAATTTCAAATTCAGTAGAAATATTTGCAACCTTTCTACATATATTAATTGAACAACTCATTTTACCCCCCCCTGTTTATAAGCATATACATTATAACATAAAATGGTAAAAATTGAAAGAAAAACTTTAATAAATTTTACTATAAACACTTTAACTTAATATTGATAAAATAATTATTTAGTTATATAATATCAAATAAATATAATTTTAGGTGGTAGTATGTTTAATATTGATGATTTCTATTTAGGTCTAATTTTTCCAACTCCTAATTATTTTACAAATCATATAAGTAGAAATAGACTTATTCAATATCCTGAAGCTGATCCTTTTTCTGAATTTGATGAAAAAGACGCTCTTGTATTAGGTCAAGTTGTTTTATTAAAGAAAAATGGTGATAAATACTCTGATGAAGAATACTCTATATTTGATAATGAGCTTACTTATAAATTAGGAGAAACTAATAGATTAGGTATAACACTAGCTTATGTTAGACCATTTTTAGATTATTTTGATGATAGTTATTTTGTTATTTCTCATGAAGATACTTGCTTAGATGATCATCTTTTAGAGTTTGCTTTTAGTCAACCATATTATGTTAGTTATTATAAAACTACTGGTAACTATCATATAGTTATAAATGAACTACATACTATGGATAATTTTAGATATGATTTCTTTTTAGATTTATTAGGAGAAGACGATTTTAATAAAATAGTACCACATCAAAACCCACAAAAAAAGAAATAAGTTAATCTATTTCTTTAATCCAATCAACTAATATATTAGCAGTTTCTTTTTCTCTATTTTTATAAGTATGTCCTGCTTTATCAATAATTTTATAACTAAAGTTACTACAATTAGTAGCTTTTTCTTTTAATAAATCTAAATGTAAGTAAATATCTTCTTCAAGAGAACCAGAAAATGTAAGTATAGGAACATCTATACTTTTCAGTTGCTCCCAATGATTATCATTATATACTACTGGTAAATTATTTAAATTAGAATTTTTATTAAACCAATTATAATATGTTTTAGAACTAAAATACATATAATCTTCAATTAGTTTATGCAATAATTTATCTGGATTACCATTATCTATATTTTTCTTTGCTTCTTCTAATAATTCTTTATAATCACTTTGATCTTTATAATGACTTCCTACCATATCAGGAGCACTAGCTAAAATCATACCTATTATGTCTGGTTTTTTCTTGTAATAATAGTAAATGACTTTATTACATCCATAACTATGTCCTAATAAAATTATCTTTTTATAACCCAACTCTTTTGCTTTATTAATAGCAAGATCTATATCATAAATTGAATCTTCAAATATTTCATACCTACAACCACATCTTTTAAAGCTTCCATCTTTCATTACTATATCATTTTCTATAGAATGACCTCTATTATGTTCATAAATAAAACCTATATTATTTTTTGTTAATACCTCTCCCCATACAGTTGCAAAATAATTATCTATTATTGTCCCACACATACCGTGTATACAAATAACACATATATCTTTTCTTTCGCTTTCAAAATGAACCATAGGAAGTTTTAATCCATCTTCAGTATAACTATTGTTAATAAATTCTATATTATTCATATTTGTAGACCTCAATTCTTTTTAATTTTTATTCCTCTTTTAATACATCAATGCAAGAAAACTTTATTCCTTGTTTATTAAGCTTAATAGCATCTCTTTCATATTTTATCATATCACTAGGTAAATTATCTATATCACACCATATTAATTCACTACAATATTCTTTTTCATTAATCTTTACCGTGCCTGTAAAATCACTTAATTCAAAAAATATATCATAATATTGTCCATGGGGTTTACTCCTTCTTTGAACTACAAAGGTATCAATTATATCTTCTATTTTGATATCTATATCTAATTCCTCTTTAGTTTCTCTTATTAGTGCCTCATATGAATTTTCTCCTTTATGTATATGTCCAGCTGGTAATGCTAGAAAGTTTGGATAACTTTTATCATCACCTATTCTTCTTTGTAATAGTATTTCATTATTCTCATTTCTTATTATTAAGTATACTGATGATAAAAATGATTCCTTCATATAATTACACCTACTTCTATTTACATTTTAATTATACCATATTTATTAAACTAAAAAAATTAGAAATTAAATCCTAATTCTTTATTTAATAACCATTTGTTTTTATATCAATTATTTTAGCATAATTAACTGGATTCTTAATTATATTCTTATAAACTGATATTTTTCTAATTTCTATTATGAACTCTATTTCTTCATCAGATAGTGTGATTTCTCTATCAGGAGACTTACCTATATTATTCATACCTAGAGTGTATTTAATATCAACCTTAAAATAATCTGATATTTTAATCAATGTTTCTATCGATGGGCTCCTTTCACCTTTTTCATAATGAGAAATTGTTGTTTTATTCATATTAAGTAACTTGCCTAACTCTTTTTGAGTTAATCCTTTACTATTTCTTAACTTCCTTATTCTTTCACCAATTACTACTACTCTATCCATTATAACTACACCTCATATTATTAATGTAATTATAATTAATTTATTTGGTAAATATTGGAAATCTACATTTTGTAGATTCGCTTGACATAATAACTATTTGTCTTTCCTTACTTTTATAACATCATTTTTTTGTAAATTTCCTATTAATAAAGATGAATATTTATTATGACTTTTATGGTTATTATTTACCTTATCTTCATCATAATTGGCATAGCAATATTTACAAAAATGCTTACATGAATTATAAACTCCTATATCTACCATTTCTACACAGTTACATTTTCTCTCTTTTCTAGCTTTCCAACTTTTAAAATTAGTTTTTCCAGTTAGTTTAAAAGCTAGTGTATGAGATAGGCATTCTCCTTTTATAAAACCATATTCAACTAAATTTCTATCTTCAAAACAAGTTTGCACACTCATACCATTTTCTTTAGCACTTTTACTAAAATTAACCCCTATTTGCTTATAGTCAGATTCACTAAAGTTTTTATAATTAATAATATTTTTATTTTTTCTAACATTTTTATAATCATCTATAAAAGATATAATAAAATACTTAACATATCCATTTAATAGTTTGCACAATTTATCAAATGCTTTAATATGATAGTCTATGGTATATTTATCACTTATAAATATAGGATCATATCTTATATATAGGTTATCTATACCTATAATTTTTGATATTTTTTTAATTGCTTCTATAATATCATTTTTATTTGGAACATTTGGTTCTATATCATTTTTATATGGAGTTAATGTTATATGAAATAAAATTGGTTTATTTATCTCTTTTAATTTATTTATAATTGGAATGGGATTTTTTGTACAAAAAAGAATTGCATCTACATCATCAAAATAAATTCTATTAACTAATCTTTTATTAAATGGATTTCTTACATCAACAAAACCAGCTTTGAATCTATTCATAAACCAATCAGAATAAAATGCTACTATATCTGTTCTTCCACTTACATTAAGTATCATATAATCATCTCGACATAAATAAATTCTACTATCAAAACATTTGTTTGTCAATTTGAAAAATACCTGACTTGTCAAGAATTTGATTTTGTGATATTATGTATTTGTCAAGGAAACTTGCATAAAATAAAAAAGGATACATTTGATTGTAGTTGATCAAATGCATTCCCATTGTTTGGTACGCATCTGAAATCACATAGTTGTGAAATCAGATGCTTTTTTCTATTTTAGGAGTAAAATAATTACTACTAAGAATAGGAGTAATATTACAATAATTAAATCTAAAAAAAATAGGAAAACCAATAACGGTTTTCTTATTTAATTTGTCTTTAATTTTCTCTTAGTTACTATATTGGAAATAATGATAAATATAATTGTAAATAAAACTAATATACTCATATTAAATATAATATCTTTTATTGTATCAAGTTTAATTATATCTATTTTTTCTAACATTTCATTAGTATTAATATACCAATATGAAGGTAAGATATGGGCTATTCTTAAAACGCTATCTGGTAAAAATTCAACTGGTACAAATGCTCCACATAAGAAACTTGAACCTAAAGCTACTACATTTACTATTCCATTAATAGCTTCTTTATTATTTATTAAATTACTTATTAAGAATGCTATTGATACAGAACATAATGTAAATAAAATAGAATTTATTATATAAATAATACCACTTGTACTAAACATTATTTTACCACATAAAATTATACTTAATAGTATATAAAATATCCATACGCTTATAGCTAATAATATATTTGAAAGTAGTAGAATTCTATTATGTTTTTTATAATCTGTACTACTGATAATAGTTCTTTTCTTTATTTTTTCTTCATGGAAACTTGAAAGTACTAAACATATTATATAAATAGTACCTGCTAGGACACTATAACTTAGAAAATTATAATAAAATGTTGCTTTTTCTATAGCTTTAGTATCTTTCTTAGAAGTTAATTCTACTTCTACCTTTTTAGATAGAGTTTTATTTATATTACTAATTAATTCCTCTTCATTATCAATACTATTTTTATAGGTATTAGAAACATTAACATATCTTTTTAACATTATCTCAGCAAGTGATGATTGATAATCTCCAGTCTTTTTAATTTTAATTTCTGGTTCTTTCCCATTTAGATAATCTCTTCTATAGTTTTTTGGTATATAGATAATATAATTTACATCTCTATAAAATAAAGCATCATCTATAGCATCTTTATTATTATCTATTTTTTTAATATTACTATTTTTCTTAATATAATCTACTAAGTTTTTAGTAACACCTTTATTTTCATCTTTATTAACTATTAATACATCTGGTTTTTCTTCTTTAAAAGACATACTACTTTCACTTGTTTGCATATTAAATCCACCAAAAAATATTAAAAAGGCAGTATATATTATCAAAGGAAATTTACATTTATTTAGAACTTTTAAAAATGTTTTAAATACTATCATATTTCTGCCTCCTTAAACTAATACAAGATATAATAATTAAAATACTAGAAAATATAAGAAGGCTTATAATATTAAATAAATATCTTTCTATTCCATCATAATAATATAGAGAATAGAAACCATCTGTTATCATACTTGCTGGATTTAATTTATTAATAATAGGTATATTTTTATCTATAATGTATTTCATAGTTATACCCATCATTCCTGATAGGAAGGAACCTAACATAGTAATTGAGATTATAATTCCTGTTTTTGTAGCTTCATTTTTCTTAAGTAAAGTTGATACTGCTACTCCTAGTGATAGACCTGCTAAAGTACCAACTAGTGAAAGTATAATTATTAAAATTATATTATCTCCATAATCAACATGTAGAATAAATATTGTATATAAGAACAAAAGTAATAATCCTAGTAACTGAACTATATAACTAGCAAGTAAATTTGATAGAATAATCTTACTTTTTTTAATTGGAGATATTTGAATTCGTCTACCTTGCATTGACATATTAGCTAAACTCATATTAATAATATACATTGAAATCATTCCACCATATAAACAAGTAAGTGCAATTAAAGTATAAAACTCTATCATAGTATAACTTAAATTGGATTTTGAAATATCAGTAATTTTAGAAGTATCTTTACTTACTAATTTATTTACATCATTATATATCTTTTCATAATCTACTTTATTAATAGGAGACTTTTCTACTTCTTTATTTATTAGATTTGGTATTATCTCTTTTGTTTGATTAATTTGATCTACTGTATATTTTAATATAGTTTGATCTATACCACTTTTTAAAACGACAATTTTTGGATTATTATCTTCTATAAATAGATAACCTGATACTTTATTATCACTTAATAGTTTCTTAGCTTTTTTTAAACTTACATATTTTGTATTAAATAATCTATCTTTATTATTTTTATTACTTAACTCTTTAAAGGTAGTTTTCATTATTTCATCATTTTTAAATTCTTTATTATTTACTATAGCAATATCTATAATATCTAATTTTTCATTATCTTCGATACTAGAAAATGCTAGACTAAAGAAAGTTCCTAAAATTATCGGAAATGCAAATGTCCAAAATATAAGCATTTTATTTCCAAATAAATTTTTAATAGCGTATTTAAAATTATGGATAAACATTAGTCTCTAAGTTCCTTTCCTGTAAGCTCTAGGAAAACATCATTTAGAGTTGGTCTTTCTGAAAATATTTTATTATATGTAATCTTTTCTCCTTTTAAATAATCCATAAACTTTGAAATATTATTATTACCTTTTTTATATGTTACTATTAAATTACTTCCATCATATGATACATCTTCTACATTTTTTAGAGTTCTTATCTTATTTATTTTTTCTTCTTCTAAATTATCCAATTCTACAGTTATTTTTTCTTCTATATTAGCAAGCTTCTTTAATTCATCTGAAGTACCACTAGCTAGAATTTTACCTTTATCTAGAATCATAATTCTATCACATAGTATTTCTACTTCTTCCATATAATGTGTTGTATATATAATTGTAGCGCCATCATCTCTTAATTTTTTTATTCCATCTAGAATATTATTTCTACTTTGAGGGTCTACTGCAACTGTTGGTTCATCTAATATAATTAATTTAGGCTTATGAGCAATACCACATGCAATATTAAGACGTCTAAGAAGACCTCCAGATAGTTTTTTAGGTCTAAACTTTATAAAGTCATTTAAACCTACTAGATTAATTGCATCATCTACATACTTCTTTCTTTTTTCTTTATCATTTATATATAAGCCACAAAAGTAATCTATATTTTCATAAACAGTTAATTCATTAAATACAGCAACATCTTGAAATACTACACCTATTTTACTTTTTATATCATAACTATTTGGTTTCATTTCTTTACCAAATATTTTTATACTTCCCTTTTTAAAATTTATAAGTTGCAAAATGCAATTAATAGTTGTAGATTTACCACTACCATTAGGTCCTAAGAGACCAAATATTTCTCCTTCTAATACATCAAAAGATAAATCATCTATTGCTTTTAATTCCTTATACTCTTTAGTTAAATTTTTAACTTCTACTACTTTTTTCATTATACCACCCATCTCAATTTAATTATACTATAATCAATTACAAAATTCTTCTAAACTATGTTATTTTAGTCTTCTTGAAGATTCATCTTTTCTTGATTTATTATATACTATTTCTTCTATTTTTTCTTTATGTTTTTTATATCCATCTAAATAAAAGTTTTTACATTTCTCTGGCATAGAGTGATTGGTTTTTTTCTCTATTCTTTCAAATACTGACATTAAATTTTCTTCACTAATTATCCATAGTCTTTTTTCTATTAAATTATTAAATTCATCACTACTTAAATGTTGAAATTTTTTAAGGGCTTCCCATAAATTTTCATCTTCTGATTCACTTATGGATATGGAAATGATAGCATCTTCTTCTCTATATTTAAGTATTCTCTCATTATCATATAAAGGGCTAATATTGATACTATCTTCTTTTTCCATAATCTCCCAGTTTCTAGTATGTCTATCAGGTTGGCAAGTAATGATATCAAATAGAAATATATCGACGATTTGGCTCATTAAGTTATGCGTTATAGCTATTTTATTTTTTTTATCTCTGTAATAATAATCTAATGCTGTCCATATTGAATCTAGGTTATTATACTCATCTATACTTAGACATTTTCCATTATGATAACTATTGAAACAATATGATAAAATATCATCTGCTAAAATATAATTAGCATTCTTTTTCTTATAATTTTTAGAAATTACTCCCTTTATACCATTTAAGCTTGCTAAATCATAAGAAACACAGAAAAGTCCATAATCTTTAGCAAGTTCTTCTGCTACTAATTCACTATATGGTAATATATCTTCATTATATTTATAGAAATAAGTTTCTCCTTTATAATTAAATTCAAGGTGCGAGGAGGCATTAAGATCTATATATTTTGCCCCCCCCGGCTTTTAACATCTCATCTATACGGATATAACCATTAATTCTTTCCATTATTTTATCACTCCGATTTTATAATACTATTTTTCAAGTAAACTTAACCCTACTTTTTCCTTTTCTATATCAATACTATCAACATAACAATCTACTATATCTCCTACTGAAAATAAATCTGATGGATGCTTTATAAATTCATGACTTAATTTAGAAATATGAGCAAGTCCATCATTATGTAGACCTATATCAATAAATAGACCAAAATCAACTACATTACGAACCGTTCCTTGTAAGCTTTGTCCTTGATGCAAATCCTCAATATGTAACACATCACTTTTTAAAATTGGTTTAGGCATATTATCTCTTGGATCTCTTTCTGGTGACTCTAAAGATTTTACGATATCTTCTAAAGTATATCGATCTATTCCTATTTCTTTACTTAATTTTTCTACATTAATCTCTTTTAATTTTTCTTTTAATAATGGTGAACCTATATCATTAGTATTAAATCCTAAATTAGTCAGTAATTTTATAGTTTCTTGATAACTTTCTGGATGAATAGAGGTTTTATCTAGAGGATTTTCTCCATCAGGTATTCTAATAAATCCAATAGCTTGCTCATATACTTTTTCTGTTATTCCTTTTACTTTTTTTATTTCATCTCTATTTTTAAATTTTCCTAAGATATCTCTTGCTTTTAAGATTTCTTCTATTGCCCTTTTAGATAATCCTGATACATAAGAAAGTAGGCTTTTACTAGCTGTATTTATATTTACGCCTACTGAGTTTACGCATTTCTCTACTACAAAGTTTAGAGATTCATCTAATTTCTTTGGAGTAACATCATGTTGATAAAGACCTACTCCTATACTTTTAGGATCTATTTTTACAAGTTCTGATAGTGAATCTTGTAATCTCCTACCAATACTAATAGCACTTCTTTTTTCAACTGTTAAATCAGGAAATTCCTCTATTGCAAGATTAGATGCTGAATAAACTGAAGCTCCGGCTTCACTAACTATAATATAATCAACATGTCTTTTAGCTTCTTTAATTGTTTCCGCGATAAATGCCTCACTCTCACGAGATGCAGTTCCATTTCCAATTGCAATTATATCTACATTATATTTATCAATTAATTCTAATACTTTTTTCTTAGACTCTTCTATTTTATTATGAGGCTCTGTTGGATAAATAACTGCAATCTCTAGAGGTTTTCCTGTTTTATCTAAGACTGCTAATTTACAACCTGTACGAAAAGCTGGATCATAACCTAAAACAACTTTTTCTTTAATAGGTGGTGTAAGTAATAGATGTTCTACATTATCTTTAAAGTTTTCTATAGATACTTCTTCTGCTTTTTCCTTTAATTCTTTTCTTATTTCTCTTTCTACACTAGGAAGAATTAATCTTTTTAAAGAATCTACTATAGACTCTTTTACTATAGGTACTACAAAACTTTTTTCATTCTTTATTAATTTCTTTTCTAAAAATACTATAATATCATCATTACTATAATCTAATGAAACTGATAAAACTCCTTCTTTTTCACCTCTATTTATAGCCATTATTCGATGTGGTTTAATCCATTTTATTAATTCATTATAATTATAATATATTTCGTATGTTTTATTTTTATCTTTATCTTCTTTAGTTTTCTTTAATTTAGATACTATTACTCCATTTTTAAAGATATATCCTCTTATATACTTTCTAAATGATGCATTATCACTAGTCCATTCTGCAATTATATAACTTGCGCCTAAAACTGCATCATCAACTGTTTTAATATTCTCATTTAAATACGATTTAGTAAGACTTTCTATATCACCTGTTATTGGATATGACATAATCTTTTTAGCTAGTGGTTCTAGCCCATTTTTAATAGCTTCTGTTGCTTTAGTCTTTTTCTTTTCTTTATATGGTCTATATAAATCTTCTACTTCTACTAATTTAGAACAATTCATTATAGAAGTTTTCAACTCATCTGTAAGTAGTCCTTTTTCATCAATAAGTCTAATTACATCTTCTTTTCTTTTTAATAAGTTAACTTGATATTCATAAACCTCATTTATCTTTCTAATTACTTCTTCATCAAGTGCTCCAGTAGCTTCTTTTCTATATCTTGCAATAAAGGGAATTGTATTACCATCACTCAATAATGATAAAACAGTATTAACCTGTTTTTCTGTAATAGATAAATCTTTACTAATTTCTTTTATAATTAATTCATTCATATAATACCTCTTTTCATAATATTAGTTTATCATTTATTTATAATTAATGTAACCCCACATGCTAATATTAATTAGGTTATAAATGTTGATTGACAGAGAATTAGTTTTAATATAATATTGATTTAGAGGTATATATATGAGTAAAGTTGAATTTATAGAAAATGATAAAGTAGACTATGATTTTGAAGATCCTTTTGTAAAGACTATTATAGAAGAATTCGAACTTGATATTAATGATGATGATGACTTAATAGTATTATCAAGAGAAATCAATCTAGCATGTGTTATTTATTTACTTAGTAATATTCAAATTAAAATGTTAAAGAAGTATTGGGAAACTAAAAGAAAAAGAAAGTTATCTGATGATGAGGTAATGACTATTGCTGAAAGTAAACATCCTTTTAGAATATATTCATATACTCATAAAATGGATTTAGATTTTCATTGGACAGAAAAAGCTACCATGTATAATGATATTAATAAAATCCTTACTATTAACGATTTAGGTATGCCTGTATTTACTACATATAATCAAATTGAATTATACTATGCTTTACTAAATAAAGATCTTTCTTTTATTGCGGATTATTATGCTTGTCTTGTTCATGTGAGTCAAAGGAGAGAATTATTTGATATGAAAGTTGATGAATATATTGAAAGAGTAATTTCCAAAGATAATGAAGCAAAAGTGGATGGTAAACAAATGATTAAAAAATAAAAAGAGATTTCTCTCTTTTTTTACTTTCCATCTCGTAAAACTTCAACAACTACGTTTCTTTCAACACCATCTTTTCCTTCTTGCTTATTAGTTAACATGTCTATTAAGAAAGTTCTTCCTTCACCTATAGCGCCACCTCTATCTAAAACAATAGCTAAAGTATTATTTCCAAATGAAGTGTTTTTCAGTCTTACAATTGACCATTTTTTTATCTCTGGTCCTGCAGCTATAATTCTTAGATTTCCATAGTTGCTATCATAATAATACAATCTACCATCACTTATATCTGTACCCGTTGAAGTTACACCACTACAACCCCTACAATTGGCATTGTAAAAGCTCATTTTTCCAGTATAACTTCTTAAAACATCACTAGCTTGAACCGGTTTTTCTTCCTCTTTTACCTCTACTACAGGATCTTTAACAACTATGTTTTCTTTTTCTTCTATGGTTTCTTCTATATCTTCTTTTGTATTAATTTCCTCTTCTTCAATTATCTCTTCTTGTTCTTTTTTTTGTTCTTCTATTTTTAACTTTTCTTTTTTTATTTCATCTATTCTTTCAGAACTAAATATTATTGATGTTGATAATTTTTTAGGAGATATTTTGGCTGTTGTTTTAGTTGTGTCTACATTAACAGTTAATAGTATAACTGGTAATGAAAATAGTAATATCCAATTGAGGGGTACTATTAATTTATTTTTTTTCATATTAAAAACTCCTTGCATATATCATCGTAACATATATACAAAGAGTTTACAATTATTTTACTAAATTTTACTTGCCAATTTTTGTCAATTATTGTCTAGAACACTCATATCCTGAAGATTTCATTTTACTTTCTATCTTATCTATACTTTCTTTTTTCTTAAATTCAGGGTATATTCCACCAGCTTCTACAAAAGCCGCCTTTACTTCTTTTATTTTTAATGTTTCATAATCAAGTTTTTCTCTAGTTATATTAGTACCATTATTAAGACTACATGATATACTTACACCATCTAGTTCACCTGCTTCAAGTTTTAACCTTTCACAATTTTCATTTAAATCTTTTAATTCCTTTTCATCTTCTGTTCTATCACCTACAGTAGTTATTATATATTCTAATTTATACATTTTGCCATTGATTATCCAAAATTTTGCAGTAGTATTAATATCTAGGTTCTCGCTTGTTCTAGAATTTTTACATATTGATACACCGTCCATTATAATAGGTTCGGCATTTCTGCTTTTTTGGTATTTTGATATCATATTACTTAGCTCTGGTAAAAACCACACTATTGCAAAGAACACTAGGAATAGAAGACCTGCCATAACACGCTTAAATGTACTTGGCTCATCACTTTTTTTAATTTCAGTATTTACTGGTTGAGTTTGTGGTTCTGCTGCTGAAGTTACTCCTTCTTTTGTCGCTGCCGGTTTTTTTGCCTCTTCTTGAGCCTTTAATTCTGCAGTTTTTTTAGCTTCCTGTGCTTTTAATTCTGCAGTTTTTTTAGCTTCTTCTTGGATCTTTAATTCTTCAGCTTTTTTAGCCTCTTCTTGGGCCTTTTGCTCCGCTGCCTTTGCTTCTTCTCTTAGACGGTTTGCTTCAAGCCTTTTTCTTGCTTCTTCCTGAATTCTTTTCTCTTCTGCGATTCTTGCTTCTTCTTTTGCTTTTTGCTCTGCAGCTAGTTTTTCTTTATTATTCAAAGCCTCTAATTGTTGCTCTTTTGTTAAGGCTTTTGTTCTTTCCATTTGTTCAGCTAAAGCAACTTCATCACCACTTATAACCTCACCTACTTCTTCTGAAGATATAACATTTTTGTCTAGTTTTTCTATGGGTGATTCTTCTAAGTTTTCCTGCTTTTGGTTATCCTTTTTTTTCATACTATCATCTCCCTAGTTATTCTTTATCTTACTTCATCTATTTTTTTCTGAAAATCATCTGCTAATATAACATAACTACCAACAACTAAAATATCAGCATTCTTACACTTATCTTTAGTATCTTTATTGATTCCACCATCTACATTTATTAACGCTTTACTATTATATTCTTTAAGTAATACTTTTAACTCATTAATTTTATTTTCAGTATCATCTATAAATTTTTGGCCACCCTCACCTGGTTCTACAGACATCACCAATATAAGATCAAGTAATGGTAAATATGGAACCAATTCTTTTACTTCAGTATTAGGTTTTATAGCTAATCCACATTTTATACCATATTTTTTAATTAACTCTAGGTTTTTTAGCACATCATCTGTCTCTATATGAAATGTTATATATTCCGTATTTAGACTAGCATAATCTTTAATATATTTCTTTGGATTTTTAACCATTAAGTGAACATCTAATCGTTTTGATGTATATTTATATATATTTCTCATTTCTTTAAATGGCATAGTTTTTTTCTTTACAAATATACCATCCATAATATCAACATGAATATAGTCTGTATCTGTTTCATTAAGTTTCACTAAATCTTTAGGAATGTTTGGGCTACTTAAAAACGAAGTTGATATTTTCATTGTATCACTTTCTTTCTATAAATTTAAGATAATTATCATATCTTGACTTTATAATATTATTATCCATAACTGCCTTTTTTACCATACATTCTTGTTCATTTTTATGCATGCAGTCTTTATATATACAAGGATAATTTCTAAACTCTATAAATGCATCTCTTATTTCATCATTACTATATTCATAAAAATCAAGTGCTGAAAATCCTGGAGTATCTAATACTTTACCTCCATTTATATTAAATAGTTCAACTACTCTAGTTGTATGTCTTCCTCTTCCTAAAGCGATAGATACTTCACCAGTATCAAGGTTAAAATCTGGATTTAGTTTATTTAATAATGTTGATTTGCCAGCTCCTGTTTGCCCTGTAAAAACACTTGTCTTATCTTTTAATAATTGTTTTATTTTATCTAGTTCCTTATTAAATATAACTTTATATCCTAATTTTTTATAATAATTTAATATAGTATTCACTTCTTTTAAATATTTATCACTTACAATATCGCTTTTGGTAATACAAATAATTGGTTCTACATTATGTAATTCCATAAGAACAATTAATTTATCTAATAGATTAAGAGAAAAATCAGGGGTCTTTAAACTAGTTATAAGAAATGCCTGATTTATATTAGCAACTGAAGGTCTATTAAAGAAATTTATCCTAGGTAATATTTCCTCAATAACCTTTTTTTCTTTATTAAAAATTACATAATCCCCCACTTTAGGAGTAATATTTTTATTTCTAAATATTCCTCTACATTTGCAAATAATTTTTGAATTATTATAATTTACAATATGAGAATCACTGATTATCTTTACTATTTGACCTTTCATATTTTCTCCAATGCTTATTGTGTATTAGTATTATCATCATTTGTAGTTGGAGGATCTTCTTTAGGATCTTCCTTTGGTTCTTCTTTCTTAGTTGGTGTTGCTGCTACTTCAATAGTTAAATTAGTTCCTTCAACAATTTCTGATCCTGCAATTCGAGATTGTGAGATTACTCTTCCTGCAGTATACGCATTTGTTTCTACTAAATTTTTCCTTAGTGTTAAATTATATTTCTTACAAAATGCTTCAGCATCATCTACACTATATCCTTCTGCAACCATATCAGGGAATACTTCTATTATATTTGGAATATATAATGTGATTGAATCACCTTTTTTAACTTCACTACCTGCAGCTAGAGACTGACCTATAATTTCTTGTTCGTCATAATCTCCTTCCGTAACATCCTTTTTCTCTATAGTTACATTTAATTTGTATTTAGTTTCTAATAAAGTTTGAACTTCTATATAATTTTTTCCAGTATAGTCTTTTAGTTTAAAACTATCTTCGCCTGTTGACTTATATATTGTTACAGTAGAACCAACTTTCACTTTTTCGCCTTTAGGTGGATCTGTTTTTACGACTCTTCCTTTATCAACTTTTTTACTAGATACTTTTTTAATAGATGTATTAACTTTAAGTCCTAAATCTTCCAATTTCTTTTCAGCTTTACTAACGGTTAATCCTTTTACATTAGGTATCGTTACTTCTTCTGGTTTAGAAACGCTTGGTATTACAAAGAATATTAATATACCTAGTAAAATTAATCCTCCAAATACACTAGATAGAATTATGATTAGTTTTTTCTTTTTCTTATCATCTTCATCTTCTGGATCTACTTTTTGCGCTACTTGTGTATCTTCAATATCAGTTTCATTTTCTAATTCTTCTAGTTTCTTTAATCTTTTAGTATTCTCAGTTTCATGTTCTGGATACTTATAAACTAATGGTGCTTCATTCATTCTTTCATCATCAAGTGCAGTAAGCAAATCATCATGCATACTTTTAGCATCTTCATATCTATTTTTAGGATTTTTAGCAGTTGCTTTTAAAATTATATTTTCAACACTTTGAGGAATATTTGGATTATTTTCTTTTAGACTTGGTAGAGGATCCCTCATTTGTTTTAGTGCTATTTCAACAGCATTTTCACCTTTAAATGGAAGTTTTCCTGTTAATAACTCATAAAAGATAATTCCCATTGAATAAATATCACTTTTAGTAGTTGAACCTTTACCGCTAGCTTGCTCTGGTGGTAAATAATGAACTGATCCCATTACTGAATTAGTTTGAGTAAGCTGTGTTGAATTTAGTGCCATTGCAATACCGAAATCAGTAATCTTTATTTGACCATCATCTTGAATCATTATATTTTGAGGTTTCAAATCTCTATGAATTATATAAGAATCATGGGCATGAGTCATTCCATCAGTTAGTTGAACTATTATGTCAATAGCTTCTGATAAAGTTAGGCTACCACGTTTTTTTAATAATTGTTTTAAAGTTTTACCTTCTACATATTCCATTACAATATAATATAAGCCATTATCTTCTCCAACATCATACATCTCCACAATATTTGGATGTGACAGGCTTGATGCAGATAAAGCTTCTCTTTGAAATCTTCTAACAAATTTTTCATCATTAGATAAATCCCCTCTTAATATCTTTATCGCTACGTTTCTATCTAGTATCTCATCATATCCAAGGTAAACATTTGCCATTCCACCTTCACCAATACTTCTAATAATTTCATAGCGATCATTTATCTTTTGTCCCTTTGAAATCATTATGCTTCACCTTCTTTATCTCGTATTAAATATGCAACCGAAATATTATCTGTGCCACCCCTGTTATTGGCTTTTCTAATTAATTTAATTACTCTTTCTTCTATATCTGTATCCTCAAGTAAAACTTTTCCTATCTGTTCTGTATCAAGCATATTAGTAAGCCCATCACTTGAAAGTAATATCTCATCTATATCCATATCACAATCAAATATATCTACATCAACCTGTGTTGATGCCCCCAATGCTTTCATTAAAACATTTTTCTTTGGATGATCCTTAGCTTCTTCTTTAGTAAGCTCTCCTGCTGATACTAATAAATTTACAAGTGTATGATCATAGGTAACTTTATGTAGTTTGTTTTCTTTCATTACAAAGCCACTAGAATCACCTATATTACCAAATAATAAATACTCTTTTGTAAGTATTGTCATAACTAAAGTTGTACCCATACCTTTACTTTCAGGATGAGTCTTTTCATATTGAAATATTAATGTATTTATCTCATTTACACAGTCTCTAATCCAATTAACCGAATCAACTTTACTCATATTTTTAAAAGTCCCATTAAAGTGTTTTCCGAGGTAACTTATTGCAATTGATGAAGCTACTTCTCCAGCAGAATGACCTCCCATTCCGTCTGCAATAGCCATTAGATAGTCACCATCAGAGTTTTTTACAATAATAACACTATCTTCATTATGATCTCTTACTTTCCCAGCATCTGTTAAATAAAAAGATTTCATATACTCTCCTCCTTACTTCTTAGTTGTCCACATGCAGCGCTTATTTTTGTACCGAACTCACGTCTTATTGTTACATTAATCTTATTCTTCTTTAGTATATCATAAAATCTCATTATTTGTATAGTTTTACTACGATTAAATCCTAAATTATCAGTATTATTGTAAGGAATTAAGTTTACATAAGCATTCATACCTTTAATTAAACTTGCTAATTCTAAAGCACATTCCTTAGTATCATTTATTCCATCTAATAAAATATATTCAAAAGTAAGTCTACGATTAGTCTTTTCTATATATTTTTTCAATATTTTTATTAAATTATCTATTGAATATACTTTATTTATAGGCATAAGTTTATTTCTTAAATTATTATTAGGCGCATGTAGAGAAATAGCTAGATTTACTTGATAAGGAAAATTCATAAACTCTTCAATTTTTGGAATTATACCACAAGTTGAAATAGTAATATGTCTACTTCCTATTTGTAATCCCTTTGGACTATTAATAATTTTAACAAATCTAATAACATTATCATAATTATCAAAAGGTTCTCCTATACCCATAATAACTACATGAGTAATTTTTTCTTGTAAATTTTCTTCTACTCCAAGTACTTGTAATACCATTTCTGATGTAGTTAAATTTCTAACTTTTTTTCTTCTACCACTTTCACAAAATTTACACCCCATATTACAGCCAACTTGACTAGATATACAAATACTATTTCCATAATCATGTCTCATTAAAACAGCTTCTATATGTTCTCTATCGTTTAATTTAAATAAATATTTTGATACATCTATATCTTTTTCTACTTTAACTATTTCTAAGTTATTAAAAGTAAACTCATTTTGAAGTTTATCTCTAGTTTCTTTTTTAATATTAGTCATATCAGATAGATTATTAGTCTTTTTTTGATATAACCACGAAAACAATTGATCTGCATGAAACTTCTTATCATCATTTGATAAAAAGTATTCTTCTAATTCTTCTATATCTAAGTCATATATACTCTTCATAAGTATCCTCCACTAAACATATTATATCAAAATATAAGAAAAAAAACGACTACTTATAGTCATTTATTTTGGATCTTCTATATTTTCTATTTCCCCAAATTTTGTATACTTAATATTTAGTGATACTTTGTTACCTAGTTTTTTATATATTGAGTATGAAGATAGGTCATAATTTATTTCTATAGCATTTCCTTCACTATCAGTAGTTATACTTATTACATTTGATATATCATCTATATCTGTTTCTATAGACTCTAAGGTTTTTAATATTGTAGAAGTAGTAATATTATAATTATATACTTTATTACTATCATTATATTCTGTCTTTGATAGAAAACTAGATAGTTTTAATAAACTTTGTATTTTATCTATTTCTTTAAAATCACTAAATAAATATGGATTATCAATAGTAGACCATACTCCTTTAATATCTTTTAAATATACATCTTTATATCTATAGTATTTATCTTCACCTATACTAAATAGTTCTTTATCATAAAACCTATCTCCTTCATATATAGTTATATTATCATCTACTTTTACTGTATATATAAAATGGTAATTACTATTTTCTATATTTGATAGACTAAATTCAAAAGTATTATCTTTAGGATTTTCTACTTCTTTATCCATATTACTATGAGTCGTTCTTACAGATATAACTACAAAAGAAAAAAAGAGAAACATTATAATTAGCATTAATATTGCTTTCTTTTGAGGGTCTTTCCAAGACTCTTTTATAAATTTTATAAACTTTCTAATTTTCTCTTTTTTAGTTTTCATTATATCACCACTATTTTAGTATTTTCCCAATTATTTCTTCTTTTTTTATGCCATTTATATAGTATTTTACTAGCATTTTCTTTTTTCCGAATGGTTTTATCTCTGTTATAACAATCACTTTATCAGATGTTGCTACTTCAAGTCCTTCTTTTGTTATATTTATAACCTCACCTGGTGTTTTATTACTACAATTTTTATCTGTTATGAATGATTTATATACTTTCATTACTTCATTATCTAAAAGTACATATCCACCTGGTATAGGATCTAGGCCCCTAATTAAATTAAATACATTTCTACTAGTTTTAGAAAAATCTATATGTTCCTCTTCTCTTTTTATATTATAAGCATAGGTAACTTCATTTATATTTTGTTTAGTTCTATTATTAGTATTGTTTAAAATACTAGGAAGAGTCTCTAATAATAAATCCCTACCCATTATACTAAGTCTATCATGTAATGATTCTAAATTATCACTATCTTCTATAATAGTTTCACTAGTAGCTATAATATCTCCACTATCCATAGCTTCATCCATATACATAATAGTAATTCCTGTTTTTTCATAACCTTCTATTATAGCTTTATGAATTGGTGCGCCACCTCTTAGTTTGGGTAGTAGTGAGGCATGAACATTTACACATTTGTACTTAGGATAATCTAATAGCACCTTGGGAATTATTTGTCCATAAGCACATGTAATAATTATATCAGGTTCAAGGTCTATTACTTCTTGATAATCTACTTTTATTTTTTCTGGTTGTAAGACTTTTATACCATGTGATAGTGCTACTTTTTTAATAGGTGTCTCAGTTAATATTTGTTTTCTACCAACCATTTTATCAGGTTGACTAACAACACCTACTACATCATAATTATTTATTAATCCTTCCAAAATAGGAACTGCAAAATCAGGTGTTCCCATGAATACTATTTTAGTCATTAAATCACTTTCCTAACATTATTATTGTTACAGTAACACCTAAAGTTATTAATAAAATACCTATAAGTGCTACTACAGTGGCATTACCAGTTTCATTATAAACTATGCTATTAGAAATATTATCCTCATCCTTAGTAACCTTCTTTTCTTTACTCTTACATAGTTCCACTATATTAGGTAATTCAATTATTTCTAATTTGTTACTTGGAATACTTATATTGATATTTTCTTCATTATATCTTGATTCAAATAATTTTTTAATACTTGCAGATATATCCAAATTTATAGATTTCTCTAATATTTCATTATAATTAGATAAACTATTTTTATTAAGATATTTTCTCTTTACCATAGAAGTTATTGGTATAGAATTACCTATATCTAATCTTTCCCACTCTCTATTAAAGAAGTCAATTATTTGATTCTTATCTTTTTCTTTAATTTCTTTTCTTTTAATAACTTCATTAATATTGTTTTTACATTTATCATAATCTTTTAACATATAAGCTTTATCATCTGTTTTTTTGCTTCTATCTAGATTGATACTAATCTCTTCTAAATAATATGGTGCACTAACAGCATAAAAGTATGCCATAAATAATGAATCTGTAATTGAAATATGGGTTCCTCTATCAAATTCCTCAGTAAAAAGGCCCTCTATTTTATATTTACTTAAAATACTATCTATTTCAGTTAACCCTTCTGGTAGTGTATAATTATTTATACCATTTTCAGATACATCTTTTTGATATATTGTTGGAAAGCTATGAAAAAAATACCCTTCTGTTATATATTTATTATAGAAAAATTCTATCATCTTCTTTTTATTATTATGATTATCTAAATCAGTTAAGTTTAATTTATGAGAAGCATATTTTATTAACAGTTTTATAACTCCCATTTGAATATCATTATGGCTTTCTACCTTCTTCATGATTCGTTTTAGTTGGTCTAAATAATTATCAAATAATTCTATATCGTCTATTATAATATAATATTTAAAAATAGCATCTACAAACGTATAAATAGGATATTCAGTCTTATTTATTTTTTCTCCATATATTTTATTTGGAATATCTTTATTTAAATATACATCTTCTGTTGCTAGTTCTTTTATAAATTTTATAACATCATCACGATTAAGAAATTTATTTAACATATAATCACCACCTTATAAAACTTCTCTTATTATATCCTTATTATATAATAAAATAACTTATATGTAAAATTAAAAATGACTTGGGTTAAAATCTATATCTATAGTTATTTTATTATTAGTTCTATAATGTTCATACAACATATTTAATAAGTTATACAGATTATCTTCCTTTTTATATTTTAATATGATTCCATATCTATAAATATTATTCATTTTAAATATATTAGCAGGTGATGGTCCAAGAATTATAGTATTTTTTAAATTTCTTTCTAAGCTTTTCTTTATTTTATTAGCTTCAACACTTGCAATATCATAATTCTTACTACTTATTTTTAAATAGCATATATAAAAGTATGGTGGATATTTCAATTTTTTTCTTATTTGCATCTCATAATTATAAAATCCTATATAATCATGTGTTTTTGTATAGTTTATTGCATAATGGTCTTTATTAAATGTTTGGATTATGACACTTCCATTTTTATTACTTCTACCACTTCTTCCTGATACCTGTGCAAGAAGAGAAAAAGTATTCTCACTACTTCTAAAATCAGGAATATTTAATGATGTATCAGCATTAATTACTCCTACTAAAGTAACATTTTCGAAATCTAGGCCTTTAGCAACAATTTGAGTTCCAAGAAGAATATCATATTCATGATTTTTAAATGCTGTTATCATTTTCTCATGCATACCTTTTCTACTGGTAGTATCAAAATCCATTCTTAGTACTTTTGCATATGGTATTAGTTTATGCAATTCTTCTTCTATCTTCTCAGTACCTACTCCTAAGTTATTAACTGAAGCTTCATGGCATTCTGGACACTCTTTATATACTTTTGTTCCATATCCACAATAATGACATCTTAGGGTATTTGAAGTTTTATGGTAAGTAAGTGTAATATCACAATTAGGACATTTAAATGCATATCCACAGTTTTTACAAGTAACAAATGAGGAATATCCTCTTCTATTTAATAGTAGAATCACTTGATTATTATTATCAAGAGTTTTATTAATAGCATCTAAAAGAGGTAGTGAAATATGACTATTACTTTTCTTCACTTCATTATTCATATCAATTAATTTAATTTCAGGAAGTTTTTTTCCATTTATTCTTTCATTCATACTTAGTAGTTTATAAACTTTCTTCTGTGCTCTAGCGAATGACTCTAATGATGGTGTTGCACTTCCCATAACAACAGGACAATTATTTGTTTTTCCCCTAATAATAGCAACATCTTTTGCATTATATTTTGGATTAGTATCCTGTTTATACGAATCACTATGCTCTTCATCAATAATTATTATACCTAAATTAGTTAGAGGTGCAAAAACAGCACTTCTAGCACCAATAACAATTTTAGCTTCACCTCTATTAATCCTTCTCCATTCGTCATATTTTTCCCCTTCTGATAAAGCTGAATGAATTGCTGCTATATTACTACCAAAGACTTCTCTAAATCTATTTATCATTTGTGGAGTTAATGATATTTCTGGAACTAATATAATTGCGGTTTTACTATTCTTTAAAATATTTGAAATAAGTTTAATATATACCTCAGTTTTACCGCTACCGGTAACACCATGTAATAAATAAGTATTACTGCTATTTAAATTAACTTCTTCTATCACTCTTTGTTGTAATGTAGTAAGCTTTTTTATATTATCTGTTTTAGTACCATACTCTAATCTATAATGTTCTTTTTTTTCTTCTATTAAAATATTTTTATTAATAAGTGTTTTTAAACTACTAGATGATATTTTTAATAACTCATCTCTTTTTATTAAAGGTTTATTTTTAAACATATTTATTATCTCTTGTTGTGTTTTATTAAATTTATAATCATTAGAATCATTCAGTTTATAATATATATCATATTTTTTAGTTATATTTGTTTTCTTTTTAGCTTTTAATGCTCTAGGAAGCATAGCTTGATAACAACTAATAAGTGTTGATAGAGTATTTGCTTTTATCTTTTTACCTAAATCTATTAGTTCCTTATTTAAAATAATATCTTTATCAATAATTCTAATAACACTTTTTAAATCTTTTACTTCACTACTATTTTTTATTTCTAATACAAAGCCTTCTAGCGTTTGTCTACCAAATGGAACTTCTACTCTGATACCTACTTTAATATCATCTTTTATTGAATCATCCACATTATAATCAAAAATTCTATCTACAGATTTATTTGCTAATTCTACTAAAACTCCTACTACCAAAGTATCACCTCCTATTTTTATAAAATATAACAAAAAGTAGCATACTAACTACTTTTATTATTAGTTAAAATTATTGTAGATTTTGTATTTCTTCTATTGATAAAGATGTACATTTTGAAATTATTTTAATATCTACTTTTTCATTTAGCATCTTCTTAGCAATAGATATAGAGCTTTCTTTTATGCCTTCTTCTTTATACTCTTCTCTTAATGAATTCTCTATTTTTCTGTTATCTTCTTCTGCACTCAT
>CAOJEH010000008.1 GCA_948434005.1 uncultured Mycoplasmatota bacterium
CAACAGCATCAGCTGCACCAACAGCATCAGCTGCACCGACAGCATCAGCTGCACCGACAGCATCAGCTGCACCGACAGCATCAGCTGCACCGACAGCATCAGCTGCACCAACAGCAACTCCGACACCTATAGTTACTCCAGAACCTGTTGTAGAATGGGGCGAGTGGCATTATTTAGATAACGAAAACGAAGAGAGAATCTCACTTGATGGTTCAAAAACTGAGACTCGTTCACATAATTCAGGTGAATATGTTAATAAAGATGAAACATGTGAGGAAACTACTTGTACACAATGTAATGAAAAGATAACAAGAGAGCATAGTATTCCTGAGGAACCAACTAGTGTTGAATATAAAAATATAGATGAAACAAATCATAAAGAAATAAAGCACTATCATTGTGATACATGTGATTATGATAAAATAGATGAAGCGGAAAAAGAACATAATAAAACATGTACTGAAGATGAACATTATAATAAAAAATATACATGTTTAGATGAATGTGGTTATGAAAAGATAGAAAATCATATTTGTAAATATACTGATCATAAAGAAGTTGAGTATATGGTACATGATGATGACGAAAGTATTGAAGTATCAGTAGATAGTATTTGTAAAATTAGTTACTGGTATTGTAAATGTGGAGATAAGATTGTTGAAAAAACAGAACTTCATGACTGGGATGAATATGGCTATTGTAATAGATGTCCAGCAATAGCAATTGAATTAGTTGAAGCTCCTTATTCAGTAAGAAACCTTCAAAACTCTAATAATTTTGCTAATATGTTAAAAGCTTACTATGGTACTGCTACAACATCTAAATCAGGAAAAGTAATGACTAAGGCTTTAAAAAGATAGTTTATAAAAGGGGCTGATAATGTGAAAAAAAATAAAAAATGGTATAAGAAATTAAGTAATTTGCTTACTATAATAATTTGTGTATTATTGATACCGATATTAATTATAAATTGTTCAATAATATTTCAAGCAAATACGGATAAAGACAAAGTACCAAGTGTATTTGGTTATAAGCCATTTATAGTATTATCAGGATCAATGGAAAACACTATTAAAAAAGGTGACTTGATAATTGTTGAAGTTGTTAATGCAGATACTTTAACTAAAGACAAGGTAATTGCATTTAGAGATGTTGAAGGTACAGTTACAACTCACCGTATTATAGAAGTTATTGAAGATGAAACAGGTAAATACTATGTTACAAAAGGTGATAATAATAATTCACAAGATCAGAATTTGGTTGAACCAAAAGATGTAGAAGGAATTTATAAAGGTAGAATTCCTGCTGTAGGAAATATTTTAAATGCATTAGCAGAACCTACTACAATAGTTATATTAGTTTTAGGAATTACTATAATGTTTGGTTTAGGCTTTTATGTTTCAACAAAAAAACAAAGAGATGAAGAACATCAAGAATTCTTGGAATATAAGAAGAGAAAAGAAATGGAAGAAAAAGGCAAAGAACCAACTAAAAAATCTACTGCAAAAAGAAGTAGTAAAAAAACTAGTCAAAAAGACTAGCGCTGATTTTCTACTAAGAAAATTAACTAATTATGGTGTATCATTCTGTGCGGAATGTTACATATAGATTAGGAGATCTTTACTCCTAGCATAATTCATGAATTATGCACGTTATATGAAATTTTTATAAAAGGAGGTGAAAATAAATGAAAAAGGCTAGAAATATGTTCGTATTAGCATTAGTATTACTTTCAGTAATTAGTATTGGTTCTGTAGCTGGAACTTATGCAAAATATACTAGTACTAAAGAATTATCTGATCAAGCTAGAGTAGCAAAATGGATGGATTTTGAAAATAATGATTCATTAACATTAAATTTATTTTCTAAAGAATATGATGGTACTGTAAAGAGTTCAACTGAAGATAAAGTTATAGCTCCAGGTACTACACAAACTATGAATTTTGCTATTAACATAGCTGAAGCAGATGCTCCAGAAGTTGATTATCAAATAACATTTGCTAAAGATGATACTAAAACAGCTATTGATGCTGCATTAGTTGATAAGATTAAATTCTCTGCAGATGGAACTACTTGGGGAACTTTAGATGAAGCTATTGCTAAATTAAATGAAAGTCCTGTTACTCAAAAAGCAGGAGCAGTTGCTTCTTTAACTGCAAGCTTACAATGGAAATGGGATTTCAATGTTGACGATGCTACTGATGAATCTGATACTACTTTAGGTAAGGCAGGTACTGCTAAAGCTGTAGTAGGTCTTAAAATCACAGCAACTCAAGTTGACTAATAAATATTTATGGAAGTTATTTAACTTCCAATTAAATCTATGAATCTTCATAGATTTAATTGGGGATTGAATGAAATAAAGAGAGGAGTGACTATATGAAAAAGCGAGATGAAAGACAGGATGATGAAGCAGGAAAAAGAACTTTAAAAATAGTAATTATGATTTTAATAATAATTATTATAATTTTGCTTTTATTAACTAGTTGTTCTTCACTATCTTTTGGAAAGATTGGTAATATATTTAATGGATCTTCTAGTTATAAAATTAATAATAATGCTGGAGAAATTACAAAATCCTATAATAAGGAATTAAAATTTGTAAAGAAAAAAGGAAAAACATTATTAGATGATGTATATAAAATAGAATTTACTACAGATAAAATAAAAACTAAAAAGTTTAAGTGTACTACTAGTGATGCTAAAATAGCTACTTGTGTTGTTAAGGGTAATTATGTAAAAGTATATCCTAAGAAAAGTGGTAAAGTAACTATTTCTGTAATAGCTATAGAAAATGGTATTAAGTATATAGGAACTCATAAATTAACTATAAAAGCACCTAATAGAAGTATTACTTTAAATAGTAGTAATGGAACTATAAATTTATCTGAAGGTAAAAATATAAATGTTTATTATGTTTTGAATAATTTATCTGGTGATATAAATGTGACTTCTAGTAATAGTAAAGTAGCAACAGCAACAGCTGCAAATGGTGTTTTAACTATTACAGGTCATCAAAAGGGTAAAGCTACTATAACATTAACTATTAAATATAAGGGTAAGACATATACAGCTAATTATAATGTTAATATTACTTCTAATAATAAATCTAGTAGTAATAACAATAAAAATAATAATAATAGCAATAAACCTAATAATAATTCAGGTGGTAATGGCAATTCTGGAGGTAATAATAAACCAAATAAACCAGATAAGCCTGACAAACCTGATAATCCTGATGATAAAAAGTCAGATGTCAATACTTTAAGTTCATTAAGTATTAAGAATTTTACATTAAGTCCTAAATTTAAACCATCTACAAATATATATGATGTTACAGTAAAATATGATACAGAAAGTGTTAGTTTATCTACTAGTAAAACTGATAAAAAGTCAACTGTTAAATATTTAATGGGTAATAAACCTGTAGATATTAATAATATTAAACTAGAACCAGGTGTTAATACTGTAGAAATAGTTGTTACTAGTGAATCTGGAAAAACAAATATATATAAAGTTAATATTAAAAAACCTATTAGAAAGATAGCTTTAAACAAAGATAAGAATAAAATATATATAGAAGATATTACTACAGATATTATATATTCTATATATGATGATGATAAAGTTACTAATGATTTTGATAAAAATGATATATCAGTAAATATGACTAATGATTATAAGGGTCAAGTGAGTATAACTGATAATAAGATTTCACTTACTCCTAGTATAGAAGATATTGGTAAAACTTTTGAATTAAATGTTAAGTATCTTGATAAGACTGATAAAATTAATATTACAGTTGCTACTAAAAATAGTTATTATGTAAATACGAATACAGATGTTTATAATTTTGTTTATCAGAGTGGTAATAATGATCAAAATATAATTATTAATACTAATATCTTTAATAAAGATGTATCTTATGAAGATATACCTGGTGGAATAAAATTATATAATAGTAAAGGTTATATTAATATAACATCTTCAGATTTATCTGTTCTTAAAATAAAATATAATAGTGATGATAATAAAGATGCAACTAATAGTGTTTCTATTATAACTGATATAATTAATAGTGGTACTGCTAATATTAATATTAGCGGAGAAGTATATGGTAAGTCATTAACTCCAATTACGGTTAAAGTAAATATAGTTGAAAAATATAGTGTGGTTATAGATGCATTAGATGGATTCTATGATTCGTTTACTACTAAACATGAACTATTATTAGAAAGTGGTGCTAAAGTTAACTTGGCTGACTATGTAGCGTATAAAGTAGATAAGTCTGGTAATTGTTTATACTATGAATTAGAAAGCTATAATACAAAATCTGATGGTACTGGAACTAGATATGAATTAACTGATTCCATTACAGTTACTGAAGATTTAACATTATATGCTCAATATAAATCTACTAGTAAAAAAATTGAACTAGAAGAAAATAGTAAATTATATCTTACTGAAGTAGATATCTTCCATAATGAAGAATATTATAAAAAGTATAATAAAGATAAAATAATATATCCTGGTGCGCATGGTTCGCATACAATGTATATTAAAAATAATACTGATGGTAATATTAAGATTACAAATATGAATATTGAAGAAAATACTACATGTATAAATAATTCAGGATGTATAAATATGGGATATATTGTTAAGTATACTAAGTTTAAAGATAATAATTGGAATTATTGGTATGGTGGTAATAATTCATATAGAATCTTAAATAACGATAGTAATGCAACTAAAGATTATGCAAATGGTAATAATTCCATAACAATGCCAAGTACATCTAATCCAATTGAATTAGTACCTGGTGAAGAAGTAACAATTGCATTATTATGGAAATGGGAAGAAGTTAATGATAAGTTAGACACTGAAATTGGAAAAATTAAACAAACTCAAAAATATGAAATTACAGTAAGTCTTGACTATACTAAAACATCACAGAGTTGTTCAACTCCATAAAAAAGAAGGAAAGTGGTATTATTAAAGTTTTTAAAAAGATATGTAAATTTATTATTTGGTTTTTACTTATATTACTATTTATATATAATTTATATACGTTTATATCAATTAATGTATTAAAGAAAGATTTAGCTAGTATAAATGGTTATGCTACTTTAGAGGTAGTGAGTGGTTCTATGGAACCTACTATTGATACAGGTGACTTAATAGTAATTAATCAGAAGGATAAAAAATATAATAAAAATGATATTATCACTTTTAAAGATGTTAACTCATCTTATGTAACCCATAGGATAATTAAAATAGATGGAAAAAAGATTATAACTAAGGGTGATAATAATAATTCAAAAGATGAGGGATATATTACTAAGGATAAAATAGTTGGTAAGTATGTATTTAAAATTAATAAGATGGGATTTTTAGTTAAATCAATTAAAAATCCAGTTACTCTTACAATTATATTTATAATAGGAATTATTATTTGTATCATAATTAGTACTGATAAGGATGGTATTCCTCTAGATATAAGTGAAGAGGAAAAAAAATATCTAAAAGCTAAAGAAAAGGCTAAAAAGGTATTGAAAAAGAAAAATAAATCTAAAAAAAGAAAGTAGGTTTGTAAAGTGAAGGAGTTATTACATAGCAAAAGTTTTAAGAAAAACTTAAGAAAATGGATATTTATTTATTGTAGTGTAATGTTTGTTCTTACTATTGTAATAACATACTCACGATACATTTCTTCTAAAGCAATGGTTGATAGAGCACGAGCTGCAAAATTTGATGTTAAAGTAAGTTATGATTCTTGTCCATCAGATATTTCTGGTAATGTAACTTGCTTTGATGATAAAATGACTGAAGCAAGGCCTGCAGATAAAGTTAATTTTTATTATACGGTTGATACTAGTGGCTTAGAAGTAGCTACAAAACTTGTGACTACAATAAAGATTAATAATAAAAAAACATCTGATGGTAAGCTTTACTTTAGTAATTTTAAGTTGTATAATATAGATGATGGTAAAGAAACACCAGTAGATATAACTTCAAGTGAGGATAGTATAAATTCTATAGAAAATATTACTTTAGGTAAAGGAAAGAAAAAACAATATAAATTGGTTATGGACTATGCTTATCAAGATGTAGGGTATTCAGAACCAATAGTTTTAGAAAATGAAAAATTCATATCTGTTGATTATTCAGCAACTCAAATAGACTAGGAGGTGATATCTAATGAAGCTAAGAAAAAGTGTTAAAATATTGTTATATGCTATACTGCTTGTTTTTACTATTATTACATATTCTAATACTACTTCTAATGCTAAATACTGTAAAAAAGGTACTTTAAGTTATGGTGTTAATTATAAAAAGATGACAGCAGATTTAGGTTCTGTAAAAAGATCTATTCCATCTGAAACATCTGAAAACTTTAAATACAAATTTAGCTTTGATAGAAGTGGTAATTCAAAAGATGGTGAAAAAGATCAATATGCTTTTGAAATAAGTAATAAAAATTTATCATGTAGTATTACATCAATTTCTGATAATGAGGGTAATATATCTGATAATACTAGCAATATAACATACAATACAGTTGGTACAGAAAAAATAACTGTAGATGTTAGTTGTGATGTTCCTAATGATGTAGATGTAGCAGAGTATTTAGACTTTGAGGTAAAAGTCATAGAAAACATATATTATACTGATACTGATAAATTAACTTATAATTATCTAACAGAATCTTATTCAACTAATGCAGGTGATTATTATGAAAGAACTGCTTCTATAGAAGGAATTGATCCTGATAATGTAAAGATTTATTATATGGATAAATCAAAAACTGATAAACTTACTTACTTATTAAAATGGTTACAAACATATTCAGAAAGAGAAGATGTAGAAGTAGGATATAAGGCAACATATAATGGTATTGAATCTTATATAAATTCATATAACTTAAGTGATGCTAATATCAATGAGAGTATGAATGTAAGTGGTATAAAAGTAGAATCTTTAGATAATAAATATAAGTTTACAATTACAGATAATTTTGATAATTATGTTTCTACATATGCTAATTCTAATAACTCACCAAAAGAATTTTATTTCTATGAAAAAAATGATTCTAATAATAGTTTATTATTCGAATATCTTGAAAAATATTATAAGCCGTTAGTTAGTAGTAGTGAATATAATCAAGTGTTTGATTATATGACTAGTAGTTTAAATGGTATTAATATTATTGATTGGGTAACAGCTGGTAACCGTTTAGGTATTACTTATACTGCAAATAAATATATATCAGTTCCAAATAATATATATGAGCTTTTGACAACAACATTTAAAGAATTTAGTTTTGATAGTACACCTACTATTAATAGTATTCGTACTAAATTACGTTCAGATAAAACTATTCCTACTAAGATGATTACACAAATAGTTGGAACTTCAACTGCACCTGGTTATATAGTAAATTGTGTAAATGGTACAGATTATGATAACTATTCATATTATATAGTTGGAAGTGTAAAAGCTTTAGTTCACATTTATTATGATAGTGTTAGTGGTAAACATATAATGGATGTTAATTTTGTTGAACAAGATTCATTTACATTAACTTATGATAGTAATGTTACTGATATTGATACTCTTATAGAAAATGATATAAATTCTATAAAGCAAAATGTTGGTAGTGGTTATACTGTTAGTCAAAGTGTTATTACAACAAATGGAGAAGGTAAGAAAGAAATTACCGTAACAGTAACTGCAAATTAACAGTAATTGAAACTAGTTATAAAACTAGTTTTTCTTTTGTAAAATTCTGTATATTCTTCTGAATATTTTATATATATTGCCTAAAATAAGTTATACTATTTATAGAGGTAGATAATATGAATATAGATAAATTAAATATAGTTAGCAATCGTGATGGCTTTATAGCGGCACTTGATCAAAGTGGTGGTAGTAGTGGAAAAACATTAAAATTATATGGTATTAGTGAGGATAGTTATACTAATGATATGGAAATGTTTGATTTAATTCATGATATGAGAACTAGAGTTATTAAGAGTAAGAGTTTTACTTCTGATAATATTCTAGGTGTTATCTTATTCTTAGAAACTATGAATAGAAAAATAGATAATAAATATACTAGTGATTATTTATGGGATAATAAAAATATAGTGTCTTTTCTTAAAATAGATAAAGGTTTATTAGAAACTTCTAATGGAGTGCAATTAATGAAAGATATAGATGATTTAGATAGTATTTTAGATAATGCTATAGAAAGAGGAATCTTTGGTACTAAGATGAGATCTGTTATAAAGGAAGCAAATGAATTAGGTATAAAACAAATTGTAAAACAACAATTTGAGATTGCTAAAATTATATGTTCTAAAGGACTAGTTCCTATAATAGAACCAGAAGTTAGTATAGATGCTTCTGATAAGATAGAATGTGAAAAATTATTAAAAAAATATATTGATATAGAATTAGGAAATCTGGATGATGATATGAAAGTAATGTTTAAATTTACTATTCCTAGTATTGATAATTTTTATAGTTCATATATAAATAATCCTAAAGTAGTTAGGGTAGTTGCTTTATCAGGTGGTTATAATAGGGGTGAAGCTTGTAAAAAGTTATCTAATAATAATGGTATGGTTGCAAGTTTTTCTAGAGCTTTACTTGAGGGATTAAATGTTAATGATACAGAAGAAGAATTTGATAAAAAATTATTAGATAGTATTAATGAGATATATTCATCCTCTATAAAATAGGAGTTTTTATGGAAAAGTATCAAGAAGTAGAACGAAGTATTATAAAAAAATATCGAAAAGATATATGGGCAAAGTTTGTTAAAGCTGTTAAAGAATACAAACTAATAAATGAAAATGATAAGATAATGGTTTGTATTAGTGGAGGAAAAGATTCATTTTTACTTGCTAAATGTATTGAAGAGTTACATAAACATAGTGATGTTAAATTCTCTTTTTGTTGTGTTATGATGGATCCAGGTTATAATAAAAAAAATAGAAAGTTAATTGAAGAAAATGCTAAAAAACTAAATATAGATTTAGAAATATTTGAAAGTGATATCTTTGATATAGTTAGTAGTGTTGATAAAAGTCCTTGTTATTTATGTGCTAGAATGAGAAGAGGTTTTTTATATAGTAGAGCAAAAGAATTAGGGTGTAATAAGATAGCTTTAGGACATCATTTTGATGATGTTATAGAAACTACTTTGCTTTCAATGTTTTATGGAGCAGAAGTTAAAACTATGATGCCTAAACTACATAGTGATAACTTTAAAGGCATAGAACTTATTAGACCAATATACTTAATTAAAGAAAAGGATATAATTTCTTGGAAAAACTATAATAATTTAGAATTTATTAATTGTGCTTGTAAGTTTACTGAAGATATATCTTCTAATAAGGAAGACAGTAAAAGAGAAGAAGTAAAAGAATTAATAGATAATTTAAGAAAAGTAAATGATAGAGTTGATTATAATATATTTAAGAGTCTTGATAATATAAATTTAGATTGTGTATTAGGATATAATAAAAATAGAAAAAGACATTCTTTCTTAGACTATTATGATGAATAATTGTGTAAAGATAATTAAAATTATAATTAATTAAATCTTAACTATGGTATAATAATCTATAAGGGATAGTGATAATATGAATAGTAATGAAATACCTGGAATGGGTAGGCTTGATAATAATGAAGTGACTAGAATTAGTAGAATGAATAATGATATTGGTAATGGTATTAAAGAAATTAATGAAGAATTTAATTTAAAAGAAAAAAGAATAAGTGTACTATCTAATTATGGGGAAAATTTTAATGATAGAGTATATATTACTAATCCAGCAATTGGTAGAGATGAACAAATTAAAGAAATTATATTAATCTTACTTACACCAGATAAATCAGCTGTTTTAACAGGTAAGCCGGGTGTTGGTAAAACTGCTATTGTAGAGGGCCTTGCTTATAGAATTCAAAAGGGTTTAGTTCCAGAAGTATTAAAATCTTATAATGTTATTAAAGTAAATACATCTGCTTTACTTGGTGTTGATCCTGTAACTGGTGAGGCTAAGGTTAATACTTTAATAGATGAACTTAAAAATTATAATGATTTAATCTTATTTATTGATGAAATTCATACTTTAATGGGTAGTAAGGGTGAGGCGCTAGATTTTGCTAATATGTTTAAACCCGCACTAGATAGAGGTGACATAAAGGTAATTGGTGCTACTACTACAGAAGAATACGAACGATATATTTTAAGAGATAAAGCTTTTGTTAGGCGTTTTCAAAAAGTTATTGTAAATGAACCTACTAGAGATGAAAATATAGCAATATTAGTTGGTTCTATTCCAAAAATGGAAAAAAGAACTGGTGTAAAAATGATGTATTCACCATTTATTCAACAAAGAATAATGGAGTTTATTACTGATATAACTAGTGAATATAAAAGAATATATGAAATAGGCTCAAGATATCCAGATGTATCACTTACCATTGTACAGGAATCATTTTCTAATGCATTATTTGATAATAGGAGTGAAGTTAATATTTTAGATTTTAGAAAAGCTATCGAAAGTACAAAAAATGTATATCAGGATGTTATAAAAAAGGAACTTCCTCGTTTTGATGAAATGTTTAAAGATGAGATAGAAGAACAAAAACCAAATCAGGCTCCATATGAAAGACTAGATGGATAATGATTAAAAGAGTTATATTTTATATAAGTATAATATCTTTTATACTTTTACCATTCTTAATATTTGAAATGTTACCATTTATATATGAGGCTAATTGGCAAGGTATATTATTTTTAATATTTATTATAATTACCTTTATTTGTGAAATAGTTATGTTAATAATCAATAAAAGTATAATTACAAACTCATTATTAAGTAATATTTCTATTGTAGTAGCAACTATATATATAAGTTTTTTATATTATAATATTTATAGTTCAAATGGTACATTATATGGAGTTAGTGTAGATTATTTTAAGAATAATTATTTTCTACTATCAATGATATTTATTTTTATAATTTTTGATATGATAATAAATTATATTTATGATAAAAAGGAAATTCTATAATTTTCTTTTTAGTATATACTTAAGTAGTAGGAGGTAACAATTATGTGTGGAATTGTTGGATATGTAGGAGAAGATAGAGCAAAGGATATTTTGCTTACAGGACTTAAAAATTTGGAGTATAGAGGTTACGATTCTTCTGGAATTGCCTTTATGGATAATGATATTAAAATCATTAAGAGTGTTGGAAAAATTAAAAATTTAGAAGATAAATTAAATTATGAGAATGTTGATGATTACAAAATTGGTATAGCACATACTAGATGGGCAACTCATGGTGAGGCAAATTTAGTTAATGCTCATCCCCATACAGTTGGTAGAGTTACATTAGTTCATAATGGTATTATCGAAAATGCTAAAGAATTAAAAGAAGAACTTATTAATGAAGGTATTAATTTTAATAGTGAAACTGATACAGAAGTAATTGCAGCTTTAATTAATAAATATTTAGATAATGATGTTATTAAAACTATTTCTAAGGTAATGGATCTATTAAAAGGTTCATATTCCTTAGGTATTATTATAGAAGGTGTAAAAGATAAAATTTATATTGCTAAAAAAGATTCACCTTTAGTAGTTGGAATATCAGATAAAGGAAATTTCTTTGCTAGCGATATTACTGCAATTAATATGTTTACTAATAAATTTATATTTTTAGATGATAATGATGTAGCAGAAGTTACAAAAGATGATGTTTTATTTTATTCAAATGGTAAAAAACAAGAAAAATCTGTTAATACTATAAATATAGATGTAAATAGTAAAAGTAAAAATGGTTATCCACATTATATGTTGAAAGAAATTAATGAAGAACCAGTAGTTTTAGAAAAAACATTAAAACCATATTTAGAAGATTTTTCATCTATTCCAGATTTAACTGCTTATGGAGAAATTCATATAGTTGCTTGTGGTTCTGCAATGTATGCAGGTATGATTGGTAAAACTTTATTTGAAGAAAAAGCAAATACACGTGCTATATGTGAAGTAGCTAGTGAATATAGATATAAAAATAATATATATAATAATAAGACTTTAGTAATTTTAATTTCTCAATCTGGAGAGACTGCAGATACAATAGCAGCTTTAAAAAAGGCTAAAGAGTTAGGACAAGATACATTAGCTATAGTTAATGTAAAAACATCTACTATTGCAAGAGAGGCAGATAAAGCTGTATTTATTGAAGCAGGGGAGGAGATTGCAGTAGCTACAACTAAAGCTTATTTGTTACAAGTAGCAGTAATTTCTCTACTTGCATTAAAACTTGCATATTCTAAAAAACTTATTGATAATATTGATACATATTTAGATGAATTTAAAAAAATACCGAGATTAGTTAAAAACGTAATTGATAGAGAAAACGAATATAAAAATATTTCTAATGAAATATCTAACTCTAATGATGTGTTCTTTATAGGTAGAAAACTAGATTATGCAATTTGTTTAGAAGGAAGTTTAAAATTAAAAGAAGTTTCATATATTCATAGTGAAGCATATCAAGCTGGCGAATTAAAACATGGTACAATTTCTCTTATATCTGATGGTATGCCAGTATTTGGTATTCTTACTGATAAAGAACTTGTGGAAAAATCAATATCAAATATTATAGAAGTAGAATCTCGTGGAGCTAAGACAATTATTATTTCGAAAGAATCATTAAAACAAAATAAAGATTTAGAAATATGTGTTCCTGATGTTAGTTCATTTACTATAGGATTACTAATTGTTCCAGTACTTCAGTTAATCGCATATTATACTGCTGTAAATAGAGATTGTGATGTAGATAAACCTAAAAATTTAGCAAAATCTGTTACAGTTGAATAATTTTTGTATAAAATAAAAAAATTCTTCCATTATATAAATGGGAGGAATAATATGAAAAAGTTAATTGCAATTTGTTTTACTTTACTACTATTAGTAGTAGGTTGTACTGATACTATTAATACACCAAGCAAAAAGGTAGAAGAGTTTTTAGGTAAATATCAGAAACTAGATGATGATGTTTTAACTCAACTTGACGTAGTTATGGATAATGATACCGAAATGAATGATAAGCAGAAAAAAGACTATAGAGCCTTAATGGAAAAACAATATCAAAATCTATCTTATAAGATTACAGATGAGAAAATAGATGGTGATACTGCAACTGTTGATGCGGAAATAGAGGTATTTGATTATGCTACTTCAATTAAAAAATCTAAGGAGTATTATGATGGTCATAGAGACGAATTTAAAAAATCAGATGATAAAAATTCAGATAATGTAGTTGAAGATGCTAAGGATAAAGCTGAAGATGCAAAAGATAAAGTAGAAGACGCAGTAGAAGATGTTAAAGATTATGTTGAGTATAAATTAAAAGAATTAAAAAATGTTACTGATAAAACTACCTATACTATAACTTTCAATCTTACAAAAGAAGATGATGAATGGAAATTACAAGATATATCAGATACAGATAGACAAAAATTACATGGACTATACTAATTTAGTATTAGTCCTTTTTATTTATTTTCTTTTTTGTTTTTATATGATACTATTATCTTGGTGGTTATATGAAAATAAAAGAACCTATTATTAAAAATGAACTTAATGAATCCGATATAAATAACATAGATAATGAAAAACAAGAAGATAAATTATTTAATTCAATAGTTGCTTGTAAAAATATTTCTGATATAGAATTTAATTCATGTAGGTTTAAAAATATAGATTTTTCTAATATAGAGTTAGAAAATATAGACTTTATAGATTGTATATTTGAATCATGTAATCTATCTAATATGAAGTCTACTTCTAAATTATTTTTAAGAACAAAGTTTATTGATTGTAAGTTAATTGGAATATTTTTAGATAATGTTAATCTTACAGATGTAGTATTTGATAGATGTAATTTATCATATAGTACTTTTGCTGATAGTAGAATAAAAAGAGTTTCTTTTACAGAATCTAAGTTAAGTGATACTAGATTATATACACTAAAACATGATAATTTATACTTTGTAGATTCTAATTTAAGTAATATAGAAATAATTAATACTAAACTAAAAGATATAGATTTATCTACATCTACTATAGAAGGTATTAAGGCATCTACAAATGATATTTCAGGGGTTATTTTAAATAATTATCAATTATTTGATATAGCTAGATTATTTGATATAATAATTAAGGAATAATAGTTTGTGGTGATACTATGGATAAATTTAGTTTAGATAATCAAGTAGAAAGAGTCATAAGAGGAGAAAATACTTATTTTTTAAATCCTATAGAAACTAGTTATGTAATAAATCATATAAAGAAAAGAATATATGATTATCGTATATTAAAATTATTTGAAGATTCTGAAAAATTAATTATATATAGGGATAGTTTAAATATATCTTTATTTGAAATCAAAACAAATACTAAATTAACACATAGAGAAATATTAGGAGCTTTATTCAGTCATAATCTAAGTGATAATTTTTTTGGAGATATTATAATAGATAATGATAGATATTTTATAGCGGTTTTAAATATAATTAAAGATTATATGATTAATAATTTTATAAAGATTGGTAATAAAAAAGTTAAGTTATTAGAGGTTGATTTATATACTGTTAAAGATTATAAACTAAAGTTTTTAGATATAAATTTAAGTGTATCATCTTTAAGATTAGATAATATTATATCAAAACTTATTCCTACTAGTAGAAGTATTAGTGGTGATTTTATAAAAGATAAGAAGGTTATAGTAAATTATAATCTATGTACTAATAAAAACTATACTTTAAAAGATGGTGATATATTTTCTATTAGAGGTATAGGTAAATTTAAGTATATTGGTATAAATTATTTGAAATCAAATGATAAGAAATCTATAATGATTAAAAAATATATATGAGTAGAGATATTTTATGATATAATATTTTTATAATAGGAGAATATTTATGAAGAAAAAAATATTTTTATTTTTAATTATAGCAGTTACTTTATTTTTATATTTTGAAAATAAATTTGATGATAAAGAAGTAGGTTTATATAGTAAAGATTATACTATTATAAGTAATGAAAATAAAAAGATAAATCTAGGTTCTAATATTAAAAAAATAAAGATTTATTTTAACCAAGATGAAGTAGAAAAACATAATGGATTTACTTTTGATATATTTGATAATAATAATAAAAATATCCACAAAGAAAAAATAATGGCTAGAGAAGCTAAACGTGAATATTATACAGTTGATTTATCTGAAAATAAGTTTAGCAATCAAGAATATTATATTAGGATAACTGACTCTAAAGAATTGAATAGTCAAAGTTTTAAATGTAGTATAAAGGTATATTATTCTAATAATAAAAAATTTATATTTTTGTTATTATATTTAATAGTTTCAATTATACTTTTTATAACTTTTTTGTTAAACAAAATAGATTCTACTAAAATTCATAAATTCTTTTTATATATTGCAATACCTATATTTTTACTATATTTAGTATTTATTCCCTTAACAACATCTCATGATGAATTTTATCAATGGATAAGATCATATGAAGTATCAGAAGGTATAATGTTACCTCGAAGGGTATCCAATTCTCAATACTTAGTTTCTATGCTACCTAAAAATATAAACTTTAACCTTTCAGTTAATGCTGATTTTAAATATAAAGATTTATTAGAAAAGAAGGATTATAATATAAGAACTAGTGGACAGAAACTTATTTCTTCTGGAAGTATGGGAGTATATTCTCCAATCCAATTTTTACCACAAGCATTGGGTATATCTTTTGCTAGAATATTTACTGGTAATGTATTAATCATTGCATATTTCGGAAGACTTTTCAATATGATAGTGTGTATAACTTTACTTTACTTGGCTATAAAAATTACTCCTATAGGTAAGAAAATATTTCTTTTACTCTCACTTAATCCTATATCAATAGAGTTATTTTCAACTCTATCAAGTGATGGTATAACTATCTCTATAAGTTATTTACTAATTGCATATATTTTAAGTTTACGGGAGAAAAAAGAGAATATAAATAAAAAAGAGATAATAATAATATCTATTTTAAGTTGTATTTTAGCTTTATGTAAAATTGTCTATATATTTATTCCGTTTTTATTGCTATTAATTCCAAAAGAAAAGTTTAAAAATAAATCTAGAAAAAAGGCAATACTATTCTCAATTATTTTACCATTCGGCTTAAATTTACTTTGGTTGTTATTTGCCTCATCAGTATCTGATTATTGTGCAGGATATTCTGTTCCAAGTAAGAATTTAAGTGCAATGCTTCATAATCCTTCAAATATGGTTAAATATTTTATCTATTCAATAGATGTATATGGATTTGATATATTTTTTAATATATTTAGTAGAAGAATGCTAATGTCTAATGTTATAGAAAATACTACGATTGTACCATTATTACTTCTTTATACTTTTATTTATATTTTAAAAGATAGTGATGATACTAAATTAAAATTAACTAAAGAAAACAAAATGTTTGTTTTATCATTAATTATAATTGTTATTTTACTCATATATGTTAGTTTATATATATCTTGGTGTTCTTATAAGGATATAAAAATATATGGTGTACAAGGAAGATATTTTTTACCTATATTACCACTTATATATATTTTAATAAAATCAGTAATAAAGCAAGAAAAAAAGAAATATACCAATCAGTTACTATATTTTACAGTTATTATTGTTAATTATATGGTATTAATGGAGATAATTGTTAACTTTTTATAATAGAAATGTGGTGATTATATGATAAAAATTTTATTTGTATGTCATGGTAATATATGTAGATCAGTTATGGCTGAATTTATTATGAAATCTTTAGATAAAGATGATAAGTTTTATATTGAATCAAAAGCAACTACTACTGAAGAGATTGGTAATGATATATATCCTCCTGTTAAAGAGGTTTTAAGAAAGCATAATATAGGTTTTAATCCACATAAAGCAAGACAAATAGATAGTAATGATTATTATAACTTTGATTATATATTTTGTATGGATGAGGAAAACATATATGATTTAGATAGAATTTTACCCAAAAATAATAAAACTTATTTATTAGGGGATAAAGAGATAGAAGACCCTTGGTATACAAGAGATTTTGATCAATGTTTTAAAGAAATATATAGTTGCTGCATAAATTTAGTTAATAAAATTAAATAAACTTATAATTATAATCATATACTTTTTTAGGTGATAAACTTGAAAAGATATATGTTTTTTTTATTAATACTATTTCTAATTCCTACATCTGTAATGGCCAAAATGGATACATCTAAATCTAGTATAGTTATGGATATTGATAGTGGTAGAATATTTTACAAAAATAATATAAATGAAAAAAGACTCATTGCATCTACTACTAAGATAATGACATCTGTAGTTGCTTTAGAAAAGGGTAAGTTAAATGATTTTTATACTGCTAAAGAGGAAATCCTTGAAATGTATGGTACTAGTATATATTTAGAATATAATGAAAAAATGTCTTTGAATGATTTACTATATGGATTATTACTTAGAAGTGGTAATGATGCTGCTGTTGTAATTGCTAATAATATAGCTAAAGATGAAACTGCTTTTGTTAAATTAATGAATAAGAAAGCTAAGCAAATAGGGATGAAGAATACTACTTTTTCTAATAGTCATGGATTAGATGAAAAGACAAAGAATTATTCAACTGCCTATGATATGGCTCTTTTATCCAAATATGCATATAAGAATTTCTCTGAGTATAGGAAGATAACTAAAACTAAAAAATATGAAGCTCAGACTAAAAATAAGAGTTATTTATGGACAAATAGGAATAAACTTTTAAATAGTTATAAATATTGTACTGGAGGTAAAAATGGTTATACTCCTAGTGCTGGAAGGACTCTAGTTACAACAGCAAATAAAGATGGACTACGTCTTACAACAGTAACTTTAAATGATTCTAATGAATATGAAACTCATAAAAACTTATATGAATATATTTATAATAAATATAAAAAATATAAAATAATTGATAAAAATACATTTAATATAAATAAAGAGTTTTTTAAAGATACTTTGTATTTAAAAAAAGATTTTTCTTATCCACTATCAGATAGTGAATTAGATAAAGTTAAAACTATAGTTAAAGTTACTAAAACAAAAAATTATAGAAATGGTAGTCAAGTAGGTATTATTGATATATATTTATCTAATAAAAAAATAGGTAGTGTTAAAATATATGTAAAAAAAAATAGTTGATACTATTTTTTGTTTGTTAATCTGAATAAATTTATGCTAGGTCTATTAAATAGTCTGAATTTAGCTTCAGGGGAGCCTATACCGTTTGATACATATATTTCACTATCATTTACTTTATAGTATGAATCTTTATATTTTTTAGAACCTTCCTTAGTTATTATACCTCCAACAAAAGGTAATCTTATTTCTCCATTTAGGGAATTTCCTGCTAGAACTAAATTACTATTATACCTTGAAGTTATATCATCAAGATCATCAGTTTCACTCATAATAGTAATTGTATATATATTGGAATTATGAGTTTCTTCACTAAAGTATTTATATGCTTTATCGATTTCTCTTTCTTTCTGATTTAGACTAGAAAGACCTACCATAAGAATAGGAGTATTATCATTATTATATATTAAATCATAATTATTATTTAATATTATAAAATCACTTTGGTTCATAATAGTATTAAATATATCTTTATCATTTTTTCCACTAACCGCATATTTACCCATTGTTGTATTTATTTCTTGTAATTCAGAAATTAATTTTTCTTGTTCTTTTGTTTTAATATTATAATTTTTATCTATTAAATTACCTGTAAATACTACAATATCTGGTTTTCTTTCATTTATAATTTTTACTATTTTTTTAACTTCTTTATTAAAAATAGTAGATCCATATTCTAAATCAGAAAACTGAATAATTTTTATTCCATTCATACTACTAGGTATTTTTTCATTTCTTATTCTTTCTTCTTTAACAATTATATTTTTAGATATATAATCTGTATAAGTAGATATAATTAATATAGCAATAAAAGAACATATAAAAATCTTTATAATTATCTTTATAGCTTTAATGCGTTTTTCTCTTTTTAATTCTTGTTCTAGTTCATCTTGTTTCTTCTTATTCTTTTCTTCACGACTAGACATATGCCTCACCAATTATATTGTAACATATATTTTTAAATTTATTTTATTTTTTTATAAAATATGTTATTATATGTATAGTAGAGGTATGGAGGTTATTATATGGATAAGAAACAAAAATCTAAAGTAGATTCTAAAACAAAGGAAAAGAGAAAAAGAAAGAAAAAAATTACAAAAAAAGAAGTAGAAAATGAATTTTTAATGTTTGCATTTTTACTTTCTACAATATCAATTTTAGCTACAGCACTTAAGAGTTATACGTTTCCATTATTAGGTTGTGATATTTCATTTTCAGTTTTTATATTACCTTGTATATTATTTACTAGTAATTATATAACTAAGAAATTTGGTTTTATTTATAGCCTTAAAGCAATTATTATTGCTACACTTATTATTATTGCATTTATAATACTTATAGAGGATTTAATAGGTAAACAATTAGATTTCATTGAAATAGGTTCTCAATCAATAAGTTATTTTGTAAGTATGTTTATTAATTCTGCTATATATTATTATATAATTTCTAATATGGAAATAAAAAGGAATGGTATACTTGTTTATTTTTGTTATATATTTTCTATGTTTATAAACCATATGATATATATGTTATTTACAATGAATATGATAGTTACAGATTCATTTTGGCAGGTATATTTTACTTCAGTTTTAATAGAAGCAGTTATAGCAATACCTTTAGTAGTATACGATGAAAAAATAAAAAGAGGCATCGAGTAAAATGCTTCTTTTTTTATGCTAATATAGATAATAATGTTAGTATAGTATTGTGTAACATATGAACAAATATTGATGAAAATACTGTATCAGTTTTATAATATGCTGTTGCAAAGGCAATACCTAATGATGAGTATGGAATTATAAATAAAAATTGCTCTAAGCTTTTAGCACCAATGACATGTAAATATCCAAATACAATTCCTGATATTATTATAAATAGCCATTTGTTATTTATAATGCTTTTAAAAGCTTTCCTAAATAGTAATTCTTCATTAATAGGAGCGATAAGTCCTGCTTCTATTAACATTATATATGGAGCAGAATCAATCATTTTTTGAACACCTTTTTCATTTGTGGCTTGTCCACCACCTAATACAAAGTTTATTATAATATTTGATACTACCATTACAGCTAATCCTATTAACCAATATTTTATACTAGTATCTACATTTTCTGACATATTCTTTCTAAATATTTTCCATTCCCTTTTTAAATCGTTTTTATACATTAATACTGTAATTATTAAGAATATTATATTGTTTATTAGTGATAAAATCACTTCAGTTGCTGAAGAAATTTTATCAACATTAATATTAGCTATATATATAATAGGAAGTATAAATATATTTCTATAAAAGAATAAAGTTATAAGAATAGCTAATTTTATAATATTTTTTAATATATTTTTATTTTTCATATAATCACCAATATTATATTATCATAAATATTAATTAAAATCTAATATTGTTTATCTAATTAATCATTATTTTTACTATTTAAATAGAATATGGTATAATATAACCATAATAGTTTATTTAAGAAGGAGTAGTTATGTCAAAAGTAAGTAAAAATAGTTTATCAAGTAATGAAGGCCATATTACTAAAAAGACACCTACAAAAAGTTTTATTGATAATATTGATAAAATGAGAAATTCACATATAAGAAACTGCACTGGTTTATATATGGGATATGAATATGAAGATTATTCTAAAAATCAAGAACAGAAAGATTTGGAATATTATAAAAGATTTATTAATAGTTCTGCATATGATGATATTAGAGAAGTTGAAGTTGAAATGGGAAAAACTTTAACTCTTTCAAAATTAGGAAAAATTAGTAGTATGCGTGATGATTACCATTAGTTTTACTTATGAAATATAATATTTTTAATAAAACCTTTTAATTTTATAAAAACTGTGTTATAATCTATAAAGAAAGGAGGAGTGGAGATATATCCACTCCTTTAAATATGTGGGAGGTGTATTATGAAAGATGTAGTTGCATCTTTAGTTAATTCTAAAATAGAGAGTTTAAATATGTATGTTTCGGATGCATTTATTTCTAAGGTAGAAGGTAAAAATGTATTTAATATTGTACTTGATAGTGATACTTTAATTGATTTAAATAGAATAACTGATGCATCTAGAATCATAAATGATATTATGGATAATACAAATGAAATAGAGCATAATTATGATGAATTAGATATTTATTCAGAGGAAAAAGGAGAGAGTATTGATGAATAGTAAAGAATTCTTAAATGCAGTTGATAATATTGTTAAGGAAAAAGGTATTGATAGTGAGGTTGTATTTGAAGCAATGGAACTTGCTTTAACTTCTGCTTATAAAAAGAATTTTAATTCAAAGACAAATGTTAAAGTATTAATAAATCGTGATACAGGAGATATTAAAGTTTATTCTTATTTAACAGTAGTAGATGATGATAAATTAGAAGATTATCCAGATGAAGTGGAAGTAGATGAAGAAGGTAATGAAATTTTACCAGAATTATTTAATCCTGATATTGAAATTAAATTAAAGGATGCTCGTCGTGAAGATAAATCATTAAATATTGGAGATACCATTGATACAGAAGTTACACCAAAAGATTTTGGACGTGTTGCTGCATCAACTGCAAAACAAGTTATTGTTCAAAAAATGCGTGAAGCAGAAAGAAATAGTATTATGGATGAATATGGAGATAAACAAGATGAATTACTTGTTGGAACAGTAGCACTTGAGGATACAGATAATTATTTTATTGATTTAGGGCGTACTAATGGTATTTTACCTAAAAAGGATATAATACCTGGTGAAAAGATTGAAATGGGTAGTCAAATAAAAGTATATGTTACTAAAGTTGACAATAATGGTAAAAGTTTACTTATTCTACTTTCAAGAAATCACTATGGCTTTGTAAAACGTCTATTTGAACTTGAAATTCCTGAATTATCAGATGGTTCTATTTTACTTTATAGTGTAGCAAGAGATGCTGGAAATAGAAGTAAGGTTGCAGTATATTCTGAAAATCCTAATATAGATCCAATTGGAGCTTGTATTGGAGAAAAAGGTTCTCGTATTGCTCGTATTATAGAAGAGTTACATGGTGAGAAGATTGATGTTGTTAGATATGATAATGATCCAGCTATATTTATAGAAAATGCTTTATCACCTGCAAAGAATTTAAAAGTTGCTATAACTGATCCTAAAAAACAAGAAGCTATGGTTATTGCAGATGATGAAAATTTCTCACTTGCAATAGGTAAAAAAGGTCAAAATGCTAGACTTGCAAGTAGATTAACACGTTATCGTATTGATATAAAAAATTATGAGCAAGCTAGAAGTGAAGGAATTAATTTTAGAGAAGAAGCATAATAAGGTGATTAATTATGAAAAAAAGAAAAATACCCTTAAGAACTTGTGTAATTACAAAGGAAGTCTTACCTAAAGGTGAGTTACTTAGAATTGTTAGAACACCAACTGGTGAAGTTGTCGTTGATGAAACAGGAAAAATTAATGGACGAGGAGCATATATTAAAAAAGACATTACAATTATAGAGAAAGCTCGTAAAAGTAAAATTTTAGATAAAAGATTAGAGTGTAATGTTTCGGATGATTTATATGAAGAGATTAAATTAGTATGTGAAAAATAAGAAAGAGGTGATTATTTATGATGAGTTTGATTGAATATGCAGGAGATGTTAATAAAAGTGTAGATGAAATAAAAGCACTATGTGATAAAATAGGTATAGCTTATGAAAATGAAGACTCAACTTTAACTGAAGATGATATTATTTTGCTTGATAACGAAATACAAGATCAAGAAGATTATATAAGTGATGATGATTCTTCAAGTTACGTAAGCGAAGATGAGTTAGATGATGAAGAGGTAAGTGAAAAAGCTGAGGCTCTTGCACAAGCAGCTAATATCGATTTAGATAATCAAGAAAGATTTGAAAAAGTTAAAACTAAGGTAGTAAAAAAAGCAGAAGCTAAAAATAATTTTATTAAAGAAAGAAAGAAAATATATAAACATCGTGAAAAATTACAAAGTAATGAAGCTAAACAAGATGATAATGTTATTTTATATAAAGATGGCATGACTATTGGTGATATAGCAACTTTATTAGATGTTAGTGGAGTTGAACTAGTAAAGAAAGTTATTGCTTTAGGTATAATGGCAAACGTAAATCAAAGTATTGATTTTGAAACCGCAGAAGTATTAATTAGTGATTATGATAAAGTATTAAAAAGAGAAGAAACTAGTGATATTTCAAATTTTGAAAACTTTGAAATAGAAGATAATGAAGAAGATTTAATATCACGTCCTCCAGTTGTTACGATAATGGGTCATGTAGATCATGGTAAAACAACATTACTTGATACAATAAGAAAAACAAATGTGGTCAGTGGAGAAGCTGGTGGTATTACTCAAGCAATAGGTGCTTATTCAGTTTTATGTGAAGGAAGAAAAATAACATTTATTGATACACCAGGACATGAAGCATTTACTGAAATGAGAGCTCGTGGTGCAGGGGTAACAGATGTTGTTATCATTATAGTTGCTGCTGATGATGGTGTTATGCCTCAAACTAGGGAAGCAATTGATCATGCTAAAGCAGCTAAAGTTCCTATTATAGTTGCTATTAATAAAATAGATAAAGAAGATGCTAATCCTGATCGTATAATGACTGAATTAGTAGAAAATGGATTAACTCCTGAAGAATGGGGTGGAGATACTGTAGTTTGTAAAATTTCTGCAAAATCTGGTCTAGGTATAGATGAATTATTATCAAATATTTTATTAGTTTCTGATATGCAAGAATTAAAAGCAAATCCTAATCGTTATGCTAGTGGAACGGTTATTGAATCTCGTAAAGATAAACAAATTGGTTCAGTTGTATCATTATTAATTCAAAATGGAACTTTAAGATTAGGTGATCCAATAGTAGTTGGAACATGTTATGGTAAAGTAAGAACTCTTAAAAATGATTTAGGAAAGAACTTAGTAGAAGCACCACCTTCAACTCCAGTAGAAATAACAGGTATTTCTGATGTGCCTTCAGCAGGAGATAGATTTATGGCTTTTGAAACAGAAAAACAAGCTAAATCAATTGCAGAAGAAAGAGCTATCAGAGCTAAAGAGGAAGATACTAATAAAAGTGGAATGACACTAGAGGATTTATTTGGACAAATTCAAGAAGGGGTTAAAGAAATAAATGTTATAATTAAAGCAGATGTTAATGGTAGTAGTGAAGCTATAAAAGGTTCTTTAGAAAAAATAGATATTGAGGGTGCAAAAATAAATATTGTTAGAAGTAGTGTTGGTGCAATAACTGAAAGTGATGTAGTACTTGCATCAGCTTCAAAAGCAATAATTATTGGATTTAATGTTCGTGCAAATGCAAAGACATCTGATATTGCTAAAGAGTATGGCATCGAAATTAGAAATTACGATATTATTTATAAAGTAGTAGAAGATATGGAAGCAGCAATGAAGGGAATGTTAGATCCTGAATATGAAGAAAATGTTATAGGTACTGTAGAAATTAGACAAATATTTAAATTTTCTAAAGTTGGTTTAATTGCAGGTTGTCATGTTCTAACAGGTAATGTAAAAAATAATTCTAATGCTAGAATAATACGTGATGGTACAGTTATTTATAATGGTAAGGTTAAAACATTACAACGTGAAAAAGATCAAGTTAAAGAAGTTAGCAAAGATATGGATTGTGGTATAACCTTAGAAAACTGTCAAGATTATAAAGAAAAAGATATTATTGAAGTTTATGAATTAGTCGAGATAAAGAGATAAAAAAATAGGTACTAGTTTTTAGTACCTATTTTCTTTTGTGCGTTTTTGTTAGTAAGTTTATTTCTAGTTGTTCTAAGACATTCCTTTGTTAATTTTGAAACTTCTTCTTGCTCAGTCATAAAGAAGATTGATATAGATTCTGTTGAAAATTCCATATTATTGAAAAATCCTAGTTTTAGTGCAAGCATTGCTTTTTGCTCTACTGTACAAAGTGAAGCATAATCTCCATATACTGATTTTTCTAACTTTGAAATACCTTTTATTAAATTATCTCTACTATTTCTTTTTGTATTTGGTATATCATAGTTTCTAGAATTTCTTCTTATATTATTAAGTTCTTCTTGTGATATAGAAATACTATTTGTTTTACTGTGATTAGCAGCAATTTCACTTTCTTCTCTGAAATGAGGATAATCATTTTGAAGATTTGGATTATTACTTATTTTAGTAACTGTATTATTTTTTAATATATTGAAATAGTTGTTTGATATATCTAAATGTCTAGCATAACTAGTTACTTTTTGAAATACTCTAGTCTCATCTGTTAATAGCATATTGGCTAAATCTTTTTCTTTTTTTGTTAATTCAGTACTTTCACTATTTCTTTCCGTTATATCTTCATCTAAAGTAGGATATTTTTCTAATATTTTAGCTTTATATTCTTCATTTTCTAATCTTATTAAGATATTTCTTTTAGTCTGCCATATAGAATTCGTTTTTATGTTTAATAGATCAGCAATTTCTTCATTAGAAAGGTAGTTACCATCTGGTTGTTTTTTATACAAATATTCTAATGTTTCAACATCTTTATCTATTCTTTCTGAAATATTTTTAGGTTTAGGATTATTTCTAGAACTAGGCCTTTTTTTGATATCTTCCTCTAGAGTGGGCCATTTTTTTAATACTTTTTCTTTAAGCTCTTTATCTTCCAGCTTTTTTAATGTATTGCTTTGTTTAGTATATACGCTATTTTCTTTTATTTCTAGTAATTCGGCTATTTCTGAATATTCATAATATGTATCATCTGGTCTTTTTTTGAAGAAAAGCTCTAGGATTTCAATAAAACTAGTAAGTTCATATTCTTCTTTTGCTGCAATATCTTCATCTAGAGTAGGGTATTTTTCTAATATTTTAGTTTTATATTCTTCATTTTCTAATCTTTTGAAGATATTTTTTCTTGCTTGCCATATAGAAGTTGTCTTTATATCTAGTAATTCAGCAATTTTTTCATTAGAAAGATAGTTACCATTAGGTTGTTTTTTATACAAATATTCTAATGTTTCAACATCTTTATCTATTTTCTTAGAAATATCTCTAGGTTTAGGTTTATTTCTAAAACTAGTTCTTTTTTCAATATCTTCCTCTAGAGTAGGCCATTTTTTTAATACTTTTTCTTTAAGAGCTTTATCTTCCAGCTTTTTTAATGTATTGCTTTGTTTAGTATATACGCTATTTTCTTTTATTCCTAGCAATTCTGCTATTTCTGAATATTCATAATATGTACCATTTGGCCTTTTTTTAAAGAAGTATTCTAAAGTTTTTATAAGATTACTTAGTTTTTCTTCTTCTTTAGCTTCTTTTTCCTTCTTTCTCATTTCTTCTTTAGCTTTTTTTTCATTGTCTTTGTAGGTAAGATACATATTAATATTATATTCTAGTAAAGGGTATTCTTTTATGATTGCATTTTTATATTCAGAATTATTATCTAATTCTTTTAAAATCCTTTCTTTGTTTCTACCAAAAGTATTTATACTTACTCCTAATTCATTTACAATTTCAGTTCCCAAACGATACTTATTACTACTATTTTTAGTATACATTAGTCTTAAATATTTAACATCTTTGGCAATAACTTTAGGGCTTACTCCACCATGTTTTTGTTCATCAGGAGCTTTGTTATAGACTTCAATATTTTTATATAATTCTGGGTATTGGTTTAATATTTGGGTTCTATATTTTTTGTTTTTATTCATTTGATTAAGGATCTTATCTCTTTTTTTAATAACTTGGTATGTTTTCATTTCCATAAGTTCTGCAATTATGGCTTCATCATAGTATTTACCATTGTGTAGTTTATAAAAGTATTTTAATAATTCAACATCTTGTTTTATTTTTTTTGATAGTTCTGGTTCTTTTTTTCTTCTTGCTTGCTTTTTTCCTCTGTTTGAAGTTTGTTTATATTCTTCTTTGTCTTCTAGTAAAGTAGGGTATCTTTCTATAACTTTTCTTCTAAAATCTAAATCTTCTTCCAATTGTTTTTCTAACACTTTTTTTCTAGAATAAAGTGTACTTTTTTTATTATATCCCAATTTCATCATAACTTTTTGTACACTTATATATTTGCCGTCTTTATCTTTTTCATATAATGTTTGGAAAAAATTAGCACATTCATATACAGGATTTCCATTAGTTGTAACTATTATAGGAATTTTTGCGCCTATTGATCTTCCTTTGAATTTTAGCATAAGATTAATTTGTGGAAACTTTTCCTTTAATGTTTTATAATTTTCTTCATTTTCAAGAAGGTCATATAAATCTATTATTCTTTCTTTCATTTTCTCAGTAGTTATGCCTCTTTCGTTAGCAAGATCTTCTATATCTATACATATATCATTTATTTGTCCTGTGAATTGGCCTAATATTTTTAAATCCTCATCAGTAAGTTTAATATTTTTACCTTGTGTTTTTTTCTTTCGTGTTGGTTTCATTTTCTTGTGTTCTATTATGATATGCGTAATATTTCCAAATATTTTTTCAATATCTTTAGGGTGTTCTGAAAATTCTGTTTTTAATTTATATACTGTTGATGATACAGTACTAATTTCTGTATTTAAAGCTTTTGCTATCTCTTCAGTTGATCTATACTGTCCTTTTTCATTTTTTTCTAGATATAATTCAAGTATCGCCATTTCGGTGTCATAGAAGATATCATTCTTAGGGTATTTACTTTCTTGTTTTAAATTACCTTTTATATAATTTATTGCATAGTTAGCAAATAAGTGTGGCATATCATTATATGAATCTATAGATTCTAAAATCATATTTCTAATAATTTCTTCAGGGCAATCTATATTAATCCTTTTTAAATCTCCCTTTAATTTGTTTATAAAAAAATTTAATCTCCTTTCATTATTTTTTACATTGTCTTTAAATTGCTCTATACTTTCCATAGTAAACCCTCCTTATAATTATTATATATTAATTTTATTTATTTTTAAATCTTTTTTTGGTATACTTTTATAAAGAAGGGATTGATTATATGGCAAATATTAAAATAGAAAGATTGAACCATACATTTATGGAAGAAATTAGCAATATATTAATGACTGAAATAAAAGATGAAGATATTAAGTTTGTAACTATAACAGGAGTAGATACTACTAGTGATTTAAGTTTTGCTAAAGTATATTTCACAGTTCTTGATGAAGATAAAAAATTATCTACTACTGAAGCTTTAAATGGTGCTAGTCACTTTATAAGAGGAAAGTTAAGCGAAAGAGTAGAAATAAGACATACGCCAGAGTTAAAATTTATATATGATGAATCTATCTCTTATGGTGAACATATAGAGGATATTATAGAAAAAATTAACGAAAAAAAAGACTAAATGGATTTAATCTTTTTTTTTATTATGATATAATTTTTTTAGATAGTGGTGATAAAATGAAGTATTTGTATTTATTTTTACTAATTATTTTCTCTATTTATTATAGTATAGTTAAATATCTAGGTGTTTTTCCTATAATATTTTCTAGTATATTAATTACTTTTTTTATTAGCAGTATTCTTTATAAGAATAAATATGTAATTAATAGAAAAAATATAATACTTTCTGTAATTAGTTCAATTATATTACTTAGTTTTGTTGGGCAATTTGTATTTTATAAAAACAATATTAAAACTATTACTATAGAAAATCCTAATGATGAACCTATAGTTATAGAATCTATATATAAGGATGAAAGAATAGTTAAAACAAATCATAAATATAATAAAAAATATGATTTAATAAATGATTCTTTAGAAATAGAATACAAAAAATATAATAAAATAAATTCTTCATATAAACTTACTTTAAGTTCTAATGAGAAATATAAAATAGATATAAATAAAATAAGAAATATAGAGATCAATTTTCAAAAAAAGAAATCTAATTATGATGTATTAATTAACAATAAAAAATTATCTATTGATAGTTATGAATATTCTAAAAATAGAAAAGCTAATAAAATATATAACTCTTCTTATAAATATAAATTTGATAATGTAGTAACAGATAATAATATAAGTAAAAATATATTATTTAGTATAGTTTTACTATTTATATTTTTTTATATGTCTTTATATGCTTTAAGTAGTAGAAGTGGGATTATAAAGTTATTATTTATTACTATAATAGAACTAAATTCTATTATAAAATTAACTATTTTTACTAAGCTTGTTTTATCTATAATTTTATTATTTTTGTTAAAAAGAGATTTTAAAATTAATAGAGATAATATAAAAAGAAAAAATATATATTTACTTGGAAGTATATTAATTTGTTTTTCATTTATTGGTAATAGATTAATTAATAGTAAATTAAGCCTTTTATTAATACTTTTGTCGTTAATAATTCTATTACTTGTATATTTATTATTTCCTTATTTTATTAATCTTATAGATTCTTTTAAAGTAAGGAAAATTAAACCTATAAAAAATATAAGTAAACATAGATTTATAGTTTTTATTATAACTTTAGGAATTTGTTTTTTATATCACTATATTTTTAATCCATATATAGTTCAGGCCGATGGATATATGGAGATATATGATATACAAAATAATGTATTATCTAATTGGCATCCTTATTTACATAGTTTATTATTAGGAATATTTAAAGATGCATTTGGGAGTATTTCCTTCTTCTTATATTTTAGATTTATAATATATTGTTTAGTTATTAATTCAATTTTATTCTATTTAAATAAAAATGGATTAAGATTAATTTATGTATATTTAATTGCTATTTTATTTACATTATTTCCTATAAATGGAGTTATGATAGTTACTCTTGTTAAAGATATAGATTTTTCTATTGCTTTAGTTGCACTTACTTTTTATACTTACTTATTAGTTGTTGATAAAAAATATTTTAATAGTAATAGACTTAATTATATTTATATATTAATAAGCCTAGTTTTAGTAGCGTTATTTAGACATAATGGTATATATATATCTATATGTGTATTATGCTTATTATTTATAATAAGTTATAGAAGAAAGAGCATTGTTATATTTATTATTTCTATAGTATCAGTAATCTCTATATTCATTGTGAATAATCCATTATATGATTATTTAGATGTAGAAGCTGCTCCTAAGAATTTTGATATTGCTACTATGTTACACGGTATTAGTTATTTAATTGTAAATGATAAATATATAGATTCTTCTTCATATAAATATATAACTAGCGAGGTTATGCCAAAAGATGATATAGTAACTAGTTATGATAAATATAATATCGATTTATTGCTTCATTATAATGATTTTGATATAAGAAATAAGGATATAGATAAGAAGAAGATAATAAATATTTATTTAAAAGAGTTTATTAAATATCCTAAATATTTAATAAAAGATAGGTTATATGGAACAGATTTGTTATGGAATGTATCTGAAAAAGATAATATTGAAGTATATAAATATAGTATCAAATATGATGAATTTGGTACTGATTATGCTAAATTAGTAAAAATAAAACAAAGATTTAGTCCATTACATAAAATAGTAAATAAAATATTATACTTTATTTCTGATAATGAATTATTAAATGCTATATTTTTTAGATTTGGAATATATTTTGATTTGCTTATAGTAATATCAATATATCTTATATTTAATGATAGAAAAAAGTTATGTAGTTTAATTCCAATTATTGCAAATATTATTACACTTTTTATAGCTATGCATCACCAATCATATAGATATATATGGGTAATACAAATAATAGTTATATTAGAACTACTATTAATAATACAGCGCGATAATAAAAATAAATCTTGCTTTTGAAATGAACTTTGATATAATTAACTTTAGGAGAGTAGTATTATGAAGCATTTTAAGAATAATAGAAATATGATTTTATTTGCCATATTAACTATGGGTATTTCATTAACATTAATATATATTTTTTATACATCGACTGCTTTTTTACATTCTGATTCAGTTATTACAGATTGTATAGCGCATCAACAAAGAATTCATAACCAGTTTATATTATCTAATTGGTATTATGGAAATGAGTTTTGGTTATTTTCATTATCTATACCAACTTATTTATTATCGTATATAATAAAGGATAATTTGTTATTAAGACAGGTTTCAGTTTTAATAACAGCAATAGTATTTTTTGTAATATTATATAAATATGCTAAGAAATTTTTGCCTAAAGAAGAAAAGCTTTTCTTACTGGCTATTTTTGCTACAGGTATTTCATATAGTGTTTTAGATTATTTTTATAACTTTAATGCATATTTGACTGTAGTTATAAATTCTATGTTGCTTTTATATACATACTTTAAAGCATTTGAAGAGAAAAATAGTAAGAAGGTATATTATATTTTTGCACTTATATTAACATTTATATTTAATGTTGGTAGTCTAAGATATTTGCCATCTGTTACTGCGCCATTTATAGCTACGGAGATTATATTAGCTATTATAGATAATTATAAAAAAGATATACTTAAAATTTCTATAAATAAGAGAATTGTAAAAATGTTAGTTATTGTTTTAGTTTCTTTTGTGGCACTTGGTATTTATTTTATTTTAATTAATAAGTATCATTTTGTTACACGTGCTGCGGAAGGGGAATATATACAATTAACTACAGATGAAATAATTAAGAATATTGGTTCTTTCTTTGAATGTATTTATAATTTTTTCGGTTATGATAATAAACCTCATAATTATACCTTTATGGTACATGAGGGTTACTTTCTTAACTGGAGTAAAAATTATTCTGTCTATTCTTTATGGGGAATTTTTAATCTTATAAAAATATTAGCATCTATTTTATTTATGGTAGTAGCACCTATAGTATTATTTAAAAATTATAAAAAGAATAGTAGAAATATTAATTTCTTATTAGTTTTTAATACAATTTCATGGGCTATTATGCTTTATTTATATTTATTTTCAGATAGTTTCTTTCATAACTATTCTGAATGTAAGTATTTCTTATTTAATATAGTTATAAATATTATTTTGGCTCTTAACTGCTGCTATAAGTATCTTTCTGTTAATAAAAATAGTAAATTATTGCTTGATGCATTTTTAGTTATTTATTTGATTTCTAATTTATATCAAACTGCTACAGTTATAATTGAACATAATAAATCTGCAATAGATAATAGATACGAGCTTACTAGAACTTTAGAGGAAAATGATTTGACTTTTGGATATGGTGATTTTTGGGCTGGTCTTATGACGGATTTCTTATCTGATTATAAGATTGAAGTAGTTCCTTTGAATTTAACAAGTAATATGGAACTTGATAAATGGTATGTAGATGAAAAAATATTGGAAAGGAATTATCATACTGGAAAAACTTTCCTTGTGCTTAATAGTTTTGAATACTCAGAATATAGTGATATTTATATAGACGAGTGTGGTGAACCAGATAAAGTTTTAACAGCAGGATCGTACTATATATATGTTTATAATAAAAATCCCTTTAGGGAAATACTGTATTAGGGAGTGAGATAATATGAAAGATAAAGTCTTATCAGTCATAATACCATGTTACAACGAAAAAGATACTATAGAACAAATAGTAGAAAAAGTAAGAAAAGTTAAAATAAAAAAGGAAATTATCATCATTGATGGTGATTCAACAGATGGAACAATAGAAATCTTAAAAGAGAAATTATCAAAAAAAGTAGATAAAATTATTTATAAGCATACAGTAGGAAAAGGTGAAAAATTGGCTATTGGAGTTAAGGAAGCAACTGGTGATATTATTATTTTTCAAGATGCAGATTTAGAATATGACCCAAAAGATTATGAAAAAGTAATCGCACCAATTTTATCTGGAGAAGTAGATGTTTGTTATGGATCAAGATTTAAAAAAAGTAAGAATGATAAGGGATATTCCCAAAACTATATTGCAAATAGATTTTTAACTTTTTTATCAAATAGATTTAATCATTTAAAACTTACAGATATGGAAACTTGTTATAAAGCTTTTGATAGAAAAGTATTTGATAAGATAAAAATAGAGGAAAAGCGTTTTGGAATAGAACCAGAAATTACTGCTAAAGTAGCTAAAAATGGTTTTAGAATTAAAGAAGTATCTATTTCTTATTATCCTAGAACTATTGCGGAGGGAAAGAAAATAAACTTTAAAGATGGCTTTGAAGCTATTAAATGTATTATAAAATATAATAAATGACAGGGGCTGATATAAATGAAAATAACAAAAGCAGTTATTCCAGTAGCAGGTTATGGTACTAGAATGTTTCCTATGACTAAAGCATTCTCTAAAGAATTCTTACCGGTAAGAAATAGTAAAGGCGAGTGTAAACCAGCCATTATGTATTTATTAGAGGAGTTAGATTCTAGTGGTATAGAAGAAATATATATAATTGTTTCGAAAACATATCAGAAAAGTCTTTATGAACACTTTTTTTATGAAGACGTTGATACTATCTGTTTAGATAGTTTTTCTAAGAATCAAATTGATTATTTAAAGACAATTAAAAAAATTGGTAAAAAAATTAAAGTATTACAAAGAGATATGCCTGATTTAGGTTATGTATTATATCATTGTAATGATATTGTTAGTGCTAATGAGTCCTTTTTATTACTTTTAGGTGATCAGATATATAAATCTTATGGGAATGACTCTTGTATTAAACAAATAATGAATAATTATGAAGGAGATTTGATGCTTACTGCAAGTAAAACTCCTTTAGAAGATGTTTCTAAATATGGGATAATGTATGGAGACTATATATCTGATAATAAATTCATAATATCTAGTATGAAAGAAAAACCAACTAAACTTTATGCTAAAAAGCATTTGAAAATGTCATATCAAAATAATGATACTTATTTTTGTGTTTTTGGCACATATGTACTTAATCATAATATAGTACAAGAAGCAATAGAGTTTTTTAATAATAAAAAAAATGATAATAAATATGAGTTGACTTCATTTTTAGATTACTATAAAGGGAAAAAATATGCTTTTATTCCTAATGGAAAATATTTTGATATAGGTAATCTAGAAAGTTATAATAATACATATATTAATTTTAGTAGTGATGAAAAAATAAATGTTTAGTATTATTTTTTTCTACTTAATATAACTTATATATGGTATAATGGTTTTGGTGATATAATGAAAATAAAAGTTAAAGATATTCAAATAAACTACATACAATATGGTAAAGGTAAAGATATTTTATTACTTCATGGTTGGGGTCAAAATATAGAAATGATGAAACCAATAGGTGATAATTTAAGTGATAAATATAGAATAACTATTATCGATTTCCCTGGATTTGGAAAAAGTGATGAACCTAAGAATGCATGGATGATAGATGATTATAAAGAAATGTTAGAAGAGATAGTTAAGGAGTTAAAGATAAAAAAGCCTATATTAATGGGTCACTCATTTGGTGGAAGAGTTGCGATAAGATATAGCGCTCTTAATGATATAGATAAATTAGTTTTATTTGGAAGCCCATGTATTAGAAAACAAAAAAGTATGTCATTAAAAACTAGAGTTTTAAAAAAAATGAAAACTCTACCCGGAATGAATGGTATTGGGGAAAAAATGAAGAAGTATATAGGGTCTAGAGACTATAAGGCTGCTAGTCCAATAATGAGACAAATTTTAGTTAATACTGTTAATGAAGATTTATCAATGTATGCTAAAAAGATAAAAGTACCAACACTACTTATCTGGGGGGATAATGATACAGAAGCTCCACTGGAAGAGGCACAAGAATTAGAAAAACTTATGATTGATGCAGGATTAGTAGTTTTACCTGGAAGTCATTATGCTTATTTAGAAAATTTACATCAAGTTATAAATATAGTAAATACATTTTTAGAAGGAGGTAATTAATATGATTATGTATTTAATTTTACTATTAATGATACTTGTTACATTGATAATAAAATCAAAAAAATCACTTCATATGTTGCAACAAAATTTATATAATGAAAATAATAGATATTTAAAATGGGTATTTAAAAATAGTAAAGACTTTATTAATATAGATATTCTAGCTATATGTCTTTCTGCAATTTGTTTATTTATTTTTTATAAATCTGAAGGTAGTATAATAGGTATTTTAATTGCCTTAGTTGCATGTTTTGGATATGAAAGTTATAGACTATCTATTAAATCTAAAAATGAGCAAACTAAAAAACCACTTGTAGTAACAAAGAGAGTAAGAAGACTTATAATTACTACAACTATATTATATTTAATACCTGTTGTAGTTGGAGTTTTCTATTATAATGATATTCAAGTAATATGGCTATTAGTTCTTATTTTAACATGTATGGTATATTTAAATTATTTTATAGTATTTCTTGCTAATATAATTAATTTTCCATATGAAAGAGGAGTATATCACTATTATAAACATAAAGCTCAATCTACATTAAAAAGTATGCCTAATTTAAAGATAATAGGTATTACAGGTAGTTATGGTAAAACTAGTAGTAAAAATATTTTAGCTGATATTTTAAATATTAAATATAATGCATTACCAACTCCTAGAAATTTAAATACATATAATGGTCTTATTATGACAGTTAATAATCATATGGATAAATTCACAGATATATTTATTGCAGAAATGGGAGCATATGTAAAAGGTGAAATAAAAGGACTTTGTAATTTAGTTCATCCTAAATATGGTATATTAACAACTATTGGTACAGCTCATTTAGAATCATTTGGTAGTGAAGAAAATATTCAAAAGGGTAAGTTTGAACTTATAGAATCTCTTCCTGCGGATGGTATAGGTGTACTTAATGGTGATGACCCTAAACAAGTCAGTTATAATTTAAAGAATAATGTAAAAACTATTTGGATAGGTATAAATAATAAAGATGTAGATTGTCGTGCTACTGATATAAAATGTGATAATAAAGGAACTACATTTAAAGTTAAATTTAAAAATGAATCTAAGGCTTATGAATTTCAGACTAAGTTATTAGGTAATCATAATGTTTATAATATTTTAGCAGCTTTAGCATTAGGTTATGAATTTGGTATACCTATTAAGGATTTACAACAAGCTGTTAAGTCTGTAAAAGCTGTTGAACATAGACTTGAACTTAAAAAACTTGGTAATTTTTATATGATAGATGATGCTTATAACTCTAATCCAGTAGGGGCAGAAAATGCAACTATTGTACTTGGAATGATGCCGGGTACTAAAGTTGTTGTAACACCTGGTATGATTGAACTTGCAGATAAAGAAGATGAGTATAATAAAGAATTTGGTCGACAAATTGCTAAGGTTGCAGATTATGCCGTATTAATTGGTGAAAAACATACTAAACCAATTTATGATGGTTTAATAGAAAAAGGTTTTGATAAAGAGCATATAATAGTATATAATGATGTAAGAGATGCTTACACATTTATAAATACATTAACAGGTAAGAAAGATGTATATGCATTATTTGAAAATGATTTACCTGATACATATAATGAATAGGAGATGTTTAGATGAAGATAAAGGTAGGAGTCATTTATGGTGGAGAAACTGTAGAGCATGAGGTTAGTATTATTTCTGCTATACAGGCTATAAATAAATTAGACCAAGAAAAATATGAAATTATACCAATATATATTACAAAGGATAGACAATGGTATACTGGAGATATGTTAAAAGATATAGAAATTTATTCTGATTTTAACTTAATTAAAAAATATGGAAAAAATGTTGTTTTATATGAGAAAGATGGTTCTTTTGTATTACAAAATAAAAAATTCCCAAAGAGTATTGTAACTGATATTGATATAGTATTCCCAATTATGCATGGTACTAATGGGGAAGACGGTGTAATTCAAGGATATTTACAATCAATTGGAATTCCTTTTGTTGGAGGAGACATATATGCATCAGTTGTTGGTCAAGATAAGGCATTTATGAAGGCTATTTTTGAAAAAGAGAATCTACCAATGACTAAGTATGTGTGGTTCTATGATTATGAATATAAAAATGATAGTGAAGAAGTACTTAAAAATGTTAAGAAGTTAAAATATCCAGTTATTATTAAACCTGCAACTACAGGTAGTAGTGTAGGAATTAAAGTAGCTGAGAATGATAAAGAATTAGTAGAAGCAATAGATAATGCTATTAGTTATGATAATAAGATATTAGTAGAAGAAGTTGTTGCTAATTTAAAAGAAGTTAATATAAGTGTCTTAGGAAATTACGAACATCAAAGATTAAGTGTTATAGAAGAGGTAATGTCTAAAAATAAATTTCTAACATATGATGATAAATATATTGGTGGAGGTAAAGGTAAGTTAAAAGGCGGAATGAAAGTTCCAATGAAAGGTGCCTCTAAGGGTATGGCTTCTGCTGATCGTAAGATACCTGCTGATATTTTAGATAAACAAAAAAAGGAAATAGAAGATATTGCTATTAGGGCATTTAAAGCTTTAGGTTCAGCTGGTGTATGTAGAATAGATTTCTTAATTGATGAAAAAGCTAAAAAAGTTTATATAAATGAAATTAATTCTATTCCTGGTAGTTTAGCTTTCTATTTATGGGAACCAATTGGTGTTCATTATAGTGACCTATTAGATGATATGATAAATATTGGAATAAAAGATTATAAAAGAAAACAAAATAAAACTCATACTTTTGAAACTAACATTTTAAAAGGGTTTACTAATGGAGGATTAAAAGGTATGAAAGGGGCTAAGGGAAAATTAGGATAGAGTAATCTATTCTTTTTTATTATGAAGAATGTTTGTGTATTAAAAAGAAAAGAAAATACAAAAGAAGAGAACTCTTTGTATATGGATGCTATTAGAAAATATGGTGGCAATCCCATATTAATAGATGAAGATAATCTTAATTTATTAAATAAATGTAGTGGAATTTTAATAACAGGTGGTTATACTAAAGGAAAGTTAGATGACTATTTGATAGAATATGCCCTAGAAAAAAATATACCATTACTTGGTATATGTCAGGGTATGCAATCTATGGCAATGTATGGGACTATTTATAAGCTAGATAAAGTAATAAATCATCATAGTAATGATAACTATGTACATGAAGTTAATATAGATGAATCTAATTTTAAAAATATAGTAGGTCAAAATATAATAGAAGTAAATAGTTATCATTATGAAACACCTAGAAGTTCTAATCTTTTTAGAATAGTAGGTAGAAGCGCTGATGGACTAATTGAAGTTATAGAAAATTATAATCATCCATTTCAAATAGGTTTACAGTGGCATCCTGAGAGAATGATAGATTATGATATTGTTAGTAATAAAATTTTTGAATGTTTTATTAAAAGTCTTTTATAAACAATATTTGTATTTGTTATATATTTATGGTATTATAGTTTGTAATTAATGTTAAGGAGAGAAAATAATGGATATAACAAAAGATAAAAATAATACTAGCGAGGTTACATTACATGATATTAAATCCGGGTATAAAAATGAACTTTCGAAACAAGATTTTATATCTACTCAATTGATTTTATTAAAAATGCAACGAGATTTAGTGTCTATTTCTAGTACAATAGTAGCTGATAAAAATTTAGAAAAAGATCAAAACTATATGATTATAAAAGAACAAATTAAAACTCTTTCAGAACATATGAATAAAGAGATAGAATATATTAAATTAGCATGTCAATATGAAGATACACCTGAAGCACAGAAAGTAAGAGAAAAGTTATTAGCTTGTGAGTATTCTGAAACTAAATATAATCAGACATTAGATTATGAATTTTGGGAAGATAGAGAAATATATATGAGAGAAGGTTCGGTAGCGCAAATAAAGAAACTAAGTGAAATACATAATTCTGATTTATCAGTAAAAACAGCGGTATTATTTGTTTCTTCTTTAGATTATAAAATAATTAGAGATAATAATTGGGGTAGAGGTTATCTATATAGACGTTATGAAAGACTTACAAAACTATATTCTAATCAAGCTTTAGGATTTGCTAGAGAACAATTTAGAAAATCTAGAAATGATTCTATAAGCAAGCTATTTAGTATATTTGATTTTACAACTGATCTTCATAGTATATTAGCTTCAGGCTATTATCCTAAAACTTACGATATATTAACTAAAAATTCATATATGTATGAGTGGAGTGATCAAAGATTTATTAATAGAAAAGCAAAAGAGTTTCATAAAAGTTTAAAAACTGGTCCTAATGCTAGCTGTTGGAATAAAGCAAAATAAAACTACTTTCAATTTAATTTTGAGAGTAGTTTTTCTATTACTCGAAAAGTTCGAGTTCTTTATAAATTTGGTGGACTGTTAGGGATTCGAACCCTAGACCCACTGATTAAGAGTCAGTTGCTCTACCAACTGAGCTAACAGTCCATCTAAGACCTGATAAAATTATACCTCAAAGTTTAAAATAATACAACAATTTTATGAATATTTTATGAATTTTGTTTATAATATAATACTGTATATTTACATATTATAATAAAAAGGACATTATATTAGTGTAAAAATGATTATAATTATAAAAAATACTTGATTTATTAAACAATTTATAGTAATCTATATTTGCAACTTTTTAAAAATGTTTAAATTTTACTTGCAAAAATATTAATAATAATGTAGAATTAAGAAGTAATGATTATTATTGGTCCTGTAGCTCAGTTGGTTAGAGCACACGCTTGATAAGCGTGGGGTCATAGGTTCAAGTCCTATCAGGACCACCATTAGTAATGCCTCAATAGCTCAGTTGGTTAGAGCACTTGACTGTTAATCAAGGGGTCCTAGGTTCAAGTCCTAGTTGAGGCGCCATATGGCGAGTTGGTGAAGTGGCTTAACACACTGCCCTTTCACGGCAGCATTCACGGATTCGAATTCCGTACTCGTCACCAATTAGAAGTAAAAACTCAAGTGTTGAGTTTTTTTCTTTAATATATTGACACAAAACTTATAATAATGTAATATTATAAGTGCAGCTGGAGCAGTACTCAAGAGGCTGAAGAGGCGCCCCTGCTAAGGGTGTAGGTCGGGCAACCGGCGCGAGAGTTCAAATCTCTCCTGCTCCGCCATTGTAAATTAAATCGCTTTATAGCGGTTTTTTTATTTAAAATAAAAGGCTTTTTTTGTGTTTTAAACTTTTAATACACTAGGTTTCGTGATATACTAATTATTAGATAGGAGAGATAAGATATGCATAAATATGTAAAAAAGTTTTTACTAAATTGTTCCTATATTAATGACTATTATAATCATTTAGTTGATAAAACAAAAAAACTACAATATGTAGGTATAACTAATGAATGGATAATAGATAATTATTACTTAATTGTAGAGTATAAAAAAAATGTATATGAAAATAAAAAAGGAATTAGTAAAAAACTATCTAAATGTGATGATATTTATGCAGTAATTAAAGATATAGTAGAAAGTAATGAATATAATCTTAATTATAAATTATTAATAAAAGATATAAATATATATCAAAAAAAAGAAAATACATATTTTTCTTATAAAGAAATTTCTTCGATTTCAGAAATACTATTATTTATATATATATCCAAACTATATGAAATATGTAAGGAATCACATAAAGAATTAATTGCTAAAGAAGAAATAGAAAATATACTAAGTAATATATCTGATAATACAAATATTGATGTTTTTACTAATAATAAAATAGATATCGTAAATGATAGTAACTATATTTTTGAAATTAATAATCAATTGAAAAAAATAGGTGTTAAAACTAATATATTATTTAAAGAATATAATTTATTATTAGAAAAAAATAATATTAGTTTAAGAGATATTTTAAGTGATGAATATCAAAAAAGAGCAGATTCTAATTTATTAATTGCTAATATATTTAATAATATTAAAGAGATTGTTGAATATGATTTGGAAGATTTATTTAAATCTATTAGTAAATGTGAAAAATATTTAATAGAAGATAAAGTATATTATAATATGACTCCTGAAACGAAGTTTTTGTATAGAGAAAGAGTAGTTAAACTTGCTCGTAAAAATAAAACGAATGAAATAGATTATATAGAAAATCTATTGAAATCTTTTGATATTTCAGAAGAACATATAGGATATAAATTATTTAATGATAAACTATATAACAATAGAGTTGTTATATATATAGTATCTATTTTGATATTAAGTTTTATAGTTACTTGGTTTTTATCTAAATATTTTATTGAATCTAGCATACTTGGTTTTTTAATACTAATTATTCCAATAAGCCAATTAATTATTCAAATTGTTAATCAAATAGCTAGTTATTTTGTAAAGATTAAACCTTTACCAAAAATGGATTATTCGAAAAAGATACCAGAAGAGTCTACATCTATGATAGTCATACCTACAATAATTAGTGATACTCTAAAAGTAGAGAAAATGTTTGAAAGATTAGAAACATTTTATATTATAAATAAAAGTGAAAATTTATATTTTACTTTACTTGGTGATATAAAAGCTAGTGATAAAAAGTTTTTGCCTATAGATAATGAAATTATGAAATATGGTGTTTCGTGTGCAGAAAAACTTAATAAAAAGTATAAAAAGGATATATTTCATTTTGTATATAGAAAAAGAGTTTGGAATGAATGTGAAAATACATATTTAGGATATGAGAGAAAAAGAGGAGCTTTGCTTCAATTTAATAGATTACTTTTAGGGAAACTTACAAAAAAAGAGGAAGATAAATACTTTAATGTCCATACATTTAAAAACTTTGATAAGAAAATTAAGTATGTTATACCAGTAGATACTGATACTGAATTAGTTTTAAATTCCTTACTTAATTTAATAGGTTGTATGGCACATCCTTTAAATAAACCTGTTTTAAATAAAGAAAAAACTAAAGTTATTAGTGGTTATGGGATAATGCAACCAAGAATGAATATAGATATAGAGTCTACTAATACATCTTTATATTCTCAGGTTTTTGCAGGTATTGGTGGCTTTGACACATATAGTGTTTTAGTTCCTAATATTTATTCCGATTTATTTCATGAAGGAAGTTTTGCTGGAAAAGGTATCTATGATCTAGAAGTTTTTGATGAAGTTTTATATAATAGATTTCCTGATAACTTGATTTTATCTCATGACTTATTAGAAGGAAATTATTTAAGATGTGGTTATGTATCAGATGTAGAATTTATTGAAGACTTTCCATCAAAATTTTTAGTTGATACTTCTAGACAACATAGATGGGCTAGAGGTGATACTCAAATAATAGGTTATTTATTAAAATATGTAAAGAATAAAAATGAGAATAAAGAATTAAATCAAGTAAATATACTAGGAAAATGGAAAATATTTGATAATATAGCTAGATTATTCTTATATCCATCATTGCTTTTATTAGTTATATGTACATTATTTTTTACTCAATATAAAATTTGGTATTTAGTCCTTTTATATTTAGTTATATCATTTCCAATAATATCTTTTTTAAAAAATAAATTCTATGTAAAAAATGATGATAGAACTACGATATATTATTCAAATTTAACTTTTGGTGGGAAATCACTTTTAATAAGAAGTCTTATCGTATTTTCTACTATACCATATTATTCATATCTATATATGGATGCCTTTTTTAAATCTATTTATAGGATGTTTGTCTCTCATAAAAACTTATTAAATTGGATAACTGCTGAAGAGATGGAAAAAAAATCTGTATTTAGTTTATTTAAATATATTTCTAATTTTAAGTTTAATATATTTATAGGATTATGTCTTTTAACACTTGGTATTATTTATAATAATTATTACGCTATTACAGTAGGAGTTATCTTTTTATTAGCGCCTTTATATATTTACTATGTTAGTATGGATCTAAATTATACTCCTAGTAGACTAGATAGTATAAAACATAAAAATATAATTGATATTGCTAGAAGAACTTGGATTTATTTTAAGGATAATTTAACAGAAGAAAATAATTATTTAGTATCAGATAATTATCAAGAAAATAGAGATATAAAGATGGATTATAGAACATCTTCAACAGATATTAGTTATTCATTAACTAGTGTTATATGTGCTTATGAATTAAAGTTTATTGATATAGATGAGGCAGTATTTTATTTAGATAAGATAATTAATACAATAGATTCTTTAGAAAAATGGAATGGACATTTATATAATTGGTATGATATAAAAACTAAAGCTGTACTTAATCCAAAGTTTGTATCAACAATTGATTCAGGTAATTTAATCGCATCTTTAATAGTCGTTAGAGAATTTTTAATGAAATATGAACAAGAGAAGTTAGTAAAACTATGTGATAAATTAATTAAAGAGACTAATTTTAAAAAATTATATACTAAAAAAGATGTGTTTAGTATTGGGTATTCAGAAGAAGATCATGCTTTATCTATATATAACTATAATAAATTTGCTAGTGAATCTAGACTTACTAGTTTTGTTGCTATATGTAAAGGAGATGTCTCAAGTAAACATTGGTTTTGCCTTGACAAGTCATTAACTACATATAAAAAACGTAAAGGTTTAATTTCTTGGAGTGGGACTGCTTTTGAATACTTTATGCCATTTTTATATATGAAAAATTATAAAAATACTTTACTTGATGAATCTTATAATTTTGCTTATTTCTGTCAAAAAAATTATATTGAATCAGTTAGTAAAAGACTTCCATGGGGTATAAGTGAATCTGCCTATAATGAACTTGATGATTCTCAAAATTATAAATATAGTAGTTTTTCTGTACCAATACTTAAAGCAAAAGAGGATAAGAATAATAGAATAGTTATCTCTCCATATTCATCATTAATGGTAATGTCACTATATCCAGAAGATGTATATGAAAATATTTTAAAATTTAGGCAATTAAATATGCTTTCTAAATATGGATTTTATGAGTCTTATGATTATGATACAAGAAATGTAGTAAGATCATGTTTTGCTCATCATCAAGGTATGAGTTTGATAGGACTTACTAATTATTTAAAGAATGATGTGATAAAAGAATACTTTCATTCTAATGTTAAAGTAAGAACATTTGATATTTTATTAAAAGAGAAAGTACAGGTAAAAGCAGATATAGATATGAAGATTGCTAAATATAAAAAGTATAATTATAAAAAAGAAGTTATACATAATGATATCAGAGCTTATAGTTATATATCAGATATGCCTGAAGTTAGTGCTTTATCTAATAAAAAATATACTTTACTTATGAATGATAGAGGTAATAGTTTTTCTAGATATAGGACATTGCAACTTAATAGATATCGTAAAATAACAGAGCAAGATTATGGTATGTTTTTATATATTAAAGATATTGCTACTAATAAGGTTTGGTCTAATACTTATGCTCCAATTAATCAAAAACCTGATAAATACGAAGTTGTTTTTGCATCAGATAAAATTAAGTATTTAAGAACTGATGGATATATAACTACTAAAACTGAAGTTATTGTAACAAGAGATTATCATGCTGAAATTAGAAAGTATACTTTTACTAATGATAGTGATGATTTTAAAGTATTAGAACTAACTACTTATACAGAACCAATACTTTGTGATAATACTGCAGATGTTGCTCATAAAGTATTTAACAATATGTTTTTAGAAAGTACTTATGATGATAAAACAAACTCACTTATAATGATGAGAAAAAATAGAGAAATAGGTACTAAAACGTATATGGTAAATAGATTATTAATAGAAAATCCAGTAGATAAATATACTTATGAGACTGATAGATTTAATTTTATTGGTAGAGGTCATACTGCAACTAATCCAATTGCTATAGACTCATATCTTTCTAATACTATAGGTACTTCTCTAGAACCTGTTATGAGTATTAGAAATAAAATAGAAATTGCACCTAATAGTTCAAAGACAGTATACTTCATTTGTGGTTTTGGAAGAAGTATGGAACAAATAAAAGATATTGTAAATACATATGATAACGCATTATCTATAAAAAAGGCTTTTCAAATATCTAATACTATGAATATTGTTCAAACTAAGAATATGAATTTAACTGGTGAAGAGATGCGTATTTTTAATATCATGCTTAATTATTTATATCAAACTACAAAAATAGCAGTTAATAATGAACGTAGAGAATATTTAAGATGCAATGCCCTAGCGCAAAATGGTCTATGGAGATTTGGTATTAGTGGTGATAGACCAATTATTCTAGTAAATATAGGAGATGTTTTAGATTTATCTTTTGCATATGAGATATTAAAAGCATTTGAATATTTTAAAAATAAATCAATCTTTGTAGATATTATTATTGTTAATAGTGAACAAGGTGAAGCTAAGGAAATTGTTAAAAGAGAAATTAATAATGAGTTATACCGAATATATAGTATTAATAGTTTTAGAAATACACCAGGTGTTGTTACTATAGTAGATAATTCAAAAATAAATGAAAAGGAAAAGTCCCTTTTAAGAATAGTTCCCAGATTAATGTTTAATGTAGTAGATCATCACTCTTTAAAAGATGAAATAGAATTATTACAAAAAAATAATAAAGTAAATGATTATAAATTGTTAGAAATAGAAGAAAATATTACTAAAAAATATACTAATAGATTAAAGTTTAATAATGACTTTGGAGGTTTTAGCTCTAACGGTCATGAATACATTATTACTAATATGAATACACCTACACCGTGGAGTAATGTTATTTCTAATGGTAACTTTGGAACAATTATAACTAATAATGGTTGTGGTTATACATATGCTTATAACAGTTTAGAATATAAAATAACATCGTGGACTAATGAAATGATTATAAATGATAAATCTGAAGGTATTAAAGTTGATGGTAAATTATTTGAACCTACAAAATGTACTCATGGATTTGGTTATTCTATTTTAGAAAGTGAAACTAAAACTTTGAAGCATTCTTTAACTGAGTTTATTGCTAAAGATGATAATGTAAAAATTTATATATTAAAATTAACTAATAAAGAAAAAGAAAAAAAGAATCTAAATATTTCATTTTTTATAAATCCAACTTTTGGTAATTATGAAGAAAAAACATCTAGACATATTTTAACTGAATTTATGGGTGATGATAATTATTTAAAATTAAGAAATGTTTACAGTATTGATTATAGTGATGTAAATGTATTTATGTCATCATCAGAAAAAATAGATACTGCAACAATAGATAGAATATTAGTTAAAGATATTAATATAAATATTTCACTAGATTCTAAAGAAGACAAAGAAATTGTATTTACTTTAGGATGCAGTAAGAGTGAAGATAAAAATCTATTATTAATTAATAAATATAATAATTTAGATACTGCAAAAAAAGAATTAAAACTAGTTAAGGATTCTTGGACTGACAAATTATCAACTATTCAGGTAAATACGCCAGATGACTCTTTTAACTATATGATAAATGGTTGGTATCTATATCAAACTATTTCATCAAGAATGGATGCTAAAGCGGGATTTTATCAAGTTAGTGGAGCGTTTGGATATCGTGACCAGTTACAAGATGCTATGAATATATGTATGGTTAATCCTTTATATACAAGAAATCAAATTTTAACAAATGCAAAACATCAATTTATAGAGGGAGATGTACTACATTGGTGGCATGAAAAAAATAGATTTGGACTTCGTAGTAGATATAAAGATGATTATTTGTGGTTAGTTTATGCAACTATTTATTATTTAGAGATAACGGGTGATAGTTCTATTTTAGAAGAAGAGGTAGAATTTGTAGTTGCTGATGTTTTAGCAGATCATGAAAATGAAAGAGGAGTTATCTTTACATACAGTTCTTATAAAAAGACTTTATTTGAACATTTACTTTTATCTTTAAAATTATCAATGTCATCACTTGGTTCACATGGTCTACCACTAATGGGTGGAGGAGACTGGAATGATGGTATGAATAAAGTTGGTATTAAAGGTAAAGGAGAAAGTGTATGGTTAGGATTCTTCTTATATGATATTATAACTAACTTTATAAAGATTTTAGATAAGTATTATCCTGATATTAAAAAAGATTCATATGAAAAGTTTAATAAAAAGTTAAAAGATAATTTAAATAAAAATGCTTGGGATAAAGACTATTATTTAAGAGCTTTCTTTGATAATGGTGATAAGCTAGGTAGTAGTGAAAATGATGAATGTAAGATAGATTTAATTTCACAAAGTTTTTCTATACTTAGTGATGTTATTGAAAAGAGTAGGATATCTAGTGTAATTAATTCTGTTGAAGAAAGATTAGTTAATAAAGAAAGTAAAATTATAAAACTTCTTGATCCTCCATTTGAAAAATCTTTAAATAATCCAGGCTATATTATGAGTTATCCAAAAGGTATTCGTGAAAATGGTGGACAATATACTCATGCAACAGCTTGGTATATAATGGCACTAATAAAATGTGGCTATGTTGATAGAGCTTATAAATATTATCAAATGATAAATCCAATTAATCGAAGTTTAGATAAAGAAAGTGTTAATAAATATAAAGTTGAACCTTATGTAATTGCTGCTGATATATATTCAAAACAAGGATATGAAGGAAGAGGTGGTTGGACTTGGTATACTGGTTCTGCTGGATGGTTTTATAGGGTAGGTATAGAACAAATTATTGGTTTAAAAAGAAGAGGGGATAGATTATATATAGAACCTAATGTTCCTAAAGAGTGGAAAAAGTATGAAATAGTATATAAGTATCAAGATACTATTTATAATATAAAAGTTATTTTTGGTGATCAAAATAAAATCATTATAGATGGAAAACAAAATAGAAGTCCGAATATAATTAAATTAGATAATAAAAAATCATCATATACTATAGAAGTATATAGAAAAAGAGGTAAGGTAAATGATTAATTTTGATTTTAAAACTTATAATGATACAGAAGTTATAATTGATAATGATAAGAAAAAAGAAATTATTAGTAAATTATATAGTGATAAAATGTCTGGTTTTATTAATAATATAATAGATGATACTGAAATTAGGCAAATATTATCTGTTTCTAATGAAATAAAGAAGAATAGTGATGTTTTATTAGTAATTGGTATTGGTGGTTCTTTTATGGGAAGCTTTGCTATAAAGGAAATGTTTAAATCTTATTTTAAGATACCCGATACAGAAGTAATATATTTGGGTACTAATTTATCAACTAATTATTTAGAAGAGGTAGTCGAATATATAAAAGATAAAGAAGTTTCTGTTAATGTTATTAGTAAATCAGGCACTACATTAGAAATAAGTTTAATATATAAACTGATTAAGGAAGAATTAAAAAAGAAATATTCTAATGAGGAGTTAAGAAAAAGAATTATTATAACTACTGATAAAGAAAAAGGAAAGTTAAGAGAAGAAGTTAATAATGAAGGGTATACCTCATTTGAAATACCTTCTGATATTGGAGGAAGATATAGTCTAATGACAGCTGCTCATCTTCTTCCCTTAGCAGTTTTAAATATTGATATAGTTAGTCTACTTAATGGTTATAAAAAAGGATTAGAATTAATAGATGATGCCTATTTTTATGCTAGTAATAGAGTAGCATTATTTAATAGCGGTAAGTATATTGAAAATTTTAGTGTTTATGAAGATAATCTATACTATTATACAGAATGGATTAAACAATTATTTGGAGAAAGTGAAGGTAAAAATAATCTTGGAATTTTTCCGATATCAACAGTTAATACAAGAGACTTACATTCCTTAGGACAATTTATTCAAGAAGGACATAATATAATATTTGAAACAGTAATTAAAATAGAGAATAGTAAAGATATAAAAATAGGAGATATTTCATTAAATAGTGCAAATAGTGCTGTGATTGATTCAGTTTGTACTGCTCATAAATACGGAAATACAGAAAGTAATATTATAACTTTATCTTCATTATCAATAGAAAATGTGGGTATTTTGAGCTCCTTCTTTATGTTAACTACTGTTTTTAGTTCTTATTTATTCGGAGTAGATCCATTTAATCAACCTGGTGTTGAGAAATATAAAAGTGAAGTAGCCAAAAGAATAAATATAAGTAAAATATAAAGATAAAAGAAAATTGGAAATATTTTCTTTTTTTATGTTATAATATGCAGTAGGTGATTACTATGTGTTCATTAAAAGAACAGTTGAGAAGTACCTATTTAGAAAATGAAGTAGTATTAGAAAATGATATAGATTTAGTAATAGATTCTATTTATGAGTATGTTGTAGGACTATCTAAATATACTCATATTGATATCAATTACTTTATAAATATTTTAAAACATACAGATTTTATTAGATTTTCAATTGATAAGGATATTAAAAAATTAGATGTTTTAGATGATTTTTGTAGATCAATTAATTTTAATTCAGATGGATTATATGGGATTATTGCAGAAGGAAAAGATGATAGTCATAAAATATATAATTTAACTAATGAATTAAATCACTTTTTTATTAAAAATTATTTAGATAATGGTAATTTAGAAACGCGAGATTTACATATTAATGAAAATACAAGTAGACTATATGAAGGAATATGTGAATATATAACTCAAGGTGTTTGGAAAATTACTCATCCTGATATTGACTCTATTGGTGTTAAAAATGATAGGTACTATATAGAAGTATTTATTAGCGGTGATATTATAGATGCTATAGGAAAAGATTCATTTTTAAGAACTATATTTATAGATCCTAATTCAATATTTGATATGATGAAAAGTATTAAATATAAGGGTGATAATTTATTAGAATATATTGATAAAGGAATGAAACCTTTAGTAAAATATAGAGGTAATTATGATAAATCTGATGTAGATTGTATTGATATTGTTGATAGTTTTGAGGCTTTGTCAGATTGTCATAAAATTTTAAGAATTAAAGGTGAAAATATTTATGGAAATAAAAGTAGTTAGCGATGATACTCTATTAAACTATTTATATAATAATTTAGATATGCCAAAGAAAAAAATTAAGTCATATTTAACACATGGCTCTATTATTGTAAATAATGTAAGAACAACAAAGTATGATTATAAACTTCATAAAGGAATGACTATTTTAATAGATACTAAAGGTAATAGCTCTAAACTATTATTTGATATAATATATGAAGATGATTATATAATTGTAGTTAATAAACCAAGTGGTCTATTAACTATTGCAACCAAAAAAGAGAAAGAAAAAACTTTATATCATTATGTAAGTGAATATTTAAAAAGTAAGAATAAACATAATAAAGTTTTTATAGTACATAGACTTGATAAAGATACTAGTGGAATAATATTATTTGCAAAAGATGAAAAAACTAAAGATAGATTGCAAAAAGACTGGAATACTTTAGTAAAGTTAAGAGAATATACGGCAGTAGTCTCTGGTAAATTAAAAGAAAAAAAAGGAAGTCTTGTTAATAGATTATTGGAAACTAAAACAAATTTAGTTTATATAACAAATAAGAAAGAGGGAAAGGAAGCTATAACTAATTATGAAGTTATAAGAAGTAATTTGTTATTTAGTCTTTTAAAAATTAATATAGAAACAGGGAGAAAAAATCAAATAAGGGTACAACTTGCTAATATAAATAACCCTATAATTGGTGATAAAAAGTATGGAGATGATTCTAAAAAATATAATAGACTGTATCTTCATGCTAATAAATTAATAATTTTTTATCCAATGTTAAAAAAAGAGATGACATTTAAAACTGAAATACCAAAGGAGTTTACTAAATTGGTATGAGAGTTTTAATTGATGGAGATGCTTTTCCGAATATAGATGATATAATTAATATTTGTAAAAAGTATAATAAAAAGGTTATAATTTATATAGATACTGCTCATATTATAGAGAGTGATTATGCTAAGGTCATTACAACATCTATTGGTAATAATGCAGTTGATTTAGTTTTAGAAAATGATATTGTAAAAAATGATTTAGTTTTAACTCAAGACTATGGTGTTGCTGTTATTGCGTTATCAAAAGGTGCTTATGCTATGAATCAGTATGGAGTTTTTTATAGTGATAATAATATTGACTATTTAATGGAAATTAAGAATATGAATATAAAAAATAGGAAGTATTTAAAAGTTAAGGGTCCTAAAAAAAGAACCATAAAGGATAAAGAAAGATTGCTTAATAATATTATAAATTTGATTGGAAGTGAAACTAGTGAAAAAGAAAAGTAAGCGTAAAACAAAAAATAATAATAAAAAGATATTAGTTGTTATAATTATATCTTTAATTATTACAGTAATTTTATCTTTTATAACTGTATCTGAAAATAAACTTACTAGAGATGAAAGATACTTTAAGATTGAATATGAAAAATATAATGGAAAAAAATCATCATCTGGTGAAGAGTATATATCAGTTAGTATAAAAGATGATAATAATATAGAATATTTAACTGGAAAAGAAACAGTTGATTTTATGAAGAAAAAGACAGGTATAATATATTTCGGATTTCCACAATGCTCTTGGTGTAGGAGTGCTATAGAGGTCTTAATTGATGCTTCAATAGATTTGGGTATAGATAAAATATATTATTACAATGGTTATGGTGACCGTGATGAGAAGTATATTGGTACAGATGGAGAAATTATAACAGCTCATAAAGGTAGTAATGAATATTATCAAATATTAGAACTACTTGATGGTAAGGCACAAGTCTATGAAGGACTTAATGATGAAAATTTAAAAAGATTATATTTTCCTACAGTATTATTTATTAAGAATGGTAAAATTGTTGATATGCATGTATCCACTGTAGATTCAAATAAAGATGAAAACAAAAAACTATCTAGTAAAGAGTATAAAAAATTAAAGAAAATTTATATTAATGGAATAAAGAAAATTAAATAATGAATAAAAAATCTCGTTTTATATCATAACAAGTATGAAAGGAGATTTTTTTATGGCACGCCACAAAGTTGAAATAAGTGGTGTGAATACAGCAAATATTAAAGTACTTAGTAGTAAAGAAATGGTTGAATTATTTAAAAGAATGGAAGAAGGTGATCCATTTGCTAGAGATGATTTAGTAGAAGGAAATTTAAAGTTGGTTTTATCTATTTTAAAGAGATTTAATAATAAGTGTGATAATATGGATGATTTATTTCAAGTTGGATGTGTAGGTCTTTTAAAAGCAATAGATAATTTTGATTTATCACACGGAGTTAGATTTTCTACTTATGCAGTACCTATGATATTAGGAGAGGTTAGAAGATATTTACGTGATAATAATAGTATCAGAGTTAGCAGGTCTTTAAAAGATATTGCATATAAGACACTTAAATATAAAGAAGAATATATATCGTTGCATGGAGTTGAGCCACAAATAGAAGATATTGCTAAGGAACTGGGTGTTACTACATTTGATATAGTTAATTCTCTAGATTCTTTGAAAGAACCAATAAGTATGTTTGAAGCTATATATAATGATGGTGGAGATACGATTTACTTATGTGATCAAATAGAAGATAAAAAAAGTAGTAGTGAAGATATGCAAATAAAACTAGCACTAACTGAAGCTATAGATAATTTAAGTGATAGGGAACAACATATCCTAGATCAAAGATTTGTTATTGGAAAGACACAAATGGAGATTGCAGATGAACTTTCTATAAGTCAAGCTCAAGTATCTAGAATAGAAAAATCAGCAATAAGTTCTTTGAAGAAAGTGTTAAAATAAATTGCATATACTTAACTAGGTGATGTTATGAAACTTTCTGATTTACAAAGTAAAAATATAGTTAATGTCTTAGATGGAAGAAATATAGGAAATATTATAGATGTAAATATAGGTTATGATGGTAATATTGAGTCACTTGTTATAGAAGCTAGTAGGAAATTTATGTCATTTAATAGGGAAGAAGATAAGGTAGTTTTATGGAAAGACATAACAAAAATTGGGGAAGATGTAATTTTAGTAAAAAAAAGTGACAATACTAAGCAAAATTTTTAAAAGAATGGTTTTCATAAACTATTTTTTTTGTTATAATAACTATTGGGAAAATTGTAAGAAGGAAGGTATTTTATGGATTGTTATAGAAATTTTAAAGGGGAAAATTGGAAAAATAGTATTAATGTTTCTGATTTTATTATAAATAATTATACTTTGTATGAAGGTGATGATGAATTTTTAGTTGGGCCAACTGATAAAACAAAAAAGGTTTGGTCTAAATGTGAAAAATTACTTGAAGAAGAGTTAAAAAAAGGTATTTTAGATGTAGATACAAAAAATATTAGTGGAATTAACTCTTTTGCACCAGGATATATTGATAAAGAAAATGAGGTTATATTTGGACTTCAAACAGATGCACCACTTAAAAGAATGATTAATCCTTTTGGTGGAGTAAGAATGGTTAGAGATTCTTTAGCTGCATATGGATATACTTGGGATAAGGAAGTAGAAGAAAAATTCACTTCATATAGAAAGACTCATAATGATGGTGTTTTTGATGCCTATACTAGTGATGTTAGAAAAGCAAGACATGTTGGACTACTTACAGGTCTTCCAGATGCTTATGGCCGTGGTAGAATAATTGGTGATTATAGAAGAATTGCTTTATATGGAATTGACCGTCTTGTAGAGGAAAAGAAAAAAGATTTAATTAAACTTGAAGAGGGAGAAATTACAGAAGATAAAATTAGATTAAGAGAAGAAGTTAGTATGCAAATAAAGGCATTAGGAGAAATTAAAGCTATGGCAAGTTCTTATGGTGTAGATATTTCACTTCCTGCTAATAATGCCAAAGAAGCAACTCAATGGTTATATTTCGGATATTTAGCTGCCATTAAAGAAAACAATGGAGCAGCGATGAGTTTAGGAAGAACTTCTACATTCTTAGACATTTATTTTGAAAGAGATTTAGCAGAGGGAACACTTGATGAGGCCGGTGCCCAAGAAATTATTGATCAGTTTATTATAAAACTAAGATTAGCTAGACATTTACGTACACCAGAGTACAATGACTTATTTGCAGGTGATCCTACATGGGTTACTGAATCAATTGGTGGAACAACTACAGATGGTGTGCCATTAGTTACTAAAAACTCATTTAGATATTTACATACTTTAATTAATCTAACTTCATCTCCAGAACCTAATTTAACAGTTTTATGGTCTGAAAAGTTACCAATGAATTTTAAAAAGTATTGTGCTAAGATATCAATTCTAACAGATTCAATTCAATATGAAAATGATGATGTAATGAGGCCACTTTATGGAGATGATTATGCAATTGCTTGTTGCGTATCTGCAATGAGAGTTGGTCGTGATATGCAATTTTTCGGAGCTAGATGTAATTTAGCTAAATCATTATTATATTCAATCAATGGCGGTGTTGATGAAATGAAAGGTGGCTTAATTGTAGAAGGTATCGATAAAATGGATGATGAGGTTCTTGATTACGATAAAGTTATAAAAAGCTATGATAAAGTTTTAGATAAAGTAGCTAAGACTTATGTTGATGCAATGAATATAATTCATTATATGCATGATAAGTATGCATATGAAGCCGGACAAATGGCATTACATGACACTGATGTTAATCGTCTTATGGCCTTTGGTGTTGCAGGATTTTCAGTTGCAGTAGATTCATTATCTGCAATTAAATATGCTAAGGTTATGCCAATTAGAAATGAAGAAGGAATAACAGTAGATTTTAAAATTGAAGGAGAATTTCCAAAATATGGAAATGATGATGATAGAGTAGATTCTATAGGGGTAGAACTTGTTAAAAACTTTATTTCAAAATTAAGAAAGCATACATTATATAAGAAGGCAAAGCATACATTATCTATACTTACTATTACATCAAATGTAGTTTATGGAAAGAAAACTGGAGCTACTCCTGATGGAAGAGCTGCAGGTGTTGCTTTTGCACCAGGTGCCAACCCAATGCATGGAAGAGATGAAAGCGGTGCACTAGCGTCTTTAAACTCTGTTGCAAAAATACCTTATGCAGATGTTTGTGAAGATGGAATTTCTAATACATTTTCTATTACACCAGATGCACTAGGACATAATGAAGATGAAAGAATTACAAATTTAGTTTCCCTAATGGAAGGTTACTTTAAACAAATGCCTCAACATTTAAATGTAAATGTATTAAATAGAGAAACTTTAATTGATGCTATGGATCATCCAGAAAAATATCCAACACTTACAATTAGAATTAGTGGTTATGCAGTTAGATTTAATCGTTTAAGTCGTGAAAAACAGTTAGAGGTAATTAATAGGACTTTCCATGAAAAAATCTAAAATATTAGGTGATATTTCTTCTATTGAAACAATGGGTCTTGTAGACGGACCAGGTATTAGATTCGTTGTCTTTTTACAAGGTTGTCCTTTAAGGTGTAAGTATTGTCATAATCCAGAAACATGGGCAAAAACGAATGGTAATGTGAAAATGACTCCAGAAGAGCTTATCGAAAAAGTACTCCGTTATAAAAATTATTATGGTGATGATGGCGGGGTGACTTTCTCTGGAGGAGAACCTATGGTTCAAAAAGACTTTTTAATAGAGTGTCTTAAATTATGTAAAAAATATAAAATTAATTCTGCTATAGATACGGCAGGTTCTACAGCAGATTACAGTGAAATTTTGGATTTGGTGGATTTAGTTATTTTTGATATTAAATCCTATAAGAATGAGGATTATAAAAAAATAACTGGAAGAAGTATTGATAATTCATTAAAGTTTTTATATGATTGCCAGAAAAAAAATAAAAAAATGTGGATTAGATCAGTAATTACACCTGGTATAAATGATACAGAGGAATATGTATTAGGCTTAAAAAACTTTATTAAGGATTTAAAAAATATACAAAAAGTTGAATTATTACCATATCATACTATAGGAGTTCATAAATATAAGGAATTAGGTCTTAAATATGAACTTGATGGCGTAGATGATATGGATAATGATAGATGTGTCGAATTACAGAAACTTTTGAACAATAGATAATATTCTATTGTTTTTTTTTTATCATAATATTTAATATGAAAAAGTTAAAGTTTATGATGGCTATAGTTCTAATAGCTTTTTTAACAGCAATGTTTCTTGTAATCTATATAGGAAAAAAATTAAATAATTCTATTAGAAGTTATTCAGAAGTAGAAGCTAAGAGATTTGGTACATACGTCATCAATTATTCTTTGAATAAAGAATTTATTAAAGAACTTGATAATAATATTTTTGAAATTACAAATAATGAAAAAGGAGAAATCCAAATGGTTGATTTTAAGACTAAAGAAGTAAATAAAATATTAGAAAAAGCAACAGAAAGACTACAAAAACAATTAATAGATTTAGAAAATGGTAAAGCAGATAACATGGATATTGCTGATACTTTTAGAGGATTGCGGTATAAAAAAATAAAAAAAGGTATTGTTTGTGAGCTACCTATCGGAGCAGCTCTTTCAAATACGCTTTTTTCAAATAATGGACCAGTAATACCGATAAAGTTTAATTTTATAGGAAGTGTTTTAACAAATCTTAATACTAAAATTGCAACATATGGTATTAATAGTGTTTATATGGAAGTTAATTTGCATATTGAGATAACTGAACTAATATCTATGCCTCTTAGAACTGATGAAGTTAAAATAGAAACTGATGTACCACTAACTATTAAAGTCTTGCAAGGAACTATCCCAAATTATTATCAACAACAACTTCAAAAAGACTCATCTATTTTTACACTTCCTATTAATTAGGCATTGTGCTATAATTAATTTGAGGTAGAAATATGAAGAAAATTGTGATAAATAAAACTAATTATGAATTAGTAAAAGATAATGATAGTGTATTTGATAAGGATGTATTTTTAGAGAAAGTAACTGATTATTTTGAACCATATGATTATATTTTTGGTGATTATGCTTATGATAAACTAAGATTAAAAGGATTTTATGATAGTACTAATAAAAATGTTAAGAAGATAAATAACATAAAAAATTTGGATGATTATATAGAAAACTATTGCGCTTATGGTGCTAGGTGGTTTTTGTTGAAAAAAGTAAAATAGCTATTGTAAAATTTTTGAAATATGGTAAAATGTATTTATATGAATAGAAAAGGGAGGAACATTTATGGAAATGGAAAATCAAGTAGAAAAAAGAATGATGTCTATAGTATCAGATGATGGAACAACAGAAGAAGTAGAAGTTATATTGGCATTTGAATTTAAAGATAACAAAAAGGAATATGTTATATATACAAAAAATGAGAAAGATGAGAATGGTAATGTAACTGTTTATGTTTCAAATGTAGATCGTGAATCTGGTGAGCCTAGACTTATGGGTGTTGAAGATGAGGCTGAATGGGCTAGGATAAAAGATGTTTTACGTGAACTTTCAAAAGATGATTATCAATAGAAGGAGGTAAGTTTATGAGCATTGTAAGTAATATAACTTATTTATTTCGTAGTTATAATAGTATATTAGGGTATATGAATGCTAAAGAAAAATATGAGAAAAAGGTAAAATTAACAAATAAATCATATACTAAATTAAGCGAGCGTGTACATGATAGTTTTGCGACTTTGCATGCAGAAAAAAGAGCGTATAGAGAAGAAGTTTCCAACATAGAAGAAGAATTGGCGACTATTAAAAATGAAATATTAAATTCTGACGATAAATTAGAACGAGCAAAACTAAAGATGGAATATAATAAAAAGAAAATAGAACATGAAGTAAAACTTAATTTATTGCCAAGAAAAATGAAAAAAGTGAAGAAGAAAATGGAAAAATTCATTAAGAAATCTAGAAGACCTATTATGATTTCTGAAGATTTACAAGATAAGATTAGTAATATCTCTAATATGTTGGCTCCAATTTTAGGTGAAGAAGTACCTGTTAAAGGAGCTGCTGTTGCTAGCCTTAATACTGAAAATCCAATTGATATTTCTGGAATTCAAACTGAATTTGATCAGGCTATGGAAAGTAAGAAAGAACAATCTGCTACAGGAGAGAATATGGATAGTTTTATATCAGAAATGGTAGATCAACAAATGAGTTCAGATGAAACAGCAGTAACTGAAGAAGCTACTGATACTGAATCAATAGGTCAAAATGGCTTAGATTTAATGCCTGAATTATCCGATGAAAATCAAGAAAAACAGGATAGTTTAGATTCAATGTTTGGTATAGATCAAGAAAATAAAGCTAGAGAAACTGTAGAAATACCTCAATCAAGAGTTGTCGAAACACCAGAAATAGAGTTATCAGAAGAACATAGTGGTAAAGATGAAGAAATAGAAAATGAAGAATGTTTTGATAAGTGGAATAGATTGCAAATTGAATTTAAAGAAGCTGCAGCTAAAAATGACGTTACAGAGTTGATAAGAATTAAAGAAGAGATAGTTAAAACAGCTAAGGAGATAAGTAAAATAGAGACAGAAAAAGGCAAAGAATTGGAAAAAGCTCAGCAGGAAAATTCTGATGCTAAAAAGGAAAAAGAAGAATCCATTAATGCAGTTGCACAAGCTTTTGCCAAAGATATTACATCTGTTATAAATAATGGTAATAGTTCTATAGGTAGAATAGATTCATTTGAAGAAGAAACAGCAGCTACTATGGTTAGTACTCAAGAAATTAAAAGTTCAACTAAAGCAATCAAATCCATATTATCTGAAGATGGAAGTATTAAAAGTAATGTTGGAGATTTGAATGCTATGTTGTCAGGTGATGATTCTAATACTAAAGTAAACGCCTCAACCGATAGAAAAAGATAGAAAACACATTAGTGTTTTTCTTTTTTTTGTTTTAATTGTTTTACTATCACATATTATTAAATAAGAGGTGATCTAAATAAAACAGTATATAGAGTATTATTATAATATAGATGATATTAATGTCTTGAAAAGTAACGAATCATATAAGTTTAGTTATAAAAATAAAGAATACATATTTATGATATTAAAGAGGCCACCTGTTGAAATATTACAAATAAATAGAGTTATTAATCATAATAATAATTACGGAGCTATAATTTCTAATATTAAAAATGAACTTATTACAAATGTTAATGGAAAAAATTATATACTAATAAGAATAGATTCAGATGATAAAGATTTATATACAAAAATAGAAAAAGCTAATGTAGTATATTTACCCCATAATATGATAGTCAATATTATTAAATCAAATTGGAGTGAATTATGGTCAAAAAAGATTGACTATATAGAATATCAATTAAATAGTATTGATGTTAATCCTTTGATATTGAATAGTATTTGGTATTACATTGGAATGGCAGAAAATGCAATTACATATATAAATGATACTATGACAGCTGGTAGTAATCATAATCTATACATATCTCATAAAAGAATTAAACCTTATAATTTTAATAATCCCCAAAACTTAATTGTTGATTATAGATCTAGGGACATTTCAGAATATTTAAAATATTTATTTGTTGAAAATAAGTATGATTATGTTGATATTAAAGATAAACTAAATAGACTTAACCTTGATGAATTTTTATGTCGACTAATATATGGGAGAATGTTTTTTGTAACATTTTATTTTGATTTATTTGATACCATAACTAATAATATTGATAATAAGGAATCATTAACAAAATTAAAAAACATTATAAGTAGATCTGATGAATATGAAGATTATATTAATAGTATATATAATATCTTATATCAAATAAAAAAAATACCTAAAGTTGATTGGGTATAATTATTATTACTATATTTAATTGACATTTCTGACTTCTTTTACTTCAGGTATTTCATTTATTATTATTTGTTCAATTCCATCCTTTAATGTTATATCTAACATAGTACATTCTGCACATGCTCCTAAAAGCTTTACATATACAATGTTATCTTCGTATTTTATAAATTCTAAATTACCGCCATCACTTATTAAAAATGGTCTGATTTTATTAATAAGATTTATAATTCTTTTTTCTATATTTGTTTCTCCCATAAATATCACCTTATTAATTATACATTTAAAAAGCTGATAAGTAAAGGACTTGATATATTGATTGTTATTTGTTACAATTGTTTAGGAAGGTGCATTATTTATGTCAAAGGAAAAGTATGAAATAGGAGATATTGTTACAGGATGTGTTACGGGAATAGAGAAATATGGAATTTTTGTTAGTTTAGATAATTATTATAGTGGATTAATACATATTTCAGAAATTTCAGAGTCATTTGTTAGAAATATTAATGATTATGTTAATATTGGTGAAACTATTAATGTGAAAATATTAGATGTTAATGATAATGATTTTCATTTGAAACTGAGTATAAAGAATATTGATTACAGAATCAATAAAAAAAAGAGAACGAATATAGTAGAAGTTGGAAGTGGTTTTGGAATACTTAAGGACAAGTTAGAAGAGTGGATAGGTGTAAAAGAAAAAGAAATATTGAGTAAAAAAATTTAAATGGTCTAAAAATTTAAATTGTGTATTGACAAAATAGCGATAAACTGGTATATTTGATGTTGTCAACTGATTATTTTGGACGATTAGCTCAGTTGGTTAGAGCACCTGCCTTACAAGCAGGGGGTCATAGGTTCG
>CAOJEH010000009.1 GCA_948434005.1 uncultured Mycoplasmatota bacterium
CATATCGCTTTATTATATTTTAACTTTTTAGTGCCACATCATTGACAACTACACAAAATGACTATTACAGTCATTTTTTATTATATTTTATATAAATTATTTACTATTTTAATACTTTTTCTTTTACAGTTTGATTAAATTTATCCTGTGTATTAATATCTGGCATTAAATACTGATTTTTGGCTAATTCAAAATCTTTTGGCTTATATCCTAATAAGTATTCCTCATTTATATTATAGCCTTTATTTTCTAAGTATTTTAACCATATTTCAAAAAATTCATTCATATTATAATATGAGTAACCAAAGTTATAACAACCACCTCTAAAATTTATTCCTGTATAGGATGTCTTAAAATTAGTAACTTGATCATCTTCAATATTTAAAGTATTAAAAAATGAAATAAGCTTTCTATAATCATCTGCATAAGGTTTAGTATCTAAAACATCTCCAATATCTACTGAAAATGGATAACCATAATGATTTCCTGTGAAAGTTAATAGTGTTAAAAAATTTCCGGTTTCCAAGTATTCTTTTAAGGTTTCTTTAGTTTTATTTTCAAGTTCAAATAATAGAAAATAAATGGGAATAGCAATCATTTTTCGTTGTTTTTTATCACTTATCTTTTTTTCTTCATCATATTTAAAATCAACATCTACAAATTCTAATACTTGTTTATTACTTATACCAATTTTATTCAAATGATTATTTAGTTTTTCAAAAGAGAAATGTTGCGTTGGATAAAAATGATTATAATAAAATGAAATTGATTCAACCTTTTTACCTTCTTTTTGTTGATAATATTTAATTGGAAATTCTATTAAATCTTCTTCATTAAAAGTTGGACCATAATTCAAAATTCTCTTATCTTTGCAAGTTAATATATAAGCTAGATTTCCCAATGCAATATACATAATATCATAATTTAGATGATTATCTTCTATTTTTCTACAAATATCTGTATTATCAGGAATTGCTACATGTGGATAATTTGATAAAACAATCAATTTATTTTCTTTAAAAAATTCTTCTAAATTAATTTTATTTATAACTTGTTCAAAATTTCTTTCTTCTATATATACTAATTTCATAAACCCTCCTGAACTAAATATATAATAAATTTTACTACTTACTAAATCTTTATACTTTCCTTTCCACCCATATAAGGTTGCAATGCTTTTGGTATTTTTATAGAGCCATCTGGTTGATAATTGTTTTCAATTACTCCAATTAATCCTCTTGGTGTTGCTAATACGGTATTATTTAGAGTAGATACTAAATAATTTCCTTTTTCTCCTTTAGCTCTAATACTTAGTCTTCTTGCTTGCGCATCTCCTAGAGTAGAACAAGATCCAACTTCAAAATACTTTTGTTGTCTTGGACTCCATGCTTCTACATCACAAGATTTAACTTTTAAGTCAGCTAAATCTCCACTACAACATTCTAATGTTCTAACAGGTACATCTAAGCTTCTAAAGAATTCTACAGTGTATTGCCACATTTTATTATACCAATCCATTGCATCTTCACTCTTACATAGTACTACCATTTCTTGTTTTTCAAATTGATGAACTCTATATAATCCTCTCTCTTCAATTCCATGTGCTCCTACTTCTTTTCTAAAGCATGGTGAATAACTTGTTAGGGTTATAGGTAGTTCTTCTTCTTTTACGATTTGACCTTTAAATTTACCAATCATAGAATGCTCAGAAGTACCTATTAAATATAGGTCTTCATCTTCTATTTTATACATCATATCATTCATTTCTGCAAAAGACATAACTCCATCAACTACATCACTTCTTATCATAAATGGTGGAATACAATAAGTAAATCCTTTATCAATCATAAAGTCTCTAGCATATGATAACATTGCAGAATGAAGTCTTGCTATATCACCCATTAAGTAATAAAAACCATTTCCACTTGTTCTTCCTGCTGACTCCTTATCTAGGCCATTTAACTTCTCAACAATATCAGCATGATATGGTATCTCATAATCAGGTACTATAGGGTCTCCAAACTTCTCTATTTCAACATTTTTACTATCATCTTCACCAACTGGTACAGAATCATCTATAATATTTGGAATTAACATCATTTTACTTCTTAATTCCTTACCTATAGTTCCTTCTTCTTTTTCAATAGCTTCTAATTTTTTATTAATTTCTGCCACTTCTTCTTTTTTCTTATTAGCTTCATCTATATTTTTATCTCTCATTAATGAACCTATTTCATTACTAATTAAATTTCTATTTTTTCTTAATTCATCTCCTTCTAACTGAAGTTTTCTTTTCTTTTCATCTAAATCTATTACTTCTTGTACTAAAGGTAATTTCTCATTCTGAAATTTTTTCTTTATATTTTCTTCTACTTTTTCTTTATTTTCTCTTATAAATTTTATATCTAACATTACTACTTCATCTCCTATTTCTATACTATTTAATTTTGTATTTCAAAATATTTTTCTATATTCCTATACATAATTTTTTCTATTTCTTCTTTATTATAATAGCTACTTAATAATCTAGTCAATCTATCTTTAATATTACTATGCTTATATAGTGAAATATCTTCATCTTCTTTAAGCAAATCTTCTACAAAGTCCATATTATCAGTTGCGATTGCAATATTATCTATTCCCATTAGATTTTCTACATGTTTTATATGTTTTAAGTAATTATTTTCTAGGTCTTTTTCATCTTTATCTATAAATGGTCCATAGGAGACTAATCCTATTATTCCATTAAGTTTTTTTATAGCAAGTATTTGCCTATCATCTAAATTTCTTTTATTTTGACATATATTATAACTATTAGAATGACTTGCAAGTACTTTAACTTCTTGTCCTTTACTTTTTAACTCATCTAATAATTCTATTGTATCCCAAAATGTATTTTTATTCATATGAGATAGGTCTATACTAATTCCTAAAGATACTGCTTTTTTTATGAAACTTTTTCCTAAATCTGTTAGTCCTTTATTACTTTTATTACCTGATCCATATTTATTTTCATTATTCCATACTAATAATATATTTCTAAGACCAAGTTTATATAAATTCTCTAATTCTTGTTCATCTTCTATATAATCACAGCCTTCAATACTAAATATAATTTTATTATCTTTAAAGTACTCTTTAGCTAGGTTAGTACTTATTTTAAACATTTCATATACATCAAACTCTTCTATACCTAGTTCTTCTATCATTCTTTCTTTTTCCATAAAATAAAGGTTAGCAATTACTCCATCAATATTTTTAAAATCTTCCTTTATTTTTTCTATATAAGAAAAGTCCTTTTTAATATAACAATAGTATAGAATTGTTAATAAATCATAATGCGTATCTAGCATATCATTCCTCCTAACAAAAAAAGAATAGTACTAAAGGAGTGCATAGCACGGTACCATCCTTTTATTTACTTAATTTGATAACGGTTTCCCGGCGTATTTATTACGCATCTATAGAGTAGATAAATAAGTATTATTAGTTATTTGCACCTACCATAACTTCTCTTAAAATAATTTAACTTATTATTGTCTCTAATTATTGATTTGTTATTATTATATGATATTTTTTATATTTTATCAATACTATAACAGAAAAAGCCTATTTGGCTTCTATGATTAATTTGATAGCTGTTCTTTCTTCTCCATCTATGGCAATATCTGAAAAAGCTGGTATACAAACTAAATTTTTACCACTAGGTGCGACAAATCCCCTTGCAATTGCAACTGCTTTTATTGCTTGATTTAGTGCTCCTGCTCCTACAGCTTGTATTTCAACGCTACCTTTTTCTCTAAAGACATTGGCTAAGGCTCCAGCAACACTATTTGGATTAGATTTACTACTTACTTTGAGTATTTCCATATATATTATTCATTCCTTTCTATGATTAATATATATGTTTTTAAATTATATAAAATACTAAATTATTTATAATTAATCTTCTATCTTTTCAATAGCTTCTTTTATTATATCAACACAGTTTTGCATTTTTTTAGTTTCTTCTTCTGTTAATTTTATATATATTCTTTGTTTTACACCATTTCTATTTATTATTGCTGGTGTTCCCATAAAAATATTATTATCTTTATCATAGCTTGATACAGTTAAAACAGTATTTTCATCACTTAATATTGCATTAGTTATTCTAACCAAACTCATACCTATACCATAATAAGTAGCACCCTTTCTATTGATTATATCATAAGCGGCATTTTTTACTTTCTCATGAATTTTATTTAACTCATCCTCTTCTAGAAAAGTAGATATATTTTGAAGTCCGATATTAGCATTACTCCAAGGAACAAATTCAGAATCCCCATGTTCTCCTACTACATATGCATGAATGTTTTTAGGATTAATACCTAATCTATTACCTACTAAAAATCTAAGTCTTGCAGTATCAAGGCAAGTACCCGAACCAATTATTTTATTAGGACTAAATCCTGAATATTTCCAAGTTAGATATGTCATTACATCTAATGGGTTAGTTGCTACTAAAAAAATTCCATCGAAACCATTATCTATAACTGATTTTACTATTGTTTTAAATATTTTACTATTTTTATTTATTAAGTCCATTCTAGTCTCTCCAGGTGCTTGATTAGCTCCTGCAGCAATAACTACCAAAGTGGCATCACTACAATCACTATAGTCTCCTACTTTAATATCTATTTTACTAGGTGCAAAGGCTAAACAATGATTTAAATCCATCGCTTCTCCTTCAATTCTTTTTTCATCTAAATCAATTAATACTAATTCTCCTACATTTGTTCTTTGGTTTAATAAGGCATAAGCATAACTCATACCTACATTTCCACAACCAATTATAACAACTTTATTTTTCATAACTATCCTCCTATCTTTATTATAGACGGTTTTAATTTTTTTAACAAGAAAAAAAGAAAGTAAAACTTTCTTATTGGTTATTTGGTGTAATATCAACTACTGGAGCAACTGGATCTGTAATATTAGTTGAGGTCTCTACGACCGGTGCTACCTCAGTTGATGATTCTGATATAGGTCCTGCATCTACTACAGGCGCAACTTCTATTGGGGTTTCATTAGCAGTAGCATCTACAATTGGTGTTACTTCTGCTGATGCTATATTTTCAGCAGCAGGTACTACCGGAGTACTTGCCTCTGGAATTACTTCTGCACTTACCGGCGGTGTCATATTAATCTGTGTATTTTCTAAAGGATTTGCTCCTCCATATATTTCATGTGGTTCATTATTTGTTGAGTTTATATCAATATTTGAAATAGGACTTGCGCCTCCATATATTTGACTACTATCTATAGAATTTGCTACCGGTATTTCAGGTGTTGCTTCAACTACTGGTTCACTTACTTCTGGCATTGGACTTACCGCATCCATTACTGGAGCATTTGTCTCTGGCATTGGACTTACCGCATCCATTGCTGGAGTGCTTGCCTCTGGCATTGGGCTTATTGTATCCATTACTGGAGTATTTACTTCTGGCATTGGACTTACCGTATCCATTACTGGAGTGTTTGTCTCTGGCATTGGATTTACTGCATCCATTACTGGAGTGCTTGCCTCTGGCATTGGACTTACCGCATCCATTACTGGAGCGTTTGTCTCTGGCATTGGATTTACTGCATCCATTACTGGAGTGCTTGCCTCTGGCATTGGATTTACCGTATCCATTACTGGAGTGCTTGCCTCTGGCATTGGACTTACCGCATCCATTACTGGAGCGTTTGTCTCTGGCATTGGATTTACTGCATCCATAGCTGGCATTCCTATATTATTAGGATTTTCAACATTTTGAGATTGAGCCATATCTATTCCTGGAGTTCCAATAGCATCATTTGTAGGTGATATTGTCATTCCACTATCTACCATTTCTTTTGCACCTTGTGCTGATTCTGCGCTTACTTTGTCAACTTTATTTCCTTTTTTGTTAGAGGTACTAATAAATATTATTAGAGCAACTATTAATAGTATTACACCACCACTTATTAAAAGGCCTGGTATTGTTAAAAACCATTGAAAATCCATATTATCTACTCCCTTATTTTATTCTATTCTTATTCTATATATAATAATATCAAAAAAAAGAATCAATTGCAAATAATTCTTTATTTTGACATTTTTTTACGTTGTAAATTTTGTCCAGTATACATTTTGCTTTGGTTCTAATTTAAACTCCATATTTTCTTTAGTTATAGGATGATTAAATTTTATTTTATAAGCAAATAGTGCGATTGGCGTCATATCTTGATTTCCATATCTTTGATCTCCACATAGTGGATAACCTCTATTAGAAAACTGAACTCTAATTTGATGATGTCTACCCGTTTTTAAATCTATTTCTATAAGAGTCATATTATCTTTTTTGTTTTTTTGTAACACTTTATATTTAAGTTCTGAATATTTTCCGTCATCTTTTGTCGTAACTATTGTATTACCATTTGGAGTTTTCTTTAAATAATCTATAAATATATCTTCATTTTTATCCATAACTCCATTAACTACAGCTAGATATGTTTTTTCAAACTTATGATTTTTTATTTGCTCTGTCATCCTTTTAGCTGCCTTAGAAGTCTTCGCAAAAACCATAATACCTCCAACAGGTCTATCTAGACGATGAAGTAATCCTAAATAAACATTACCTGGTTTATTATACTTTTCTTTTATATATTCTTTAACTATAGTAAATAGATCTTTATCTTTAGTAATATCACTTTGGCTTAAAATATTAGGTTCTTTTTCTACAACAATTAAATGATTATCTTCATACAATATATTTAATTTATTCATTACTTTCCCATCTTCCATATATTCCACATGGGAGAATTAAGTTATTGCTAGTTATCTTTAACCCAATTTCTCCACATGTTATTTTTCCTTTATGGTTTTTATCCACAATTATTGTTAATAAATTATTTAATACTGTTGGAGAAAGTCCTGTAGTATAAGAATTTATTAAAAAGAATAGTGGATTATTACTTAATATTTCACTACATAACAAAACTAAATTATATAAATCCTTCTCTATATTCCAAATTTCTTTATTAGCACCTCTACCATAACTTGGTGGATCCATTATAATAGCATCATATTTATTACCACGTCTTATTTCTCTTTTTACAAATTTAACTACATCATCCACTAAATATCTAATTTCACTATCTTTAAAACCTGATTTATCGACATTTTCTTTACACCATTCAACCATTCCTCGTGATGAATCAACATGAGTCACATTAGCATTAGCAGATAAACATGCGACTGTGGCACCTCCAGTATAAGCAAAAAGGTTTAGAACTTTTATTTTTCTATTACTATTTTTAATTTTATTTATCATAAAATCCCAATTATAGGCTTGTTCTGGAAATAACCCAGTGTGTTTAAATCCCATCTGTTTTATATTAAATTTTAAATCCTTATAATTAACAATCCAACTAGATGGAGTCTTTTTTAAATTTTCCCAATGTCCTCCACCCTTATTACTTCTATAATAAATTGCATTAATCTTATCCTTATACTTTTCTTTTAAATCTCCATTATCCCAAATTATTTGAGGATCAGGTCTTAATAGATATACATCTTTCCATCTTTCAAATTTTTCTCCTCTAGAGGCATCTATTAATTCATAATCTTTAAAACTATCTGCTACTTCCATATTATTCTCCTTTACTATTTTCATAAATAAGTGCTTCGTATAATAGATCTACTATATGTTCTGATGGAACTAAATTGTATTTTACTATTACATTTTCTATTACATCATCAGAAAAATCCATATTTAAATATTTAAATACAGATTCTTTTTTATTATTTATTCCTTCTAAATAGTTACTTGTATATAAATTATCTATAATTAATAAATCATAATCCTTAATCCATTCTTTAAACTTTTTAATTATAGTACTTGTTCTTTTCACATATTTAAAATTATCTTTATCATAACTTATCATATTGATAATATCTGGTATACTTATTTTACTTTCATCTAATCTATAATCAAATCTGTCTTCTAAAGTTAGACCATTTATTTTTAAAGCTGAAAGTTGTGCGATATCTCCATCTTTTATCTTAGTAGGAATAATTTCTAAAATAATATACTTTTTTCCATTCATTTATATCACCAGTTTTATTATACAATAAAAATAATAAATATCATAATCTATTTTTTTATTTTGGCAGGTATTCCTGTTACTGTTACATTTTCTTTAACATCTTTTAATACTACGGAATTAGCACCTATTTTAGAATTTTTACCGATAGTAATATCGCCTAATACTTTAGCACCACAACCAATTACTACATTATCTTCTATAGTTGGATGTCTTTTGCCTTTATTATTAGTAATACCTCCTAAAGTAACTCCATGATATAGCATTACATTATCTCCTATTATTGTAGTTTCTCCGATTACTACACCAGTACCATGATCAATAAAGAAATCTTTACCTATTACAGCACCTGGATGTATTTCTATACCTGTTCTTTTTTTTGCTTTTTCACTTAAGCACCTTGCTAAAAAGAAGTGTTTTTTCATATATAGATAGTGTGCAATTCGATAATAGGTTACTGCTTTAAAACTTGGATACAATAATACTTCTATATTCTTCTTAATCGCAGGATCTTTTCTTTTTATTAAATCTAGTTGAGATTTTATATATCCCATAATCATCACCTATAGTAATTTATGATGATATAAAAATCTAGAGTAATTGATAAAACCATTATATATTTTTTATAATATAAAAATACTATGAGTGTCATAGTATTGGTATAAATTGGTATAAATAATTTACCTTGTTCGATTGTTTTAAAATATTTCGTAGTATATAATTCATTTGGAATACTTAGTTAGTTTAGGTACTATTCCCCTTTACTTTTAAAAGTGAAAGGGGGTGATTTTATGACAAAGAGAGAGTATTATCTTTTTCTAATCATATTACTCCTTATTATTATGATTTTTATCATTCTAATAAAAATAGTACCAACTGTATAAGTCGGTACTAACCACATTTTTGGGATAGTACCTAACGCTTCAAAACTAGGTATCCCCTTTTTTATTGTATGAAGTTTCCTTCATCTATATACAATATATCATAACCAAATAATAATTTCAATTTATTTATAATATTTGGTATAAATTGATATAAATAATTTACCTTGTTCGATTGTTTTAAAATATTTCGTAGTATATAATTCATTTGGAATACTTAGTTAGTTTAGGTACTATTCCCCTTTACTTTTAAAAGTGAAAGGGGGTGATTTTATGACAAAGAGAGAGTATTATCTTTTTCTAATCATATTACTCCTTATTATTATGATTTTCATCATTCTAATAAAAATAGTACCAACTGTATAAGTCGGTACTAAAACATTATACTAATGGGATAGTACCTAACTCGTCAAAACTAGGTATTCCCTTTTTTATTTTATGCAAATTTCTTTAACATATTAATACTAACATATTTTGATAACTTTGTCAAAAATGTATTATCCATTTAAATCAGTAAATTCTTGGTTAAGAGTATTATATTTAGCCCCTACTTTTGCTCCTTCTGCTTGTTCTAGGACATACCATCCTTTACGAAACATTAATTCATATGTTTCTCTTTGTAATTTAATATAAGTATCAAACATATCTTTAAATTCTTGATATAGTGCCTCATTACTTGCTTCAGTTAGGGCAACTGTATAATTCTTAGTCATCTCTTTTAAACAACTAAGTAATGAATTAATATAATCTTTTTCATTTAATTCTACTCCTGTAGGAACCTCTGTCTTTTGATTTTTTATTTGATTATTATTCATTGCTTCCTCCTTCATTTAATATATTTAAGACTTTTTGCATTGACTCATAAAATATATTTGAAGCTTTTTCTAATTGTTTTCTTAATTCTTCATCTTCTACACTATTAATGGCATTATATGCACTTTTATAAGCTCCATAATTCCAAGTAAACATATCACTTAAATAGTCTAAATCCTTACAACTTATAATACTAGGTACTTCTTCATAATTATTCATTATTTTTCCTCCCAATAGTATTGTGGTAAGTTAACTATTTTTTTATACACTTTTTAATATCTTTTGTAGTAGGACCATAAATAATATTTCCATCTATATCAAATCTAGAACCATGGCAAGGACAATCCCAGGTATTTTCTTCCCTATTAAAAACTAGGTTACATTTCATATGAGGGCATATTAAAGATACCATATGTCTATTACCAAATGTATCAGTAAAAACACCATATTTTACTCCTTTTATTTCTATATATTCTGGATTACTCTTTTTAAATAATGCCTCAGGATATACTTTCATATAATGAAAACTACCTATAATTGATTCTATAATTAAAGAGGAATTAATTCTATTAGGATTAAATAACTTTTCATATTTATTTTCCTTATCCATAATTAAATCACTGATTATCTTAGAACCAATCATAGAGTTAGTCATTCCCCAAGCATTATATGCGGTAGATATATATAAATTATCTTTTACTTTACCAATAAAAGGTAAGTTATCATTACTCATAATATCTTGATTCATCCAAGTATATAAAGGATCTTTCTTAAATAAATTCTTGAAATCTTTTCTGCTTTTATCATAATTTTCTTTATAATCTATTTTACTAGTAAGTCTATGTTTGTTAGACCCATAGATTAAATAATCTTTATAATATCTAATAGACATTAAGTTATCATCTATATTAATTGCACTATAGTTACTAGTATTTTTCATCTTAGCCACATTAACATATTCTCTTTTTATATATGTTTTTAATGGTATCATTGTAGGTATTATAAAAAATGGATAATGACATGCGACTATTACTTTTTTAGCATATATTATACCTCTATTAGTTTCAACTTTATATTTATCCTTTTCTAGTGTTATATTTTTAGCAGTTACATTTTCATATATATCTACATATTCACTAATTATTTTTACAAGTCCATCTAAATACTTTAGAGGATGAAAGGTATAAGTATCACTTACTTTTATACCACTTACAATATTATCACTTAATATATCTTCTACTTTGATATTCCATTTTTTTAGTAATTCTTTCTCTTTACTTATCTTTTCTATATTTTTTGCATCTCTTGTAAAAAGAATAGATGCCACTTTTTCTAAATCACATTTTATCTTATTTTTATCTATAATATCTTTTATTAATTTAATGGCATCAATTTGAGAATTTAAATATAATTTAGCAGTATCCTCATCAAAATTATTTGTTAATTTAGTATAGATATTTTCTTGTAAATAACTTATTTTTGCAGTAGTTTTACTAGTAATACCACAACCTATTTTACCTTTATCTATAATAGCTACTTGTTTTCCTATATCTTTTAAAAAATAGGCAGTATTAAGTCCTGTTATACCTCCACCTATAATTAAGATATCTGTAGTTAGTTCTTTTTCTATATTTTTACTTTTTACTTTTATATTAATATCTTCCCAAATAGAAATATTTTTCATATAATCACCAGTATTATTATGCTATGTATATAAAAAATAATACTATTTCGTAGTATTATAAATATTCTTTTAATTTTTCAACACATTTTTCTTGCATTGAGATATACTCTTTTACAATATTTGAAACTTCTTTATCTATTTCTTTTTTATTATAAATTCTTCTTCCTTCAATAATTCCCATATTAGTACCTTGCATGAGAAGCTCTGCTATTTTAGAGTTACTATGATCAGTTAGAGTTTTCATTTCTACTCCATACCAAGTCATAGCTTTAGTAACAGCACCTGTCTCATGTGGTTCATCAGTACTATTATATTTTTTATAAATATCTTTAATTTTTTCAGAGATATCACTATAATCATTATATTGTTTATTTAATATTTCCCTAAAGTCGCGATCTTCTACCTTATCCAATATAAAATGAATAGCGTCCATTCCCATAGATGCACCTTTATTTATTTCATCTAATGCATTAATATTTTCTTTCATTAAATTATCCTCCTCTATTATTATGATAATTTAGAAGAAAATAATACACTATTTATCTTTTAATTTTAGCTGTAAAATATGCATTTAAAGGTATTGAAAAAGTTACTATTAATAATAAATAATTTAAATACATATCAAGTTTTAATAAGATAGTTAATAAAAGTAAGGTATAACCAAATATTCTACCAATATTTAAAGCTACTTCTCTAATTGACCAAAACTCCATTGTATTATCTTCTTTTATAATACTTGAATTAGATACATTATACATTCTTATTTCTATTATCATTGTTAAAATATTAATAAGTGAATTGTATATCATATAGTAAATTATTAAGGTTATATTATTAGTATAAAACATCAATAAGAGTAGTGATATAACAGGAATTATTCCACATATAATAATAACTCCTTTATCACTTTTATTTTTAAATTTCTTACTATAAATATGTGCCATTAATATTGTAATAATAGATGATATGGAAGAGATTAATCCTAGATTCATATCTGTTTTAAAAGCATTAAATATTAATATTGTTACTAATGTATCTAAAACTGTGGTACTCATACCTTTTAGAATTTCTTCTTTATGCAAGTTTCTTACATTTTTATCTTTCATTATTATTTTAAATGACTTTATTGGGGTAAATTCATAGTTCTTCTTTTCAATTGTTTTTATAAAAAATGATGTAATTATCTGAATACCTGATATTACCGCTATTACGATGGCAGTTAAATAAAAGTTTGTTGTAGTAATTATACTACCTAAAAAAATAGGTGTTAATACATTTACTATTAAATGTGTTGTTTTTCTTTTTACCTCATACTGTTCTCTATCTTTATTCTTTATTTGCTTTGAAATAAAAAGATTATATGGATACCAATATGCTATAGTAGCAACCCCATGTATAAAAGCTAATATTAATAGATGATTTAAGATTTCTTCTTTTAATATGATAATAAATAAAATATAGAAAAAATTTAAAATAACTCCTAGTCTAAACATACCTATTTGAAATTTATTTCTAACAATATATCCTACTATAAAACCAAATACACTTAAAAAGAAATAATGTAGTATATTATAAATTGATAAACTTGTTAAACTATCTGTTGATGTTTTAATAAAATATGCAGTTAAAAATGGGCCAAAAAATATATCTATTACCTTTCTTAAAGAACTAATTATTATAAATAAATTTTCTTTACTTCTAATACTCAATTTTTACACATCCTTTTTTATTACTTAACTAAACTATACATTTTCCTAATTAATACTACAGAAGATACTGCTCCTATAAGTAAAAAGGTAATCGCATATTCTAATTTAAATTTTAATAATATAAGAGTTATAATTCCACTAATAATAAAATTACCTATCTTTCTAAAAGTATTAAAATATATAATAGCTTGTTCATGATATATTGGTCTACATTTATTAAGTAGTACTGTTTTCATATAGTTTTGTAATGGATCTCTAATACTTAAAATTATTAAAAATCCTAAAGCTGATATAATTATACCTAGAAAGTCTTTTTCTATAAAATCTCCCAATAAAATTAAAAATAAAGCAAATATTAAAGAAGTTATTATAACTCTAGGTAGTTTTTTACCTACTTTTTTATATATTTTTATAAACAAAAGATTACCTAATACTCTAGATATTCTAGATAGTGCAATTATAAATGAAAGATATATTACAGCTTTATCTAGTTTTAAAAACTCTTCTAAATTATATTGTAGTAATAATTTTGTATTAGTTTGGGATAATTCTATTATAGAATATACTATTGAGTAAACTAGTAATATAATTAAAACTCTTTTAGTAATTTTAAAATCTCTATTTTCTACTTCTTCTTCATTATCTTGTTTTATCTCATATATAAAGTTAGATAAAATACAATTATTAATACAAAAAGCTATACATATTAACATTGGAATATATGGATTAAGATTAAATAAAAAACCTGATACAAATGATACTATCATTGTTACTATTGAATAAATTAGAGTAGAAAAATTTTGTATTTTAATAAACTTATCTAACCTATTTTGAGCTTTTAAGTTTTCTCTTAATATAACACTATCCATATCTTTAAATAGAGGTGCTACATTATATAATATATAACCTATAAGTATTAGGATATAGCTTTTAGAAAATGTTATTAATATAGATGATAGTAACATCATATATACTCCAAATTTTAGTGAGGCCTTATTACCAATTTTTTTAATTATTTTTATAACAATATTTTGAATAAGTATTACAAATAACATAGAAAACATTGTAAGTGAAGAAATATCCATTGCAGTTAAATGTTTTACTTTAGTTAAAAATATTGTATTAATAGCTACAAAGAATACTAAATCTGCTGATAGACCATAAAATATTGGATATATTTTGTTACTTATATTTATCTTTTTATTTATATCCATATAATTATCACCAATTATAATTTATCACAGTTTTATTATTTACGTAAATAAATTGTAAATATATTTACATATACTTTGTAAATAAAAAAGAGAAGCTAACTTCTCTTAATATTTTATTTCTTAATCTTTTGTACTGACTTAGGACATATTTCAATATTTCCTAAGCCATCCTTTAAACTTTTTAATCCTTCAGCAGTATATGTTTCTTTTGTAATAGGTGATCTACGATGATTAAAAATATCTACAAGCATACAGTTAAGTCCTAAGATTGAATTTATATCATCAAGTTTTTGACTAGGTGCTTCTAATGAATTCTGTCTAATAGTTTGTGTTAGTTTTCCGTTTGTAATAGTTAATGTCTCATCTTTAAGACCAAATTCAGTAACTTCAGTTTCTCTTGAAATATTGTATATTATATTTTCATATGGATCCGTTATTGGTACTTTTTTCTTATCATGAACAACTGTTGCATTATCATCAGATATACTAACTCTAATTGTATCAGTTATACGATCATCTTTCTTGTAGTGAACTAATTCTAATTCTATACTATCAGAACCTATTTTTTTAACACTAGCCTTATTAACTAAATAACTATCTATACCTGTCATTTTTATATAATCAGAGTATACTCTAGCATCTATATCTAAACCCATTATATTTTCCCCCTCAAATAAATGTGTGCTTATTATATCATAATGTCTTAAATATGTCAATTTATTTTAAATACCCCAAATCTAGTAATAGTCTTCTTTTGAAATTATTTCTAAAGGTTCTTTTCTTCTTAATTCCTTTAATTCTTCATCTGTTACAATTTTTATATCTTTTGATATGTCCATATGTAAGATTCCATCTAAATGATCTAATTCATGTGATAAAACTATTGCAGAAAACTCACTAAATATTTCATTTTTCTTTTCACCATTTGTATCAAAATATTCTACTTCTAACTCATATGGTCTATCTGTTAATCCTGCAATATGCTTATTATTTTTCATACAGCTTAAACAAGCCTCCCAAAATCTACTATGTCCTTTTCTTTTTATTATAACTGGATTTATTAATACTTTACTTTCATTATAAGTAATATCTTTCCTATCTATGTCTTTAGTATTTTTTAAATAAATCATTCTTTTAGGTATACCAATTTGTACTGCTGCTAAGGCAAAACAAGATGTTTGAAGGCAATATTCCTCTAATAATTTTATGTCTTGTTTATAATCATTATTAGATAAATCTACTTCTTTTGATATTTGTCTTAAATATTTTTCATCATTTTCAATTGTTTTTCTAGTTATATCCATAATATTCTCCTATAAATTATAGTTATAATAACATATATATTTTTCTATTACAATATAATTAAATATGGAAAATATTAATCTTAATAATTTAATAATTGCTCATAGAGGTATTCATAATAATCTAAATATTCCAGAAAACTCTATTAAAGCATTTAAGCGCGCTATAGATTATAAAGTGCCTATAGAACTCGATATACACTTAACTACTGATAATAAATTAGTAGTTTTTCATGATTCTAATCTTCTTAGAATGACAGGAGAAAATAAATTAATTAGAAAATGTAGTTATGATGAGCTACAAAAGATGAGTTTACTAGATACAGATGAAAAGATTCCATTATTTGAAGATGTTTTATCTATGGTAGATGGTCAGGTTTTAATAGATATTGAAGTAAAGAATGATAAAAGACTTAATACAACAGTTAAACAATTAATAAAGACTCTTGATAATTATAATGGGCCCGTAATTATCCAATCTTTTTATTTGAAGTATTTACTTTCACTAAAACAAAAAAGAAAGAATTATATATTAGGAATTTTAGTTACTAATGCTGAATATTTTTACTATAAATTTCTTGATTCAAAGGCTATATTAAAACTATTAAAACCAAACTTTATTGCTTATAATAAAAGAATGGTCAAGTATTCAAGGATTCAGAATATAAGAAAAAAGGGTATATCAGTATTTGCTTGGACAATTAAAAATAAAAAAGAAAAAGAAGCTGCATTTAAATATGCAGACTCCATAATATCTGAGTATTTTAATTAATCATTATTAAAATTAGCATAAAGGCCTCTATTAATTTGCTCATCAAATATACATCTTTTATATAATGTTTTATAAATTTCAAAACATTTATTACAACTAATACATCTACTAGTTTCTTTATTCTTTAATTTTTCTATAAAATTATTATCTGCAATAAAAGCTCTACAGCATGATATTAAATCAATACCACTAAGAAGTGCATCATTCATTTGTTTTTCATCTCTAAAGCCTCCAACTAATATAATTGGAATTGATACTACGTCCTTTATTCTTAATGCATTATCTAAATAATAAGGCTTATTTTGTTTATATTTTCTGAAGTCTTCTCCACTAACTTCTATAGCACTAATACCGTCTTTTTCTAATAGTTTGCATATTTCTATTTGATCTTTTATAAAATCTATATTGTCATTTTTTAATGTTGAGTCTATTTTTACAGTTATTAAAAAGTTAGGATCTAATATAATATCATTAACTTTTGATAATATCTGATGTATTATTCTATATCTATTATCAATAGAACATCCATATTCATCAGTTCTCTTATTATAAAATGGATTTAAAAACTCACTTAATAAATAACCATGGGCTAGATGAATTTGTACTCCATCAAATCCTGTTTCTTTAGCTACTTTTATAGCGGATACATAACTATCTATACATGTATCAATATCTTTTTTAGTCATTATTTTAGCATTATCATTTCCACTAGGGCTGAGGGCTTTATCTCCAAATATTTTACTAGCTCTTCTACCTCCACAAGAAATTTGACAGATGATTTTTTGTCCATATTTATGAACTTCTTTTGTTAATTCTAATAACTTGTTATAGTTTTCTTTTTCATTTATACAAATATGTGTTAAATCTGCTCTTTGATTTTTTGATACAGCCATGTGGGAAGTTATAATTAGCCCTATACCTTGTTTGGCTAAATTTTTATATACATAAATATAAGCATCTGTTATTATTCCGTTCTTAGTTCCTAAATGTTCATTTGTAGCAGATCTAACTATTCTATTTTGAAGTTCAATATTTTTAATTTTAAATTTATCCCAAATACTTTTCAATACTAAATTCTCCTATTTATATAAAATTTTATTGTAGTTTTAAACCACCATCTACTCTAATAACTTCACCATCTATAAATCTAGCTTTATCTGATGCTAAAAATAGTACAACATCCGCGATTTCTTCTGGTTCTGCAAAACGTTTTAATAATGTTTTTTCTTTTTCTTCTTGCAAATAGCTTTTAGGTAAATCGTCGTTCATACCAGTATCTACCCAACCTGGTGCTACTGCATTAACATTTACATATGGAGCAAATTGAATTGCCAAGTTTTTAGTCAAATTTATAAGGCCTGCCTTAGACGCATCATAGTCAACACTATATGGATAAATAGTATCAATACCATTAGTAGATGTCATATTAATTATTTTTCCATATTTATTATCAACCATATGTGAACCTGCATATTTAGAAACTAAGAAAACACCAATCAAATTTGTATTTAATGTTTCTTGCCAATCTTTTATATTGTGATCTTCAAAATCATTATCAATAGCTATACCAGCATTATTAACTACAATATCTATATGACCATATTTATCAATTATAGTATCAATCATTCTTTTTACATCTCTTTCCTTAGAGACATCAGCTTTTATACACATACAGTCAGCGTAACTAGAAATAATCTCTTCTATAACTTCTGCTTCTTCTTCATTACTTCTATAGTTAATTACTACATTAGCACCACATCTTGCAAAGCCAACTGCAATACTACGTCCAATACCTCTAGAAGATCCCGTTACTAATACAACCCTGTCTTTAAAATTCATTTATATCACTCTCCGAATTTAATCTATAACCATATTTATCCAGTATATAATCAAATGCTTTATTATACTCTTCTACAGTTTCTTTTTTGCAATCAACTACACCTAAAGATATTTCATCACTATATGTATCTCTATATACACAATCATCATAGATAATTACTCCATCTAATAATTTATTATATAATTCTAAATCATTTTTAATAAATTCTTCTTTTCTAATTAAATATATCTTATGAGTTTCAGATATATTTTTAGTTAATACTTTAAAGAAGAAGTTTTCTTTATACTTTTTATATTCTTCTTCAGTAAGTATAAATATATCTATAATATTTTGACCTCTTTTAATATTTAATAATTTTTCAGATAAATAATTAATTTCATTTAAAGAATCATTATATACTTTTTCACTATAAAAACTTATTACTTTTTGAGTAAAATCTTCTTTTAAATTCCTATTCTTTTTAGATAACCAATGATATGTATCACTAATAGAATCAAAACTAAATATCCAGTTATCAGTATTTTTCTTTATTTTAGTAATATCATAGATAATTCCATTATAATTATTACTGTTTTTTAATAAAGTATCTATTTGTTGTATAAATACTCTATAAATTCCATTTTGAAATAAATACTCTTTTTGAGCTTCGGTATAGTTATTATTATCATCAAGTAAATCTGTAATAATATAATTTATTATATTATTACTATTTTCAATAACACTTTTACTCTTATTTATAGAAATAATTGATATATTATTATTTATATCTAATTCTTCTAACTCAGAAATATTCCCAATATAAATTATATCTGTAATATCTTTTTCTATTTGAATACTATTAATATCTACAAATTGATAGTCTATACTTTCTTTTTCCATATAGTTTTCTATCGCATCAGTTAAATTGTTTTTATTTTGTGCTGTTACAATTACTTTATTTTCCATTATATTCTCCTTTAATAAATCGAATTATATATTTTTTATCATCTCAATATGCTTTATACCAGCTTCCATAAAAATATCAGAATCTTTAATATAACCACATTTTTCATAAAATTTATATACTTGATATTGTGAATCTAGCTTAATTATTTTTATTCCACGGTCTTTATAAAAGTCCTCTATATACTTTAGTACTTCTCTTCCAAGACCTAAGTTTCTATATTCTTTAAGAAAACAAAATCTTTGTAGTTTAACTGCATTATTTTCTTTATATAAACATCTTATGGTGCCTACACTTATATTTTTATATTTAATTAGAAAGTGAATACAATCATTGTTTATAGAGTCATATAAATCTACTTCAATATCTTTTGATACACCTTGTTCTTTAGTAAAAACTAATTCTCTTATATTTAAACATATATTTAAGCTATCTATATCTTCAACTTTTATTATTTCTAAATCTTTCATTTATGATAATCTCCTAACTAAAAATCTCCCTCTAAAGTACATACTTCACATCTAATTGAAATTATAAATTTAATTTTCTATTTAAATACAACATTTTGTAATTTGCCAGTAGATAAAGCCACAACGTTATCACACCAAATTGTAACTAATCTATCAATTGCTTCTTTTGTATAAAATGCATAAGGAGCTGTAGCCATAATATTTCCCTTGTAGTCATACATCTTTTTCTCATTATCATATAATTCAAAAGCATAACTAATTTCTTCTTTTTCAGCCCTATTAAGAAGTAAATCATGATTATATAATTCCCTAGGGTTATTGACTACATTAATAAAACTATTACCATTCATTTTATTTATTAACTCATCTGTAATTAATTTGCTTGTTTCCTCATTTGTAGCAAATGCCGGAAAAATAAAATCTGCTTCTTTGAATATAGTTTCTAAATCAACTTTTTTATAATTATTTTGTTTTTCACTTCTATTCCAATAAATAACATTCATACCTAAAGCCTTACACATATCTGCTATTTTAGAACCTATTGTTCCAAGTCCAATAATACCTACCGTTTTATTTCTTATTTCAGTTGTTAACATATATTGTGAATAATCCATTTTATAATCTGTCTTTGCTTGGATTGGAAATTTCTTTGCTAAACACATCATAAGAAATATGCCATATTCGGCTACTGAATCAGTTGAATATTTTGGTATATTGCATACAACAATATTATTGTCTTTACAATAATCTAAATCTATCCAATCAAATGCTGTTGTAGATAAACAAACTCCTTTTAAGTTTTTTATCTTACTTAAATGGTTCGCATTAATATCCCAATTATACCAATCTGGATCTACTACTAATATTTTTTCTTCTTCATCTATTAAATATGGTGCTTTATCTAAATCAAAAGTATCTTCCAAAAAGATTAGTTCCCCCCCCCTTGATTTAATTCTTGAATTTGTTGTTCAGTAAAACTTTTTTTGTGATATGTTATATATAATTTCATTTTATTTTCCTCCTAAAAATACTATACAACTATATTACCATATATTATGCTTTATTTAAACTAAAAACAAGTATATTACTTATAGTTCAACTATTTCTTTTACATATGCATATTTAGTATCTTTATATAGTTTTAAATCTTCATATTTTTCTTTTGAATCTTTGGATATTAAATCAACTCTTTTATTACCATACTTTGTATATACTAAAGGGATTGTATTTCTCTTTTTAGTTTCAAAAGAGATATAAAAATTATTCTCGGGTAAAGCCTCAGTCTTAATTAAAACAGAAGCTTTATTAAAGTTTTTCCATGAAGCAAAATTTTTACTAAAGATACTTAAGATTTCTTCCTCTTTTTTTTCGTATAAATCGTCTAAGGTAATTAGATTTTTTTTGAAAGCTAATTTTACTATTTCTGAAATATACTTCATTACATATTTATCAGTATTCCCTTGTAATTCTTTGGCATAATTATAAACCATTGATACAAATTTTTCTGCAATCTCAATATCTTTAAATCCAATCTCTTTCTTATTATCTTCATTTTCTAAAACGACTATATTATCATATACTTCTTTAATTTGTTTTAGAGAATGAGTATGTAACCAAATATAGCAAGTATGTAAAACACCATCAAGTCTATCAGTGCATAGTTTTGGTGATTTATTTTCTAAAATATTAAAACTTTGATAATCTATAAAGTCATCTAAAGATAAGTTATCTTCTTCTAAAAAACTTTTCATTTTTTTATCTTGTTTTATAATATCAATTATATTTCTTTCAGAGGATTCTTGTTCAAGATAATCTCCAAAAACGTAATCTATGCAATGTGCAAAACATGGTGTACCAATATCATGAAATAGTGCCATAACAGTTTCTTTTTTATCATGAGTAAAATGCCAAGTCATATGCGCTACAACTAGGCTATGGTCAAATCTTGTATATTTAAATAAAGGTGAATAAAGTTTTGTATAATCACATCCACAAAATTGAGTTACATGTTTTAATCTATTTAAAGTATCAGTAGTTAAATATTTATCTATAAAATTAGGATAATCATTATCAATAAATAATTTGATATATTCGTTCATTTTATACCTCCTTATTAATACTATCAATTTGATGTACTTTTATTGTATTACTAACTTTTTTATTTCATTCATTTATAATTATCATAATTATGTCATGTATATATTTCTTATTATTTTCTTACTCCTAATCTTGTTACTAATCTCTTTAATAAACTTTTATTAGGAGGGGAATCATTATAACTTGAGTGACATAGGTCTTGCTGACTCATATGCTTCACTTCAGAATTTAGTCTTTTCCTGTTATTGTATTCTTCAATTTCTTTATGTCGTTCTAAAGATTTCTCCGCTAAATATAATTTAAGTTTTTTTACCTTTTCTGGACTCATAATCATCTCTGTTGTTGGAGCACTATACATATCAATAGATTTCTTATGTTTTTGATAATATTGGTATTTCCTATACTTTAACCATTTTTCTTTAAATTCATGATCAGGTTCTTTCAATTGCTCACTATCTATTTCTTCTTTTATACCATTCAGAGATAATCTAAAATTAATTTTACTAGAAAGTGGGTCAAATTCATTAGAAAATGCTAAATTCATATATAAATCACGCCACATATCAGCATTTTTTTCTATTCCTTCTTCAATTGCACTAATATCCATTCCTATTGCTAATAAAGTATCAACAACGCCTTTTCTAAATGCATAATCACATTTAGGACTAATCATGAATAATTCACCACCTAGTTTATTATCAATAATCCAGTTATCTCCACCTTGTATTATCCAATTTATTTGCCACTTTACAATTCGTTGTTCATATTCACTTCTCAATCTATTAAAGTATGGTGAGTCGCTTATATATTCTTTTACTTCACTTTCACCTAATGAAAATAAATTGTATTTTTTCATAATTAAAGATGCAAGCCAATCGACATCTCTTAAATGGCAAGGTAGATTAGCCTCTGAAACTGTTGATTCTCTCCTAAAACAATTACTTTTCCAACCACCACTTTTTGGAAAAAAATCTTTTAATATATTATCTAGATAATCATTTATTTCTGATTTTAGCATAATTGAACCTCCTTTACATATTATTTTATCACACATTCTATATTATCTAATTATTAGTTTTGACTTTTTATAATTCTCTAAAAATATAAAAATCCCGAAAAGTAATCCGAGACTTATAAATGAAGCAAAAGTACCCTACCTCATTTGCATTGAGTAAAGACACCTATAATTTAAACGAACCTATTAGATTCGTATCATACACTCATGGTGCCTTAAGGAAGGACGTTCAACAACTTTTTAATTATTTTAAAGTAAATCCTCCATCAACAGTAAGAATTTGCCCAGTTATATAAGATGCCTCATCTGATAATAAAAAGTTTATAGCATTAGCAATTTCTTCAGAAGTTCCCATTCTTTTAATAATAGAAAAATCAGTAGTTGCTTTAGGATCCTCTCCTGTACTTGCAGTAAGGGGTGTATCAATAAGTCCCGGTGCTACAGCATTAACCCTAATATTTTCACCAAAATATCTAGCAAATGACTTAGTTAAAGAAATTATTCCAGCTTTTGTAGCTGAATATATAGCATTATAAGGTTCTCCGATTATTCCATCAACACTAGTTGTTGCAACTATGGAACCTTTTCTTGAAGTATCCTTAATTAAATTACCAAAGATTTTTAGAGTATTAAAAGTTCCTATTAAATTAACACTAATGGTTTTGTCAATGTTTTCTGGGGTTATATTATTGATATCGCATGGTAGTGGAATAATTCCAGCATGTGCAACAACTATGTCTAATCTTCCAAAGTTTCTTAAAATAAAATCTTTTAAAGAATTTAAATCATTAGAAGTTGAAATATCTGCCTTAAAATAATAAACTTCGTTTCCTGCAAAATTTTCTTTTATAAAATTGTCATCAATTCCTTTATTATCATTTATAATAACAATATTATCTTCTGACAATTTCTTTGCTGTCGCAAGACCTATTCCTTGAGTGCTTCCAGTCACTAATACAACTTTTTTCATTTATTTCGCCTCCCTAACATTAAGATTATTATATAATTTGATTATCTCTATATGAAATAGTATATTGTTTTTTGACAATATACTATTGTATTTTCTAAATTGACAATAATTTAGTATAAAACTGTTGCATAAAGAACAAATGTTTGATAAAGTATTTTTGGAACATTTAATAGTTGGGTGATGCCTCTTTTCTTCATAGAGAGGAGGTGATAAGATGTCAAAAAAAGATTTTTTAATCTTCTCTTTGATTATCATTATCCTTTTACTTATAGTATTACTATTTGTAATCTTAAAATAAAAGAATCACCTAACTCAGCAATGATTTAGGTGATACCAATTCATTTGGCAACACTCAACATGCGATATTGAATGTTCCTTTTTTATTTTATGCAAGTTTCCTTGACATATTCATAATAACATAAAAACGGCCTTTTGACAAGCCGTCTTGTATTTCTACTCGAAAGTTCGAGTTTCATATCAATCTGGTGCCTGAGGTCGGACTTGAACCGACACGGTATTGCTACCATTGGATTTTGAGTCCAACGCGTCTACCAATTCCACCACTCAGGCATATATAAATTATATCATAAAAATAAAAAGTATCAAGATGATACTTCATTTTCCTTATACTTAGATGTGTATAAATCTGTTTCTTCTTTATCTTCTTTCTCTGCTTCTTTAATAAAGTTTGACATATCCGGTAATGCCTCTATATTAGGTAGACCAAAGTAATCTAAAAACTCACTTGTTGTTTCATATAAAATTGGTCTACCTGGCATATCACTTCTACCGACTTCTTTAATAAACCCTTTAGCAACTAATTTTCTTATCATTTGAGAACTAGCAACACCTCTTAGCTTATCAACTTGAATTCTAGTTACTGGTTCATTATAAGCAATTATAGCAAGTGTCTCTAGTGCTGCTTGACTTAAAAAGTTAGTAGTTGGATTTTCGATTAGTTTTTGATAATACTCTTTATGTTCAAACTTTGTTGTAATTTTAAATCTATTACCTAAAAAGTCTATTCTTAATCCTCTATCATCTTCTTCATATCTAGATTTTAGTTCCTTTACTAAATTCTTTGATTCATCTTCATTTATTTCTAATACATCCTTTATTTGGTCAAATGTAAGACCCTCTTCACCTACGACAAATAAGAGTCCTTCTAATATTGCTAATTTATTCATTTCGTCACCTCACAAGTTATATCATCAAATGTATCATTTTGAGTTATTATTAACTCTTTATTCTTAGCCATTTCTAAAACTGCTAAAAATGTAGCAACTATATATTCTCTAGAAATCACAGGAAATAATTCAAAAAATGATATTTTCTTTTTTTTCTTTAATATATTTCTTATATCATGTCTTCTTGATGATACAGTTATTTCCTTTTCAGTTACTTTAGTTGATAATGGTTTACTTTCTTTTTTCCTTTCTAAAAACTTTTGAAAAGCATCTACCAAATCATCTAGAGTTATATCACTTTTAATCTCTGTATTATTTTCTATATATTCTTGAATATTACTAGGAGCTTTTGTATATATTTCTTGTCTTAACTCCTCTTTTTCTTTTAAGGTTTTAGTTATTTCTTTATATGCTTCATATTCTAACAATCTATTTATTAATTCTTCTCTTGGGTCTTCCTCTTCTTCATCTTCTACTTTTTCATTTGGAAGAAGTAATTTCGATTTTATTTCAATTAGTTCTGATGCCAAGACTAAATATTCACTATCTATTTCTAGATTCATTTTTTCTTGGCTTTCTATATATTTTAAATATTGGTCAGTTATTTGTTCTATTTTTATATCAAAAATATTCATTTTACTTTCTTTTATTAAATGAAGTAATAAATCTAATGGGCCTTCAAATTCATTTATCTTTAAATCTAATTCCACTCTATCACTTCCTTTACTATAATAATTATAACATATAAATCCATAAAAAAATACTTATAGATTCTATAAGTATTCTAAATTATCTATTTTATTTCTTTGAACATCTTCTAGATTTATATCTACAGGTTCTACAACTGGAATATTTGGAGATTCCTCTGATGACTCTTCCTCCTCAGTCTCATCATAATCATCATCATCTTCTTCATCATTACCTATATATTCATTAAAGAACTCTGTTGTATTTTCCTCACCTGATTCAAACTTATTTGCTATTTCTATTAATGCTTTTTTAAACTCTTGTTCTTCTTCATCAGAATATCCTACATGATATACTTTTTCTATTTGATTATGATCAAATAAACATACTTGATCAAAATCTAAGAATCCTTCTGGATAGACACAACCTGTATAATCATACATTTTTTGAGTATCCTCTTCTGCTACTGAACAAAAACCAGTTACCATTGCTTTTTTTGTTCCACCTTTTAGTAAAACTACACTACCTATAGGTAGAAATTTATCATTAGTATCCATACATTTCCTCCCTTTTTATCCTAAATCATTTAATATTTCATCTTCTGTGAAAGCGTCACTGTCATCTTCTATTTGTTCTTCTAAATGTGCTGCATCATTATATTTTGTATCATCTGGTACTTCTGATAATTCATCATCTTCAAAGTCTGTATCTGTATACATACTTCCAGAAGGTCCTAAATAATCATCTTTCATGTATTCACTATCATCACTACCGCTTTCATAGTCATCTAAATTATTATTTTCATCATCATATGTTTCTTCTGAGTCATCATTTTGTTTTCTATTTTTTACAAATCTAACTCCTGCTACTGCTGCTGCTCCTGCTGCTGCAACACCTAAACCAATAGGTATAGCAACATTAGACTTGCTTTCCTTCTTTGGAACATCTATGATTTCTGAATTTGAGTTGCCAACCTCAGTGCCTGTTTCAGTTAACTCTTCATTATTAGGATTATCAGGTATTATAGTAGTTTCTGAACCTAAATCCTCTTCTGGAACTGCTGGTGTTTCTACAAAGTCTGATTCAACATCTTCCACATATACATCTGCAGATTCTGACGATGCAGTAGAAGAATTATTAGCATCGCTAGAGTTATAATTAGTATAGCTACTAGAATCACTAGAGCTAGAATCATTTGAACTTTGTTGATATACTACTGTTTCTTCGCTACTACCACTACTACTAGATTCTTCTGATACAACTGATTGACTTTCATCTTGAGTGTTAGATGGATTATTTATCTCTTGTTCTTTAGCTGAAACATCATTGTTATATGCAGTCCTACTCTCTTCTAATGATTTAGTTGATGCTTCTTTATTACCATTAGCTTCATTAATTTTAGTTTGATCAACTTCATTAGCTTTTAGTGGAGTATCAGCAGCTGTTTCTAAATCTTGTCCAGTTGTTGTTTCATTATCTAAACCATTCTCCATTATAGTATTAATTTCTTTATCTGATCCTTTTTGAATATTTTCTATTTCAGTAGATGCTTCTTCATTTGCTTCTGAAATTTGCTGTTCAGCATTTGCTTTAACTTCTTCAATTTGTGCATTAGCATCTTCATTAGCTTGATTTATATTGCTTTCTAAATCTGACTTAATAGAAGCAATTTGTTCTTTTGCATCACTATCAGTAGGATCAATACTATTAATTTCATTACTTGCTTGTTCATAGTAATCTGCAATATTGCTATCTCTTTCTGCTTCTATATTAGCAATCTCTGCATCCCTATCACTATTAATTTGAGATATTTTTGTATTTAAATTTAATTTAGCTTGTTCGATTTTATTAGTAGTTCCTGCTTTAATTTTATCAATAGTTGCAAATTTTTTATTCATATCTCTTTCATAACTAGCTATCATTGCAGCTGAACCTGCTGTACCTACTACTATATTCTTACCTTTTTTAAATTTCTTTTTCTTTTTCTTTGTTTTTACTACTTTAGCACCTGTGGCTGCTATACCAGCACCTGCTCCAACGGAACCAGTTTTTCCATTATCAGAATGACCATAATTTCCTCTTCCGCCATTACTGCTACCTGTACTTATTTTTGACAAGCTTTGTATTTTACCATTACTTATTTTAATATTTACCCCTGCTTTTTTTGCAAGCTGAAGTGTTAATTTTTTTGCTTCTTTCTTCCCTACTATTTTTGATAATTTATTGTATTTCTTTTGCACTCCAGATTTATCTAACTTTTTAATTGATTTTTTTAAATCACTTTTTATTTTATTTTCAGTGTTATCAAAATTTTCAATTGCTTTAGCATTAGCTTTAATTGCTTCATATATTTGATTTATATTTTCCATTTCATTTGCTAACATATCAACTATTGAGTTCTTTATTGCATTGGCAATATTACCACCTGCATAATGTGTGGCACCTTTTGTTTCTTCACAAGAACTTGAAATTGCATTTTTTACTGTTTGGACACAATTATAACTACTTTGAATTAAATCATTTGCTGCTGTTAATTTTTCTGCATCAACAGATATTTTATTTTTACTCATACAAATCACCCTTATTTAAATATTTTTGCCAATGCTTGACTTACTTGAGAAAAAGAAGAGTTAGCATAATTCATAACCTCTATAATATTTGTTATTTCATTAATACGTGATTCAATAGCAGATAGGTTATTTTCTTTTGTGGAATAATCTAATTTATTGATTTTTTTCTTTGCATTGTTTAAATATCCAACCGCTTCATTTAAATTACCTATACTATCACTTAATGATTTAGATATAGAATTAACACTTTTTAATCCTCTTTTTACATCAGAAGTTAGTTCTTCATCAATTTTCTCTAACTCACGTTTCGCAAGCATAGGATTAATACCATTCGCAATTAATTCCGCAATATCAAATCCGGCAAAAATTGCCATAAGAATCTCTCCTACTGCAGGGATTGAAGCAGCTCCTCCTTTAGCAAGAGCCTTTATTGATACCTTTTTTCCTAAATGACCTGCTATTTTGGTTGTAGTTTTTTTTCCAACATTTTTTAGGGTCTGTTTTGCAACCTTTTTTGCTGCTGCTTTAGTTGCTTTAGAAGTAATTTTAGAACCAGAACTAGTTAACACTTCCTTAACGGCTTTTTTTGCTGCTCTTTTTGATACTACCTCGCCCATTTTAGTAGATACTTTATTAGTTACTTTTCTAACAACTTTTGATTTTATTCCACCAGTAGCCTTATTTGCTGCTTTAACCATTCCTTTTTTTGTAGCTTTATTAAATGTTTTATTTACTATGTTTTTCGCAGTTTTATTAATTAGACGTTTATTTTTAAGATTAGCAATAGAAGACTTGATGCTAACATTACTTCCTAACTTTGTAGCAACGGATTTTGCTGCATCAGTTCCGGCTTTTTTTGCTGCATATTTCGCAGCATTTCTTACTGACATTTTTGAAATTTTTGTTTGTCCTTTTGCTACAGCCCTACTAAATGATTTATTTGCTGCATTTTTTGCTGCATCCTTTGCGGCTTTTTTTGCTGCTCTCTCACCTATTTTAGTAGATACTTTTGTTGATACTTTTTTTCCTATTTTTGATTTTATTCCACTTGATGATTTTTCTGCAGCAGTTTTAATAGCATTTTTTGTAGCTTTAGTCATTGCTTTATCTACGGCATTTTTTACAACGTTTTTTGTTTGATTTTTAGCAATTTTTTTAACAACACTCAATACGACCATTCCTCTCTTTTTCTATAACTTTCATTTAACTAACATCAAATTCATCAAGTAGCAATCGATTTATCTCTTCTTCATCTAAAAAGGTTGATGACCATATTAAGAATTTAGTTTCGCCACCCCAAACTCTAACTTGTGAATTATGATATCTTATAGGATCGTTAATTCCGTTTAAAAACATAGGAATTGAATTGTTATATAAAAAATTAAGACTTTCTTCTATTCTTGAATCAAAACCTGCCTTATAATCTGCCATAATTATCAACTCCTATCAATTAGTTTATAGTTTCATTATCAGTATTAGTCAAACTATTCTCTTCTAATAAAGTTTCTTTTAAAATTGTTTTAAACTCTTTTTCTTCTTCAGATTCATATCCAATGAAACTTATTTCTTTTATTTGATTATGATCAAATAAATATATTTCATCTAAAGAAATCAATCCTTCTGGATATGCACAACCAGAATAATCATATTCCTTTTCTTCATCATCTGATGTTGATGTGCAAAAACCTGTAATCATTAATTTTTTTGTATCACCTTCTAGTAATACAACTGAACCTATTGGTAAATATTTTTCTCTTTCTTCCATTTTTATCCTCCACTTAGTATAATTTATACAATAAATAACAATTTATTTTTGTACATTACAAATAAAAAGAAAATAATCTTTTTATTTGTAATGTACTGTTATTAAGTACATTTTAATTAGTTGCTTCGTCAAATGCTTTATGAGCTTGATAACTCTCATCTATTTTGTTGGCATATGTATTAATTAAATTAACAAAGTTTTCAAATTCAGCAGCTTCTTGTTTCCATTTTGTCTTGAATTCATTAGCTCTTTGTCCTGACCATCTATTTTTTACACCAACATTTTCATCAATTATTGAATCGCATTTTGATAAATAATTTTTTACCTTATTTGCTTCTTCTTGAATTTTTTGCATTGTACTCTTCGCTTGTTCATAATCAAAACTTCTTACAGCCATTTTCTAATCCTCCTTATATTATCTTAATGATGATATTACTGTATCTAAATCATCTGCAGCAATATTTAAGCTTTCATAAAAATCATTTAATAAAATATCTAAATCATTTAAATCTGCTTTACTTTTACCTGTATATTGAGTTTTTAAATCATCATAGGCTTCATCTACCCAACATTGTGATAGCTTATTTACTATTAAGTCATCTATATTTTCAATTGCTGTTTTATATTTTTTTTCTTCAGCTGAAACCTGTGAAGCAGCATCTCTCATTTTTGCAGTATCTCCTGTCATATTAAATTTTCACCTCCATTACTTTTTTATAATAAGAATATACTTTTATATTCATACCTTTCTATTCTTACATTTTTATCATAACACTCATTACTCTTTTTTATCAACATAATAGAAAAAAATTTACAATTATTGTGTAAAGTTTATTTAGTTAGTTTTTTCTGCTATAATGTAATAAATAGAGGTGTAGTATGAAAGTATTTAATGAATTAGATGAAGAATTTATTTGCGAAAAGTGTGGATTTCACGTTGATATATTAGGTTATTCTTGCAGGGATCACTGTCCTAATTGTTTATATTCTAAACATGTTGATATATCACCTGGTGATAGAAGTAATAAATGTAAAGGACTATTGAAGCCTATTGGGATGGAGAAATTTAAGGATACCTATAAGATTATTTATAAATGTGAAAAGTGTGGTAAGGAACATAAAAATGTTATGGCTAAAGATGATAATATAAATGTCTTAATAAACTTATCAGTACAAAAATAGAAACTATATAGTTTCTAATTTTTTGGTTTAAATATTAACGCTAACATAAAGGAAATAATTATAGCAGAAGTTATTCCTCCAGCAGTTAAATCAAACATTCCTGTTAATATTCCCATTACACCTAAACTATTAGCTTTAGCTAAAGCTCCATGAATTAAGGAATGTCCAAAACTAGTTATTGGAACTAAAGCTCCTCCACCTACATAAACAATTATTCTATCGTATAAGCTAAATGTATCTAAAAATGCTCCTGTTACTACTAGTATACTTGTTATATGTCCCGGAGTTAGTTTTGTATTATCTAAAATTATTTGTGATATTAAACATACAAATCCACAAAATAGAAATGAATTTAAAAGTAACATTATACTACCTCCAAACTTATTGCATGTGCAATTGATAATATATTTTGTCCTTGAAATACTGTAGTTGGCGAAAAAAGTGCTCCTGTTGCAACTAAAAGGACTTTTTTTATTTCTTTATTTTTTAATTTATTCATTATTAATCCATAATTTACTAAGGCACTACATACAGGCCCACTTCCACCTGCTTGTACTTCTTCTTGTTCATCTAAATTGTATAGCATTGTACCACAATCATTATAATTTTTAGAAATATCTATTTTATATTCTTCTTTTAGAAACTCAGTTACAATATTTTTTCCATATCTTCCTAAGTCTCCAGTTAAGATTAAATCATAATATTCAGGTTTTCTTTTTGTTTCTTCTAAATGCTTTGCAATAGTATATGCTGCTGCTCCTGACATAACTGCTCCCATATTATTAGGATCATTTTGCGCATAATCTATTATTTTTCCTATAGTTCCTGATTCGACTTTTATTTTACTCTTATCATTAGAAAGTAGTATTCCTGCAGCACCAGTTGCCGTAAAAGTAGCACTATTAGGTTTAGGTGCTCCATATTCAGTAGGATTTCTAAATTGCTTTTCACTAGTCATATTATGAGATGATGTTATACAAATAGCATTATCTATTTTTTTACTATCAATTAAGCTCGCTGCAATAATTAATTCTTCTACACTAGTTGCACATGCATTATAAAGACCAAAATATGCATTTCCTACTCTTACTTTATTAGTTCCAAATGTAGTAGCTGTAATCTGATTTGATAAATCTCCTCCTAAAACTAAACTAATATCATCTTTTTTCTTTTTAGTTTTTCTAAGAAGAATCTTTAAACTATCTTCTACTAATTTTTGTTCTGCTAGTTCCCAAGAGCTTTCTCCAAAATATAATTCATCATAAGCTTTATCAAAATACTTTTCTAATGGTCCTTTCTTTTCATATGGTCCTGCTACTGTTGAGGTATCAGATACATATACATTATCAAATTTAAATGTCATATTTTTCCTCCTAACAAAAACCTAATTAAGCCAAATACCCAGGCTGCTACTACACCATATAATATAACTGATCCTGCTAGTTTAAACATATTAGAACCAAATCCACTTATAGGGCCTTCTTTTTTATAATCTAAAGTAGCACTAGTCATAGAATGAGCAAATCCTGTAATTGGAATTAATAGACCACATTTTGCTTTATTGACTAATTTATCAAAGAAACCTAGTGCTGTACATAATGATGCTATAAATATTAAAATTACAATCATATATGTTCCCGCATCGGTTCTTGATATTTTAAACATATAACATAATACTTCTATTATTCCTTCTCCTATTAAACCTACTAATCCACCTATTAAAAATGCAACAATAGCATTTCTTGCTCTAGTTTCTTCTGCTTTATTATTAGAAACTATCTTCTCATATTTATCATTCTTCATATAATCACCATTTATATTATGGTATTATTTTCTTATTTCATACAAAAATGTAATTTTAATATTGCACAGCGAACCTATGTTTGGTATAATGCTTACAGATACATTTGAAATATATCAGATGCTTTCCCTTCAGCATAGAATGGAGGTGATATTTATGACAAAAAGAGAATTTTCTCTATTTATTATAATATTACTCCTATTCTTAGTAGTAATCATTTTACTTCTAAAATAGAAAAAAGCATCTGATTTCACAACCAAGTGATTTCAGATGCTATACCAATATGGGAATGCATTTGATTAGCCACAATCAAATGTATCCTTTTTTATTTATATGCAAGTTTCCTTGACAAATACATAATATCATAAAATATTATTTCTTACAAGTTTTAAATTACAAATTATTTTTTAGTTTCTCTAACACCTTTCTTTCTTTTCTATATACTTGTACTTGACTCATTCCTAACTGTTTAGAAGTTTCTGTTTGAGTCATATCCATATAATACCTAGAATAAATTAATTGTAATTCATTTTGATCTAAATTTCCTAATTCCTGTTTTAAATCTAGAATTTCTGGTGCAGTTTCTTTATCTGTTGTTTGTACAGAGTCATATAAAGACATACTATCTTCATCCTGTGTATAATCTAGACTCTTTGTTTCTTGATTTATTTGATCAATTTCCATAATTTTTTCTTCATCTATTTCTAAATATAGGGATAATTCTAATGTGGTCGGTTCTCTTGATAGTCGTTGTCTCATTAAATCTCTAGCCTTTGTAATGGACCGTTTTAGTTTTATTGTCTCTTTACTTATTTTTAAGTTATTATTTTCTCTTATATATTTATTTATTTCGCCAAAGACATATGTATATGCATATGTTGTAAATTCTCCTTGATTTGGATTATATTTTTTTGACGCTTTTATTAAGCCCATTCTACCTACCTGATATAAATCCTCCATATCAAAATAACCATTAAATTTATTTGCTATACTACGTACTAGACCTTCATTATTTAATATTAAATCTACATCCATAAGTATTTAAATGCCTCCCTTTCTTCTTTTACATAAAATAACTTATCTTTTGTATATCCAATTTTCATTTTGTTATTATCATCTATACCACAGAGGACTACCTTTCCACTACTTAGAAATATTTCTACTAATTTATTTTGAATATTTAAAAAGACACTATCTTCAAAATCTATATCATATAAATCTATTACAAAATACTGCATACCTTGTTTATATAGTAAGTTATTTATAACATTACCAAAGGAGGAAAAGCTATTTTTATTTAAGTCACCTATTAGTCTAATAAACATTATTCCTCTAGATACTTCTTGCTCTATCTTTAACATAATTATCACCTCGTATTTGCAATTATAAATAAGTTTTTTTACTTGTGCTTGGATTTCGACAAACGATTACAAAAGTTTTATGCGACAAAAAATGAGAGATTTTATATCTCTCATTAATATTATTAGCAATTTTATTGTATTTACTTATTTTTTGAACAACTTTACTAAATTTTTTCTTGGAAGCATCATTTTTGTTTTTCTATCTATACTAAAACTAAATGTTTTCTTATTTGATTTATATTCTTCCCCATCTATACACCAAGATACTTTAGGACTATCCAAAAATTCTATTTCTAAGTTGTTAGTTTGATAGTATGTAATACCCGGTACATCTTTTGCGTCCATATTATTTAGTAAAATAAAATATTTCATTAACTCAACTTTATTTTTAACATGACAAAATGCTACTTCAAACTTATTATCATCTAATTTAACATCATAATATACATCATCAAAGCCAGCGACTCTAGAAGCATTAGTTATAAAGAAAAATGAGTATTCTCCTTCATAAGTTTTCCCATCTATCTTATATCTTATACGGTATGAATTTATTTTATTTCTTAGTTGTTTTAATCCATACATTACATATCCTATTTTTCCATATTTCTTTTTTAATTTTCTAGGTGTATTATAAGCCATATCAATATAATCTCCCAAACAAGCTACATATACAAATGGTGTCATATCAATAAAACAAACATCTATATTTTTTTTAACACCTTCTAATAACAATTCTAAATTTTTAATATAATTATTCTTGGTATAACCATACATATTTGCGACATCATTGGTTGTTCCCATTGGTAAGTTTGCTAAAGTTAATCTTTCTTTTCTTTGTAAATTTCCTGTAACCACTTCATTTAAAGTTCCATCTCCACCAGCACTTATTACCAAATCAACAGGTTCCAATTCCTTAATAATTTTAGTCGCACCTTTTTGTTTACTAGTAAATTTTATTTCTGCTTCATATCCATGTTTTCTTAAAACATCATAAAATACTTGCAGATTCTCTTTTTGTTTATTTTTTTTTCCACTAGCAGGATTATAGATTATTACACACTTTTTCATATTTCACCTCGAAATAACTACATTATAATTATAACATATCATTTATTATAACCACAGTATTATTTATATCATCTTATTTATTATTTTTTAAAATATCTCTTGCTGCGATTAATCCTGTTGCAGCTGCTACTACAATATTACCTGCTTTACCAGCACCATCACCTATAAAATAAATATTATGATTTTTTAATTTCATATTATTATCTGTATCTATTTCATTACTAAAGAACTTTATCTCTGGTCCATATAATAAAGTTTCTCCATTATTAACTCCTGGAATTATTTTATCTAGTGTTTCTAAACCTTCTAAAATATTTTTAATAATTCTATGTGGCATAACTAGTGCTAAATCTCCAGCAACACAATCTTTTAAAGTTGGTTCTATAAACCCTTTATCTATACTTTTCCATGTTGATCTTCTTCCCATCCTTAAGTCTCTTAAAGTTTGTATTATTGGTTTCCCATCACCTAGAGTATTTGCAATTTTAGCAATTGACTCACCATATTCACGAGTATTAGTTACAGGTTCTGTTAATCTTACTTTAGAAATAAATGCAAAGTTTGAATTATCAGATTTAATATTTTTTAAAGAATGACCATTTACACAAATATATCCATAGTAATTTTCTTTTGCCACAAAGCCTCCTGGATTAGTACAAAATGTTCTTATCTCATCATTATATGTTTTTGTTTTAATAAAAATAGTTGGATCATATATAACACTAGTTATTGATTTTAATATTTCTTTTCTTACTTCTACTCTTACACCTATTTCTATACTTTGTGATGTATATGGGATATTATATTTATCAGCAAGTTCTTGTACCCATTTGGCACCTGTTCTTCCTGGTGCGACTATAACTTTCTTTGCAGTAACTTTTTTGCTTTTATTATATATTATATCGTAAGTTTTATCTTTATTTTCCGAAATATCAGAAACATCAGTTTTTTCCTTCATATCTATCCCATTTGATTTTAAATAATTAGAAAAATCTTCAATATATTTTGGAAGCATATCACTGCCTAAATGTTTTTGTTTTATTAATAAAAGATTTGCGCCTGTTTTTGTAATTTCTTCGCCTATTTTTCTTGCTTCATCCATATTAGTAGGATACACTTTAGCATCCATATTAAACTTATTAAATATAGCTTCTGTATCATCTATTAATTTATTCGCTTCACTTATACTCATATATTTAAATAAATCACTTTTACCTAGTTTTGGTATAAAATTTAATTTTCCATCAGAAAATGTTCCTGCTCCTCCATATCCAGATAATATAGAACAAGGATTACAATTTAGGCATTTTTCTTTACCTATATTCATTGGACATACTCTATTTTCTGCAAAGTGTCCTCTATCTAATAATACTATCTTTAAATCTTTGTTTTTAGTAATTAACTCATATGCAGAAAAAAGTCCTGCGGGTCCTGCGCCTATTATTGCAACATCATACATGATTACCACCTCTACCTTTTACTTTTTATCATATCATATTTAGCTCTATATCATATTCTTCTATATTTTATTCATCATTTTCACTTTTATCATCTTTTTAATCACTAATTTTATTATAAATTAAAAAAAATAGAATTGCAATCATTCTATTTTCTTATTTATTTAGAAACCTCTACTACTGCTCTAGCACCAATACCGGGATATGTAGGAGAAATTGTATACCAAAGACGCCCTTGCCGACCAATATGCCAAACAAAATCAGAACTACCAGTATAAGCATTCATTGTCCAATAACCATATCTTCCGTCTCCTCCATCTGTGGTAGTATCAGAAACTGAACCTCCAAAATCGGTAGAGCTATATAAATAATTGTAAACCCATTTAGGACAAGAACCAGTAGCCCTAGTACACCCCACGTTAGCTAATTCTTGCACTGTAGCCAGTCTAGCCTTTGCTGTTCTTTGGGCTAATGTATATTTATTAGTAGTACATGAATTATATTCACTACATCCTGACAAAAAACTATTTCCTATAGTATAGGTTTGAGTATTTACATTACTCCAACTTGATGTTGCATTTTCTAACATTGGTAGTACCTTGGTAGGGCCATAACTATTAATATCTCCCGCATACCAAGCTATATTATTGATTATATTTTTTTGTGTCTGCATTGTAATAGTCTTTCCCTTATCCTGTATAACATGAAATCTTACTCTAGTATTTGTTCCACTTACAATATAATCAATAATAGTTCCTGGAGGACAAGTTTTTGCTGATGAAGTATAACAGTCTGTTCTAGTACAAGTTGCTTCATCTCCGGTTACACAATAGTTACTTGCCCCACTTGTTTGATTATATGTATATTCTACATAAAAGTTTGACTGTGTTAGCGAACAAGATCCTGTTGTACAATTACTTGACTTTTTATATAATTCTTCTATTGAACCTTGAACATTATTAGATAACGAATTTGATTTACTGTTATCATAGGATACTTCACTACTAGAAAGATTAGTTGATGCATATACTCCTATACCTCCAAATACTATTCCTCCTAATATAAATGCTATTACTATTTTGTAGTTTTTCTTTATAAATTTCTTCATTATACCACTCCGCACTTTTATTTTATACTTTTATCATACCCCCCCCCAGAGGCTTTTGTCAATTCAAAAAAAGGATCGAGGTCCATTGTACTCTAGCAATTATTTAGACACCTCTATTACTGCTCTTGCACCATATAAAAGAAGATTGGTTCCTGTACTATAATTAGCATATATATGTCCATTTTTGGCAATATACCATGCATGTATAGTATCTAATTGATATGAGGACATTGTCCAATAACCATAATTATGCATAGTTCTTTCTATATTATCATCTACTGTCCCACCATAGCTCATAGCACCATATGTATAATTATACATCCATATAGGGCAAGAGCTATTAGAAGTGGTACACCCAAAAGTGTTTGCTTCTTGCACTGTTATCATTCTTGCTTTTACTGTTTTACTACCTAATGTATATTTATTTTCTGTACATGAATTATAACTACTACATCCCGTAAAAGCATTATCTTTAAATACTGTTTCCCCCATTGTATAAGTTTGGTCTTCTACATTAGTCCAACTACTAGTTGCTTTTTCTAATTGTGGTAATATTGTTGTTGGTCCTTTTGTATTGACGCCTGATGAATCCCATGCCAAATTATAAATTGTATTTTTTTGTGATTGCATTGTCATAGTTTTTCCTTTATCTTTTATAACATGAAATCTTACTCTAGTATTTGTTCCACTTACAATATAATCAATAATAGTTCCTGGAGGACAAGTTTTTGCTGATGAAGTATAACAGTCTGTTCTAGTACAAGTTGCTTCATCTCCGGTTACACAATAGTTACTTGCCCCACTTGTTTGATTATATGTATATTCTACATAAAAGTTTGACTGTGTTAGCGAACAAGATCCTGTTGTACAATTACTTGACTTTTTATATAATTCTTCTATTGAACCTTGAACATTATTAGATAACGAATTTGATTTACTGTTATCATAGGATACTTCACTACTAGAAAGAATAGTTGTTGCATATACTCCTATACCTGATATTAACATTCCTATTGTCAATCCTATAATTAAAAAGGAAAAATTTTTTCTATGCATAGTTATCACTCTTTCTAAAATATTTCATATAATTCATCTAGTGCACATTGAACATCTATACAGTTTGTATTTACATTAGAATTATCAAATTCTAAATGAGATGCAGTAGGCCTTTCAAATTTATAATTTATTGTAGAAATTTGTGTAATATCAGCCGGTAAATTATCATCCTTATAATGAAAAGTAATATTTAATGTTATCTTGGATTTCTTTGGTACTACCTTTACTATACCATTTTCTACTGTATATGTAATATTGGGATTAATTAGTTCTCCTATAATATCACTAACTAAATATACATGATCTGATTTATTCTCTATTTCTACTTGATAAGTAATTTTAGAATTTATATTGGGCAGTGTTATATACATATTAGTAGAATTCTTTGAATACTTAGCATTATATGTCTCATAAGCATCATTTTCTACATTTAAAAATTTAATTCCAACTACCCTTATTTCTTCATCCACTCTAACATATGCATCACCTGTTATCATCATAGATGTATTCATAGATGCATAGGAAATAGATACAAAGGATATAACAAGAAATAATCCAAGTATTGAAAATAATAATTTCCTATTTTTAATATAATCAATTACTTTCATTATTTTTTTCCTTTTGTATCTTTTAATTCTTCTGCATCAGGATTTCCTTCTAGATAAGCTTTAGTTAATCTATACTTATATAATGTTTTATCATTAATTACTAAAAAGAAACTCTTTTCACCTGCTATTGCTTCAAAGAATATTATGGATGTTCTATTATTTTCAGCTGCATCAACTAATTCTGTAAAACTACTTACCGGTATTACTCTTTCAAATTTTTTCTCACTAATACTATCTGTTGCATTTACTATCAAACGATCATAATCTCTTAAAAATTTATTTAATGTTATAATATATATATTTTCCTTTTTATAAGCAGTAAATTTCCATATAGAAATAATTAAACTGATAAGTGATATTATTAGTAAAAGTAATCCTATAACAAAAATGAATTTATTTGTTATTACTGGACCAGTTAAAGTAAATAATCTTTCTTTATTATTTATCTTATCTGATGCAATATTAATATTAAGTGTTTGTTCTGATAATGGTATTTCAATTTGTAATTTATTCTTATGATTTAATTTTTTTTGTATTTTATTATTACTTCCGTTTACATTGATATTCATAGTTACAATTAATTTACTACCAGCACTAATACCATAATCTCTTTTATAAGAGTTAACATAATTATTATACTCATCATAATCAATATCTAGATCTTCATTTATAACAATATTATTTGAACTTAAATTTTCTGTTTTAGAATCTAGTAAATTATACTGTTTAGTATATAATATTTTAGATGAATCATTAATATCATATATAACTAAATCACCTACAATGTTATATGTATATTTATAATCCAGATTTTTTTCAGAATGTACTTCATAATTAAATTTTGTATTAACACTACTAATTAGACTTGCTACATACTGCATACCGCTATCTAAATATTTAGAATCATAATAATTATTATCCTTTAGATATACTTTGTAATCAACATCTCCTATTTCATTATAACCAACATTTGCTGATTTACCCTTAATTTCGATAGAACTATTAAGTAGTAATAATGATAACAGTAGAATTAGCAAACAAGGTATAATCAATAATTTTAATACTGTTCCTTTTCTTAATATTTTCTTTTTATTTACTGTTTTTACTTTATATGATTTATCTTTACTTTGATATTGTATTTTCCCTTTACTCATTTTTATCCCTCCAATATATCTTTTAACCAAACGCTTGGATATCCTATCATAGGAATTTTTAGTTTTGTTATTCCTATAATATCATCTTCTGTAACTGTCCAAGTATCTATAGCTTGTCCTTTTCTATCTCCTTTTGTTAAAATAGAATATTTTCCATTTATTTTATCTATTTTTACAATTCTATGTGTATATATAGTATCTTTTATTTTAAAGACTAATACTTGACCAACTTTCAACTTATTTGTTTTTTCATGATATGTTTTATCTATTAAAATCATATCTCCTCTTTTTAAATTAGGATTCATTGAACCACTTCCTATAACCGCTATTGTATAGGGAAATAGATTACTATATAAAACTATAGTAATTATAGTCATTACTATAATTATACCTGTTATTATCTTTAAGAGTCTAGAGTTATTTCTAAAACTTTTTATAGTTATTTTCTTGAATCTAAGATAAATAAGTGTACCAACAAATATAGGTAATAATATTTTTAATATAGATTCTAAATATATAGATAAATTAGGAAATATTGGCATAATATATAAATATATATTTGTTATCAACTGGTAAACTATACATACCTTATATCCATATTTATAGGAAAAAAATGATAACATAATATTTTTAAATATACTAGGTAATATAGTAATTGTAATTAATTCTATAATTTTAGATTTATCATTAAAATTGTATAAATCAATAGAAAGTGATATATCAATTAGTACAAACGATAAAATAGATAATATAATTATTATTTTTTTATTTTCTGCTTTTTTACAAATATGATATCTAAGTAATTCCTCTATTAATATTAAAATAATTACTGGAAAAATATTCTTTATTATACCAACTAAGGTTAAACTATAGGAAGTTTTAATATATCCTGTAAATATACCCATTCCATATATTAAAATCAAATATGATATAGTATAAATAAGCGTATTTTTTATTATACTTTTTTTATCTAAAATTTTTTCTTTTTCGAAGCTAGAAATAAATAAAGAAATAGTAAACATTAGTAAAAGTATAATAATTATTATATACTGATTGATAAAGTATTTTGTAAAAATATTCATAATTAATAGGAAAATAGATATTATCTCTAATGATATCAATTTAATTTCACTTTTTTTCATCTATTCACCCACTTTTTATCTTTCTAAAAAATAAAATAAAAGTGCAACTATTCATATATTAATACATACAAATTATTATGTTATCAGAATCATTACACTTTTATTTTCATAAGTATCCGATATTTTAGATACTATGATTGACCATATATAATTGTAGTTTCTAAGCCACTAATAGCTACATCATTTTTTGGTAGTTGTTCAGATGTAATTCCATCAGCGTATTTTAATGTTAATTTCATTGTTTTAGTTTCATTACTATTTAAAGTATCTGATTCTTGTACACTAGTTCCATCTGAATAAGTTAGTGTATAACTAATATTATTACAAACATTATTACCATCAACTGTTGCATTATCTCCTGTTCCTGTGCATGTTGGTGTAGGAATTGTGACACTAGAAACTTTTGCATCAAATGTTCCCTCATTAACAACATCAAAGGTATAGCTAACAGAATCTCCAGGCTTAGTTAGAGATACTGAATAATCCCCTATTTTAGTATCATTTGTAGTAATTGTTGGTGCTGTAATTTCTTGTGCTGTTCCTGTTAATGTAGCATTAGTTAAATTTGAAAATTTTACTTTCCATGTTGCTGTCCTTACTGTAGCATTACCATTAATTTTTAATGTTTGTGAAAATGAAGCATAGGCAATTCCTACTGCTGTTATTGATGCAATAATTGCAATGGCTATAGTAAATACTATAATATTTCTTTTTTCTTTCATACTTTCCTCCTTATTTACAATATCTTATAGTAATATAATAAAGCCTATTAATTATTTTTACAACTCTTTTATTATATTTTACTAATTTTAGAAAAACAATTTGACATTTAAAATGATATTACTTCATTTCGAAATAATATCATAAGATTATAAACTATATTTTGTATTATTTTACTTAATAATTCCTAATATTGAATTTTTTAACATTTCCTTACATAATTCTAGATAACTTAGTTTATCTACATTTGTATTTGATATTAATTCACCTGTAGTTACAAGTTTATTTTTTTCATATACATTTATAGTACCTACTTTATCTCCTTTTTTTAAAGGTAGTTTGGTATCATTTATTTTCACTTTATATGAATATTCATGTTTATTTGTATTTTTATCTTGTAATACACCTATATCATTTTTAGGAATTACTGATATTTTATCTTTATTTCCTTTATCAAAAGATATTTCTCTTACTACTTCGCCTTTAGATTTTATAGTAGTCATTTTTTTATTATTGAAACCATAATCAAGAAGTGCCATTGCTTCACTATTTCTTACCTTACTTACTTCTTCACCTAAAACTATTGCAATTAGTCTCATACCATCTTTCTTAGCTGTTGCAGCAAGACAATATTTAGCGGCATCAGTATGACCTGTTTTTAATCCATCTGCGCCTTTATAGTATCTAACTAATTTATTGGTATTTACAAGCCAAAATTTATTTTCAGTATTTTCTCTTAAATAGTCTTCATATACTGAGGAAAAATCTAATATTTTTTCATGATTTAATAAGTTTTTTGCAATTATTGCCATATCATAAGCAGATGAATAATGACCCTCTTCATCAAGTCCTGTTGCGTTTTTAAATTTTGTATTTTTAAGACCTAATTCATTTACTTTTTTATTCATTTGTTCTACAAATTTTTCTTCAGTACCTGCGATATATTCAGCCATTGCAACTGTAGCATCATTTGCACTTGCCATAGAAATACCTTTAAATAAGTCCTTTACACTCATTTTCTCATTAGCTGTTAAGTAAATCTGAGATCCTCCCATATCAGCTGCATTTTTACTAACTGTAACTATATCAGTCCATTTTATTTTACCGTTCTCTATATTTTCTAATATTATAGTTTGCGCTACCATCTTAGTCATAGATGCTATCGCGACTTTCTTATCTTTATCTTTTTCAAATATTATTTCCCCTGTTGTTTGTTCCATAAGCAATCCAGATGTAGCATTAGGAATTAATTCCTTACTTTCTTCCTTTGCAAATACAGATATAGGTATAATAAATAGTCCTATTATAAATAGTTTAATAATTCTTTTCATAAACTCCTCCTATAATTTTTTATGTCTATAGCAAAAAAAATATACATAAATAGACATTTTAATGCTATTATAGTATTAGGATGTGGTTCTATGGGTAGAAGAAGGAAAAGAAAATTAAAGAAAAAGGTTAAAAAGTTTCTTATAATGTTTTTAATTACTACTATTATTATTATAATTTCTACTGCTACATATAAAAATATAAGTAAAAAGAGTCCTAGTAAAGAAAAGACTATTGTTATTAAGAAAAATACTTCTTTCAAAGATAAAATAAAAAAAGAATGTAAAAAAATAAGTTATTGTAATAATAAATATATTGATAGGTATTATAAATACTATAAAAATAATAAAAAGTTAAGTATTAATGATATTATAACTAGAGTTAATTTAGGCCTAGATTATGATTTTTATACACATACTAGAAAAGCTAAAGATTTAAATAAAGACTATATACTTGTTAATAAATATTCGTATTTAGAAGAGGATTATATACCAAATAATTTGGAGATTATTCCAGAAGAATATGCTAGAAGTGGAATGAGGTTAGTTAAGAATGCTAAGGATGCTTTTGTAGCTATGGCAAGAGAAGCTAGGAAAGATAAAAGACCAATAATTGCTATGTCTAGTTATAGAAGTTATAAGTATCAAGTTAATTTATTTGAAAAATATAAAGAAGCAGATGGGATAAAAGATGCTGATACATATTCTGCTAGAGCAGGTTTTTCTGAGCATCAAACTGGTTTATGTGTAGATATTTATGATGGAGTTTTAGATTACACTAATTTTGAGCAAAGTGATTCTTTTGATTGGATGCAAAAAAATGCTTATAAATATGGTTTTATATTGAGATTTCCTGAAGGAAAAGAAAATATCACTGGTTATCAATATGAATCGTGGCATTATAGATATGTTGGTAAAGATATAGCCAAATATATTCATAATAACGATATTACATTTGAAGAATACTATATCCAAAAAATAGATAAAAATAATTAGACAATAAAAGTGGTATCATCTATAAATTTGTAATTGGTTTTATACTTTATTTCTCTGATGAGTCTAAACATAGCCTCATCTTTTTTCTTAGCTTCTATCATAATATCAATATCGTAATTAAGATGTTTTATTCTCTCTATAAAATCTATAAATATTTCACTATCTATATAATCATTATGACTTCTCATCTCTTTTTTTAGTTTACTTTTAGGTGAAGAAAAGTGTATCTTAGGATTAATAGTTTTCCATGTTGAAAATATTTTATCAATATTTTTATATAAGTCTTCTTTATTATTATTACAAATATAATGATGATAATCTAAGACTATAGGAATATCTAATTTATTATTAAGATATAAGCAATCTTTTATATTAAATACTTTATCATCATTTTCTATAACGATGGAATCTTTAATATTTTTGGGAAGTAAACTATAATTTTTTATAAATCTACTTAAAGATTTTTCTTTGCCAAATACATTACTACCTATATGAAGTATTAATACTTTATCTTTTATTTTTAAACTATCTAAAATATCATAATGATATTTTAATATTTCTATAGAGTTACTAACTACTTCTTTTTTTATACTATTTAAAACACAAAATTGATCAGGATGAAAATCTACTCTCATTTTATTTTTATTTATAATATCAGATATTTTTTTATATTCATTTTTATATTTATCAATGTAATTAAACTTAACATCTTCTTTTGTAGCAAGTGGTATAAGTTTTGATGATAATCTATAAAAATGGATATTATTTTTTAGATTATAGTTAAGTATTTCTTTTAGTCCTTCTAAGTTTGATTTTATTATATTATTTAATTTATCTAAATCTTTTTCTTTTATATAGTTTGTATATGTATAGTTTGTTGATGTTGTTATATTTAATGTTTCTGTAACACATGCATAACCTAGTCTTATCTTCATAAAAAAATCACCCTTATTAGGATGAGTTTTATTTATTAAATTAGTCAAACTTCTTTTGTAAAAATTTATAAAAGTAATATAGGATTGTAAATTCAATCCAAAATGCAAATAGTAAATTACTCATTTGTATAAATGAAAGTAATGTATCATTTGTATATAAGCTTACTGTTGATGATAAGTTTATATCATTTGTTAGGGCGATAGATATTACGGCCATAAAACAAAAATATAAGATGCTTAATACACTAGAGTTTACTATCTTCTTAGTTCTTGGCATTTTATTAGAAAATATAGTTATTATTATATCTATTGTTACAAATAAAATTATAAAGAAGTATACTACCATAGATGGGAAATATAGATAACTTAGTACAGCTTTTATAAACGAATCTATACTTTCTACTGCATATGATCTATATGTCAAAATAATTCCTATTAAAAAGCCTATACATAGTATAGCAGATACTATTTTAACTTTTTTATTATTCTTTTTAATATTTAAAAATGTGAATAAGAATAAAATTAAGCTTAGTAGAAATAGTTCTATCCCCATAAAAGATGAGAATATGTATTTAAATATTAAAGCAACTTTATCTATTATGGTCATTTCCATTGTCTTTACCTCCTATTTACTCTTATACTAATTCTGAAATATATACTGTTTGTTCAGTATCGCTATTCTTAGTGCATGTTATCATAGTTAATGTAGTTTTGGCTTCATTTCTATTGATTGTTACTGAACCTGTTTTAGCTACATTATAAATATTAACTATTTGATATTTGTATATAATCCCGTTATAAGTAATATATACATAGTCACCTATACCTAATTTATATAAATAAGCAAAATAGGAAACATAGGCATCTCCTGAATGTGCTGCTAAAATTAGGTTGCCATTTACTACATCAGGCATTGTTGATCCACCAATAACAGTAACATTATACTTTATGTTGTTGTATTTATGTCCAAAATTATAGAAGCCTCTTTTTAAACCTATCTTAGGTATTTCTATTATTCCATTATACTTACTAAAATCTATCTGCTTTTTAGGTTCTTCTTTTTTTTCTTCTGTCTTTTTATCTACTTCTTCTACTTTAGGAACATCTTGTACTATATCATTAACATTATCTTCATTCATAAAAGATAGTTGCATATCTGAAAAAACCTGTTTTTTTAGTTCTTTTATATGATCCATTGATAATAGTGATATTCCTATAATTACAAGCAAAGAGCCAAATAAACATAATTGACTCTTTGTTATTTTTTTATTGTTTTTACTCTTCTTCTTGTCTTTTTGGTCTAACATTTGCATATATCATTCCTACTCCACATAGTAGAATTATAAATCCTATATAGTAGACAGACTTAGAAAGAGAACTTGCAGTATCTGGAACTAATTTAAAATCCAATACTCCTTGTATTTCTTTTGTTTCTGGTCCTATTAAAACTGATGGTTGTTTACCGCTATCATTAGTATACTTATAAGCTGCATCATAAGTTATAGTTCCTGTAGCATTCAATTTAAAATTATATTCCTTGCTTTTATCTAATTTATTTTTATCTATAGTTACATATAATTTTGTACCACCTGTTATACTAGTAGTATTTGTAACTTCTTTTCCATTTTCTGTATAAACTTTTGTTCCTTCTGGAGCATTTTCCAAAGATATAGAGAACTTAGATAATGTTGCATCAACTCCATATTCTGATTCAACTTTTATTAAGTTACTTTTTGCTATATTATCAGACTCTGTCCAAGTAACTTCTTTATCTGCAGTTACATTTAGTTTTGCATCGGCTGGATCTTTTGCTGATTTGGCTTTTTGGATAACCGAAGCTACATATTTATTCCATGTATCTTTAGCTCCTAATTCAGCATCTGGAGTTCCGTATAAACGAACCTCTTTATTAGCAAGATTTATATTACCAGCGGATTCATTAACTTTATATCTTAATGAATCTTGATTAATTTCTGCATCAGTTATTGTTCCTTGATATCCCCATAGAGCCATTTGTGTTATCCATGTATTTGTCATTTTCTTCATTTGTTCCTTATCTGTATATTCCTTCATTGAACCATCAAGTATATAACCATATATAGAATCAATTTCATATGTCCCTTTTAAAATCGTAACATATCCATATGGTAATCTTTCTGAACTTTTCTTTAATACATCATTATGTTCATAATTTGGAATATTTCTATCAGAACAATATAATAAATAAGTTCCTGTTGTATCTTCATTATAAAATGGATAATTAGATTTACCGTCTGTAGCATTTGTTCCTGTTGTATAACTATATGTAATCGCTCCTCTTGTTACAGTATCAGGTAACTTTTCTGCATAAGTAGTAGCAGCATTTACATCTAAAGTTCCAAATAGTATTGTAACTAATAAAATTGCGATTGTTAAAATTTTGTTTTTCTTCATATTATATTCACCTTACCTTTATATAACAATTATAACATGGTTTTTATATTTTCCAATATTTTTTTAATTTATTTCAAAATATTTACATATATAGTCATAGTTTTCGCTCTTTTCGACATATAATGTACATAAGACCTCATTTTCTTTTACTTTATCGCCAACTAGTTTATTTAGTTTTATTCCTACCGTTGGATTAATCTCATCTTCTTTATTTTCTCTACCTGCACCTAATTTTACTGATAGCTTTCCAATTTCCAAGGCGTCTATCTTTTCTATTATTCCAGATTTTTGTGATTTTATTTCAATAGTTTTATTACTTTTCTTTAAACCTTTTATGTCTCCTTTTTGATATGCGACAAATTCTAAAAACTTATTGTAAGCATTTTTATTTTTTATTGTTTCTATGACTTGTTTTTCTGCTTCTTCATAAGATATTTCTTTACCCATACTTACCATTTCGGATGCTAATTCTATACATAAATCTGTTAGAGCACCTTTTTTACCATTTAAAATGTCCATTGCTTCTTCTATTTCAATACTGTTACCAATAGAATCTCCTAATGGATTATCCATATTAGTTATTAAAGTTCTTACTTCTTTATTATGAAATTTTCCTATTTTAATCATTAACTTTGATAGTTTCTTTGCCCATGTTTTTGTTTTTATTAAAGCCCCTTTTCCAAGTTTTATATCTATTAGTATTTTATCCGCACCACTTGCTATCTTTTTACTCATAATACTAGTCGCAACTAGAGGAACTGATTCTACAGTACCCGTAACATCTCTAAGTGCATATATTAGTTTATCTAGAGGTGTTAGGTTTGCAGTCTGACCAGTGACAACCATTCCTATTTTTTCTACCTCTTCTTTTACTTGTTCATCTGTTAGATTAGTTCTAAATCCAGGGATTGATTCAAGTTTATCAATAGTTCCCCCTGTATGTCCTAATCCTCTACCACTCATCTTAACAACAGGGACACCTAAACTTGCAACTATAGGTGCGATTACTATAGTAGTTTTATCTCCAACACCACCAGTAGAATGTTTATCAACTTTAATACCCGGAATATCAGAAAAATCTAATACATCACCACTTTTTATAAATATCTCAGTTAAATCAAATATTTCTCTATCTGACATTCCATTTAAACATATTGCCATTAAAAGAGCAGACATTTGATAATCTTTTACTTTTTTCTTTAAATAACTATTAAATGCAAATTCTAATTCTTCTTTTGTTAAATGTTTACCTAATCTTTTTTTATTTATAATATCTACTATCATATAAGTTCCTTTCTAAATACATCTGTTTCTCTAATACTAAATCCAAGGTTTTTATATAATTTATGTGCTTCTACTCTAGAACTATTAGAAGTTAATTCGAGATATTTTATACTCTCTTCTTTGCATATATTAAATACTTCGTTAAATATTTTAGAGGCAATACCTTTATTTCTATATTCTTTTAATACACATACATAATTTATATGTGCATAATAACAATTTTCTATAACGTTATATAACTTATTTATAATAGTATATCCTACTATTTCATTATTAAATACCGCTACTAATTCTATATTACCATTAGTAGTTAATCCACATCTTTTAACTTCGTAGACTTCGTTTAATAAATTATTCAGTGATTCTAAATCATCATTTTTAAATTCTCTTATAATAACTTCCACACTATCACCTGTCTTACTTTACTGATTTATATTATTTTGATTATTAGTGGTATTTATTTGATTAGTTTCCTCTTTAGTAATATTTTGGGTATTATTCATGCTGTCTTGTCTACTATACATATTTGTTAGTGATGGTCCACTTTGTTCTTGTGGTAAGTTATTTATAACATTATTTTTTTCGATATTAGGAGACTGTTCTAAATTACTATTAATAGTTTGTACATTATTTATATCATTATTATTTTCATTTATAGTATTCATATTCAATTTTTCTATATTACTATTAGTAGTATCAGATGAAGTCCCAGTATTTTTCTTCTTTCTACTATTTATAATAGCTATAACAACTATTATAATTATTAATATAAGTGCTACTGATACAATGATTATATTATTTCTATTATACAAACTAAACTCAAATTCTATATTAGATGCTTCATTACTTGTTAAAGACCAAACCAACTCTTTATTATCATTGCTTATTTGAGTAGCATTATTACTTATAGCTGAATATGGTAGATTCACTTTAAAACTTAAATCTAAGTTACTTGCACTATTTGTAAGTGAGTTAGTAAGTTCATCCCAATCACCTGTATTTTCACTACTATCTGTACTATAATCAGTTGTATTATCTTCTGTTGTAGTAGTACTATTTAAATCACTATCAGCTGAATCAAATTTTAAATTAGCTTTATATGTATTTTTAAAAATACCTTTTTTTAATGTAAATATTTTATTTTCTTTTTTACTATTTTTAGTTGCATTAGTTAAATTATAAATAGTATCTTCATTGGAACTTACTTCATCAATATTTGAAACATTAATTCTAATAGTATAACCTTTCATATTATCTTTACTATAATTTTCAATAGTAAATCCCTGTTTTTCTAACTCTTTTTTATCTGATTCCTTATATATTTCTTGGTCACCAAATACACTAGTATCTACTGCATATATTATAGAAAAATCCATTGATTTATCTTTTTTAATATCCATTACGGCATTATATTTAACACATCCTGTTAATAAAAATAAGCCTCCTATCATTATTATTATTTTTAAACTTCTTTTCATAACTATACCTCTTCTATTTTACATTTATATTATAAGATATATTTACTATATAGTAAATAAAAAATGAGAAAGATTTTATTCTATCTCATTTTTAAATCAATTAACTCTACTGTTCTTTTAGGTTCTTCAATTACTTTTTTATGCAAATTTCTGTATTTTCTAATTTCGTTTATAAATTCTAATTCTTCCTTAGCTACATACATTCCATAGTTTTTATCATTATCGGCCACTACATATTCATCATTACCTATAAAGTAATTTATATCTACTTTAAAAACATTTGCAAGTGCTGCTAAAGTCTCAAGGGTTGGGATTCTTGTTTCTTTTTCATAGCAGCAAATACTTACTTTTGTTACATTTATCAACTTGCCTAATTCTTCTTGTGTGAGGTTATTTTCTTTTCGTAAGGATTTTATCCTTTGACCTAAAAGCATACCATCACCTCTTTATATAATAGTTTTTCTTAAAAACATTATAATTATTCAAAAAGGTATTTTGGTTAAAGTTAATTAATAATAAACTTTTAATTATTCTTCTTCAGAATTTGCTTCTTCTTTTTTTGAGGTTAAAAAGGTTACTTTTTCAGCGATAACTTCTATTATAGTTCTTTTATCGCCATTATTTTCTACTAATCTAGATTGTACTCTTCCTTTAACTCCTAATATATCGCCTTTATGACAATACTCTGAAGTATTTTGCGCTATATTATCAAATAGAGTACATTCTATAAAATCTGTATCATAGGTGCCATTCATATTCTTGAAACTTCTTGGTATTGCAAGAACCAAACTAGCTACTTGTTTTCCCTTTTCAGATTTATTTACTTGTACGTCCTTAGTAAGTCTACCTACTAGGACTATCTGATTCAGCATATTATCTCTCCTTTCTTTCGATAATACTAACTTATATTTTTTTATTATTCAAATCACTATTTTTATATATTACTTAGTATTTTTAACGAAAAAAAAGAAATTCAATTACTGAATTTTCCTATTCTGATTTATTAATTATTTATAAAAATTAAATTTATAAGTTTCTTTTGATTAATCCATTTAATTCAACTGCATATTCCATAGGTAGTTCTTCTCTAAACTTATCTAAGAAACCTAATACTATTAATTCTGTTGCTCTTTCTTTAGAAATACCTCTACTCATTAAATAGAAAAGTGTATCATCATTTATTTTTGATACTGTAGCTTCATGTTCAATATTACTCTCTTTATTACTACATATATTTACTGGAATTGTATCAGTTTTTGATTTATCATCAAGTAACAATGTATCACATTTTACAAAAGCTTCACTATTAATTGCAGTTTTTTTAATATCAATCTTACCTCTATATGTTGCATTACCACCATTTTGAGAAATGCTTTTTGAAATAATGTTACTTCTAGTATTTTTACCTAAATGAATCATTCTAGCACCACTATCTTGATTTTGATTAGATGATGCGACACTTATAGTAACACATGTACCATTTGAATTGTCCCCCTTTAGTATACAACAAGGATACTTCATAGTTACTTTAGAACCAATATTTCCATCAATCCACTCCATAGTACCACCTTCATCAACTAAAGCCCTTTTAGTAACTAAATTATATACATTAGTTGCCCAATTTTGAATAGTTGAATATCTACATTTACTATTTTTTCCAACATAGATTTCAACTACAGCGGCATGAAGTGATGATTCACTATAAGTAGGTGCGGTACAGCCTTCTACATAATGAAGATCAGAATTATCATCTACAATTATTAAAGTTCTTTCAAATTGACCCATATTTTTACTATTTATTCTAAAATAACTTTGAAGTGGTCTATCTAGTGTTGTATTCTTAGGAACGTAAATAAAACTTCCACCACTAAAAACAGCTGAATTAAGTGCCGAAAACTTATTCTCATTAGAATTAACTATTTTACCAAAATATTTTTTAACTAACTCAGGATATTTTTTCATAGCAACTTCTATTGATGTAAAAATAACTTTTTTCTTCTCTAGTTCTTCTAGCATACTATGGTATATTACTTCGCTTTCATATTGAACACCCATCCCACCAAGATGTTGTTCACTTTCTAATACTCCTAAATCCTCTAATTCATCTTTTACTGGCTTTAAAACGTTATTCCAATCATTTTCGATTTTCTTATCTATTTCGTTTGATTTATAATATATTATTTTATTAAAATCTATCGCTATTTTTGGACCAAATGAAGGCATACTTTGATTAACAAATGAATTATAACCCCTTATTCTAAAGTCTTTAATCCATTCATCTTCATTTTTAATTTTAGATATTTTTTCTATATTTTCCTTGCTTAATCCTATTATCTCCACTTTTATCACCGATTTCTAAATAGTGCCTTTTGCTAACTTTTTGTGTTTGTTAAGCTGTTCTAATTTTTGTTTAAAATGGCAATTTTTATCCCAATCTCTATGTGCCATTCTTCTCAATTTTAGCCCCTTAATTCCGTTAATTCCTTTATTACTTAAATTTACTCTGCTTTCTATAATATGAATTCTTTCTTTAAAATAAATATCTGAATTTAATATCCTATTTTCTAGTTCTCTAATAGATATTTTGTCCTGTTTTTTAATTTCTTCTATAAAGCTAGATTCCACTTCTACATAACATATTCCTTTTTCATCCATTAATTCAGGATTTTTTATTTCACTAAAAGGAATATAATCACCTAAAGTGATGGTACTAGACTTAACTAGAGGAAGGCGCTCATTAATAACTACACCATAGCATTCATTATTTCTTTTATACACTATAGTCTTTGGCACTAATCTTTCATCTTCTTTTTCTAGTCCCTTTTCTGCATCATAAAATCTAATTTCTGCCATAAATAAGTTTTTAGTATCCAGCATAATATCTTCTAATTCACTTTTTTTCATTTCTAATCACCTCTAAAATCTTTTCTACTGCATTGCTAGGAAGTAGGGCACATTTCTTTCTATTTGGTTGCATACATATATCTTCATACACTATAAGTTCCCCTAATAGGTCCTTATCATAATCTTTTTCATTTATCATATCCTGATAATTTGTAATAATTTTTTCTGCTTCATCTAAAGTTTTGCCTATAAGACTTTTTATAATTATACTAGTTGCTGATGTACATATAGCACATGCTTCTCCATCAAATAAAATATCTTTAATTACTCCATTTTCTGCTTTCATCATCATATCTATATTATCTATACATGATTCATTATTAGTATTTTTTAATATATATGAATCATCTTTTTTTAATCCTTTATTTATAGGATTTTGATAATTATCTAGAATTATTGCTCTTTTTATTTCTTTATCCACTATATCACCACTTTAAATATATCTTTACTATTTTTTAAGGCTTTAACTAATACATCAATTTCTTCTTTAGTATTATATAAACATAAGCTAACTCTACATGTATTCTTTATTTCTAAATCATCTTTTAATATCTTAGCACAATGATTTCCTGCTCGTATTGCAATATTATAATGATTTAAATATACAGAAGTATCTTGACTAAATACGCCTTCTACATTGAAAGCTAAAATACCACTTTTACTATTTTTATTGTATAAAATTATATTTGGTATTTTAGATAACTCTTCTACCATATACTCTTTTAATTTTAACTCATAGTCATGTATTTTTTCAATACCAATACTTTTAATAAACTTTATAGCTTCTCCTAAACCTATAACCTCTGCGATTGGTGGAGTTCCTGCTTCAAATTTAATAGGTGTTGTTTTTAATATATAATCACCATTTGATTCAAAGCTTTGATTCATTCCGCCTCCATACTTAAGAGGATCAGTTTTTTCTAATAAGTCTTTTTTTCCATATAATATTCCTACTCCAGTAGGTCCCATCATCTTATGCCCAGAAAAAGCTAAAAATGAAATATTAGATTTTTCTACATCTATTTTATAATGAGATATACTTTGGGCAGCATCAACTACAAAATAAATGTTTTTACTCTTACAGATTTTTCCTATTTCATCTATATTTCTAACATCTCCTATAACATTAGAAATATGTGCGACTGATATTACTTTGGTTTTATCTGTAATAGTTTTTTCTATATTATCTATAGTTAATTCATGATTTTCATCTAGAGGAATATATTTAACCTTAATTCCTATTTCTTTTTCTAACACTAACCAAGGGAGTACATTAGATGCATGTTCTGCTTTATTAATTAAAACTTCATCATCTTTTTTTAAGTATTTTTTAAAGAACCCAAACGCTACTAAATTGATTGATTCTGTTGCACCACTTGTATAAACTATTTCTCTTATATCTTTTGCATTAATGAAATCTTTTACAATTTCTCTTACTTTATCATAGACTTCATTTGTTTTCATTGCGTTATCATAATCGCCTCTATGTATATTAGAAGTATATTTAGTGTAATAATTTACCATTTCATTAACAACACAGTTTGGTTTAAGTGTTGTCGCACCATTATCGAAATAAATTACCCCATCTTTTAAAATTGGGAAATCATCTCTATTCATATTATCACCTTCTATATATTTTCTATTTTATTTTTAAACTTAATTAACTCTTCACTATCCTCACTATCATTTACTAATAATGAATATATTAATAACTTAGTAGAAATATCCCTACTTATTCCTCTACTCATAAGATAAAATAATATATCTTCTCTAAATTTACCAATATATGCAGAGTGAGATGATGATACATCATAGTTATCTATTAAAAGTATAGGTAATATTGTACTATCTCCATCAGATATGTTAATTATTTGATTTTCTTGATTACAAGTACAATTTTTTATATTCTTTTTTACTATACCAGATATATCAAAATGTAGTTTATTATTTAAAATATTTACTCCATGATTATAAATATTACTAATAGTATTTTTTCTATTATGATTGACTTCTATTTTAAATGAATTATCTTTATAACTAATAGTACTATAATGATATTCTACTTCTGCACCTTCGGTATTTATATTAATAATTACTTTAGCATTACTATCTACATTATAATGATATATTTTTAATAATACTTTTTCTTCTATATTATAGATTCTTTCTGTATCATCTTCATCATATATATATATTTCTTTTGAAGAGGTAATAGTTATTTTTTTACTATCTATATCTATTTTATTCATTAGAACTCTTTCCTCTTACTTCATTTATACTATTATATCCTTCTTTTTCTGTTGTGAATGCTAAATCTATATCACCTGTTTTTTTAATTTTACCATCTGTCATTATATGTACATAGTCTGGTTTTATATATTCTAATATTCTTGGATAGTGCGTAATTATAAGAAGAGATGTATCTTTATTATCTTTTAAATAATCGTTTATATTACTGCATACTATCTTTAAACTATCTACATCTAGACCAGAATCTATTTCGTCTAGAATAATAAACTTAGGTTTTAACATTTTTAATTGGAGGATTTCATTTTTCTTCTTCTCTCCTCCTGAAAAACCTTTATTTAGAGAACGATGTATCATATCTTCACTTAACTCTAAATCATTAAGACATTTATCTATACCTTTTATAAAGTCAAAATAGTTTATACGTTCTTTAGTTATCTCTGTCGTTGCAGTTTTTAAAAATTCACTATTAGTTACACCATCTACTACTGTAGGATCTTGCATTGCTAAAAATATACCTAACTTTGCTCGCTCATCTACTTCTAAATCAATTATAGATTTATTATTAAATAGTATATCGCCTTTAGTTAATTCATATTTATAATTACCCATTATTACTTTTGATAGTGTAGATTTACCAGTACCATTTGGACCCATAATAGCATGTACTTCTCCATCATTTATTTTTAATGATAAATCTTTTATAATTTCTTTTTTACTATCTTTAGTTATGACAGTTATTTTATTTATATCTAACATATAAATCATCTCCATTTATATTTTATATGACTATTATTAAAAAAATTGTTAGTTTTTGAAACAGTTATATTCTATCACAGTTTTAGCTTTTTTTAAAGAAAAAGAACACCTTTGTGTTCCATTAAGCAACTTTACTTTTTGATTTGGCATTACCCAAGTAAGTAAAGTCACCATATATTAAATTATCTCCACTATTATTTTCTGCAGGTTGTACTAAAGCATTAGCTTCCATAACAGCGTTATTTAAGTTAGATAGTCCTGCTACTTGTCCAAGTAACTCTTTAACTTGTCTATCTTTTTCTTTACTTATATCAACTTGTCTTTCTAAAGCCCCTCTTAATTTAATAGATTCTCTATTACTTTCGGCAGCTTGATTTTTATATAAAGCTTTTTCTTCTCTTTCTTTAGCAAGTTCTTGTCTTAATGATTTATTTTCTTCATCTTTTGCTCTAGAATCTTCATTAAGAATTTCTAAATTGGATTCTAAAATACTTATTTTCCCATCACGTTTATCTAATTCTTGCCTTAATTTTCTATTTTCCCCTACTATATTTATAATTGTTTGAGTTGCATCTCTAATTACTGGAGTTGAAATATCTTCGTCGTTTAATTTATATATATTTGGAAAATCTATTACTTTTGATTGTTCTTCATCTTCCTTAGTTTTAATTTCTCCTGGTTCTTTACTTTCGGCAGTGATTTCATCTTCATCTGCTTCAGCTTCCATCTCTTCTTTATCTTCACCTTCGGCAGTCATTTCATCTTCACCTGCTTCAGCTTCCATCTCTTCTTTATCTTCGCCTTCGGCAGTCATTTCATCTTCATCTGCTTCAGCTTCCATCTCTTCTTTATCTTCACCTTCGGCAG
>CAOJEH010000010.1 GCA_948434005.1 uncultured Mycoplasmatota bacterium
CATTATTTACTGATACTACAGCTATTGTTGATAGTATCCCTATTATTACTACTGCTGCTAGTAGTTCTGGTAATGTAAATCCTTTTTTATTTTTTATCTTCATATTATCACCTATTTTAATTATACCATAAAATATTTATTTAAACTATTTAATTACTTTTTCTTTTTCTAATTCTTTTATAGACTTTTTAGGTGTTGGTAAATCTTCAGGCATGATTCCTCCAAGTCTATTAATAGTATTTCTAACTTCTTGACCGACCTCATAATGAGTTTCTTTTACTTTACCATCGCCTTGTATATTATCTTTTTTTAATTTTTGTTCAGTTTGTGAAATTCTAAATAGATTAGCAATTAATTCATCACTACCCATATTGTCTAAAATATCTTCTCTATATCGAAGTCCTTTTCTTTTAGCAATATCATCTGCTGTTTCACCATTGTATAATCCTTTATAACCAGCATTATGAAATTGATCAAAATTTTTAACACCTGCTTTTTTAGCTGCTTGATTTAAGGAATAATTGCCTTTTTTAGTCAAACTCCTTTGATAAAATCTTTTTTCATCTTCAGTCAACATAGAATATTCTTTATCAGTTAACTCTTGACGTCTTGTTTGTACTGCAAAGTAAGTTTGACCTAAAGCCACGACTTCTTTTCTAGGATTTGCATTTTGCACAATAAGATAACAAGCATATCTTGATAACTTATAATCTACAATACTTCTTGATGTTTTAGAACCTATATCAACCATTTTACCCACTTGGGTAATATGGTCATCTATTGTAAACTTACTTTGTTCACAAGCTACTTTTGCATTTTCTATTACATTTATAAACTTTTGCCATTTTTTATAATCTAAAGCAATTTGTAATTCTCTTGCTAACCAATACTCATTACCATATTCATCGATATGTTTAATTTCTTCAAATGTAGTTTTACTATATTCCTTTGTTTTACTCATTAACTTACTACCTCCTTCTATTTTTAAATAATTTACTATAGTCATTTGTCCTACACTTATTTTTATCCAAAACAAAAAAATAATTAAGCCTAGCTTAATTACTTTCTTATTATTTATATATACTATTTAATATAGTCTTAGCATCCCAATAATTTTAATAATTTTCTGCTTTAACTTCAAAATATGCTTGTGGATGACTACATACTGGACATACTTCTGGAGCTTTTTTACCTACAACAATGTGTCCACAGTTACGACATTTCCATATAGTATCTCCATCTTTAGAGAATACTAATCCATTATCCATATTCTCAATAAGTTTACGATATCTTTCTTCATGTTCTTTTTCAATCTTTGCAACTTCTTCAAATAAATATGCAATACGATTGAATCCCTCTTCTTTTGCAGTCTTAGCAAACTCATCATACATATCAGTCCATTCAAAGTTTTCGCCATCAGCAGCAGCATGTAGGTTATCAATAGTTGTTGGAACTTCTCCACCATTTAATTCTTTAAACCACATCTTTGCATGTTCTTTTTCATTATCTGCAGTTTCTAAAAAGATTGCAGCGATTTGTTCATATCCTTCTTTTTTAGCTTTACTAGCAAAATAAGTATACTTATTTCTAGCTTGTGACTCCCCTGCGAAAGCAGTCATTAAATTTTGTTCAGTTTTACTTCCTTTTAAGTCTTTTCCCATAATTATACTTCCTTCCTACTAATTTATTTATATTAAGAGGATTAATCTCCTAATATATCATTATTATAACATATTTATAGTTTATTTTCTATTCTATTTATTAACAAGTAATTTCAGGTTTTTTCTCTTTTTGTAATTGCTTATTTGTATTATATATTTCATTTACTTTATTCTTACATATAACAACAGTATCATAAGTAATTGCTCCATAACTACCATTTCTTACACATACATATGAAGCACTACAATCTATTTTATTGTCTTCGAAAGATTCTATTAAACCAACCGTTTTTAACATATCATAATCTATTTTTTTTGTTCCTTCTTCTGTTTTTCCCCATAAATCTTTTTTCTTTGAATCAACATAAAGTTTTGCGCCATTTTCCATTACTTTCTCGTAAGCTTTATATTTTTCATTTTCATTATCTGTTTTTAATTTACTAATTGCAGGAAAAGCTATCATAGATATAATTCCTATTACTGCTATAGTTACAATCAATTCTGTTAAAGTAAATCCCTTATTATCCATATTATCACCTATTCATATTATACTACTTTTTTATTATAAAACAATATCATTTTATTAGGTAAAACATAAAATACTATAGGTGATACTATGAAGTTTAGAAATCCAAGACATAATTTCTTTTGTAATTGTAATGCTTGTAAGCAAAAAAGAAGAGGTAGCCTCTTTTACTTATCATTAATCCTCATTGTTCTAATAATAACATTTTATCAAGCATTAATTCTTATATTTATAACTACTAAATTTAATGCAATTATACTATTCATTGAATTCATCATTATATTCTTCCTCTTCTTCCTCATTTTCCTTTAAAACAAAATCTCTAGTTTTTCCTACATATTTAATCATATTAGAAACTAATAAGCAATTATTATAATTATTACTTGTAAATATTATTTTTTCAGGTATAGATATTAGAGCTAGAAATAATAATTTTTCATCCTTTGTATAATTAAATCTTGATTTATATATACTAAATAATGTAGTCATTTCTAAATCTATATAATCATGTTTATAAAAGTATAAAAAATCATATATTGGAATATCCCTTCTATAGTTATTCCAACTTATTAGAGATTTTTCATTACCAACTAGAAAGTGATCAATACATGGTTTATTATGAAGAAGAACAATTCGTTCTTTTTTTTGTTTTATTTTATATTCATACCATTCGTCTAATTTCAATTTTGAATATCCTAAGGCAGAATATACCATAGATAAATTTCTCATTAGTAAATACTCTGCTGGAGACATATATACTTTTTGTTCTATCATATCTTGCATATCATGATAATAATGATTTAAATATTTTATTTCTTCTATCTTTTTTTCATATATTTCTTTTACTTTATCTATTGATACTTCCTTATAATAAGTTGTTTTATTATGTAATAGGCTTAGTATATATACTAGTTCTACTGCTTTTTCAGGTTTTGGTATATTTACTTCATTTATATATGGATATACTTCATAATCATTAAAATCTTCTTTTTCTAAAACATAGTTAAAGTTTCTATTTATTAAATATTCATATAAACCATTATCATAATTATTTTTATGTTTTATTACATATTTACCTTTATTTGTATTAACTATTTTTATATTATTTTTTTCTTCATAGCTTCTAATATTTAAATCATATTTATTTATAAATTCTTTTATGTTATTCATTTATAGATTGTGGTATTACTATTTTAGAACCTATTTCTATATTACTTAAATCATTATAATTACTTAATTCTTCTTTAGTTACTTTATATTTATCCATAACACTTTCTATAGTATCTTCTTTTCTTAAAATATATACTGAATAAGTAGTAAATGTCTCTTCTGCATCATTTAATACTTCAAATAGTGATGAAATGTTTTTAGTATTAGCATCTTTCATCTTTTTATCTTCACTTACTTCTTCTGCATCTTGATCTTTCATTTCCTTTTTATCACCATCACATTCTCTTGTAAGTGACTCCATACTAGATTCTTCTACATCACTTATCTCAAATTCGTTTTCCTCTTCTACATTATCAATTTTAGGTAATTGTTCTATACTTTCTGTTACTTCTACAACATTTTCTTCTTCTAGTGTGATTTCTTCTACTGCATCTATTAAAATATCTATATTACATTTTAATATATCATCATTTTTAATCTCATAATTAAAATCATTTATAGATATTTTAGCATCTTTATAATCTACTTTTTCAGTAAGTTCTATGTCTACAGGTAAATCATAACTAAAATTTTCTTCTAGAGTAGATGCTTCCGTCATTTTATATGTACCAAATACTTTTAGACTACCATCTACACTACTTTCATCAATAAATTTTAAAGAACTGTCTATAGAAATAGAAGAAATTTCTCCTATCATACTAGGAAAATCTATTTCCTTCTCAAAAGAAATAACTTTTTTCATACTTTTTCCCTCACTTTTCATTTAATACTATGAAAAAAAAGAAAAAATATTCTCTTTTAGTTACTTTTATTAAAATTTGTAAGTGCTTTTTCTATAGATCTTACTTTTATCTTAGTAGTTATATTAGACTTTTTCCTAACTTTTTTCATTATATCTAAAGATCTATTTATATAATTACTATCACTCTGATATAACTCTTTAAAATCATCTAGCATATAGCAAGTTGATGCTAGAAAAAGATTTTCATCCATTGAATCTGTTTTATTCATATTAAGTAGTCCTATTGCAATACTATCATAGGCAATTGATCTTAACATTTCTTCTACTGTTTTAAATTTACAGCATCTACTTTCACTTTGTGCTAGGATATATTCTTCTTTAAATTCATCTGTTGAATTATTTCTAAGTATATTTAAGGAGTATGTAAGTTCATTACCTAATCTTATACTTTCATTATCAATGTCATGATTATATCTACCATAATTTATTATATATGAAATATCATCTAGTGCATCTGTTAGGAAAGCTAAAAAGTCTGGGTCCTCATTTATTAATACTGAAACAAGTTCTAAAAATTGATTATACTTTTCTTTAGTATTGTATATTTCTAATAAACCTTCTTTATCAACTATATATATTAGTTCTGTTTTAAAAATATATGCAGTTAACTTACTAACTACTTCATCAGGTGTATTTTCATCTATTCCGTACATTTCTCCTAAGGTCATTTCTTCACTAACACTCATTTATTTTAACTCCTTTAAATAATTTCTTATATATATCTTTATAATCTGATATTAAATAAAATTTTATTTCTTTTTTGATATCATCTGGTATTTCATCTAAGTCTTTTTCATTATCTTTTGGAATAAATATTTTTCTTACTCCTGCTCTATGGGCACCAATAACTTTTTCTTTTAAACCACCTATTGATATAACATTACCTCTCAATGTTATTTCTCCTGTCATTGAAATATTATTATCTATAGAAACACCTGTGAATAATGAAATTATTGCTGTTGTTAGAGCTATTCCTGCAGATGGGCCATCTTTTGGTATAGCTCCTTCTGGTAAGTGAATATGAATATCATTTTCTTCTAATAATTTGTGGGTTATTTTGAATTTTCTTGAGTTAGCTTTTATATATGAAAATGCAATATGAGCTGACTCTTTCATAACATCTCCTAAAGATCCTGTAAGAATTAACTTACCTTCTCCTTTATAAAAGGTTACTTCTATAGGTAGGATATCTCCACCAAAAACAGTATAAGCCATACCATTTACAACACCTATTTGTTTTTTACTTTTCTTTTCTTGATATAAATATTTCTTTTTACCAATAAATTCTTCTAAATTATCATTAGTTATATTTATACTAGCAATAGTCTTCTCTGTTAAGAATTTCTTTACTACTTTTCTTAAAATACTAGCAATAATTCTTTCTAACTCACGTACTCCTGCTTCTTTAGTATAATTTCTAATTATTGTTAAAAGTACACTATCAGTAAATGTTACTTCTAATTCAGTTAAACCATGCTCTTCTAATTCTTTTGGAAGTATATAGTCACGTGCTATATCTAATTTTTCATATTCTGTATAGCTTGATACTTCTATTATTTCCAATCTATCTTTTAATTCCATTGGAATTTGATCAATATAATTTGCAGTTGCAATAAACATTACTTTTGATAAATCAAATTCTTCTTCTATATAATGGTCTGAGAATTTATTATTTTGTTCTGGATCTAAGACTTCTAGTAAACTACTAGCAGGATCTCCTTTAATGTCTTTTCTCATCTTATCGATTTCATCTATTATAAATACAGGATTACTAGAGCCAGCTTTTCTAATTCCTTGAATTATTCTTCCTGGATTTGCTCCTACATAGGTTCTTCTATGACCAATGATTTCAGCTTCATCATTTATACCACCAACACTTATCTTTGCAACTTTTCTATTTAGACTTTTAGCAATTGATAGTGCTAGTGAAGTTTTACCTACACCTGGGGGACCTACTAAACATAGTATTGGACTACGTAAATTATTAGTATTTTGTTTTACTGCTAAATATTCAAGTATTCTATCTTTTACATCAGTTAATGAATAGTGAGATGAATCTAGAGTACGTTTTACTTGTTCTAAATCAGATATATCTTTTGTTGATTTATTCCAAGGAAGGTTAAGCATCCATTCTAAATAGTCTCTAATCATACCTAATTCTGGTGAATTTGAATTAGTAGATTGATATCTGTTTATTTCCTTTTTAATTTTTTCTTTTATTTTATTATTACATTTCAATTTAGATAATTTATGTCTTAAAACTTCTATTTCATCATCTTTACTATTAACATCACCAAGTTCTTTTTGAATAGATTTTATCTTTTCTCTTAAATAAAATTCTTTTTGACTTTCTGATAATTCCTTTTCTACTTCACTTTCTAATTTTTGTTCTAACTCTATTACCTTTAAATCTTCATTCATATCTTTTATAAGCATTTTAGCTCTAGTTAGTTGATTTAATTCTGTAATATATTTTTTCTTTTTATAATAACTTACTGGTAAAAAACTACCTATTAAATCACATAAATCATTTAAATTATTAGTCACTGAAACCTTATTTACAATTGCATTACTCATATAAGGAACTAACGAAATATATTTTTCTAAAGATTTTACTAAAACATTTCTATAAGATTCCTCTTCATCATAAATATTAATAAGTATTTCTTTTACTACTGCTTTATATATTTTATCCTCTTCTACATAATCTTCTACTTCTACACGACTTTTACCTTTTAAAACAATTCTTGTTTTACCATTAGGAACATCCATCTTTAACTTAATTTCTGCTAAAACACCAATCTTTGGTAGTGTAGTTATATCACTATCCTCTTCTATTAAAGGATTAACTACTAAAATAGATTTATCCCTAGATTTTTCTGCAAAAGAAATGATTTGCTTATCATTTGTATTATCACTTTCAATTCTTATTTCACTATTTGGAAATAAAACCATATCTTGTATTAATAAAACACCAAGTTTTTCCTTTTTCATAGTTTGACCTCCAAAAATTAATACTGCTTACTATTATAATTAATTTATAAAAAAAGTAAAGGAAAAACTATTAAAAAATAATATAAATATATAATATAACCCCGTTTACTTAATTATAGAAACGGGGTTAATAATATTAATATTTATTTTATAGATTTTATTTTATAAATAAACTTAGTATTTTTACTATTTTTAGAAGTAAATCCATTATAATTTTTACTTAGTCTTTTTAATTCAGATACTATATCAGAATAATCTTTATAACTATCTGCTAAATTCGAAATAGAATTAATTCCAGATTTATTTAGAGTATTTACTCCATCTTTTATTTTAATCGCTCCATCATTTACTTGAGATACTGCTTGATACATTGTTTGAAGTGATTCTATAGTTTGATTTTTGGCTTCATTTGCAGTTGATATAGAAACAGTCTTTGCAATATTACCATATGATGATATTATCCCATTAAATACTTCATTAAAAGTTGGAATAATATATGCACTCATTGTGGATTCATTTTCTATATATACGTGATAATCAGTAGTAGATAAAATACCACTTACTTGATATGAGATTAAACCAGCTAATTTTATATTATCTTCACTTGGAGTGCTACCACCTTGTGATATATGATAGTTTATTACTCCATTAAGTCCTGTAGTTATTTCACTATAAGTTGGAATAATACAATTATTATAGTTATCTCCTGTTAGATTTGAACATGCTCCTACTTTAGTCTTTACAACATTATATACAGTATTTTGAACTAGATTATATAGATTATTATTAAGCTCGTTTATTACACTATTTTTAGCAGTTTCACCTACTATATTATTATCAGAATTTTGTAAATTAGCTAGTTTGTTTCCTAACTCATTTTTTAATGTAGTTGTACCGTTTGCTAAAGCTTCACTACCCTTTTGTAATTCATCAGTTCCTTTTTGTAGTTCATCTACTTTTTCTAACTTATCATCCATTTTATTAAATATATCTAAATCTTTTTCATCTAATAATTTTGGAGTTGCGACAACATAGATATTTTCTTGACTAAATTTATCTGTATGATATGTAAAACTTACTTCATCTAAATTTTTAATAGAATCTATTCTAATACTATCATATAAACCTGGTGATGCTAGAGCTACTATCATACTTTTTGTACCAGTTTCTATAACTTTACCGTTTGTTACTTTAATATCAGTATTTTTAGTAGAATCCATCATTGTTCCTACGGTTACGGCAAACGGAGTATAAATAGTTTTACCATTATAAGTATGGGCCTCATTATTCTTAAAGTTCATAACTACTTTAATATCACCTTTTTTACCTTTTAATTTCTTAGGTTTTATTTTTTTACCATTTAAGTAATATTTTATATCTACTTCTATTGGTAATTTCTTATCCGATTTTCCTTGATAAAAAATATCTTTCTTATCAGTCTTCCAAATAATAGTTTCTCCATCTTTTTTATATTTTTCATTACCATTTATATTTAAAATATCTTTAAGTTCAGATTCATCTATAATTTCTTCTTCACCTTTATATTCTAATTTATTTACTACAGTAGATTGCTTGTTCTTACCTAAATAACTTAAATTTGTATAAATAGTTTCTTCTTTTTCTAAAGCAAATGTACTATTAGGAAGAATTGTTACTGCTAATAAAATAAATCCTAATAATATTTTATTTATTCTTTTCATTTAAATCCTCTCCTTTTTAAGTTTAGTTGTTTTCATAATAAATTTATCAAATGTTATTAACATAGAAGGTAGTAATGTAACAACTACTATCATTGATATAATGGCTCCTCTACATAATAGTTCACAAATAGAACCAATCATATCTATTTTTGTATACATTGCAACTCCAAATGTTGCAGCAAAGAAACATAATGCTGATGTGATGATTGAAGGTATAGTAACTTTTAATGTGTTTTTCATAGCTTTTTCTTTATCTTTTATATTTCTTCTTTCTTCTAAATACTTAGTACTCATTAAAATTGCATAATCAATAGTTGCACCTAACTGAATTGTTCCTACAACAATTGACGCTACAAAAGGTAGAGTTACACCAGTATAATAAGATATTGCCAAATTAATAAATATAGCAAATTCTATAGCACAAGTTAGAATTATAGGTAGACCAAATGATTTTAAAGTTAAAATCATAATTATAAAGATAACTAAAAGAGATGTATAAGTAACCATATTAAAATCATGATCTGCAATAGTTACTAAATCTTTCATAAGAGCACCTTCTCCTGCAACTATTCCCTTTTTATCATAATTCTTTACAATCTTTTTCATATTATCTACTTGCTTATTTAATTTATTTGATGCAATCTCATAATTTGATGATACAAGTAATAGTTGATATTTTTCATTATTAATTAAATCATTCAAATCTTTATCTAATATATCAGAAGGTATTCCTATTTCTTTTAGTTTAGATGGACTTGCTGCAAACTCTATTCCTTCTAAATTACTAATATCTTCTATCATATTATTAATATCTTTAGAATTAATATTTCTATCTACTATAATTATTTGCATAGAATTAATATTAAATTTTTCTTTTAGTTCTTTATTAGATTCATTATAAGGCATAGTAGATGGCATTGATTCATCGAGTTTATAATAAACTTTATAATTTTTATATCCATATACAGATGGTATTAATAATATAATAAATACTATTAAAATTACCTTTCTATATTTAATTGAAGTATTTTGTAATTTTTTAAATTCTGGTAACAAAACTTTATGTTTAGTTTTTTCTAAGGCTTTATCAAATACAAGTAATAAAGCTGGAAATAATGTCATTACACATATTAATCCAAATAAAACTCCTTTTGCCATAACAATACCAATATCAGTACCTAAAGTTAAATCCATAGTACATAGTGCTAAAAATCCTGCAAAAGTTGTTAAGGAGCTTCCTATAACTGATTTAAATGTCTCCTCTATTGCTTCTTCCATAGCTTTTCTATTATCTTTTTTAGATTTTTTTGCTTGTTCATATTTGTGATATAAAAATATTGAAAAATCTGTTGTTACACCTAATTGTAATACTGCTACTATTGCTTTTGTAATATATGATATTTGTCCTAAAAATACATTTGTACCTAAATTATATAAGATTGCAACACCAATGTTTCCTAATAAGAAAATTGGTAATATATATGAATCAGTTGATACTAATAAAACTACAGTACATAGTATTACAGCAATAACAATATAAATTAGCATTTCACTATTAGATAAGTCATTGGTATCTAATACTAGTGCAGACATTCCTGCTACTTTAGATGAATCACCTACTGTTTTACGTAAATCTCTAAAAGCTTCTAAAGTCTTATCATCACTTGTTCCATTTTTAAAGGTTACTAATAAGATAGTTTCATTATCTTTATATAGATTATCAACTACTTCATCTGGTAACATTTCTTTTGGAATAGTAGTACCAATGAAGTCATTAGCACCCATTACCATATTAATTCCGTCTATCTTTTTAATTTTACTTTCTAGGTTGGTAATCTCTTTATCACTCATATTTTCTATCATAACAAAGCTATAGGCACCTAATCCAAAATCATTAGTTAAGATTTTTTCTCCCTTGATTGTTTCATTATTATTTGGTAAATATACTAAAATATCATAATTGATTTTAGTCGACTTATAACCAATAACAGCAGGAATCATTAAAAGTACTGCTATCACAACAATCAATTTACTATGATTTGCTATGAATTTAGATAATTTTTTCATAGTTTCTCCTCTCCTTCGTAGAATATTCTATTCTAAATTATTTAAAAAAGCACTTACACAATAAAAAATATGTATTATATTAAACATTATTTTAAAAAGTGTATTAACAATATAATACATAGTGTAGTTTATCTTTACAATTGATTATTAATTATTTATAATAATCTTGGTGATTTTATGAAAAAGAAAACAGATTTAAGAATTATTAAAACTCATAAAGCCCTGTATAAGGCTTTAATCGATTTATTAAAAGAAATGGAATATGAAAAAATAAAGATATCTGATTTATGTACTAAGGCTATGGTTAATAGGTCTACTTTTTATGCTCATTTTAATGATAAGTATGATTTATTTGATAGTTTCTTAAAAGATTTAAAACAAGGACTTATCGATGAGTTAGATGGAAGTAAAAAGATTGATAATGTTAGAGATTACTATTTAGAGTTAATAAAGGTGTTTATAAATCACATTGATATTAATAAAGAAACTTATAAATCTATTATTGTTAATAATAGAAATAGTATTATTTTAGATATGCTTTATGATACTATTAAAATGGATTTTAAAAAGAAAAATGATAAGTTTTCCAAAACAAAAACAGACATACCAGAAGATATAATGTTAGAGTTTTATCTAGGTGGAATTATTAATTTAGGTATATATTTTATTAATAGTAATAAATATAGTAAAGATGATATTATAAATGATTTATTAAAATTACTTCCTAAAGACATATAAAAAAGTCACAATTTAATGTGACTTTTTTACTTATTTAATTCCTTTAGTGTCTCTATTGTCTTTCTCATTTCAAGATCATATTTAATCATATCTATGCTACCAAATTGAGCTAGGAATTCTTCTTTTTTCATATTATATTTTTCTGCTAGTTTATCTGCTTCTTGTTCTGCTTCTTTCATAGTTACTTCAATTTTTTCTAAAGTCATTATTTCTTCTAACATTAATCTATATAATACGTTTTGATATCCTTCTTTTTCAAGTTGATTTCTTAAATCAGCTTCAGTTGATTTTGTAAATTGATAATATACATCTAGACTTATTCCTTGCATCTTCATTTGTTCTTCAAAACGATGCATTAGGCGATCAACTTCTTCTGCTACCATTTGTTCTGGAATATCTACTTCTACATTCTTTCCTACTGTTTCTAAGATATTATCAACATATTTATTTTCAGAATCCATCTCTTTTTGGGCTTTAATAGAATTTTCAATTTCTTTTTCAAGTTTTTCTTTAGTATCTACTCCCTCTAGGCCTAAATCTTCAAAGAAATCTTCATCTAATTCTCTAGCTTGTTTTTGTTTTACTTCATTTACTTTAACCTTGAATACTACAGGAGCGCCTTTTAAATCATCTACCCCATAATCTTCTGGGAAAGTTAAATTAATATCTTTTTCTTCACCTGGTTTCATTCCAATTACTTGGTCTTCAAAACCTGGTATAAATGTATTAGAACCAATTTCTAGTGAATAATTTTCTCCTTTTCCACCTTCAAATGCCTCACCATCTTTAAATCCTTCAAAATCTATTATTGCAATATCTCCAGATTCTACTTTACCATCTTTAGTTACTAATTCTGTATATTTTTCTAAAACATGTGAAAGTTCATGTTCTATTTCTTCTTTAGTTACTTTTACTTTTTCTGGTTTAATATTTAGTCCTTTATACTTCTTTATATTAACCTCTGGTTTTGTAATTATTTTAAAACTGAATTCAACTTTTTTATCATCAATACTTTTTAAATTGACATCTGGTTGTATTACTGGTACTAAATCTTTATCTTTCATAGCTTTATCATATGCATCTTGTAATACTATATCAGCGGCTGGTAAAAATAATGATTCAATTCCAAATTTCTTTATATAAACATCTTTTGGAACTTTTCCCTTTCTAAACCCATCTACTTTAGCATCTTTTTTCTTATCATTAAATGCTTTATCTAGAGCTTGTTGCCAAGCTTCACCATTAATCTTAACTTCTACTTCATGTACGTTTTTATTTTTAGTTTCTTTTTTACTTGCCATAATATTCCCTCCAACACGTTATATTATATCTTATAATATGTTATTTAACAACCAGTTTTTTTACTTTTTTTATTATTTTACAAAAAAAAGAATAACTTCTAATTATTCTTTTAAAACTAGTTAACTAATTGCTTTTATTTCTACTTGATATGAACCATTAGGGCTTTTTACTGTTACAATATCCCCTACCTTATGGTCAAGTAAAGCTTGTGCAATTGGAGACTCATTTGATATTTTGCTTTCAAATGGATCAGCTTCTTGACTACCAACAATCTTATACTCGTCTCCTTCGTCTTCATCATCATCGTCAACATATTTTATAGCAACTGTAGTACCAAGAGATACTTTAGATGTATCAGATTTTGTTATAATTGAAACATTTTCTAACATTTTCTCAACAGTTTGGATTCTTGCTTCAATTTGGGCTTGTTCATCCCTTGCAGCATCATATTCAGCATTCTCTGATAAATCTCCTAATGCTCTCGCTTCTTTTATCGCAATTATATTCTCTGGTCTTCTTACATTTATTAAATTATCTAATTCTTTTTTTAGTTCTTCTAAACCCTCTTGTGTTAAATATACTGTCTTTTGATTTTCCTTAGCCATTTTGTTCACCTCTTAATCATAACTGGTTAACATAATACTATAAAAATAGTATTTTGTCAATCTCCAATTATCGCTTGGGATTGCATATTATATCATAAAATGTAAAAAATTGCAACTATTTTTGGTATTTTTTGATCTCATTTAAAAACATTTTATCTGTCATACCACTAATAAAATCAATTACTTTTCTTTTATCACTAGTATTAATATTATAATTAGTAGTTTGATCATTTAAAAATACTTTAAAAATAATATTTCTTTTATCATTTTTTTCTATAGCATCTAAATACACTTTATATAGTATTTCCATACCAGTTTTGTAATAATTATATTCATCTTTAGTTAAAGATTTACTATAAATTTCTTTATGATTAAATTTTTTTAATTTTAATAAAGCTTCAAATACTTTATCACTCATTTTAATATATGGTTTATTCATACTATTATTTATAATATCTAATACTATAGTATTAACTATTTCTTTATTATTATTTCCTAATATATTTGTTATATTTTTAGGAATACTCTCTCTTTTAAAAGTTCCTAGGTTTATAGCGTCTTCTATGTCTCTACCGATATAAGCAATTATATCAGATATTCTTACAATGCATCCTTCTAAAGTCATTGGTCTATATTTTTTAGATGATTTTATATCTTTATAACTATCATTATATTGTTTTATAAACTCTTCTTTAGTTTTTTTCATTGGTTCATATTTGGAGCTTAGCATTTCTCCATTATGACATATAACACCGTCTAAAACTTGAATAGTTAGATTTATTCCTTTACCACAAGCATCTACATACATTAATTCTCTTACACTTTGAACATTATGGGAAAAGTATTCTCCTAATTCTTTTAAAGATATTTCATTAAGCATAGCTTCTCCTGAATGTCCTAAAGGAGTATGTCCAATATCATGAGCTAGTGCGATTGCTTCACATAAATCCTCATTCAAATTTAGAGCCCTTGCAATTGTTCTTGATATCTTAGATACCAATTGAACATGGATCATTCTTTTTGAGATATGGTCGTTATCTTTAAATGAATATACTTGTGTTTTACCAAGATATCTTGTATAACTTAATGAATGTATTATTCTATCTACATCTCTAAAATATGGAGTTCTAATATCATTACTATTTTCTTTTTCTATTCTAATAGCATCACTACTTTTAGTAGCATAATCTGATAATAAGCTTTCTTTTTCTAAAAAATTATTCATTGCCTGTTCTATATTTGTCATATTATTCAACTTCCTTTACTAACCTTATCATTGAATATTCACATATATCTATATCTGTATCTAGATAAATATAATAAATATTATCTGGGTGTCTTGCAATATCTATTTTTTCTTTATCTTCATTAAATAGCTCTTCTACTATAAATAAAATCGTATCTTTATTTGGTGTAAATAGCTCTACTTTATCTCCTACTTTAAAATAATTTCTTTCATATATCTTTACTAATTTATTTTTTTTATCATAAGATATTACTTGTCCTAAATAATCTTGATTAGATGCCTCACTTCTACCTGTATAATATTGGTCAGTATAATCTGCTTCTTTTGTTAAATAATGTGTAGAAGTTTCTCTATTGGCAACACGAGATAATATCATTTCTTGTTTGGAAATAAACTCTTCTGTTAATTCATTATTATATATAGCATCAATTATTTTTCTATATGTTCCAATAACTGTTGCTAGATAGTAAATTGACCTCATTCTTCCTTCTACTTTTAGACTCTTAACATTAATATCAATTAGATCTTTTATATGTCTAGCTAAATTTAAATCTTTTGTAGCCATAGTAAAATCATTATTATCAGTCTTAAAACTAAATCTACATACTTGACTACATCCCCCTCTATTAGCATCTCTATTAGTTACATAATTAGATAATGCACACCTTCCAGACATACAAGTACACATCGCACCGTGAATAAACACTTCTATATCTATTTTAGTTTTGTCTATTATTTCTTTTATTTCTTCTTTTGATAGTTCTCTTGCAAGTACTATTCTATCAATACCTTCATTTTTAAAGTACTTAACTGCTTCATAATTAGTAGTTGAATTTTGGGTAGATAAATGAACTTCTACATTTTTATGTTTTTCTTTTATATATGAAATAATAAATGGATCACTTACTATAAATGCATCTATTCCTGCAGAAGTAACTTCATCTATATACTCTTCTACTCCTTCCATATCTTCATTATGAAAGACTATATTTAAAGTTAAATATACTTTTTTATTAAGTTTGTGAGCAAAATCACATGCTTTTTTTATTTCTTCTTTTGAAAAATTAGTGGCATTAGCACGTAACCCATATTTATAACCACCAAAATAAACTGCATCTGCTCCATACAATAAATTAATTTTTAATCTTTCTAAATCTCCGGCTGGAGCTAGTAACTCAATTTTTTTCATATTACTTCACCTTATAAATCGTTTTTCGATAAAAGAAATTAGTATTTCTTCCTAATAATTCATTTTGTTTATGTAACCAATTTTTATAATCATTATCATCCATAGTTTTATAATTTTTTAAATAATATTCAATATTTTTAATACATTCAATAAATATACTATGTTTTATCATATCTTCTTTTAGTAATATATAGTCTAATTTAGTATTAGTTAATTCTCTTAATATCTTAGAACCATTCATAAGTTTATCTAAAATGAAACTAGTTCCAAACTCATTTTCTTTTAAATAATACTTTTGTTTAGATTTAGGTTCTATTATATTTATATCATCTTTTTTTTCTAATTTATAATTTATATAATAATTAGTTACTAAAGACCTTTTTGAAAAGGCAACTATTGGATATGATATTAATTCTACTATAGGGACTATTTTTGTATTTCTTATAATTTCAATTATTTCACCTGTAGTTATTTCTTTAGATATAAGAGCATATTTTACTCCTTTTTTATAGTAATAATTACATGTTTTATAGTTAGTAACCATAAAAGTACTATCCCATACTAAATCAGTCTTTAGGCCAAGTTCTTTTTTTAAATTTAATATAGCTAAGTCATAATAAAATATCCCTTTTATTTTTAAATCATCTATTTTTAATAGTGTCTCTTTTAATTTTTCTATATCACTATTAAAAATATTTTTATTTATACTGATAAATATATTAATATTTTTATATTTATCAATTATTTTTATTATTTCATCTAAACTATAGTAATTAATAGATTCTACGGAATAATCTTTAAGTGGAAGTAAAAACGTATTAATACCATTTTCTATATAACTATCTAAATTGTTTATACTTGGTTTTACTATTATATTCATACTACACCTCGAAATTATTATATACTACCATAAGAAAAAAATAAAGGTAAATAAATTTAACCTTTATATTTTATAATACGTTTTGCTTTTGATGGATGTCTATAATCATAACTAGTAATAATTATTCCAACTTTTGGATTTGAGGCATGAATAACTTGCCCATTTCCTATATACAATGCGACATGATTAATTTTACTACCATTACTGTAAAATATTAAGTCTCCCGCTTGAATATTACTGAATTCTACATCCTGATAAGTAGAGTCTTCGGCTTGTTCAGCGGCAGTTCTTTTCAAACTATAACCATATTTTGCATATACTTGTTTTGTAAAACAACTACAATCAATTCCCTTAGTTAGGCTACATCCACCAAGTACATAAGGATTTCCTTTAAATTTCTTAGCATATTTAACGACTTTTTTTCTTTTTTCTTTTATCTTTTTCGGTGCATTATCAGTTCCTGTTGGTATATTATCATTAGCTTCAGTTTCAGTTTGGTTTGTAGAGCTATTATTTGTATTTCCTTCCCCTTCATCTTTATATGCATTTTTTCCACTTACCTTTCCATATTGATCACCAATTTTTTTTCTATTGTCATCAAATGGATCATATCCTTGGTCTTCTAACTCGCTCATTCTTGTATAAATATCTGTAGCTGATTCCCAACATCCTGGAATTGAAAATGAATTTGGTAATATTTGCATAGCTAAATCAACTATGAATGGGATAAAGAATACAATTACTGCTGCAATAAACTTATTTAGTAAAGATTTCATCTTCTTTCCTTGAGGATCATCGGGAGAAGTTACCATCTTAAATAACTGAATTCCCGCCATAATAATCAAAAGTATAGGTACAGCGAATTGGATTATCTCCATAGCTTGTTTGATTACATATATATATGTAGCAATACCATAATCACCACAACAACTATCTATATCTGATGAACACATCAGACCATCTAATATTTGAATATATCTCATTCTATCACCACTAACTTTATTTAGTCTGCTTTTTTAACAACTAATTCATAATTATTATCTTTAAAAAATTCTTCTTCATGATATTTAGAAACTGTAAAGAAATATTTAAACAATATAAGTGAATTATCCTTTACATATAAACTTGTTCCATTTAAATAATTAGTATTTAATCCTCTATTTTTTAAAAAACAATTATAATCACATTCTTTTTCAGTATAATATTTTTTCTTTACTAATTGTCTATAATAATCTTCAAATTTTGCTTGTACAAATTGTTTTAACTTAGATTTAGTTATATCATATTTTTCTAATAGTTCATCATCAGTTATAACATCACCTGTTACTAAATCAACATTATATGTATCACAATATGTTATCATTTTAGTAATACCTTCTGGCATATATGAATACTTTACTGCTAATGATAAAATATTTTTTTGATCATTTATACTATAATCATAATTATATGTATACTCTCCTGAATTTGAGACATTACTGTAATTGGTCAATATTTTACTATTTATAGTATCTATTTTAGAATTGCTTATATTTATGGCAGGTATACTATTCTTTTCTCCATCTGATGTTATATTAACTTCTTTTTTTACTGTATATACATAATCTTTTTTAGCATTTTTCTTATCAATATAGGCAACTTCTTCTTTCTTATTTAACATTACAAAACAAATTATCATTGATGCTATTGCAACAATAATAAATACAATCATAAGAATAAGTGAATAGTCCATTCTTTTATTTTTATTAGCATCTAGATTTTTACTTAATTTAAAACTATGCCCCATCTAAACATCTCCCCTTTTATATTATTAGTATAGCAAAAAAAAGCCTTAAATAAAAGCTTTTTAACTATATTTTACTTTTACTTACAGCAATACCATCACCTATATTATAAAACTCTGTATCATAGTTGTTATTTGTTTTTAAGAATTCATGATACTGTTTTATTTTTCTTATTAGTCCTCTTAAATTACGATTTTTTATATCTTCTTCTTTTTTATTTACATATCCATGAAATAACATATTATCAGTAATAATATATCCATTTTTATTTAGGTTTTTAGAAAAACTATTAAAGAAGTTAATATTTTGTCCTTTAGCAGCATCTAAAAATACTAAATCAAAATTATCATTTATTTTTAAATCTAGGGCATCTTTAAATATTAAAGTTACTCTATCTTCTAAATTAAATCTCTTTATATTTTTAACTGCTTCTAAATATCTTTTTTCATCTCTTTCAACAGAAGTTATTTTAATACTATCATCTTGTAAAGCCATAATAATAGCAGAATATCCTATAGCTGTACCTATTTCTAGAATAGATTTAATTTTATTTTTATGAATAAATGTAGTTAAGAACGAAATCCCTTCTTCTTGCATAATTGGAACATTATTTTCTTTGGCATACTCTTTCATTTTTTTAATTTCATCATTATATTTAGAAGTTACCATATCCAATTTCCTGCTTCCTTTATATCACTTACTAAACTGTTATGTTCTGCTTCTGTTTTTGCATAATAAATCTTACCTTTTTTATCTGCTACAAAGAATAAGTAATCATTATCTTTAGGATTAATACTACTATCTATTGATACAGCACTTGGATTACAAATCGGTCCTACTGGAAGTTTTCCTCCCATATTACTTGCTCTTGTATTGTATGGATTTATAGTAGCAAACTCTTTCTTAGTTAAATCCTTTTTCATCTCTTTTTGCAAAGCGTAATATGTTGTAACATCACTACCTAAATTCATATTACTATTTAGTCTATTATTAAATACTCCTGCAATCATACTTCTATCGTCTTTTTGTTTTCCTTCTAATTCTAACATTGATGCTAATGTTAATATTTGATGTGGAGTTCTTCCTGATGAATCTATTTTATCTTTATAACTATTTAATTCAGTTTCCATTCTATTTAACATAGTTTCTATAATTTTTTTAACGGTTACTTTTTTATTTGAAAATTCATATGTATCAGGAAAAAGATAACCTTCTAGTCCAAAATATAAATCAGTATTTAGAATTTCATCTGTTAAAAACCAATATTTATTTATAAGTTCTTGTAAATAATTACGATCACTTACAGTATTAATAACATCTTCATATGTGTTATCTGTATATGTTTCTATTTCTATAGCATATTTTTTTAAAGCTTCTCCTTCTTTAAAAGTAATTCTAATTAAATCCGGATTATATCTACTGCCATTTGTAAGTATATCTATTATCTCATTTAAAGACATATTCCTTTGAAACTGGTATGTTGCAGCTTTTAGTGTTCTTCTACTATTTAATTTAGTTGCTATGGCAAAAACAGTCTCACTTCTAATCAGACCCCTATCTTTTAATAACCTAGCAATTTCTTTGGTACGCATACCACTTTTTATAGTTACTTCAATAGTTGCAGTTGAATCTTTATCAACTGGTCTTGAAAGTAGTAAATAACTACTAGCAGAAATAATTAGAACTGAAGCTAAACCTATAATTGCTATTAATAGTATCTTTACTTTTAGTTTTAATTTCCTTTTAACCATTTTAACCTCCAGAAAAAATAAAGAGCCTATTGCTCATTATTCATTGAATCTTGTTTTTTCTTAATTTCTTCCTGAAGTGTTTCTAGTATTGTTTCAATTACTTTCCATTCTTTATCTGTTTCAATTGGTTCTAACTTAGAATTTGGATTTTCTGGATCATAAATTGAAGCATATACTTGAATATTTCCCTTATCATCTTTACTTTGATCTGTATAAACTATATAGTTTTTATTTGTTTCCTCACTTTCAAATGTGAATAGTACATCATATACTACCTCATTTCCATTTTCATCTATTAGTGTGAATGTATTTTTTTTCATAATTAATTTCCTTTCTTATCTAAATATGACTGTAAGATAATTGTTGCTGCTAAAGAGTCAATAACTTTCTTTCTTTTCTTTCTAGAAGTATCATTTTTTATTAAAACAGATTCGGCTTGTCTTGTAGTTAATCTTTCATCTTGTAAATATACTGGTATCTGTAATTCTTTTTCTAATTTCTCTTTAAAAGAAATACTAAGTTCACCTTTTTTCCCAATAGTATTATCCATATTTTTGGGAAAACCTAATACTATAGCTTTAATATCTTCTTCTTTTACTAAATTAACTATATCATTAATTAATTTATTATACTCTTCATTATGTCTAATAGTTTTATATGAAGTTGCTACTGTACAAGTTATATCCGATATAGATATTCCTAATGTCTTTGAACCTAAATCTAATCCTAAATATCTCATTATCTACCTTGAAAATTTTCTAATAGTACTTCTATAATTTTAGTTCTATCAATTGTTTGAATCTTTTTTCTTGCATCCTTATAGCTAGATATATATCCAGGATCACCACTTATTAGATATCCTACTAACTGATTAGTTGGATTATATCCTCTTTCTTCTAAGGCATCATAAACTTCTTGCAATATTTCTTTTGTTTCTATTACATCGGTGTTAATTACTTTAAATAGGCTTGTCTTATCTACATCCATATTATCACCTCACTAGTCTATAACAATATCTTAACATTTATTATTTAGATAAGCAAATTTTTTGACACAATTATACTACATATATAAATGCCATATATATTGAGAATGCTAAAAATATTAAAGATAATACCCAACCATTAATTTTTTCAAATGTAGAGCTTTTATATTTAACACCTAATGCCATAGTTATTAAAGCTCCTCCGATTAATCCTCCAATATGGGCAAAATTATCTATACCACTAGAGATAAAACCTATAAATAAATTAAGAATTATTACTGGTATTATCTGACTTTTTATAACATTACCTAGATATACTCTATAATGATATCCGAAGTATACTAAAGATCCCATTATTCCAAATATAGCTCCACTTGCTCCAATAGATGCAGCACCTTTACTAAATATAATTGAAAATAATGCTCCTGTTAAGCCACTAAATAAATAGATAAATAGGTATTTTATTTTACCCATAAAGCTTTCTAATTGAGTCCCTAATATATAGAGTGCATAACAGTTAAAGGCTAAATGTAAGATATTAGCATGTAAAAATATTCCTGTAAGTAGTCTATATATCTCACCACTTCTAACCGCATCACCATATATACAAAAATCATTTATAAGCATATCATAATTATTAATTACTATTGGTATAAAATATAATAATACATTTATCGCAATTAATATATAAGTAATATATGGTATTTTCATCTTAAATACTTCATTTACTTTTTCGGCATCTGTCTTATTATGATTATTTATATCATTAGTAATTTTAACAAATAATTGAACTCCTTCTTCACTAAATTTAAGTTTTTTAGATAAATCAGGAAATATATCTTTAATAATATTACTCTTTTTTAAATCCTCTTCTTCATTTACCATTATACAATCAACATTTTTTGTTGATGATAAGTTAACATTATCACCTAAAGATAAAAAGATAGATAAAGTATTCATATTAAAAGACAGTGTTTTTTTCTTAATCTTTTTTACTATTCTTTTTGTCTTGAACATATCAAAATCAAACTGCTCATTATTATGAATATAATTAGATACAATACGGACAATCTTATAATCTCCATCCATATTTTCAAGCCATATTTCATTTTCTGCACCTTGTAAAATTATAGGATTATAATTCTTCTCTGTTATAAAATAATGAAGCAATTTCATCACAATTAAATTCTTATCATCTAATTCTACATTCATAACACCTTGTTCCATAAATATGCTCCTTTCAAAAACATTAATATTATTATATATCAAATCATAAAATATTTAAAGAGGTGATTATTATTAAAAACATTTTTATTTATATTTTATGTCTAGTTCCTTGGTTTTTAACGGCTATTATACCTGTTGATTATAGTTTTTATGATACTATAAATCTACCTTTTTTTGCACCACCTAATTTATTTTATGCAATAGCTTGGACAATTACTTATATTTGTATTGCTATTAGTATATATAAGGTTATTACTATTTACAAGTGGAATAATCTACCAAAAAGATATAAAAGAATACTTCTAATAAATTATTTATTTAACCAATCATTTACAATAGTATTTTTTATTCTTCATAATCTTTTCTTAGGATTTGTATCTTGTTTAGGAACTTTTGTATCAACTTTATATTTATATGAAGAAACAAACTCTTTAGATGAAAAAAGTACAAAGTATTTAAACCCTTATGTACTTCTTAGTCTATTTGCTACTATTTTAAGTGTAACTATTTATATAATAAATACTAGATAATTACATTTCTATATATTTATTAGAGATATCTATCATTTTATCTAATTCTTTTACTAAATCATTGTAATTATCTTTTACATATTTTAAATCATTTTCCTTACTTTTAGTTTCATGTTCAAAAGCTATACCTGCTAAAGAAGTAAAACCTAAGTATTTAGAATCACTTTTTAAGGAATGTACTTCTATACTATAATTATCCATATCATTTGTTTTTATATACTCATCTAATTTAGTTTTTCTTTTAGAACTATTATCTATAAATTCTTTTAATGTATCATTATAAATATCAATATCACCTAGTAGTTCTATTGCCTTATCTATATCAATATGATTTTCTTTTAGATAATCTATAGGAGATTTTTCATTATCTTCTTTTTTTAGTTCTTCTACTTCTTCTTCATTACTATTTTCTTCATTAGTTGTAGGTTGTGCTATATCTATTTCATCATTATTTCCTATTTCATATATTTCTTTTGGTAAATCTCCAAAATCTATAGTTCTGTCTTGATCAATTAGATATCTAACTAATACTTTTAACAATTCATCTTTATTTATAGGTTTAGCTAAATAATTATCAAAACCTTCACTTAAATATTTTTCTCTCATACCAGTTATAGCATTAGCAGTTAAAACAACTACGGGAGTATTAAAGTTTGGTATTTCTTTTAGTTTTTTTAAAGTTTCTACTCCACTCATTTTAGGCATCATATCATCAAGTAAAATAAGATCGTATTTATTACCAGACTTAATTTTATCTATACAGGAAAAACCACTATCTGCAGTATCTATTATAGCATTATATTTATCAATTAATTTAGTTGCCACTTTTAGATTTAGACTATTATCATCAACTATTAATATATTTTTATTGGTTAGGTCTATATTCTCATCTATTTCAGTTTTCTTTTCTTTTACCTCTACTTTTTCTATTCTTTGATCTAGAATAATTGTAAATTTAGAACCACTTCCATAAACACTTTGTACTATAACTTTTCCACCCATTAATTCTACAATTTGCTTAGTAATTGCAAGTCCTAACCCAGTACCTTCAATAGTAGTATTTTTATCTTCAGAAAGTCTTTGGAATTTAGTAAATAATTTATCGATATTTTCTTTTTTTATGCCCCTACCAGAATCTTCTACAGAAATAATAATTCTAGATACATTTTGATTATTAATACATCTAACTTCATACTTTACAAAGCCTTGTTCTGTATACTTATATGCATTGCTCAAAATATTAGTTATAACTTTCTTAATATTAGAATGATCTCCATATAAAGTAGTTGGTATATCTTCGGCAATTTCTATTTGAAAGTCAAGTGCTTTCTCATTCATTTTAGGTTTCATTAAATTAGCAACTTCATTAAATAAATCTTTTGAATTATAAGGAGAGTTTATTATTTCTAATTTACCTGCTTCTATTTTAGATATATCTAAAATTCCATTTACAATTTCGAGTAAAGTTTTAGAAGCCTTTATAACATCATCTGCATCTTCATGAATTTCATCTAAATTATCACTTTCTTTTATCATTTCAGAAAATCCTACTATAGCATTTAGAGGGGTTCTAATCTCATGAGACATACTAGATAAAAAATCACTCTTAGCACGATTAGCTTTATCTGCTTCATTCTTAGCAAGTTCCATTTTCTCAAGCATCTTAACATCAGGGTTTTCTATTGTGAAATACATAACTAATAAAGCAAAAGAAACACAATAAGTCTCTGTAATAATCTCTGGATAATAAAACCTTAGAATAAAAGCAATAACAAAAAGTAAAGTTAAAATAATAAATGGTAAATTTTTCTTATGATTTTTATTATGTATAAAATAATGTATATTTGAAATAACAATTCCAGCAAAGTAAAGTAAAATACCTATCATAGCAACTTGATAGGATATTCCTCCAACATCTAAAATTTCCCCATAATTAATAACCTTCACAGGGCATAATAAAACAAAGCAAATAATTATTATAGTAATTATTCTAACTATTTTTATACTCCTGGCATATTTGGATTTCATATCGTTAATAATAGATAGCATATAACAAAATAGGCAAGCCGCGATAACTACTAATAATGACAAATGAAATTTTTGTATAACTGCTATCAAATCACGTATTCCTATAGTTTTGGAAAGAATATAACCAATAAGAGCATTAATAGAAAACAAAAAATTAATTATTAATATATAAGAATATATATTTACTTCATGAGAATCTATACGCTTTTTTGAAAAGAATGCTCCAATTAGTAATAGACTTATTGTTAGAGCTGAACCTGGTAACCATATTCCACTCATCTATACCACCTCTACAATAAAAATAACATTTTATTACTTTTTTTTCAACATTTTATTATTTATTTGTTGATAGTGATATATATCTTTTGCCATAAAAGCATTAGCTCGGCTTAAATTTATTTTATTAAGATAAGAAAATACCTCATCTGGTTTTTCTATTTTATTCTTTTCTTGATATTTACTTCTATCAATCTCTTCAATTGTGTAGCCATTTTCAGTATCCCTCATAATAGAATCTATAAATAATTCTCTTGCTTCATTCCAATCATTAGGCAAGGATGAACGTTTTGCATTTCCGTATTTTTCCCATATTTCCCATTTTAAGTCAGCCATTTTCCATCTCAAAATCTCTGAAAGTTCCTCTTTATCTTTTAAATCACAACCGGTAAAATTAATATTTTTCCCTATATTTACGTAATAATTTCTTAATAATCTAGGTCGATATTGTTCTATTCCTACTGGAATAATATCTGCTCCTGTTTTTATAGACATTTCTATAACCCCTGGAAATAGTTTCATAACAGGATATACTGGATCTAAATTCCATGCTCCCTCGGGGAATATTAAAATATTACCACCTTGTTGTAGGAGTTTAATACAATCTTGCTTTGCAATATGCCTATCTAATTTAAATTTTCTATCGGTATCAAAATAAATTGGACCAAGCATATCCATAATAATACCATTAAAATCTAAGTATACGTCTCCTGGATCACCCATTAAAACCCAAGTACTTTCGCCTGATTTTTCTAAAATACTTTCTTGATCATACCTGCCAATATGTGTACAAGCATAGATTTTAGGATTATTAGTTTTAATACGTTGATCTCCTATTAACTTTGTAGTTCTTAGTGAAAGTATCTTATCTAATTTTAATAATTTCTGAACAATTGGATATATTTTTATTCGATTTTCAATTCCTTCAATTGGCATATCTTGCTCAAAACGATATTTTCTATAATCTCTATAATATTTTTCTACTTCCTCTAATGGAAGTTTTTTTAACTCTTTTTTGCTTTTAAACTCAAAACAACTCATAATTATACCCTTTCTTTAATAACTTTGTAAATTATATCATATTTTTTTACAATATGTAAACATTTCTAATATTTAAGTTCCCCATATATTTTAAATAAAAAATTGCTGTTACATATTATTTACTACAGCAATCTTATTTTTATATTATTTTTTTTTAGCTTGTTTTGGTGAATCAGAATTTTCCTTTTTAGGATTGAGTCTATCAATCCAATCCAATTTTTCAAATTCATATCCAGTCTCTTCAAATGCTGATTTATTTCTTTCCTCTTGTGTTTTAAATTCGCGATCTACTTTTTTACCAGACTCATTTGTATATTCATATCCAAAAGATATAACATAAGGACTAGCGCTATGATAAAAGTTAGCAGCAAGAACAGCTTGGTTTAATTTATCAAGTGAACAAAATTCACCATAACTAGCAACCTTTTCACATATATCAGCCCCTTCTTCATAAGAATATACATCATAACTTGTTTGAATAACTGATAATGAAATACCTCCTACTGTTAGCGGAATTTGTTCATACATAGCAAGTTCCCTTCCTGAATGTGAGACCATTACATCTTCATAATCTTCTGCTTTTTTACCATATATTGGTATATCACCCATTCCAATTTCTTTACTAGGTTCATATTCTATAATTGGATATACAGGTTTTAATTCCTCTTTTTCATAGTATTTTCTAGTAAGAATTACTGTAAATTTCATATCTTTTACCATAATATATTTCTCCTTTTTTTCGCTTATTATATACTAAACTGTACGAATTGTCAATTAAATCAATTAAAACCAATTACAATATTAGCTTAATTCTCCTAATTTTTCTAAAAACTCTTTTGGAGGTTCTACTTCAAATGATAGTTTCTTATTTGTTATTGGATGATGAAACTCTATACTTTTAGAATGTAGCATTTGACCGAAATCATCACTTTTTTTCTTATTATATATTGGATCATTTACTACAGGATGATTAATATATTTCATATGAACCCTTATTTGATGAGTTCTACCAGTTTCTAATATACATTCTACTAGAGTTTTATCATCATATTTTTTTAATACTTTAAAATGAGTAACTGCATCTTTACTATTTATATCTGTTACAGCCATTTTTTGTCTATCATAAATATCTCTTCCAATAGGAGCATCTATAGTTCCCGTTTCATGATTAATTAATCCATCTACTAAAGCAAGGTAACATCTTTTTACCTTTTTTTCTTTTATCATAGTAGCTAATATATCATGAATTTTTTCAGTTTTAGCAACTAGCATAAGTCCACTTGTATCTTTATCTAATCTATGAACAATTCCTGGTCTTATACTATCCCCTTCTAAATCAAATTTATATAAAAGAGCATTTACTAAAGTTCCAGTATAATGTCCTGGAGCTGGATGCACTACCATTCCACTTGCTTTATTTATAACTAATAAATATTCATCTTCATAAACTATATTAATTGGTATATCTTCTTTTTTTATATCAATAGAAAAATCTAAGTCATCATTTACTTCTATTTCATCATTTAATTTTACTTTATAGTTTGCCCCTGTTGGTTTACCATTTACTAAAACCTTATCTTCCTCAATTAACTTTTGTATTTTACTACGAGATATATCTAATTTTTCTGATAAATATTTATCTATTCTAGTTTTTGTACTTTCTTCAACTATCAAATTCATCACCTATTTCATTTTAACATATAAACACATAAAAAAGAAAGGTTACTTCCTTTCTAAATGTATATAATTATCTTGTTTTTTGATAAATTGCACCTACAAATTGACGACCATATTTTTTCTGATTTCCTTTTGAAGACTCAGAATTTGAATAATATTCTCTATCAAGAATTGTATCAACAGAACTATAAATAATATGACTACTATCAATATTTCTTTCAGCTAACTGATTTGTTATAGCTTTTGTAGATTTATTTTAAATTTATCATCGTTTTCAATAATTGCACCTGTTTTAAGCCAAAAATCATAATCATGTGCCCATTTAGGTGGGTTATCTGTATAAGTCCAGTTTGGTCCAGCCATAGGTCCTACTGCTACACGAATATCTTCATCTTTTGTTTGATAAGCATCATTTAAAGAATCTGCCATCATCATAGGTAATCTACTATCTATAAGTTCTCCACTACAATGTGCTACTGCAGTAACACCTTTTGCTATATCTTCCATTATAATAACAGGACAATCTGCAACTGGATAACCTATTGCTACATCTGGAACTTTTGTAATTAAAATATCTTCTGCAATATCTGTCCAACCCTTTGGATTAGCTTCTACATAGTCCTCAGTTATTTCAAAATAACTTCCTCTTTTACCAGATAATTTTAAATTTTGATCCATCATAAACATTTTGTTGTAATCAAAACCATTAGCTTCTGCAAAGTTTCTTCTATGATTTGCAAAGATTTGCGATTTATCATTTTTATCAAATTGATGATTTTCAAGTTCACTAATACTTAAATCATATTTCCACATAATCATCTCTTTATCAACTGAAGTAATATTTGATAAACATATACTCCCACTATTCATAGTTCCAAAAATATTTTTTGAATCTAATAATTTCAATCTTACATTTTCCATTATAAATCCCCCATTCATTGAAAATATGCCTGTATTATAACATATTTTCATCATATTGTAAAATATATATTTTTTATATTACCATAACTTATAGTTATATCTATTTTTTTATACATCGCTTAATTTCAAATCTTCTTCAATCATTTTAATAAATTCCTGTAAAGCAACTCTAGAATTATCTTCGTTATAACACATACCCAAATACTTTTCAGTTAAAGGAATATTAATATCAAGTTTAAATAGTTTTCCACTTTTTAACTCTTCTTTTATATGTTCTTCATCAAGCATTCCTATACCAAATCCATTTAAAGTAAACTCTTTTACTACAGAATTACTTCCAAATTCCATTTTTGGATTGATTTGTATATCTTTGTTGCTGCAATAATCTTCAATTCTAGTTCTATTAACAGTTCCTTTATTTAATAATAGTAATGGTAACTTTTCTAAATCTGTAGCCTTTAATTCTTTATTTTTATATTCATTATAATTTTCGTTTGCTGCAAAACAATTATTAAGTGTTATTAATTTTACAAATTTACAATTATTAGGAATTTCTGCTGGCATATTTGTAAATATTATATCTACTAGTCCTAACTTATACTCTTCTAATACGTTTGTATTCTCAGTTAATATTTTTATATCAATTTTTGGATATTTATTTTTAAATTTTACAATATATGGCATTAAAAACTCATCAATTATTACTTTAGAAGCTCCTATTCTTAATGTTCCAATTTCCATATTTAATAATGATTCAACATCTTTTTCTGCAGACTCTATTAAAAACATAGCATTTTCTATTCTTTTATAAATAAGTATACCTGTTTCTGTTAATTCTACTCCATTATTAGTTCTTTCAAATAGTTTTGAGTTCATCTCATTTTCAAGTGTTTTTATTGATTTACTAACAGCAGGTTGAGAAATCATTAATTCTTTAGCTGCTTTAGTAACACTTTTATTTTTAGCAACAAAGTAAAACACTTTATATAAATCAAGGCTAATATTCATTCTACCACTCCTCATAAAACTTAGTTAATTATATAATAAATTTATATATTAAGAATTCTATTTATTTTTTTCTCTAATCATATTAATTAATAATATTACTATTCCTACTACAATACCTATATCTGCTAAATTAAATATGGCAAATTTATAACCAAATATTATAAATGATAAGTAATCTATTACTGCACTATAAAGCAATCTATCTATTAAATTACCTACGAGTCCTCCCATAATCATACCTAAAGATATAATTTCTAGTTTTCTAGTTATTTTATTTTTCTTAATATAATCAACTAATACAAAAAATACTATAATTGATATTAAAATAAGTAAATATCTTTTACCAGAAAATGAAGAGAACGCTGCCCCGGTATTTTCAACATAATATATTCTAAAAAAATTAGGTATTATAGTTATTATACTATTTAATTTCATCTTCATTGTTATTAATAGTTTTATAATTTGATCTATAATTATCCACCAAACACAAATTGTATATATTTTATCTTTTTTCATCTGTTTCTCCATTTAATTTTTCTATTTTATTTCCAACCATTTGCCATTCATCTAATCTTCTTTCTACAATACCTCTAACTTTTAGTATATCTCCTCTTCCTATATCAGGATACATTCTAAGGATTTTAGGAAATAAAGTAAAATCCATCATTCCAGTTTCATCACTTCCAGTTACAAAAGCCATTCTTTCTCCTTTTTTAGTTTTAATATATTTTATTTTTTCAACTAAAATTAATATATGAATTTGTTTCATAAAATAGTTTTTAATATCATTTAATCTAATACAATCTTTATTATCTCTATAATAATTAGTAGTTGGATGATGCGATAAATATAACCCAAATACATTTTTTTCTTGTTCTAATAATTCATCATCACTAAATTCATTATATATTTCGATTTCTGGTTTCATTACTAATGATGGATCTAGGTCTTTAGTAAGATCTGCATAATTAATCAAACTATCTAAATTTTCAATTAAAGTCTTTTTATTATAACCAAATTTTGAAAATGCATCACTATATATCAAGCACTCTATTGTTTTAGTTTGAACTTTTTCTATAACTAATCTGCTAAATGCATCATATATATCAATAAATTCATTATCTCCTCTAGCCTTTAAAATTGCTTTAGCAGAAACTGATCCTACTGATTTTAAATTTGAAAATGGATATATTATTTTACCATTAGATATAATATATCTATCTGTACTAATATTAATATCTGGTTTTTCTACTACTAGATTATTAGCTTTAGCTTCTTCAATATATTCCTTTGTTTTAGCTTCACTTCCAATAACACTAGTAAGTAAGTTAGCAAAGAATTCATTTTTATAATGTGATTTTAAATAAGCCATTTTATACGCTATTATAGAGTATGCAACTGAATGTGACTTATTAAACCCAAATCCTGCAAATTCAAGAATTAATTGAAACATTCTCTTAGCTGTTTCTAAATCTCTTTTCATGTCTAATGATTTTTTAATAAACTTTTCTTCTTCAGCTTTTAGTAAATCAAACTTTTTCTTACTCATTGCACGTCTTAGGACATCTGCTTCTCCTAATGTATAACCTGCATAGATATTAGCAGCTTGTATAATTTGTTCCTGATATATCATAATTCCATAAGTATTTTTTAGGATTGGTTCTAGAGAAGGATCTAAGTAAGTTACCTCTTCTAAACCTTTTTTTCTTTTAATATAAGTATCAATATTACCTGCAGGGCCTGGTCTAAAAAGTGCTATTGCAGCTGATATATCTTCAAAATTGTCTGGTTCTAATTTCTTTAAAAAGTTTCTCATTCCATTTGATTCAAATTGAAATATACCTGACGTGTTAGCTGTTTTAAATATATTTATTGCATCTTTATCATCTAGAGGTATATTTAAAAAATCAATATTTTTATTATAATTAGTATTTATATCATTTATAATATTATTTATTAGTGATAGGTTTTTAAGTCCTAAAAAGTCCATTTTTAAAAGACCTAATTCTTCTAAATATTCCATAGAATAACTACTTAAATAATTACCATCAGAATATGTTAGTGGTATTACTTCATCAAGTGGTGCTTCACTCATAACTATGCCTGCTGCATGAGATGAAGTATGCCTTGGGAATCCTTCTATTCTTTTGGCAATATCATACATTTTAGTTAAGTCTTTATCACTAGTAATTCTTGCTTTAAAGGCTTCGTTATTATTATAGTAATCGACTAAACTTTCTTTAGTAAAATTAGGTATAAATTTAGATAATGAATCGACTTTATAAATTGGTATTCCAAGCATTCTAGAAGTATCTCTTATAACCTGTTTAATACCTAGTGTACCAAATGTAATAATTCCTGCTACATTCTTAGAACCATACTTTTTAGTAACATATTCTATTACATCATCTCTTTTATCATCTGGGAAATCTGTATCAATATCCGGCATCGTTTGTCTTTCTGGATTTAAAAATCTTTCAAATAGTAAATCATATTTTAGGGGATCTATATCTGTAATCCCTAATGCGTATGATACTAAAGAACCAGCTGCACTACCCCTACCTGGACCTACTAGTATATTATTTTTTTTAGCATATTTTATAAAATCATATACTACTAAAAAGTAATTACAAAATCCCATTTTATTTATAATGTTTAACTCATATGATAATCTATTTTTATATTCATCTGAGATAGTATTACCAAGTCTTTTAGAAAGTCCTTTTTTTGTTAATTCAAATAAATAATTACTAGGTGATTCTCCCATAGTGTCTTTATAAATAGGAAGTAATAACTCCGGTTTAGGAAACTCTACATTACACTTTTCTGCTATTTCAAAAGTTTTAGATAAACCATCTGGAGATGATAAGGTTTCTATATTATTATCTTCTAATTCATGATTATTTATATCATAGTCTACTTCATCATGAATAGTTTTAGAGTCCCTTATTAAATATAAATATTTTAAAATAGTAGAATCTTTTTTAGTTAGATATAATGACTCTTTAAAAAATACTGCCTGCTTAGTTATTAATCTAGATAATCTTTCTTCTGCCAAGGTAGAATAACCAATATATATATCATTATAAATAGTGGATAATTTGTTATATGTATCATTGTTATCATCTTTTATACTACTATATGGAATAACTAATAATAAATCTTTGTTATACTCACCTAAATCATCTATAGTTATTTTTCTTTCACTATTAATAGTAGATAACTTTATAAGAGATTTATAGCCTATATATGTTTTTGCAAATAAAACTAGTTCTTTATCATCTAATTTAATGGCTATAGAAATGATTGGTTTTAAGTTATTTTTTTCACATTTTTTTATAAATTCCATAGTACCATACATAGAAGTATCATTTATAACACAAAAAGGAAGGTTTTTATCAATACTATTTTTAATAATATCATCTATTTTTAAAACACTAGATAATAATGAATAGTTACTTTTTACATATAATGGTATATACATAAATATCCCTCCTTTTTAGTATTATTTTACCATAAATAACATAAAATATATAGGTTTTATTTGACTTTCTATCTATTATATGATAAAGTTATAAAGCGAAGACGAAGAGCTAAAGGAGGAATTACAATGCCAAAAAATTTATCATGTAAAAAACCAAACTCTGCTAATAAGAGATCTCATGCTTGTAATAGTACTAAAAAACAACAAAAACCAAACTTACAGGTAGTTAGACTTGAGGATGGAACTAGAGTTAGAATCTCTGCTAAAGAAAAGAAAACTATAATGAAAGAAGCTGCTTAATTGCAGTTTTTTTTTGAAAAAAATAAGTACTAATGTACTTATTCACATAGAATATCACCACTATGGGCTATTTTTTGTTTTACAGATTTTGATGGTTCATCTAGAGTATATATTACTTCTACTTTATTATTAGCTGGTATTTTTGTAACATCAAGTTTTCCTAAATTAACATTTATAGTTACTACTAGTTTATTATTATTTAAATTTTGGGTTGTTTTAATTCCTTCTATATTTACTAATTTTGCTAAATCATCTGTATATTGACCATTTATAACTCTTACATTAGTTGGGCCTATATCACTATATTCCATAGGTTCTATAGTTCTAGTCTCTGTTATATTTTTTAGTTTTTTATTCTTAAATGTATATGTATATTCTGTCTTTGTATTTAAACCCAAGACCTCATTCTCTTCTTTTTTAACACAAGTTAAAATATTATCATCTTTTATAACAGTCTCTTTATTATCTTTATTTAAGATTTCATCTATAGCACCTACTATATTATTATAAAAGATTCCTATAGCCATAAGGATTGCCCCTATTATCATTAATATTATTGGAAGTATTAAATTCTTTTTTTGTTTTTCATCTTCCTGAATTTCCTCTTGTTCTTCTCCTAATGATAGTAACTCTTTATCGCTTTCTTTTTTTATCATCTGTGCCATATTACCCCTACCTTTTTTTTATTATAACATAAAAAAAGAAAAATGGCGTCGAATTAGCTATTTTTCTTTTTAGCATCAAATTTTTTACGTGCTTCTGTTTCTAAAATTCTTTTTCTTACACGAATAAAGTTAGGTGTAACTTCTACTAGTTCGTCTGAATTTATATAATCAAGTGCATACTCTAAAGAAATTGGTCTAGGTCTTTTTAAAACAACGGTATGATCACTTCCTGCGGCACGAACATTAGTAAGATTTTTACCCTTTGTTACATTTACAGCAAGATCATTATCACGATTACATTCACCTATTACCATACCTTCATATACATCAACACCTGGTTCAATAAACATTATTCCTCTATCTTCTAAGTTTCCAATTGAATATGCGGTAGATGCTCCATCATCAACTGATACTAATACACCTAGTTTTCTTTCTCCGATATCTACTGATTCAACAGGTGCATATTCTTTAAAGGTATGATTCATTATTCCGTAACCTTTAGTTAAAGTCATAAAGTCTGTTGAAAAACCAATTAAGCCACGTGATGGGATAGTATAATTAAGTCTAACTTGATTTTCAAAATTTGTCATATTTTCCATTTTAGCACCACGTAGTCCTAACTGTTCTATGACACTTCCAACACTATCCTCTGGGACTTCAATTTGTAAATCCTCATATGGTTCCATTTTTATCCCATCTATTTCTTTTATAATTACATTAGGTTTAGATACTTCTAATTCAAAACCTTCACGTCTCATATTTTCAATTAAAATACCTAGATGAAGTTCACCACGTCCTGAAACTAAAAATGATTCATTAGTTGCAGGTTCTACTTTTAAGCTTACATCTTTTTGAGTTTCTCTAAATAAGCGCTCTTCTATTTTTCTAGCAGTTACAATTTTACCGTCTCTTCCAACAAATGGTGAAGAATTTGCACCAAATGTCATTTGAAGAGTTGGTTCATCAATATGTAAAACTGGTAGAGGTACAATATTTACAATATCGCAAACAGTTTCTCCAACAGAGATATCAGCAAGTCCTGCTATTGCTATGACATCTCCTGCTGAAGCTTCTTCTATTTCTATTCTTTTATACCCATAAAATCCAAATAATTTTTGAATTCTAAATTGCTTAGTAGAACCGTCTAGTCTACAACAAGTTACCATTTCTCCAGTTTTGATTTTTCCGTTATGAACTCTACCAATTCCAATTCTTCCTACAAACTCATTATAGTCAAGTAAAGCTGGTTGAAATTGTAGAGGTTCTTCTTCACTTCCACTAGGTTCTGGAATTTCTTCTAAAATAGTATCTAGTATTTCTGAAAATCCTTCAGTTTGTGTAGATAAATCGTCACTAAATGAACAAGTTCCATTTAATGCACTAGCATATATAACTTTAAAATCTAGTTGAGTATCGTCTGCGCCTAACTCTATAAATAAATCTAAGATTTCATCTAAAACTTTGTCACATCTAGCACTTGGTTTATCTACTTTATTTATAACAACAATTGGTTTTGCTCCTGCTTCAAAAGCTTTCTTTAATACAAATCTAGTCTGTGGCATAGCACCTTCATAAGCATCTACAACTAATAAAACTCCATCGACCATATTCATAATACGCTCTACTTCTCCACCAAAATCAGCATGTCCTGGTGTATCTAAGATATTAATTCTTGTATCTTTATAGTCTAGAGCAGTAGTTTTCGCTAAAATAGTAATACCACGTTCACGCTCTAAATCATTAGAATCCATTGAAACATTGGATGTATCCTCATTATCACGAAACATACCAGAATGTTTTAAAATACCATCTACTAATGTAGTTTTTCCATGGTCTACGTGCGCTATAATGGCTACATTTCTTTTTTTCATATTTAACACTTCCTTCAAACCCAAATGATTATATCATATATATAAAAAAAATACTAGTATTTCATAGTATTTTTACTTATTATTAAACATTAAACCTTTGTAATATTTCCAAGCTAATACTCTAAATGCTAATCTATCTATTAGACTTTCACTTACAGTACCATTTGATATAGCATCTTTAATAGATGTGAAACTTCCATCATAGTCAGTTGTAATTAATAAATCATTTCCTGCTAAAACTGCTTTTACAGCATTATCTTTTATCGACGAAACTGCCCCCATTGCTAAATCATCTGTAATTATAACACCTGTAAATCCTAATTCATTTCTTAATAAGTTATGAACACTTGGAGAAAGTGATGCTGCATTAGAAGAATCTATACTATTTACAGTATTATGACTGACTAAAACTGCTTCTGCACCTTTATCGATTCCTGCCTTAAATGGAGGTAGGTCATTATTTTTAATATCATCTAAACTTCTATTATCAGTAGCAGCATTATTATGTGTATCAGCATTATTTCCATAACCTGGGAAATGTTTTAAAGTATATGACACTCCTTTACCTTTACTTGCTTCTATTACAGTTTCTGCAAATTTAGAAGTAGTAGCAGTATCTTCTCCTAGTGCTCTATTATACATATAATCAGTTGAATTTGTAGAAACATCAACAACTGGAGCTAGATTAACATTAAGACCTAAACTATTTAGTAAATCACTCTTTTCAATTGTATCTTCTTTAATTCTATTTAAACCACCTGCTTGATATAGTTCTTTAGAAGATTTAAATTTTTCACTTCTTAAATTAGGATTACTACTAACTCTAACAACAGCTCCACCCTCTTCATCTACTGCAGTAAGAATTGGTATTTTAGAAACTTCTTGTAATTCTTTCATCATATTAATAACTTGATCTTTAGTTTTATCTTTAAAATCTCTTGCAAAAAATACATATCCACCAAATTGTTTATCTCTTAATATCTCTTTACCATTTGAATCAGGGTATCTAACTAATAGTAATTGATTAATTTTTTCATCTAATGACATTTTCTTTAATTTATTATGTGCCAAAATATAGTAATCACTAAAAATACCGTTATCTAAATAATCTTTTGGAATGCCATTTTCGTCTGTTACAACATGTTTTACTTTATAGCTTATAACCTTATTTGCTTGTTTACATTTATTTTTATCTAATACCCCTGTATATTCAATTACAACATTGTCTCCTACAGATGCATCAATTTCTTTTTTGTTAAATTTATAGATAACACTATTGCCATCTAGTACTGTAACATTATCATCATCTAATGACATAACAGTTGCGCTCATCTTCTTTGTATTTTTAGTTTTTATAGTTTCTTTATTATTAAACAATACTACTGATACAATACTCATAATTACTAAGATAGCTGAGAATACTGTAATAATTACATTTTTCTTCATATTTTTATTTTTCATATATCCACCTCTATACAATTATACTATTTATTATTTATTAATATGTTTATATTAATAAAATTTAATTCTTTTTTACATATTTATTTTTAATTTTTTTATAAAAATAACTAATTATAAGTACTGCTAGTAAAATTCTTATGGGAATTTTTAGTTTTCCTGTGTATTTATTCATTATAGTCCAACCATTGCCAAGCGTGTATCCTACATATACGAATATAAATGTCCATGGAATACTTCCAATTATGGTATAGATTAAAAACTTAGTAAACGACAACCTCATAATACCAATAGGTAGTGATATTAGTGTTCTTATAATAGGAAAGTTTCTGCCTATTAATGCACTCATCATACCATACTTATTAAACCAAGAGTCACTTTTATCTAAGTCTTCTTCTTTCATAAAAAAGTATTTACCATATTTTTTTATAAATGGTCTCCCTCCAAAATAGCCCATAAAATATATTACTATTGCACAAAAAACACTTCCTATTAAACCAACTAGAAATGCTCCCCATAGTGTAAATATTTTTTTAGCGGCTAAAATACCCCCAGTTGCTAGTATAGCTTCACTTGGTATAATTATAATAACTGCTTCTAATACCATTCCAAGAAACATTCCAAAATAGCCATAGTCGTTAATTAGATTTAAAATAAAATCTACCATATAATCACCTAAGTAATTATATGAAAAAAGAAATCAGATTAGTTCTTCAATATAATCTTTTAAAGTATCATAATTTTTATTTGGAAGTTGATTGAGCTCTTTTTCATGTCTAGACATAATACCACCTTGATAATACTCTATCATAGAAATATCATTAACTGCATCACCAATTGTATAAATATTATCTTTTATTCCTATAATATTAATAAGATATTTTAATGATTCTAATTTATTAACACTCTTATTTACTATATTAATATTATTATCACTAAGATAACTATAAGTATTAGTTGAATTTATGATTTCAGATAATGTTTTTTCTGGATTTTTAACTGTATTTCTATATAAGAATATACATACTAATTTAGTAATATCTACATCCATATTTTCTATATAATTGTAACCATCATCTAAAATGTATTTATAATTATTTTTATTAATCATATCGATAATAGTTAATACATCTTCTTTATTAAGGTATGTTGATTTGATTACATTATCATCGGAATCAAATATCATTGCCCCATTTTCACAAATTAAATAGTCATATGATATATTATATTTTAGAAGTTCATTCTTTATATTTGCCATACCTCTTCCAGTAATGATTACAAATATGTTTTTCTTTTCTCTAAATCTATTTACAGCATCAATGTTTTCCTTAAAGATACGTTCATCTTTAACAAATAAAGTATTATCAAAATCACTTGCTAGAATCATATAATCACATCCTAATTAAATTATATAATATAAATATGCTTTTTTCCACAGAAAACTGTTGACAAAATATGAATTTCTAGTATAATTGAAGATGTCTACTTGATTAGTCGAGCGTTTTGTTCGATTATCTATGTATGCGGATGTAGTTTAATGGTAGAACCTTAGCCTTCCAAGCTAACTACGGGAGTTCGATTCTCCTCATCCGCTCCATTGAGTATTTAGTTGCTAACCCTATGGTTAGCAATTTTTTCATTTATAGATATAGAAAAGTTGAATACTTCCTTTCAAATTAACGAAAGGAGGTATTTTTATGTGTAAAACTTCTACCCTTACTATTTTGGAAGATGATAGAAAACTTACTAAATTTATTTTAGAAAACTTTAAAGATTCTGATATTAAATCTACAAATGGTAGTGAAATGCTTATTTCTATTACTAATATCAAAAAAGTAAATCCTATCATTTATAAGGTTAAATCAAATAAAACAACACTTACTATTCTCTATTTTAAATGTAGTGATATAAAGGATAAAAAATATTATATTCCAAAATTAAGACAAGACTTTAATTTATCAGAACTAAAAGATTATTTGAAAGGAGCTTTATAAATGAAGAATTTTGAAAGATATTTTATTATCAAGGTTATGTCTGAATTATTTGCTTACGAAATCTATTATATTTATAAAATGGATAAAAATGATATTAACAATCTAGAATATATTTACAATGCACTATCTTCGCATTTAATATTTAATCCATATAAAAGTGAAATAATGGAATTAGGAAAATTAATTGCAAAAGTAGTTTATCAAATTCCTATACAGTAATCTAAAGAATAATATAACTAAAAATTTGAAAAAACTCTTGACTCTAAATTATTATAGAGTTAGGATAATAGGCAATTAATTATTTAGGGGTCAAAGTTATACCCATTCTTGTACGGTTAAAAGATGAACCTTAAAAATCTTTAAGACTATTATTATAGCTACAATGATATTGCTAATTCGGAAATTATTTAGGGAATCTAGAAATGGAATATAAAAATAAAAGTAATTTCAATTTAAGAAAATAAGCAAGGTACTAACCGAGGAGGGATTGTAAAGTTTGTAAGCATCTTTAAAAACTTACAAAAGTTATATTGTTCTTTGAAAATTAAATATTGGAGGTGCTATACTTGAACGACGAAATCAAGGATTATATTGATTCGAAGTTCAGTGAAGTAAATAAAAAGTTGGATAATCTATTATCTCTATTTGAAAGAATTAGAAATAATGAGATTAGAACTCTGATGTACTCTCAATTATGTGCTAGACAATTAAATGAATTTTTCTTTGTTGATTGGTTAAGAAATCAGTCTCTTACTGGTTGTAAACCTTTCTATGAACAAGTAAAGAATAATCCACAATTTAAGGAAGCTCATCCCATTACTAAAATGTGTGCAGAAGATTTAAAGGATTTAGTTGTTAAGAAAAGTAAAGGTAGAAAAGACCTAATAGAAGATGAATTTACTAAAAGTTTAGCATTTATTGGAGGTATAGAGGATACTCTTCTCTAAAGGAGTAAAATGGGCTTAAAAGCGGCGATTTATACTAGAGTATCAACAGAAGAACAAAGAGATTATGGTTATTCAATAGATGGTCAACTTCGTGAACTGAAAGATTATTGTAAAAAGAAAAAATATGATGTTGTAGATATTTATAACGATGCTGGATTTTCTGGAAAAAATATGAATAGACCTGAACTAGAAAGACTATTAAAAGATATTAAAAATGGTCTTATTGATGTCATCGTTGCTATCAAAGTTGATAGACTTACTCGTGATGGTTATGATGGACAATGGTTATTAAAAGAATGCAATAAATATGATGTAATGCTAGATTTACTTTATGAACAATACGATATTAATACAGTCAATGGCGAAATGATGTATGGAATGAATTTACTATTTGCCCAAAGAGAAAGAAAAGAAATAGGAAATCGTACCAAAAGAGGTTTAGAAGAAGCAGTTAGACAAGGAAAATATCCTACTCAAGTACCACTAGGATATTTTAGAGATGAAGAAGGATTTTTAACTATTGATCCAGTATCATCCCTTGTTATCAAAGATATATTTGAGTTATATGCTAATGGTATGAGTATGAATGCTATTGCCGAAAAGTTTGAAAAAGAAAAACGATTTAATAAGAAAAATGCAAGATGGCGAGAAGATAAAATTTTGAAGATAATTTCTAATCCTATTTATAAAGGAGAAATTCATTGGCGAAGAACCACCTCAAAAGGAAAACAAAATCCTATAATTATTATCCCAAACCATTCTCCTAAAATCGTATCTGAAGAACTATATGATAAGTGTCAGGAACAAGTAGAAAAAAATAAACATGGTGGATATGGAGAACATATTCATATCTTTCATTCTCTTGTGAAATGTCCTTATTGCAATAAACCTATGAGCAACTATTTCACTATCAAAAAAAGAGCTAGTGGAGATAAAGAATTCTATTATGTTATTTGTAAAAATCAATCTTGTACAGGTAAAGGTAAAATCTATAATACTGAAAAAATAGAAAATGGTTTGATGAAATTATTAAATGCAATAACTACTGATTATAAACAAGATAAACATTCACTAATATTTGCTTATCAAGAAAAAAATACTGAACTAATTTCTATCAATAAAGCTCTTGATAAACTAAAAAAGGATGAACAACGATTATTAGATTTATATTTAGAAAGTTCCATTAATATTGAAATTATTAATAAAAAAAATGAGATGATTCAAAATGAAATTTCCAAGTTAGAAAGTAAAAAGTCTAAATTAGAGAAAAATAATATTGAGGTAGAAAATCATTCTTTAAAAGAAATATTTGAAAGTAAGAGTAAAAATAAATTACTTGGAATAAAAAATATTTGGAATATATTAAATCGTAATGATAAGAAAAAAATTCTAAATAGGTACATCAAATCAATAGAAATTACTATCGATGATAAATATAATATCGCAATTAAAAATGTAATATTTAATAATGAATTTATAAATTATGGTATCAATAATCTAATGGATATTGCACTTGACTGTATCAAAGAAAGTAATGAAAATCTAACGATCCATAAACCAATCATTGATACAAAGATAACTGATGATTATACTCTTTCTCTACTTGAAGAATTTGAAGATAACAAAAATAATTTTCAACAGTTTTGGCAAAATATTATCAAAGAAAATTCAACTCTTTATCCTATTTATGATTTAAGTAATGTATTAACAGACATAAAAGTTAAAGTAATTCCTGCATAACAATTGTTATACAAAGTTAGAAGAATAGCATTTAAGATAATACTTGCTATTCTTTTGATTGTATTGAAAATACTGGGTAAAATCGCCACTGGCGATTTGTGGTAATACCCTCTTAACCTGATAAAATCTAAAGGAGGAATGATTATAGATAAAAATCAAGAAATGATAACAATTAAAGTTGATAAAACTTTTAAAGAAAGAATAATAAAACAATCTAGTATGGAAGATAAATCAGTATCAGAATTTATTAGAAATTTAATAAATAATGAACTAACTCGTAATGATATTTCTAAAAATCAAAGTTATTTATCTGAAATATTAGAGATTATCATTAAAAATATAATAGATGAAAAATTAAATACAATTAATAAAATACTTGAATCACTTTATTTAAAACAAGAGTTAATTATCTATCTACTAAAAACTTTTGATAAAGATAATTTTGAAGAGCAAATCAAAGAATTTACAACAACATATTTAGAGGATAATCTACGAACAATATTGTAATAGCAGGAGTCCAATATGAACAAAATAGTAGTGTCCTATCTAGTCTTAAAGGTTGGATAGGATACACTACTAAAGAAGAAAAAATTGATAAGACTTCACTAAATAGTGAGTACAATAATAAATTAAGTTTATTAAAAGGAATATCAGAAACTGATTTTAGTTTAATAGAACACGATATAGGTATTTGGAATAGTAATGGAGATATTGATCCACTACAAGAATTAAAAGATATAAATTTTAAAGATTATAGTGGCTTTACTTGGAATGGATATATTTCGATTAAAAAGGAAGATACCTATAAACTAGGATTACTTACTAAAAAAGATTACTACGAATATTCAAAAGCAATCGTTCCTAAATTAATTATGGATAGTGGTTTTGATATTCATAATGTAAAATGGTATGCTTGTCTGCATTTAGATAGTAAGAAAAACTATAATTTTCACTTCTTCTTTATGGAAGTGAAGAAAACAAAATATAAACATTCTGATCGATTGCTTCCTAAAAGTGCAATTAAGAAATTTAAAAGTAATGCTCTAAATTATTTAATTAATCGTGATGATATTTTAAAACTTAAAGATGAATTATTTATGGGAATAATAAAAGATGTTAAGATTAATAATCTTACAAATTTAAAAAATGATAAATTATTTAAAACTAGCATAGAAAAGAAATTAAATAAGTTATATAAACAACTTCCAAAAGAACATCGACTACAATATAATTCTCCTAATCTAAATGAAGTAAGACCATTAGTGGATTCTATCATTAGTGATATTTTAAACCATCAAAATATAGTTAATAGTTATTATAAATATATTGAAAAATTACACGATATTGATTTTCAAAATAAACAATATTATGGTTATTCAAAAGATGATAACTATGTTAACAATCAAATTAAGAAACTATATTCTAGAATTGGAAATGATATTCTATCTCACTATAAAGGTTATAAATCAGAAATATTTTTAAATAATCAAAAAGAATTCTTATCAAAAAATATCTTTAAATTAAATTTAAAAACAAATAACAATATAACTGATAATAAAAAAATAGATTTAGGAGTATCACTTTATAAAATAGCAACTTATTATAATTTAAATAAAAATCAAACTAGAAAATTAATTCAAAAGTGGTACAACAAATCTAAATTTAATAGTAGTTTTGATAATTACTATAATGACTTATTATTAAAAATGAATAGTAATTTTAATCCATTAACTATAACTGAATTTTACAAAACATTAAATGATATGAATATAAGTAATTCTAATTATCATAACTTAAAACAAAATTATTATATAAAGAAGTTTGTATATCATAAAATGATGTATAATGCTTTAAATCATATCAAATATGAAAATGAAAGAATAGAAAAAGAAATCATTGAAAGTATGAAAGATGAACTCAATTACTGATGATTTCTTTTTCTATTATATATATTTTATGCCTCTAATAAACAAAGAAAATGCTAATCGAAAATTTTAGTTGATTTTTTTAGCATGAAGAACAATACGATACCTATCATCTACATCACAAGTAGATAACGTTAATATTCTATCTTCTTTTGTTACTTTTATATTATAATTATAATTACTTCTTAATTTCATATTTTTTATAAATCTTTCATATTCTTTGTCATTTATAAAACTTGACTTGATATAGTAGTTTTCTTCTTTTATTCTGTATGTAGAAAAAACTTGATATTTACTAATTTCATTTTCAGTAACAAATATGATTTTCAAATTGTCTTCATTATTTTGCCATTCACTTGATAATGTCTTCTTTAAAGTACCAAACATACTACCATCAATTCTTGCATGAGCAAATAATGATATATTTTTATCAGTTCCATCAAATCTATTTAGATAATTTGCAAAAACCCAACCTGCTTTATTTTTTTGTTTATAAAAATTATGATTAAGATAAAATTCATTATTACTAGATTTTACTATTGGATATTCTATATTAGTATTACATACTTTAATCCATGCAACTATATCAGAATTTTTACTCTTTAATTCTTCGAAATCAATTTTATAAATATCCTTACTTTCATCTACTTCTATACTATTTTCTATAATATCTCGTACTTCGTTATTTTCCTTATTTTCAGAATACCATATATATATTTTTACAACTGATACAATTATTAAAAAAAGAAAAATAATTTCATTTATATAAATCCAAACAATTCTCTTTAATTTATATTTTTTATTCATATGAACACCCATCAGAAATTAACACTTAATTTATATTAGTTGATTTTTAATCTTCTTTTCTTTATAAAGATTACAATAATAAGACCTGTAATACTTAATACTAATGTCATTATATAAATAAATATATTATCACTTGTTCTAGGATTTATTACATTTGCACTATTAGTATTTGAAGTAGGACTTAATCCATTATTAATAGTAGTTTTTTCCGTATTGTTACTTATGGCTGTACATTCAATATTGATAGTAACATCACTTTTTGGCATCACAAATGAATTATCTTGTAAGATTAATTCATTACCATCACTATCAGCTACATAAATACTATCAATTTTATAACCATCATCAATATCAATTGAATAAAAAACAATATTGCCTGGTAATTCACTAGAATTCACATTTATAGTGCCATTATTAATATTAGTACTTATATTATATTTGAATAACTTTTTTGAAATCTCTATTACTGGTCTGATACCGGCAGTAGATTCATCAGTATAACCTTCAACTATTTGACCACCTGATACTATTTTCCATGCATTATCTTTATTGGTAGAAGCTGTACTAGTCCAATAAGCAGAAGTAACAGTACTATTATTTAGACATCCAAAATTTACACATGAACTACTAGTTCTATCGTATAACCATCCAAAATTATATGATGTTGGAATTTCAGTCGTTTTTGTATCAAAATAATACCTCATATGATTCCAATTATCTTTACCAGTTATCTTATTTATTTCAGAAGCAGTAATAATTCTAGCAGTATAATCAGAATAATCAAGAGCATATGTATAATATCCACTTTGAGTTACATTAAATTTTTGACTAACTTTTGTTTTCCAAGTAGCAGTATCTAATTTTAATTGCCTTAACAACTCCGTTGGTGATTGACCCATGCTATTACACCAATAACTATTTTTTGTAGTATTGTGATCTAGAATGGCATTAAAATTATCATTATCAATGCTATCATTAAAGATATACCATTTCATACATCCTGTTTTTGTTCCTATATCACTATTTACCTCTTCTTTATTACATAGTTGGTAGGTTTCTGGATTAAAATAAATTTCGCTTCCATTACTAACAGTACCATTAGTTGTAGATAAAGCTTTAGCATTGCAATTAAATAAAAAACAAAAGCTTATCATAAAAAAAATTACTATCTTTTTATAATTCATAATATCACCTCATACTTAAAATAAACTTACTATTACTTGCATATTATTCTCACTAAAAATACAATGACTGCTATTGGCCAACAAAGCAGAAGTAACAGTGAATATGCAACTATTTTTAATATAAACCTCATCATATATCATCTCCTAATGAATTCATTATAGCAAAGTTATCCTAACTTTGTAAATATTTTACTGATATTTTATCAGTATATAATCAATACTAATTTTAGTGATAATAGTTCATAATATAGTATAGAAAATATCTATTAAATAAATGGAGGTTTCTATGCGAGTAAAGCAAACCGAAGAAGAAAAACTAATATTAAAAACAATTGGTAATAATATAAAGTTTTATAGAATTAATAATAATTGTTCGGATAAAGATACTGATGATTTTGGAAGAATAAGTCAAGAAAAACTTGCGGAATTATCTGGAACAAGTCCATCTATGATTGCTAATTTAGAGGCGACTAATGTTGTACAAACAGTTAGTATAGTTCTTTTGAATAAAATCTCAAAAGCAGTTAATATTCCTTTATATGCATTTTTTTTGGAAAAGCCTATTAAAAATCCCCCTAAAACTATTAAATAAAATAGTTATGATTTTTCATAGCTATTTTTTTATCAAAAGATAATAAAACTATTTTTCTAATTCACACAAAAAATTACTATATTGATGAACTTTTTTTATAATTGGCTGTATAATTTATCAAATAAATGAATTTAAATGCAAAAACAGAAAATTAATACTCATATTACAATTTCTACATAACTATTATATGTTATAATAAATGAAAGGAAGCGATTATGTATGAAATTACAATTTTACAAAGAAAACTATAATAATAATATAAGATATTTTATTGCTATTATTAGTAAGTATAAAAACCAGAATATCCTACCTATTGAATTTAACATTTTTTCTTGTAATCAATTATTAGATGAAGTCATTTTAGAATGCAAAAGTAATAAATTAATGAATAAAACAAATAATGATTTAATAAACAAAAAAATTGATTTCTTAATAAAAGAAGATTATTTATTAAATAAATATCAGATTAATAATTTGAATCATCTAAAAGAAAAAATTTATCAAAAAAATTCAAGTTTAGTATATATATTATGTTTAGAAATCAAAAAACAATTTCATAATAGAAAATACTTCAATTATTTAGTGGATCAATTAATATTATTTTTAAAAGAAGATGAAAATGATAATTCAATTTATATAAAAAATATAGTAGATAATATTTATATGGAATTATTATGCAAAGGTTACTCCATAAAAAAAATATCAGAAATGATAGAAAAACTATTTTCTAAATCAGAATACGATGAATCATCAAACCTTAAATTTCCAAACAGTTCATTTCCTATTGAATTTATTATTGGACTAAAAAAGCCTAAGGAAATTAATGATTTTATTAATAATTTATCAATTTATGAAAGAATAAATTACATAAAAAATTATTATACTTTAAGGATAAAAAATTATTATTTGATAGTTCCAATTAGTGGAATTACACTCACAAATAAAATTTTAAATTGTAATAGAGATATTAATTTATATAATCCTGAATATATAGATCCATATTCATTACAATCTGAAAATCCAGATATTAGAGAGGATAAATTTAGAGTTGATTATAAAAATTGTGCTAATGCCCGTGTAAAAATAAATGCATTAAATAGTGAAGCAGCTTATAAATCAGGAATAAAAAAATTGGACAATTATATTAATATCCTCAAATTAATATCTCCTGCTAATAATTTAGATATCATTAGCAATGATAAAATTTTACTAGATAATAAAAAAAGAATAGCAGCACTACATTTGTCAGCATATGATAATGAATATAGTAAAAGGAAATTTGAAAGAAATATTTGTCCCATAAATGAGGATGAAATATTTGGTGATACAACTATTAAAAAGATTAATAATAAAATAACTAATTTAATTTGTTCCAATGAAGATAAAAAAAATAACACTGAAATTATTTTACTTAATTCAGTTAAGAAATATTCAGAGGCATTAGACAATACCAATGAGCAAGAAGCAATATTAAAATACTGGGCATCAATTGAAAGTTTATTTGATAAAAATTTAAAAATTGAGAATATTAACAATAAATTTGAATTAATAAAAGAAATTATTTCAACATATATGACATATTCTTTGAGATATGCGTCTTTGCATGAACTATACCATGAATTAGAGATTGCAACAGGATTACGCCATGATAATAAAAATAGAAAAAAATATAGTATGTTTAATTTACCAGTAAAACTGCTAAAAAAAGTAAATTTATATGAAGTATCAAATAAATCATTTTCCCTATATCCTCTTATAAAGTACAATAGCGAAATAAAAAAATATATTGATGATTACTATTATTTTCAAAAAGTAGATTATGTTGATAAATACTTTAATGATATAGATTTTTCTAAAAAGGAAATAAAAAGGATTAAAAATGATTATGATACAAGTATAATTATAATCTATAGACTTAGAAATCAAATAATTCATAATGCTTTAAGCAACGATATAACTGCAGAGTTTTATTTACCCTTATTAAAAAAAATATCAAACTTCTTTATAAATGAAGTATTAGATGAATATCTTAATAACGAAGATTTAACAATTAATGAAATAATACTTAAAATTTACACAAAATCAACTTTATTCATAAAAAATTCAGAAAATTGTACGTTGAAATCCTTGCTTTTTTAATAAATAATACTGTCATTACGTTATCATATTATTATAAAAATTTTACTGTTAATAGTATCTAGATTGAAGTTTATAAATTATCAATATAGGTTTCACTTTTAGTCCAAACACACCTTGTGTAGTATAAACTATTACTACATGAATAAATTATAAGAACTCTTTTATCCAAGTAATTCTTTTTTAAAAAGATAGCTATCTGGTAGATTATAATTATGTAATTTATCATTTAATTATTAAAAAAATATGAGATAGGATAAGAAAGATAAATTTGTTTCTCTTCCTCATTCAATTTAGAAAATAAAAGATTTGCTTCTTTTAAATTACCAATTAGTAGATTAGCAGATATTTTATAAAAGTTCTCTTCATTTTTGTCCCTAATTTCAATTAATGTTTCAATCATTTTTTCGGTCAGTTTTCCTTTTCTTTTATATATTTGCGCCCTATTTATAAAAACAATATCCTTAAATTCTTCAAATTTTTCTATTTTAAGTAATAAGTATTCTGCATAATTTAATAATTCTTCTTTTTTTGTAAAATCATATGCTTTAATTACTTCTAACACTTGAAAATTTAATAAATTTTCTTCATCTGGACTTAATTTATAATCCTCAAACTTTTTTTTCATTTCTTCAATATTAACATCATCAGAAATATAAGCTTCTTTATTCAATATAGAAAAGAAATTTTGAGTTGTAATTTTATTTTTATCTTCCACATAAGTAAATTCATATTTTTTCATAGAGTCTGAATTCCAAATGCTATAAACATCAAATCCATCATCAGGACGCTTACTTGCAAAAATAGAAAATTTAAGATCATTGATTCTTATAGAACCAATGGTCGACATATCAAACTCCTTTATTCTTATGGGCTTGTGTTGGTCTATTGCATCTATCCAAATTAAAAAGTCATTTATATCTTTAGAATTCCAATTATTTAAATTCAAATCTTTTTTTATTTTATGCGTATTTAAAAATTTTTTCATTCTATTATATAAAGCACATTGTATAAAAAATCGTTTTTTATCTTGTTCAGTGACCGCAAGATTTAAAAAGCTCTCGTTAATTATAAATCCTTTATCATTAATCAAACTTTCAATAAATTTCAATTGATTAATTCTTTCCTCTAGTGTTCCCTGAATTTCTATATTAAATTTGCGATTTTTGAAGTCCAATTCAAATGCTTTACCAAATAAAATTTTACTACTTTCTGAAGTTATACTATGATTAGCAGTAGAATAAAATACCTCTCTATTCTTGTTTGTAATACTAATTTTTAATGATTCCTCAATTGCAAATATAGTAGCATAATCAATATTGATTATATTATTTTTATCATCATATTGATATATATACTTTTTTTCTCCTAATAATCCAAAAACAGATTCATCAGGGGTTCTCCAGTCATAAAACCTAACTTCTGAAACTTGGTTATTAATTAATAAGTTTTCTTGATTAAATATATTTTCACTTATCTTTTTTTGCTCTTTTTTATTAATCGAAAAATTTCTTACTATTCTTTCTAATTGATTTGAATTTTTAATCTCTTTCAATTTGATTTTAACTTGATTTTTTGAATTTGGTCTTTCTTTTAAAAGTTTTCTCAAAATATATGGTAACAATTCTGCACAATATACTTTATAATCTCCATCTTTTTTTAAAAGTACTTCGAAAAAAATTGTCCCATCTACTTTGATATAATTTTCTAAATCCCTTTTATCTATATAAAAAATACGTTTTTCTTGTAATCTTTTTGAGGGTGTTGTTCTTCCTTTAATTTGGATACTTATTGTGTCATCAAAATTTTCCTTTTTATCAATATTACCATGGTATAATTTTATAAATCCATCCCAAGAAATTCCCTTATCATCATCATTAAAATCATGATCAATATAATCTCTTTCATCTATTAATTTCTTAATAATATCAACTGCTCTTTTTTCTATCTTTTTGTTTCCTCTGTCTCCAGCCATTTAATTACCTCCAAAAGAATAATTTCTATTAATATTATATCATAGATGGTTGCTATTTTCTCAATAGCATGGTAATATCGTTATAGAAAGGGAGTTAGCAACTTCCAACTAATTCGCTCCA
>CAOJEH010000011.1 GCA_948434005.1 uncultured Mycoplasmatota bacterium
TTTTTTTATCATTAGAAATCCTCCCTTAACTTATCTTAGTCAATGGAGGACTTTTATCATTAATATTTTTTAATAATTAGATTTTTTCCTTAAATTCATCTTCAGACCAGATTTCTATACCTAGTTCTAAAGCTTTATCATATTTACTTCCAGGATCTTTTCCTACAATAACTACAGATGTCTTTTTAGAAACAGATCCAACTGTTTTACCACCATTATTTTCTATAATTTCTTTAGCTTCATCACGAGTTAATGTCTCTAAAGTACCTGTTAAAACAAAGCTTTTATCTTTAAAGTTATCATTATAAGTTATTTCTGCACCTAAATAATCCATATTTAGTCCAATTTCTTTTAATCTATTAATTTCATCTATGTTATCATTATTACCAAAATAATTTATAATACTTTTAGCTATAATCTCACCTATATCGTCAATAGTTACTAATTCATCTATACTAGCTTTCATTAAATTATCTAATGTTTTATAATTACTTGCTAGAATCTTGGCAGTTTTTTCACCTACATGGAGAATACCTAAACCAAATATAAACTTTTCTAAAGAATTTTTTTTACTTTCATCTATAGCATCTAATAAGTTTGCAACAGACTTATTGCCATAACCTTCTAATGTTATCAAATCTCCTCTATGATTTTCTAATTTATATATATCACTAATCTTTTTAATAAAACCAAAATTAAAGAAATCCTCTACAATTCTCTCCCCTAATCCGTCAATATTCATAGCATTTCGTGACGAAAAGTGAATTAAACCCTCAATTTTTCTAGCAGGACAATCTGGATTAATACAAAAATAATCTACTTGACCATCTTTTTTTACTAATTTAGATGAACACATAGGACATTCATCTATCATAACAAATTCTTTTTCTAAACCAGTTCGCCTTTCTTTTTTTGCTTCAACTACTTCAGGTATTACATCACCTGCTTTTCTAATAGAAACAATATCTCCTATCTTTAAATCCTTTGCCTTAACATAATCTTCATTATGTAGAGTTGCACGCTTCACTGTTGAACCTGCTACTATTACGGGTTCAAGCACAGCATTTGGTGTTATCTGCCCTGTTCTCCCTACTGTAAATATAATATCAGTAAGCTTAGTCAATACTTCTTCTGCAGGAAACTTATATGCAGTAGCCCATTTTGGATACTTTGCTGTAAAACCTAGTTTTTGTTGATCATCTATATTATTAACTTTTATTACAATTCCATCTATATCATATGCTAAGTCTTTTCTTACTTCACCTTTATCTTCAATAAATGTTAATACCTCTGATATATTATTAACCAATTTATTATTAGGATTAGTTTTTAATCCCAAATGTTTCATATATTCTAATGCTTCACTATGAGTATGTATATTATAATCAAGTGGATTTGGTAAATGATATATAAAAGAATCTAACTTTCTTTCTGCAGCTACCTTAGAATCTAATTGACGAATAGAGCCTGCTGCTGCATTACGACAATTTTGAAGAGGCGGTTCGTTATTAGCAATTCTTTTCTTATTAATTTCTTCTAAAGTCTTTTTATTCATGAAAATCTCACCACGAACTTCAATATCAACTTTTTCTTTAAGTTTTAAGGGAATTGACTTTATAGTTTTAACATTATGGGTAATATCTTCACCGACAATTCCATCTCCACGTGTTGCAGCGCGAACAAGTTCTCCATTTTCATAAAGTAAAGAAACAGATAAACCATCTATTTTAAGCTCACATACATATTTAGGATTTACTTTTTCCTTTTTTATTCTTTCATCAAATTGTTCAATTTCACTTTCTGAAAAAACATCACTAAGAGACATCATTGGTATTTGATGCTTAACCTTTTTAAACTCGTCTATTATTTCTCCACCCGCATGTTGTGTTGGTGAATCACTTCTAACAAGATTAGGATACGCTTCTTCTAAATCAAAAAGTTCTCTTAAATACTTATCATACTCTTGATCTGTAATAGTTGGATTATCTAATGTATGATAATTATAATCTGCTTCATTTATAATATTAATTAACTCATCAATTCTCTTTTCTACCATATTATCACCTATTAATATTATATCAAAATATTCAAAAAAAAACGATGTAATTATCGTCTTTTTACTTATTAATATTCTCTATTCCCAATAACATTTTGAGTTTTTGAAGTATTTACTACTGGTTCGTATACAGAACCTACAAACCAAACTTCTTTACTTTTTTTATCTCTAATTAAATATAAATATGGATTATCAAAAGTTAAGTCTATTGTAACTACAGGAACATCATATAAGTGTTCAAATCCGCAACTTGCTGCTCCATAGCCACCACCTACAGTTACAGCAGAAGCTTTAATTCCTTCATTTGAAAATTCTATATTTGCTTTATGTTTAGCATCACTAATAACAGTACCCTTTTCACTAGACATACCTGATAAATCCGATTTAGTACTATCAAACACATCAGTTATTCCTAAACTATTTAAATCCTTAATTAAGTTTAATTCATAATCATATTTGAAGAATGGAATTCCTCCTACAAATTTAGTAACTTTTCCTTTTTCAACATTTTTTAAATCAACAGTTTTAATTTTTCCTAGTATTTCATTAATACTTTTAGCATCAGAATTCTTTATAAATTCATCAAGACTTTTATTTCTTGGCATTATACCAATATACTCCAATGTTGTACCATTATATTCTTTTAACTCTTTAGAAAATACTTTAACATCATCATCTATATGAAATTTAAAATCTGTAGAGGTATCAACCTTTTTATAATTTGAATCTAACTCTTCTATAAATTTATCTACAAACTTAGCAACGTCTTTTTCTTCATCCCCTATTTTGCAAGCATCTGGATCATTTAGAAATTCTTCATACTCTTTACTTATTGTTTGCCTTATATTGTCCTCACCAAGTTCTTTAACTATATCATAATTATTTAAAGTAGCACCAATTTCTGCAGCCTCAGCATTAATAGTATTATTATTGAATTTAACAGTATTAAAATCCATCTTGCCATCTTCATCTTCATCACCAATTGGAAAAATATTGTCACTATAATTTTCATGACTGTAACTTACATGATACATATCACCTTTTTGTGTAGTAGCTTGAATCAATTTATTCCATTCCATATCGATAGCAAGTGCATTAATAAGAGCAAAATCTAAATTCTTAACATTATCATCCATTAAATTATTAATTAAATTAAATGTTTTTTCACTTATCCAAGAATTAATATTATTAGGGCTTTCAAAAGAATCATAAATTACTTCTGCATTATATTTCTTTTGAAGATTATTTGTATAACTTTTTATTATTGAATCTTTATATGAATTTTTAATAAACATTGCATTAGCAAATGACATATTTGAACTATTTGTATACTTATTTGATTTATATTCACCTATTAAAGAATCTATTTGTGTCTTAGTTTCACCTTTAGCACCTTCACTTAGCATTTGTAATGCATACTTAATTGATAACGGACTATAAATAACATTCTTGTTATTAGTCTCTAATTGTAAAAAGCGCAAGTCAAAGTTTTCTAAACTATTACCTGACATTCTATATTCAGAGTAGACCTTTTTAACATCTGTTTTAATAGGTTTATCTTCCTTCTTATTAAATATAAAGTATCCTATCATTGCTACTATTAAAACTAATATAATAGAAACTATTATAATAATTTTTTTCTTATTATTTTTCTTATTTGATTTTCCATCTTTAGAGTCGTTATTAATTTCTGTAATATCTTCTTTTTCCATTTCTCTACCTCTTTCTACTTTGTTTACTTTATCATACCTCCCCCCCCCCCAGAGATTTTTGTCAATATAATCTAATCATTTTTTTACACTTTGTTAACTAATTTCAAGTGACTCTATAGCGCCATTAAATATTTCGCTACACTTAGTTTTATTTTTCTTATTTAAATAACTAGATTGATCTATTTTTTCTACTACATAAGTTTTGTCAGTACTATTATTTGCATAATAAGTAATTATTGGGCCATCATTACTAGTAGTAAAGTATTCCCAAGTATTACTATTTATTTTTTTACTTTTAATTTTATTTATAACAAAACCATTCTCTTCCATTTTTAATCTAATACTTTTTATATATTCTGCATCTTTATTTAACTTTTTAATACATATACTACCACATGTATTTTTATCATAATTAATTTTATACCCTTTATCACAACTATTATCATCGAATTCATTCATCCCAAAAGATACATTATATTTTAAGTTTCCTAATCTAGTTATATTATTCTTACTCCTATACCATATAAAAGATACTGTACCTAATACTATAACAAAGATTAATAATATAATAGCTGCTTTTTTTGATCTACTTACTTGAAAAGAATAACTAAAGAATTTATTAGCCATATTACCACTCCTATTTAATCATTTCTTTTGCCAAAAAATTGTAACAATCTTATAAAAATATTAATAAAATCTAAGTATAACTGAAATGCACCATATACTGCAGCTTTATCATCATTCATAGAATCAAGCAAGTATTTTACATTATTCATATCATAGATAATGTAGCCCATAAATATTAAAATTGAAATTATTGAAATACCAATTTCTATACTACTACTTCTTAAGAATATATTAATTATTGATATAATAATTATTGCAAGTAACGCTACAAAAAGCATATTCCCTATTTTTGTTACATCACGTTTTGTAAAATATCCATAAGCGGCTAGTAAACCAAATGATATAGCAGTTATTAAAAATACTAATATAATTGATGCCATCTCAAATGTAATAAATATAGTTGAGAAGGTAATTCCTGTTACAACAGAATACAATATGTAGCAAATCTTTGCTGTAATAGGTTTCATCTTTTGAATTCTAAGCCCCATTAATAAAGCAACAACTATCTCTATAATTATTATTGGAAATATACCAATAGATAGAACTTGCATCAATAATAATTCATTTAAAGATAATGCATATCCTGCTGCAAAAGTTATTAATAAACCAGCAAATAACCAACCAAACATTTTTGAATAAATACTATTTTTCATATAAACTTTCCTCCCATAAACTTTCTTTATATTCACCTTGTGAAATAAGGTTTTTAATAAATTCCTTTAAGTTATCTAAATCTTCTCTGTATGTTACACCACTCCAAGTTGCAGTAGTTCTTATTACCTTTGCAGTAGCATAACCTTCCTCAATACTTTGAGCTAAAACATCAGGTATTAAATATTCTGCCTTATCTATATTATTTTTATTCTTATCTAACCATAAAGGAAATTTATTATCGATATATTCAAATATTGATGTATCAAACAATAACATATTCATAGATACAGTTTGATTATCATCTACATCAAATTGCTCTCTTCCGTCTAGAGGTTTAGCAACTATTTTTCCATCTATACGTTCAACATTACTTTCGATTAGACTTACAAGCATATCATTTTCTACTTCGCAAACACCTCTTTTAACAGCACCGTATTCAGTAATGGTATTCTTTACTAAATATCCTATAAGCCCATACTGTCTTGTTTCGCCACTATGATCTTCTTTTAAGAACTCTGCAGCCTTAATAAATGCATCTTTTCCATAAAAATCATCTGCATTTATCATTACAAAAGAATCTTTAACTACATCTTTCATACAATAAAATGCATGGGCTGTACCCAAAGGTTTTTCCCTATCTGGAACTTTATATCCATCCGGTAATTTATCATTTGATTGAAAAGCATATGAAACATCTATATGTTTTTCAACTCTTTTACCGACAGTTTCTCTAAAATCATCATAATTTTCTTCTTTTATTAAAAAAACTACTTTATTAAATCCAGCCGATATAGCATCATATATTGAATAATCAATAATAAACTCGCCATTTGGTCCAACAGGTTCAATTTGTTTTAAGCCACCAAATCTACTACCCATCCCTGCAGCTAGGATTACTAAGGTTAAATCTTCCATTATAAAACACTCCTTTCTTTCTCTTCTAATAGCTTACTATCTAAACTATTAAGCGATGTCATAATATCTATTCCTATACTATTTATTTTATCATTCCATACTACTTTATCATTATATTCTCCTATGATAGCTTTATTTTTAATTGAAGATATATATTTATCATCTTCACTATCATATACAATAGATAAGCCAATTTCTTCACTTAATGATTTTTTTATATTATCAAAATCATTTAAAAAAGCTATTTCATCATCTTCTAATCTATCCACATCTTTATAAACATCACTATCTTTTAAAGTCAAAGTTGCCACCAAGATATTTTCATCATATCTTGCAAAAAAGGTGTATCCTTCCTTTAATTTTTCAAGCATAACTGCCTCCTATACTTTTGATAATTTCTTATGATTCTTCATTAATTTCTTAACACCATAAGGATGTTTAAAAGCAACACTTACTAGTGTATTAGTAACTTCTACAATACGACCAGCACCAAATGATTCATGATATACATAATCTCCAACTTGATACTCTACTTCTTCTTCCCTAAACATATCGCTAGTATCTACTATAACCTCTTGCTTTATTTTCTCTTCACTTAAGTTACTTTCTATTAAGTCAGAATCTATTTCACCTATAAATCTACTTGCAGGATTAATTTGATCTTTACCAAATAGGGTTCTTCTTCTTGTATTAACTAAATGAAGTTCCCTTTTAGCACGGGTTACTGCAACATAACATAGACGTCTTTCTTCCTCTAATTCAGATGTTTCCATAAGTGAATTCATATGAGGAAAGATTCCCTCTTCCATACCAACAACAAATACATTATCAAATTCTAATCCTTTAACAGAATGTACAGTCATTAAACTAATTCTATTAGCATCATCTTTATACTCTTCAACATCACTAATTAAACTAATTTCTAGTAAAAAATCTTCTAAAGAAATTAAGCCTTCTCTTTCTTCAAATGATTTTGTAATTGATTTAAATTCCTCTAAGTTTTCAAGCCTAACTTCAGCCTCTAGGGTCTTTTCACTTTCAAGTTCACTTCTAATACCAGATGCATCAAGTACTTTATCAATTAATTCAGTTAAAGTTAAATCCTCTTTTATTTCACGAAGTTTTTCTATTATTTCTTTAAATCCTAATTCTTTACCTGAATCTATTATATCATAAATACTCTTATTTTCTAAATCTGCCCTATTAGTTAAATTTTCAATAGTTTTTAAACCAATTCCTCTTTTAGGAGTATTTATAACTCTAAGTAGACTTACATTATCTTTAGTATTATGAATAAGTCTTAAATATGCGATTAAATCTTTAATTTCTTTTCTACTATAGAAATAAAAACTACCGACTACTCTATAAGGTAAATTCTCTTTAAGCATTTCTTCTTCTAAAATACGTGATTGGGCATTTGTACGATATAGTATTGCAATATCTTGATAATCTACTCCTCTATTAATATATTCTTTTATTTTTCTAATTGTATACTGAGCCTCATCTCTTTCATTATATGACCTATAATATTTTATTTTTTCACCTTCAGGATTAGAAGTCCATAAATTCTTATCTTTACGTGCTTTATTATTTTTTATTATACAATTTGCTGCATTAAGAATATTTTTAGTAGAACGATAATTTTGTTCAAGTAATATAGTTTTAGCATCTTTATAATCTTTTTCAAAATTTAAAATATTTTTGTAATTAGCGCCTCTAAAACTATAAATACTTTGAGAATCATCTCCAACACAAGTTATGTTTCTATATTTTTCACTAATCATTTTAGTTAATATATATTGAGCTTCATTAGTATCTTGATATTCATCTATTAAAACATACTTAAATCTATCTTGATATTTATTTAAAACAGCATCATTTTCTCTAAATAATCTAATTGGTAATAAAAGTAAATCATCAAAATCAACTGAGTTATTTAATCGAAGTTTCTCTTCATATTTTTCATATACTTTTAAGACTACCTTTTCATATTCACTAACTGCATATTTAGAATAATCACTAGGCATAATCATCTCATTTTTACAACTACTTATCTTATTTCTAATTCCTCTAGGATTATAAACTTTAGGATCATAATTTAAATCTTTTAAAATCTTTTTAACAACAGTTAAAGAATCATCACTATCCATAATAACAAAATTTCTATCATAACCTAATAGTTCACAATTTTCTCTTAATAGCTTTAATCCAAAACTATGAAATGTTGATACTTGAAGATTATTTGCGATATCACCAATAAGTAAATGTATTCTATCTTTCATCTCTTTAGCTGCTTTATTAGTAAATGTAATTGCTAAAATATTATATGGACTAACTCCCATATCTTCTATCAAATATCCAATCTTAGTAGTTAATACTCTGGTTTTACCACTACCTGCTCCTGCTAAAATAAGAAGTGGTCCCTCATTATATAGAACAGCTTCCCTCTGACAGTCATTTAAATTATCTATATTCATTATCATAACCTACTTCCTATTTTCATTATAACTTATATTTTCATAATATAAAAGAAAAAAGTGCCATTAGACACCTTTATATAAGTTTAATAATTGATCAAGTACAGGAAGTTCTTCCTTTTCATAATTATTTTCATAGTAATAATTATCCTCTATAGTATTAACAGTATTTGAAGTTGTAGTATCAGTATAGTTATCTTCATATTCTTTATTAACTTTAATAGGATTATCGTTTATAATAGATTCCTTTTTACCATTTTTTAGTAATTCAAGAACAGTTTTATAATCTTCAAGAGTTAACATATTTTCATATTTTTCTAACTCTTCTTTTTCTTGTTGATAGAAATTAATTATACTAGGCTGTTCGACTTCTTTAGGAACAACTTCTTCTCTGATTTTAATTACTTCTTTTACTTCTTTTGGTACTGCAACCTCTATGATATTAGAAGGTAGTATTTTAACAGGTTCTTCAGTTTTAACAACTTCTTCTCTGATTTTAATTACTTCCTTAACTTCTTTTGGTACTGCAACTTCTATGATATTAGAAGGTAATCTCCTTTTAACAGGTTGTCTAGATCTAACTACTTCATGTACTTTTTGTCTTCCTCTGATTATTTTATATATAATTATAAATATAATCCAAATCATAAATATAGTACTACTTAGTCCAATCAATGCAAGTGCATCATTATTTGCATAAACAGAAGCATTATCAAACACATCAATTTCACTAGAATTAACTACATTAAGAATTAATATTAATAGATAATGCATTATTGAATAAATTATAGTATTGATTACTTTTAGTAATTTATCTTCCTTAAAATTAAATACTGTTTTCCATAATATTATATTAGTTGCAATTATAGCTGCTAAATAAATAGCTAAATTTGGAAAATATATTGCTATAAATAAATTATTCATCATATAATCAAACATAGTAGAAAATGATGATCCATATTGAATAAACATAACAATTATTAATACAATATAAATTATAGAATAAAGCATCTTGGTTTGCTTAGAATTTCTTTTATTAGTAGTAATCATCATAAATGCAAGAAATACTATAACAAATATAGATGCTATACAAAGTCCTGAAGATGATGAAACATCTACAAGAACTTTAAGTTTATCTAAAAATGATAAATCCTTCATCATCTTCCCCCCCCCCTTTTATAAACTTTTTATTCTACTGATTGTAATTCACCAATATATATTGTTTGAGTAGTACTATCAAAATTAGTACAAGTAACAAGTGTTAGTGTAGTTCTATTTTGATTTCTATATATAGATATATTACCAACTTTAGGTGCCTTATAAATATTAACAAATTTATAAGTGTACGTTTTATTATTATAGACTACTTTAGCAGTATCTCCTATAGATAATTTATATAAATCATTGAAGAATGACTTCCACGAATCACCTGAATGTCCTGCTATTATTAAGTTACCCTTTGGTACATTTGGGTAATCAGATTCCTTAACAAGTAATAAGTTCTTTTCAACATCATTTAATTCAGATTCCTTTGGATAAAACCCTTTATTAAATCCTATCTTATCAATAATAAGTGTACCTATATATTGATTAGGATCCACTGAAACATCAGGAACTCCTGTATCACTATCGCTTATAATATTTTCTTCTTCAATGCCATTTTCTGAAGCATTTGTAAAGAAGACATTATTCATATAATCATAGGCCATCACCTTTTTAGATTTGACATAATTATATGAAAGAAAGAATCCCCCAATTATCATTATTATAGTACCAATAAAAGCTACTACAGTTGGTGAGATTCTTTTTTTTCGTTTAGTATTTTTATTTATATGCTTTTTTGTTATTTTTGTAAACATATAATGCACCTGATGAAACAATAGCGATACCAATTAAATAGAATGGAAGTGAACTTGATCCTGTATCAGGAACTTCTACATAACATTCATCATCATCTAAGCCACCGTTTTCACAAGTCTTAGGAACATTCTTTATAGTTACTTGATAAGATAAATGTTCACTATCTATTGTAAATGATTGAGTTTCTTCATTTAAGAAATATCCATCTGGAGCTGACTCTTCTGATACTGTATATGTACCATCTGGAATATTATTAATTACATATGACTCACTAGATGAAGTAAATCTTGCTACTTCTTCTCCATTTGCATTAGTTACAACAATTACGGCACCACTTACAAAGTTACCAGTAACACTATCTACTTTAGAAATAGTTACTACTCTATCCTTAGGGATATTATAGAATTTAACTTCTACAGACTTAGTAGTATCATCTAAAGTAAATGTTTCTTTTTCTGTACTTAATTCATATCCAGCAGGAGCTTCTACTTCTTCTACTGTATATGTACCATTAGAAAGACCAGTTATACTATTTCCATTTGCAGATGATGTAATTTTTTTAATTTCATTACCATATGAATCTTTTATAACTAATACTGCACCAGTAACTGGATTATTAGTATTCTTATCTAATTTGAATATAGATACAACAGAAGTTGTTGCTTTATTATAATATTTTACCTCAGCTGTTTTAGAACTATCTGATATTGTAAATGATTGTTTTTCTGTACTTAATTCATATCCAGCAGGAGCTTCTACCTCTTCTACTGTATATGTACCATTAGCCAAATCTTCTATCTCATAAGCCGCTGTAGTTGATGTAAATCTATCTACTTCTTCTCCATTTGCATTTTTTATTACTAACACTGCACCTTCTACTGCTGCATTAGTATCTTTATCTAATTTTAAGATTGATACTTTTGAAGGAACTGGTTCCTCTGGAGTAGGTTCAGGTACTGGAGTTGGAGTTGGTGTTTTCTTTGGTGTTTTAGGTTTAGTTGCTTTAACACTAACTGTATCTGAAACATTTTTAGTATATTTTTGTAATACTGTCATTGGTTGAATACTATTATTCTTAGGTGCATATTTATATGCTTTATTAATTGTACTTGACGCTGTGATTTTAACTTTAGCTGTTACAGTTTTTCCTTCAGCAATTTTACTAGCAGGAATTTTAATTAAGAATTTTTCATTTGCTTTAAATGAACTTTGACGATTACCTTTTGTATCAGTTATTATAGTACCACTTGGAGCACTAGAAACTGTTACTTTATATTTTCCATCAATATTTTTAGCATTTGCATCTATTGATTTAGATACATAATACTTCTTATTTGAATCTAGCGTTGTCTTAGTAGTACTTACTTTTGCCTTCAATGAAGGTGTAGAATAGCCCTTCTTCTTAGCAGATTTAGCACCACTGACTAAGCTCTTCATATGTTTTCTTAACCCATATTTATCAGAACCATTTGTTTTAAATGATTTAGATAAGTATGAAGTACCTGTAGTATCATCTAAATACCACCATATAGCACCTTGTGTTATATAGAAATCTTTTTTACTGTTACCAGTAAAATGCTTTTTAGGATATCCATTTTCTAGAATATAAGCAATACCTGCATTCATCTCTTTTTCTAAATATTGAGTTGAATTTGAAGCATTACCTTTATGGATATTTAAACAATAACCATAGCCTCCTCCTACTAAAGGCTTCATGTTGTATTTTGTTCCCGCAACATAACCAGGTAGTAATGTTACTTTACCAACCTTAATAGTTTTTGATGCAGCACTTGCAGACTTTGTGTCTACAAACACTAGTGTCATTGCGATTACAAATATTGCGATAATCTTACTTATCTTGGAAATTACTTTTTTCATAATTTTTCCCCCTTCAAATTTGTGGCTATATTATACCACATTATTTAAATAATTGCAAGTTTTTTCTCCCACGACTAAATATTATAAACTTTTTTTCTAAAAAAGCAAGACGTTTACATTAAATAATATACATTAACCTATAAATTTATCTACTTTTTCGTATATTGAGTTGAATTTTCGCTCATTACCAAATTACCATTTTTTTGTAATTGTTCTCTTAAAACAGCCCTAGTATAGTATACTGCACCTTCAAAATCTATTTCATTATCCATAAAACTATATTTTTTACTAGTACTATCCCATATGCCACTATGTTTATCTATAAAATCTTTATCTAAATATCTAGTATCTGCATCATGAATACTTATTTTTCCTCTTAAATCAAGCATTCTACCAAAGTATTCAGTTAATTTTTCTGGATCATATTTACCACCATGTAATTGATAAATATCATAAAAATCTTTTACCCTTGTATTCAAAACATCTGGTTTATTACTTTCAACAATAATACATAACTTTTCCGCTAAATATTCTTCAAATGAAGGTGTATATATCTCAAATTCTTTATCACCTTCAAATATTTTAGGCATTATTCTATATTTAGGCTCAATTAACCTAGAATAATCTTCTTGAAAATCTACAGATAGTGGTTGTTTTGTAATATCAAAAGCTAACTCAAATGATAATTTATATATACCAGTATTAGTTACTCTAGGTTCTTTTTTTAACGAAAAGGAAAAACCGTCACTAGTATCTTTCACAAGTAATTCAAAAATATCACTATTAACATTGAATTTATCAATACTTGCTATATCTACATCTGTGATTGGTCTTATTAGTGTACCTAAGCATGAAACCTCAGTTGAACTACCCTTTACTAATATTTGTTCAGAATTATACTTACTTAGCTTTTCTAAAAAACATCTAGCAGCAAATGTAGAATATGTATTTTGAATACTTATATTTAATCTTCTAGACTCCTTTTTCATAAAAGCCTTCATCTGATTACTATTTCTAAATCTCTGCATATATTAGTACCCCCTTGTGTACTGCACATTATATCACATTTTATAATTTTTTTCAATACTAACTTATTTATATAAATAAATTAATAAAATTATATAAGATTATGATATAATTATGGAAACATATATAAAGGAAAAGGATTAAACTATGGAAGAAATAATTGGAAATGAATTTATTGAATATAAAACAGGATTTATAGCTGGAAAAGGTGAAATCGTAGAAGCAATTTCATTAGGAAAAGTAATAAATCTAAAAGATAATGAAGATACATTAGAAGATAATGATTCTTGGTATGTTCATGGTTTTAATGATGGATTTAATTATTTTTCTAATTTAATAGATAATAATAAACTTGACTTAGAAAATATAAATACAAAAAATATTGTAAAAGAATGTTTTGCAAAAAGAGTAATGGATGCAAATAAAAATAAAGATAACCAAATACCAGTTGCAAAATTTAGAATATAGTAAATTGATTATGATGAGGTGTAAAATGATAAATAGAAGTGAAATTTTAAATAAAGTTGACAAACTTATAAATATGTATAAAAATGGAGAACTTGGCGGAGAAGTAATGCCAGAAGATGCAAATCCACATTTTGAAAAATCGTCTAATGAAAACTATTTATATTTTACATTACCTATGGCACTAAACTATCAAAGAAATTCTTATACTCTTTGGGAAAGTGCTTTAAAAACTTATGAAGATAAAGAAACAAGATTTGTATTTAATCCTAAAATATGTTTAGAAAAAAGTTTTGAAGAAGTACAATATGCACTTACTAAACATAAAGTAGCATTACAAAAGCAAAAACAAACTGAAATATGGTTATCTCTTTGTAATACATTTGTGGAATTATATGACGGAGATATAAGAATGCTATTTGATAGATTAGATAATGATGTTGATATAATTAGAGATTTTATTCAAAAACAAAATAAGAAAAAATTCCCCTATTTATCAGGAACTAAAATATGTAATTATTGGTTATATGTAATTTGGGAGTATACAGATAGAAAATATAAAAATATAGAAAATTTAACAGTAGCTCCAGATACTCATGTAGTAAAGGCAACTCATAAATTAGGTTTAATTACAAAAGAAGAATTAAATAAAAGTGATGTTCAATTAATTGTAATTGATAGATGGAACGAATTATTTAAAGGAACAAAATATAAACCTATTGATATTCATACTCCATTATGGCTATGGAGTAGAAATGGCTTTAAGGAGATAAAATGATGAGGGTTTTAAGTTTAAAAGAACCATATGCTACTTTAATAAAAGAAAAAAAGAAATTAGTTGAAACTAGAAGTTGGAAAACGAATTATAGAGGGACACTATATATTCATGCAAGTATGACTAAACCATCTAAAGTAGACTTAGAAAATATAGAATTAATGTCACTAGTAGAAAATAAAAAAATGAATTACGGTAATATTATCTGTAAATGTAATTTAGTAGATTGTATTTATATGACACAAGATTATATAAATAGTATTAAGAAAAATAATTATCAAGAATATATTTGTGGTGAATACCAAGTTGGAAGATATGCTTGGATACTAGAAAATATAGAAGTATTAAATAGACCTATTAAAGCTAAAGGTCATTTAGGAATATGGAAGTATGAGGAGTAAACCATGATTATAAAAGAAATACAAACAAAAGAATATTTAACTAAATCTAATCTTCCTGCAAGTGATTATGTTATTAATCCCTATGTTGGATGTCCCCATGGTTGTAAATATTGTTATGCATCATTTATGAAAAGATTTACAAATCATACAGAAGATTGGGGAGATTTTATAGATATAAAAAGAACTGAAAAGAAGATTAACTTAAATAAAATAAGTAAAAAAACTGTATTTTTATCTTCTGTAACGGATTGCTATAACCCATTAGAAGAAAAATATAAAATAACTAGAAATATTTTAAAACAATTAATTAATTCAGATTGCTACTTATCTATTTCTACAAAATCAAATCTAATACTAAGAGATATTGACTTATTAAAACAAATTAAAAATGTAGTTGTAAGTATTTCAATTAATACACTTGATGAAAACTTTAGAAAAGATATGGATAATGCAAGTACAATAGAAGAAAGATTAAATACTCTAAAAGAATTACACAATAATGGTATTCATACTGTTTTATTTATGTCTCCTATATTTCCTTTTATTACTGAATGGAAAAAAATAATAGAAAAATCAAAAGATTATATAGATGAATATTGGTTTGAAAATCTAAACTTAAGAGGCCAATATAAATCATATATAATGAAATATATTAAAGAAAACCATAAAGAATACTATAATGATTATGTTACTATTTACTTAAAGAACAATAAAGAGTATTGGAACAAATTAGCTAATGAGATTAATAATTACTGTGAAGATAATAATATAAACTATATTAATTATTTTTATCACGAAGAGCTAGTAAGAAAAAAGAAAGAAGCAAAAAAATAGATATAAATATATAAAACTCCAATTCAATATAATATTAAATTGGAGTTTTCTTTTATAATTAACTTCTTTTATTATGTAAATATATTTCTATTCTTTCTATTAAATAATACATAATATATGATATTACTGCTAAAATAACAACACTACTTATAACTAAATCAATATTAAATACTTGAGAGCCATACATAATAAGATAACCTAAACCACTCTTTGAAACCAATAACTCTCCCATAATAACACCTATTAAACTCATAGATATATTTATCTTTAATGCATTTATTATTGTAATATAATTACTAGGTAAGACAACTTTAAAAAATATTTGTTTCTTAGTAGCTTTTAATGATTTTAAAAGTGTAATATAATTCTTATCAGTAGCTATAAAACCATTATATATATTTATAATTGTAATAAATGTATTAATAAGTAAAGCCATAAATATAATTGAATTAATACTAGCACCTACCCAAATAATTATTAAAGGCCCTAGTGCTACTTTTGGAAGTGAATTAAGTACTGTTAAATATGGATCTATAATTTTAGAAATAGTTTTATTACTCCAAAGTATTGTTGCTACAATCAAACCTATAATAGTAGCAATAGAAAAACTTATAAATACTTCATACATTGTAATACCTATATGTTTAAATAGACTTCCATCTTTAAATAAACTAATAGCAGTTTTTAATGCACTACTAGGACTAGATGATAAGAAAGTATTAATTATATTATATTTTGATAGTAATTCCCATCCTACTAGAAAGATTGTAATTATAAGTATTCTAAAGATAAATACTATAGTCTTTTCTTTACGAATCTTTTTTAAATAAGCCTTATGTTCCTCACTATATATGGACATCTAAATCCCTCCATATCGTATCATAATATTTTGAAAATTCCTTACATTTTCTATTATTAATAGGAGTAGATTTATCAGATAGTTTTATATCATATATTTTTTTTACTTTAGCAGGTCTTTTTGTTAATACTACTATTTTATCAGACATACTAATAGCTTCTGCTATATCATGAGTTACCATAATAGCAGTTTTACCTTCATTCTTTATAATTTTATAAATATCATCACTGATAGCTAACCTTGATTGATAGTCTAATGCAGACATAGGTTCATCTAAAAGTAAAATATCTGGTTTTATTGCAAGTGTCCTTATCAGTGCTACTGTTTGAATGTAGTATAGACACAACTATAATTAAAAATTCCACTTAAGATAAATATTTCTAGTATTAGTTTTTTTATCAATTTTTGAAATATAAATTTTATCAATAAATTCTTCAATAATAACTCTGTTAAGTTTATCAAACTGTTTATATTTAGTAAGATAATCTTCTTCATTAAATTTTTTTATTTGTTTTTTATAATGCTGAATCTTATCATCTACATATTTTATTTGCTTATTATAGTCACTATTTAATTTATTATAAGTATTAATTAGTTTTTTAAATTGATCAGTATTTATAATACCATTAACCCTATCTTCATAAATATTTTTTAAATAGATTGTATTTTTGGATTTCATTTTTAATATTTCTTTTTTTTGATATTCTAATGATTTTATTTTTAAATTAAACTTGTTTTTACTATTTTTTGATATTTCTTTTTCTAAAAAATATATATCATAATATTTCTCTATCTTTTTATTAATTTTATCTAAAATTAAATCTTCAAGTTTTTTATATCTAATAGATTCTTTATTAATGCAATCATTATAGCCACCATGATTATTAGAACAAACTAAATACTCATGTTTACTTGAATTTTTCTTCCTCATATAATGATTACATTCTAAACAAAACACTTTTCCAGAAAAATTATGGATTTTGCCACTTTTTTTTATTGATCTTGTCCTTTCTTTCATAATAGTTTGAACCTTTTTAAATATCTTCTCATCAATAATAGCTTCATGTGTATTCTCATATCTTATCCATTTATCTTTAGGTTTATTAATAATTTTATGATTTTTATAACTTACAGTAGTTCTTTTTCCTTGTATTAAATGTCCTAAATATATCTCATTAGTTAAAATAGTTTTTATAGCATTACTACTCCATTTAATTTCTTCTCTTGGTCTATTACTAATTATATTTAATTTTATTCCATTTTTATATTTATATAGTGAGGGGCAAGGTATATTTTTACTATTAAGATACTTAGCAATACCTGTAAAGCCTAAACCCGATAAATATAGGTTATATATTTCTTTTACAACTTCACTAGCTACTTTATCTATAACTAATTTGTTATTATCATATGTAGATATTTCATAACCAAATACTGCGAAAGGCGAGATAAATTCACCTTGCTTCATTTTAGAATTAAAAGCACTTCTTATATTATTTGAAACATCTTCTAAATACCATTCATTTACTAATCCATTTATTTGCCTTGATTTTTTATTACCAATATTTTCTGTATCAGCATTATCACTAATACCAATAAATCTAATATTCCATTCCTTAAATTTATTATTAATATAACGTTCAACTATTTCCATATCCCTTGAAAATCTAGATTGACTTTTAGAAATTACAATATCAAGTTTTCTATTTTTACAGTCCTCAATTAGTCTTTCAAATTCAGGTCTATAAGTTCCAGCACCTGATAAATCTTCATCGCAATATTCATCTATAAGTATAAAATTAGGATGCTTATTTATATAATCAAGTAACATATTTCTTTGATTTTTAATAGATTCACTTTCTTCTTCATCCTTTTGCTTATCTTTATCTTCATTAGATAGTCTTAAATAAATGCCTACTCTAAATATTCTATCTTCCTCATCATTTTTAAATTCAGTCATCTATATCATCTTCGTCATTATTTGACAAAGTATAAAATTCATCCATAAGCATTATTACATTTAATAGTTTATTATTTATAATAATTCCTATATCCTTATAATTATCTTTCTTATACTTCTCTATTATATTATAAGATATATTAATAAAAATCACCTCTATTAAAATATATTAATTAAAAAGAAAAATATAGATATTTATTATATCTATATTAATAATTTACTAGGTCTATTTTTTATCTTCATTTTTTGGAAATTCTATCTCCGAAAATGGAGAATGTTGTTCTCTACCCTTTGCATCAGGAGGAGTCATATAATCACCATATGCATAAGTTAGATAATCATCATAATCTTTCACTCCATAAAATTTATGTCCTTCAAATTCATATTCAGCTCTTTCCAAAAACCATTTTTTCTTTAATCCAAATTGCTCGCTTAATTTATGTTTATTATATAATTTTCCCGCTGCCACAAACATTAAAAGTCTTACATCATTTTCTGAAGTATTACTACTCTTTTTTGTGAATTTATCTAATCTTTTAAATACTTTTTCTACAGGGATCTTAGATAACAATTGATATATAATTTTTACTAAACCCTTAGAATTATATTTACCAACCTCAGAGTATAATGTTTTTCTTAAGCAAAAAAGCCTTGCATCCTGAACTACTTGCATAAAAGTAGTTTTAGGTATATCATCCATAGGAAAGATATCAATAAAAATACCAGTTTTACATTTAAGATGCTCTTGTCCTACTCTAATATACTTAGTACCAGTTCTCCTTACTTTACCATATCCCCATCTATATTCTGGATCAGTCGTATGATCTTGAAAATAACAAATATCTGGATTAAGCTCATCTATATGCTCCTTAAATTTTTCATAATCTTCTCTTAACATTGCAATATCCGCGTCATCATCCCAGGGAATATATCCTTTATGCCTTACTGCACCAAGCATTGTACCAGCATATATTACATAATTAATATTATTTTTTCTACATACTCTATCTATTTCAATTAACATATCAAGTTCTACTAATTGCATTCTTCTAAAATCTTTAGGTGATAGTTCTTTTTTCTTACTCATTCTTAATACTCCTTTAATTCAATTACATCAATATTATTATAATAATCTTCAATTATAGAAACTGTGGCAAGTGAAATATCTTTATTTAATATGCCATTTTTATTTTTATTAGCAATTAACCTATTAAATTTAACTAATTCATACCTAATACCTTCACCATCAAGTTTATAAAAATATCTCTTATTATTTTCCTGATTCTCAAATCTTACCTCAAAATAATCTGTTTTCCACCATGGTGCTGGTACATAAATATAACCTTTAGTACCAGAAATTATTAAATCGCTTTCAGCTTTAGCTCCTTTTCCAATTTTAACAGTTGCCACCGCATTATCATATATAAGGTTAATCTTAGTTAATAGATCAAATTTAGAATCTAATTTACTTTTTAAGGATATTATATTTTTAATATTATAATTAGTACCTAATAATTGAAATACTGGAAGCATTCCAATACTACCCCAAGCACATATACTATTCTGATAATTAGTAATATTCTTTATCCCAAATTCTTCTAATTGTTTTAAACTAGTACAATTAGAATCTATAGAAACAATATTCCCAACTATCCCAGTTCTTGCTAACAAGATAAGTCTATTATATGATTGAGAATAATTTGTCTTCATCGCTTCCATCAAAATAACGTTATTTTCTTCTGACAACTTAAATAACTCTTCACATTCATCCTTTTTTAATGTAAGTGGTGGCTCATATAAAACATGTTTCTTTTTACTAAGAGCCTGCTTAATCAAATCATAGTGTGTTTTTGGACTCGAACATATATACATAGCATCAATTTCGTCCAAAAATTTATCATAGTTTTTTATAATTGGAATACCTTCGTAATCTTTTATATCTTCATCAGTACATATATAAGACATTTCTATACCATTAACATACTTAGACTCATTTATATATTTTTTAATTATATTTAAATCTCCTATTGAACCCATTTTAATAAGATTTTTCTTTGATCTAATTTCACTACTAGATACACCTTGTGTTCTATCTAAATAAACAACTTCACAGTACTGTTTTAAATAATCAAATTGTCCTTCCCAGTCGGAACCAATAGTAAATACATCTATTCCATAATTAACTATATCATCTATTTTTTGTCCTTCATACTCTTCTATAATTATTTCATCAGCAAGACCAGTTTCTTTGACTGCTTGAACTCTCTCCATAAGCGATTGTTCAATATTAATTTTTCCTCTTCTTCTATCAAAATCTTCAGATGTAATACCTACTATTAGATAATCTCCTAACTCTTTAGCTCTTTCTAATAATCTTATATGCCCATAGTGCAATAAATCATAGGTACCATATGTAATTACTTTTTTCATATTACAACATTCCTTTATTTTTTAATTCTTTTAAAGCATCTATTAATACATTATAATCAGAGATTGATAAATTCCCAATATGTCCAACTCTAAAGACTTTATCTTTTAATTCCCCTCCATTAGGGCAAATCCAAATATTATAATTATCTTTTAGATTTAAAAATATATCATTAGCCTTATTATTTAATGAATATAAACTTGTTACAGCATTTGATGGAGATTCCGTAACCATTTTAAACGGTAAATCTTTAATACTATTTCTAAAATATTCTGCTAGTTTTTTTGTTTTTTCTATTTCCTGTTTTACACCACCATTTTTTTCAATTTGATTTAATCTAGCATTAATTTGTTTTAATATCAAAACAGCAGGTGTAAATGGTGTTTGACCTCTCTCTCCATTTTTTAGTGCACTCTTTAAATCTAAATACATACATAAAGAATCAGTTTGCTCTATTCTTTTTAATGCCATTTTTGATAAAACAATCAAAGAAATCCCGGGTGGACAAGCTAATGCTTTTTGTGAACCAGTTATTATTACATCAATACCATATTTTTGCATATCAACCTCGTCAGCTAGAAATGAACTTATGGCATCAACTATTAAAAATAAGTTATTTTTCTTACAATAATTACTAATTAAATCTAAATCATATAAAACTCCAGTAGACGTTTCATGCATATTAACTAAAAAGGCAGTATAATTATTCCCATCATACACGTCTAATATTTCTTTTGTTAAAGGTTTTCCTATATCTAGTTTTATTTCATCATAACTTATCTTATGTATTTTGCACAACTGAACAAATCTTTCGCCAAAGCTTCCACCATTAACAATTAGCACACGGTCTTTTTCCCCTAAAGTGTTAATAACTGATGCTTCCATAGAGGCTGTTCCAGAACCAGTAATAAATACAACTCTTGACTCTTCATCTGCATTTACAAACTTCTTAATTAGTCTTTCGTTTTCTAACATAACATTTGAAAATTCTTGTGTTCTAAAATAAGGTACTTGTTCACTACCTATATCATTTACTAAGTCATTCGATTGAACAGGTCCTACTGTAAAATTAATCATTTTTTTCATTTGTATCATCCTTCTTATCTTTTGTATTAAAAACTAGTTTCTTTGGGAAATGATTATGCCTATCTTTAACAGGAGGAAGCTTCATATAATCACCAAAATAATCTGTTAATAACTTCTCTGCTTTATTTGGTAAATACACATATGTATCTTCAAATTTAGTTTTTCTAACAGGAAAGATATCATTAAGATCAAAGATACTAGTATTAACCTTTACTGTATTTAGAGATGCTATGGTATGAGTTTTCTTTTCAGATTTAGCGATAGCCTCACCCTTATCAAAAAGCTTTTTAGAACTTATCCTAAATATCTTTAATACATAATGAATTATATAACATATAAGTAAGTAAATTTTTTCTTTAATACCATGAAAAGCAATTACAGGTTTTTTAATTTCAGCTAATACGCCTAATTTAAATATGAACCAAGATTTTTTTAATTTTTTTTCTCTTTTCTTTTTATCATCAGAAACATATACTAGTGGCATAATATCAACAAATATACCAGGTTCAACTCCTAATATATAAGCATCATCTTCTTGAAAAACAGTATTCTTTTTACACATTTTCATAAATGTAATTGGTAGTTTTGTATTATGTCTATCAATAAAATAATATTTATCAGATAAATCTTTTTCAACACATTCTCTAAATTTTATAGCGTCATCATATAAAAACCTTAAATCAATATCATCATCCCAGGGAATAAAGCCCTTATGTCTTAATGCACCAATGCCAGTTCCATCTAAAGCAAAATATTTTATATCATATTTTGAACATATATTGTTTATATCCTTTAACATTTCTACTTCTACTTTATGTAATTTATTCAATGTTTTTTTATCATACTCTTTAAAATCAGCCATATTTATCATCCCATTTCTCTATATAAATATTATAATACTACTTTTTAATTTATATCTCCTCTGCAAAACCTTTTTCTAATTTTCTAAAAATTGCTAATCCTAAAACGAAAACTAAAATTGCTACTACAATTAAAAACAAAAATGAAGTTGCAGATGGTAATTGATGATACATAAATATATCTCTATAGGCATCAATCATACCAGTAAGCGGATTTATATTTAACACCCATCTAAGATTTTTTGGGAATAATTCTACTGAATATAAAATTGGTGTAGCATAAAACAGCATATTAATTATAAATTGAACTAAATATTCTGTATCTTTTATGTATATATTAATTGAACTTAAAGCAAATACTAATCCTAGAGTAAATATAAACTGAATTATAGCTATTATAGGTAATAATATTAAATGCCAACTAATTCCTAAACCACCAGCAATACAAAATATTAAAACGATAATACAGCTTATAAAAAAATTAATTAAGCCACTTATTGCAACAGATATTGGCAGTATCTCTCTAGGGAAATAAACCTTTTTTATAATTCCTGCATTTAGCCTAACTGCTATCATACCTTGATTAATGACTGTAATAAAAAAAGTCCAAGGAATGATACCTACTATTAAGTACTGCAGATAATTATCAGTTTTTATACGCATTATATAAGGAAATACAATAGCATAAACAGCAACTTGTAATAATGGATTTAAAAATGACCATAAAATCCCTAAAAATGACCCTTTATATTTACCTCTAATTTCTTTTTTTACATTACTTTTTAAAAGCTCTCTATAATTATATAAATTCTTTATCATCTTATCACCTACTGACATACCTTTAGATATTCATTTATTACTTTTTTAGGAACATCATCCATTCTAATACTACCTTCATAGATCCAAATTGCTCTTGTACATAATTTCTTAATTGAATCAAGATCATGACTAACTATTACTATAGTTTTATCTGAGTTCTTTAATTCTCGTAATTTTTTAAAGCATTTTTCTTGAAAATGTTGATCACCAACAGCTAATATTTCATCAATTAATAATATTTCAGCATCAACATTAATAGCTATTGAAAATGCTAGTCGCATATACATACCTGATGAATATGTTCTTACAGGATTATCGATAAATTCATCTAATTCAGAAAATTCTATAATATCATCTATTCTTTCATTGATTTGTTTTTTAGTCAAACCAAAAATAGATGCATTAAAATAAATATTTTCTCTACCTGTAAAATCAGGATGAAATCCTGCACCCAACTCAAGTAATGATGTCAATTTTCCATAAGTTTCAATTTTACCATTTGAGGGATAAATTATTTTTGTCATTAATTTCAATAACGTTGATTTCCCGCTACCATTAGTACCAACTAACGCTACTGTTTCACCCCTTTTAATATTTAAATTCATATTTTTTAAAATGGTTTTTTCTTCTGTTTTACTGTTCTTCCAAAATACTAATCTCTCTTTTAAAGTACTTGGTTTATCATAATATATTTTAAATCTTTTATTAACGTTTTCTACTTTAATTGCATATTCATTTTCTTTAGTCATTTTGTTAATCCTCCTATAAAACCATTACAATAATTATATCATGTATAAGTACAAACATAAAGTTTTAGATGATTTTATTTATAAATTAATACCTATAAAACAAAAGATATCATTAAATTTGACATCTTTATTAATTTAATATTTTTACTCCCAATTTATTTTAGGGCCTAATCCATCTAAATATTTGCGATATCTTATTCGCCATTTTTTCGATATATTTCTATTATAAATAAATTTAAATAAGATTTGCCTTAACCATTCAATTATAGAACATACTATATATATTAATAAGACCATAATAAATAAAAATGGAATAAATTTATATGATTCTATTGGACCATTATTTATTTTTGTCCATATATATATATAATGTTTCAGTTGATAATGATCATGAAGTAAGTAAACACCAAAAGTTAGAGAAGATAACTTATTAATAATTCTACTTTTAAAATTCAATGTTCCAAAGAAACAAAAATAAGCAATTGTTTGAATAATAACAAATGGATTACTATATATAGGTGGAAAACGATTTAAATTACTACCAATTTCATTAAAGATATTACTATATGAAAGTATACTAGCACCGAAACGAGTTAATAAAAAGTTAAATAATGCGCAGCCTATAAAAACACTAATACAAATAATTTGAAATAAATTTTTAGATACATTTTTAAATATATACCAATCTCTAACAGGATATTTTCTTAGATAAGCACCAATAAAATATAATAAAACAAAGTTATAAAGAGTAAAACCATTATTATCAAATGCCTTCATACCTGTTATGTATGGAAGTATTGAAAACAATAAGAAAAGTACAATTATTAACTTTTTTAAATCTTTCTTACTGCTTTTTTCAATATAGCCATTTAAAAATGGACTTATACAATATAGTAAAGCATAAACATTAAAAAACCAGTAAAAGTCTAAGTTTATAGGAAAACTATTTCTAAAAATCTCGATATTTGTTGGATGCCATATATTTATAACAATCATAAATATCATTAAAACTATTCTATAAAACCAAACCATATTAACTGTTTTTAGTAGTTTGGACATTTTAAACTTATTTTTACTTTGAAAATATCCAGATACCAACACATACGAATTAACATGTACTACTATAATAAACATTATAAACTCAAATATTACTTTCAACGAATCTCTACTACAATTAATAAGAACGTTACCACGATCTGTCCAAGCTAATGAATGCCATAAAATAATCATTATCATAGATATAATTCGCATTAATTCGAAGTTAGATTGCCTAGTATTATCTCTTTTTTGTTTCATTTAAGTACCTCCTGATAATTACTAGCAAACCTCTTTTTCTTCATAATAATTGTACCATAATTTTATAAAAACAAAAAGAAAATAAAGAAAAAATCAAGAATTTCTTTTGATTTTTCTTACTATAATATTTTTTAGATAATTAAAACTACTATTCCTCCAATAAGTTATAGATATAAAAGTAATATATACTATAACTATAATAAGGCCTTTAATAATAAATGATACTAACGAATTAGATATATTAATATTTTTTAAAATATAATATGTAATTATATAGTTAATAATTAAAGTTAAAATATATATAAACTGAGTTTTAAAATAACTAATTGGACTTTTTTTAAATATATTTTTATATGCTATATAAGGTTTATTCCATAAAGGTACTAAGATAGTACTTATTAAAGTACCTAAAACAACACCAATAAGTCCCAATTTTATTGTTAGTATTATAGATAAAATCAAATTAATAGCTGCTTGTATTAAGGGAGCATATCTATCTGAAATAAATGTACCAGTAGCTTCTTTTATTACATCTATAGATTTTAGATTACCTACTAAAAAAAAGTTAATACATAAAATCAGTAATATCGTATAATTAAGACTAAAGTCTGTTCCAAAACATAACTTGATAAATGGTGTCAATAAAAACATAAATCCTGTTGTAAATAAGCCAAAAAGTATAAATGATAAAAATGAAATAATATTAAAAACATTTTCTTGAGCATCAGTATTCTCAGTTACAGATAATTCTCCATAACTAGCAGTTATTCCATTAAGACCTTTGTAAAGCATATTATCTATTAATCCTGTTATTGAAATATAACTAGTATATACACCAACAAGTGCAACTCCCAAACTAGGATTTGCAGAAATGATTATAGTATCAGTGCCCGTAACTAGATAATTGCCTATTTTATGCATATACATTGCCTTAATACTATTTATCATACTCTTTACTTCCTTTTTAGGAAGTTTATCCTTTGACTTAAAATTAATCATAGAATATTTTTTTGTAATCTTTCTATTGACTAACACTTGCTGAACTATTGTCATAATAATTTTAACTATAATAAATATAATAAAATTATGAAATAATATAAGAGAGACTATTTGTAGTATATACATTAATAGATAAGTACTACACACTATTATAGAAGATTCGTAATCAGATTGATCTGCTGCTAGTAAAACATTCTTGTATGATATAAAATACGTTGAAACAGCAGTTATTAAATATAATATAAAAATTATATATATATGGCTAATATCTTGTTTAACTATAAAGTTTAGAAATGGTAAAATCAAAAGACCTATTGAAATTACAACTAATCCTAATACATTATATATTTTTTTATAAAATGACATTAAAGTATTAATATATTTATAATCTTTATTTGCAATAGGTTCATATAACTTAAAACTAATAGCAGTATTTATCCCAGAATCTGCTAATGATAACGCTAATAAAATATTAGTAAATAAACTATCAACACCTAATAATACTTTTCCAAGTGTTTTAACGAAAACTATTCTAACTGCAAACAATAAAATTGATCTTAATAATAATACTATTACACTTGAAAAGCCATTTAAAAATGACCTTTTAACTCTCTTATTCATAAGGGCTCCTTTCTAGACATTACATATAAAATATATAGTCTATATATTCATATCTTTTAATATTTTCTTTGCAGTCTTTTCCCAAGTAAATTCTTTAAGTACAGTTTTTTTTAAGTTCTTACCAGAAGATTCACATAACTTTTTATTAGTTATATATTTTTCTAATGCTTGTTCCAATTCATCATTACTATCAATTACTACTCCATTATTACCATCTATAAAGTATTTAGTACCTCCATTTGGGCTACAAACAACGGCACATTCCATTAATCCAGCTTCTAATATGCATGTTGGTAAACCTTCTGGATATTTTGATGGATGAACAAATATATTAGCTTTAGCATAAAGCTTTACTAAATCTTCAAACTTAACACTTCCTAAATATGATATATTTTTATTTTTATAATTATTAACTAAATAACTTAAATAATCACCATCACCTGCTATTATTAGTTCAATATTTTTATGTTTTTTATTAAGATTTATAAACGCTTTTACCAAGTCTTCTAAACCCTTTTGTTTAAGAATTCTTCCTGCATATAATATCACTACTTTATTTTTTGATTTAGTTATCTTATTTTGATCAAAAACATTTATGGAATTATACCAAATACCATCAGATTCTATATTAAAATGCTTTTGCCAATCGCATGCTGCTTTGGATACTCCATAATTATAGTCTACATACTTTTCAACTTTTTTAGTTAATAGATGTTCATAAATTGAACCCATAAAATCTAATAGTTTATTATTTATACTTAGATGAGCAGATCCATGTTCTATCAAATACACAGGTATATGGTATTTATTACCAAATCTAGCTCCCATTAAAGTTGTTAAATGAAATCTAGTATTTACGATTATTCTATCTATCTTATAATTCTTTAGTTCATGAATAACCTTTTTATACTCTTTATTATGGTGTTTTATAATTGGATACCTACTTGAAAAAGTGTTATAGATTGGTACCCTTAAGTTTATAATATTACCATTTTTTTCAATCGTAGAAAAATTATCATAATTAGAACTAACTATAATGACTCTAAATCCTTTACTTATAAATTGATCAGTTAAATTTTTAATATATCGCTCTATTCCACCTAAATGAGGTAATGCATAACCAGAAAATATCGCTATCGTTTTCATTTTTTATCACCATATTTTTTTTCTATATCATTAATTCTTTTCTTTAAAATTGATATTTCCTGAATAGTTAATAGTATTTTTTTTCTTTGCCCAGCAACTATTACAGTCAAAGCCATTACAAGTGATAGTAATAATCCTATAAATATCATAATAACAAATGTAGATAAAGGAGCAATTCCTAATATTTTAGCAAGCTTTGTTAAAGGGGCATGGAAAATTAGTACTAATAATATAATTAAATCCATTCCATACCATAATAAGGCATATTTTTCAGAGATTCTTCCTTTCTTTAATATATAAGTTATAATAATTAGTAAAATTAAAAAAATAATACCTAAGGATAAAATTAAATTTTTTGACATTATCTATACCTCCTTATTCTTATAACTAATAGTGCTATACAAACATTCAACATATAATATAAACTTTTCCAAGTTTTTATTGAAGACTCTCCACCTTCTCTTTCATTCATCTCCACTGGAACCTCTACTACTTTATATTTCTTTCTAATGATTTCTGCAGTAGTAATAGGCTCAGGATATTCATTTGGATACGACCTAGAAAAATCATATATTATACTTTTTGAACAAGCTCTAAAACCAGAGGTAGTATCATATATTTTCTTACCTGTCGTAAGTTTCATAAAAATAGAAATAACTTTTATACCAATTCTTCTTACAAAAGTAGATTTAAAAGTATCAATATTACTAACAAATCTTGAACCTATTACCATATCAGCTTTTTTATTTATTATTGGTTCTATTATATCTTTTACATATCTAACATTATGTTGACCATCACCATCATATTGAATTGCTATATCATAATCATTATAATAAGCATACCTGTAACCTGTTTGAACAGCACCACCTATGCCTAAGTTATGAATTAAATCAATATGTGGTATATCATTACATTCTAATATATCTTTGGTTCTATCAGTTGAACCATCATTTATTACAATGACATTATAGTCTGTATTATTTTTCTTATTATAATCCATAATCTTAGTATATGTTTTTAAAATATTCTCTTCTTCATTATAAGCAGGTATTATCAATAATACCCTTAGATTTTTCTTCATACCAACTCTTCCTTTATGCAAAAAAACTATATATTATTTCTTTAGTTATAAAAATACTATTAATAATTAGTAGTATAGATAACACTAATTCTATATTGTTAATCTTAATACGATTTTGTTTTTTTATTAACAATATCAAGAGCAAAATCACAATAGGAATGAAATAACGTCCCTGCACTCCTTCAATTTGTGTATCTGTCATAACACCCCATTTTAAATAAAGTCCAAATAAAATTATATTAAACATTAAAATGAAAGTTATTATATTTACTATTTTATTTTTCTTATCTATTTCATACTTTTCACTACATATAAAAGCAGATAAAACTAATATAGATAAATATACAAATATATAAACTTTATTTATTGTAATATGAAAATAGCCTAAACCTGCACCTAAAAATGAGGATACATAAAATTCATGTTTATTTATCAAAGTATTTATATATATTGAAATGAAATTAATAGGATTATGAATTAAATGTGTTAATTTCGATTCCTTCATCTGCGGATAATTATAATTTATTATATCTGGTACTGATTTAGATAAAATCTTTGTATAAAATAACCAACCAAAAGAAATTATAAAGAAACATAATATAAATACAAATATTCTCTTTTTATTTTCCTTTATATATGATTTTAAAGGAGACCAAATTAATATAAATAACAAGCCAAATAGAAAATAAGCATATTTTCCTATAAAAATAAACATATAACTTAAAATTAGTATTATAAAATCTTTATTACTTATTTTCTTACTTTCATATCTAATATGTAAAATATAGGAAATAAATAGCATACTAAATATATTAATCATAGCATCTGCAGAAAATGAAGTTGCTTGTTGCAAGACCATTGGATTTAATAGATAAATAATCATTAAAAATTTACCCATAGGTATTTTCTTTATTACAAAATAACCAACCACAAGGAAAACAATAAAATTCATACCACTTCCCATATAAGCGCCCATCATTGGTGATAAATGTAATATTCTAGATAAGAAAATGCCAAATGCTGAGAATATATATAGTAATGGATGATATTGCCCAACAGTTACATTAGTATATTTTCCATAGTTACTAAATAAATTGCTAAAAATATCATTATAATTATTTGGAACATCAAACCCTTTAGGTATTGAAATATTTGATGCAAAAAATTTAAATTGTGAGACCTTATATGCTATTTTATAATGATAAAATTCATCAGGAACATTAAGTGGAATTAAGAATACTAAAAACATCATTCCTATTGGTATTGCTAATAACAAGAATAAATCTTCTTTCTTTAATTTTTTAACTTTATTACTATCAAAGCATATACTTAAGATTGCTATCAAAATTAGCACACTAATAAAGAATAGTCCATACCACATTATAGATAATTGACCATGAACTTTTGACATATATAAAAGACATAACATAGAGCCGCATGCAATAAGTGAAGCAAAAAATTCAATTATAAATACTATTTTCTTACGTAGTAATTTTTCTTTTAATAAATCATTATCCTTAAAATTATATCTACATAGAATATAGAATATTATAAAAAGAATAACTGTAAATAAACACGTATAAAAAGGAGAAGTAGAATAACCATATTGGCTTATAGGAAATGTATCTTTAACACCATCATCCACACCATAAATTCCAAAACTATAATCATTCTTTATTTTCTTTGATTTAATAATCAATTTAAATTCCTTATTATAACTATCATTAACTGTATTAAACTTAAAATTAAAACTTGTACCTCCAAAAAATTCTACATCAGCCAAATCACTATAATAAATTAGTTTATCATTATTATCATATATGCTAACAAATATATTATCTCTTTGTAATTGACCCTTAATGTCCTTTACTTCAAGTTTTAATGATTCCAATTTCTTTAATTTAGAGACTATTTTCGTTTCAATAACATCATTACTTTTAATTGTTTTAATAAGTTTTTCTCCAGAATTAACACTATATTGAACTGGTATTTGAAAATCATACAAAGAATTAAGTACTAACAATATAGAGAATACAAAAAGTAGAGAAACTAAAATTATATTGACCTTATTAATATATTTTTTCATAATTACTCCTTAAATTTATATTTTTTAATAAATTTAATTTTACTTATCCCATATTAAAATATTTGTTTACCTTTGTTAATAGAAGGATTACTAAAACACTATATAAATCTTAAATCTATTATTTTAATTATAACACGTATAAGGTAAGATGTAAATTAATTGAGTTTTTGTAAATATAAAAATAATATGAGTAAAAATCATATTATTTAGTATAAATCTTATATAATTTACTATTTGCCTATTTTTCTTATTTTAGAAAGTAATTTGTATAATTTAGAATCATAAATTTTTAATAACAATTTATATCCTCTAGAATATAAAATAGGATTTTGCTTTATTTCTATTTCATCATTAAGGATGTTCTTATATGCAGTACCTAAATCATATAATTCTTGAATACTAAATTCTCTTTGCTGTCTTAGTAAATTTAAATTTTCTTCATTAGAAATCAAATCTGAAATCATTTCATATGCTGCAAGTTTTCCAGCCTTACTAAATGATTGTGATTTTGATAATAGTTTAGCCTGATCGAATTTAGTAATAATTTCATTCTCATGTTTATACTTCTCTATATTATAATTGTCAAATATATGCTTAGAAATATAATATAATTCTTGAAACATTCTTGATTGATTTTCTTCTGAATTAGAAGAAGTATTCCAGTTATTACTTAAAATTCTAAAATTAGTTAAAGTATCTTCCATCAAATAGATAGGATATTTCTTAATTATTTTAATCCAAAGATAAAAATCTGGTAATTGCCTTAAAAATATATCATATTTTCCTATTTCTTCATAAGTATTTCTTCTAATCATAATACTGGGATGGCATAAGCAATTTCCATACTCTAAAAAATATTGAAACCATTCATCTTGGTTTTTATTTTTTTGAAGAAAAACATTTCTATAATTATCAGAATAAATTTCATTACTATTTTCATCTACTAGTCTAGCCCAAGTAAAACAGGCTGCATAATCTTTGTTTTTTTCCATAAAATCGTATTGTTTTTGTAGTTTATCTCTTTCCCAATAATCATCTGAATTTAAAACAGCTATATACTTCCCATGAGCTAAATCAATAAGTCTATTTAAGTTTGCAGTTCCCCCTACATTTGTTTCAAAAAATACTTTTTTTATTCTTTTATCCTTAAATTTTTCTATAACTTTTCTACTATTATCTGTTGAACAATCGTCCCCAATAATAATTTCAATGTCCTTAAGTGTTTGATTTAAAGCACTATTAATACATTGTTTTATGTATTTTCCATGATTATATGATGGTATTAAAACGCTTACTTTTATATTGCTCATTTCTGCTTCTCCTTTTCTATAGCTTCTTTAATGATAGATAATCTTGGTTTCATTTGTTTTTCATAGCTATATAATTCTTGAGTTTTTTTCTTTCCATTCTTTGAAAGTAATTTTAATTTATATGGATTTTCATAATAAAATTCTATTAACTTATAGATAAATTCACTATTAGGTTCTATAATTTCTATTTCCTTTTTTTCAATAAACCTGCCATTATTCATTCCAAATGGATCTGTTACAAACATAGCTACTTCTCTTAATGATGCTTCTGTTACTGACGCAGTAGGAAAACCATCAAAAGCTCCACTAGCCAAAATATTAGGTATATTAGGAGATATTATTATATCTTTATCTTCAAAAAAGTTATTAAAATCATTTAAACTTAATTTACCATGGAAGATAATATAATCCTTTATATCGCTTACATCTATATCATCTGCTGTAAAATTACCAACTATATGAAAATAAATATTCTTATTCTTTTTACAAATTTGTTTAGCTGTTTCAATAAAAGTATCATATCCTTTATCTTTTCCATACTGACAGTACTTATGTGCCATAAACACAATATCTAATGATTCCTTATTATATCCATAAAAATACTTTCTCTTATACCTTAAAACATCATCATCAATTTTCATAACCACACCAAATATATTTTCTATTTGAGATTCTTTACAAAACTTTTTCTTTAATAAATAATCTTTTATTGCATCTTGTGTAACTATTACCTTTTTAAAATACTTAGATTTCATTACCCTTCTTAACATATTATCACATTTACTATCATCAAATAGCATAGCTCCACCTGGATATAGTTCAAAAATAAAAGGAATTTTCTTTTTCTCAATATATTCAATATTTACATATATTGTATTTAAAAATATAAAATAAGCTAATTTAGATGTTACAGTATTTAATAAAGCAGAATTTTTATAACAAACTTTATTTCCTATTTCTCTATTCTTAACTTTATAGTTATTAATTACATCTTCTATTTTTTTATCATCTACTGCACCTATTAATTCACCAGTTGCCAAACATAAACTAGATTCGATATTCTTAAGATATTCTGTAATTTCTATATAAGAAAAACCACTAACTTCAGAAGGAAAAACATTATCTATAATTAATAAATCTTTTTTTATATAATTAGAATCATGGCTAGCATTCAAAATTTCTATTTTATTATTGTAATATTCATTATCATATTTATAATTAAAATATTGATTATATTGATTAATATAATCATATAGTTTTAAGTTTCTCTCTTTATATTTTATATCATGCCATATTGAGTTATCATGTTTTCTATATACTGACATTTTTTGATTATAATGTCCTATATAACCAAATTGTGAATATAGTGTATTAATAAAATAATCATAGAAAGGTAATTCGTAAACATCATCATTAATATTTTTTAAGAAAAAACTATCATAAAAACAACAACCCAAATTACCAATAAAGTAAAATTGATTTATTAATTCTCTAGTATTATATATTTTCTTTTTTAAATTATTGTGGATTGGTGACTCTATTATTTTTTTATCATTATGTTGCAATATGTACATATCATTAAATACCAAGGATAAAGTTTTATGGCTATCCATAAAATTACATAATTTAGTTAATCTATTAGGATCTGTCCAATAATCATCGCCTTCACATATAGTGAAATAATCTGTACTCTTAAAGAAATTAAACATAAATTTTAAATTGGGTATACATCCTTTATTTTTCCTATTTCTTATACTAGTTATTTCACAATTATTCATACTATTTTCTTTTAAATACTTAGTAATAACTCTATATGTTTTATCAGTAGAACAATCATCTATAATTATTAACCTAACATTATAATTTCCTCTTTGTTTAAAAATGCCATTTAAACATTCTAAAATATATGGTTCATGATTATAAGTTAATAATCCTACTCCTATTATAGGTTTATTTTTATTTTTGTTATTATCAACTTTATCAAGTATATATTCTAATCTTTCGGCTTCAAACTTACCATTTTTAGAAAATATATGTATTTTATTTACTTCCACCGAATTATCTATAATCTGTACTTTACTAATAATAACGGAATTTTCTGACATATAATAATTAACAATCTTTTCTATATCTTTAATATGTGTATCTGTTATTATTAAATCTAATTTTATGTGTTCTAAATCTATAACATTTCTAAAATTATTTACTGTTGTAGTTTTTAGATTTGTATTAATATTTCCGTATTCTATAGTTGTTTTTCTATTACTAGTAGAAAAAATGGCAATAGTATTAAAGTTTTCTGCTTCACAAATTTCTTTTATAATAGTTTTATCTATTTTATTAAACATAAATCTACCTCTTTTTTATTATCTTAGCCGGATTACCCACAACTATACTATCATCTGGAATATCAGAAATTACTACAGCACCTGCTCCTACAATAACATTTTTACCTACTTTTACATGATCTTTTATAACTGCACCTACTCCGATCCAACTTCCTTCACCGACTTCAACTCCTCCTGATAAGGTAGCATTAGGTGAGATATGGCAAAAGTCTGAAACAACACAGTCATGTTCTACGATTACAGCAGTATTAATGATTACATGTTTTCCTATAATACAATCATGATTTAAAACTGCACTAGGCATTACTACAGTACCTTCACCAATCTCGTTATTATTAACAATACTTCTTTTATCTATCAATGTTTCATAACTTAAATAACTATGCTTTTTGACAAAATCTATTCTTGCTTCTATATCGCCAAATCCTAATATATAATTTTTATCATCATTATTATAATCAAAGGTTCCTACACGCGCATAATTAGTTTTATTGTTCTCATCCTTATCAGCCAATACACCAAAAACATTAATTCCATTATTTTTAGCAATATCTAATAAAACTTTGGCATGTCCTCCCCCCCCTATAACAACTAAATCATTTTTGCTATTAAAATATTCTTTTATACTATCACAAATATATTTTACTTCCTTTGAAGTTAAATCAGGATATAATGGTAATGTTAAAATTCTCATTCCTATTTTTTGTGCAATAGGGCATTTATCTCCACCCTTATATTTTTTATCTTTAAAGGCTTTTGTATTTGGTATTAATGGATGAAAATATTTTCTAGCATAAATACGTTTTTCCATTAAATATGTATATAATTCATCTCTACTTTTTTTGTTTATAAGTATAGGGAAATATGCATAATTATTTTTAATATTAGGGTTTAACATTGGAAGTCTTATACCATCTATTTCTTTTAGATTTTCAATATACATATTAAAAATATTTTTCCTCTTATTAATATTTTTTTCAACTTTTCGTAAATTGCAAAGTCCCATTGCTGCCTGAAACTCATTCATTTTAGCATTTCCAGCAATTAAACCAATTTCTTCTTCAGTTTCTATTCCAAAATTCCTAATTAATTGTTGATTTTTTGCATATTTTCTTTTATTAGAAATAACACAACCGCCTTCAATTGAATGAAAAACTTTTGTAGCATGAAATGAAATCATAGAAACATCACCATACTCAGTTATATTTTTACCATTTGGCATAAATACATTAAAGGCATGAGCTGCATCATATATTACAGCAAGATTATGTTTTTTGGCTATCTCATCTATTTTTTCTACATTACATGGATTACCATAAACATGTACTGCTAATATTGCAACTGTTTTCTTAGTTATTAATTTTTCAATTTTTTCTTCATCTATTGTCATATCACTTTCTTTGATATCACAAAATACTGGTTTAAAACCGCAATTTACAATAGCACTAGTAGTAGAAACAAAGGTAAAAGGTGTTGTTATAATTTCACCTCCTACTTCTAAATCCAAACTTTTTAAAGCAGACTCTAATGATAGATGACCATTACAAAATAATTCTAAATTTTTAACTTTTAGTTGTTTCTTTAATTGGTTAGTAAATCTAATAGACATAGGTCCATTGTTTGTTAAAATATTACTTTTCCATATTTCTTTTAACTTTCTTTTGTACTTCCATAATGAAGGAAGCGTAGGCTTAGTAACATAAATATTTTTGTTGATTTTGTTGCTTTTCATATTAACACCTCGAATTACCGCCTACCACACTAGTTTTTCCTAATATTCTTTATATCCCAAATCAATATCTACATTTCCATTAATACCGTTTACTCTACCAGAAGATGTATATTGCCATATTTGATAAACACCTTTATAATTAGATGGATTATTAACAGGATCATTTGTACCTGTATAATGAGCAAGCCAAACGTCATAACTTTGTAACTGATTCATATCTAAATTATTGTTTAAAAATGATTTACTTGCATAAACAGCAGGTTTATATTTTGTTTTAATTTTTTCTAAGAACTTTTTAGCAATAGCTGTTCTTCTACTTTTACTAAGACCATCTGCTCTACCATCTCTTGCAGGTGTAGTAAATTCTGTATCAAAAGCTACCGGATAATCTACTTTAACCTCTGGAACAAGTGCTAAATTATTAATTACAAAATTTGCTTCTTCTTCTGCCTCAGCTTCATTAATTGCTTGTGAATAAAAGTAAACTCCTACTTTGATTCCTGCAGCCTTAGCATTTTTCATATTATTAACAAAGTAAGGATCTAATTCAATTTTTCCAGTTCCCCAGCCTCTGTTACCAAGTCTAATCATAGCGAATGTAATACCATCATTTCTTACTTTCTTCCAATTAATATTCCCCTGATATTTTGAAACATCTACACCAAATCTAACATTTTTATATATGAATATTTTTTTATTTTTAGTATCAATTTTTTCACCTAGTTTTGTCCAAAGTTCCACCTTTAAATTATGACTTCCTGTTGAAAATTTAGAAAAATCGATATTTACACTAAATCCAGGTGTTGCATTCATACTTGCATTCCCATATCCATTAATCTTATTAATCCTATCCAAAACTTCAGAGTTACTAAATCTAGAAACTCCAGTCAACTCTTTATTATCGATAAATATCTTTACAGTAGAATTATCTAATTCAGATTTTTCATATCCACTAAATTCGATACTACTATTAATGCTAAACATACTTCTTTCCATATCAAAGTTTACTATACCATCATATTTCTTAACTATAAACTTTTCACTTTTTGAAGTAATAACTTCACCTTTTATCTTTGATGACATAACTTTTATTGTTAATGTATGTTCTCCATCTTTTATAGGCTGATTTGAACCATAATAATTAATAAAATCTATTGTTTTGAAAAATCCTGCTTTTTCTTTTTTATTATATTTTTCTGCTTCTTTCTCTATATCTGTTCTTACATATCTTTCTATATTACCAAGGTCTTTTCCGTCAATCTCTAATGCAACATATGAATCTTTCGAAGTATCTAAAGCATAGCCCTGAATATACATATTCGTTTTATATTTGTAATCCTTTATTGGATATTCTGTTTTGATTATTCCATCATACTTTTTCATATTAAACTCTCTCTTACTTGTTGAAATAACTTCACCTGTTTTTTCAGATCTTACTTCAATACTTAAAATATGACTTCCATCTGGTATATCTGTTAAATCTATTGTTTTAAAATATCCTGCTGCTTCATTGGATTCTTTTCCACCATAATTTTCTATTTCTTTTTTAATATCTTCTCTTTTATACCTATCAGCTTCTGCTATTAATTTATTATCTATTTTTATTTCTACTTTTGCATTTTTATCAGTCGATACTGCCCAACCTTGAATATACATAATATCCTTATATTTATAGCTTGTTATAGGGTTTTCTATTTTAGATTTTGCCTGATATTTGTGCACCTTTATTTTTTTACTCTCTCTTTTTATTTCTTTTTTTGTTGCACCATTTTTTATTATTACATTAACAGTATGTATTCCGTCTTCTATTTCTGATAAATCTACTGTCGTATAATAGGCTTTTTTAGTTTTACTTGTTTTTATATCATCTCTATTATATTCTTGATATTTTATCTGTTTTGTTCCATCAATATTTATTTCTAATTCTATATTATTACAATCTGATATTGCATATCCTTGGATATACATTTGTGTTTTATATTCATAATTATTAATTGGATATTCTATTTTAATTTCCCCACTATATTTACTTATATAGAATTTCTTACTTTTCTCTGCAATTACTTCATTAGTATCTTCAGATATTATTTGCACATTAATTTCATGCTCCATATTATCTTCTAAATTACTTAAGTTTATTGTACTGGAGTACCCAATTTCTTTATTATTATTTTCACCATATTTCTTTAATTTACTATTTAAATCATTTCTTTTATACCCTTGTATAGTTATGTTTTTATCTACTTCATTTATATCTTTACCATCTATTGTTATCTTTCTTTTTACTTTAGAACAATTTGATAAAGAATAGCCTTGAATATACATTACTGTGCTATATTTATAATTTTTTATAGGATATTCTATTTCTACTTCCCCTTCATATTTTTTTACTATGAATTTTGATTTTTTTTGTGTAATTACTTCACCTGTTTCTTTTTTTAAAATAACGTTTAATTCATACTCACCATCTTTTAAATTACTTATATCTATGGTCTTATAATAGCCAGCTTTTTCGTTATTCTCTTTTCCACCATAATTTTGAATTAGCTTCCCTAAATCTTTTCTCTCATATCTTTCTATTCCTTCTATCTTATTACCGTTTAATTCTACCTCTAATTTTGCAGTTTTATCTGTTGCTAACGCATACCCTTGGATATACATTAAATCCTTATATTTATAGTTTATTATTGGGAATTCTATTTCTACTTTTCCTTCTATTTCTAATGCCTTTGCACCTATCATACAAAATAGAAAAACACCTATCATTAAAATGAGTATTTTAAATTTTTTAGCTCTATTCTTCATACATTTCACTTCCATTTTTATTGTATCATAGATAAATATAGAATAAAAGAAAAAACTCCGCTTTAATCCTCCTTTTTTATCTATAATAATATTATTAATCTGTGTCTTTACTATATTCAAGGAACTCTTTGTCTCATACCACCAGATAAACTAGATGGATATTTATCCTTAAATTCATAAAGACCATATGTCTTTAATAGTTTTAATACATATTTCCTAGATTCATCATTAAGTTTTCCAATAACTTCAAGGCCAATTAAACAATTATCTAATATAGTTCTCCAAGAAAATAATGAATCATCTTGTAACATATAACCAACTGTAATATTATCCTTCATATCTACTAACCCATCAGATTTATCTTCTAATAATGAAAGAATTGATAAGATTGTAGATTTCCCACATCCTGATGGTCCTACTATAGATATAAATTCTTTTTCATATACATCTAGACTAATATCTTCTAGTGCAACCATTTCACTTTTTCTATCATGATAACTTTTCTTTAAACCCTTTATACTTAGTATAATATCTTTCAATATATCTCCTCCCAGATATATTATTTTATGAAAGATTATACATTATGGTAAGGATAAAATACTATATTTAAACTACTTATTAAAATAATTTTAAAAAAGATTCATATATTTTTATAGGAGGTAATATATGAATTTTGATTATAGTTTTGGAAATAAATTCTATAAATACTATGGTAAGGAAGGAATAGAAAGTATTAAATACAACATTTTGGCACCAGAACAATCTCAAAATGTTCAACCGGGTATGGAATACTTAATGAATCCTAGACCAATATTCGATAATCCAAATTATATGGGAAGCGGTAAATTACAAGGGAAGGTTGCTATTATAACAGGAGGAGACAGTGGTTTAGGTAGGGCTGCTGCTGTTGCCTTTGCTAAAGAAGGTGCTAAACTTGTAATACCATATTATAATGAACACAGAGATGCTAAAGAAACTAAAGATTATATAGAAAAAATGGGCGGAGAATGTATTATCATGCCAGGTGATATTACAGATAAAAACTTTTGTAAGAATATCGTTACTACAACCCTACAACGTTTTGGTAAAATAGATATATTAGTAAATAATGCTGGAGTTCAATATCAACAAGACAGATTAGAAAATATTAGTGATGAACAGTTTGACTGGACTATGAAAGTAAATGTATATGGAATGTTTTATTTAACAAAAGAGGTTTTACCGCATTTAAAAAGTGGCGCATCAATTATTAACTTAACATCAGTTACTACATTCTATGGAGAACCACAACTAATAGATTATGTTACAACAAAAGGTGCTATTGTTGGATTTACTAGATCACTAGCTAGAAACTTAGCTTTAAAAAACATAAGAGTAAATGCCATTGCACCAGGATATTTTTGGACACCACTACAACCAGCATGTTGGGTTAAGGAAAAAATACCTTCGCTTGGAGCAGATGCTGCTATGGCTAGAATGGCAATGCCTTATGAGTTAGCTCCGACATTTGTCTATTTAGCATCAAGTGACTCTAGCTATGTAACCGGTCAAGTTCTCCATAATAATGGTGGGCAAGTAATGGGATAAACTAATATTATCATTTTATACTTATTCAAAGACAAACTAAAAATCATATAAAAAAAACATCTACTATATTAATAAAGTAGATGTTTTTTATAGAAAAATTATTATTTTGCACTATACATTAATTTATCATAAGATACTTTTTCTTTTATAGCACCATTATCAATCATAATATCTTGTAGATGGTCAAATGACTCTTTAGAAAATTTAGTAGTTTCAGGCCAAGTATCATTTGCTCTATATCGTTTAACTGCACTTTCTAAATCATTTAAAGATGTATCTGGAAATTGTTTTAATATAGTTTGAGCTACTTCTTTATCAGTATGATTTTTAACATAATCTAACCCTTTTTGAATAGCTTTTTCGAAGTTTTTAATTACCTCTTTGTTTTCTTTAATATAACTTTCTCTAGCTGAATAAGATGTATATGGTACTACTCCACCAAGTTCTCCAATTGATGCTACTACATAACCATAACCTTGACTCTCTACATCTGTTGCATTTGGTTCAAATAATGTAACGAAATCTCCTTGTCCTCCAATAAATGCTCCACTCATTGCAGGAAATGCTACAGAAGTATCTATATTAACATCATTTTTAGGGTCAACTCCATTTTGTTTAAGTGCATATTCAAAAGTCATCTCAGGCATACCCATAGCTCTACCACCAATTACACTCTTTCCTTTTAAATCTTCTAATTTGAAGTTATCATATTTTTTTCTGGATACTAAGAAAGTACCATCTTTTTGTGTAAGTTGAGCAAATGTTTTTAAATAGTCCTTTTCACCGCCATTATAAACATATATTGTACTTTCACTTCCACAAAAACCAATATCTGCATCACCTGATAATACAGCTGCTGTTACTTTATCTGCTCCTGATGTTAAAATTAACTCTAAATCAATACCATATTCTTCAAAATAACCTTTTTCTATAGCAACATATTGTGGAGCGTAAAAAATTGTATGAGCAACCTCTGCTAAAGTAACTTTTTTCATATCCTTTTTATCTGATTTATTAAAGTTTAAAAATACTGACAAAGCAAGTACTAAAACAATAATACCACTAACCACATAAGCAATAATTTTTTTCATATAATCTCCTTTCAATCAAAGTATTATATGTATTTACTTAATTATTGTTAATTAGTTAAAATAAAAAATTGATATTTCTATCAATTTATATATTATATTTTAACAAGTCGTTTTAGCTGTACAAACATTAGCTTTTTCTAAACACTTAAATATACATTCTATTTTCTTTTTTGATTCATTATTCATCTTATCTGTTAATTCCATATAAGCATCATCTTGTTTAGAGCTTATACCATCTGTTAATTCTTCCGCCTTACCATTAACAATTGCAACTATATTAGGAGCATATATTCTTTTATCTCCTACTTGAAAATCTTTATCATCAGTAGTTATAACATAGTCATCTAAAACATTATCTAGTTTTTTTACTAATTTCATATATGCTTTAGAACCTTCCTTTTTAGTAACTATTTCTCCATCAACTACATTTTTTTCATCTCTAATATTCTTAATATCTACATAATAAATAGTATCTATATTTTTTTCTTTAGCAACAGAAATTAAATTTTCTATAACACTTCTACACCATGGACAATCATTAAAACCAAAATATACAATGAATGTTTTTTTATTATCCATCATATCCACTATATCTTTAGCAGTGGCATATTTAATTGGATTATCTATATCAATATGAACTTTTCTTATTTTTTTACCATCTTTTTCACGTTTTTTACCATTTAAACTTTCATATTCTTTCTTAAATTTATATGAATCGCTATTTAAATTATTAGTATTATTGAAATTAAATAACCAAACAAGTAATGCAAGTAAAGCACTAACTATAATAACAATACCTTTCTTATTCATAAAACACCTCTTCCATATACTATTTTAATAGTATTTTCTACATATTTCAACAAATATATAAATTAATTAGTTTCTTTCATCTCTTCTAATCTAGATTTCACTAAAAATACAAGTTCCATTGGTGCATCTATTTTATTTAAAACTAGTAAACTATCTTGCAATTTTGTTTTTAATGGCATTTCATCACATATTTTTTCTGCTTCTTCTTTGTAATCAAAATTATCAATTGGATTAATTTTTATATAATCCCTAATGTAATCTTCTATATCTTTTAGAACATATACCTTTAAATCATAGTTATCCATTTCTCTGATACCAAAATATCCGCCTACTAAATATTTAAATTCATCTTTTAAATCCATAAACTCAAAACCTTTCGTATATATTGTACCATAATTAAAGAAAAATACTCTATAAAGAGTACTATGCTATCTATAAGCTTCTTGATATATTTTTAATATATCAGATTCTGTTACCATTCTTGGATTTCCTCCAGTACAAATATCATTTATAGCTTGACTTGCAAGCATAGGTAAGGCATCTTCTGGAATATCTATTTCTTGTAAAGTTTGAGGTATTCCAACTTTTACTGCTAACATTCTAACTGCCTCAATCACTTTTTCAACTGCATCCATACCTTTAGAATCTTTCATATCAATACCTAAAGCTCTTCCCATATTTTCAAATAATTCTGGACAAGCTTCTCCATTAAAGCGTAAAACATGGGGTAATAATAATGCATTAGCAAGACCATGTGGAGTATCAAAGTATGCACCTAGAGAGTGTGCCATCGAATGAACAATTCCAAGACCTACATTAGAAAATCCCATTCCTGCAATATACTGTCCATATCCTACTTGTTCGATAGCATAACTATCTTTCATATTAACTGCCTTTTCTAAGTTTTTATATATTAAAGACATAGCATTTATATGAAATATATCAGGTATTAACCAAGCTGATTTTGTAATATACCCTTCCATTGCATGAGTTAGTGCATCCATTCCCGTTGCTGCTGCAAGTTCTTTAGGCATCGTCTCCATCAAATCAGGATCAATTATTGCAACAATTGGTATATCATGTGGGTCTACACAAACCATTTTCTTTTTACCTACCTCATCTGTTATAACATAATTTATTGTTACTTCAGCTGCAGTTCCTGCTGTTGTAGGTAAAGCAATAATTGGAAGTGAAGAATTAGAAGTATCTACTGAACCATCTAGGCTAACTACATCAGAATACTCTGGATTAGTCATAATAATACCAATAGCTTTTGCAGTATCAATTGAACTTCCACCACCAACTGCTATTAAACAGTCTGCTCCACTATTTTTACAAAAGGATACACCATCTTGAATATTTTTAACTGTAGGATTAGGCTTTATATCACTATATATATCATAATAAATTTCATTTTTATCTAAAATATCAGTAACAAGTTTAGTAACTCCTGCTTCTACTAAAGCTTTATCGGATATTACTAAAGTTTTTTTAAATTTTCTTTTCTTAACTTCTGTAACAATTTCTTCTCTACTACCTCTACCAAAATAAGAAGTCTCATTTAAAATAATTCTGTTTGCCATACACTAGCCTCCCTATTCTAAATTATTATAACATTTATTCATACAATTATCATCAATAAATTTAAAAAAATTGAACTTTTTTAGCTCAATTTGTCACTTGATTTAGAATTAAGTTTTAGGTCAGCTATCCTTCCTAATTTATAAGCATAATAACCTGCCGCTGCTATCATCGCTGCATTATCTGTACAATACTTCATTTGAGGTATTGTAACATCTACATTAAGTTCTTCTCCTAGTTTAAATATCTCATCACGAAGCCCTTTACTTGCTGCAACTCCACCTGCTACTATCAAATTTTTAATATTATAATTTTGTATAGCTTTTTTAGTTTTATTAATTAAAGATGAAATAGCAACGGTTTGAAAGGATTTGGCCAAATCAGCCTTATTAATTTCTTCTCCTCTTTGTTCTAGTTTATGATTTAAGTTAATAACAGCACTTTTTAAACCACTAAATGAAAAATTATAACTATCATCATTCAAAGGAACAGGTAATTTATATGTTGGGTTACCTATACTGGCAAGTTTATCAATCTTAGGTCCTCCAGGATACTCTAAACCAATAACCCTAGCCACCTTATCATAACACTCTCCAATTGCATCATCTAACGTACCACCAAGTTTTTCGAAACTATAATGATCACTCATTAATACTAGTTCTGTATGACCACCACTAACCACCAATGCAAGTAATGGAAACTGCATCTCTTTTTCTAAACTGTTAGCGTATATATGTCCTGCTATATGATGGACAGGAACTAGTGGCTTATTATATATAAATGATAAAGTTTTAGCAGCCTCCAAGCCTATTAACAAAGAGCCAATTAATCCAGGACCATAAGTTATAGCAATAGCATCAATATCTTTTATATCCATTTTAGCCTTTTCTAAACATTCCTCGATTATTATTGTAATATTTTTAACATGTTCCCTACTAGCTATCTCTGGTACCACTCCACCATACTCTTTATGAATATCAATTTGTGAAGATATAGTGGTAGCAATTTCTTTAGTACCATTTAATACAATAGAGCAACTGGTTTCATCACAGCTACTTTCTATACCTAATATATATATATCCTTCATTCTATACACTTCTTTCGTTTGCTATTATTATATCATACTAATTATTATCTCTTTTCATTAATATACCATCTGTTCCATTATAATAACCTTTTCTAATAGCTTTTTTATTAAAGCCAAATTTCTCATACATTTTAATAGCAATTTCATTATCTATTCTAACTTCTAAAGTAATATCCTTATCAACAATTGAAGTTAATTTTTCCATTAGCATAGAACCAATACCAAGCCCTCTTTTCTCTGGAGTAACCTCAATTTGATTAATTTCGCATCTTTCATATATATCACTATAATAGATATAACCAATAACTTTATCTGATTTTAAATACACTAAATACTTAGCAAAAGGATTATTAGAAATATCTTCTTTTACTCTTGTTTCTAATAAAAAACTGCCCTTAAGTAATTCTATATTTTCTAAAGTTAATTCAACTAGCATTTAACTTACTTTCCTCTGCAGCAGTTAATTTCAAATATTCTGGATTAACTTTATGAGCATGAATTTCTTTTTTATCGGCATATTTATTTACTATTGTTAGTATATTAGGTGTATAATCCCATTTTTCGTAATCTAATTCAATAGAATCATTGGTTATAAAAATACATTCACTTGAAATTTTTTTATAAACATCTTCTAATTTTATATATGATGGCTCAAGTACAACATTATCCCCATCATATATAGCAGCATAAACATATCCATGTCTTGCATCTATTATTGGAACTAACAACCTACTATCATCAACAGAAGCTGCCATTGCCTCTAAACTAGTTATTGTAGTTATAGGGATATTTAGACTCCATGCAAAAACTTTTGCAATAGTAAGACCTACTCTAATACCTGTAAATGAGCCTGGACCATTTACTACTATTATCTTATTAATATCACAAGCTTTTAGTTTAGCTTTTTCAAACATATCAGAGATTTTAGGCAAAGCCATTTCTGATAAATTATGACCTAAATCTGCCTTAACTTCTACTAATAAATTAGAATCTTTTACAATTCCTGCATATAGATAGCTAGATGAAGTATCTATATATAATGTAATCATAAAACTGCCTCACATAAATCCTCATATTTCTTACCATAAGGTGTAATTATTATAGTCCTTTTATCCTCATCATCATCAGAACTCTTAATTTTAATATTAAGTCTCTTGTCAGGTAAATAATCAGATATAGTATCACTCCATTCAATTATAGTTATACCTTTTTTAGTGAAATATTCTTCTATACCTAAATCATCAACCTTACCGTCTAAGCGATAAACATCCATATGATACAATGGTAGTTCACCCGTAGTATATTCCTTTATTATATTAAAGGTTGGAGATGTTACCTCTTCTGTAATTTCCAACGCTTGTGCAAAACCTTTAGTAAAAACGGTTTTCCCACTACCTAAATCACCTTCTAAACAAATTACCATATTAGGAAATTTTTCTGACTCTATATTTTGAGCAAGCTCAATTGTCTCTGCTTCAGAATATGTTACTACCTTATAATTCATTTTCATCACCTTTTTATATTATAATCAAAAAATCAAACTAATACAACAAATTTACTAATAATTGATATATATTTACACTAAAAAATAATCAATATAACTACAATTAAAAAACCAATATAAATATATTGGCTTTATAAACAAAAAAAATCTTGGCTACTTCCTATTTTTGCATACACTATCGTCGGCGTTAAGTGGCTTAACTTCTGTGTTCGGGATGGGAACAGGTGTACCCCACTTGCTATCGTAACCAAGAAAAATATTGAGAAATAATTCTCTGAAAACTAAGATATTGTGTTCATCAAATTAATTAAATAGGATTAAATCCTCGATCTATTAGTACTGGTCAACTCAACAT
>CAOJEH010000012.1 GCA_948434005.1 uncultured Mycoplasmatota bacterium
ACTACCTACTATTGCTTTTGAGAAAAGTTATTCGACTTCTTCTCCACAGGCACCAGTGACGAATCTGTTCGAACTATTCGAACTTTAAATACATAACTAGTCGGTGTGACTAGTTTTTTCTATCCATAGGTAATTTTGATATGAGGTTAAAATATCTAAGAGGTGAGTTTAGAGATTTTGTCAAATCCAAAATTAATCCTACTATAAATAGTAGGTATCTGTTCTATAAGAGTAGTATGCAAAATGATTAAAATTACAATATATTTCAAATAATTGTTCAAATAACAAAAAAATATGATAAAATATAAGCAATTAAGGGAGGTTTTATAATGTCTGAATTTGAAGGAATCGAAAAAACAAGATTTTTGCAGGAAAAGAAAGAAGAACTTGAGGGTCAATTATCATGTATTAATAAAAAATAGAATTAAATCAAAGTGATTGTTCTTATGTTGGCATATATATATGGGTAATTATGCTGATGGCAATGGTTGTAGATGTGTATTATGCAATAGTAAACTTAATAATGAACAAATGATGACTTTAGCAGCAAATGGTTTAGTTATTTATGCACATAACTATTTAAACCGCATTCAAACACATATGCAAAAATTTGATACAATTCAAACTATGTACTTAGGACTATCTAGAATGGATGAACCTATAAATGATAAAGAAATCGTTGATAGGTTTCAAGAAATGATTAATCAAAATTTAGAAACTAAGGCGGAAGTAGAAGAAAAGGAACCTGCAAAAGTATTAAAAAAAGAGGATGAACGCCTAAAAGGATTGAAGCAAATAATAAGAAAAGACTTTGAAGAAGATGAATAATATATTACTAGCAAAGACGTTGGGGTGATTATTATGAGAAAGTGTATAGTCTTACTTTATCATAATTTAAAATTTGATTGTATTAAAGCGTTAATTATGAAATAAAAAATAAGGAGTGATTAATGCAAATACAATTATTAATGAATTACGAAATTTAAATTATCAGTTTTTATTAAATAACAAAAACGGTTTAAAAATTGGTAATAAAAATTATATATTTAAAGTTGGCAAGATACCAGTTTTATTATCTGCACCACATGCAGTAAAACAATATAGATGTTCGCAAGTTAAGCCAAGTGATTACTTAACAGGTGCTCTTGCAATTTATTTAGCAGAGATGTGTAATTGTTCTTATTTTGTTAGAACATTTAATGATAATGATGATCCTAATTTTCCTTTAGGAGAAACATTATTAGAAATCGAAAATGAGTATTTAAAAAATTTAAAAAGATTTATACAAGAATATAATCAATTTTTAATAGTAGATATTCATGGTTGTGTAGATAGTAAAGATTACGATTGTAGTTTATGGCACAATGATTATAATACTTGTCAATCACAAATTGTTAAAATATTTGAAAATAATTTTAATTGTCATGGTTTAACTGTTGATAATGGTAGTGAATATTTAGGTGGTCAAGTAACTAGACAATGTGCTTTGATTACTAACTCATTTCAAATTGAGGTAAAAAGAAAAATAAGGACTCTAAAATTAGAAAACTACTATTTATTAAAATCATTTATTAATTCAATGGAAACATCGATTTTTGAAACTTACGATTACTTTATGAAATTAGAAAAAGTAAAGAGATAGAAAATGGATACAATAAATTAAAAAATAATATTATTTATAAACTATAAATGTGCTATATTATAGAAAATTAAAAAATATGATATACTATTAAACAATTTATGGGGTGAGGTAATGAGTAAAATAATTCAAGTTGGTTCTTTATATGACAATTATCATGAGATGGATTTTGGATATAGAGGAATAGATATGGAAACAAAAAAAATAAGATATTATTCACATTATGATTCAAATCAAAAATATAATATTAATTCTTTATATGAATTTGATCCAAATAATGTAGAAGAAGATAGTTACATTAGTTGGCATATGGCACATTGTAAGTATAAAGACAATTCATCTAAGAAGATACCTGATGAATTAGAACAATTAGTAAAAAGTTTAATAGAACAACACAAACAATACAATATAAGTAATAATTACCCAATAGAAGATATTAATCAAAATTCAGTTAATTTATCAATACAGTATCAAAGTAATTTTTCATTATTTGGTGATTCGGAATTTTCTGCAACTTATACACCGGTTGAAAATATTATTGGATTAACAACTGCTCAAAGTGAATGGAATAATTTATCGGATGACGATAAAGATAGTTTAATTCATGAAATAGGGCATATGAAAGCATCTAATTATAAACTTGATGAGATAAATAATATATTAATTGTAAGAGAAGGATTTTATATAAGTAAAGTTAATTTAGAACCAGTTATGCTTGAAAATGGTGATATATTTTATATGGTTATAAATGTTCCTAAAAAATGTGATAATTATCCTGGAAGAGCATTAGAAGAAATAATTAATGACTTGGATTGTTCTTTTGCATTTAATTCATTTAATGGCACATATCCAAAATTAGGAAAAAGATTGAATGATTTATGTGATAAAAAGTTAACCTATGCTAGATATGATACTGGAATAGAAGGGGTATATCAATGTTTACAAAAAATAATTGATAGTCGTGATTTAGCAGACGAACTTTTAGAGAATATCGGTGATAGTATATATGGATATGATTCTGAAATTTCAGAAAATAAAGCTTTACAATTAATAAAAAGATATGAGGATAATCTAAGTAAGAGATAATAAATATGTTATAATAATTCTATAATTACATTTTTATATTATATATTTTAATATAGAAAGGAGATACGCTTTATGAGAGACTTTATATTTAAAGAAATTCCTAAGGATGATGAGAAACAAGTTTCAGATTTAGTTAGTACTGTATTTAAAAATCTAGAAAGAGAAGATTTTTTAATTCCTTGGACTAAAGAACAAATGAATCGTTTTTTTGATAATAATTATTCTTTTTTATTAGGTGCTTATGATGGTAATAAACTTGTAGCAATGTGTCAAATATTTACTCAAAAAGAAATAGAGGAAGAATATTATGATATTTTAAATATCTCTAAATCAAAAACTATATGTGAATTAGGTGGTTTTTTAGTACTACCAGAGTATCATAATAAAGGCATAATGACAAAACTTAGCGAAGACACATATGATTTAGTTAAAAAATTAAACTTTGATTATGTAATTTCTACTATTCACCCGGAAAATATTGCTAGTAATAAAATCGTCCAAAAATTAGGATTTCTATTATATACGACACTTACGACTCAAAGTGGTTTTTTAAGAAATTTATATTGGAAGAAATTAAAATAATTGTTAAATAAAGATAAAAATAAAAAGATATGTAAATTTATTTTTTTACATATCTTTTTCCTTGCATAAAACCATCATCAAAATTTTCAATATAATAATCCAAATCAGGTTGACTTCTTGCACATTCTTGTAATGTTTCTTTGTCCAATATGATATATGGAGATTCTACAGTATCAATAAAAACAGGGTTATCTTTATAATAAATTAAAATTCCATATAATTCAAACATAAGAGATGAATTTAAAGTTTTTATTTCTTCAAGCGAAAAATTTTCATCGTTATCATCATAACCATATATATGATAAAGATTACCTGCTTTGTCTATTATACTACAACATCCCTTATTATTTTCTTTTATTCCTCTTGTACAAAATGAAACTAAATCTGGTGCTTTAATTAAATCCATATCATCCACCATCACAAACTTTTTTGAGCGAGGAAGAATAATTCCTTGCCCAAATCTATTAATATCTTCATCATAAAATCTTAAATAACATAAATCAATTGGATAATAAGAATGATGTTTGACACCAAAAAATGATCTTTCATATTGTATTAAATCTTGTTCTAAATTAACTGTTCTAGTTTTAGCATTACGATAATAAATGTGGGTTATATCATCTTTTTTAGCAACAATTACTTCTTGTTTTGTGTCAACTTTATCATATGCTTTTTTTAAGTCATTTATATTACATTCTCCACAATCAAGTTTTTCTCTTATTTCCTTTAATTCTTCTAATTTGCTCATAAATCTCCTCCATTATAAAGTATTCTATTTTTTAAATATTATTCGAATTATACTTTATATGAATAGATTGTTATTTTTATAAATCAATTTATACTTGAATTTTATTGGGAAATATGGTATAATCTGAATAATTTAAAAAGGGGGGGATATAATGCGACACAATGCTATAGACCATGAAAAGTATTATGATAAAAAGAAGGAAATGATTGATTTTTTAATTAGTAATATTGATAAATATCAAGATCTTTCAATGCTGTTAACATCATTTATTATTGATAATTCATTTATAAATGCATACGAAATGAATATTCCTGTATCACTAAGTCAAATATTTTCTAAATTTGGAGTTTTTAAAGAAGGCTTTGATCCATATATTGAATTTAAGAAAATCTTAGACAGATATTCATTTTTAGATGATGAGAGAGGTACTTATTGTGAGGTAGGTGCTGGAATATATCCCCGTTTATCAGAAATAATTATGCCATCAATTGATATGAATCATGGAAGTTTGACTATCTACGATCCAAACTGTATGTTTTCTCTTTCAGAAAACATACATATAATAAATGAAGAGTTTACTAAAGATACAAATATTAAAGAGATAGATACTTTATATGCTCTTTATCCTTGTGAAGCAACTATTACTGTAGTAGAAAAAGCTTTTGAAGAAGATAAGAACTTAGTTGTTGGATTTTGTAACTGTGATCATTCTGATATTAAATATCCATGTACTGATGAATATAAATATTGGGCTGATGGAGTATGTAAAATATATGAAAGAATGTACGGTTCTGATTTAGATATTATTGGTTGGCCTTCTAGTATGAAAAATGATTTACCTATTATGGTAAGAAGAAGTACTAAACATAAAGAAAAATATAAAAGTCTGTAGGGACTTTTATTTTTGATTATATTGTATTGTATCATTAATTTTATATTATAAGTAAGAACTTATGATATAATACTAGTATAATCATTTATGAAGGGAATTATTAATAATGAAGAAAATAGCAGTAATTAGTGATGTTCATTGTAATATTTTATCTTTAAAGCTTGCTATAGATGATGCAGAAAAAAGAGGTATAGATTACTTTATATTTTTAGGTGATTATGTTACGGATGGTATTTGGAATAATGAAATATTAGAAATTGTTAGGAATAGGGGAAATGTAGTTATCCTTGGTAATAGAGAAAAATATATATTAAATTATAATCCTCTTAAAAAAGATAATAAGGGTTATAAAAATATTGCCTATGCTTATCAAGATTTAACTAAAGATAACTTAGAATATATTAAAAGTCTTAATGAGGTTGAAATTATAAAGTTAAATGGTAAAAAAGTATTATTAATGCATGGCGATGTTTATAGTGAAAATGCTGCTTATAAAAATATTGAAAAAGCATTTGATTCTATTATAGATAAATATGATTTTGATATATGCCTATTTGGTCATACACATGTGCATATGTATAAAAAGTATCGTAATAAAATATTTATTAATCCTGGATCTATAGGAAGACCTTGTGATTATCCCTCTTATAAATATTGTATCTTAGATATTTCTAAACAAATAGATTTAGAATTAAGAGAGTTTCCAGTGGAGGATACGTTTAATCAATTAGTAGATGCTTATATAAATACAAAATATTATAAAGAAAATAGAGTTTGGGCTCTACTTACATTAAGAGGTATACGCAATGGTAGATCAAGTTATTGGGATTTTTTTAAATTATTAAACTCTAAGTTAGATAATAAAAATCTTAGTACAGCTTATTATAATAAAGTATGGGAAGATACGTATATTGAATTTTGTAAGATTTATGGAAAATTATTATAAAATTATACAGGTGGTAATATGAATTACAGTTTATTAAATAAAATGATTGATTATATAGAAGATAATCTAGAAGAAGATATCGAGTATAATAAGCTTGCTAAAATAGTTGGAGTTTCCCTATATTCACTAGAGAGAATATTTATATTTATAACTAATATATCTATTGCAGAATATATTAGAGTAAGAAGACTTAGTAAGGCTTTAGAAGAAATTAAAACTACTAATAACAAAATAATGGATATAGCAATTAAATATGGTTATAGTTCTTCTATATCATTTACAAGGGCTTTTAAAAAGTATTTTGGTATAACTCCTAGTGAATGTAAAAATAGTAATTTTGATAATTATAAATTATTTACTGTAATAAGATTTAATGAAAATAATAATTTATGTAAAAAGCTTAATTATGAAATAAAAAACTTTAAAGAAATAGAATTATATTGTTTTAATGTAGTTGCAACAAGAGTGGATGATTTATTATTTAAAATTAGAAAACTTTATGATGAAATTATAGATAATGGTATTTTTGATAAGATGGATAAGTTTGGAATGTATGGTATATCAGTAAGAGAAAATGATAAGTATACATATTATGTTGGTAGTACTTGTTATTTTCCTAATACATCTAAGTTTACTATTCCTAAAGGTAAATATGCAGTATTTTGTATTAATTCTATAAAACAAAAAGATATTGTAGAAACTGAGGATATGGTATATAGCCAATGGATATCATCAACTAATTATAAGGTATTTGAAGACTTTGACTTTGAACTTTATAAGGATGGAAAATGCTATTTATATATACCTATAGAAGATAAACAAAACTAATATGATAATTGTTTATCTTTTATTTTTGATATTTATTATAATACATATTGAGGTGATTTTTATGGAAAAACCATTTATAGGAATTGTTTCAAAACCAATAGAAGTAACTGATATGTGGCATTATATGTCGATTGTAGATGATATTAGATGTGTACTTGTAAAAAATGGTGCTTTAGTATGTAGTCTACTTCCTTCTAAAAGTGGAATTGATTTTAAACTTGATGAAGAAATAGATAGTTATAATTTATCTACTGAAGAGATAGAAGATTTAGAGGAAGTAATAAAAAAACTAGATGGAGTAGTATTAGAAGGCGGATTAGTTAGTAATAAATATGAAGAAGAAGTTGCAAGAATATGTATTAGAAATGATGTTCCTATTTTAGGAATATGTTCTGGTTTTAATAATTTAGTTAGAGCACTAGGAGGAAGGGTACATATTGATTCTAATATTTTTCATAATCAATTTGGTGCTAAAGTTGCTCATGAAGTTTTAATAGATAAAGATTCAAAATTATATAGTATTTTAAAAACCGATAGGATACTTGTTAATAGTATCCATACATGTATTGTAATTGACGATGAACTAAAAGAATATAAGGTAGTTGCTAGATGCCCTGTTGATAACACTATAGAAGCATTTGAACTTCCAAATAAGAGATTTGTAATGGGTATTAAATGGCATCCAGAATTAATGGAATCTATGAATGATATATTTAAAGAATTTGTTGGTGAATGTAAAAAAAAAGGTATATAAAAGATAATAGATTAATTTAATTATGATACTAAATATAAACTAATAATGATATAATTATATATAAGTAAAATTATTAAGAATTTTATTTATATTGGAGGCTATATGGAAATAGTTTATAAAACAATTGAAAATGATTTAGAGTATTTAAAACAAGTATCAGAAGAAGTGGATTTATCTAATGATGAATATATGCGTGATCTAAAAATATTATCTGATTATGGTAGTAGTGATGATCGACTTTTAGCTTTAGCATCAATTCAAATAGGTATACCTAAAAGAATGATTTATGTAAGAAAAACTGACCTTTCTAAATTGGAAGACAAGGAAATTGATGAGCATAAAGTTATGATTAATCCAGTTATAGTTAAAGCTTGTGGATTAACTAGATATTGGGAAACATGTGCTAGTTGTTTAGACAATATGGGTTTAATAGAAAGACCTTATAAAATAGAAATAGAATATTTTAATGAATCTAGAAAAAAATGTTGTGAAGTTTTTGAAGGTTTTCCTGCAACTGTTATAGCACATGAAATGGATCATTTAGATGGAATTTTACATATTGATAAAGCTATAGAATTACTAGTTATGGAAGAAGATGATAGAAAAGAATTTAGAAAAACACATCCATATGAAATAATTAATAAAGATCAAGAATTTAATATGAATAAATAAAATGTGTCTAATTTTACAATATATATAATACAAACTATAATTAGTTTGTATTTTTTTGATATACTATAATAGAGGGTGACGCTATGAAAGGGACAATAGGTGCTAAAGGTGGAAGTAATGATAGAAGAAAAACAGCTATAATTACTAGAAATAAAAAAAAGAAGTTAACTGAAGACAATCAAAAGAAGAGAATAAAAGAATTAGAAAAGAAAGTAAGAAAGACACAGGTTATAAACTTCTTAACAGCAGTACCACTAGTTATATCTGCTAGTGTTGTTAAAACTTTCTTAAGAAATTGTAATACTATAAATGAAAATAAAAATGAAAAAGAAAAGTCTTTTGAACTACCTTCTTTAGAAACAGAAGAGATAAATAAAGAAGTAGAGGAAGTATATGATGATAAAGAAGAGGTAAAAGACTCTATTAAAAAGGATAATAATATAAATAAATTACCTATAGTAATTATACCTATTGATGAAGTGGTTAAAACTACTAAAGTAGAAAAAGAAGTAGTTAAAGAAGTAAAACCTAGTGAAGAAGTTATAAATAAAGATCTTGATAAAAAAATAATAGAAACTTATGGAGAAGAATTAAAAAAGGTAAGAACTGAATTAAAAGAAATTGCTTATAGTAATCCTTCTAAAAGTGGTGAATATGAAGATTATTCTAATGAAGCTAAAATATTGCTAGATAAACTTAATATGGTTATAAAAAAATTAGATGATTGTTGTGATATGATAGAGACTTCTAATTTAGGTGATGAAAACTACTATTATGAATTGGCTTTAAAATATATAGATGAATTTAATAAAAGAAGTATTGTTGAAGGTGTTAAATCATCGGAGTTATATATAGAAATATCTGATAAATTAAAAGTTATAGATAAAAAGAAAGAAGAACTTAGAAAAAAAGTCTTAGATAAAAAAATGGATATAGCTATAGTTACTGATGATAAAGAAGAATCTACTTATGATGAATTTGAGTATGAAGATATAAAAAAAGGTATAGATGATATTCAAAATTATCAAGAAGAAATTATTAAAGAGGTAGATGATACTTCTAAGAAAGTTTCTAAACCTAGTGAAAAAGAAGAAAAAAAGATAGATAAAAAATCATCTAAATCTAGTGAAATATTAAAAAAAGAGGCTAATGCTATAAGTGAAGTTGATATAGCGCTTAGTAAGGCTAAAGCTCTAAATAAGTATTGTACTGCATTACTTGCTACTATAAATAAATCTAGTATGAAAAGACCAAGTGTTAGAAGTACCAAAGCAGTAGCAACTACTACTTTAATTGCAACTTATTTTATGAGAAAATTATTAAAAGGAAGATTTATAAGGAAGAGAAAGAAAATTAAAAAAGTAGATTATAGTAAATATATGGAAAATAATCTAGCTGATATAGAAAATGCTATAGAATTAATTAAGGAAGCTTCTAATAAGTTAGATGATTTAATAGTTGATATAAAAGTAAGATTTTCTGAGTATTTATATTTAAAAGAATTTCAAGATTTATTAAGTAATTTAGAAGAAATTAAAAGTAATATAAGTGAAAAAGAATATGAAATTAATAATATTAAAAGTAATTATGTTAATGGATTAAATAATCAAAAAGTAAAGTGATATTATAATAGGAGGTTTTTATGCATCATATAAAACTTGAAGAGTTATATAAAAAGTTAAATGCAACACCAGATGGTTTAGATAGTAAAGAGGCAATAAAGAGATTAAATAAATATGGGGAAAATGTATTGCCTAAGAAAAAGGTAGATAGTTTCTTTAAAATTTTTTGTGGTGAAATAATAGATCCTATAGTCTTATTATTAGTAGTTACGGTTATTTTTTCTATTTTTATAGGTGAAATGGTTGATGCTATTGCTATTATATTTATTATATTAGTCGATTTATTTCTTGGTACTTTTCAAGAATGGAAGGCAGAAAAAAATGCGGATAGTTTATCTAGTTTAATTAAGGTAAAAAATAAGGTTATTAGGGATGGCAATGAGATAGAGATAGATTCTTTGAAATTAGTTCCTGGAGATATTGTAATATTAGAATCTGGTGATAAAATTAGTGCTGATATGAGAGTAATTGATCAACATAATCTTACAGTTAATGAATCTATTTTAACAGGGGAGAGTCTTAGTGTATCTAAAGATAATGGTATAGTAAAAGAAAAAGCTGCGCTTTCATCTATTTCTAATATGTTATTTGCTGGTACTACTGTAACAACAGGTAGAGCAGTTGCTATGGTATGTAGAACTGGTATTGAAACAGAAGTTGGTAAAATAGCACAAAAGGTTGCTTTAGTAGAAAATGAAAAATCTCCACTTACAATTAGAATGAATAAGTTTTCTAAACAAATTAGTTTATTAATAATTGTTATCGCTATAATTATTGCTATACTTTTATATTCTAAAGGGGTTAGTGGCAATCAAATATTTTTATCAGTAATTGCACTTTCAGTTTCAGCTATGCCAGAAGGACTTCCTCTAGCACTTACGATGGCTCTTACTATTACTTCAAATAAAATGATGAAGAAGAATGTTATTGTAAAAAAACTTAATTCAGTTGAATCTTTAGGTAGTTGTACTTATATAGCTAGTGATAAAACAGGTACCCTTACTGTAAATGAACAAACTGCTAAAAAAATAGTTTTACCCGATGATTCTATGTTTGAAATAGAAGGTATAGGCTATAATGTGAATGGAAAAATAAAACCTATTAGTAATGCTAATATAGAAGATGCTAAATTAATTGCTAAACTAGGTTATATTAATAATGAGGCTAATATTGACTTTAAAAAGAAAAAATTTATAGGTGACTCAATAGATATTGCTTTTAAGGTATTAGGAAAAAAAAGTGGTGTATTAGATAACTTTAAAATTATAGGTAGTATTCCATATGAATCTGAAAATAAATATTCTGCAACTTTTTATGAAGAAGACAGCATATTATATTGTACTGTAAAAGGTGCAGTTGAAAAAGTGTTACAGTTTTGTCCAGATGCAGATACTAAAACAATACTTAAACAAAATGATGACTTAGCAGCTAATGGTTATAGAGTAATTGCTATTGCTAATAATAAAATTAATAAATTAGATAAAAAATCTGATTATGAAGAAAGTGACATTAAAGAATTAGAGTTTATTGGTTTAGTATCGTTTATAGATCCAATAAGAAAAGATGTTACTAATGCTATAAAAGAGTGTAGTAATGCAGGAATTACAACAATTATGATTACAGGAGATCATCCTTTAACAGCTTTTAAAATAGCTAAAGATTTAGAACTTGTAAAAGACGAAGAAGAAGTTACTGATACTATAGAATTAAATGAATATTTAAAAAAAGGTAAAAAAGCTTTTGATAAATTTGTTAAATCTAAAAAAGTATTTACAAGAGTAACACCTCTAGATAAATTAGAAATAGTAGAATCTTTAAAAAGAAGTGGAGAGTTTGTTGCAGTTACAGGTGATGGTGTAAATGATTCTCCTGCTCTAAAGAGTGCTAACATTGGTATTGCTATGGGTAGTGGTACTGATGTTAGTAAAGAAGTAGCTGATATGCTTATTCTTGATGATAGTTTTACATCTATTGCAGAAGGAGTAAGAGAAGGAAGAGGTGCTTATAGTAATATTAGAAAAGTATCATTTATGTTGTTATCTTGTGGATTTGCAGAAGTGTTATTCTTTCTTTTAGCAATACTATTTAATTTACCAACACCATTAGTGGCAATTCAACTTTTATGGCTTAATATAGTAACAGATGGACTGCAAGATTTTGCATTATCATTTGAAAAAACAGAAGAAGATGTTATGAAGAAAAAACCTATAAAAAGGGAAGATACATTATTTAATAAAGAATTACTAACTGAAGTATTAGTATCTGGTCTAACTATAGGAATACTAGTTTTCTTATATTTTAAATACTTAATAGATAATGGAGTATCAACAAGAATAGCTAGAGGTTATATTATGACATTGATGGTATTTATTCAAAATATTCATGTACTAAATTGTAGAAGTGAGACTCATTCATTCTTTAAAACCGGATTAAAAGGAAATCTATTAATACCACTTGTTATAATAGGATCAATTATTTTACAATTTGCAGTAATGGAAGTTCCTATATTATCGACATTTTTAAAGACAACTTCTATTCCATTAATTGAATGTATTAATTTATTATTACTATCACTAATAATAATTTTAGTTATAGAAATATATAAATTATTTAAGAGAAAAAAACATAATAATTAAAGCTTATATCATAAAAATAATACTAAGTAATAATATTTAGTATTATTTTTATTATTTTCCTTTATTATTTAAAAAAAATATTGTATACTGAATTTATAAATAGAGGTTGGGCAATGAAATTAGATAGTAAAAATAAAAAAAAGATTTTACTTGTACTAACTATTGTATTAATAGTTTTTCTTTTTGTGTATATTTTTCTAGTTTCTTATAGCCTTACATTAACTAATAATTATAAAGAAAAAATGTATCCAAATGTATATATAAATAATTATAATATATCTAATATAAAAATAGAGCAGTTAAAATCTAAAATAGATAGAATAGAAAAAAATATACAATCTAAAAAGATAATATTTACTACAGGTAAAAAAGATTATGAGTACAGCTTATTGGATTTAGGTATTACTATTGATAAAGATAAGATGTTAAAAGAGATAAAAAAATATCATAAAAGTTTATCTTATTCTGAAAAGATTTCTAAAATATTTAGTGAACATAAAAAAGTATTTACTTATAAACTTAATTATAATGAAGAACATTTAAAAAAGTTAATAACCGAGTTAAAGCCTAAGGTTGATATTGAAGGTAAAAATGGTAATTTATTTATGGATAGTAATAGAAATTTAGTTTATCAAGAAGCAGTAGCGTCTTATTCTCTAGATGTAGATAAAACTTATCAAGAATTAATAAAGTTCATTAAAAATAATTTTAAGGGTAATAAGTTTAGTTTAGTAGGAGATATAAATGATTATAAAGAAAGTGAATTATTAAAGACTATTGATACTAAGGTGTCTACTTATTCAACTGAATATAATAGATTTATTAGTAGAGGAAGAAATTTAGAAACGGCTCTAAATTATTTAGATGGTACGATAATAAATAGTGGAGAAGTATTTTCATATTTTAAAGTAGCTGGACCATATCATAAAAGAGGATATGTACAATATGGAAAGATGGTAGGTAATGGAACTTGTCAGATAGCAACAACTATTTATAATACAACATTACTTGCAGGGGTAGAAATAGTAGAAAGACATAAACATCAAGCACCTATGACTTATGTTCCTGGAGGACAGGATGCGACAGTAGTTAGTAGTGGTAATGCCAACTTATTAGATTTTAAATTTAAAAATACATATAAATATCCTATTTATATTTCAGCCTTTTATGGTAATGGAGTAGCGACAATAGAGTTTTGGTCTAATAGTAATGCTAAAGAAGGAAAAGAGTATAAAGTAGAATCTGTATCACTAGGTAATAGAACATATCAAACTTACCTACATACATATCAAAATGGTGTAGAGATAGCAAAAAAACCTATAGCTAAAACATATTATCCTAAAACTGTTATATATTAGATTTATTTATATTTACAAAAATATTTTATGTGGTATAATAAAGTTAATAATTATAGAAAGAGTGTGATGCGATATTAAAGCTAAAAAGAGAATTTATTTTATATTTGTTATATTATTTTTAATATGCAGTTTTGTTAATGTAGATGCAATTAATAAGTATGAAAGTTATAATGATAAAGAGAGTTATAATGATAACAATAACAATAATAATAATAATAATTCTACAGGTGGTAATAATACAAGTAATAATAAAGAGGGAAAAACAGTATATTATAATCCAATATTAAATACAATGTGTTCTAGAGAAAAATATAATGAAAAAAATAGTTTAACTGGTTATAATGGAGTAACTAAATCAACAAATGAACAAACTTCTTGTATGAAATGGTATATTATTAATTATGATAGTAATAGTAATACAGTTGACTTGATTTTGGATCACAATACTACTTCAACAGTAGCTTGGGGATCCGATAATACCAAGCAGGAAGGTCCTAAAGTATTGTTAAATAAATTAAAAGAGGATACTGATAAGTGGAATAGTTCATTAATAAGAAATGATAAAAATACTTATAAGCAATCATCAGAGTCATCTTATAATATTGATTATTCTGGTTATAAAGCAAGATTATTGAAATTGTCAGATGTTTTAAAGATTACAGGTTCGTCAGAAAAAACACTTTCGACATATAAAGGAAATGGTAAGTATTCAGCAATTGAACTTGTAACATATTATATTGATACTATGTCTGAAAAAGTACCATCTAAGTATAATTATGGTTGGTTATATGATAGATCAGGTGTTGATTGCTCTAAAGCTGATTGTTCAAATAACGCTGAATCATCTATGGAAACTATGGAAGGATATTGGATTGATTATGCTGAATATACTCCAAATTTTAATTATGTTGCATTTTCTATTAATAAAAAAGGATCTTTATCCCCAGTTCCTATAAATAAGTCTAATAGTCTAGGTGTTAGACCAGTTATATCAGTAAAGAAAAGTTTAGTTGAAGGTAAAGGTCAATCAGTAGATGTTGGTGATACATCAAAAAATATATTTATTGATTATATAGCAGGATTAGTTATATTAGTTTTAGGAGTTATGGTTGTAATTCAAACATACATGAAAAATAGAAAAAATGTAAAAGTAAAAGAATAAATTAACTATATTTTAATTATTGAATAAAATATAAATATATGTTATTATTTTACTAATAAATTTAAAAACGAAGTGAAAGACATAATTAATAATACTGTTATTTTAGAGAGTTATCGTTTGGTGAAAGATAATATAATAATTATTAATTCCTACTTTCATATAAAATCGTTATGGGAGACCGTTATCAAATAAAGAAAAATAAAGGATGGTACCGTGCTTATGCACTCCTTAAGCGTATCATTCTTTTTATTTTAGAAAAGAGGTTATTATGAGATTAAGTAGATTAAATATTAAAAAAATTAATTTGAAAGATATTGATAATACATATCCTGCTCAAGGTATTTTATCAAAAGCAGGAGAATTATATCAATATGAAAGCGGTATTTTTGGTTTTGGTAATATATTAGTTAAATTACAACAAAATATTGAAAGAATAATAAAAGAAGAATTAGATAAAGCTGATTGTATAGAGTGCAGTTTTGCAACTATGCAACCAAAAAGTATTTGGGATATGTCTGGTAGATGGGAAAGATATGTAGATATAGATAAATTAATGTTTACTGTTAATACTGATAAAAATTCTTATGGACTTGCGCCAACTGCAGAAGAAGCTTGTACAGTTTTTGCACATAATCGTTTAATATCTGTTAAAAATTTACCTGCTGTGTATTATCAAATAAGTGATAAATATAGAAATGAATTAAGACCAAGGGGATATTTATTTAGACCTAGAATATTTTCAATGATGGATGCTTATAGTTTCGATAAAGATGAAGAAGATATGGCTAAAACATATGACAAAATGCATAATGTTTATTTAAAAATATTTGAAAGATTAGGTCTTGATATTGTTAGTGTAGCAAGTGATAATGGTTCTATGGGTGGTAAAGTATCAGAAGAATGGATGGCTTTAACTGAGTTTGGAGAAGATACTGTTTTAATTGATAAAGAAAGAGGTGTTGGCTTTAACATAGAAGTATTAGAAGGTAAAACTAGTGAAGAATTATTAAATGAATATGGTATAGAAGATATTAATAAATTAGAAAGTTATAAAGCTTTAGAAATGGGTAATAATTTTCAACTTGGTAATAAATATTCAGAATCTATGAAATTATATTTTAATAATAATAATCAAGACTCTGAGTATTATATGGGGTGCTATGGAATAGGTGTTGGTAGAATAATGGCTGTAATACTTGAAAATAGTATCCTAAAAGATAATGATAATAATGTATTAGGATTATCACTTCCACTGAATATCGCTCCATATAAAGCACAGATAATTTATAAAGATACAAAAAAAGAAGAAGCAGAAGAATTATATAATGAATTACTTGATAATAATATAAATGTTATTATTGATGATAGAGAAAAACTAAATATAGGTTCTAAGATAAAAGATACATTAGTTATTGGAACTCCATATACTATAGTTATTGGGGATAGAGGAGAAGATAATTTATATGAAGTAGAAGATACAAAAACTAATAATAAAGAGTATTTATCTACTTCTGATATTATAGAATTATTAAAAGAAAACTATTAATTGTTTTTCTTTTTTGTTATAATTTTAATGAAGATAATAAAGTGGTGATTATATAATGAGTAAAAGAAAAAAATTAATAATTATAATTAGTATAATTATAATACTAGCAATATTATTTTTACTATTAATAAATAGATCTAGTAGTTATAATTACATATCTAATAATATTTTTATAGAAGAGGATACCAGTATTGGTAGAAATTTATATATAGTTTCTAAACCTCATAGAATAAATACAAAGAGTAAAAATTATAGAAAAGTAATAGATGAAAAAATAAGTGATGTTTTAAAACAAGAGATTGACTTTGAAAATATGATTATTATATATAATCCATATGATGATGATAAGAATTCTATAAGATTATATTTTATTACTAATTATAATGTTAAAGTTAATTATAAATTAACTCATTCTAGTAAAAGTAGTGATTATTTTACTAATATTGGTAAAAAGTATACAACACAGCATAAATATGAGATATCTGATATAGTTTTAGGTGAAAAAAATAGATTAGAAGTAGAACTTAGAGATAAGGAAAATAAGCTTATTGGTACTAATGCAGTAGAACTTGACTTTTCTAATGTCAAGTAGTGTATAAAGGCTATCTATAGTCTTTATTTTTTTGTTATAATTTAATAGTAGTGGAGGAAGGATAATGAATCTAACATCAGAAAAAGCATTGGAATTATTAGAAGAAGCAGAAAAGATGAATCCTGGAAGATGGGTAAAACATTCTAAAAAAGTAGGAGAAGCTGCTGCTAGGATTGCGGATAGATTAGGTCTAGATGTTGATAAAGCTAGGGCTATGGGATATATTCATGATATTGGTAAAAGATTTGGTAGAAGAGCAATTCATACAATAGAAGGCTATCAATTTTTAATATCACTTGGCTACGATAATGAGTATGCTAATATATGTTTAACTCATTCATATTTAAATGGTGATATTAATTGTACCGCTGGAGGGTTTCCATCTAAAAAATGTAAGGGCTATCAATTTAGATTAGATTTTTTAAAAGAACATGAATATACAATTTATGATAAGATAATAAATATGTGTGATTTATTTTGTACAAATGAATTTGTTACAGTAGATAGAAGATTAATAGATATATTTACTAGAATGGGAGTATATGATAATACAGTTTACCATATAAAAAGTACTATGGCTTTAAAGAAAGAGTTAGAAGGTATGATGGGTTGTGGTCTTTATTCTTTATTTCCAGAAATAATGGAAAACTTTAAGAAGAAACATCGTAATTTATATCATGAATTTAGACATCATTAAAAGAAGATTAGTCTTCTTCTTTTTGTATAGTTTTTTATTGTTTAGTAGTTTTTCATCTTTACAATTGTTGTTTAAAAATTGGTAATAAAATGAATTGTAATTACAAAAAAATAATAATTGTAGTTTTATTTGTTATATGATATAATATCAAGCAATTAATTATGAAAAGGGCATTATATAATAATTGAAATAATTATAAGATAAAGGGAGCAGAAGATAATGAATAAATTAGATGTTTTATATACTAGTAATAAAAAGTATCTTGATACAATGTTAGTATCTATGTATTCTCTTTTAGAAAATTCTGATATTGATTATATTAGATTCCATTTAATTACTAGTTGTTTAGAAAAAGATGATTATAATAAAATAGAAGTATTAAAAAAATTATATAAAAATGTTGATATTAAGTATTATGATTTGGATAGTTATGATATTGAAAGGTATAATATTCCTACATTTAGGAATAGTCAATTACCTAATGCTAGATTATTCTTTCAAGATATTTTAGGCGATAGTCTTTCTGATATAGATAAACTATTATATTTAGATGCTGATACTATAGTTGTATCACCATTACAAGATATTTTTGGATATAATGGTCCTGTTTGTGCTTGCAAAGATACAATGAAAAAAAAGTATATATCATCATTAGGGATAAAAACATATTATAATTCAGGTGTATTACTATTTGATGTAAATTCTTGGGTTGATAATTGTTGTCAGGAGAGATTAATTGATTTTATTAATAATCCCAAAATTAATTTAAAATATCCAGATCAAAATATTCTTAATTATGCTTTAGCCGATGAATTTAGAGAATTACCTTTATCTTATAATGCTCCCTCATCTGTCTTTATATATGGTAATTTCTTTAGAAAGTCATATTTCGATCCTAAAATTAGAAATATTACGAAAAGTGATATAAAAGAAGCAAGAGAAAATGCTAAGATATTGCATTGCTATGGAATACCTAATGTTAGACCTTGGAATACTAGTTTTCATCCATATTATGAAGAATATATGAAGTATATGAGTGTAATAAATCCAGATTTTTCTCTAGAACAATTAGATAAAATGATGGAATTTAAAACTAGTCATCCTAAGTTATTTGAAGCATATATTTTGTTGAAAAATAGAGACAAACTACCAAATAAGACATTGAATAGGGTAAAAAAGATAATTAGGTAAAATAATAAATAATTATAAAGTGTAGAATTTAACAATTTATGTTTAGAAGATATAATTGTTGGTATAATGGTTCCTAAGAATGTAATATAGAAAATGACCCCTGTATTAAACAGGAGTCATTTTATGTCTTTGTTTTATAGATTTCTTTTTATTTCCTCTTTTTGTATAAATATATTTTTATTATTTAGTAATCTATTATCAGTTGGATTATATTCCAATGCTTTATCTATAAAATATATTGCATAGTCTAGTTTATTCAAGTTATAACAACTTATAGAAAGTAAATCATAAATTGTATTATCCCAACTAAATGGTTCATTTATATACGATTTTTGATGTTTAGTAATTCGTAGTGCTTTTAAACAATATTCTTCTACTTTTTTATAGTTTTCTAATTTATATTCTAGTAGAGCCATTTCAACATATGGATCTCTAAGATATGGTGCTTCTTTTATAGCTTTTTTTAACCAGTCTTTTGCTGAGTTATAGTTTTTTAAATTTTGATAACATCTACTAATAAATCGCATTGATGCACATCTTTCATCTTTCCATGTGGCATTTGGTAATTTTAGATGTTTTTTTAATATTCTAATAGAATCTTTCCATTTTCCATAATACATGTATTCTCTGCCTAAGTAGTGCATATTTCTATCATCAGTTGGATTTTCTTTTACAGATAATTCTAAAAGTGGTAAATAACTACCTCTAGATTTAGTGTTATCTGGATAGTGGTTAACAGTTATATTGTCAGTAGTTTCAACTGTTTCTTCTCGTTTTCCTATATAAGTAAGAACTTCATGGACAGGATGGGCCCATATATAATCTTTTCTACTATGGATTTTTTCTATGTAAAAATTTATTATAGGGTTGTTATTATCATCTAGTTTCCAGTTATAATTATATCTTAATCTAGTAGTATTATTTTTCCAAATACTTTCTAAAGTTTTTCTCCAACCTGGTACAAAAACTTCATCTAAATCAGTACAAACACAAATATCTGTATCTTCATCTACTAAATTTAATGATTCATTTCTAGCAACATCAAATCTCCAAGGATCAAATTTTTTGACTGATACAATGGCACCTAATTCTTTTAAAATTTTAACAGTATTATCTGTAGAACCAGTATCTAGTACATATATTTTGTCTGCTTCTTTCATTGAATTATACCAACGTTTTACAAATCTTTCTTCGTTTTTTGTAATTGCGTAAACGCAGACTTTATACTTTTCCATATTTAATTAAGCTCCAGCAGGACCAGTAGGTCCAGTAGGACCAGTTGAACCTGTGGCTCCAGTAGGTCCAATTGGCAGAACTAGATTTAATAAAAAGTTTGGTGCAGTACCTGTAATGGTTGCTTGAGCAGTATCACCTGAAGTGACAGTTCCTATAGCTATATTTGCTGTTTCTCCAGTCGGACCAGTAGCCCCAGTAGGACCAGTAGCTCCAGTAGGTCCAGTTGCACCAGTAGGTCCAGTAGCACCAGTAGCCCCAGTAGGCCCAGTAGCCCCAGTAGGACCAGTAGCTCCAGTAGGTCCAGTTGCACCAGTAGGTCCAGTAGC
>CAOJEH010000013.1 GCA_948434005.1 uncultured Mycoplasmatota bacterium
TTACCAGATTATACAAAGAAAATAAAAAAATTATTAGATTTAAATAAACCTAAAAGAGAATTAGTTCATTCGTTAATAGATCGAATAGTAATTGATGAAAATAGAGTAATAACAATACAATATAAATATGGAGTAATACCGGATTGTATTTTTGAATATCAAAATTTAAATGTTGCTCGTAATCCTTATGGTAGAAAAGGAAAGAATCAATATAATAAATAAGACTTCACTATTCATCTGGTGAGGTCTTTATTTTTCTTTTACAAAAGTATATAATATACAGTCAAGGAAGTGAGTAACGAATGATAAATATTATAAAAAGCTTTTTAACAAACCAAATTGTTATTAATTGGATTGCACCTATTATAACTGGACTAATGGTTGTTGTTATACCAGCATTTGTGATAAGGGTTTTTCAATTAAGAAAAGATAAAAGAAAAGTGGACGATGCTAACCAAAGATATTTAAATTCCATAAGACCATATATTATACAAAAAATAAATATTGATAAGCGTTTTATAAGTGACATAAGAAAAGTAATTATTAAAGAATCTTGCATAAAGGAAAAATATATTTATACAGAAATAGAACTTAGAAATAAATTGATTTTAGATATAACCGAAGATAATTATATAAATGAGGTAGATAAAAAAGAATTGTTTGATTTTACGTATGAGATTTTTAAAGGTTTTAGTGAAGAACAAATAAGTAATAGAGAAGAATCTAAAAATAAGGTAAAATCTTTTATGATATTAGATAAATATATAATTATTTTTATTCTGTCGCTTGTTATTTGTACAATAATTCAAATGACTAGTGAAGAAGGGGCTGATTTAAATAAAAATATGACTTTCGGATTAAGTTATATAGCATCATTCTTTAGTTTATGCATTACTTTGTTGTCATATCTAAACGTATCTTTAAAAAGTAGGGTAAGTAGTGAATCCAGTCTGAAAGAAAAATTTTTAAATTTATTTTTTGAAACAGTTGAAATAAAAGAAGAATTGGTTCAAAAAAACATTAAAAATAAAAATGGCAATAATGGCAGAAAATAATTAATAATGCAGTAATCAATGAAAGAGCTAACCTTGTGGTGGCGAAGGTGCGGAAGTAGTCTATGCTCTTCGTAATGATGGTACTCTTGCTAATATGGTTCTTGATAATATAGGATCTGCTGGTCAAATAAAAAGAAAAGCTTATCAAAGGAGATTACCTGAAAATCCTAATAAAGATTATTACTACATTATTAGAGAAACTTCTCCTGATGAGTCTATTTTAATAGAATATGGTTTTATTGATAATGCTAAAGATCTTGCCAAACTTCAAAATAACTTAGATGATTATGCTGAAGGAGTAGTTAAAGCTATAGCAGATTATATAGGTAAACCTTATTCTCCACCAGGTGGGGTTCCTAATGTTCCTTCGGGCATTTACACAGTATCTAAGGGTGATACTTTATATGGTATTGCTAATAAATATGGTATAAGTGTTAATGAATTGAAAGCTTTAAATAACTTAAATAGTGATATAATATCAATTGGTCAACAATTAAAGGTTCCATCAACTGGTAATAATGAAACATATAGAGTAGTAAAAGGAGACTCTTTATGGTCTATAGCTAGAAAATATAATGTATCTGTAGAAGATTTAATAAATGCCAATAACTTAGATAATTTAACTATATATGTGGGACAGGAATTAATTATTCCAACAGGTGGCGTTGTAGATAAACCTACTATTACACATACAGTAGTAAAAGGTGATACTCTTTGGAGTTTAGCTAGACGTTATAATACCACAGTAGATGATATTATACGTATTAATAATTTAACATCATCCTTATTATCATTAGGTCAACAATTAATTATTCCACAATAGAGATATACCTTGTATAAATAGTAAAAGTGCAAAACAACAATGAATAGATAATTACTCGTACATTAATTTGTTGCGAGTTTTTATTTTGTTATAATGATATTAGTAAACTAAATGTCTATTTAAAAATAAGCATTATAGTTAATTTGGTTCTTTAATATAATAATAAATAGTATTTTCTTCATAATCTGTATTAAAAATATGGTATACTTTATAGAGTATTAATTGTTATAAGGAGTATTTATGGAACGATTTAAAAAGGTGAAAATTGCTAGTATATTGGGGATTATTGGAAATTTATTTTTGCTTATTATAAAGGCTATTATAGGTTTTATTACAAATAGTCAAGCTATGATTGCAGATAGTTTTAATAGTGCAGGGGATATTTTCTCATCTATTATGACTTTTATTGGCAATAGAATAGCTAGTAAACCAAGCGATGATGATCATAATCTAGGCCATGGAAAAGCAGAATATATTTATTCTATGCTTATTAGTATAGCTATGATTTTAATGGGAGCAAAAGTATTATTTGATTCTATTAGTTCATGGATTAATAAATATAGATTCGACTTTTCTATTTGGTTAGTTATAGTTTGTATTGTAACTATTATAATTAAATTTTTACTATATCTTTATACACATAATATTTCTAAAAAATATCACAATTTATTGATAGAAGCTAATTCTAAAGATCATAGAAATGATTGTATTATAACTTTTTTAAATTTAATTGCATGTATTTTAACAATTTATAATATTTATTTTTTTGACTGTATAGTTGGTATAATTATTTCTATTTGGATTATTGTAACTGGTGTTAAAATATATATAGAAAGCTATGATGTATTGATGGATAAATCTATTTCTAATAATACTAAAAACGAAGTTTATGATATTATTAAAAAATATAATGAAATAAAGAAAGTAATAAATTTTAATGCTACTCCTGTTGGGTATAAGTATCAGATTTCATTTACTATATTTGTAGATGGGAATTTATCTACATTTGAAAGCCATGATATTGCAGATAAATTAGAAAAAGAAATTAATAAGAAACTTGATGAAATATACCTAATTGTAATTCATGTTAATCCTATAAATGTAAAGAATATTAAAAATAAAGAATAGACACATGTCTACTTATTATTAACTTATTTAATCATTATTTTTCTATGCAGCTTTTTTTCTGGCAGTAATTATTCCAAATACAATACCTGTTACTACTAGAATAATTACTATTACTACTACTATATCTTGTGTTACACTATTTTTTTCTTCTTTAGTAAATTCTTTTACAACATCAGTTTTCTTATCTTTTTTATACTCTTTTTTTACAGTATCCATCATCTCTTTACCATAATCATTAGCAAAACCACTCCATGATTTATCACTAATAACTATATAAGGAACTCCACTAACATCATCACCAAGTTTTTCAGATACTTTTTTCATTAAATCATTATTATCACTATTTTGCCATACTTCATAAGTCTTAACGTTAAAGTATTTTCCTTCATCTTTGTATATACTTGCAAAATATGAAATGGCATCAAAACAATGACTACATGAACTTCCTCTAAATATATATACATTTACTTTCTTATCACTATCTTTATAATTAGTTAAGTCATAACTTTCTAGTTTTTCAACAGCTTCTTTATAATCGGTACTACTACCAAATATAGTTATTTCTTCATCAGTAGCTTCCCTTAAATTAGTAGATTCAACCTCAGCATAGACATTATTTGGAATAATAAATATTGATAGTAAAAAGATACTTATCGCTGTAATAATTATATTTTTCTTCATAATAATTCTCCTCTCGTATTGATAATACCATAAAAATAGTTTTTTATCTACTATAATGACTATAATATTAAGTTTTATTTATATTTTAAATTATATTTAATGTAACAATACTACATTTATATAACTATAATATAATAGATATTGTTATAAATTACAGTATATTTAGTAATTTATAAATTATAGATATTGGGTATACTAATGTTGGAGGAATGATATGAAAGATATAACAGTTGATTTGTTAAAAAAATATGAAAAAGGTTTTGATAGTGAGAGATTTAACGAAATTGCTATGAATGCAGTAGTTAATAATGGTATAAATAAGAGTGCAGTTAATTATGGGGAAGTAAGAAGAGCTAGACATAATTATTCTATTACGATTGAAACTGGTGATATAACTAATCAAAAGCAATCTGGTAGATGTTGGATGTTTGCAGCACTAAATCTTATGAGAATAGAGGTTATGAAAAATTTAAACTTAAAAACAGTTGAATTATCTCAAAGTTATCCTTTGTTTTATGATAAATTGGAGAAGACTAATTATTTTTTAGATAGTATTATTAAAACAGTTAATGAACCATTAGAGGAAAGACTTGTTAGTCATTTACTTACTGATCCATTATGTGATGGTGGACAGTGGGATATGTTTGTTAATTTAGTTAAAAAATATGGTGTTGTTCCAAAAGATGCGATGCCTGAATCTATTTCTTCTTCAGCAACAAGGGAATTAGATAGATATTTAACCTTAAAACTAAGAGAGTTTGCACATACAATTAGAAGTAGTCATGAAAAAGGCAAAAGTGTAGATGAACTATATAATATGAAAGAGGAAATGCTAAATACAATTTATAGAATGCTTACGATATCTTTAGGTAAACCTCCAACTGAATTTACTTATGAAGTAAGTGATAAAAATGGAAAATTTATTCGTATAGAAAACATAACACCAGTTGATTTTTATAATAAATATGTAGGTATAGATTTAGATGACTATATAAGTATAATAAATGCTCCTACTAAGGATAAACCTTATGGAAAAACATTTACTGTAGATTACTTAGGTAATGTAGTAGAAGGAAGAGAGATAAAATACTTAAATTTACCTATAGATGATTTAAAAAGACTTGCTATAAAACAGATGAAAGATAATAAACCTGTTTGGTTTGGTAGTGATGTAGGACAATTTTCTACAAGAGAAGATGGTATTTTATCTACAACATTATTTGATATAGATGATTTATACACTACAACATTCCCATTAACTAAGGAAGAAAGATTAAATTATCATGAAAGTTTAATGACTCATGCCATGTTACTTACAGGTGTTAATTTAGATGATCAAGATCTTGCTAATAGATGGAGAGTTGAAAATAGTTGGGGAAAAGATGTAGGAAAAGATGGATTTTATGTTATGACTGATAAATGGTTTGATGAATTTGTATATCAAGTAGTAATTAATAAAAAATATTTATCAAAAGAACAATTTGAGATGTTTGAACAGGATCCTATAAGATTACATCCATGGGACCCAATGGGAAGTTTAGCTAAAAATAAATAAAAGTATTAAATGATATGAATAAATAGTTAAAATCTTTACATAATATTAATAAAATACACTTTTAGCACTCTTACTTGACAACTGCCAAAAAGTGTACTATAATACAATTAGAAAGGAAGTGAATTATATGTTGCCAAGTAGAATATTTTTTGATAATTTCTTTGATGATTTTGAACCACCAAAAAAGTTTGATAAAATGATGAAATGTGATATCTATGAACAAGAAGGTAAATATGTTATAGAAATGGATATACCTGGTTTTAATAAACAAGATATCAATATGGAACTTGAAGATGGATATTTAAGAATATCTGCAGAAAAGAAATCAGAAAGTAATGAACAAGATGATAAAAAGTATGTACGTCGTGAAAGACACTCTTATGCTAAATGTGAAAGAAGTTTCTATGTAGGAAATATTTCTGAAGATGACGTTAAAGCAAAATTTACAGATGGTATCCTAGAAATTTCAGTTCCTAAAGAAGAAAAGAAAAAAGAGACTAAAAAAACTATTATGATTGAAGACTAGAAATAGTCTTTTTCTTTTATAATAAATAAAATAGTGATATACTATAACTATATATAGAATGAGGGATAATATGATAAAAGTAATTAAAAATGGTACAGTAATTACAATGGATGAAAAAAGGAATAAAAAGTATGAGAATGTTGATATTGTAATAGAAGATGATACTATAGTAGATATTGTTGATAATTATAATGGACCTAGTGATTTAGTTATTGATGCTAGTGGTAAGATAGTTATGCCAGGTGTTATTAATGCTCATACTCATTTAGGTATGAGTATATTTCGTGCTACAAATGATAATTTAAATTTAACTGATTGGTTAAATAAGAAAATATGGCCTATTGAAAATAATTTAACTGATAATGATATTTATTATTCTACTTTATTATCTTGTCTTGAAATGATAAAAACTGGTACTGTTATGGCTAATAATATGTATTTTAATTCAGATGGTGCAATAAAGGCTATTAAAGATACTAAAGTAAGATGTTTATTTGGTAATCATTTACTTGATAATGATGAAAAAGGTGATGAAAGAATAGAAAAACTAAAACAATTATATTCTGATAATAAAGATAATTCACTTATTAAATTTGCGGTTTCACCACATGCTTTTTATACATGTAGTAAATCATATCTAAGAAAATGTAGTGATCTTGCTTTAGAACTTGATTTACCTCTTCATATTCATTTTGCAGAAAACTTAGATGAAGTTAAAGGTATCGAAAAGGATTATAAAAAGGATATTGTAGATGCATTAGATGAAGTGGGATTACTTAGAAATAAACTTATTTTAGCCCATGCTACATTTATATCAGAAAGTGGTTTAATAAAGTTAAAGGATAAAGATGTTAGTTTTGTTCATAATCCAGTTAGTAATTTAAATTTAGGTTGTGGTATTGCTAATATTAGTAAATATAAAAACTATGTTAATGTTTGCTTAGGTACAGATGGACAAGGTAGTGGTAATAATATGAATATGTTTTATCATTTATCTTTAGTTGATTTATTACAAAAAGGATTATATAAAGACCCTACAATATTTTCATCATATGAAGCATTACAGATGGCTACTATAAATGGCGCTAAAGCACTAGGTGTAGATGACATAATAGGTAGTATAGAAGTAGGTAAAAAAGCAGATATTATAATACTTGATATGAATAATATTGAAGTATATGGAGCTGTAGATTTAATAACTAATATAGTTCATAATACCGAATCTATTAACGTTAATACAACAATCATTAATGGAGAGGTATTAATGCACGATCGTAAGCTTATGTTAAAAATAGATTTAGATAAACTAAAAGAACAAATAGATTTAATTATTAATAGAGTTGTAGATAAGAGTGAGTAAATTTAAAGATTTGATTTTTTATTTATAAGAATTTATATTTAATATTAGGGAAAAATAAATACTGTAGCTATTTAATATATTCGAAAGGAGATATTATGCTAGGTATTTTTTTAGTGTTTTTTTATATTATAAGTAGTATTTATTTATATTATATATTGTTAAAATGGGTTAATATATTTAGTAGAGTATTTAGTAATAAATTTTTAAAATATTCTTTTTTAGGCATATATTTAATTTTACTATTTAGTTTGATTATAGGATATTTATTACCTAAAGGTTTATCACGACGTATTTTTCAGTTTATAGGTAATTATTTTCTAGGAATTATAATTTATTCGCTTATTATTTTATTAATTGCAATTATACTTAAACATATTTTTAGAAAAAGAATTATTAAACATAGTCCAAATAAGATATATACATTAGGTGGAATAGTTGGTTTATTTTTACTAGCCTTTATAACTATTTATGGTTTTATTAATGCTAGGATAATACATATTAAAAATTATGATGTTAATATAAATAAGAAAGCTAACAATCTATCATCTCTTAATGCTATATTAATATCTGATTTACATATTGGTTATAGTATTGGTACTAGTCATATTAAGCGAATGGTTAATAAAATTAATAATAGAAATCCTGATATTGTTTTAATTTCTGGAGATATATTTGATAATGAATATGAGGCAATAGAAGACCCTGAAGAAATTGAAAGATTATTAAAAAGCATTAAATCTAAATATGGTGTTTACGCTATTTTTGGTAACCATGATGTAGAAGAGCGATTATTAATGGGATTTAATATTAATAGAAAAAAACAGATAAGAGATAATATAAAAATGAATCAGTTAATAGACGATGCCAATATTAAAATACTTAAAGATGATTATGTATTAATAGATAATAGTTTTTATATTTATGGTAGAATTGATTATAGTAACGGAGTTACAAGGAGAAAGAGTGCTAGTGAAATTACGAAAGGCTTAGATAAAAGCAAACCAATAATTGTCCTAGATCATCAACCAAGAGAGTTAAATGAATTAAGCAAATCTTCAGTTGATTTAGACCTATCAGGACACACTCATGATGGACAAATTTTTCCTATTAATATATTTATAAAATGTTTTTATGATAATAGTTATGGTATTAAAAAGTATAATGATATGACAAGTATTGTTACAAGCGGAGTAGGAATATATGGACCTAATATGAGAGTTATGACCAAAGCTGAAATTGTTAATATAAAGATAAAATTTAAAAAATAGTATTTGTTTCTTTAAAGTTTAATGTTATAATTTATAATAGATGAGGTGGTTGTAATGAATAAGGGGTTAAAATTTTTATTATCACAAGAAGTACTAGGTTCAGTTATTGTAATAGTTATTAGTATAATAGTTTTTATGATAGTAAAGGATGCTACAATAGCGTATATTAATAAGAAAAAGAAGGGTGCAAATCAAAATAAGAAAAAAAGATTATCAATATTATATTTTTGTGTAAGTATTTTAAAATATGTAATCTTTTTGATTGATGTAGTTATAATATTAAGTATATTTGACGTGGATGTTTCTGCTTTTTTAGCAGGGTTAGGTTTATTTGGTGTTGTTATAGGACTTGCTTTACAAGATATGCTTAAGGATTTCATTGCAGGTATATTTATAATTTTAGATTCACAGTATAGTGTAGGTGACTCCGTTTGTATAGATGATTTTAAAGGTGAAGTTGTTGCAGTAGGATTAAAATGTACAAAGGTTAGAAATTATAGTGGTGATATTAAAATATTTTCTAATAGAGAAATTAGTAATGTAGTTAATCTATCACAAAGTAATTCTAAAGCAATAGTAGATTTTACTTTTAGTAGTGATGAAAGTCTTGTAAAATTAGAAGAAGCTGTAGAAAAACTTAGTAAGAAATTAAAAAATATCCCGGATGCAGTAGGAAAACTTGAGTATAGAGGGGTACAAGAATATAAAGATTCTAAGATAACTATAAGGGTTAAATGTGATACTAAACCTACTAAACAATATACAGTAGAGAGTGCAATTTTAAGGGAAGCTAAACTCTTATTTGATGAAATGGAAATAAAGATTAAGTAGGTATATTTATTAGAAAATATAACTTAAAGAGAAACGTAGTTTTCTTTTTTTGTTTGTAGTTTTACTATAAAAAGATGTGCTATAATATAAGAAAGTAGAAATTTAGTATATACTTTTATAATGCAATATATTAATGAAGTGGTGAAGTAAGAATGAATCATAAACAGATAGCAAAGATCATTGATAATGGCGGTTTAGTAATTTTACCAACAGATACGGTTTATGGTATTATGGGTGATGCTCTTAATAAAAATTCAATATCAAAAGTCAATAAACATAAATGAATTGGAAGCTCTTTTATTAGATAAATATTCTAAATACTCTCTTACATTAGAATTACAAAAAAGTAATAATTTACCAAAAGAATATAATCCTAATGTTACATATGTAGGTATTAGAATACCTCATAATGATGATTTAATAAAAATAATAAGAATACTTAATAGACCAATTTTTTCTACAAGTGCTAATATTAGTGGTCAGGCTATAGTAACAGATATCTCTATGCTAGATAAAGATTTAAAGTCTTATATTGATTATATTTATGATGTTGGTACTATTGATAATTTAGCATCTACTATTTTAAAGGTTTGTGATGGAGAGATAGTTATAATACGTGAGGGACTAGCAGGAGATTTGATTACTAGAGACTTAAATGATAAAAAATAGCAACTTTCTAAATAGTTGCTTATTTTAGTTTTTAAATAAATATTTCTTTTATAAGGCCATCGATATTAATATTTTCAATATCATCTATATTTATAACATTACCTAAGTTTATACTATTTGAAATTAAGTCTTCATATTCATTCTTAAAAGTATCATATTTATATTCAAAAAATGGTTTATACTCATCTTTCTTTTTGTAATAATATGAATCTAGATAGTGGGACGGATGTCTCTCTTCTTTTTTATTTTCTCTTTTAATTAATCTATTCCAAATAGTTTCAAAATCTCTGGCAAATATATTAATTGTATAGGCATTATAGTTGTATTTAGTTATTAAATCTTCAAAAAAATCTTTCCACTTTATTTTAAATGGTTTTTCTAGTATTATGATTTCATCTTCTCTTTGCATACATTCTTCTATTAATTCTTTATACATTTTTATTCTTAAATCATATAAATGACTTTTTTGTTCTTTATTTTTAAACCCTATGATGTCACAAATTTTTTCACTAAATTCATCATAGGATATTAAGATACTATTTTCTAATTTGTTATATAGTTTTTTTGCCAAAGTAGTTTTACCTGTACCACTAACACCTGTTATTATAATTAGTTTTTTCATATAAATTTTCTCCATAAAGTTTTATAGTCATTTAACTATTTTATAATTTAAATAATTATAATAAGTTATCTTTTTATTATTAATTTTTTTATTATATTTATATTTTATATTAAAATCATCTAAATTACTTAGAATACCTATAGGTTCACCATAATTAAAATTATATTCTATAGTCTTATTTTTTAACGCATTTAATTCCTTATTTATTCTATGACTTTCTGTTATTGTATATAAAGTATTTAAAGATAAAATAATTACGGTATTTATCGTTATAAATAAGATAAATATTTTAGATAATAAATTATTGCCATATTTTAATGTAATATATAAAGATATAATTATAAAGATATACATATTAGGATTATATCTAGCCCACCAACCTTCACTAATAAAGAAGGTCAATCCTGTAATGATTAGTAATAATATTGTAATTATTTCTTTTTCTTTTTTAGTTAGTTTTTTAAAATATATGATAAATACTATTATTGATATAATTAATAATCCACTAAATAGTATTCCATAGCCACTTATTCTGGTATCAATACTAGCAGTTGTTTTTATCTCCTCTTTATAAATAGTAAATGGTACTTTTAATTTAGTTTTTTTACTTTTCATTAGATTATTTACTCTAGAAAATGTTGCATAAAATACTTTTTTTACATTATTATATTTTAAAAATTCTTTAGGTTGTTGAGCAGTTATAATATCTTCTCCACCTTTTCCATATACGGGAAAAAATGGGTTATTATGGTCTATATAGTTTTTAATGTAAGTAGAGTAACCTATATGAAAAATAGAGATAATAAATAATGGTATAAAAAGTAGAACTAGGTTTCTAAATGTAGTTTTAAAGTGCTTTTCTCTATAGCTATCATATAAGTATTTAATCATAAAGATGAATGTATATACTAAAGCATAGCCCATTATATTAAACTTAATATTTAAACTAATTATAAAAGCTATTGACATTATAAAAAATGGTATAAATTTTTGTTTGTTATAATTGTTATCTATGATCCATATGAGTGAAATTATTAGTGTATATAAAATACTAAATCCTAATTGGTCATTATAAAAACTAAAGAGTTGCGCTGCTGTCACTGGATTTATAGCAATAATTAGGGATATAATAAAACCTTTTTTTAAATTTAATTTACTACTGAGATATGATAATGATATCCCAAATAAAATATACATAAATATAAAATTAATTGCTTTAGCACTTTCTATGTTATTAGTAAGAGAATAAATATTAGCTTCTAATATCCAATTAGCTTTAGCGTAATGATCTTTCCATACTCCATATATTTCCATATTATAACCTGTATCTGTATATTTCCTTTTACTAAAACTTTCACTAGATTCATAGACAGGATTCCATCCATTTTTTATATTACTTATCGCATCTTTATGATATGTATTACCATCACTACTTCTATCATAAATAAGGGTTGATATAAATATAGATACTGTTAATATTAATAAAGAAATGATCACTGTTTTTCCAAAATGTTCTATTTTTAATTTGGTTTTTAAAAGATAAAATATTATACTGGTAACTATAATACTTAGTAATGGTGTTATAAAGCTCATACTAATATGCATGTAGAATAGTAAAAATGTTATGACTAAAGTTATCCCCATTAAAAGTAATAGATATATACTGGATTCATATATTATGTCTTTTATTCTTTTCATATAATCACCTCATTATCTATAACTTAAATCTATTATATCATAGGTAATATTTATTTTCTAATTTTAGTTATTAATTGAATTATAATAAAAATTTAACCAGTATAGTTTTGGTTAAATCATATCTTTTTAAAATACAGTTGTATTTTAAAGTCTAAATAAATATTCAGCTAAGGCGTCATAACATTCATCTCTAGTGACTAATAAATTTTTTTCTCTCATTTCATTTAATTCTGAAATTGTAATAAATTTGATTGCTTGTACTTCACTTGTTTGGAATTTTATATTTTCTGCACTAAGACCGCTTTGTCTTAAGATAAAGAAGTCATAAAATTGTCTATCGTAGTGATTTTCATTTACTTTTTCTTCTTTTCTATATGAAAACATAAATCTAAAATCTTTTACATTAACACTATAACCTAAACTTACACTAACTTCTTCACTAATTTCTCTAGTAGCAGCCATTAATGAATCTTGTCCTGCAGATAAATGTCCTGTAACAGAGATATCCCACATTCCAGGATTTTTATCTTTATCATCTGCTCTTTGTTGAATTAGTATTTCATTATTTTCATTAATAATAGCTACGACTATAATTCTATGCCATAATCCTTTTTTATGAATTTCTTTTCTAGATAGTATTTCACCGGTTTTGATTCCATTTTCATCAAGTACATCAAGCAATTCTTCTTTCATAATTATTACCTCTTTCTACTTTTATCTTAAATTTAATACTTTTTCTAAATTTATTTTCTTATTTGAGTAATCAATAGCATATAAATCTTCTAGCATATCTATATATCCTGCTAGAAAAATGTTTTTCTCTACTTCATTTAATTTTGTAGGTAAATATTGAAGATATAACTGATATAAATGTGTATGTGGAGAAAAACTACCTGATTTAATAATGTGATTTACAACAAAAGATTTTTTCTTTAATAAATAATCACATAGTTCACTTGTTTCATCCTTATCTAAATCTAGACTGAAACGATAATTTTCATCTTCTTTATGATTTTTACCCATTATTAATCTATCAGCAAATCCATTAAGTGCTTGAAATCTAACAAAATCAGTTATATCTGTTAAAGTATCTCCAAAGTCATAATTTATAACACAAAGTTTTATTACTTCTTTTCGTGATAATTTATATTTATCTAAACTGCTTTTTTTCATATATTATCTCCTTTATCTACTCACTTTATTATTTTATTGTTCTTTTTGTTTCATTATTTGATTGTTTAGTGCCCAAACTTTTTTCAAATTAAGTGAAAATAATCTCTTAACGTGTTAGTTTATAAATCTTCTAATACAATTATAATTATTTAGATAATAAAATGAATAAGAGATTATAAATTTAAATATTTAATTCGAATTTCAATGTTTCACCATTTACTATAACTTTATTCCAATAGTTAATAAGTTCTTTTTGATTTATTTTTATTATTTCAAGCGCTTTTTTCATCTTACTTTTTTTAAATGGCTTATTCATAATTTCCAAAGTTTTTAGATTTACACGAGTTTCAATATCAGAGTATTTACAGTGAATGTGTGGAGTGTGATGAATATCTTTCTCTTTTGTATGAAAGAAAAATTTAATACCTTCAGTATCGCCAATTGCTTGTCCTTTACCATCATAATTTAGATATATAGGAATTGTTATATTTGAAATATGAAACTGTTTTTCTAAATCATTGATTTTCATTTTGGTATAATCTTCTTGAGTATATTTCAAATTATATATAATATCATCGTCAAAAAATTGTGACCAAAGTAATTCATTTATATTAAGTATATCACAGTGATTTTTCCAATCATTACTCCAATATTCATTATTAATTCCATATGTTAAATATATTTCTTTTAAAATATAACTTAGCCTTTTAGTACCATTGTAGTTAGTTGATAAATTGATTTTTATAAATTTTTGTTCATATGTTTTTGAATCTGAATAGCATGAAATAATTCTAAAATTTAAATTGATCATATAATCACCTTTCTTAATTCTAATAATTAATAGGGTATATTAAATTTTAATATATATATTTTTTACTTTGTATAGTGCTATGTTCTATTATTCTTCTGTTTCATAATAATATGAGGTTTCTATTCCTTTAAAAAAGGTTTTTAAACTGAAATCATCAGTTAGATTATTCTTTATTAAAGTTTTTATTTCTAAAGTATTGATAGGACTTCTTTCCATTGCTTGTAAATATAGTTTTTTATCTATTTTTTCCCAATTAACAATTTTATTTAAATTTTTTTTAAGTATTAAGTCTAACCAAATTCTACTACTTCTACCATTACCTTCTAAAAATGGGTGCGCTATATTCATTTCTACATATTTATCAATAATATCATCTAGTGTTTTTTCACTCATTGTTTCAATTTTTTTAAGCATATCCTCTAAATATAGAGAATTTGCAAATCTGAAGTTTCCTTTTGAAATATTTTCTTTTCTAATAACTCCTGCAAAATCGTATAGACTATCAAAAAGATATTTATGAATTTGTTTAAGACCTTTTATAGTACCTACTTCAATATTTTTAATGTCGTTACTTGAAAATAAGGTTTTAGCTTTTTCTAGGCTTTTTTTATCTAATTCATTCATTTGAATCACACCCTATATAAAAACCCTCAAATATAGATTTGAGGGATTAATTACTATTAAATGGCAGGGGATGAGAGAATCGAACTCCCAACAGTGGTTTTGGAGACCATTATTATACCATTTAACTAATCCCCTAAAAGTTTTGTTAATATTGTATCATACACCTAATTAAATATCTATTGTTTTTTTGTTACTTTATATGATATATTATTGATGAGTATATTATAGGTTTATATAAAACTTGTTGCAACAAGATGATTATATCATACTCTTGTTTTATATTCAAGAAATTTATAGTTACTTATATGTTATATTATCTGGGAGATGATTATATGGCAAAATATAGGAAAAAGAAAAGAAAAAATAAAAATGATAGACGTTTTTTTACTATATGTATGATGATATTTATATTATGTATAGCGGGTATTGTTATTTACTTTTTATATGATGGAGAAAATCCTATAAAGAAAAAGGTAGAAAAGAAAATAACTATTGTAGATGAAGATAGTAATAAAAGACCTCTTGCTGTGATGATTGATAATAATGTAGGATATAGTTCTCATGCGGGACTTCAAGATTCATATCTAAATTATGAAATTATAGTAGAAGGTGGCTTAACGCGTATAATGGCTATATATAAAGATAGAGATGTTGATTTAATAGGACCAGTTCGTAGTTCTAGACATTATTTTTTAGATTATGCTTTAGAAAGTGATGCTATATATAGTCATTATGGTTGGAGTGATTATGCTAAAAATGATATAAAGGTATTAGGTGTTGATAATATTAATGGACTTACTGCGGAATCTGCTTATTGGCGAGATAAAAATGTTGCTGCACCTCATAATGTATTCACTAATATAGATACATTGTATAAGTATGCAAAAGATAATAATGATTATAGTATAGAAACAGATAATTGGAAATTATTAAATTATAGTGCAAAAGAAATTAATTTTAAGGGACCAAAAGTAAATAATGAAACTGGTGATACTGAAGAAGACCCTAGAATAGTTGCAAATAATATTAGTATAAAGTATTCTAATTTTCATACTACAGGTTATAATTATGATTCAGAAAATAAATATTATTTAAGAACTATGGATAATAAACTTCATATTGATAAAACAACAAGTAAGCAGTTGCATTATAAGAATATTATTATAGAAAAAGTAGAAAATAGTAGTTTGGATAGTTATGGAAGACAAGATTTAGATACTACTGGTGATGGTGAAGGCTATTATATAACCAATGGTTATGCATTACCAATTACTTGGGAAAAAGATGATAGAAATAGTAAAACTATTTATAAGTATTTAGATGGAAGTAAGGTAGAAGTTAATGATGGAAATACTTTTATCCAAATAATCCCAATTACTACAAAATCAGAATTTAGTTAGGAGCATATATATGAAAGTAGGAATTTTTGGAACAGGTGCTTATGGAATGGCCTTAGCATCTATTCTTTCAGAAAACAAAGTTAATATTACAATGTGGACAAAATTTGAAGATGAAAAGGAAGCTTTAATAAAAAATAGAGGAAATCAAAAGTTACTTCCTGGTTTTTTACTTGATGATAATATAGAGGTCGTAACAAGTGTAGAGGAATGCGCTAGAGATAAAGATTTATTGATAATTGCAATTCCTGCAGCTTTTGTTGCAGATTTATGTATGGAACTTGCTAAGGTTACTAATAAAGATGTAAATATTTGTATTGCCTCTAAAGGAATTGAACAAAAGAGTGGTTTGTTTGTTCATCAAATAGTGGGAAACCATCTAGATACTGAAAATATTGCAGTTATATCGGGCCCTTCTTTTGCAGTAGATGTTGTTACTAAAAAACCGATAGGACTTACATTAGCTACTACTAGTATTAATGCTAAAAATGTAGTAAATAAGGCTTTTAGAAATGACTATGTAAAATTACGTCATACATATGATGTTACTGGAACTGAAATTTGTGGATCTATAAAAAATGTTATAGCGCTTGCTAGTGGTATGTTAGATGGATTAAAGGCAAGTGATTCTACTAGAGCAATGTTTATTACTGAATCTATTCATGATATAGAGGAAATAATAGATGCTTTTGATGGCGATAGAAGAACAGTATTAAGTTTTGCTGGATTTGGAGATTTACTTCTTACTTGTACTAGTACATCAAGTAGAAACTTTAGTTATGGAAAGTTAGTTGGGGAAAAAACGAAAAAAGAAGAATTAGATGAGTATATTAAAAATACAACAGTTGAGGGATATTATACTTTAGAATCTATATATCAACTATTAAATGATAAGAATGTTTCTATTCCTATAATAGATTTAATATATAGAATTATAAAAAATGGAGATAATCCAGAGGAATTATTGACCTTTTTGGTTACTAAAGTATAGTTAATTTGTTATTGAAATTTAAATTTTTATGATATACTATTATATAAGTTATATATAAATAAGGAGGAAACTATGAAAAACTTATTAAAATCATCTATTGTGACATCTATATTATTATTGATACTTGGAATATTATTGGTCTTTGAGAGTGAGGCTACAATATATACTATATCTTATATAGTAGGTGCAATATTAATATGTGCAGGCGCTTATGCACTAATAAGATTTTTTACTAATAGTAAGAAAACTACTAATTCAATAATGGGACTTGATGTTTTGTACGGGATAGTTACAATAATTCTTGGAGGATTGATTATAAAGAATCCTGGGGCTATTGGTAGTTTATTACCTATAGTATTAGGGATTGCTATAATAGTTAGTAGTGCTAATAAAATTCAGTACGCATTTAGTTTGAAAAATGGTGATAATGATTTGTGGAAAACTACAATGGTTATTTCTGTAGTAGGCACTATATGTGGAGTTGTCTTATTATTTAATCCATTTGCTGGTGCGGTACTTATAATGAGAATTGTTGGAATATTTATAATTATATATGCAATATTGGATGCTGTTTCAACATTTATAATAAAGAAAAATGTTGAAGAGTTTAGAAATGTTATTTCATCTGCTAAAGTTGAAGAAGCAGATATAGTTGAGGAAAAAGAAACTAAAGAAAAGCCAAAGAAGAGTAAAAAAACTACAAAGAAAACTAATAATAAAAAAGATAGTTAATGTGAATTGAAGTTGTAATTACTTCTTTTTTTATTGTATATCGTTTTCAAATTATTTACATACAGATAAAATTAACAATTGAAAAAAATGTAAAAAAAAGATATACTATTAAGCAGAGACGAGGTATTAATAATGGAAAACTTAGAAATAGGAAAAAAATATATTATACATAGTTATAAGCATAATAGTAAAATTCACCGTGCTTGGGATGAAGCGGTATTATTAGAAATACATGATAATTATTTAATATTTGGTAATGAAAGGACTAAAGTTACAGAATCTGATGGGAGAACTTGGAGAACTAAAGAACCAGCTGTTTTATATTTCTTTAAAGATAGATGGTATAATATAATAGGACAATATAAAAAAGATGGAATTTATTATTACTGTAATATTGCTTCACCTTATGTAATAGAAGAGGATACAATTAAATATATTGATTATGATTTAGACTTAAGGGTATTCCCAGATGGCTCATTTAAAGTTTTAGATTGTGGTGAATACAAATATCATAAAAGTCTGATGGGATATTCAAAAAAACTTGATATGATTCTTAAGGATGAGTTATCTGAATTAATTGAACATGCTAGAAATAAAGATATGGCGTTCACACCTGGTACAGTAGAGCATTATTATGATATATATTTAGAATGTAAATAGTAAACACATATGATATGTGTTTTTTTTTGTGAATTTCTAGGAAAGAAAAATTTTTATAAACATATAATATATCAAGTGGGTTAAAGCACTATTCTTATTTTTATAATATAAAATTGTATTTTGCTCACTTATATAAAAAAAGTTAAAAAAATTGTTGACTTTCTTAAATTACTCTGTTATATTATTGAAAGTGTGTTGCAAAAAAAAGCTAACACACTGTAAAACAACGATAAAATTCATATTTGTTGTTGACTTATCAAATATTATTTGATATATTTAGTAGGCACGTATAAAAATGTGCATATCAAATATATTGGTTGATATTTAGTGTTTATATTTTTACATTTTATTGATATTATCGTTTACAATTTTAATTGTTAAATAAGTGTCTAAAAAAAGTGTAAAAAAAACAAAAAAAGTATTGACATATAATAGTAAATTTGATATAGTGGAAACACAGCTCGGTTATTTACAGTAAAATGATCTTTGAAAACTAAGCAAAACGTCAATTTTGAGTAGCTAGGGAATAATAATTAATTATAACAAACTTAAATAAATTTTATTGAGAGTTTGATCCTGGCTCAGGATGAACGCTGGCGGCATGCCTAAGACATGCAAGTCGAACGAGGCGGCCCATTGAAGAATGAGTGCTTGCACGATTTTGGATTTGGATCACTGCCTAGTGGCGCAAGGGTGAGTAATACGTGGGTAATCTGCCTTCGAGTCTGGAATAACAGTTAGAAATGATTGCTAATGCCGGATTATATATTTTATGACACGTCATTTAATATTAAAAGGAGCCTTTAAAGCTTCGCTTGAAGATGAGCCCACGCCGTATTAGCTTGTTGGTGGGGTAATGGCCTACCAAGGCAACGATGCGTAGCCGACCTGAGAGGGTGATCGGCCACACTGGGACTGAGACACGGCCCAGACT
>CAOJEH010000014.1 GCA_948434005.1 uncultured Mycoplasmatota bacterium
CCAGTAGGACCAGTAGCTCCAGTAGGTCCAGTTGCACCAGTAGGTCCAGTAGCCCCAGTAGGCCCAGTAACTCCAGTAGCCCCAGTAGGACCAGTAGCTCCAGTAGGTCCAGTAGGTCCAGTAGGTCCAGTAGCTCCAGTTGCACCAGTAGGCCCAGTAGCTCCAGTTGCACCAGTAGGACCAGTAGCTCCAGTAGGTCCAGTTGCACCAGTAGGTCCAGTAGCCCCAGTAGGCCCAGTAACTCCAGTAGCCCCAGTAGGACCAGTAGCTCCAGTAGGTCCAGTAGGTCCAGTAGCTCCAGTTGCACCAGTAGGCCCAGTAACTCCAGTTGCACCAGTAGGACCAGTAGCTCCAGTAGGGCCAGTAGGTCCAGTAGCTCCAGTTGCACCAGTCGCACCAGTAGGACCAGTAGCTCCAGTAGGTCCAGTTGCACCAGTCGCACCAGTAGGACCAGTAGGGCCACCACTTTCACCAGCAGGACCAGTAGGACCTGTAGGTCCAGTCGCACCTATATAAAATATTCTTTGTATAGGTCTAGGTCTTGGTGGTCTACAATTGGTATTTTCAAAAAATTCATTATTGTCCATTTTTTTATCTCCTTTCACTAATAAATTATGCTTCTTGTTATAATTAATAGATAATATCAACCTATATTTAATTAATAAATTAAAATTTAGTAGTGAAAATAGTTAATAGATAGTGATTAATATTATTGTAATTATTTATTTGATATGCTATAATCTAGAAGATGAAAAGGAGTCTTTATGTTAGATATTATATTAGACACATTAATAGATGCAGTTAAACTATTACCATTTTTATTTATAACATTTTTAGTTATGGAATATTTAGAACATAAAATGACTGATAAAAATAAAAAACTAGTTAAATCTGCAGGTAAAATAGGTCCTTTAATAGGTAGTTTATTAGGAGCATTTCCACAATGTGGTTTTTCAGTAGCAGCTACTAATTTTTATGCAACACGTGTAATCTCAATAGGAACCTTAATTGCAGTTTATCTTTCTACCTCAGATGAAATGTTACCTATATTAATATCAGAAAGAGCTAGTATTAAAGTTATTTTATTTCTTATTATTACTAAAATTATTGTTGGTATAGTATTTGGTTTTATTATAGATTTTATTATGAGGAAAAGTAGGCTTAATGATTTTGAAATAAAAGATTTTTGTAATGAAGAACATTGTGATTGTAAAAATGGTATTTTAAAGTCATCTGTAAAACATACTTTAAATATATTATTATTTATAGTTATAATTTCTTTCGTTTTAAATATTGGTTTTGAGTTTTTAGGAGAGAATAGATTATCTAAAATATTTATGAAAAATAGTGTATTTGGTCCTTTTATTTCAAGTTTAATTGGACTTATTCCAAATTGTGGTGCTAGTGTAGTAATAACTGAATTATATATAAATAATACAATAACTTTAGGATCTGTTATTTCTGGATTATTAACAGGTAGTGGTGTTGCTATAATGGTTTTATTTAAAGTTAATAAGAACTTAAAAGAAAATATTAATATAGTTTTAACAATTTACTTTATAGGAGTAATAGTAGGACTATTATTTGATATATTTGGTATAGTATTATGAAAATATTATTTATATCTGATATACATGGTATTATAGATAATTTAAGTATAATAGATAATGTAATAAAAAAAGAACATATAGATAAATTTATAGTATTAGGTGATTTATACTCTTATAGTTTTAGTAAGAACTATGAAAATGACTCAGTAGTAGAAAAGTTTTTAGTTAAATATAAAGACATATTAGTTTGTATGAAAGGAAACTGTGATTCTTTAGCTGATGTAGATAAAAGTCCATTTTCAATTATAAAAGATATTTCTATGATTAATGTTGATGATATAGATATTTATATAACACATGGTAATAGATATAATTGTTATAATAATAGTATTTTTTCTAATGGCGTAATGATATATGGACATGAGCATATTCCATATATTAAGAAGGAATATGATATGATATATATAAATACAGGTTCTATTTCTCTTCCTAGGAATAATAGTAAACCTACATATACAATTTATGAAAATAGAAGATTTGTTATTTATTCTATAGAGAATAATATTATTGATCAAATAGAGGTGTAGTAATGTCAAGTTTTTTAGTATTTGTATTCATATTTTTTATAGGTAGTATTTTTGGTTGGATATTAGAAATATTTTTTAGAAGAATTGTTCATAAAAAATGGGTAAATCCAGGCTTTTTAGTAGGACCTTATCTTCCAATCTACGGATTTGGACTATGTACCTTAAGTTATTGCTATTTAATTTTTAATAAGCTTAATTTTTCTCCTATAATTATTATTTTAGTTATGGGAATTTTTATGACTATTATAGAGTTAATAGGAGGGTTATTCTTTATAAAAACTACAGGTGTAAAACTATGGGATTATAGTGATCAATGGGGTAATTTTAAAGGAATTATCTGTCCTTTATTTTCCTTTATTTGGACAATTTTGGGAGCTGTATACTATTATTTTATAGCACCTCATATTATAGAAGCTTTGATTTGGTTTTCTAATAATTTATCTTTTTCGTTTATTTTGGGAATTTTCTTTGGTGTTATTATTTTAGATTTTGTATATTCAACTAAATTAATTGTTAAAGTTAGAAATTTTGCTAAAAATAATGATTTAGAAGTAAAATATGAAGAATTAAAAATGCAAATTAAAGAAAGACAAAGTAAATTAAAAGAGAAGTATTCTTTTATATTTGCTTTTAAACAAACTTCTTCTTTAATCGAACATTTAGAAAAGTATAAAGAGCAAAAAGGAAAGTAGTTTTTTATATGAATATATTAAGACAATGCAATTTATGCGGTAGAAATTGTTTAATTGATAGATATAAAAAAAGAGGATATTGTAATGCTTCTAATAAAATAAAACTAGCTTTAGTATCACTTCATAAATGGGAAGAACCACCTATATCTGGTACTAATGGTAGTGGTACTATATTTTTTTCATACTGTAGTTTAGGATGTGTTTTTTGTCAAAATAAGAAAATAGCTAATGGATTTGGTAAAGAAATAACTATAAAAAGGTTTAGCGAAATATGTATCATGCAACAAGAAAGAGGTGCTAATAATATTAATTTAGTGACACCTACTCATTATGTCCCAATGATTAGAAAGGGACTTATAAAAGCAAAGAAGATGGGATTAAATATTCCAATTATTTATAATACAAGTAGTTATGATAGTGTTAGTGCTCTTAAGATGATGGATGGTTTAGTAGATATTTATCTTGCAGATTTAAAATATTATGATAATTATTATTGTAAGAAATATTCCAAATGTAATAATTATTTTGAATATGCCTCTATAGCAATAGATGAAATGTATAGACAAGTAGGGAAATTTGTTATTGAAAATGACTTATTAAAAAGAGGATTAGTTGTAAGAATTTTAGTACTACCTGGTAACGTTAATGATGCTAAAAAGATTATTAAGTATTTATATAATAAGTATAGGGATAATATTTATTTAAGTATAATGAATCAATATACTCCAATGAGTAAGTATAAATATCCTGAACTTAATAGAAAACTTTATGATGATGAGTATAATGAAGTAGTTAATTATGCAATAGATATAGGAGTTAAAAATGCATTTATTCAAGAAGGAGATACGCAATTAGAAAGTTTTATTCCTGAATTTAATTTAGATAATGTATAATTTACAATCACTTTACTATTTCGATGTGTAAATAATTGACGATTAAAATATTTTAAAGTATACTTTTATTATAAAAATAGCAGAGGTGGATAATGGAAAAGAATAAAGAAAATAAATCTACTGGTAAAACAGTAGCAATAATTATATTAGTAGTATTACTTTTGGGGGGTAGTCCTATATATTGGTTATGATAAATTTTTAGTAAATGAAAAGAGTACGAGTGGTAGTGAGATAAAGAGTGAAAAGAATAAAGAAGTAGAATTAGATATTGATTTTAGATTAGTAAGATCATTGTATAACAAAGTATCAACAGGTGAATCTTCAGAAGAAGAAATTAATTGTCAGTATAATTATATGTATGAATATGATTATGATACCAATAGCTATAAAGATTTTTATGTAGAAAAGGCAACTGAAGAACAAAAAATGTTAATTTTATCATTACAATTGAATAGGGAAGGAACAGGGGTATTAGTTTGTGGTGATTTATCAATTCCAGATAAGATGAATGATTATCCGAGTAAATGTAGTTATGATAAAATTGTAAATAAAGATGAAAATAGTTTTGAATATTATTACGATAAAAAAGATATTGAAACTATATATAAAGACTTATATGGTAAGGATGTAAAGCTTGATACATCAAAACCTATTTATGTTACTCCCTATCGTGCATATGCGTATATGTATATTGATAATCTAGATAAATATATTCAATATGTTATAGAAACAGGTGGTGTTTGTGGCCCTATTGGTATGTATGGTAATATATCAAAAGCAATAAAAACATCTGATAGTATAAAAATATATGAAGAAGTTGTAATAAAAGATGGAGAAAAAGATACAACTACTAAACAAAATTATATTTATACATTTAAACTAGATTCTGATGGAATGTATAACTATATAAGTAGAGTAAAGGAAAGTTAGACTTTCTTTTTTTGTATATATTTACATATTCACTTTACAATCAATTATGTAAATGAATTTACAAAATGTTAACAAATAATTGAAATATATTTTATATATAATTATAATTGGTTTATATTATAAAATAAGAAGGAGTTGAAGTTTTTTAAATGGAAACAGAAAATGGTAGTAAAAAGAATAAGAGTATGATTATTATAATTGTAATTTTAGTATTAATTATTTTAGGATTAGTATTATATATTTGTTATGATAAGGGTGTTATATTTCAAAATACAGAAAAAGAAGCTAAACAATCAAGTGCAAAACTAAATAAAAAAGAAAAAGATGATAAAAAGGATAAAACTATTGTAAAGGAATTAGATTTATCTAAGCCTTTAAATACTAATGGTGTTACATATAGTGATTCTAATCCTGCATCAAATTCAGATGATGAGTTGGGCTTATCTATAAGTGTAGGAGAAGATTCAAAAAGTGCAACATTAAGTATTGATTGGAATAAGTTTGGGCCATTAAGTGGTGCAAGTGCATGGGCTCCAACAGTTGAAAGCTATCCAATAACAGGATTTAATAAAAATATTAAAGATGTATTTATTGGTATTATGGGACAAGATGCTACAGGAACAACATTATTTTATTTAATGTCAGATGGTACAGTAGAATATACTTCAATGTTTAATTCACAACTTGTTGTTAATTATGCTAATAATGGAGATCATTTTGAAACCCAAGGAATAGTAAATGGTGTTAGTGATGTTATTAAACTTTATAATGTTAGTGCTTCTGCTGAGTTAACTTCAGGTTGGGCAACAACTATTGCTGCTAAAGCAGATGGAAGTTTCTATGATTTAGGAAATATTATATCTAAATAGTATTAAGAGATAACTAATCTCTTTTTCTTTTGAATATATTTAGCACTTATTCTTGACAAGTGCTAAAAGTGGTGTTACTATTCTTATTGGAGGGATAAAATGAAAAAGAAACAATTTAAAGCAGAATCTAAAAGATTATTAGATTTAATGATTAATTCAATTTATACAAATAAAGAAATATTTTTAAGAGAGTTAATTTCTAATGCTAGTGATGCTATAGATAAACTATATTATTTATCACTAACTGATAGAAAGGTAAAATTAAAAAAAGATGATTTTAAAATTAGAATAGAACTTGATAAAGATAATAGAACTTTAACTGTTACTGATAATGGTATTGGTATGGATAAGAATGAATTAGAAAAAAATTTAGGTACTATTGCAGAAAGTGGTTCATTACTATTTAAAACAGAAAATGAACATAAAAAAGATATAGATGTAATTGGACAATTTGGAGTAGGTTTTTATTCTGCATTTATGGTTGCAGATAAAATATCTGTTACTAGTAAGAAGTATGGTAGTGATGAAGCTTATTTATGGGAAAGTGATGGTGCAGATGGATATACTATAGAAAAAGCGGATTATGAAGCATTTGGTACTAAAATAGTATTAAAATTAAAAGAAGATACAGATAATTATAACTATAGTGAATATTTAGATGAGCATCATATAGATAAGATTGTTAAAACATATTCAAATTATATAACTTATCCTATAATTATGAATATGACAAGAAACGTCTTAAAAGATGGTAGTGAAAATGAATATGAAGAAACTCATGAAGATGAAATTCTAAATAGTATGGTTCCTATTTGGAAGAAAAATAAAAAGGATGTAAAAGAAGAGGATTATAATGCCTTTTATAAAGATACATACCATGATTATGAAAATCCAACTAGAATTATTACATATAACGTAGAAGGTAAATGTAGTTATAAATCACTATTATTTGTACCAAGCCATGCTCCTTATGATATGTATAACAAAGAGTATAAAAAAGGATTATCTCTATATTCAAATGGTGTTCTAATAATGGATAAATGTGAGGAATTACTTCCAGATTATTTTGGATTTATAAAAGGACTAGTTGATAGTGAAGATATATCATTAAATATTTCTAGAGAAATACTACAACAAGATTATCAAGTTAAATTAATAGCAGAAAGTCTAGAAAAGAAAATAAAAAAAGAATTAGAGGCTATGTTAAAAGATGATAGAGATAAATATGATAGTTTCTTCAAAGACTTTGGAATGCAACTAAAATTTGGTATATACAATGATTTTGGTGCTAAAAAAGATTTATTAAAAGATTTAATTATGTTTTATTCATCTACCGAGAAAAAGCTTGTTACTTTAAAAGAATATATTTCTAGAATGAAAAAAGATCAAGATAAAATATATTATGCTTGTGGAGAAACTGTAGATAAAGTAGATTTATTACCTCAAGTAGAAAATATAAAAGATAAGGGCTATGAAATTTTATATTTAACTGAATATGTTGATGAATTTGCAGTACAAATGTTAGTTGATTATGATAATAAGAAATTTGTAAATATTTGTAGTGAAAATGTTGATTTAGATACAGATGAAGAAAAGAAAGAATTAGAAAATAAAAATAAAGAATCTAAAGATATGTTTGAAGTAATGAGAGAGGCTTTAAGTGATGAATTAAAAGAAGTTAAATATACTAATAAACTTAAAAATCACCCTGTATGTTTAACAACTAAGGGTAATGTATCTATAGAGATGGAAAAGGTTATTAATGCTATGCCTACAGGTGAGAAAATTAATTCTGAAAAGGTATTAGAAATTAATGAGAATCATCCTATAGTTAAGAAGTTAGAAAAATTATATAAAGATGATAAAGAAAGTCTAAAAAAATATACAAAAGTATTATATGCACAAGCTAGACTTATAGAAGGATTACCAATAGATAATCCTACAGAGGTAACTAATTTAATATGTGATATAATGTCTTAAAATATTATAGCGGAGGGTAAGAAAATTATTTGTGTTTTCTTACTTTTTTTGTTTGAAAAAAGATTTTTTTATGTTATAATATGCAAGAAGGAAGTGGTAATAGTGGCTTTATTAAAAGATATTAAAGGTGTAGGTCCTAGAGCATTATGCCTTTTAAACAAAATAGGAATTTACACTATAGAAGATTTGGTTACTCATTATCCTTTTCGTTATGATGTATTAGAACGTGGTGATTTAACAAAAGCAGAAGATGAAGAACATATAGTAATAGATGGAAAAATAGAAAGTGTTCCTATTCTTATGAGATTTAAAGCGGGATTAAACAAAATGAATTTTAGACTTGTTACACAAAGTGGTGTAGTTGGAGTTTCTATATTTAATAGGGCATTTTTAAAAAATCAATTACAAGTAGGTACTGGTGTTACAGTTATAGGTAAATTTGATAAAGGTAAAAATGTAATAACTGCATCAGAAATTAAAATGTCTACTTTAACTAATAAAGTTAAAATAGAACCTGTATATCATTGTACAAGTGGATTAACCAATAAGAATCTTTCAACATATATTAATATGGCACTGCTTGCATATGGTAAGGATATACCTGATTATATACCAGAAGAATATATTAAGAAGTATAATTTTTTAAATAAGAAAACGGCTTTAAATATAATTCATAATCCATCTACTGATGAAAAACTAAAAGAAGTTATTATAAGGCTTAAATATGAAGAATTGTTTGCTTTTATGTTTAAAATTAATTATTTAAAATTACAAAATAAAAAGAAAAATAATGGTTTAAGTAGGGAAATAGATAAAAAAGAATTAGATAAATTTATAAAATCTATTCCGTTTAAATTAACAAATGATCAAACTACCGCTATAGAAGATATAATTAAAGATTTAGAAAGTCCATCTAGAATGAATAGATTATTACAAGGTGATGTTGGAAGTGGTAAAACTATTGTATCATTCGTTAGTATGGTAGCAAATTATTTAAGTGGGTATCAAAGTGCTTTGATGGCGCCAACGGAGATACTTGCAGTACAACATTATAATAATTTGAAAGAGTTTTTAAAAGGAACAGATATTAATGTTGAATTACTTACTGGATCAACATTAAAAAAGGATAAGCAAAGAATTTATGAAGAATTAAGTAATGGCAATATACATATGATTGTAGGCACTCATGCTCTTATTCAAGAAGATGTAGAGTATAATAATTTGGGTCTTGTTATTACTGATGAACAACATAGATTTGGAGTTAATCAAAGGGCTAATTTACAGAATAAAGGATTAAGACCGGATATTTTATATATGAGTGCAACTCCAATACCTAGAACTTATGCGCTTACTATTTATGGTGATATGGATATGTCTATTATTAAGGAAAGACCAAAAGGTAGACAACCTATTACTACCTATGTAAAAAGTAATGATGAGATAAAAGAGGTATTGCAAATGATGCTTGATGAGTTAAAAGAGGGTCATCAGGTATATGTTATCGCTCCTTTAATTGAAGAAAGTGAAAATTCAGATTTGGCAACAGTTTGTAATCTAAAGGATCAAATGACTTTGGCTTTTGGAAAGAATTTTAAAATAGATATTATACATGGTAAGATGGCCGGAGGAGCAAAAGATTTAATAATGCAGGAATTTGCATCTGGAAAAATACAAATACTTATTTCAACTACGGTTATAGAGGTTGGAGTTGATGTTCCTAATGCTACTACTATGGTTATATTTGATGCTAATAGATTTGGTTTATCTACACTTCATCAGTTAAGAGGTAGAGTTGGTCGTGGTACTTCAAAATCACAATGTATATTAATAAGTAATAGTGATACAAAGCGTTTAGATATAATGAAAAATGTAGATGATGGTTTCTTAATAAGTGAAGAAGATTTTAAATTACGTGGACATGGGGATTTATTTGGAACTAAACAAAGTGGTGATATGGAATTTAAAATTGCTAATTTAAGAGAAGATTATAAAATATTATTACAAACTAAAAAAGACTCAAATGAGTATTTAAAAAATAAAGATACAGATAATGATATTTTAAAAAAAGAATTAGTTTTATCAGTAAATGAAAATTTATAATTGACAAAATTAGTTTTCTTCTGTAATATGTATAGAGGTGAGAGCATATAAGCATTAATTTGTGAGCTATGCTGGGGTTAAAATCCTACACGAGCATTCAAGCACGGAGTCACTAGTTGTTAGTAATCTGTGTTTTTTTTGGGCATAAAAGCATAGAGTAAATAGGAAGGAGAAATATTATGCAACCAGATAACACTATCTTAGATTTACTAGGCAGTGTTCCTGAAGAAGTAAGAGAATATATTTTAGAAAAATTGTCATATGATATAATGGTCAAATATTATGATTATAAAAAGTCTATCTTGGAAAGTAATAAAATTTCTTATCCAGAAGATAAATTGTTAAGTAGACTTGGGTATAATGTTAATGATAGAGCATTTCCTATTTTGAGGGATTTAGTATTATATATTGCTGAAGCTATAGAGGAAAAGGGTATAGGTAAAGCTTATAAACTAGTTAAGAATAAGAATTCCTATATATATGTAGAGTTGGCACATTATGATTATGAAATAGGATTAAATGCTTTAAATAGTGAACTAATTAGAATTCATTCGGAAAGAAAAATGGATAATATAGATATAGAGCTTTATAATGATGTATTTGGCAAGAAATATGAACGTGGCGTTTATGCATCAGCTATGGCTATAGCTAAATATATAAATAATAAAGATAAGAAGTCATCAGAACAAACAAAAACTACTGATAATAATAAAGTTTTAGCACTTGCTTAATTAACTTTATTGTAAATCTGATAAAAATAGTTAAATACTAATTGACTTTTTTAGATTTCTATTTTATTATTAAGATGCATGATGATATGAATATCATGCTGATATCACTCATTGTTATATAGGATGAGTGTATATTCAACCGAACCCCCTGAAGGAGCCGAAAGGCTCCGCTTTTTTTATGCTTTTTTATGTAGATATGATATAATATATTCATAATATAAATTAAGAATGAAATTGTATAAGAATATAAAATTTATTTTAAAGGGAGGAAATAAAATGAAAGTAAACGAAATAAAAAAAGCATTGATTGAGCAAAAAAATATGAATTTATCTGGTAATTTATATCATAAAACACAACTTGATTTTGCCTATAATACTAATCATATAGAAGGGTCTACTATAACACCTGATGAAACTGCTAGTATTTACGATACTGGGACAATTTTAACGAGTGGAGATAAAGTTATTGTACTTAAAGATGCTACTGAAACAAAAAATCATTTTACTTTATTTAAATATATGTTAGACACTATTGATGATAAATTATCTGAAGATATGGTAAAGAGATTTCACTTTATCTTAAAAGATGGTACATTAACTGATAATGAAAAAGAATGGTTTAATGTAGGAGAATATAAAAAGAAAAAGAACTTCGTTGGTAATATTACAACATCTTTACCAAATAATGTAGCAAGTGATATGAAAGATTTATTAGAGTGGTATGATAAAATATCTAATAAAACTATTGAGGATATTATTGAATTTCATGTTATATTTGAGAAAATTCACCCTTTCCAAGATGGTAATAGTCGTGTTGGAAGAATGATAATGTTTAGAGAATGTTTATATAATGATATAATGCCTTTCTTTATTGAAGATATAAATAAAGATTTTTATATAAGGGGTATTAAAGAATATCAAACGAATAATGAAAAAGGTTATTTAATAGATACTTGTTTAAATAGTCAAGATAACTATGAAAAAATGGTTAATTATTTTTTAGAAGATAATGAGGAATAAATGACATTAGGATATTAAACTTTGTTAGGCGGATGGTAAAAAATGAATATAGAGATAAAAAAAGTAAAAATTTTTGTGACAATTCCATTAGAAAATATTGAAGAAGTAAGAGAAGCAGTCTGCAATGAGGGCGCTGGAATAATAGGTAATTATTCTTATTGCACATCATCCACAAAGTCTACTGGAACTTTTAAACCAAATGATAATGCTAATCCATATATTGGGGAAAAGAATAATTTAGAATTTGTGGAAGAAGAAAAGCTAGAAGTTGTATGTGATATTGAAAATGTTAAAAAGGTAATAACAAGATTAAGAGAAGTTCATCCATATGAAGAACCTGCAATAGATATTATTCCATTGATAGACGAAGATTTCTTTAAATAAATTTAGGAGGAAATTTATGACTTATAAATATATATATAAAACACCGCATAACTTTTCAAATATGATTATGACTAGTGATGGTGAGTATTTAACCGGATTATGGTTTGATGGTTCTAAAGATTCTTTTAAGTACACCATGGATTTTGAAAAAAAGGAATTGAAGATATTTAGTCAAACAAGTAAGTGGCTAGATATTTATTTTAGTGGTAAAAATCCTAGTTTTACGCCTAAGTATAAAATAAGCAATTTAACGGGTTTTAGACAAGAAGTGATTGATATACTGAATTCTATAGAATATGGAGAAGTTATAACATATAATGAAATATCAAAAATAATTGCTAAAAAAAGAGGAATAAAAAGGATGTCAGCTCAGGCAGTTGGTGGTGCAGTTGGTTGGAATCCTATATGTATTATCATTCCTTGTCATAGAGTGATTGGTTCAAATGGAAGTCTAACTGGATATGGTGGAGGTTTAGAAAATAAAGTGGCCTTACTAAAACATGAGAAAAATGATATGAGTAAATACTTTATGCCTAAATATGGTATTACATTATGATAAGATGCAAGTGGTGTAATTTAAAAAATCCAAAATATATAGAATATCATGATAATGAGTGGTGTAAGCCTAATTTTGATGATAAATACTTATTTGAAATGTTAATATTAGAGTCTTTCCAGGCGGGGCTTTCTTGGGAATGTGTATTAAATAAAAGGGACTATTTTAAAGAAGCATTTGATAATTTTGATATAGATAAAATATGCAATTATAATGAGAAAAAAATAGAACAATTATTAAAAAATGAAAAAATTATAAGAAATAGGTTAAAAATAAATGCCGCTATAAATAATAGTAAGATATTTAAAAATATTCAAAGTGAATATGGTAGTTTCTATAACTATTTAGAGAAATTTACAAATAATAAAACTATTTATGAAATAGATAAAACTACAAATAAATTATCAGATGATATATCAAAAGATTTACAAAAAAGGGGAATGAAATTTGTAGGAAGTACAATTATATATTCTTATTTACAAGCAATAGGGGTTATTTATTCTCATAACAGAGAATGTTTTATGTATAAGAATAGGTAGTGATAATAATTTTTAAGGAGTGAATAAATGAAAAAAAATAATAAGGAAAAACTTAGTTTTATATGTTATCTAGTTGCATCAATATGTTTTTATATTAGTAGTATTATAGAAATAATCAGTAAAGATAGAAATTGGGTTGTAAATTTATGTTTAGGTTCTGCGTTTTTATGTTTATCAACTACACATTTAAATAAAGATAAAAATGGTAAAAGTAAGTAGAATTTAGAAAAACTTAACTATTAATTCATAGTCATTAGCATAAATTTATAATAGGTGATGATTTATAAGTAAACAAAAAATGAAAAAAGTAATTTCTTCTATAGTTGGAGAAATAATAGTTTTATCTGTTCCACAATTATTAAGTCCATTACATCTTGCTAGCTATCATTCTTATAAAATGGGTAATGAAAGAAAAAAGAAATTAAAACGTTTATCTAGAAAAATGTTTTTAATTAATAGTCGTTTTACAAATTTAGAGGATAATCAACTTGATTTACTAGAAGATATTAATCATGTAGAATTATTCCATCAAGTATATAATCATGTTGATGAGTTATCGGTAAAGGAGTTAAAAGTATTAAGAGATTTTTGTTATGCATTAGATAATCCATATGACCTTAGAATATCAAGGGATAATAAAGAACGTGAACAAGATATCTATGATAAATATAGAAGTAAAATTGATAATATTATAGATTCAAAGACTTATAAAAAATAGATTAGTTAATAATCTTTTTTATTTATAATAAGATTAGCAAATAGTATTGAAATAAGGTAGAATAATCAATCAAAATTATGAAAGAATTATTAATTTATTTTTTATAAAATAAAACCTCTTGACTTTTTTTATTTTTTATTTTATAACTATGTTAATGCTATAAAATAATTTTAAATTTTTATTAATTTTAGATTTATTTTATACTAATAATGTGTTATACTTTTTTTACTAAGCATATTTTAAATTAAAGGAATAATAAAATTGCTTAAAGTATTGACAAAAATCAAAGAATAGTGTATAATAATGCACACATAAAAGGGGAACTCTGCATTAAAATAAAAATAAAAAATAAATGCAGAAACAACAAAGATAATAATATATTATGAGGAGATGATTTTTGTATTATGAAAAAAATTAGTAAGGAAGAAAATATAGTAAAATCAGCTGTGGGTATAACAAAAGCTAAGATATATGGCTTAGTAACTGCTTTAGTAATAACTGGAGGAGCTATAGGCTTTAACTTATTAAGAAATAACAGTCCAGAAAATAACAATAATAATGAAAGAATTGAATATAATTTAGATGATAATAAAGATAATAACAATAATAGAACACCAGCACCAACAAGTAATCCAACTATAGATGGTATAGAAAAGCAAGAAAAAGCAAAAAAAATAGAAAAATCAGGAGAAACTGAAAAAGAAAGCAATGGTAAAGGAATAGAAAAAACAAAGAAGCCAGGTAAAACTCCTAGACCAACAGCATCAGCTGCACCAACAGCATCAGCTGCACCGACAGCATCAGCTGCACCAACAGCATCAGCTGCACCAACAGCATCAGCTGCACC
>CAOJEH010000015.1 GCA_948434005.1 uncultured Mycoplasmatota bacterium
CGGATCAATCGCTTTTTGTATATATTAATGGTGACACATCAATTGTAACTCTACAATAAAAAAATGACTGTAATAGTCATTTTTTATTGATTTAAACTATATTTGTATACTATAATAAAATATAAAAGAATCATTGTAGGGAATAATAACATTAGGAGTACGACAATGGTTGACGATAGCAAAATTATAAGTAAAGAGATATATAAATGCATTGATTCCTTAAGTACTATTTCTCAAGAAGAAATAGAACATTTATATAAAGAAGATGGTGTGGGGATTGATATAGATATTGAACTAAAGTATATACATAATGATTTATTGCGTATAATCGATTATGGTATGGTAGATGATGCAGAAGAGTCATTATTAGATAATTGGTATAAACATGAACCTTTAAAGATAAAACTAGATAATTACTTCGAAACTACATTAAAAAAAGTTATAACTAGATTTAATGTAATATCAAATAATAAAATAACAGATGAAGAAATGGAAGATGTATTTAAAATTATAGAAGCTAATAAAAATCAATATGTAGAAAATGATGTTATTAATGAATTTATAAATTATTTAAAGAAGACAATCAAAGAATATAGAGAAAAAAGAGAAGATGAATTTAATAGTGCTATGATTGCTACTCATGGTATTAAAAAGAAAGAAAGAGTTTACCCAACAATAGAAACTAGAAACAAGGTATTTTGTGGTACGTCAAATCTATTAAAGATTTATGCTAAAATATATTATAAAAAATTAGAAGGTAAAGTAGAATATGATGATATATTTCAAACTGCAGCTGAGGCTTTATTAAGTGCATGTCACTATTATGTACCAACTGATAAAGCAAAATTCACAACCTATGCGTCTCGTTGTATTGAAAACAAATTAAAAAGAGAATATTTTAAGAAAAAACGTAAGAAAAGAAATACTATAGAAGATGAGAAAGTAAATATAGAATATGCTACTATGTATTATGATAGTTTATTATCGGTTAAAAAAGATCAAAATGGAAAAAGACATTATCGTGTTCATAAACCTGGAATGGTAGAAAGATTAAATCGTAAAATAAGAAGATATAATGATAAAGTTCTAAATCTAGGTTATCCTGAAAAAGTTAAAATTACCGCAAGTCGTATAGAATTATCAAGATCGCTAGAAAGTATCCTTGATATTATATTAAAACTAGTACAAACAGGTAAAATTAATATGATTATATCTGATGAAGAAAGAAAAATGCTAGATTTAACTGGTGACTATTTGGAACTAGAAGGAGATACAAAAGAATCATGGCTTGTAGTAGAATATTTTAAATTATATCAAAAAAAATTAATGGATATAGAACTATACTTAGAAACAGAAAAGGAATTAATGGATAAATCTGATGGAATAGTACCTACAAGAGAAGAAATAATAAAATCACTTAATAAAAAAGTAAAAAATTTTAATAGTAAACTATATTCCTATCAAAAAGATAGATATTATTCAGTTCCATATATAAAATCTAGAAAGTCATATTTAAAAGCATATGAAGAAGAAATGGGAGTATGTATTTTAACAAATCCAGAAGAAGATAATAGTAGAGCTAAAGAAAAAGAAAAAATAAAAGAATCGTGGGAAGACTTATTAGATTATTATGATGATGTCTTGACTTATTTAGAGGCTATAGAAACTAAAAATAAAGATGCTTATGTTTATTATAGTGAATGGGAAGTTCCAGATGATTTAGGAATAGAAGTGAAAAAGGTATTAATTGAAGAGTCTTCATCTGATGCAGGAGAAAAAATGCCAGTAAGTGAAGCTATAAGGATTGTTGATGCGGGAAAGCAAGAATTAGAGAATAATGAAGAAGGCTTTGTCAAAGAAGAACTAAAAAGAAGAAAAGATATAGTTAATGAAGCTTTAGAAATATATATAATAAAAGTATATTTGAATATAATAGAAGTGTAATAGATGATATAGAAATAGCTAGGAAAGGTAGATATAGAAAAAGATATAATGAAAGCTATATTAAAGATATCGAATCTTCTATAAGCATACTATATTCTGATGATGAAAGATTTTTGGAGTCGATTGCTAATGAAAAATCTAAAAGAATAGCAAGAAAAACTTTAGAAGATGAATACATAGAAAAGGAATTTTTAAGTACATATTATGAAGCTTTAGAAGAGTTAACACCGTTACAAAAAGAAATACTATTGAAATGTTATGATGAGTAAGGAAATCGTTCATACCAAGTAAGTGAAATAGCAGAATCTTTAGGTATTAAACAAAATGAAGTACGTAACGAAAAGGAAAAAGCTAAGAGAAAGTTAAGAAAGAATCAAAAACTAAAATCATATATTGAATAAGTATAAAAAATAAATATAAGGACCATAATATAAATGAATTGGTTTGACAGATAAAAAATATTTTGATATAATATGTAACTGTCATGTGAATAGAGGTGCATTTATGTTTTATGATGAAAAAAAGGCAATTTCAGATTGCGAAAAGGAGCCAGCCCTGATTTTTGATCTTATTAAAAGAAGCCGTTTTGATTTAGTTGATAAGGTTCTATCAAAGAAAAATATAGATATGAATATATTAGACTCAGCTGGACACGATGTTATAACAAAATTACTAAAAGTAAAGCAATATGACTTAGTATTAAAATATATGAAAAATAAAGATTGGAATATCAATCGTCAGGATAATGAAGGTAATACTTTTGCACATCATTTGGTATCAATTAATTATGTTCATGTTGTTGATATCATAAAAAGTATTAAAAGAAGAAAAGATTTTATACCAAATATTAAAAATAATAAAGGTGAAACTATACTTGATAAATCAATAAATGAAAATTATATATATACAACATTAAAAATATTAGAAGATAAAAGATTTAATAATATAGACGTAGTATCATTCAAGAAAGTTTTTAATGCTTACATAAAAAGTTCATATTATGGTAAATATTCTAAAATAAATAATCTACAAATAATTGTTGGTAGTTTAGAAAAAAAAGAATCGCTACTTCCCAATATGAGACAATTAGTTGATGAAATAAGAGATAATATGGATCAAATAAAAGAAGAGATAATGTCGAATAAATCTAGAAGACTAGAAAAGTTAATAAAGAAACAGTTAGTAGAAGTGAGTTAATAAAATAACTTACTTTTTTTGTTGAAAAAATAAAATAAATCATATATAATTTATTAAACGGAGGTTAGTTGAATGGAAGTAGTAGAATATAGTTTTAATAAGGAAAATAATGATTATATAATGATTAATAATCCGATTGATGTTGGTACAATATTAATGAGTAATGATGTTGATAGAAAGATAAAAAAGATTCTTGCACCATTTTTTTTTGAAATAAGTTATTATATTAGAAAAGAAGGTATTGTTATTGACTCAGTTGCAGTACCAAAAGATAGCGACATAGGAAGATTAATTACTAGTAGAGAGGATTTGTTTGTAGAAAAGGATGACGAAATAACATATGAAATGGTTGTAAATGCATTTTTAATCGCATCATATTCTGATGAAGTTAAAATGAGTAATAAACTAGGCCAATATTTTAGAAATGGTGAACACATAGGAAATAAAAAAGATATAATGACTGAGAAAAATGAAAAAATAATAGATTATATACTAGAAAATGATGATTTTAAAAAGTATTATAATCAAGTGCATGGAAGAAAAGCAAAACCAAATATATATGATGTATACGAAAATGGTGAATATATAAAAAAATCATTAGTAGAAAAATCACCAGTTAAAAAGAAAAAGTAAGTCATTTACTTTTTTTATGTTTATATATATAATACAAGAAGTAAGGAGTGGTATTATGATGCTACCAAACTATAAAGAAGCAAGAAAAAGACAAAAAGTAGATTATAAGACTATTAAATATAAAATAGATAATAAGTATATCAATAGTTTTAATAATAAAACTTATTTTATTAAAACCTATGGGTGTCAGATGAATGAACATGATAGTGAAAATATATCTGCTATGATAGAAGAATTAGGATTTAAAAAGATAGAAGACTATGAAAAAGCAGATTTAGTTATACTAAATACGTGTTCTATTAGAGAAAATGCTCATAATAAAGCTTTTGGTATGTTAGGAAGACTAAAACATATAAAAGAAACTAAAAATAGTAATTTAATTATAGGACTATGTGGATGTATGGCCCAAGAAGAAGGTGTTATAGATCAGATTTTAAATGACTATAGGTTTGTAAACTTTGTTTTTGGCACTCATAATTTATATGAATTACCGATTATATTAGATAAAACTATAAAAGAAGAAAAACAAGTAATAGAAGTTTATCCTAAAGAAAAAGATTTAGTAGAAGGTATGCCTGTAAAAAGAGATAAAAGTTATAAGGCATATGTAAATATAATATATGGCTGTGATAAATTTTGTACATATTGTATAGTCCCTTATACTAGAGGAAGCCAAAGAAGTAGAAAAAAAGAAGATATAATAGATGAAGTTAAAACTTTAGTAAAGGAAGGATATAAAGAAGTTACTCTTTTAGGACAAAATGTTAATGCTTATGGAAAAGATTTATATAAAGAGTATGGTTTAGGAGAACTATTAGAAGATGTTAGTAAAACAAATATAAAAAGAGTTAGATTTATGACATCACATCCATGGGATTTTACAGATAGTATGATAGATACAATTTCAAAATATAAAAATATTATGCCCAGTATTCATCTACCAATTCAATCAGGAAGTAGTAAGATATTAAAACTAATGGGTAGAAGATATACAAAGGAATCTTATTTGGAATTGTTTAATAAAATAAAAGAAAAAATAGATAATGTAAGTATTTCAACTGATATTATTGTAGGATTTCCTAATGAGACTGAAGAAGATTTTAAAGAAACTTTAGATATATGTGAATACTGTAAATTTGATAATGCTTTTACTTTTATATATTCTAAAAGAGAAAATACTCCCGCAGCGAAACTAATAGATGAAGTATCTTTAGAAGAAAAAGAAGAAAGATTACAAAGATTAAATAATGTAGTTAATAAGTATTTTTTAGAGAATAATAAAAAGTTAATAGGCAGTGAAGTTTTAGTCTTAACAGAAGGTATATCTGAAAAGAAAGATATGTATTATGGTTATACTGAAACTAATAAACTAGTAAATTTCACTGGAGAAAATATCAATTTTGGAGATATTGTTAAAGTTGAGATTTTAGAAGCTAAAACATGGAGTTTAGATGGCCATGTTAAATAAAGAAATAGAAGAAAGCTTAGATGATATTATTAATTATATTATAAATTCTAAAGAATATATAAAATGTATAGAAATAAAAAAGAAAATGTCTAAGAATAAGGAGTTAACTAAACTTATAGAAGAAATAAAGGAATTACAAAAAAAATATATAAGAAAAAATAATGAATCTATAAAAAAAGAATTAGATTCTAAAGAAAAAGAATTAAATGAAATACCAATATATGTTGAATATAATAATAATCTAGAAGTAGTTAATAATATGATAAATTTAGTTAAAGATGAACTAAACGATTATTTTTACAAAGTATTAAATGAAAAAAAATAAGAGAAAACTCTTATTTTAATTTTTCTAATTTTTTATTTTTACCAGTTATTAGGGCTATTGTACTATTAAAACCACTATGTTTTAGATTAGAGATGGATACTATTTTATCAGCCATACTCATAACTCTTCCTTCATTGTACTTACTAGGACAAATTGATATTCCTCCTACACTAAATCTATTAGAAGACCAAACTAAAAGTTCTTTATTGATATTACTAATGTTTTTAACATAGTTATAGTTTTTTAATTCTAATCCTTCACCATTATCAGTAAAAGAGGTAACAGGAAAAGGGTACATATGATGAATAATACCATCAATAATTACTTTTGATTTTTCTAAAGAAGTAAATAATTCACTATACCAAGTAAGTGCATTGATTACGGCTTCAATTGGATGTCTAAAACCATGTTTATTTATAAATTTGTCTACATCAGCAGAAGGATTATTTTGCCATGGTAATGTATATAAATCATGCATCATTGCAATATTAAGAGAAGTATTTATATCATAATCTTTCTTCTTTTTTTTGGATAAAAGATAAGTAACAATTGTAACTTCTAATATGTGTTCACCTAAAGTTACTGTATCATGATGAGGAAACTCGTTAGTAAGTCTTTTTTGAAATTCATCGTGATTATAAATATCTATTATTATAGATAAAATATGTTCTTTATCGTTACTAGATAGTTTATATTTATTTAGTAATTTTAAAAGAATTTGATTATTTTTAGTACTCATATTAAACACCTCTTTTATTATTTCCAATAATTTTTTTAATAAGTTGTGGATTTAAAGTAATAATACCATCAGTTTCACATTTTATATAGTTTTTAATTCTTTTTTCATGCTCTTTATATACTGCGTCCCATGTCCAAGCATATAGTTTAGCGTGAGAAAATAAATTCTTATAGATTAAATAATCTTTTCCTACAATAGGAAGTTCAAATAATTCTGATGATAAAGAAATAAAATCAATATCTTTTAATTTAGATATATCTTTTTTTCTATAGTTAAATGTTTTAAAAAAATTAATAATTAATCCTATTTCAATATTAGGAAATTGTTTTTTATGCTTTAATAATTCTATAATAAAAATAGAATCAAAACTTTGAACTTGAATATTTTTTATACTGTTTAATCTTTTTAGTATTTTAATTATTTTAGAATAAAATTTTTTATCCCTTCTTGGAGATTTAATCTCTATTAATATTTTCTTTTTGTTATTTACTATTTGTAATACTTCATCTAAAGTAAGAAGAAAATTCAATTGTTTGGCACTACTATCTTTAATATTTAAACCATTAACTTTTATATCATGACTCCATACAGGGATATAATCACTTGTTAATACAAAATCTAATTCTAATTTTTCATATAAATCATTTTTTAATAAAGTGTTTAAACTATCTTTATTTTTTTGAATAGTTGCAGTATGAGCGATTACTTCCATAATTAATACTCCTTAAAATTTAATATATTATAAGCTTTATATTAATAAAAATCAATAAAGTATTTAAATTTTTATTTACTAATAAATAATTGTATAGTTTTTTTCACTACTTGCATAAACTAGATTAGAGGAGGAGTAATATGTCTAATTATAAAGAAATCGTTACTAAAGCCGTTATCGGTAAAGGGAAAAAAACTTTTACATCAACTAAAGAACAGACAATAGAAAATAAACCAACTACTATACTAGGGTGTTGGGTAATTAATCACAACTTCAAAGGAGATAGAGTAGGAGATTCTATTGTTATAAATGGTAGTTATGATGTAAATATATGGTATTCATACGATAACGATACTAAAACTGAAGTATATAAAGATACTAATACATATCAAGAAACTGTTAAAGTTAGAAAAAGAGATGATTTAGATAGTGAAGGTGAAGAAATTATTATTAGAAGTTTAAAACAACCTACTTGCTCTAAAGTAGATATAAATGATAATAAAGTAATTTATACAATAGAAAAAGAACTAGGAATAGAATTAGTTGGAGATACAAAAGTAAAAATAGCAGTAGATGAAAATGAAGAACCATGGGAAGAAATAATGGAAGATCAAGAAAAAGTAGAAGAAGCTATAGAAAATGAAGTAAAAGAAGATTTTATAAATGAAGAAACTATCTAAGAGGTCGAAAGACTTCTTTTTAATTTGATAAATATGAGTTCATGATATAATACTATTATAGGAGAAAACGATTATGGAAAAAGAATACGATACAATCAAGTACTACAATAAAAATGCTAAGAGATATTGTGAACAAACCATAGTGGGAAACGTACAAGAAAACTATGATAGGTTTTTAAAACATTTAAATAAAAATGCTTATATACTGGATTTTGGTTGTGGTTCTGGAAGAGATAGTAAATATTTTTTTAATAATGGTTATAGAGTTAGATCTATAGATGGCTCTATAGAAATGTGTAAATTGGCTAGCAAATATATAAATAAAAAAGTTGATTGTATGAAGTTTGAAGAATTGAATGATGTCAGTGTTTATGATGGAATATGGGCTTGTTCTTCAATATTACATGTTGAAAAAGAACACTTGATTGATATTATAATAAAAATGATTAATTCCCTAAAAACTAATGGAATAATTTATGCATCGTTTAAACTTGGAACAGGGTATGAGATAAAAGAAGGAAAATACTATAATTATTTAACTAAAAATGAGATGCTAAAAATATTAAGTAATATAAATAAAAATGTTAAACTTATTGATTATTTTGAAACATACCCAAGTACAAAAAGAATTTCAAATGGTACAGTTTGGACTAATTTTATTATTAAAAAGCTGTTATAAAAAAAAGGTTGACACATAGTATATAATAGTATATAATTAGTAACTGAAGGAAAGGAAGGTATATATGGCAGTAAAATTAAGATTAACAAGAATGGGTGCTAAGAAACATCCAACATATAGAATAGTAGCAACAGACTCTAGAAGACCTAGAGATGGACAATATTTAGAGTTGGTAGGAACTTATAGCCCAGTAGGAAAAGATGAAGTAAAAATCAACGAAGAAGTAGCATTAAAATGGTTAAACAATGGTGCTATTCCAACTGATACAGTTAAAAATTTATTTAGCAAAGCTGGTATTATGAAGAAATTCGCTGAATCTAAAGATAAGAAGGCTAAATAATATGGATTTAGTAAGTTTAACTGAGAAAATAGTGAAGTCTCTTGTACTTGATGAAGAAAGTGTAAGTGTAAAAGAATTTCCGACAGAAGAAGAAAATGTTATTTTAATACAAGTAATGGTTTCTGAAGATGATATGGGAAGAGTTATAGGAAAAGCGGGTAAAACTGCTAATGCTATTAGAACTCTAATTCAGGCTAGTAGTTCACTAAAAGAAAATAAGTATGTAAAAATAGATATTGATAAGTTTTAAGCAACATAGTTGCTTTTTTTCTTGTAGAAAACTTAATTTAGTATTATACTAATTATAGTTGGAGATGGAGGTCTTTATGAAAAGAATAATTAGTGCAGCAATAATGTTAATTATATTTATACCACTTTTGATAACAGGAGGAAAACCTTTTGCAATATTAATGTCTTTACTTGCAGTATTAGGTTTATATGAATTATTACATATGAGAGAAACAAGAAAAAAATTCCCCTTTTTAATGAAGGTTTTTGCTTATATTTTAGTTTTATTTTTCTCACTTAATAATTTTACATCTATAGATTTTCAATATAACCTAGATTATAGAGTAATGACTTTTATAATATTTGTATTTATACTACCTATGGTATTTATAAATGATAGTAAAAAATATAATATAAATGATGCATTATTTTTAATTGGATCTACATTATTTATAGGCTTAAGTTTCAATTTATTAATTATTACACGTAATTATGACATATTATATATTGTATACTTATTAATAATTACAATTCTTTCAGATACATTTGCTTTATTTACTGGTAAATTAATAGGGAAACATAAAATGGCACCAACAATTTCTCCTAATAAGACATATGAAGGTTTATTTGGTGGACTACTAGTTGGAGGTATAACATCTGTAGTGTTTTATCATGTTGCTATAAATAATAGTCTACCATTATCTATACTAATTTTGATAACAATGATATTATCTGTTATTGGGCAATTAGGAGATTTAGTATTTTCTTCAATAAAAAGATATTATGGTGCAAAAGATTTTTCTGATTTAATTCCAGGACATGGTGGTATCCTAGATAGATTAGATAGTTTAATATTTGTAGTTTTAGCATCTATATTATTTTTAGGTATTTTATAGGAGGTATTTATGACATTAATTATTTTTATACTTGTATTAGGTGCAATTATATTTGTACATGAATTAGGACATTTTATATTTGCGAAATTAATGGGCGTATATGTATATGAATTTTCATTAGGAATGGGTCCAAGAATTCTTCATAAAAAAGGCAAAGAAACAGAATATTGTTTAAGACTAATACCCATTGGTGGATTTTGTTCTTTAGCAGGAGAAGAAGTAGAAGAAGAAAAAATTAAAGTTCCAAAGAATAGAAGATTACAAGCAAAAAAACCTTGGCAAAGATTTTTGATAATGTTTTTTGGGCCAGGATTTAACTTTATTTTTGCAATTCTAATATTATTCTTTGTAGCATTATTTACAGGTAGTTATAGTTATGAACCTTTAGTATCAAACGTAAATAATAATTATCCAGCCAAAACGGCAGGTATTGAAAAAGGGGATAAGATTATAGAAATAAATAATCATAAGATAAAAACTACAGATGATGCAACTATATATTTGACACTTGCTGCTAAAAATAAAGTAACAAATATAAAAGTAAAAAAAGTTAATAATAAAATAAAAGAATATAAAGTAAAACCAAAGAAAGAAACAAAAAAAGGACAAACTAGTTATAAATATGGAATAACGATTAAAGGAAAAAAACAATATGGTTTTATTAATTCAGTAAAATATACAGTAGTAAAAACAGGCTCTTTATTTAAACAAATGTGGATTACAATAGCAAACTTATTTACAGGTGGAGTTAAAGTGAATCAGTTATCAGGACCTGTTGGAATATATTCAATAGTTGGTGAAACTAGTAAATCAGGAATATCAAATATACTATATTTAATGGCATTTTTGAGTATTAATGTAGGGTTCTTAAACTTAATACCATTACCTGCCTTTGATGGAGGCCATATCTTATTTATAATTATAGAAAAAATTAAAGGATCTCCGGTATCTCAAAAGGTAGAAAATATGGTTCATACAGTAGGACTATTCTTACTTATGCTACTTATGGTATATATAACATTTAATGATATATTAAAATTATTTTAATATGTTAATTTAGAGGTGATAAAATGGAAAAATTAAAATGTGAATCATGCGGAGCTAATTTAGAAATAGATGAAAACAAAGAGTATGCAACCTGCCCATATTGTAATTTAAAATATAAATTAAAAAAGGATAATAACTTAAATATTAAATTAGAGTTAGATGAAGATACTAAAGAGACAATAAAAAAAGGTGGAAAGACTCTATTAAAGTTAGGAATTAGTCACTTTATAATCGTTAGCACTATTGCTATTATCGTGATAGGTGGAATTATTTTTGGAATAGTTAAATTATTTAATACAGCAACAAAAACCTATGAAGATACAAAAAAAGAAATTAGAGAAAATAAAACCAATGATTCTTCATCAGATAATAATTTAAATGAATATGATAGTATGAAGCAGAAAATAGAAGTGTCTTCATTTAATAGTAAATATGAATTATATAGTGGGAAGCAAAATAAACATTTATTAAAAACTATATTTGATAGTGTTGCAACTAATAATAGTAAAAATATTGATAAGAAAATAACTATTGTTTGTAGTGGCGTTCATACATCAGATCCTGAAGAAATAACTGATTTGTATGACAAGTTAGAGGATAAAGAATATGAGATTAAACTAGACTATGATGATAATGGTTATGTTAATAAAATAACTATTATTTAGATAGTCTTTTTTCTTTTAATATGATATTATTATATTATGTAAGATATTTAGAGGTGATAAAATGGAAAAATTAAAATGTGAATCGTGTGGTGCTAATTTAGAAATAGATGAAAATAAAGAGTATGCAACTTGTAAATATTGTAATTTAAAATATAAGTTAAAAAATGATGTTAATTTAAATATCGGTTTAGATGAAGAAACAAAGAAAGTTCTATTCCCTAATGGTTTTAAAACAACACCTGGAAAAATAATAAGTGTTATAGCTATTATCATATTCATAGTAATAGTTTTTATGATAATTAGGATGGCCATTTTTAATCCGTCCGATTTTGATAAAGATAAATTTAATGATCAATTTGAAATGCATAGTGGCAAACAACCAAAATTTTTTGTAGAAGATTTATTTGATGATGTTTCAACTAATAATAAAAAAAATAGTGATAAGAAAATAACTGTTATTTATAATGAAATAACTACATCTGACTCAGATGAAATAACTGATTTGTATGACAAATTAGAGGATAAAGATTATAAAGTAGTATTAGATTATGATGATAAAGGTTATATTGATAAAATAACACTTAAAGATTAATATAAAGGATGATATTAATGAATAAAATAATAGAAAAACTATTACTAATATTTATACTACTACAGCCTTTTTTAGATGTTATTGCAATAACTAATTATAATATTATAAATGTTTTTATTAGAGGTTTATTTCTAGTTTTTATTGTAATATATTTATTACTTAGTAAAAAGAACATTAAACTATTAATAATTACATTCATTACTTGTTTAATCTTACTTACTATAAATTTATACTTAGGTAGAGGGTTAGTATCATCTATTTCTAGTATGATGAAATTATATTATATTCCATTCTCTATATTATTTTTTATAAATATTAAAAATAGTATGGATAATAAAATATTTTTCTATGTTTTAAGTATTTATATTTTATTATTTTTATCATCATATATATTTGGTTTTGGAACTAATAATTATACTGTAGAGGATAAAAAAAGCGGTTTTAAAGGAGTATTTAATTCTATTAATGAGATAAGTGCTATTATAATAGTATTATTACCAATAGTACTAAATTATTTAAAGGAAAATAAAAAATATATAACATCAATATTATTGATAATATCAACGCTTTTAGTAGCACTTCTTACAGGTACTAAAGTATTGATGATAGGCTTATTTATAATAATCATTTATATATATATAGGCAAGGCTATAAAAATATTTAAAGATATGTCTAATGTATGGAAAATAGTATCTATAATATCCATCATAATATTACTAATTATTGGAATGTATTTAATTACATATACAAATTTTTATAGGAATATGATTATTCAACAGAGATTTTTTAAATCATATAATATCTTTTCTATAAATTTTGTAAATAAAGTTTTATTTAATAATAGATTAACATTTTTAAAAGAAAACTTTTTATTTTATAAAAAACAAAATATAATAGATATAATATTTGGTATAGGTTATAATAATCAATCTATAAAATTAGTAGAAATTGATTTATTTGATATTTTATTTAGATTTGGTATCTTTGGACTTATTAGTTTTATAATACCAATTGTATTTATTATTAAAAGAATAAATATAAATAAAGTAGCAATATTTAGTATAATTTTATTAATACTAATATCTCTAACATCGGGACATGTATTATTAAGCCCTAATGTTTCTATATATTTTGGATATATAATTTTTCTAAAGAAAAAATAAATTTATTAAGGAAAAAAGTCCTCCATTGACTAAGATAAGTTAAGGGAGGATTTCTAATGATAAAAAAA
>CAOJEH010000016.1 GCA_948434005.1 uncultured Mycoplasmatota bacterium
TGCTATAGTAGCATTTGACTAAAACTTCACAAATAAAGATTGTGAAACAGATGTAATTCTATGGATTATTAATAAATAATAATCTAGAAAATAAATAGAAAGAGGTTAAGTTACTTAATCATTTATTAAGTAACTTAACAAATCACTAGTATAAGGAGTATCTATGGATAGTAAACAAGAATTTAATCTATATAATAAAATAACTTATTATATTAGTTACATAAGAAAACATGTAATAATAAACATTCCTAAGATACATAATGATATAAGAATACACTTATTAGATGAATCTTATAACTTAGTAAAACTATTAAGATATGCATCATAGAATACAGGAAATATTAGAAATAAATATATAACAGAAATGTTAATAAGTATCTCTATGTTAGATTACTTAACAAGTAACTTAAGTAGTTTATCTAATATAAATAAAAAGAAAATAGAAAACTCTTTTGGTATGTTAGCATCTATTAGAAATATAACATATGCTTGGAAAGTCAATGAAGAAAATGAAAAAAAGAATAGATAATATATATGATAAATATATTACATTTACTAATTTATATAATACTTGGTTAATAGTAAAGAAAACATGTAAGAATAAATCAGATATTTATAAATTCTCTATCAATGAAAATACCAATATCTATAATATATATACATTATTAAAAAATAGAACATATAAACCATCTAAATATAGAGTATTTATGATATTTGAACCTAAACCAAGATTAGTCATGTCACAAAGTATAGCAGATAAAATAGTAAATCATTTTGTAGCGAAATATTATCTATTAACTTATTTAGAAAATAAGCTAATAGATAGCAATGTAGCGACTAGAAAGGATAAAGGAAGTAACTATGCTAATAAGTTATTAATAGATTATATAAATAAAATGAGAATAAGTAATAAAGAAATCTATTGTTTAAAATTAGATATTAGTAAATATTTCTATAATATCAATCATAATATATTACTTACTATGTTAAAGAAAGATATAAAAGATAAAGAAGTTTTAAAATTAATAGAATTAATTTTAAAACAAACCAATAATAGGTATATAAATGAATATATTAAATCTTTTAATCAAAGATTTAATACAAATGTTCCCTATTATAAAAAAGAGGTAGGTTTAAGTATAGGTGCTATGACAAGTCAATTCTTAGCTATTTATTACTTAAATGATATAGATCATTATATAAAAGAAGTATTACATTGTAAGTATTATATAAGATACATGGATGATTTTATTATACTTGATACAAATAAGAAAAGATTAAAAGATATATGGAATATATTAAAAAGAAAATTAAAAGAATTAAAGTTAAAAATAAATCCTAAAAGTGAAATAGTATCCTTAAGTAATGGATTATCCTTCTTAGGATATAAATATATATCTAATAAGAAATTAACGATGAAGTATAGAAAGAATACATTCTATAAGATAAAAAAGAAATTAATTTATTTAGATAAACATGATAAAAAGTTATTTTATAAAACATATGCTAGTTATTATGGTTATTTAAGTAAGATTAATTGTAGTTTAGAAAGGAAGTTTAAGATGAAGTTAAAAGAGAAATTTAATTATTATAAAAGGAAGTATCCTAAATCTATTGTGTTATTGAAAGAAGGAGCTTTTTATAAGACTTTTGCTGAGGATGCTCTTATTTTATCTTATTTGTTTGATTATCAAGAAAAAGAAAACAAAGTAGGATTTGGAATCTCTGCTCATGCGAAAGTCTTAAAGCTCCTAACTCAATACGGATTTAGTGTTTGTTTTATTTCAGAAGAAGAACAAATAATTACTAGTAGTAATAGTGATAAAATATATGATTTATATTTAGAATTATCAAAAATTAATAAACAAAATAAAGAAAAGAAAGAACATTTAGTTCATTTGTTTGAAGAAATTATTTTAAATTATCCTGAGAAATATGAAGTATTAGAAAATCGTTTAATAGGAATAAAAAGAGAAAATTTTAATTAAAAAATAGATGTAATAAAAGTGAGGTAAGTATATGGAAGTAATAAGAAGTATTTGTAAAAATAAGAAATTAATTATATTGAGTGTATTTATTTTATTAGTTATCTCACTTTTATTACTAAGATTTACTAAGTCAGTAGAACTATTAGAAAATGATACGAAAGTAGAGAAGAATACAGATTTAATCTATTATTTAACAGTTACGTATGATGGAAAAGATAAAAATGCCCATGTATCAGGGATTGATGCAGATGTGAAAGTATATAGTAAGTATATTGAAGTAACTGATAGAATTCCAGAAGGATTAAAGTTTCAGGAGTTTATTACAAGTGTGAATGGTACTGTTGGTGCTGTGAATCAAAAAGATACTAGTAAATCTTGCTTAGGTGGCGTTTATAATGATACCAAGTCCACAGAACAATCGAATACAAATTACCATGGCTTACATTATGATGAAGCAACTAAAACTGTTCATTTTAAGATTAAAGGGTTACAAGCAGGATGTCAGTTAACAGTTGGAATAAAAACTAAAACACCTGAAACAATAGATGACCCAAATACAACGGAAGTAGAACAACGAAGAGACTTTTATAATGAAGCTTATGCCAAAGAAAAGAATTTAACGAAGAAATCAAATCGTGTTCATGCATTTATGGAAGAGAAAGAAACAACGACTCATAATGTAACATATCAGTATGATAGTAGTGCCCCTGAAAATGCCCCAGAACTACCGGGAATACAAGTACAAGCACCAAATAGTAAAGTAGCATTTGCTACACCTCCTAGTGTAGAAGGATATCGCTTTACAGGATGGAAGATAACTAATCCAACTTCTACCATTTATACAGAAACAAACTTTGTCATGCCAGATAGCGATGTTACAGTAACAGGTAGTTTTGAAAAGATAGAAAGTCATACAGTAACTTATGAAATAGAAAGCACAGAAAAACCAGAAGGATTTACTGTAAGTACAAGAAGTTACTATTCAAAAGATATAGTACCATTAGATACAACCAAAGTAGGAGA
>CAOJEH010000017.1 GCA_948434005.1 uncultured Mycoplasmatota bacterium
ATTACTTGTATCAAAACTACTTAAATCTAAGCTATCTACGCCACGAAAATTAGAAAACATAAATGACATATCTGTTACTCTACTTGTATTAAAATTACTAATATCTATACTTTTTAAACCGTAACAACTTGCAAACATATAAGACATATTAGTTACCCTACTTGTATCAAAACTACCAATATCTAAATTAGTTAAAGCATAACAGTTTGCAAATATATTTTGCATGTTTTCTACATAACTAGTATCAAAATTACTTAAATCTAAACTTGTTAACCTACTACAATTAAAAAACATATAACTCATATTGGTCACATTTTTCATATTTAAATATTCCATACCTTCAATTGTCTTTAAACTTGCAAATAAGTAAAACAAATATGAACTATCAGAATTCAAATAAATTACATCTTGTCCTTGTAAATATGCTGTATAAGTACTTCCGTCTTCATTTGCTACTACATAACTCATAATACTTTTGTTGCCTTCTTCGGATTCATCACTTACTTTAATTGCATTACCAATTGCTCTTAATCTATTTTGAATAACTAACTTTGTAATACTACCTTTATACTCCCACATTCCTGCCATATCATCTTTACTTACCGTTCTAATTGTACCAGGTAAACTTTTAGCATAACTGGTTGTAACTGTTACTTTACTTAAAAATGTTTTATTCATTGTATCATCGCTTAAAGGCGTATCACTATCTAGCCATAATCTTAAATCAAAGCTCTTTGATTGATTACCTTCTAAGTAACCACTCCCTAGTTTATAAGATGAACTAGCATCATTTATAGTGTAATCTACGCTTTCATATTCAGTTAATTTTATTGGTATATCCTCATTATACATTACTTTGATATTTGAATGATCCATTAGAGTTGTTTGATTTAACACTTCTAAATTAACTTGATATTTAGCTGGATTATTACAGATATTAGTTATCGTAAAATTATATGGAGTAAGACTTTTTCCTGTATCATCTTCTATCGGATAAATATCATTCAAACTAATATTATTATTATCAGTAAACTCTACTTTAAAACAATCACTCATAACAATATTTTCATTTACTTGTCTAAATGTTAACTGCCATAAAGCATAGCTTGTACCTATTAATAATATTAGTATCAATCCAACAAATAGAAATACTATTCTTTTACTAAAGTACCCCCCTAGAATGAAGCTTATACCCAAAATATTTTTCCTAAATATTTATTTCTAAACCTACTCCTACTTCATTTATCTCAAGTTTTTTAGCCATCTCTATCTTTGCTTTTAAAGAAACACAATGACAAGGATATAAGAATTGTATGTCATTTTCTTTTAAATAATCAATTGTTTTCTCTAATCTATAATTACATTCAAACAAATGAAAGCCACCAATAACACCATATATTCTATTATCATTACATACTCTTTTTGCATATTCCAAAATATTACAAATACCACTATGAGAGCATCCAGTTATAACAAATAACCCTTTTTTACTTTTATAAACTATTGCTGAGTCATCTTTTAGTGTATCATCTATTATTTTTCCTTCAATATTGCTTTTCCCAATAGAATATCTTGGTTCAAAATCATTAACAGTGGGTATTTCTCCCAAATATATAATATTATCACTTACTTGAATTGGTATTTTAGATAAATTTAATTTGCAAATTTCAGATAATTCTTCTTTTCTAAAGGGACTTCCAATATATAGCCCCGTTGCATCTTCTTTATAATTAAAGCAATCTGGATGAGCAATTAATTCAATATTTCTTTTCTTCTCAAAAAAATATTTTAATCCGCCAGTATGATCATCATGTCCATGAGATATTACTAACTTATTTATCTTATTTAAGTCTATGTTCATTTTACTTGCATTTTTTAATATAACAGAGGAATATCCTGTATCAAACAATATTTTTTCATCACCATCTTCGATATAATAAGAGACTCCTGGTTCTCCCAAATAATATTCATCAATAAAAGTATTATTATCTTCTAGCACTTTTAATTTCATTTCCAATTCTCCTAACATTTTATTAACTTCTAAGTTTATGTTTTATCACATCAGAACAATATATATTTATATATTCTAATCTTTCTTCTTCACTTAAATCATGACTATTATTTTTAAACATATCTCTTAATTTTTTATAATCACCATTAATACTTTCATGACTAGCAATAATCATATCCATTTTAGATACATTTGTAAGATCTAAGTTTATACCATTTATTTTGGCAAGTGATTCTATAAATACTCTTTGGCTTCTGCCATTGCCCTCACGAAAAGGGTGCAAAGCATTAATATCTGCAAATAATTCCACTAATTTATCTAATGTTGTTTCATTATCATAATCAACAAAGTATTTTTCTTCTTTTAATTTATTAAATACATCAGTACCAAATGATTCTATATGTTCTGTTAAGCAAAATAAATCTTGTTTGGCAATATTACAATTTCTTATATCTCCTGCCCATCTATAAACATCTTGAAACAAATATTTATGAATATCTTTTAAATACTTAAAATCAAAATTTCCTTTTAATGGTTTTTCATTTAATTCATAAGTTCTTAAAGATACAAGTTCTCTTTCAGCATTAAATAAATCTTCATCATTTGTAATATTCAGTTTATTTATTAAAACATCAGTATCTTTATAACAGTAATCAGCAGTTTTTTCATAAGTATATTTGTATTTATTATCCATAGATTCTCCTATACTTTTCTAATACCTTATTTCGTTCTATTTCAGTTGTTGACTTTCCAATTATACAATTATATAATTTTTGTTTAATTTCTTTAGTTAATGGCATTCCCTCTTGAGCCATTGCACCATCAACTTTTTTGATTTTTTCTTGTATTTCTTTTTCAGTTTGCTTTTTATTACTATTCATTAAAATCACTCACTTATCTCTTGTTTTTTGATATATCTATTATACCACAGATTCACTAATATATCATTAGTTTTGGCATAATAAAAATACTT